>CAWDZJ010000038.1:0-116641 GCA_963806815.1 uncultured Alphaproteobacteria bacterium | reverse complement strand
TTCACGAGGTTCCCGCTTGCGCGGGGCGCGAACGGGGTTGATGATCGCGTCGGCCCGGCGAGATGGGCTACGATGGCCGTTGTCAGGTGGAGAACAACCCCGAATTTCGCGGAACAATGTAGGGCACGACAATGATGCTCGATCCACCCCCACGCCGACGGCCGCGACGCGATCGGCGAGATCGAGGCCCGGATCGAGGACCTCGACCGCACGCTCGCGGGATGCCGCAAGGTCGATCTGGCGTCCAAGGCCGCGATCATCGGCGGGGCCGCCTGGCTGGTGCTGATGCTCTTCGGCCTCCTTTTCGTGAGCGGGCTGCAGTTGATCGCCGCGCTGACGCTTCTGATCGGCGGGATCGTCGTTTTCGGCAGCGACGCCGGCACCGAGCGGCAGACGCGCGGGCAGATCGCGCTGCTGGAAACGCGGCGCGACGAACTGATCGACGCCCTCGATCCGCACCTCGTCGCCCCGGAGCGGCGTCCGGCATGGCTGCCTCGGCTAATGTGACCGCACGGGCCACAGCAGTAGCCCGGCGTCGTACGGGAAGTAGGTGGATTATGGCCGGGATCCTTCGGAGCCTGCCTTCGGGCCGCGCAACGCGCGGACCCGATGGGCTAACCCGCGCTGCACTCTAAATCCGTCGTCCTGAGGTGCCAAGGCGGAGCGTGCATCGAAGGATGACCGGCCGCGGCACCGGCCAAACACAAACGGCGGGCCCGCGGCCCGCCGTTTTTAAGTCATTGGCCGTAGCCCTTCGGGCTCCGCGCTGCGCGGCGAGAACCTCAGGCTGGTGGAGATCAGTTATCCAGAAAGCTTCGCAGCTTCCGTGACCGGCTCGGATGCTTCAGCTTGCGCAGCGCCTTGGCCTCGATCTGACGGATGCGTTCGCGGGTGACCGAGAACTGCTGGCCGACCTCTTCCAGGGTGTGGTCGGTGTTCATGCCGATGCCGAAGCGCATGCGCAGCACGCGCTCCTCGCGCGGCGTCAGCGAGGCCAGCACGCGGGTCGTGGTCTCGCGCAGGTTGGACTGGATCGCGGCGTCGATCGGCAGGATCGCGTTCTTGTCCTCGATGAAATCGCCGAGGTGGGAGTCTTCCTCGTCGCCGATCGGGGTCTCCAGCGACAGCGGCTCCTTGGCGATTTTCAGAACCTTGCGCACCTTCTCCAGCGGCATGCCGAGCTTCTCGGCCAGTTCCTCCGGCGTCGGCTCGCGGCCGATCTCGTTGAGCATCTGGCGCGAGGTGCGCACGATCTTGTTGATCGTCTCGATCATGTGCACGGGGATGCGGATGGTGCGCGCCTGATCCGCGATCGAGCGGGTGATCGCCTGCCGGATCCACCACGTGGCGTAGGTCGAGAACTTGTAGCCGCGGCGGTACTCGAACTTGTCGACCGCCTTCATCAGGCCGATGTTGCCTTCCTGGATCAGGTCGAGGAACTGCAGGCCGCGGTTGGTGTACTTCTTGGCGATGGAGATCACGAGCCGCAGGTTCGCCTCCACCATCTCCTTCTTGGCCTGGCGCGCTTCGCGCTCGCCCTTCTGCACCATGTGCACGATCTTGCGGAATTCCAGGATCTCAAGTCCGGTCTCGCCGGCGAGCGTCTGGACGTCAGCGCGGTGCTGCTTGATGCGGTCCTTGTCCTTGGCGACCAGGTTCTTCCAGCCCTTGGCGCGACAATTTGGAGACGCGATTGAGCCAGCGCGGGTCAAGCTCGGAGCCCTGATAGTTCTTCAGGAAGTCCTCGCGCGACACGCCGTAGCTTTCGGCCAGCCGCATCAGGCGGGTCTCGTAGCCGACCAGGCGCTTGTTGATGTCGTAGAGCTGCTCGACCAGGGCGTCGATGCGGGCCTGATTGAGCCGCAGCGACTTCACCTCGGTGATGATCTCTTCCTTCAGCTTCTTGTACTTGCGCTCCTGGGCCGGCGACAGCGTCTGGTTCTTGAGCTTGTTCTCGATGTCCTGGTCCTGCAGGCGGCGCAGCTTCTTGTAGTTGTCGGCGATGCGTGTCGAAGGTCTCCACCACCTTCGGCTTCAGCTCGGCCTCGATCGCGGCGAGCGAGAGCGAACCCTCCATGTCGTCATCGTCGAGATCGCCGTCGGCGGCGCTGCTCCTCGCCGTCAGCGCCTTCGCTGCCGGCGCGGCTTGGCCTTGAACGGCGTGGCGCCGGCCGGCGCCGACGGCGGCGCCGGCGTCTGGGCCAGCCTGCCGATTCGGGCCGGCACCATTGGCGCGGGATTGCGCCCGGTCGGCGCCGTTGCGGATTGCCGTCGCCTTCACCGTTGCGCCGGCCGGCTGCCCTTGGCGTCGGGGCCGGCATAGGTTGCTTCCAGATCGATGATGTCGCGCAGGAACACCTTGCCGTTGTTGAGTTCCTCGCGCCAGATGATGATGGCCTGGAAGGTCAGCGGGCTTTCGCACAGGCCCGCAATCATCGCCTCGCGGCCGGCCTCGATGCGCTTGGCGATGGCGATTTCGCCCTCGCGCGAGAGCAGTTCCACCGAGCCCATTTCGCGCAGATACATCCGCACCGGATCGTCGGTGCGTTCGGCCGGCTCCCGGGTCTCGCTTGACCGGGACGGCGCGCTGGACCTCGACCAGCTCGCCTTCGCTCTCCGCCTCCTCGGCCTCCTCGCCATTTTCCTCCTCGGAGTCGGCCTCCTCGGATTCGACGACGTTGATGCCCATCTCGTTGAGCATCGCCAGGATGTCCTCGATCTGCTCGGAGGTGACCTCCTCCGACGGCAGAACGGCGTTGAGCTGTTCGTAGGTGACATAGCCGCGCTTCTTGGCGGTCTTGATCAGCTTGCGGACGGCGGCATCCGACAGGTCGAGCAACGGCAGCGGGGAGTCCGGCGTCTCCGGCGTGTCCTTCTCCGCCGGCTCTTCCTTCTGCTGCGCCACCTTGGTCTTGCTCGCCATCCGTGTCTCCCAGAGGGCCTGCGCGTTACACCGTCATGCCCGGTTTACGCGGCCTGTGCTGGTGCGCGCCGCTGCGCCGTGGCCGATCCATGCGGCCACGATCGTTACGGCGCAAAGGGCAGCGCCGTCGCCGGCACCGCCCGAATCACTGCCGAAGTGTTGCCGCGGCGCACTTAAGCTCCGCTTAACCCTTCAAAACATCTCTTCAAACAACGGGAAATTCAACGCAATTCCCGGTCAACTCCCCCGTTGCTGTTCGTGCGAAGGCGCCTGGCCCCTGCGGCCTTCTCGATCGTCGCCGCGCTTCATCGTCCCGCATCAAAATAGACGCATTCAAAACGTCCGCACCGGCCGGCCCGGAGGAAGCGCCGAAACCCTCGATCAACGCCTCGGTGCCGTCAATGGCCGAAAGTCGATCCTTGACGTCCCGCAACCAGGAGTAGTTCGTCTCGGTACTATCCTGCCCCAATGCCAGCTCGGCGTCTCGCAATTCTTTAATTAAGGAATGCCATTGCCGATGCAAGGCGACAAGCTGTTTCCATGTCATCAAAACATCGTCGCGGGCGGCATCCGGCTGGGCCCCCCAGACCGACAGGGTGGTGATGGACCGGCTGATCCGGGTGATTTCCGTGATCAAGATTGCGGGCGGCCAGCGCCGCGTCGATTGTTTCGGCATCGTGGGCGGTCGGAATGGGCGAAAATGTCGATCAGCGCGGCCTTGAGCCGCTGGGTATCGGCATGGCGGAATTCGAGCTCGGCGAGTTCCTCCAGGTGATCGAACAGCAGCCAGGGATGGTTGAGCGCCATCTTCAGGATCAGCGCCTCGCGGCGGGGAACCGCGCTGCGGTGGCCGCGATGGAGCGGGCTGGCCGTCAATTGCGGGCTCAGCACTTCGTAGCGCTGGCCCGAAACGAGCGGTTCCGGCGTCCGATCGCGGTCGAAGCGGCGCGAGCGGCCAGCGCTCCAGGCCGGCGACTGCGGTTCGCGCCCTGCCAGGACCGCCCGGCCCGTCGCTCGAGCGGCGGCGCGGCGATGCCAGCGCCGCGATCAAACAGCCGCCGCAAGCGGTCGGAAAAATCCTGCCGATAATATTTTCGCACCGATTCCTCGCCGACGGTGCCGAGCACCTCGCCGAGGCGCGCTTCCAGCGCGGCGCGGCGCTCAGGCGTTTCAAACTGGCCGGTCTCGGTCTCGCGCAGCCACAGCATCTGGGCGAGCGGACGGGCGCCGGCCAGCACCTCATCGACCGCCGCCCGGCCGGCCGCGCGCAACAGATCGTCCGGGTCCTCGCCCTCTGGCAAAGCGGCAAACGTCAAGCTCTTGCCGGGCTTGAGCAACGGCAGCGCCGTATCGACCGCGCGATAGGCGGCGCGGCGGCCGGCCGAATCGCCGTCGAAACACAGGACCGGCTCGTCGGTCATTTTCCACAACAGCGCCATTTGTTCGGGTGTCAGCGCGGTGCCGAGCGGGGCGACGGTCGCCTCATAGCCGGCGCTCACCATGGCGATGACGTCGATATAGCCCTCCACGGCGATGACCCGGCGCACCTTGATGGGCGGCGGCGCGGGCGGCCGCGATGTTGTAAAGCGTCGCGCCCTTGTGAAACAGCGGCGTCTCCGGCGAGTTGAGGTATTTTGCGGGCACGTCCTTTTCGAGCGCCCGGCCGCCGAAGGCGATCACCCGGCCGCGCAGGTCGGTGATCGGAAACATGACCCGGTCGCGAAACCGGTCAAAGGGCACCGGAATATCGTCGCCGGAGATCAGCAGGCCGGCCGCGATCATGTCCTCGACCGAGACGCCCTGCCCACCGAGATGCTCCTTGAGGGCAAAGCGTTCCGCCGGCGCATAGCCGAGGCGGAACTTGAGTCTGGGTTGCCGGTTCGATGCCGCGATCGGCGAGATAGCCGCGGCCCTTGGCGCCGGCACGCGAAGCCAAGGTTGCCTCGAAGAACTTGGTCGCCAACTCGACGACGTCGTGCAGGGTTTTGCGCTGCTCCTCCCGTCCGGCAGTCCTCGGGCGAGACCTTGGGCATCGGGAAGGCCCGCCATGGCGGCCAGCCGCTCGACCGCCTCCGGGAACGGCAGCCCCTCGCTTTCCATGATGAAGGCGAAGATGTCGCCATGCTTGCCGGAGGAAAAATCGTGGAAGAATCCCTTCTGGTCATTGACGGTGAAGGACGGCGTCTTCTCCTGATTGAAGGGTGAAAGCCCCTTCCATTCGCGCCCGGCCTTCTTCAACTTCACGCGCTTGCCGACAACCTCCGAGACCGGAAGCCGCGCACGCAATTCGTCGAGGAATTGAGGCGGAAAGCGCATGGTGATTCGCCTGGGTTGGGCTCAGTCTACGTCATATAGGGCCACGCGACCGGGTCGCCGAGGTTGCGGCCGTTGTCCCGGCAATTCACAGGCTGCGCGGCCGCATCGGGGCCGGAAATAACGCATAGCCGTCAGTCCGGAAAATGATGGCCCCGCACCAAGTTACCGCTTTTCCCGCTCACGGTTTCTTGCCAAACCTGATTCCAGAAAAAAGTGAGGGAACGCCATCATGAAGGTCGAAAAGGACGTCAAGGTCATGATGCGCGACGGGGTGCGCATTTCGCTGTGCATCTACCGTCCGGCCGGGCCGGGCCGCTACCCGGCGCTGTTCGCGGCGTCTCCCTATCAGCATGAATTCGACGACGTGCCGGCCTATCCGCTGTTCCTGTGGCGCGAGACCGGGCCGATCGAATGGTATGTCGAGCAAGGGCTACGCCTATGTGCATGCCGACGTGCGCGGCTCCGGCCACTCGGAAGGCGAGTTCGGCTTCATGGACCGGACCGAGCAGCAGGACTATCGTCGAACTGATCGCCTGGATCGCCACGCAGGACTGGTGCAACGGCAAGGTCGGCGGCATCGGCCAGTCCTACTACGCCATCGCGCAGTGGCAGATGGCGACCTACAACCCGCCGGGGCTCGCCTGCATCATTCCCTATGACGGACTGGTCGATCAGTATCGCTGCTCGAACTATCACGGCGGCATCTTCTGCAGCTATCGTCCTGGCTGGTACATCTCGCTGCTCGCCAACAATCAGCATCGCGCCGCCGGCGGCGAAGGCCGGCCGCGCATGCAGACCGATCTTGTCGGCGACATCATCGAGCATACGCCCAATGACGATTGGTGGAAGGAGCGCTCGCCGTTCGAGCGCCTCGGCGACATCAAGGTGCCGGTGCTGTCGATCGGCCATTGGGGCAAGATGGGCCTGCACCTGCGCGGCAACATTCTCGGCTACGAACAAGCTGGCGGACCGAAGAAGCTCGTCGTCACCGGCGCGCGCAACGTGCACCAGGCGCATCACATGTTCGACCAGATCGAATTCCACGAGAAGGAGATGCTGCCGTTCTACGAGCATCACCTCAAAGGCGTCGACAACGGCGTGATGGACGAGCGCGCCGGTGCGCATCTTCGTGCGCAACACCGGCGCAGTTCCGCGAAGAACCGGAATGGCCGCTGCCGCGCGCGCAATATGTGCCGTTCTACCTGCGCAAAGGCCGTCGGGGAGCCGTGACCTCGCTCAATGACGGCGGCCTGTCGCCGCGCGCCGCCGACGCAGCGAAGGCGCACCAGCTACAGCTATCCCGACTGGGAATGGCGCAACGGCGTGGTCGCCTTCGACGTCGACGGCAAGCCCGACCCGATCCGGCGGGTGCTGACCTTCACCACCGCGCCGCTCGAAGCCGACCTCGAAGTCACCGGCCCGATCGTGCTGAAGCTGTTCGCGTCATCCGACCAGATCGACACCCAGTTCATCGTCAAGCTCGCCGAGCAGCATCCGCAGGATGACGCCGCGCGGGCCAAGGGCGACGCAGCCGGGCTCGACCATCGTCGCCGAAGGGCTGGCTGAAGGCCTCGCATCGCGAGAAGGACGAGGAGCGCTCGACGCCTCATCGGCCGTTCTACACCCACACCAACCCGCAGCCGATCACGCCCGGCGAGATCTATCAATTCGACATCGAGGTGCTGCCGATCTCCTATGTGTTCCGCAAGGGCCACCGCATCCGGCTGGAGATCGTCAACGGCGATTCATCGATGACCGACGGTGTTTTTTCGCACCCGTATCATCCGACGCAGATCGGGTCGGACACGATCCATCACGACCCGGCGCATGCGTCGTGTCTGCTGCTGCCGGTGGTGAGCAACTGACTTACGTCATGACGAAACGCATCGCGCTGCTTCGCGGGGTCAACGTCGCCGGCCGCGCGATGGTGGCAATGGCCGAACTCAAGGCGTTGGTCACGGACCTTGGGCTGTCAGACGTGCAGACGTTGCTGCAAAGCGGGAACGTCGTTTTCAGGAGCATTGGCAAAAAGCCCGGCGACCTGGAGGCGATGCTTGAGGCCGAGGCGGAAAAGCGCTTCGGCCGCCGCATCGATTTTTTCGTTCGTAGGGCGGCCGAGTGGCGAGAGATCGTGGTCGAAAATCCCTTTCCCGCCGAGGCCGCGCACGATCCGGGACATCTCGTTGTCGCTTGCTTCAAGGCAGCGCCCGGTGAGAAGAAAATCGCCGCACTTCGAACGGCAATCACCGGGCGGGAAGTTTTTCATCCTGCCGGACGGCACGCTTATTTGATCTATCCGGATGGCATCGGCCGCTCGAAGCTGACCAACACACTGATCGAGAATACGCTCGAAACGCGAGCGACCGGCCGAAACTGGAATACGGTTCTCAAACTTGCGGCGCTTTCCGCAACCTGAATTTATCGCACCCGCGCCAGTGCGAGCCACATGCCGCCGCCGATCAACAATCCGCCGGAGAGCCGCGCCAGTAAGCGTGCGCGGTCGCCTGACATGAAGGCCCGGGCCCGGCCCGCCAGGACCGCATAGGCGCCGTCGAACACGGTCGCGACCGCCATGAAGGTTACGCCCAACAGGATCACTTGCGACACGTAGTCAGTAGACGGATTCACGAATTGCGGGATGAAGGCGCCGAAGAACAACAGCGCCTTCGGATTGCTCAGGATCACCAGAAAGCCCTGCAGAAAAAAACCGCCGCGCGGCACCGTGGATGCGCGCGTGGCGCCGAACGCCGCATTGGAACGGATCAGCTTCCAACCCAGCCAGATCAGATAGGCCGCGCCGGCCATCCGTACCCAGTCGAACCACCAGCTCATGGTGGCGATGATCGAGGCCAGCCCGACCACGACGATGGCAATCATCAGCGCAAGGCCGGCTTGCGTGCCGGCAACATTAACGAGACCGGCGCGGGTGCCGTGGGTCAGACTGTTGGCGACGACGAGCGTTACGGTCGGTCCGGGAACGATGACGACCACGATGCAGGCTGCCAAATACGCCAGATAAAGTTCGACCGACATCGCCGGGCTTTCTTCAGTTTGTGCTTGTTGCAAGCATCCGGTGACAGCAGCCGCGACCTCTCACGCCGCGGCTGTCGCCTCGTTGCAAAGTCAACTCATTGCGGCTTGAGGCCGGCTTCCTCGACAACCCGCTTGGCCAGGGCCCGGTCCTTGATGATCTGCTTGGCGAATTCCTCCGGTGTATTGACCGCCGGAACCAGCGCGCGATCGATGATGTGCTTCTGGACGAAGGCCTTGTCCTGGAAAATGCTCGCCACTTCCTTGGCCCATTTGTCGACAATCGGCTTCGGCGCCCCAGCCGGCATGAACAGGCCGTACCACGTGGTCGACGGCGGGCCGCTGTATCCGCTCTCCTTCATGGTCGGGATGTTGGGGAACTGCGGCGACTTGATGTTGTTGAGCATGACGAGCCCGGTCATCTGGCCGCCCTGGATGTATGTGGCAACATTGCCGAGCCCGATCAGCGCGATCGGCGACGATCCACCGAGCACCGCGCTGGTCGCCTGGCCGCCGCCGCGGAACGGCACCCGGACCCAATCGGCACCCTTTTCCTTTTTCAGATTCTCCATATAGAGCGCGAGCGGGCGCGAGGCCGTCAGGTAGCTCAAGGTCCCGGCCTTGACCTTCGACAGCGCGATCAACTCATCGACATTCTTCACCTTGAGGTCGGAATTCACCACCAGCACCTGCAGCAGATAGAACAGGTTGGTGACCGGCTGCAGTCCCGTCTCCGGATTGAACGGCATCTTCTTGAACAGGAACTGATTGTAGGCCACCGGTTCGGTGTTGATGATGCAGATGGTGTAGCCGTCAGGTGGCGCCTCGGTGCAGGCGCGCGCGCCGACATTCTGTGCGCCACCCGGCCGGTTCTCGACCACCACCGCCTGGCCCCAGCGTTCACGGATGACGTCGCCGAGCACGCGCATGAAAATGTCGCTCAAGCCGCCGGCGCTGGTGGTGGTGATGGCCCTGATTGTCTTCGTGGGGTAGCCCTGCGCCACGGCAGGAACCACGGCAGGCAGCATAAAAAAAGCCGCCGCGATGGACGACAGAAGAACGCGTTTTGACATGGACGTTTCCTGTTGGTGATTTGCAGCGGGCGCTTCTCCGCTGCACAATCTTAGCATGCCCAATTGCGGCGTATAGGTCGTTTCGGATTGCGCAGCGCAGGCGCGTTAGCGGCACCACATCCGTTGCATATAGCCTTCAAAGCCCTCGCGGCGAAAGAACGCCTGCGCGTCGCTGTTGAACGTCCAGGTGTCGAGCGCAAGCACTGATATATTGCGGCTTTTCGCTTCCGCCCGCATGGCGGCCACAAGGGCGGCGCCAATCCCGCGCCGACGATCGCCGGCGCGGACACCGATCTGGTGGAGATAGAGCATCCGGAATTCAAAGCACCATGCCGTTTCCGTTCGCGTGAGTTCCTCGCAATAGGCGTAACCCAACGCCTCCTCGTCGGTTTCCGCGATCAAAATGATGTTGTCCGGGCCTTCCATAAGGCCCGCAAAGAAACTCGGCGGAAATGTATCGGGATTCGGCGGCTTGAAGAAATACGGTACGGCCACAGCGTGGAGGGCCTGCACCTCGACATTCAAGGCCGCCAACGCTTCCGAATCACTCGCCGCGGCCTTGCGCACATTGACTGTCATACTCGGATTGCCATGCTCGGACCGCCAGGTTGGCTCGCCGCCGACGCCGGGGGACCTCGCTCCAATACATCAACCGGCCAGGCGGGCCTTCACCAATCCGCTCACCTTGCCGAAATCCATCTGCCCGGCATATTTGCCGCGCAGGACGCCGATCACCTTGCCCATGTCCTTCATCGAGGCCGCGCCGGTTTCGGCGATCGCGGCGGCAATGGCGGCCTGTACCTCGTCGTCGGACATCTGCTTTGGCAGATACGCGGAAATGATCGCGACTTCCTGGCGCTCCTGTTCGGCCAGTTCCTCGCGGCCGCCTTTGACGTAAAGCGCGATCGATTCCTGGCGCTGCTTGATCATCTTTTGCAACAGCGCGAGGACCGCATCGTCGGCCAGCGCATCCTTGCCCTGCCCGCGCGCCTCGATATCCGCGTTCTTCACGGCGGCATTGACCATTCGAAGCGTCGAGACCCGGCGCTCGTCCTTGGCCTTCATCGCGGTTTTCAATTCATTGTTAATGTCGTCGCGCAGCACGCTGACCTCACTCTGGTTTAAATCGATCGCCGGACGCCTGACGTTCGTTTGCGCCATCGATAGACCGCGATCAAGGCCCAGGCCGCCTCGACCAGTCCGAATGGCCAAGCCCCCTGCAGGAAGCCATAGGCCGAACCGAACAGACAGGCAGCGGCAAACGCCAGGATGTACCAAGGACTATGATCCTCCAAAGCATAGAAGATCAACATGGCCGAGACGGCCATCAAGCCGAATACCGAGAGCCAATTCATAAGTTCTTATAGCGACCGGTCCCGATACCCGGCAATGCGAGACTGCCGGGCACCGGAGCGGCCGACATATCATTCTAGCGTTTGGGAAGCCCGGATTCCTTGACGACCTCCTTGGAATCCGCCCGGTCCTTCGTCAGGAACTTGGCGAATTGCTCAGGCGTGTCCGCGACCGGTTCTAGCGCGAGATCGACCAAGCGTTTTTGCCTAAACTCCGGGATCTTGTTGATGCGATTGATCTCCTTGGAGAGTTTCTCGATGATCGGCTTGGGCGTGCCGGCAGGCGCGACAATGCCGAAATACACCTGGGTCAACGGGCCCTTGTAGCCGAGTTCGCGCAATGTCGGCACGTCGGGCAGCAGCGGCGAGCGCGCATCCCCGTCGACCGCGATCGCCTTCAGCGTGCCGCTGCGGATATGCGCGATCATGTTGGCAAGGCCGAAGAACGCCACTGGCGTCGTGCCGCTGAGCAGACCGTTGACCGCGTCGCCGCCGCCCTTGAAAGGCACCTGCACGAGATCGGCGCCGGTCTCCTTCTTCCATTTCTCGATGAAAACGGCGAGCGGCACCGATGGCGCAACATAGCTCAAAGTCTTCGGCTTGGCTTTCGAGACCGCGGCCAGTTCCGGCAGCTTCTTGGCACCGAGCGAGGAGTTTGCCACCAGAACCTGGGTATTGAAGAACGGATTGGTGATCGCCGCGAAATCTTTTTCGGGATTGTAGGGGATGGATTTGTAGAGGTACTCGTTGTAGGCGAGCGCCTCCCCCGGCAACATGCAGATCGTGTAGCCGTCGTTCGGCGCCTGCGCGCAGGTTCGGGCGCCAATGGTGAAGTGCCCCCCCGGTCTGTTTTCGATGATCACCGGCTGACCCCATGCCTTGCGCAGTTCCTCGCCTAGGGCGCGGGCATAGAGGTCGCTGGTGCCGCCCGCACTGGTGGCGGTGATGATGCGGATCGGCTTGGTCGGATAGTCATCCGCGGCAGCGGCTACGCCGGCAAGGCAGACTAGCGCCGCAAGTGACGCAACCATGGGCACACATCTTTTCATCGCAAACTCCTCCCTTTTCAGGCGGCTCTGACGGCCCCCTCTTGTGGCAATTTCAACAATCCGGCGGCATTGCGCCAGAATACCTTCTCGCGGTCCGGCGCGGGAAGATTCAGATCCTCGACCAGCTTGATCGCTCGCGGCTTGAGCGAGGTCAGCGGCGGCGCATCGCTGCCGTAGAGCACGTGATCTGCACCGACGGTGTCGAGTACCAGGCGCGCGGCCGGCGGATGGTAGCACACGGTGTCGAAGTACATCATTTTCAGATAGTGGCTCGGCGCATGCTTGATCTTCATCGGCACGTAGGGCCCGAGGAAGTAGCACTCGTCCTGGAGTTCGTAAGCATAGTCCATGCGGCCGATCACTTCGCACAGGCCGCCGCCGCCATGCGAGCCGACGATCTTCAGCCGTGGGAAGTCTTCCAGAATGCCGCGCACGATCAGCCGCGACAGCGA
Organism: uncultured Alphaproteobacteria bacterium; assembly: GCA_963806815.1. Lineage (GTDB taxonomy): Bacteria > Pseudomonadota > Alphaproteobacteria > Rhizobiales > Xanthobacteraceae > CAWDZJ01. The sequence goes on along the minus strand of CAWDZJ010000038.1, from coordinate 104,446 downwards.
CAGGCACAGGTCGAATGGCCGGCCGACACTGGAGGCCAGCCGGTATTCCTTCATCCGCTCCTCGCCGAAGCCGATATGCGGCGGGTGGATCATCACCGGCACGTTGAGCGCCTGCACCAGTTCCCAGAACGGCCGCGCCTCGTCGTCGTCGGGATAATGCCCTTTGTGGCTGGAATGGATGAAGACGCCCTTGAGGCCGAGGTCGACGATCGCGCGCTCGACTTCCTTCAGATAATCCGGACCGCCACATGGCAGGATGGTGGCAAAGGCGTAGAGCACGCCTTTGTAGGTGTCCTGAATCTCCGCTGCGTAGTCGGTCCAACGCTTGACGGCGGTGAGTTCATCCCGCTCGGACTTGCCGCGCATATAATGAGCAGCGTTGGTGACGAGACTGATATCAATGCCGGCCTTGTAATGGGCATCGAGCACGTTCTCGACCGACATCGGGCAACGCCCGGCCCAGGTCGGCCCGCTCTTGCCATCCCACGTCCCGGCTTCCGCCGCGGCTTCCTCCGGCGGATAGACGTGCGTATGCCATTCGATGATCACCCAATCCTCCCTGCGTGCCGCCTTGTTTTTTTGACTTGCAATCGCGCGTGTCCTGCAATCAACAAGTGCAACGTGTCACGGCAATCTGCGCGCGTTCGTTCCCAGTCTTCTGAGAGACAGGCTCGTTGAATTCATTAGGCGGCGGGTGAGGCCCCAAGTCAATTGAGATATCAACTAAACTATCCCGGCATGCGATGCAGTTGACGGTGACCGAACGCCGCCGCGCCAAGCCCGGACGCGGACATGCCTCCGGCCGGGCCGATCAGCCATCGCACGGCAGGGTTTTGACGCGGAGGCCGTGCGGCGCTATGTAGCGCGCTCATGAACACCATGGATAACGATTCCGGTTGGTCGGAACCCACCCCGACCGCGCTTCTGGTGCTGGCTGACGGTACGGTGCTGGAGGGCGTCGGCCTCGGCGCCACCGGCCATGCCGTCGGCGAGGTCTGCTTCAATACCGCGATGACGGGCTACGAGGAGATTTTGACCGATCCGTCCTATGCCGGGCAGATCATCACATTCACCTTCCCGCACATCGGCAACGTCGGCACCAACGACGAAGACATCGAAACGGTCAATCTGGCGGCAACGCTGGGCGCCCGTGGGATGGTCGTACACAGCGCGATTACCCAACCGTCGAATTACCGCGCGACCCGCCACCTCGACCAATGGCTGAAAAGCCGTGGCATCATCGGCCTGTCGGGGCTGGATACGCGCGCGCTGACAACGTTGATCCGCGAAAGCGGCATGCCCAATGCCGTGATTGCCCATGCGCCGGACGGCCGGTTCGACCTCGAAACGCTCAAGACCGAAGCCCGCGAATGGCCGGGCCTGGTCGGCATGGATCTGGTGCCGACCGTGACCTCCGGCCAGCGTTTCGGCTGGGACGAGACGCCTTGGGAATGGGGCAAGGGCTATGGCCGGCAGGACAATCTGGAATTCCATGTCGTCGCCATCGATTACGGCATCAAGCGCAACATTCTGCGCCTGCTGGCGGGCGCTGGCTGCAAGGTGACCGTGGTCCCGGCGCAGACCGGCGCCGATGACATCATCGCGATGAGGCCGGACGGCGTGTTCCTGTCCAATGGTCCGGGCGACCCGGCGGCAACCGGCGACTATGCGGTCCCGGTCATTCGCGCGATCATCGACAAGGGCGTCCCGACCTTCGGCATCTGCCTCGGCCACCAGATGCTGGCGATCGCGGTCGGCGCCAAGACCATGAAGATGCATCAGGGCCATCATGGCGCCAATCATCCGGTGAAGGACCTCACCACCGGAAAGGTCGAGATTACCTCGATGAATCACGGCTTCGCGGTCGACAGCCAGACCCTGCCGGCCAACGCGACGGAAACCCATGTGTCGCTGTTTGACGGCTCCAATTGCGGTATCGCGCTCAAGGACCGGCCGGTGTTCTCGGTGCAATATCACCCGGAGGCCTCGCCCGGCCCGCGCGACAGCCATTATCTGTTCACGCGCTTTGTCGACCTGATGCGGGACCACAAGCGCGCGTCACCTAATAATGTTGGTCGGAGCCCACGGCCGACCTGCCCCCGACGGGAGACTGGAACCCGCCATGTCCGACTGGGTGTCCTACTGGGACTCCGATCATCCGATCTACGTGAATGCCCGCCATCGCGATGTGCACTACCACGTGATCGCCGAGGACATCGCCAAATATGTTCCGTCTGAAGATGCCGTCGTGCTCGACTATGGCTGTGGCGAAGCGCTCCATGCCGAACATGATCGCGGAGCATTGCCGCCGGCTGATACTGGCCGACGCCGCGCCCAATCTGCGCGCCACGCTCGCGGCGCATTTTGCCGGCGATGACAAGATCTCCGTCGTTTCGCCGGACGACGTCGCCGTTCTGCCGGATGCTTCTGTCGATCTGATTGTCATGCATTCCGTCGCGCAATATCTTGAAGCCCGACGAGGCCGACCGGCTGTTCGCGCTGTTTCGCCGCCTGCTGAGCAAGGATGGCCTGCTTGATCGTCGGCGACGTCGTGCCACCGAACGTCTCGCAACTGACGGACGTCACCGCACTCCTGCGGTTTGCTGCCGCCAACGGTTTCCTGATCGCCGCGTTGCGCGGGCTGGTTCGCACGGTGTTTTCCGACTATCCGCGCCTGCGCGCCGCGCTCGGTTTCACGCTCTATGATGAAGGCCGCCATGATCGCCAAACTCGACGCCGCAGGCTTTGTCGCGACCCGCGCGCCGCGCAATCTCGGACACAACCAGGCGCGCATGACCTTCATGGCGCGTAGCGGCTGAACGCCACGCTCGTCAGGGCGATCCTTCGCCTCACGCCTTTGCGGCGCCGACCGTATCGGCCATGATCGCTCCGCGCGTGCCGAGCGGCCGGTCCGCGCCAACGGTGGTGTCCTTGGCGGTTTGATGCTCGATCTCGGCGTTGAGTTCGGCTCCCACCAAAACCACAATGACCGTCAGCCACAGCCACATCATCAGGCCGATCGCGGCGCCGAGCGATCCATAGGTCGCGTCGTAATTGGCGAAGTTGGAGAGGTAGTAGGACAGCAACGCCGAACCGGCGAGCCAGGAAATCGCAGCGAACGCACTGCCGATCGTCAGCCAGCGCCATTTGGCGGCGTCGCGGCTGGGACCGAAGCGGTACAGCACCGACAGCGCAAGTATGACAACCAGGAGCAGCGTCGGCCAACGCGCATATTTGACAATGAGAGATGTGCCCAGCTCGACACCTAGCCATTTGGAAATTTCGTCCACCCCGATCGCGGATATGACGAGCGGGAAAACGACAATCATGGCGATCATCACCAACAACAGGCCAATCGCCCCTGTGGTCATGGCGAGCGACACCAGATTGAGCTTAAAAAATCCGCGCTTTTCACTTTCGTCATAGACAACATTCAGCGCATCCATGATCGCCTTCATGCCGGCATTGGCGCTCCAAACCGCCAGTCCGAGCCCGAAGATGAAACCGAAGCCGAGGCCTTCATTGCTGTTGCTGACCAGACGGGTCACCTGTTCCTGGACAATGCCGAACGCTCCCGCCGGCATGATCCCGGAAGCCAGCGACAAGTGCTCCGCAATGGTCGATGAATCGGCGAACAGACCGTAGGACGAAACCAGCGCGGTGATCGCCGGAAACATCGCCAGCAGCAGATAGAAGACCGCCCCGGCGGCAACCGCCAGCAGCCTGTCATCGCCGACCTCCCGGTAGGTCCGCCAAAAGATATCCTTCCAGCCGCGCCAAGGAATTTGGGCCGGTGATTCGGCAGCGCGACCACGTCCCGGTTCAACCGCGCGCGCCGCCTGCGACGACAACGGTTCATCCGCCTGGCTCGGGGCATTGAACGCCCCCTTTCGGCGCGGCGGTTCGCTCCGTGATCCGGCGGCGAAATAGTAAATCCCCAGGAGTGCCAAGCCGGTGAAAAAAGTAGGGAAATCAAATAGGCGGCGTTGAGATGACATGGGAGTCCAGCGATTGACGGGTTGGTTCGCCTAAAACGCGCCGGGAACCGCAAAGTTTCACCAGATTGCCGTCATATTCGATCGGGCCTCCCCTTCCCTACCGGGCGTTTCTGGTCTAGACAGCGCTCGCGCGGGGCACTTGGCCTTCAGCGCCGGGTCGGGACGCGCTTCAGGCGCGCCCTTTTTTTGTGTGCCCACCCGTATGATACGGCGAATCCGCAACGGTTCGCCGACAAAATCATACGCAAAATTAACGCGTTAGCGCATGATCGCAGGCAAAATCGGTAGCCGCTTTTGCTGATTACGCGCTAGCTTCGGTCTTTCCGGGACGGCCGACAGACCGGCCCCGGCATCCAGACGCAAAACCGAACGATGCATCTGGATCCTGGGCCTGCCCAACGGTAGCGCCACGGACTGGCCCCGTGCAGATTGTGGAGCGATGCCCAAACGCACTGACATCAATTCGATCCTGATCATCGGTGCCGGGCCGATCGTGATCGGTCAGGCCTGCGAGTTCGACTATTCCGGTACGCAGGCCTGCAAGGCGCTGCGCGACGAGGGCTATCGGATCGTCCTGGTCAACTCCAACCCGGCGACCATCATGACCGACCCGGATGTCGCCGACGCGACCTATGTCGAGCCGATCACGCCGGAAATCGTCGCCAAGATCATCGAGAAAGAGCGGCCCGACGCGCTGTTGCCGACCATGGGCGGGCAGACCGCGCTCAACTGCGCACTGTCGCTGCGCAAAATGGGCGTGCTGGAAAAATACGGTGTCGAGATGATCGGCGCCACCGCCGACGCCATCGACAAGGCAGAAGACCGTGAGCGCTTCCGCGAAGCGATGACCAAGATCGGGCTGGAGACGCCACGCTCGCACCAGATCAAGACCCTGGCGCAAGGCCTGGAAGCGCTGGAGGATATCGGGCTGCCGGCGATCATCCGGCCGTCCTTCACGCTCGGCGGGACCGGCGGCGGCATCGCCTATAACGAGAACGAATTCATCGATATCGTGAAGCGCGGCATCGACGCCTCACCCACCAGCGAAGTGCTGATCGAAGAGTCGGTGCTGGGCTGGAAGGAATACGAGATGGAGGTCGTGCGCGACAAGCACGACAATTGCATCATTATCTGCTCGATCGAAAACATCGATCCGATGGGCGTCCATACCGGCGATTCGATCACCATCGCGCCGGCGCTGACCTTGACCGACAAGGAATATCAGGTCATGCGCGACGCCTCGATCGCGGTGCTGCGCGAGATCGGGGTGGAGACCGGCGGTTCGAACGTCCAGTTCGCTGTCAATCCGGCGGACGGGCGGCTGATCGTCATCGAAATGAATCCGCGGGTGTCGCGCTCCTCGGCGCTCGCCTCAAAGGCGACGGGGTTTCCGATCGCCAAGGTCGCGGCCAAGCTTGCGGTCGGATACTCGCTGGACGAGATCGCCAACGACATTACCGGCGGCGCGACGCCAGCGTCGTTCGAACCGACGATCGACTACGTCGTCACCAAGATACCGCGCTTTGCGTTTGAGAAATTCCCCGGCGCCGATCCGGTCCTGACGACGTCGATGAAGTCGGTCGGCGAAGCGATGGCGATCGGCCGCACATTCCAGGAAAGCCTGCAAAAAGCCCTGCGGTCGCTGGAGACCGGCCTCACCGGATTGGACGAAATCGAAATCGAGGGCCTGGGCCACGACGACGATACCAACGCCATCCGGGCCGCGCTCGGCACGCCGACGCCCGACCGTCTGCTGAAAGTCGCGCAGGCCATGCGGCTCGGATTCTCCGACGAGAGCATTCACGCCTGCTGCAAGATCGACCCGTGGTTCCTGGCGGAAATCCGCGCCATCGTCGACACCGAGAGCGAAATTCGCACCAAGAGCCTGCCGACAACGGCGCGCACCATGCGCCGGATCAAGGCCATGGGATTTTCCGACGCCCGGCTGGCGGTTCTCACCAGAAAGGAAGAAGCCGAGGTGACACAGGCGCGCCGCGCGCTCGACGTGCGGCCGGTGTTCAAACGCATCGATACCTGCGCGGCCGAATTTGCGTCGCCGACGGCCTATATGTATTCGACCTACGAGACGCCGTTTGCCGGCGTGCCCGCCAATGAAGCCGCGCCGTCCGGCGCCAACAAGGTGATCATTCTGGGTGGCGGACCGAACCGCATCGGCCAGGGCATCGAATTCGACTATTGCTGCTGCCATGCCTGTTATGCGCTGAAGGATGCCGGCTTCGAGACCATCATGGTCAACTGCAATCCGGAAACGGTGTCGACCGACTACGACACTTCCGACCGGCTCTATTTCGAACCGTTGACTGTCGAAGACGTCCTGGAGATCATCGACACGGAACGCAGCGTCGGCACGCTGCACGGTGTCATCGTGCAGTTCGGCGGCCAGACACCGCTCAAGCTCGCCCGGGCGCTGGAAAGCGCCGACGTTCCGATCCTCGGCACTTCACCGGATGCGATCGACCTTGCCGAAGACCGCGATCAGTTCAAACGGCTGCTCGACAAGCTGTCGCTGAAACAGCCGAAAAACGGCATTGCCTATTCGGTGGAGCAGGCGCGTCTGGTTGCGGCCGACCTCGGCCTGCCGCTGGTGGTACGGCCGTCCTATGTGCTGGGCGGCCGGGCGATGCAGATCATCCGCGAAGATACGCAATTCGGCGATTATCTGCTCGGCACTTTGCCCGAACTGGTGCCGCAGGACGTCAAAGCGCGCTATCCGAACGACAAGACCGGCCAAATCAATACGGTGCTCGGCAAGAACCCGTTGTTGTTCGACCGCTATCTGTCGGACGCGATCGAGGTCGACGTCGATTGCCTGGCCGACGGCACCGACACTTTTATCGCCGGCATCATGGAACATATCGAAGAGGCGGGAATTCATTCAGGCGATTCCGCCTGCGCACTGCCGCCGCACTCGCTCGACGACAAGACCATCGCGGAACTGGAACGGCAGACGCGCGCGCTCGCGCTTGCACTCAAGGTCGGCGGTTTGATGAACGTGCAGTACGCCATCAAGAATGGCGATATCTACGTTCTGGAAGTCAATCCGCGCGCCTCGCGGACTGTGCCGTTTGTGGCCAAGGTGATCGGCATTCCGGTCGCCAAGATCGCGGCGCGGATCATGGCCGGTGAGCCGCTCAAGAGCTTCGGCCTGAAGCCCCCGAAGATCGACCATGTCGGCGTCAAGGAAGCCGTGTTCCCGTTCGCGCGCTTTCCGGGCGTCGACACGGTGCTCGGTCCGGAAATGAAATCGACCGGCGAGGTCATCGGCCTCGACCGCTCCTACTCGGTTGCCTTCGCCAAGAGCCAGATCGGCGGCGGCTCGCGATTGCCACGCGGTGGGACGGTTTTCATTTCCGTTCGCGACGACGACAAACCGCGTATACTGGAAACCGTGCACACGCTCGCGGAACTCGGATTTCAGATTATCGCCACTTCGGGAACCCAGCGCTATTTTGTCGAGCACGGCCTCGCGGCCACAAAAATCAACAAAGTCCTGGAAGGCCGGCCCCATATCGTCGATGCCATTACCAATGGCCAGGTCCAACTCGTTTTCAATACCACCGAGGGAGCGACCGCGCTTGCGGACAGCCGGTCTCTCCGGCGCGCGGCCCTCTTGCATAAAGTCCCATACTACACCACTCTTTCCGGTGCCGTCGCTGCGGCGCAGGGAATCAAAGCCTATCTGGCGGGGGATCTCGAAGTACGCGCGCTGCAGACTTACTTTGCTGGAAAGGTCTGAACGGTTCGGGCCGATCCTGAGGCGGTGGTAGCGTTCGGCAGAGTGTTTTTGCGGTCGCCGTGCCGGAGAATATCCGGCCCGCGATCGGATTTTTTGTCTCTGCCGATCGTGGAGCGGTCTAGATGGATGTTCGTGCCGTTGGTATCGCGCTACGATAAAATTGATTGGTAAGGGAACGGCGCGTCACAGCAGGTGAATGAGCGCCGGAACCGACCACGGAGTCGGAGGACGTAAGAGTGATGGACAAGATCCCGATGACCGGCGCGGGCTACCAGGTGCTTGAAGCTGAGCTGAAGCATCGCCAGCAGGTCGAACGGCCGCGTATTATCCAGCAGATCACTGACGCGCGGACGCATGGCGATCTTTCGGAAAACGCCGAATATCACGCTGCCAAAGAAGCGCAATCGCACAATGAGGGCCGTATCGCCGAGTTGGAAGACAAGCTCGCGCGCGCTGAGGTGATTGATGTTTCGAAACTTTCCGGCGACACCATCAAATTTGGCGCGACCGTCACTTTGATCGACGAGGATACCGAGAAGAAGCAGGTCTGGCAGATCGTCGGCGAGCCCGAAGCCGACGCCAAGGCCGGCAAGATTTCCATCGGTTCACCCCTGGCGCGCGCGCTGGTCGGCAAGGCCAAGGGCGCCTCGGTCGAAGTCGTGACGCCGGGCGGCGCCAAGGCGTTCGAAGTCGTCAAGGTCGAGTGGCGGTAAGGCCGGAAGCCGATTCCTGATAATATTTTGATTTGAAGCTCCGAGTCGCCAGCTGGCTCGGGATGATTTTTATTGCAATGTCCGGGAGGGCGATATGGGTGAAGCCATTTTGGCCGTCGTACTTGGTTTGATCGTTGTCGTGATCCTGATTGCGGTCATGACGGTCATTTTCATGTGGATCTGGAATGCGATCGTGCCGGACGTCTTCGGCTGGAAGCAGGTGACGTTCTACCAGGCGCTGGGCATCCTGATTTTGGCTGGCATGCTGTTCGGCGGCCATCGCGTGGTGGAGGTGCCCGCCTACACCCACGACACGCCAGCAGCCACAAAAGCGGCGTTGAAATAGACAGGTGCATGGACTTTTAGATTGATCCTAAAAGCCGGGCGTCATGCCTGATTTCGTGCCCGGCCGGGCGCACAGACCTAGGCGCGCCTGGAAATGGGCTAACATCTTCAAACAATCAGCAGGCCCGGACGCGGAGGGAGAAAATTTGACATGAGCATGACGTCGATTCCAGCCAAGGACATCATCAATGCCTGCGAGGGCATGCTGCGCAAACAGCTCTATGTCGTGTTCACCACGCCAACCAACGGGCTTGAGCCGGTCATGGCGTTGATCGAGGACCACCTCGCCTTTCAGGTCGATCTCGAGCAGCGCGGCATCATGTTCGGCGCCGGACCGTTCTGGACCGAGGATGAACAGGCCTGGGAAGGCGAAGGTATGGTGATCATTCGCGCCGGCTCGCTGGCGGAAGCCAAGGAAATTGCCGCCACCGATCCGATGCACAAGAGCGGCGCGCGCTCATTCACGGTGCGGCCCTGGCTGCTGAACGAGGGATCCATGACGGTCCGGATCACCTACTCGGATGGCGGCCGGCAGATCACCTGATGACCCTGCCCGGCGGGTGGCGCCAAGCCCTTTCAGGCCTTGGCTCCGAACTCCAGCGGCACCAGCGGCGCATCCTTGGACGTCCGCAGGGTCAGGGAGGTCTTGACGTTGCGGACCTGCGGCGCCGCCGTCAGCCGCTCGACAAAGGCCTGGAACGTCTTCAGGTCCGGGGCGACGCATTTGAGCAGGAAGTCAATCTCACCGGACAACATCCAACACTCGCGCACCAAAGGCTCATTGCCCACGAACGCTTCAAATGCGGTCAGATCGGCCTCGGCCTGGCTGGACAGATGCACCATGGCAAAAACCGTGACCTCGAAGCCGAGCATCTTTTCGTCGAGCAGCGCCCGATAGCCTTTGATGTAGCCGGCCTCTTCCAGTGCCCGGACCCGGCGCAAGCACGGCGGGGCGGAAATCCCGACCCTGCGGGCGAGTTCCACATTGGTCACGCGTCCATCGTCCTGAAGCTCTTTCAGGATCATGCGGTCGATGGCATCAAGACGGCTGCGCACGGCTCCCCCGGCTCGGTCGGTGAACGGCGTTTAGGCCTTCATTCTCATAGCGCGGACGGCGGAGTTGCGAAACAATATTGCGCGTGGTGCTCCGGCGGCCAAAAACAGCGTCCGGAATATCAACAATAACGCACGCGCTGGGTTGCATATCTTGCATAGCTCGGCCGAAGCCCTAAATTGAGGCAGCGCGCCGCCGGCTGCCGGACTTGGCCAGGCACGGTGCGGAACCTTCCACGACCTCGCAAAAGGAACCAATGATGGGTACGACCGTCCATGCCAAACTCGTCATTGTCGGTTCGGGACCGGCCGGATATACAGCCGCCATCTATGCCGCGCGCGCGATGCTCGATCCGATCCTGATTCAGGGCATCCAGCCGGGCGGCCAGCTCACCATCACCACCGACGTGGAAAATTACCCGGGCTTTGCCGACGTCATCCAGGGCCCCTGGCTGATGGAACAGATGCAGGCCCAGGCCGAACACGTCGGAACGAAACTGGTCAGCGACCACGTCAATAAGATCGACCTTTCGCGGCGCCCGTTTCGGCTGGAATGCGATACCGGCGACGTCTACAACGCCGAAACCGTCATCCTTGCGACCGGCGCGCAGGCGCGCTGGCTCGAACTGCCGTCCGAGCAAAAATTCAAGGGTTACGGCGTGTCGGCCTGCGCCACCTGTGACGGCTTCTTTTACCGCAACAAGAACGTTCTGGTGATAGGCGGCGGCAATACCGCGGTCGAGGAGGCGCTGTTTCTGACAAATTTTGCCAGCCAAGTCACTGTTGTCCATCGCCGGGATTCTGTTCCGGGCGGAAAAAATCCTGCAGGACCGGCTGTTCAAGAATCCGAAGATCAAGGTCATCTGGGATACCGTCGTCGAGGAGGTGAAAGGCAGCGAGAACCCGCTCAAGGTGACCCATGCGCGGCTGAAAAACATCAAGACCGGCAAGGCCAGTGAGCACCAGATCGATGGACTCTTCGTCGCCATCGGCCATTCGCCGGCAACCGAACTGGTGGCCGGACAGGTCGAGATGAAGCCGTCCGGCTACGTGCGGACGGCACCGCATTCAACAGCGACTTCGGTGCCAGGCCTGTTCGCGGCGGGCGATGTGACCGATGACATCTATCGCCAGGCCGTCACCGCGGCCGGTCAGGGTTGCATGGCCGCGCTCGAAGCCGAGCGCTTCCTCGCCGAAAATGCCGAACATCAGGCCGCAGCGGAATAGCAGCGCGATACCAAAGCATCGCATCGGCGGCATTTGCCGCGCAATGATTTTAATCCTCCGGGGAAATAATGGATTGGGACAAGCTTAAGGTTTTTCACGCCGCTGCCGAAGCCGGCAGCTTTACCCATGCCGGCGAACAGCTGGGCCTGTCGCAATCGGCGGTGTCACGCCAGGTTAGCGCGCTCGAACAGGAGCTCAGCGTCGCGTTGTTCCACCGTCATGCCCGCGGGCTCATTCTCACCGAGCAAGGGGAACTGCTGTATCGCACGGCGCACGATGTCTTCATCAAACTTGAGGCCGCCCGTGCCAAGCTCACTGATAGCCGCGAGCGCCCGAACGGCGAATTGAAAGTTACGACCACCCCGGGAATCGGCTTGCACTGGCTAACGCCGCGGCTTGGCGAGTTTCTCGACCTCTATCCCGACATTCGCGTCACACTGATCACCACCGACGAGGAGCTTGATCTTGCGATGCGAGCGGCAGACGTCGCGATTTGTTTGCGCCAGCCGACCCAGCCCGACCTGATCCAGCGCAAATTGTTTTCCGTGCGATTCCACGCCTATGCATCGCCGGAATATCTCAAGCGTTTTGGAACGCCGCGTACCCTGGACGACCTCGACAGTCACCGGATCGTTCTGCTCGGCGGCACGGTTCCACACTATTTAGAGAATAGAAAATGGCTGACCGAAGCGTCGCGCAATGGCAAGGGCCCACGTGTGCCCGTGCTGATGATCAACAGCGTTCTAGGCGTGATGCGGGCCTGCCAGCGTGGCATCGGCATTGCTTCGCTGCCGGATTACCTGGTCGAGGAAAATGGCGGTCTGGTGCAGTTGTTCGGTGAGTCCGACACCATCGCGCTCGATGCCTATTTCGTCTACCCCGAGGAATTGAAGTCGGTTGCCCGTGTACAGGTCTTCCGCGACTTCCTGGTATCGAAAGCGCAGCGCTGGAGCCACTGAAAGCCGAGCCGGCGCATTGTCGCCGGCCAGGCGGCCATGCCATTCACCTGCCGACCCTGTATGAAAGCCATCGGCTGTTGAATCAGCAAGCGCTGATGCCATCGCATGGCTGACATGCGAGCTAACGTATTGAGAACAGTCGAATCCTCCGCATACTTAACAAATGCTGTCGACGTTCCGGATGCACCATCCTCCCAGATCGTAGCCGGTCTGCTGACAGCTGTTCCCCTCTGGAAGGTGATTGTCGGCTGTGCCGACAAACTGATACCGGGTCCTCACGGACCCGGTTTTTCTTTGCCGCTTGATGCTGAGGACAAATTTGACCGTCAGGCTGCAGGAGCACGCAGCGCACCCCTGAGGGACTGAATGGCCGATGGTTCACATTCAGCCGCGCCAGCGCGCTTTCAGTTCAGGTAATTCATGAAAGCGCTCTATCTCTTAATTTCATCGCATTTCCGGAGGGCGAACCGGTTTCCACTTCGCCTGGAAATGCTCTAATCCACACCGTATTGATTTTCCGTCGTTCCTGCTATCAGGCACGCAGACGACCGTCATAAATCCCAGCCGACAGAGTGACCATCATGTCCTTTTCCCAGCCATCCAGCAGTTCCATGGCATTTGGCCCCGCGGCGCGCCGGCCGGAATTTATCCAGCAGGGCGGGAATGCCCTGCTTCAGTTGACACTCGCGGTTGTGGACTATGAACATGTCCGCGATCTCGCCCATGGGATCGTGCGGCCCGATGGGATTGCGCTGACACCGCTGGTGTTTCCCTCGATCGAGGAGATCACATTTCGCTTTCTGAAGAACCTGGAATGGGACGTCTCCGAACTCTCGTTCGCGAAATACGTCTCACTGACCGCGCAGGGAGCGGCACCGATGGTGGCGATCCCGGTGTTTCCGTCCCGGGTCCACCGCCACTCGGCGATCTATGTTCGCGCCGAAAGCGGCATCCGCTGCCCGAAGGACCTCGAAGGCCGCACGGTCGGGATTCCGGAATGGGCGCAGACCGCCGGGATCTATGTTCGCGGATTTCTGGCCGACCAGTACGGCGTCGACCTGACCAAGATCCGATGGCTGCAGGCCGGCGTCGATCAGCCGGGACGTGAGGAAAAGGTTGAACTGAATTTGCCTGCGGGCATCCGCTACGCGGCGCGGCCGGACACCAGCCTCAATGCCATGCTGGAGAGCGGCGAGATCGATGCGGCGATCACCGCCCGGGCCCCAAAGGTGTTTGCCGGCAGGGACGGCCCCGTCGTCCGCCTGTTCAGTGATCCGCGCGCGGAGGAAAAGCGGCTGTTCGAAAAGACCGGCGTCTTTCCCATCATGCATGTCATGACGATCCGACGAGCGGTGTTCGACCAGTATCCTTGGATCGCGATGAATCTCTACAAGGCGTTCGACGAGGCCAAGCAGCGCTGCCTGGCGCGGCTTGCCGATTTCACCTGCGCGCGGATTCCGCTGCCGTGGGGTGCGGCCTTCACTGCCGAAATTCGCGCCGCCTGCGGCTCCGATCCCTATCCCTACGGTGTCGACGCTGAACCGCACGACGCTCGATGCCTTCTGCCGTTATGCCTACGAGCAAGGTGTCACCGCGAAATGCATGACACCGGAAGATCTGTTTCCACCGGAGGTTCGCGGGCAAGCGAAGGTATAGCGCGGAGGCGTCTCGCTTGCGACGAAATCAATCTCAGGTTCGTCGATTGGCCTCCAGGCCGCCCAGGCGGCCAATGATCGCGTTAGCGCCGATCGCAATGACGAACAGGATGATCAGCAGCGCATACATCTGCGGCATGTTGAAAACGTTATAGGCCTGGATGATCTCATAGCCGATGCCGCGGTTGGAGAGTTTGGTCTCCGCCAGCAGCGTGCCGATCATTGCGACGCCAAGCCCAAGACGCACCCCATTGATCATCGGATCGCGCATCGCCGGTAGATAGATCTTGGTCACCATCTGCCAGGTGTTCAGGCGAAAGCTGCGGCCGACCCGGATCAGCACCTTGTCGATCTCGCGCATGCCAGCCGCCGTACTCATCGCAATCGGGAAGAAGCACGACAGCGACGCCCATCGCCATCTTCGAGCCGGGGCCGACCCCGAACCACATGATCATGAACCGGGAAGAAAATGATCTTGGGCGTCGGACCGAGATAATAAAGCAGCGGCTCGTAGGCTTTCGACAGCAAGCGGCTGCCGCCAAGGACAACGCCGACCGCAAGTCCGCCAACCGCCGCCGACCGCCAGGGCAATGATGATCTCATAAAGGGTCGTATAGAGGTTACAATAAAACGACGGATCGGCACAGCGTCACGATCAGCGACGCCGCCGATCGACCGACAAGCGACGGCACGACGTCGCGATAGAGCAGACCTGGACGCCGACAGGCTTCCCAGAACGCACCAGCGACGCCGACGATGATGCGATGCGCAGCCGCGTGACCGTCGACAGCGGCTTAGCGGGCCCTGCCGGACCGGCAGCGTCAATCGACCGGTCTCAGCCATTGCTCCGCCTTTTCGTCGAGCACGAACACGCACACGCTGACCAGGATCGACGAAGCAGATCGCCGCATAAGTTCCCGGCCAGATCGTAGCGGTCCGCAAGTTCGTTGATGAGGTAGCCGAGCCCGCCGAAATTGATCAGAAACTCCACGCCGACAATGTTGATCAGCGCGAAGATCAGACCCGAGCCGCAGGCCGACGAAGATCGTCGGCATCGCCGCCGGAAACAGGATCTTCCAGAACTGCTGCGACGGCGTCAGATTGAAACTTCGTCCGACATTGATCAGCACCGTGCGGGTTGCCGAGCAGTCCCTCCAGCGTCTTCAGGATCATCGGCGCCAGCCCGGACGAAAACCCCATCATGATGATGGTCACGCAGTTGCGGCCGAAGATCACCAGGATAGAGCGGATACAGCAACACCAGCGGCGCAGCCGCGATCGCCGCGACCCAGGTCTCGGTCGCAAGGCGCAACAGGCGGGAATCGTAGAGCAGCACGCCGCCCCCGACGCCAAACAGCGCCACCAGAATGCTGGCGGCAGACCGCCTCGACCGCGGTATCAGAAAGCGCGCCCAGACCCGTGCTCCTCGACGACCACCCGCGGAAAGGCCGCGATGATTTCCGACGGCGGCGGCGACCGCGAATCGATTGACCAGCCGGCATGCACCAGCAAATTGCAGGAACAATGAAACAAAATCACCGCCGATACCGAGCCAGAGCCGGCGCGAAACGCGACTTTTTCCTGGAGAGTGCGATAGCGTGCTCATCGGTGGCGCCCCGGCCGCTTCTGCGCCTCGTCGTCCTGCATGCCGCGGCTCGCCTCCTCGCGCAGATCGTTCCAGATCTGCGCGACGTAGTGCCCGAAGGCATCGCTCGACAACGATCTCGGACGTGCGCGGGCGCGGCAGTTTGATCTCGACCATGCGCTTCAACTGGCCGGGACGGTAGGTCATCACCAGGATGCGGTCGGACAATTGCACCGCCTCGGTGATGTTGTGAGTGATCAGCAGTGTCGTCTGCTTCAGCTCCTGCTGGATCTGCAGCACCTTGTCGCCCAAGCAGCAGCCGCGTCTGCTCATCGAGCGAGGCAAACGGCTCGTCCATCAGCATGATCTTCGGCTCGGGCGCCAGCGTGCGCGCCATCGACACCCGCTGGCGCATGCCGCCGGAGAGTTCCGCCGGATAGCGGCGCTCGAAGCCGTCGAGCCCAACCAGCGAAACGAAATGCCGGGCGCGCTCGTAGCCGCTCGGCCTTGGGCACGCCTTCGATCTCCAGGGGAACGCAACATTGTCGACGACGTTGCGCCAGGGAAATGTCGATTCCTCCTGGAACACCATCCCGATCGAGGCGTGCGGCCCGCGTATCCGCTCGCCAGCGACCGTCACCGAGCCCTCGTCGCCGTCAGAGCAATCCGCCGATGATGTTGAACAGGGTCGACTTGCCGCAGCCCGACGGTCCGATGACCGCCAGAAATTCGCCCGGCGTGACGTCGAAGGAAACACGATCGACAGCAGTCAGCACACCGTCAGGCGTTTCAAACCGCTTGACGACATTGTCGACGATCAGAACGGCCGCATCGCTCCCCTCAGGGATCGCAGCGCCCGGCTTTATTGTTCCTGTGGCAGAATCCATACTGCCGTCCCCTCCCCGTTTCTTATCAGCGCCGACGACTGTTGGCGCGTTTGCCCGGCCGCCGCAGGTGCGCATGCGCGCACCGCGTATTCCCGCCGGTCCCTTGGTATCATTGCACACGCGATTGGCCGGCAAATCAACGTCTTCGCCCGACCGGGCCGCCAAAATAATCCCGCGCGGCATCGGCGCTTCGGTAGCGACCATCACCCCTCCCAAGGCTGTACCGGGCGATCGGCCCGCCGGCACCAATTCTCCCAGGCGCGATTGAGCGTGTAGGGATTGACCCGCGCGATGATGGTATCGACTTCGACCGGCGTCAGGAATTTGATGTCGCCCATGGCCATGGCCTGCATCTGCAGCTTGGCGTTGACCTCGAGATAGACCGACGTGAATACGACGTGGCGGATGTTCGGCGCCACCACGACCGCGCCATGCCCACGCATCAAGGCCGTGCGCTGCTGGCCGAGAAACCGGGCGAGGTCGCGGCCCATCTCGACGTTCTCGACCAGCAGGCCGGTGTCGCCGAAATGATCCTGGGTATCCCAGATCTTCACCTCGTGGCCGATGGATGCGCACAGATGCAGCAGCGGCCTGCATCGGGCAGTCGGTGACGCCGAAAGGAATCGTGCTCGGGCTGTGGTTGTGCACCACCGCATGAACATCCGGCCGCGCCTCGTAGAGGCCGCCATGGATAAAGCGTTCCAGATAGGGCTTGCGCTGTCCGGCATCGATCGGTTCGCCCTCCAGGTTGAACTCGATGATGTCATCCCTTTCGATGCAATCCGGGGCGCGGGCGCGCGAGAGCAGAAAGCGCTGCGGGTTGTCGGGATGGCGCACGCTGACGTGGCCGAATGAATCGACGACGCCCTCGCGCGCGAGGATGCGATTGGCGGTGACGAGTTCCTCAAGCAGGAATTCGAGCTTGGTCATCGGCGGTTCCTTCCCGGATTGATATCGCCATTGCGGGCCTGAGCCACTTGCCGCAGGTGCGGCATGACTGACGTCACACGCTTGGTCACAATATCGCACGATGTACAGGCAAACATAGAGGCGACCGCAAGGACTACCTGCCGACGATTGCCGGGCACTTGCGTTTCATAAACAGTAGGCGCTTGTAAAAGGAATTGCGCGGGGCTTTCACGCCAACTGGCGGCGTTGCGCGGAGTCAGCCTTCATTTCGACGATGATGCGGCGGAGCGAGGCGACCTCTTTTTCCAGCCGGCGCAATCGCTCCTCGAGATCGCTGTCGTTGCTTTGATGGGCGGTCTCATCGCCATGCGTTTCCGGGACCGCGACCTTGCGGCGCTCAAAGGCGACCCCGACCTCGTCGTCCCGCCGCCATTGGACATCGACTTCGTGCCGCTCATCCCGGTTGGGGATATACAGCTCGAAATGCTCCGGTGTCGGAACCGCGCTGGAAAACTTCAACCGCGCACCGATTTCCGACATGTCCCGGATGACGCAGTCGACGCTGCTACGGCCGCCATTGAACAGAATGCGGCCTTGGAGAAACGTCTTCTTGCGGTTGGATCGGCGGCGATCACTCATGGCCTGTACCGGAAAACGACATATCGATCGAAGCTCCCGGACGATCCTAACGGAAGACAATTAACCAAATTTCAATGCGGATCGCCTTGGCATCGGTTTCACGAGGCGACCCGCTGAGTTGCGCGACGCTGCCGAACTAGGCCGCGTGGGCCTCGCTTCGCATCAACCGGCCAAAACCGGGAACCGGATCGTTGACGCCGCTTTCGCGCAACGCATGCCATATGGCGGCCTGGTTGCTGGTAATGACCGGCTTGCCGAGGCGCTCTTCGATGGCGGCGATGACCTCGGCGGATCGCGCCTGGGCGCAACTGAGAAAATAGGCGTCAGCCTCCGGCCGGGCATGGTCCAATGCCAATTGATACCAATCATCGGGCGTGACCGCCGCGAAACCGACACCGTCGGTGATATTCAACCCGTGCTCATGGACGACATCGACACCGTGGTGCCGGAGGAAAGCGGCTTCGCGTTCGTTGATGTGCGCGGGATACGGGGTCAGCATGACGATCCGCGCCGCACCGAGTGTTCGCAGCGCGGCAACGACGGATTCGGAGGTTACCGTCGACGGCACGCCGGTCGCGGATTTGATCTGGCTGTGAATCCGCTGCGGCATTTCGAAATCGAAGGTGGTGGCCGCGGTACAGTGGAACAGGATTCGGTCGACGCCGGCATCGGCCAGGAGCCGTGCGGCCTGCGCCGCGCCTTCGGCCATCGCCAACAATTCCTCCGGTGCGGTGCCGACCAGCCTCAGCCGTGTGAAATGCAGCGCGACGCCATCCGGCACCATGGCCGGGAATGTCAATTCCACCAGCGTATTGACCGACGGAATAATGACCCCGAGGCTCAGCCGATCGCCAGTCGTAAAGGACGGCCAGGGCTGTGGGGCATCCGCCGTCGCGCCCTCATGGCCGCTACCTGGCAATACCGATTCAGTCTTCATCACCACACTCCGAATGATGAAGTGTCGCACGCCGGCCGGCACGACGCCACGTCGCGCGGCCCGAAAAATAACATAATTATTTCAATTGGTTATTTGGTACAGCTGGGTGGACTTGAACCACCGACCTCCTGATCCACAGTCAGGCGCTCTAACCAAACTGAGCTACAGCTGCACGAGCTTGGCGGGATCGGCAAGCGGTCGGAAACTAGGTGCAAGCTGGTCATTTGGCAAGTGCCGGCCGCTGATGCGCCGCCGGCGCATTTTCCGCCAACCGGCGGCCGCCGGACCTCGAAGTGGCAGGTCCAAAAAAAAGCCCGGGCGCGCGGCCCGGGCTCCGAAAATTCAGCGACGCAAATAACCCGCCGGTTCAGTCGTGCTGGGCCTGGCGCGTCAACCGACCTTCTTGAAGGCGTTGGTCATGCTGGCCTTCATCGGCTCGGCGGTTTCGGTGGCGACCTTCTGGGCCAGCGCCGAAAGCTCCTTGGTCTGTGCCGTCAAGGTCTCGAACTGCTTGCGGGCATGCGCCGTGGAGAGTTCAACAAATTCCGAAATAGACTTCACGCTCATCATCTCGCTGGCGAAATCGAATGACGAGTTTGCATTGCTGCGCGCGGTCTCGATTACCTTCAGGCCGTAGTCCGACGCGCCCTTTGAGGCGGTCGCATAGGTGTCCTCGATGACGTCGGTTGCGTCTTCGGCAACCGCCTTCATCTTCTCGTAGTTGTCCTTGGCCTGCGAAATGCCCTTCTCGGCGAATTCACGGAACGCAGCCGGAACTTCCATCTTCGGAATATCGAACTTCGGCATTTCGAATTTCGGAATATCGAACATCGCAGCCGGACCGATGGCGGGCTTCGATTTGGCTTTCGGGGAATCGATGGTGTTTTCTTCCGACATGGGGATCATCCTGATCTACGGGGCGATAAACCCGGCATCGTTCAGACCCGCCGCCCCGTGCTGGTCCGAGCCAAATATGAATTGCGGAACGAGACGGTCCCTTCGAAATTCCTCCCGGGTGCCGCTACTCTTCCATGGCAATGACATAACATCACCCATGACGCATTGCAACATAAATACTGCACCGCACAATTCTTATTTTGAAGCCTTTTGCGCGGTTGCCTGGATAACGGGCAATATCCACAATTATCGATTGAATTTTCGATGACGGCACGCTGTTGTTTCTACCACCTTGGTTGTAATTTGGTAGCCATGCCGAACAGCAGACGGGGAGCGAGGACCGAAATTGCCGACTGATCGGGGCCCGCCCATTTTTTGCCAAGCGATCGCCCGATTAAGCATGTCCCTGGTTAGCGCGGCGCGAGCGCCTGCGTGCAATGGACGAGGCACACCGCTCGCATTATTAAGCAAACGTTAAGGTTGGCGGGCCGCTGGTCCGCGCCGAGACTCCTGCATGGTCGCGAATGAACGAAAGCGGGCCTTTCTTGGCGGGTCTGGGCGACGGGGAAGTCGCACGCCACGCCCTCAGCGCCGAACCTGTCTGGCTTTGGGCCTGCGATGGGTCCTGCGTGCTGTGGGCCAATCCCGCAGCCGTTGCGATCACCGATCCGGTGATGCCTACCGACACCGGTGGCGTCCGGAAACCGGATCAATTCCAGGCGCGCAGATCGCCCGCTTCGCGTCCACCCTCACGCCAAATGGTCCCTCTCGGCTGGAGCGCCTGCGGGAATTCGCCATCGGTATCGGACGTGCGCTGACCTGCCTTTGCTCGCGGATCACGCTCGAAGACAAAACCGACGCCATCCTGGTGGTAGCGGCCGAGGAGGTTGGCCCTCGTCTTTCGTTGGCGGAGCGTGCGCGCCAACTTCTGGCCGGGAGCACCCTGCCGGTGGCGATCTTCGCGGCCGACGGCACTCTGCTTCACGCCAACGCCGCAGCGGCCGCCGTCCTCAACAATGCGGCAAGTTCCCAGGCCTACGGTGCCAGCGCGCTTACCGAGGAAGCCTTTGCCGCCGGGTACGCCAGCGGCACCATCGGCGACGCAACGCTTGCGCTCAAGCGCATCGGTAGCGGCGAAACGACTTCTGTCCTGGCGACATGGTCTAACCGCGCATCGGCTCCGGGATCGGAGCCGATCCTCGCCCACCATTCCGCCCTGATCTCGGCCGCAACCGAGAATCAGTTCCAAAGTCCGTCGAAGAACCGGCGCCGGCTGTGAGCTACCGTTATCCGCTGCGCTTCGTCTGGCAGATCGACGCCGATGGCCATTTCCTCGTCGATTCAGAAACGTTCCTACGATTGATCGGTCCGGCAACAATCGCGGCGATTGGACGACCCTGGCAAGCGGTCGCCGTTGCGCTCGAACTCGATCCGGCCGGCACGGTCACGGATGCCATTTCCTCCCGCGATACCTGGAGTGGAATCAAAGTTCAGTGGCCGATCAACGGCAGCGGCGAACGGCTGGAGGTCGAACTCTCTGGCCTTCCGGTCTTCGGCCCCGACCATGACTTTCAGGGCTATCGGGGTTTCGGTGTCTGCCGCGATCTGAAACGACTGAATGCGCTGGCTCAAAAACGCATTCAAGAGCGTTCTCAAGAGCGCGATCCGGTCGAGACCAGCCTGACGGGTCCGGCCTCGTTCGAAACGGCGGCGACAGGACAGACAATCGTTGCTGACGTTGTTGCGCCGGCAGACCATGCTTCAGCGCGCAGCGCTGCATCAGCGCCCGATGAGCCGGCGCCCCTCGCCTCAATCCAGCAATTGCGGACACCGGCACTCAATGCGCTTGAGCGGCGCGCGTTCCGCGAATTGGCGCGCCAATTGGCCTTGCGCTTGAACGAACGCGGTGTTTCGACGGCCAACTTCGCGACTGAGATCGACGACTTCGCGCGCGCTCCGGAGCCGGGAACACCACTGACCCGAACGCCTTCTCCACCATCACGCCGCGTGGATCGACCGGCCAAAGATCAATGGCGTGAACCGCGGCCGCCGATTGTTCCTCAGGCGCACGTAACCACCTTACCGGCCGAGCCAGCGTTACCAATGTTGCCGGCCCTGGATCGGGCACCACAAGACCGGCATCAACGGCAGATTCTCGATCGCGTGCCCTTTGGCATCCTGGTCTACCGCCACAACGACCTCGTCTATGCCAATCAAGCCTTTCTGACCGCGACCGGCTACGAGACGCTGGACGCTCTGGCGGAGGCTGGCGGCATCGACAGCCTGATCGTCGAACCCCAGCCGCGCCTGGCAAACGACGATCTCGGCCAACGTCTCAAAATCACGTCCGAGCAATCAGGCGCGGTTCCCGCCGAAGGCCGGCTTTCGTCGATTTCCTGGGACGGCGAACCCGCCAACCTGCTTGTCCTGCTCCCGCCGGTGGCAAGCGGCACGGCCAGTCCCGCCGACATGACAATGCGCTCGGCGGAAGCCGAAGCGCGCGAACTTCACGCCATCCTCGATACCGCGACCGATGGTGTCGTCGTCATGGATGGCGAGGGCCGGATCCTTCGGCCAATCGCAGCGCCGAAGCGCTGTTCGGCTACGAGAGCCACGAGTTCAGCGGGCGCATGCTGATCGATCTGTTCGCGCCGGAAAGCCGGCTTGCCGCGCTCGACTATCTTGACGGGCTCAATCGCAGCGGCGTTGCCAGCCTGCTCAATGACGGACGCGAGGTGATCGGCCGGGTCCGGGAAGGCGGCCTGATCCCGCTGTTCATGACCATGGGCCGCCTTGCCGACGAAACGCAAAAATTCTGCGCGGTGTTTCGCGACATCACCCAGTGGAAAAAAGCGGAAGAGGAACTGCTCACCGCCAAGCGCGAAGCCGAAAAAGCGTCGTCGGCAAAATCCGATTTCCTCGCCAAGATCAGCCACGAGATCCGCACGCCGCTGAACGCCATCATTGGATTTTCCGAGGTCATGATGGATGAGCGGTTCGGGTCGATCGGCAATGATCGCTACCGCGAATACCTCAAGGACATCCACACGTCGGGCGAACATCTGGTCTCGCTGCTTAACGATCTGCTTGGACCTTTCCAAGATCGAGGCCGGCCGGCTCGATCTCACCTTCACCAGCGTCAACCTCAATGACCTGACACAGCAATGCGTCGCGATCATGCAGCCGCAGGCCAATCGCGAACGCATCATCATCCGGACCTCGCTGGCGCCGAAGCTGCCGCAAGTGGTGGCCGACGCGCGATCCGTTCGTCAGATCGTGCTGAATCTGCTGTCCAACTCGATCAAATTCACCGGTGCGGGCGGCCAGGTCATCGTATCGACGGCGTTGAACGACGATGGCGAGGTTGCGGTGCGCGTCCGCGATACCGGTGTCGGCATGAACGAGGCAGAGATCCAGACAGCGCTGGAGCCGTTCCGGCAGCTGGCGACCTCCTCGCGCTGGGGGTCGTCCGGAACCGGCCTCGGGCTTCCGCTCACCAAGGCCCTTGCCGAAGCCAACCGGGCAAGCTTCAATATCAAGAGTGCTCCGAATGACGGCACGTTGGTCGAAGTCGTGTTCCCGGTCACCCGCGTTTTGGCGGAATAGTTCTTGCTAGAGGTGACGTGTGTTTGGCGTCACGTCTTGCCGGATGTCCGGTCAGGCGCGCGGGTCGCTGACAGGTTTGCGTAAGGCGCTGAAATCGAGCGCGATGCAAAGAGTCCCGCACTAGACCCACGAAAGCATGCGCGGGCGTGAAAGGTTCAGCCCATGAACCATGGGATACGCATCCTTTTGGCGGCAATTGTTCTGCTGCTGGCATCCGTTCCGGTCGCGCGGGCGGCTGAAGCCGTCGATCTGTTGCTGGTGCTGGCGGCCGACGTCTCACGCAGCGTCGACCAGGAGAAATTTCTGCTGCAGCGTGAGGGCTATGCCGCGGCAATCGCTGATCCGGTGGTGTTGCAAAGCATCCAATCCGGCCCAAACCGGCGGATCGCCGTCTCCTTTATCGAGTGGTCGGGCTTTGGTGCACAGAAGACCGTCGTCGATTGGATGGTGATCGATGGACCGGAAGCCGCAAAGCGGTTCGGCGATCACGTCATCGAGGCACCGCGATCGTTTTCCGGGCGCACGTCAATCAGCGGTGCAATCGAATTCGGCTACAAGCGGCTAACCGAGGCGCCCTACTCGGCGCTGCGCCGTACGATCGATCTGTCCGGTGACGGCACCAACAATGCCGGCCGCGATCCCAAACTGGCGCGCGACGAGGTGGTCAACAAGGACGTCACCATCAACGGCCTTGTTATTCACAGCGACCGCCCGATCCCATGGAATCCCGAACACACCAACCCGCCCGGGGGGCTGACGAACTATTACCGCGACAACGTCATTGGCGGCCCGGGTGCATTCGTCATGGCGGCAGAGGACTTCAAGTCCTTCGGGCGCGCGTTGATCCGGAAACTGATTGCCGAAATCGCCTCCAACGCCCCATGAGCCTCGGCGTTGCAGTACACGGCGTACGGATTCTTACGTAGATCATCTAATTCCTCGGGCGGATCAGTGACTCAAGCGGACATTTCGAGTCATTCCAGTTTGTAATCATTCTAAGATCTTGAATTATCGAACAAATATGAGTTGACGGCGCTGGCTCCAGGTCGGAATGGTGACCATATGAAGCCAGCCGGGGAAATGTCATCGCCGGTGGGTTGAATGGTTGATCTCATGCATCGCACGCTCGATGAATTGCCATCGGGCGGACGGAGGAGGCTCTGCTATGACTATCAACGCCACCCGTGGCAGGAAGCGCATCACGCCGATGCTGCTCGCTGGGGCTCTTGCAACAATCATAGCCGGCGGTGTGTCGGCAGCCTCCGATGAGGTGAATGTCTATTCCTATCGTGAAAGCAGGCTGATCCAACCGTTGTTCAAAGCCTTCACCAAGGATACCGGCATCAAGGTCAATGTTATTTCCGCCAGCAGCGGCCTTGAGCAACGTATCAAAGCCGAAGGCGTCAATAGCCCAGCGGATATCCTGTTGACCGTCGATATTGGCCGACTTGAAGACGCGGTCCGCGCCGGCGTCACACAACCCATCAAGTCGGACCAACTCGACAAGCTTGTGCCGCCGCAATATCGCGATCCGGAAGGCCACTGGTATGGCATTTCAACGCGCGCGCGCGTTATCTATGCGTCCAAGGATCGCGTGAAACAGGACAAGATTACCTACGAGGAACTCGCCGATCCGAAATGGAAAGGCAAGATCTGCATCCGGTCCGGCCAACACATCTACAACAACGCTCTGTTCGCCGCCTATCTTGCTCATCACGGCGAGGCCAAGACCGAGCAATGGCTCAAGGGCGTGAAGGCCAATCTGGGACGCAAGCCGTCCGGCGGGGATCGCGAACAGGCGCGCGATGTGGCCGCGGGCAAATGCGATATCGGGATCGGCAACACCTATTACTGGGCGCTGATGAAGAACAATGACCCGTCCAAGGCCGCGTGGGCAAACGCCACCAAGGTCATCCTGCCGACATTCGCGGACGGCGGCACGCATGTGAATATTTCAGGTGTCGTTCTGGCCAAGCATGCGCCCGACAAAGACAACGCGATCAAGCTGATCGAATGGCTGTTGAGTGACAAGGCGCAACACATGTACGCCGACATGAACTATGAATATCCGATACGCAGCGGCGTCCCGATCAATCCGACCATCGCCAGCTACGGCAAACTCAAGCCGGATTTGGTCCCGCTGTCGACAATTGCCGACAACAAGGCGAAAGCGTCTGAATTGGTGGACAAGGTTGGTTTCGACAATTGAGCACGCCTTGACCGCAACTCTCAAACAAACAATTGGCTGACGCCATGAACCGACGGGGCCTCGCGGCGCGCTGTCCGGCATGAGCGTCACCGATCATAGCGAGAGCCCAAAGCTCCGGGCGCCGTTGTTCGTGGCCTATGGCTTTGCTATTACCGGCGCCGTGCTCTCGCTTATCCCGGTAGCGAGCCTCATCGTCATCGCCATCGGCAGCACTGCCGAAATCTGGGGCCATCTTGCCGCCTATGTCATTCCGGTAGCGCTGACGCAAACGGCCCTGTTGCTGGGCGGCGTGGCGATCCTAACGGTCATTGTTGGCGTGGGGACGGCCTGGGCGGTCACGACCTACCAGTTTCCCGGCCGCGATGTGCTGACCTGGCTGCTACCGCTGCCGCTGGCGATCCCCACCTACATCGTCGCTTACGTCTATGCCGACTTCCTCGATCCATTTGGTCCGGCGCAATCCGCCGTGCGCGCTGTCTTCGGATTCCGGTCGGCGGCGGAATACTGGTTTCCCGATGTCCGTTCGATTGGCGGCGCCGTGTTCGTCATCGGGTTCGTTCTCTACCCTTATGTCTATCTTGCCGCCCGCGCGATGTTCCAGACGCAATGCAGCGTTCATATCGAGGCAGCGCGCATGCTCGGTGCCGGGCCGTGGCGGCTGGCGCGCAACATCATTCTGCCGCTGGCGCGGCCTGCCATCGCTGTGGGACTGGCGCTCGTCCTGCTGGAGACACTAAACGACATCGGCGCCAGCGAATATCTCGGCGTGCGGACCCTGACGCTGTCGATCTTTACGACCTGGCTCACTCGCGGAAGCCTGGCCGCCGCTGCGCAACTGGCCTGCGTCATGTTGCTGATCGTCGCTATTCTTGTCGCGCTCGAGCGCTATGGGCGCCGACGCCGCAATATCGCGATGTCGGTGCAGGATTCGCGCATGGCGGCCCGTATTATTTTGACGGGCCCGGCGGGCTGGCTGACCGGCCTCGCCTGTTTCCTGCCGGTCGGTCTCGGCTTCCTGTTGCCCGCGGGATATCTGGCGCACCAAGTGATCCAGCGCGGACTACTGTCGGGATTTGATCCCACACTCGTGACCCACACCCTGACGACGTTGACCTATGCGGCAACCGCGACCGCGATCATCATCATTCTTGGGTTCGGGATCGTCGAAGCGCTGCGCTGGACCAACCGGAAATTCGTCGCCGGGTGCGTCAACGTCACCGGCCTCGGCTACGCCATTCCGGGCACGGTGCTTGCGCTTGGTCTGTTGTCGCCGCTCGTCCTGGTCGATGATGCGATCAACATCGTGGCGCGGGCGCTCACCGGTGCTGGCGTCGGCCTGATCCTGGCGGGATCAGGCGCAGCCGTGGTGATCGCCTATGTGATCCGCTTTCTCGCCATCGCGGTCGGCTTTGCCCAGGCCGGCATGGCGCGCATTGCCACCGAATTCGACGACACCGCCCGCATGCTCGGCGCCAGTCCCGCCACCGTGGTGCGCACCATTCACCTACCGATGGCCAAGCCTGCGATCTGGGGCGCCACGCTGCTAATTTTCGTCGATTGCCTGAAGGAACTGCCGGCAACGCTTCTGCTGCGGCCGCTGAATGTGGAAACCTTGTCGACCTACATCTACCAGTTCGCGACGCGCGGCAGTTTCGAGGAAGGATCGCTTGCGGCGCTGATCATCGTGGCGGTCGGTGTCCTGCCGGTGATCTTGTTGACCCGTCAGGCCGACACCTCCGTGGTGCCGGAACGCACCGGCGCGACGGCCGAGGCGCTGGCGTATTGAGGTTGAACCGCTACTCCCGCAATTGCGGAAGATTGCGGTAGAGATCCAGCGCCTCGGGATTGGCAAGCGCCTCGGTATTCTTCACCGCCCTGCCATGAACAATGTCGCGCACCGCAAGCTCGGTGATCTTGCCGGAGCGGGTGCGCGGTATGTCAGTGATGGCCACGATTTTCGCGGGCACGTGACGCGGACTGGCGCCGCTGCGGATCTGACGTTTGATCCTGTCCTGCAGGCTGTCGTCGAGCGTGACGCCATCTCTCAGGCGAACGAACAATACGATGCGGACGTCGCCGTCCCATTCCTGGCCGATACAGATGGCTTCGACTACGTCCGGAATCTGTTCGACCTGCGCGTAGATCTCCGCCGTGCCGATGCGCACCCCACCGGGATTGAGCGTCGCGTCGGAGCGGCCATGGATGATCATGCCGCCATGCGGCGTCCACTCGGCAAAGTCGCCGTGGCACCAAACTCCCGGAAAGCGCTCGAAATAGGCCGCGCGATATTTTCCGCCATCCGGATCATTCCAGAACATCACCGGCATGGAAGCGAACGGTACGGTACAAACCAGTTCACCCTTTTCGCCGCGTATCGGCCTGCCATCGTCCGACCAGACGTCGACGGCCATGCCGAGCCCGGGCGCCTGAATCTCGCCTTTCCAGACCGGTGAGGTTGGATCGCCGAGCACGAAGCAACCGATGATGTCGGTGCCGCCGGAGATCGAGGCCAGGTGCACGTCCGGCTTAATCGACTGATAGACGTAGTCGAAACTTTCCGGCGCCAACGGCGAGCCGGTCGACGTTATGAGCCGCACCGATGACAGGTCATGAGTCCGCGCCGGTTCGAGGCCGGCCTTCTTGCAGGCATCGATATATTTCGCCGAGGTGCCAAACAGCGTGACGCGCTCGGATTGCGCCAGATCCCAGAGTGCTTCCGGCTTCGGCGCGAACGGCGAACCGTCGAACAGAATCAGAGTTGCCTCGCTCGCCAGTCCCGACGCCAGCCAGTTCCACATCATCCACCCGCAGGTCGTGAAATAGAACACGCGGTCGTCCGCGCGGACATCGGACTGCAGACGGTGTTCCTTCAGGTGCTGAAGCAGCGTGCCGCCGGCGCCATGAACGATGCATTTCGGCACGCCGGTCGTGCCGGACGAAAACAGGATGAATGCCGGCTGATTGAACGGCAGCCGTTTGTAAATCACCGGCTTGGCCGTGAACGGTGCGAGAAACGCATCGAGCGTGACACCGCGCGGCAATCCGCGCGCGACATCTTCCGCCCTCCCAAGATAGGTCATGACCACGACAGTACTGGCGGATGGCAATTCGGCGACAATCGCTTTGAGCTTGTCGGCAATCGCGATTTCCTTGCCATTGTACCAATAGCCATCGACGGTCACGAAGACCTTGGGCGCGATCTGGCCAAATCGGTCGAGCACGCCGCGCTCACCGAAATCCGGTGAACAGGACGACCACACCGCACCGATCGAAGTCACGGCCAACATCAGCGCGATCGTTTCCGGCAGGTTGGGCAGCATGGCAGCGACCCGGTCGCCAACCCCGACGCCGGCCGCGCTGAGAGCCTGCTGCATCCGCGAGACCAAGGCATGCAGCTCGGTCCAGGTCAGGCGGCGGGCGGACTTGTCCTCGCCACGGAAGATCATGGCGTCGCCGTCGCCGCTGCGCCTCAGGAGATTTTCGGCAAAGTTGAGCTGGCCGTCCGGAAAGAACTTGGTGCCCGGCATTTGGCCGGGATTGGCGATCAACCGCGGCCCCTTGTCCCCGATGACACCGCAAAAATCCCAGACCTGATCCCAGAACAGGTCCGGGTGCGCTATCGACCAGGCGTGAAGCTCCCGATAGCTGGCGAGCCCGAAGCCGTGGCGGCGGTTGACCGCGGCCTTGAATGCGGAAACCTGGCTCCCGGCCACGCGCTCGGGGCTCGGCTTCCAGAGGGGCTCATTTACATCGCTCATATCATTCTCCCAGCACGGCGGCGACGTCACGTCATCCGCCAGCAGTCGCGTGTTGTCCACAATCAATTCTTCCCGATTTTTGCAATAATCCCGGCCACGAAAGGGTCACAGACGGGCGCCAAAGTTGCACGTGAATATTCGGCCGGTATAGTCCACCGGTCTCAAAGGAAAAAAGCGATAATATGCGTGTGGCTACCAGCCTAAAACGCCTGGGGATTACTGTTGCTGCGCTGATTGCGGCCGGCTTCCTGGCGCTGGCGGTCATGTCATTGCTGATTTCGCCGGATACCGTGCGCGAGGCGGTCAAAGCCGAAATACAGGCCGTTACCGGGCTGCAACCGGTGCTGAAGGGTGAGACCTCGGTTTCACTTTTTCCGACTGGAATGGTGAGCTTTGAGGACGTCAGCCTGGGGAATCAGAACAGCGACAAACCGGCCCTGACGGCAAGCCGGCTGACGGCGCGATTGCGGATTCTGCCGCTGTTGGCCGGCCGAATTGAAGTTGCCGACATTGCGCTGATGCAACCGACAATCAGCATCACCATTGCGGAAAACGGCACGTCGAACTGGTCGCGGCATCTGGGCGCTCTCGCCAAAGCGCTGAAGCCTCAATTCGAAGGCGTCGACCTGTTCTCCGAGATCCGGATCGTGGGCGGCGTTATCGTCATCCGCGACTTGGCGCAAAAGACTGTCGAATCGCTGACCGACGTGGAATTGTCGCTGGCGTGGCCGTCGATCTCGAAGAGTTTCGTGGCGACGGGCCAGTTCGTGTGGCGCAAGCAGCCGCTGGAGGTCACCGCGAGTCTGAACGACTTTGCGCTGGCGCTGGCCGGTCAGCAATCGGGCATCAAGATCCGCCTCGCCGGTGCCCCGCTGAAATTCGCCTTCGACGGCACCGTCAGCCATCAGCCGACCGTGAAGATCGAAGGGACGCTCGCCGCCGACGGACCATCACTGCGCAACGTGATGAAATGGGTGGAGAAGAAGGATCTTCCCGAAGGCGGGTTTGGACGATTCGCCTTGAAGGCGAAGACCAATATCGTCGGCAACACGATCGCGCTGACGGGCGTGAACATCGAGCTCGACGGCAATATCGCCGAAGGTGTTCTGGCCTATACCGGCACGACACGCAAAACTCTGCAGGGAACGCTCGCGGCCGACGGCCTCGACCTGACGCCTTACATTTCGTCGATCAAATTGGTCAGAGGCATGCACGATCATGGCTGGAGCCGCTCCACGATCGCCGCAAAAAGCCTGACCGAGTTCGATCTCGATCTGCGGGTTTCAGCCGCCCAGGTCACAATGTCCGGGACCAAACTCGGTCGAACCGCTCTTGCGACAAATCTGCGGGACGACAAGCTCACGGTGACGATCGGCGAATCGCAGGCCTTTGGCGGAATGATCAAGGGCGGCTTCACGCTCGCCAAGTCTACCGGAGGCGCCCAGTTCAAATCCCAGATTCAATTTTCGGATGTCGATCTGGAGAAATGCCTGACGGATGTTTTTGGCATGCGCCGGGTCGAGGGCAAGGGCAATCTGGCGCTTGCGATCGAGGCGACAGGCAAAAGCGTCCTGGGCATGGCACGCTCGCTGAACGGAACGGCCAAGCTGACGGCGACCGACGGCGCCATCACCGGGGTCAATGTCGAAAATCTGCTGAAGCGCCTGGAACGGCGGCCGCTATCCGGCGGCGGCGATTTCCGCAGTGGTCGCACGCCATTTTCGGCACTGACCGTGGCGCTGAAGTTCACCCAAGGTCATGCCGCCATCGAGGAAATGCGCATCGAAGGGCCGGCGGTCCGATTGGCGCTGACCGGCTCCGCATCGATCCCCGCGCGCGAACTCGATTTGTCCGGCAAGGCCGGTCTGGTCGTTGCATCGAATTCGACGGCGCCGGGGTTCGAACTTCCGTTCGTGGTGCAAGGGCCTTGGGACGATCCGCTCATGTTGCCAGATCCGCAGGCCCTGATCCGCCGGTCCGGTGCCGCAGCGCCCTTGTTAAATGCCATCAAGAATCACAGTCTGCGCGACATTGTCCGTTCGGTCATCGAACGACGGGGCGGCAAACGGCCGGAACCGGTCGCACGGAATCAAAATAGCGATGCCAAGGGTCACACCGCCGCGCAAGGCGAGACTGTGCCAGAACAGCCGACATCGGCGATCTCAACGCCGGCTCAGAAATAACCTCTGTTATTGCTTTAACTTTCGGTTATCCGCGCTGATGATTGCGCGCGCCCGTAGGCCTGCAATTTTATCAACAACGACACGGCCACGATGCCGACAGCGACCAGCACGATCATGATCGTGCAGATGGCGTTGATCTGTGGCTTCACGCCAAGACGGACTTCCGAATAAATCCGGATCGGAAGGGTCGTGGCGCCGGGCCCGGTGGTGAAGCTTGCGATGACCAGATCATCGAGCGACAGCACGAAGGCCAGCATCCAGCCGGCGATCAGGGCCGGTGCGATCAGCGGCATGGTAATGGTCAGGAACGTCTTCATGGGTGGACAGCCGAGATCCATGGCCGCTTCCTCCAGGCTGCGGTCGAAGACGGCCAATCGCGATTGCACGACGATGGTGACAAAGCCGGTCGTCAGGGTGATGTGAGCCGCGGTGACGGTCCAAAAGCCACGGTCGATATTGACCGCAACGAACATCAACAGCAGCGACAGGCCGGTGATCACCTCCGGCATGACGAGCGGTGCGTAGATCATGCCGGAAAACAGCGTACGGCCGCCGAACCGCTTGGCACGCACCAGCGCAAGCGCGGCCAATGTGCCAAGCACCGTGGCGACGGTCGCCGACAGCACCGCTATGCGCAGCGACACCCAGGCCGCTTCCAGCATCGCGGTGTCGTGAAGCAATTCGCCATACCATTTGAACGACCAGCCGCCCCAGATCGTGACCAGGCGCGACGCGTTAAACGAATAGATCACCAGGATCACGATCGGCAGATAAAGAAACGCCAGACCGAGCGCGACCGACACCACGTTGAACCAGGACGGACCGCGGCGCATGGTCAGTCCCCCTGCTCCAAGGCGCGTGATTGCTGGCGCTCATAGACAAGAATGGGAACGACCAATAAAAGCAGCAGCACGACTGCAAGTGCCGAAGCGACAGGCCAATCCTTGTTGCCGAAGAACTCGGTCCATAGCGTCTGGCCGATCATCATTGTCTCCGAATTGCCCGACAGATTCGGAATGACGAACTCGCCGACGATCGGAATGAAACAAAGCAGGCAGCCTGCGACCACGCCGGTGCGCGACAACGGCACGGTGATCAGCCAGAACGCCTTCCACGGCCGACAGCCTAGATCGGCCGCGACTTCGATAAGCGCGTAATCCATCCGCGCGAGGCCGGCATAGATCGGCAACACCATGAACGGCAGATAGGAATAGACCAGCCCAATATAGACGGCAGTGTCGGTCGACAGCCAAGCCGGCGGCTGATCGATCATCCCGAGCCACAACAGCACCTGATTGAGCAGGCCCTCGCGTTGCAGAATATTGATCCAGGCATAGACCCGGATCAGAAACGACGTCCAGAATGGCAGAATGACCAGAAGAAACAGAACCGGCTGCCAGTGCCGCGGCGCGCGCGCAATTCCGTAGGCCAGCGGATAGCTGATCAGCAGGAGAATGACCGTCGACAGGCCTGCGATCTGCAGGCTCTTGAGATAGGACGCGATATACAGATCATCGGACACCAGTCGGGCATAATTTTCCAACGTCAACGCGGACAGAAAGGTCTTCACTCCAGCCCAGCCGGCGGCAAGATCGAGATGCGGAAGATAAGGAGGCTGCGCGATTGCAAGTTGCGACAGGCTGATCTTGACGACGATCAGGAACGGCAGCAGAAAAAAGATTATCAGCCAGGCATAGGGGACGAGGATCGCGATCCGTTGTCCCCAGTCGCGGCGCGTCGCGGCATCTCCTGTCATGCGGGCCTCGTCAGCGCGTCACGATGACGCCGGCTTCCGCCGGCCAGGTGAGCCACACCTTGTCGTTCCAGCCGATCGAACGCTCCAACATCCGCGTCCGGTTAGCAAGCGTCGCACGCATCATGACGCCGTTGTCGAGCTTGACCTTGTAGATCGAGATGTCCCCCAGATAGGCGATGTCCCACACGGTACCGGCGACGCCGTTTTCCACCGATTCAACAGGACGGTCGTGGTTGATTGCCAATTTTTCCGGCCGCAGCACCAGCCAGACGGTCTGGCCAACATTCGCGTCCGTCTGCTGCGCGATTCGCTGGCGCAGGCCGGTCGCGCTTTCCAAGGTTGTCATGCCATCGCCTGTAGCAATAACTTTGCATTCGATCAGATTGACGTCGCCGATGAATTCCGCGACCCAGCGGGAACCAGGCTGCTCGTAGATCTCCGACGGCGTCGCCACCTGCCGCAAATGACCGCGATCCATCACGCCGATGCGGTCGGCGACGGTCATGGCCTCTTCCTGATCATGGGTCACGATGATGAAGGTCAGACCCAGCTTGCTTTGCAGGTCCATCAGTTCGAATTGGGTTTCCTCGCGCAGCTTCTTGTCGAGCGCGGCCATCGGCTCGTCGAGTAGCAGCACGCGCGGTCGCTTGATCAGGGAGCGCGCGAGCGCCACCCGCTGGCGCTGACCGCCGGACAATTGATCGGGCTTGCGATGGCCGAAGCCTTCGAGCCGAACCAGGGTCAGCATCTCCTCGACCCGCGCCTCGATTTCCGCGCGCGGCAGGCTCTCCTGCTTGAGGCCGAAGGCAATGTTGCCGGCCACAGACTGATGCGGAAACAGCGCGTAGTTCTGGAACATCATGTTGACCGGCCGCCGATAGGGCGGAACCGACGACAAGTCCGCGCCATCCAGCCAAACATGTCCCGCGTTCGGAATCTCAAACCCGGCCAGCATGCGCAGCAGCGTAGTCTTGCCGCAGCCGGACGGACCGAGCAGCGCGAAGAACTCGCCTTCATAGATGTCGAGCGAGAGGCAATCGACCGCCACGTCCGCGCCGAACCGCTTGGTGACGGCTTCGAACCGAACGAACGGCCGCACGGCAGGATCATTCCACGGCGCGAAGACGCGCCGCGGTCCTCCCGCGGATTTCAGCTTGTCCGGCATCCCCGCTGCGGTCATGCCTGATGGCTCCCCCAGTCGATCATTCCGTCGTGCCTCGCGGGCTCGACGCTAGAGCATTTCCAGGCGAAGTGGAAACCGGTTCGCTGTCCGGAAATGCGACAAAACAAAGCGATAGAGCGCTTTCATGACTCTACTTAAATTGAAAGCGCTCTAACGGCCGCCTGCGTTGATCTCAACAACGGATCAATGAGCGGTCATGGAAAATACCCGGCGCCCGGCCGCGTAATGTTTGGCTCCGCCTGGTGTCAGGCGCCGTCATGGGTCGTCATGGGCCGTCAAGGTATGGCGCACGGCCCGCTTCCACCCCTTCCGCTTGCGAGTACGTGTCGCCTCGTCCATTTGCGGATTGAAGCGTCGGTCGCGTTGCCAGGTGGCGGCGTATTCCGCGAGGTCAGGGCAGATGCCGGCGGCGCGGCCGGCGAGATAGGCCGCGCCGTGCGCCGTTGTCTCCATGACAACGGGGCGGTCGACCGGCGCCTGGAGAATGTCCGCCAGGAACTGCATGGTGAAGTCGCTTGCGGTCATGCCGCCATCGACCCGCAGGACCATCTCCTTTTCCGCCAAGTTCGGCATGTCGTCGCGCATCGCCTCCATCAGATCGCAAGTCTGATGGCCGATGGATTTAAGCGTCGCGCGGACCAGTTCCGGCACGCCCGATTTTCGGGTGAGACCATAGATTGCGCCACGTGCGTGCGCATCCCACCAGGGCGCACCGAGACCGACGAAGGCGGGCACGAGATAGACCTCCTCGGCAGGATCGGCAAGCGCCGCCTGCGCATCGGCAGCGTCGGCGCTCGGAATCACCTTCAAGGCGTCGCGCAGCCATTGCACGGCGGCGCCGGCGATGAAGACCGCACCTTCCAATGCGTAGGTTCGGCGCCCTTCCAACTGATACGCGATGGTCGTCAGCAACCGGTTGTTCGAAGCCACGCGCTTGTCGCCGGTGTTGAGCACAGCGAAGCAGCCGGTGCCGTAAGTCGATTTCAACATGCCGGGTTGGAAACAGCCCTGCCCGACCGTCGCCGCCTGCTGATCGCCGGCCATGCCGAGGATGGCGATCGAACCGCCAAACAAGCCTGCCTCGGTCACGCCGAAGCGGCCGGCGCAGTCGCGCACCTCAGGCAACAGCACCATCGGCACCTGGAAGAGCGTTGCAAGCTCCTCATCCCAGCGACCCGTACCGATGTCGAACAGCAAGGTTCGCGCAGCATTGGTGGCATCGGTCGCATGGACCGCGCCGCCTGTCAGCCGCCACAACAGAAAGCAATCGATCGTCCCGAAGGCAAGCCGTCCGGCCTCCGCGGCCGCGCGCGCGCCGTCAACGTGATCGAGCAGCCAGGCGATCTTGGTGGCGCAGAAATAGGGATCAAGCAGCAGGCCGGTCCGCAAGGAGATTTCGGTTTCATGGCCGGCCTGCTTGAGCGCTGCGCACTCCTTAGCGGTGCGGCGATCCTGCCAGACAATCGCGTTGTGGATCGGCTTGCCGGTAGCGCGATCCCAGATCACGACGGTCTCGCGCTGATTGGTGATGCCGATGCCGGCGATGTCCTTGGCGATTGCGCCCGTCTTGGCAATTGCCTCCCGCGCCGTTGATACGACGGTCCGCCAGATCTCTTCCGGATCGTGCTCGACCCATCCCGGTGCCGGAAAGATCTGGGTGAATTCCTGCTGGGAAGTCGCGATCGGCGTGAGACTGGAATCAAACACAATTGACCGCGTGGAGGTCGTTCCCTGATCGACCGCAAGGAGATAGGAGGCCACGCTTCATCCCTCGTTCAGGCTGCGGTGTCGCGCCCGATTGTTTCCACCATGAAGCGCGCAAGCGCCTCGCGTTGCTCGGCCGATACGTGCAGACCAAGCTTGGTACGCCGCCACAGCACATCGTCGGCGGTCATCGCCCATTCGTGCTGCATCTGATAACGAACCTCCGCCGCCGTCAGGTCGGCGCCGAAGCGCGGCCCGAGATCGTCGAAGGTGCGCGCCGAGCCCAACACACGGTCGAGACGCGTGCCATAAGCGTGCACGAGTTGCGCGGCATTATTGGGTGTCAAGAATGGCCATGTTGCAAGCGCCTGCGCGATACGGCTGCCGATCTCCTTTGGCGCGAAGTCGCCGCCCGGCAACGGCAGCTTGGCGGTCCACGGCCGCCGCGGCACAAAGAAATGCGAAATCTTGTCCATCGCATGCTCGGCAAGGCGTCGATAGGTGGTGATCTTGCCGCCGTAAATCGTCAGGAGCGGCGCCTCGTGAAACGGCTCTTCAAGGTCGAGAACATAGTCGCGGGTCAGGTCCTCCGGATCGCGCGAGCCGTCGTCATAGAGCGAACGAACGCCCGCAAACGCCCAGACGACCTGTTCGGGACCGATTGGCTCGCGAAAATAGATGTTCACCGCCTTGCACAAATAGATCACTTCCTCCGCGCTCGGCGAGACCGCGCCCGGATCGCCGCTGAAATCAAGATCGGTGGTACCGATCATGGTGAAGTCGTGTTCGTACGGAATGGCGAATACGATGCGCTGATCAGGAAGCTGAAAAATATAGGCGCGGTCATGTTCGAACATCCGCGGCACGACGATGTGGGTGCCCTTGACCAAGCGCACACGGCTGCCGCCAGGATGCCGGATGACGCCGGTCGAAACATCACCGACCCAGGGACCGGCGGCATTCACCAGCACGCGGGCCGTCGTCACATCACGCCGTCCGCGCGCATTGAGCACGAGGCGCCAGACATCGCCGCGATCGGCACGGATGCACCGCGTCCGGGTGCGGATGACGGCACCGCGCTCGGCCGCATCGACCGCATTCAGGACGACGAGGCGCGCATCATCGGCCCAGCAATCGGAATATTCGAAACTCGTCTGATAGCGCCGCTTGAGCGGCATACCGACGACATGATGACTGAGGTCGAGCGTGCGGCTTGCCGGCAGGCGCTTGCGACCGCCGATATGATCGTAGATGAAAAGGCCGAGACGCAAATCAGCGGCGAACGCATGCCCGGCTGATGCGGCAGCACGAAGCGCAGCGGCCGTACATTGTGCGGCGCCAGGTTCAGAAGCACTTCGCGTTCGGTCAACGCCTCGCGCACGAGCCGGAACTCGCCATGCTCCAGATAGCGCAATCCACCGTGGATCAGCTTGGTCGAGGCCGACGAGGTGCCGGAGGCAAGATCGTTCTGCTCGACCAGCAACACGCGCAAGCGCCGACCGGCGGCATCGCGGGCAATGCCGGCACCGTTAATGCCACCGCCAATGATCGCGAGATCAAAGTCCGCCATGCCGCGTTCACCCCCCCACCGGGCGTTACCTGACAATTCGGCTGCCCGACAGTATAGCCGCGGGCTCGCAATCTTCGATCAACGTTGAACGCGATCGTGACTGGTCCCACCTTGCCATGCGGCATTTCCGGATCATGATGCTTCGGCAACCGGGAGAAACGGCATGAACTATCGCGACCGAAACGTTGTCATCACTGGAGGCACGGGCGGGCTCGGCACCGCGGTTGTCGGCGGGCTGATCGCGGCCGGAGCGACCTGTCATGTGCCCTATATCGTCGCGGCGGAGGCCGAGCACTTCGCGCATCGCGATCATGCGCAGGTGCGCCTGATCGCGGATTGCGACCTGCAGGACGAGAGCGCTGTCGCGCGGCTTTATGACAGCGTCCCTGCCCTCTGGGCCTCAATTCATCTTGTCGGCGGGTTTGCCATGGCGCCAGTCGGCAAGACCGGCAAGGCCGACCTGATGAAACAGATCAACATGAATTTTGTCACGGCGTTTCTGTGTTGCCGCGAAGCGGGCGGCGCCATGGCTAGGACCGGTAACGGCGGGCGAATCGTGAATGTCGCCGCGCGGCCCGGTCTCGAATGGCGCTCAGGCGCCGGCATGACCGCCTATGCCGCGAGCAAGGCGGCGGTCGCAGCCTTCACCACCGCTTTGGGCGAGGAACTGGCCAAGGACGACGTCCTGGTCAATGCAGTCGCGCCATCAATCATGGACACGGGTGCGAACCGCGCGGCAATGCCGAAGGCGAACTTCGATCATTGGCCGAAAGTGGACGAAGTGGCGGCAACGATCCTGTTCCTGGCCTCGCCCGACAACCGCGTGACCCGCGGTGCCATCGTTCCAGTCTACGGCAAGGCCTGACAACAAGGCCTGACAATGATTAGCTGTACAGGCCCTTGTAAGTGTCGCGCAGAACGTTCTTCTGCACCTTGCCCATTGTGTTACGCGGCAGGTCGTCGACAATCACGACCCGCTTCGGCAGCTTGAATTTCGCCAGGCGGCCGTTGAGTGCCCCAAGTACGGAATCCTCCGACACTGCCGCATCCTTTGCGCAGACGACGACGGCGGTCACGCCTTCGCCGAAATCGGGGTGCGGACAGCCAATGACGGCCAACTCTACCACACCGGGCATGGCGTCAATCTCGGTCTCAACTTCCTTCGGATAGACGTTGAAGCCGCCGGTGATGATAAGGTCCTTCTCACGACCGACGATATGGACATAGCCACGCTTGTCGATCATGCCGACATCGCCGGTAATGAAAAATCCATCGGGACCGAATTCGGATTTGGTCTTTTCCGGCATGCGCCAATAGCCGGCAAAGACATTCGGACCTTTGACCTCGATAATGCCGATCTCGCCCTGCGGCAGCGGCTTGCCGCTCTCGGCATCAGCAATCCGCAGGTCGCAGCCGGGCAGCGGAAAGCCGACCGTCCCCGCGATGCGGTCGCCGTCGTAAGGGTTGGAGGTGTTCATGTTGGTCTCGGTCATGCCATAGCGTTCCAGAATGGCGTGACCGGTCTTTTCCTGAAATTCGCGGTGGGTCTCGGCCAGCAGCGGAGCGGACCCCGACGTGAACAACCGCATATGCGTGCAGGTCGGGCGCGTCAGGCCTGGATGCTGCACCAGACGGGTGTAGAAGGTCGGAACGCCCATCATCGTCGTCGCGCGCGGCAGCAGTCTTATCACTTCATCGGCATCGAACTTCGGCAAAAAGATCATCGAGCCGCCGGCGAGCATCAGCGTGTTGCAGGCAACGAACAGGCCATGGGTATGATAAATCGGCAAAGCGTGCAGCAGTACGTCCTTGTCTGAGAAGCGCCAAGCGTCGACCAGCACCTGGGCATTCGAGCCGAGATTGCGATGCGTCAGCATGGCGCCCTTTGAGCGTCCGGTGGTGCCGGAGGTGTAAAGAATGGCCGCGAGATCGTTCTCGTCACGCGGGACATCGGCGAATTCGGTCGGCGCTTTTGCCGCCGCGTCGGGCAATGAACCGTGTCCTTTGACGTCCAAGGTCTCGACGGCGGCGACGCCGTATTTGTTCGCGATCGGCAGCAAGCCATCCCGTTTCGACGGATCGCAGACGACAACCTTGGGCTCGGCGTCACCGATGAAATAATCAAGCTCGGCGAGCGTATAGGCGGTGTTGAGCGGGAGGTAGACGGCACCCGCTCGCAAGGTCGCCAGATAAAGCATCAAATTGGTGGGCGACTTCTCGACCTGAACGGCGACGCGGTCTCCCGGCTCGACCCCGCGCAGCACCAGAGTGTTGGCGATGCGTCCAGTGAGTTCGAGCATGCCGGCGTAGTTCAGCCGCGCGCCGTCGCCCGCCTCCAGCAATATCTTGTCGGGGTTTGTGATCCGGTTGCGGATCAGATCAAACAGATTGTCGCTCATCTTTCCGGCTCAACTTACTGGTGCCGTCAGTCTCCGGCCGGCACCAGTTCCTTCGGAGCACTGCGCGCAAGCCGTCTGATGGCACTTGAAGCCACGATGGTCCTGTTCTCAGCATAGGCCTCGTGGTTCTTCTCGATATCTTCCAGATCGTAAAGATAATTGACCATTAAACCATACGATTGCTGAAGGCCATTCTCCGATTCATCAGCCCGCGGATGGATCTGCTCCAGCCGCGCGCCGTTGCCGAGATGGAAGCGCGCCGTGGCATCGACCGGCAGCCCGCGGCGGTTGCGCGCATGGAGAAAATACCACGCGGCTGCCCGCATCATGGGTTCTTTCAGCGCGTCGCAGGTTTCCGGATTTTGCCACCAATCCGGCTCATCGAGACGGGCGAGTGTCGCGCGATCATCTTCCGACAGCGCCACGGACAAGTCGGCCCGGCGCTCACGGCGCAGCCATTCGGCGAAATTCGGCGCCGGGGACAGCGTCACGTAGGTCGAGAGCCGTGGCACCTCGCGCGAAACTTCCTCAACCACCTGCTTGATCAAAAAGTGCCCGAAGCTGACACCGGTCAAGCCGCGCTGACAATTGGAGATGGAATAGAATACCGCCGTCGTCACGCGTGCCGGATCGAGCGGTTGGCGTTCCACCGCCAGGATCGGCGCGATCGCGCCCGGCATTTCGCGGGTCAACGCGACTTCGACGAAGATCAGCGGTTCGTCCACCAAGGCGGGATGGAAGAAGGCATAGCAGCGCCGGTCCGGCGGATCGATGCGGCGCCTAAGGTCATCCCAGTCGCGGATCTTATGAACCGCCTCATGACGAATGATCTTCTCCAGCACAATCGCCGGGGTCGACCAGTCGATGCGCTTCAACACCAGGAAGCCGCGGTTGAACCAGGACGAGAACAGATGCACGAAATCATGGTCGACCAGCGCCAGATCGGTGCGGCGGCCCATGACGGTGAGCAGGTCTTCCCGCATCCGCACCAGGGCTGCCGTGCCATTGGGCGCGCGATTGAGCCGCCGGAGCAGTTCCTGCCGGCGCGGCTCGGCGGCTACATGGATTTCCGCGGCGGTCTGGTCGGAC
Organism: uncultured Alphaproteobacteria bacterium; assembly: GCA_963806815.1. Lineage (GTDB taxonomy): Bacteria > Pseudomonadota > Alphaproteobacteria > Rhizobiales > Xanthobacteraceae > CAWDZJ01. The sequence goes on along the minus strand of CAWDZJ010000038.1, from coordinate 63,428 downwards.
GGATCGGTTTGCCAAGCAGCAATCGCTGCCTCCAACCGGGCATGGTCAGGACCGAAGTGGGTCGCCAAGGCTTCGAAAAAAGCGATACGCGGACCGATCTTCAATTCGGAATAATCAGCGAGAATGTCGCGCGCCAACGCGACGCCGGAGGCTTCGCCACGTCCCGAGAGCAACTCCTCGCAGAGTTCCACCAGACCGGCCGCCTGATCCGACGGCCGTTCCCGTCGCTCACGGGCGCGGTCGAGCAGACCGCGTCCACGGTCCGAAATCGCCTGTAAAAGCTCACCGAAAAAAGACGTATTCATCGCCGGATGGTTATTTCCTGACCGCGCCCATGACCGCATCTGGCAACCACGTAGCGATCTCGGGAAAAATGCACAAGAGCACGATCCCCACAATCATTGCCAAAACATAAGGCACTGCCCCCCACAGCACGACCTTCGTGGGTACATCCGGGACAATCGCGTTAACCACAAAAAGGTTCAATCCGACCGGCGGGGTGATCAGGCCGATCTCCAGGTTGATGGTGAGAATGATGCCGAACCAGACCGGGTCGAACCCGGCCGCGGTAATGATCGGCAGCAGGATCGGACTGGTCATCAAAATGATGGCGGCGGGTGGAATGAAACATCCGCTGACCAGGAGAAACAGATTAATCAGCGCGATCAGCACCCAGCGATTGATATCCAGGTCGGCAATCGCCTGGGCCAGCGCCTGGGTCAGATAGAGCGACGTCAGCATGTAGCCGAACAGCACGGCCGAGCCAATGATCATCAGAATCATAACGGATTCGCGCATGGTGTCGCGCAGGATCGACCACCAGTCCCGCGGGTTCCAGATCCGATAGATGACGACAGCCAAGATGACGCACATCGCCGCGCCGACACCGGCCGCTTCCGATGGCGTCGCGATGCCGCCATAGAGCACGTACATCACGCCCGCCACGATCAGAAGAAACGGCGCGACTTTTGGAATCGACTGGAATTTTTCCTTCCAGGTGTAGCGGAAGCCTTCGGCGTAGGCGCGGAAGCCGCTTTTCCAGATGTAGAAAATCGTCCAAATGATGAACAGCCCGGTCAGCATTGCGCCGGGCAGCACACCGGCCAGAAACAGCCGGCCGATCGACGTCTCGGTCGCGATGCCATATAGGATCAGCGTGATTGAGGGCGGAATGAGGATGCCGAGGGTGCCGCCGGCGCAGATCGAGCCGGTAGCGACCTGATCCGGATAGCCGCGCTGGCGCATCTCCGGAATGCCCATTTTCCCGATAGCAGCACAGGTCGCAGGCGACGAACCGGTCAGGGCCGCAAACAGCGCGCAGGCTCCGAGATTCGAAATCACCAGCCCGCCGGGAATGCGATAAAGCCAGCGGTCAAGCGCCTCATAGAGGTCCTTGCCGGCCGGCGATGATCCGATCGCCGCGCCCATCATGATGAACATCGGGATCGAGACCAAGGTGAAGTCGTCGAGCCCGGAATAGATGGTCTCGGCAGCGACCCGAAGCGAATCGATTCCTTCAAAAAATACTAGGAAACCAATCCCCAATGCGCCCAGCGCGAAGGCGACCGGCGCGCCGGTCAACAAAATAGCAACCGTCACGACGAGGATGAGGGCGCCCTGGGTTGCCGGGTTCATACCGCCGGCTCCGGTTTAATTCCAAACGGCGGATCGCGTCCGGTGATGAGATTGATGATGTCGGCGACATATTGCAGCGACAGGATGAAAAATCCGGCTGGCATCGCCGCATAGGGAATCCAGAGGCGCGCGCGCCACATCGTGTCGGAAACCCAGTTGCCCGACCATGCTTCATAAAAAAAGTGCCAAGAAAGTCCGGTCATGATGGCGCAAAAAGCGAATGACATCATTGCGGCCACAACCGCCAGAAAATAACGCGAGCGATCGCCGAGATAAATCGGCAGCACATCCACATTGACGTGGCCGCGCGTCAGCAGAACGTAGGGACTGCCGATAAAGGTGGCGGCCACCAGGCTGTAGGTGACGAAGTCCGTCTGCCAGATCGTGTGCTCATTCAAAACATAGCGCAGAAAAACCATCTGGCACACGACGACGACCGCAGATGCAATCAGTCCGGCCGCGACGATGCCGCTCATTTGAGACAACACGGTCACGAATCGAATGAAACGGTTCAACAGGTTCGTCATACTGCCTGTTTCTTGTTGCCTGTTTTTTACCGCCGGAAAACTTGAACGGCCGGCACGGGCGCGCACCGGCCGATCGAATGGCTGTTGCGCTATTTTACCGACAGTGCCTGATCGATCAACTTCTGCCCGCCGGGTACAGTCTTCGCGAACTGGGCATAGGAGCTCTTCTTGGCAACATCGAGCCAGGCCTTGTAATCGTCCGGCGACATGGTGATGACCTCGACGTTGTGATCCTTGTAGGCCTTCACCAGTTTCTCATCGAGCTTCGGACTTTCCTTGGCGAAATAGGCTTCCGCCTTCTTCGCGGCTGCGAGCAGCGCTTCCTGTTGCTTCTTGTTGAGGCGGTTGAAGCTCTTCTTCGACATCAGCACCGGCTCGTACATGAACCACAAGGCGTTATCGCCGGGCGCAGTCAGACACTTGACCTGCTCGTAAATTCGAAACGACACAAAGCTGCCAGCGCTGGTGTCGGTCGCATCAATGACGCCGGTCTGAAGTGCGTTGTAGACCTCGTTACTCGCGATCGTAACGATATTGCCGCCAGCCGCCTGCCACATCGCCGCGAAAGTCGGCCCGGCGGAACGGATCTTGTGGCCCTTCATGTCTTCCGGCCTGCGGATGCATCCCGTCTTGGAGGCGACCGCGCCAGCAAGCCAGGCGTCGGCCAGGACGATGACGCCGGCCTTTTCGATCTTGTCCTTGATCGCCTTCATGAACGGTGAATTGTTGAGACGCGCCGCCCGCTCATGATTGCGAACCAGGCCCGGCATCAAGGTCGCCCCGAAGTCGCGGACCTTGCCGCTGGCGTAGTCGAGCGGGAACGAGGATATGTCGAGCCGGCCGTTGACCATGGCGTTCCACTGTTCCTTGGACTTGAACAGCGAGGCGCCGGGATAGACCTGGATCTCGAGACCGACATTGGCGGCTTTGACGTCACGCGCGATCATCTGCACCATCTCGTCGCGGACATCGCCCTTGCCGCCTGGAAACTGATGCGAGGCTCGAAGCTTGGTCTGGGCCTGGGCGCCGGCCGAGAGCGCCACGACGGCGACGGCACCGACTAGAATTGTTGCAATTTTTCTCATGGAACTCCTCCCAAGTTTGTCCTTGTTCGGCGGCAATCCGCCTTTCAAACTGCCATGGAAGGGCAGATTGGCGGTATTGTCAAAGCGGGTTCAAGCCGAATAGCGCGAAATGCAACTAATTGGGAATGGCGCCCTTAAGCGCGCCCCATGACGGCAGCACCGCCTAATCGGCCGCCTGCACTGGACAAAGCCGGGACTCCGGGCGAGACAAGACGCCCGCCGCAACCCGTGGCCAACCGGCCAGGGGCGCCTACCTGACCGAAGGATGAGGAGAGCCGCATGTCCGGACCGTTTTCCGGAGTTCGCGTTTTGGAACTCGCCCGTATTCTGGCTGGTCCCTGGGCGGGTCAGGTTCTTGCCGACCTCGGCGCCGATGTCATCAAGGTCGAGCGCGAAAAGACCGGTGACGATACGCGGCAATGGGGCCCGCCTTTCGTTCCGGCGGCCGACGGCGGCAATCTCGATGCCGCCTATTTCCATTCGGCCAATCGCGGCAAACGTTCGATCGCGATCGATCTGGAGACCGCGGACGGCCAGCGAATCATTAAGAAGCTGGTGGCGCAATCCGACGTCTTGATCGAAAATTTCAAGGTCGGCGGCCTGAAAAAATACGGCCTCGACTATGAGAGCCTCTCGAAGATCAATCCGCGGCTGATCTATTGCTCGATTACCGGCTTCGGCCAAACCGGGCCCTACGCCCAGCGCGCCGGCTACGACTTCATGATTCAGGCCATGGGCGGGATCATGGATTTGACTGGCAATCCCGACGGTGAGCCGATGAAGATCGGCGTTGCCTTTGCCGATGTCTTCACCGGGCTGTATTCAACGATTGGAATTCTCTCCGCCTTGCGCGATCGTGAAACGACCGGCCGGGGCGTGCATCTCGACATGGCGCTGCTCGATTCGCTGGTCGGGGTCCTGGCCAATCAGGCGCTGAACTATCTCATCACCGGCACACCACCGAAACGCATGGGCAATGCGCATCCCAATATCGTGCCGTATCAGGTGTTCCCGGTCGCCGACGGGCACATCGTGATCGCGACCGGCAACGACGCGCAATATGTCCGCCTGTGCGACACGCTTGGCGATCCGGCGCTGGGCCGGGATCCCGCCTATGGCAACAATGGCGATCGGGTCGCGAGGCGCGAGGAACTCGTGCCGAAGCTGTGCGCCCTGACAATGAAATTCAAGCGCGACGATCTACTCGCAAAGCTTGACGATGCGACGGTTCCCGCCGGGCCAATCAATTCCCTGACCGATGTCTTCGCCGACCCGCAAGTTATCTTCCGCGGCATGCGTATAGATCCGGCATCAGACGCCGCCAAGGGCGGCAGTATTCCTGGCGTGCGCACGCCGATCCTGTTCGGAACGACGATGGCAGCGGCGGAACGTCCCTCGCCGCGTCTCGGCGAACATACGCAAGAAATTCTTCGCGAAATCGGAGAGGCTTGAAAGCCATGGCGCGCATACCACTGATCCAGGAGCAGGACCACCCCGAACTCGCCGAACTCGTTGGAAAGCTCAAGAGCGGACGGCGCGGCAATCTGATCAACACTTATCGCGCACTGCTGCACAGCCCCGCGCTTGCACAAAGCTGGTTCGATCATTCCAATGCCGTGCGATGGCGCACCAGTCTCAACGGCCGGCTGCGTGAGATCGTGATCATCCGCGTCGCCATTCTCAACCGCTGCGACTACGTGGTCAAACAGCATATCCCGGAGCTTGCTCTTCCAGAGGGCTTGACGATGGACGAATGCGAGGCGCTCAAGGACTGGCAATCCAGCGGCGCATTCAGCGCTTCCGAGCAGGCGGCGCTTGCTTATGCGGATGCGATGACGCGCGACATTGACGTGCCGGATGACGTCTTCGCAACCCTGAAATCGCATTTCAACGATCGCGAAATTCTCGAACTGACGGTCCTGATCGCGTCCTATGCCATGAACACGAGGGTCCTGCAGGCGCTGAAGGTCGATCGGGAAGCTCACCACTCTTAAGTTACAGGAACCGCGCGTGTCCCAATCCGACGCTCCGGTGATTGTGGTCGAAGACGATCCGTTCACCCGCCTCATTCAAATCATACTCGATCCCACAGTCAGCGCGGAACGGCGCGCGGCGTTTGCCGATTTCATGGCACATGACGAGCCTGACTTCGAAGGCTGGTGCGCGCGACTTCGGACGCAGGCCGGCGCCCTCGCACCGGCAGAAGTGCGGATGGTGGCCACTGAAGAGGAGATGCGCGCTCATCTATCTGATGCGACGGTATTGGTCGTGGAGTCCTTCAACGTTGGCGCCGATGAACTGGCCACCGCACCAAGGCTCAAGGTCGTGCAGAAGTTCGGCGTCACGTTGCGCAATATCGACATTGCCGCGTGCAACAAGTCCGGCATCAGCGTTCTTACCTTGCGGCGGCGCGCCAACATCGCCTGCGCTGAAGAGGCCTTCGGCATGATGCTGGTGCTGGCTCGCAAGATGAACAATCTCGACGGCCTCATCAGTATCGAGCATCTATCCGAGGCCGGCTATGTGTATCGGCCGTTCGACCGCCGGCATACGCCCGAACGGGAACTGGGGCCGCATACCCGGCATGCGCATGCTCAACGACAGCACGCTCGGCATCATCGGGCTCGGCGAGATCGGTCGCGAAATCGCCCTGCGCGCGAATGCCTTCGGCATGCGGACGCTGTACTATCAACGCACGAGGCTCCCCGAGGCCGAGGAAGCCGCACTTGCCGTCACGCATGTGTCGCTTGATCAATTGTTGGCGCAGAGCGACTGGGTCATTCCGCAATTGCCGGGCAGCCCGTCGACCTTTCATCTCATCGACCGGGAGCGGCTGGCCCAGATGAAATCCGGCGCCTTTATCATCAACGTGTCGCGCGCCGATGTCATCGATCGCGACGCACTCATCGCGGCTCTGGCCTCCGGCCGGCTCGGCGGTTTTGCACTCGATCCGCTCTACGAGGAACCCGGCCGGAGCAACGACGAATTGCTGCAATTTGACAACGTCCTTTTGATCCCGCACATGGCAGGATCGCCGAGGTTCAATGCCCTGCAAGACTTCGAAGAAATGATAATTGGGATAGCGAGGGAGACAACCAGATGTTGAAATTTGCATTGATGTTAGCGGCGTCATTGGTGGCAACGAATGCCGCCATGGCGCAATCGAAAGACGTTCCAGCCGGCTGGCCTGATAAGCCGATCAAGCTGGTCGTGCCGTTTCCGGCCGGCAGCAGCGCCGACGTCGTCGGCCGCATCATTGTCAATGAAATGGGCAAGCGGCTTGGCCAGCAGATCGTCACCGAAAACCGCTCCGGCGCCAGCGGCTCGCTCGGTTCGGACGTCGTGGCAAGGTCGGCGCCCGACGGCTACACCATGGGTCTCGGGACGACGAGCACCCTCCCGCTCGGCAAGGTCCTCAATCCGAAACTGCCTTATGATCCGATCAAGGATTTCGTGCCGGTCGGAATGATCGGGTCCGCACCCTACATCCTCGTGGTCACACCGGGCCTGCCGGCCAAGAGCGTCAAGGAACTGGTTGCGCTCGCCAAATCCAAGCCCGGAAAGTACAATTATGGATCGGCTGGCCCGGCGAGCCTCGCCGCCCTCACCGCAGCACTATTCGCGACCCTGGCCGATGTCAAACTCACGCACGTGCCCTACAAGAGTTCGGCACAATCGGTGACCGATCTGATGAGCGGCCGGTTGGACATGCAATTCGCCACAATTGCTCCGACCCTGCCGACCATCCGCGCCGGCAAACTGCGCCCGTTGGCGGTCACCAGTACTAAGCGGTTTCCTGGCGTGCCGGAGGTCCCGACGATGATCGAGTCCGGCGTGCCTGGATTTGAATTGTTGTTGTGGTTGGCATTCGTGATGCCGGCAGGCACGCCGCCCGGGATCATCGCGCGTGTCAACAAAGAGTTGAACGACATTCTCAGCAAGCCGGACATGCAAGCCAAGCTCGCAGCCCAGGGCCTTGCCGTCGATCCCGGCCCACCGGAGGCGGTGACCCAGCACATTACCGGCGACATCGACAAATGGCGCAAGGTCGCGATCAAGGCCGGGCTGAAGACCGCCAAACCGTAAAACATAAAAGCTGGACTGCGAAGTCCGGATATTCCCGCCGGGAGCCGTTTCCACGCAAGTGGAAACGGCTCTTTGCTTCTCAACTGACCGGCGGCGGCGCCAGAACGTCGATGTCGGTGACGACATCGACAATGACCGGCCGGTCGGCAAGAACAGCGCGTTCCAGGACTTTGATGAGATCGCGCGGGTCCTCGACCCGGATGCCGATCGCTCCCATCTCCTCGGCGATGCGGGCGAAGTTCACTCGCGAGTAGGTCCACAATTCGCGAGCGCGTTCGGTCTGTTCGCCCCCATAGGCGCGGTCAAAGCCCCGCTTCGACTGGTTGCCGCCGCTATTGTTGTTGACGACCGTGACGGTATTGATGTTCCAGCGCGCTGCCGTTTCAATTTCGCCGATGTGATACCAGAAGCCGGCGTCGCCGGTAAACGCGATCACCGGCCGGTCGGGGCAGGCGCATTTGGCGCCGAGGCCGGCGGAAAACGCCCAGCCGAGATGACCGGCGCTACGCAGATAGCTCTGGTTCGGGCTGGTCAGGTCGAACATGCCGCCCATCCACATGCCGGCATGGCCGGTATCGACCACGACGATGGCGTTGTCGGGCGCGAAGCGCGACAGATCATGACAGATGCGTTCCGGCCGGATCGGCACCGCGTCGGATTCCAAGGCCGCGCGGTATTTGTCGTACCAGTCGCGGCAAAGGCCCTGCACCATCGTGATCCACGGCTTGCGGCGATCCGCCGACGAGCGGTCAGCCATCCGACCCATCATCGCCAAGGTGACCTTGGCATCACCCTGCACGGCGGCTTGAAGCGGATAGTTCCGTCCCAAAGCTTCGGCTTCGATATCGATCTGGATTGCCGGGATACCGATCTTCGGCACCACCCAGAAATGCGTTGTCATGCCGCCGGTCTCAGTGCCAATAAAACAGACGAGATCGGCCTGTGCGACGGTGCGATTGGCGCTCTCGCGGGAATAGGACCCCACGACGCCGACCGACAAAGGATGATTACTGGGGATCGAGTCCTTGCCGTTGAGCGAAGTGGCAACCGGGATCGACAACGCCTCGGCGAGCGCGACCAGTTCCGCCCGCGCGCCGGAGGAGCGCACGCCGCCGCCGGCAACGATGACCGGCCGTTCGGCGTTCTGCAGCAGATCCAGCGCGGCGCGCACATCAGCTTCGTCCGGCTGCGGCCGGAACGGCGGTACGCGCGCAAAGCGCGGCTCGACCAACGGTTCCATCTCTGCTTCGTCGATGTCGAGTTGGCCCTCGTTGCCGCGGAACTGCAGATGCACCGGCCCGGGACAGTCGCTCACCGCCACGCGAAACGCCTGGCGCACCATGTCTGGAAAACGCGTAACATCATCGACGGTGGCATTGAATTTGGTCACCGGCTCGAATGCCGGAACGTCATCGATCTCCTGATAGACCTTGCGGAACTTGGTTTTGGCATCACGTCCGCCGGTCATTGCAATGACGGGTGAATGCGCGAGCCAGGCATCACGCAGGCCGGCAGCGAGATTGAGCGCGCCGATCACTTGCGCCATGCAGATGCCGGGCTTGCCGGAGGCCCGCGCGTACCCGTCCGCCATATAGGCGGCGGATTTCTCTCCGTGGCAATGAATGCGCTTGATGTCGGTGCGGCGCTCCATCTCGGCGAATGTCTTGCGCAATACCGCCGGCACCATGAAGACATGGGTAACGCCGTAGTCGCGGAGCATGTCGGCCATGCATTCCGCGCCGCTCATTTTTCGATTGTGTCCAAGCATTATTTTGGTCCTCGGGCGATTGCGTCGATCAGGGAGGGGTGTGGCGGGTCATCGTTTCGGCAGTTGTGCCACGCACCAGCCAAGTGACCGACGAAAAGGCGCCAGCCCATGAACCGGCCGCTGCGAAAGCGACATAGACCCAATTTTCGGTATAGCTGATGACCGCGAAGGCAGACAGCATATACCAGATCGCGCTCCAGTTTGCAGCGCGGACGCGATGGCGACCGCTCACGGCTGCGTTGAAGAAGACATAGGCTGCGTCGGTAACAGCCTTCGAAGCGAAGACGCCGATGGCGATGAGAGGATTGATCGCTAAATTCATGCTCCGATTTCCAGTTTGGAGCGTCGGAGCCAGATGCAAATCTCACCGGCCATGCGGCGCTCGTTGCGGCTTGGCGCAGGGGAACTGGGCGCGCTATTTGATCGCCAGCGGATTTGTCGGCGAGCCGACGGCACCGGTGATGGGAAGCGCTGGCGCAACAAACATGAATTCGTAGACCTTGTCGGCCACGCAATCGTCGGCGAGATCCTTCAGATAAAAAATCTCGCCCATGGTCATGCCCATGATGGGGATGGTGATCCAGTGCCAGGGCTGATTAATTCCAGGCTCGCTTTCGTTCGGCCGCACTTCGCAGCCCCAGGTGTCGCTGGCAAGCGCGGCAAGCTCGGTACGCTTGATCCATTCCAGGGTCTCGAAGGCGAAACCGGGTGCGTCGCCGCCGGGATAGCCATCCCACGATCCGACTTTCAGACATCGCTCCATCTGGCCGGTGCGCACGATGACGAAATCGCCGCGCTTGATCTTCACGCCCTGTTTGTCGGCGGTCATGTCGAGATCTGCGCAGGTAATGCCGTAGCCGTCGTCCAAAGATTCCTTGCCGAGCGCACGGGCGACATCGAGAAACACGCCGCGTCCCACCATACGGTTTTTGGTTTTCTCAATGCCGCATTTCTGCGCACCGGCTGAGGTGACTTCGCGGCAATCGTAGCCGTTCCACATGTTGTTCTCATAGAACACGTGGCCAAGCCCATCCCATTGCGTCCCGCACTGCAGTGGCATGGTCACCATGTCGTCGGCGGCCCGGATACCGCGCTGGTCGAGCACGCCGGAATAAGCGTCGGTGCCGGTCCGCAACATGGTGTGGATCGGATTGGTCCGGCCCATTGACGGGTACTTGCTCTTGGCGCCCTGCGGGCCGGTATGGTCGAAATTCAATGCAAGCGATATGACCTTGCCCTTCCGCACCAGTTGCGCGGCGGCAACAATATCTTCCGGACTGGTGAAGTTCAGCGTTCCGATTTCATCGCTAGCGCCCCACTTTCCCCAATTCTTGTACTTTTCGGCGGCGTCGCGGAGGTCTTGGCGGGTCAACGGCTTGCTTGGCATGGGTGTTCCTTCGTTGTTCCTTGGTCGTTTCGTATTGAATTCGGCCGACAGGGACAATTGGCCCCTGGCACATTCTTAATTCACCGTTTACTGGGGGCAGCGCAAGAGCAATGATGGCGAACGCTCTGGATGGCGTTCGTCGAGACCGCGAACTCTATCAATTGCGAACGCAAAAAAAACCTGGAGGAACCCCGTGAAAGCATTCATCCCTGCCCTCGTCGCTGCGACTGTCCTGGCAGTTACCGGCCCCGCCGCGGCTGAAGCGCAGAAATATCCGACCAAAACGGTTCACATCATCGTTCCGTTTGCCGCGGGCGGACCGACCGATGTGGTGGCGCGCCTGATGGCGCAGAAGCTGTCGGAAAGGCTCGGGCATCAATTCATCATCGACAACGTACCGGGTGCCGCCGGCAATATCGGTATGGGCAAGGGCGCCAAGGCCGATCCGGACGGCTACACGATCCAGTTCGTGTCCTCGAGCTATACGGTCAATCCGAGTCTGTACAAGAACCCGCCCTACAAGCCGTCGGACTTCGCGCCGGTCACCAAGGCCGGAGCGACCCCGAACCTGCTGGTCGTGCATCCATCGGTGCCGGCAAAGAATTTCAAGGAATTCGTGGCGCTGGTGAAGGCCAATCCCGGCAAATACAGCGTCGCCTCGCCCGGCATCGGCACGACACCGACCCTGGCGACCGAGAAAATGAAGCGCGAACTCGGGCTCGATTTCGTCGTGGTACCGTTCAAGGGCGGCAATCCGGCAACGCAATCCGTGCTGGCGGGTCACACGCCGATCGGCTTCATGGCATTGTCGAATGCGACCAACCTAGTCCAGCAGGGCAAACTGCGGGCCCTGGCGGTGACATCAGCAAAACGCAATCAGGCGCTGCCGGACGTTCCGACCACGAACGAACTCGGCGTCAAAGGCATGGAATCGGAAACCATGCAGGGTGTGCTGGTTCCTGCCGGGACGCCGAAGGAGATCGTCGCGCTGCTGCAGCGTGAAATCGCCGCGATCGTGGCGCAGCCCGATGTCAAGGCGAAGATGCTGTCGCTCGGCTTCACGCCGGAAGGCATTTCCACCGAAGAGTTCAACAAATACATCAACGATGACGTCGCCAAGTGGAAGAAGGTCATCGAAGATGCCAAGATCAACAAAATCTGACCTTATCGGGTGATACTTCATGCGGATCGTCGACATCCGTGAGACGGCGATTCCGCTGAAATCGAAGCTTGCCAATTCAAGTTTCGATTTTTCCGAAATGACGACGTCGGTGGTCGCGGTGATCACCGACGTCATCCGTGACGGCCGTCCGATCGCCGGCTTTGCCTTCAATTCCACCGGCCGCTACGCCTGCGGCGCGCAGATGCGGGCTCGGTTCATCCCGCGCATTCTGGCCGCCGATCCCGCGAGCCTGCTTGCAGGCACTGGCGACAATCTCGATCCGGAAAAAATTCTCGCCTGCATGCTGCAGCGGGAAAAGGCCGGCGGCCACAGCGAACGCTCGATCGCGATCGGCACCATCGAGGTCGCGGTCTGGGACGCGGTTGCCAAGATCGCGGGCAAGCCACTGCATGTACTGCTCGCCGAGCGCTACAGCAACGGCAGGGTGCCGAACAAAGTGTTCTGCTATGTCGGCGGCGGCTGGTACTGGCCGGGCCAGACCGTCTCCAACCTGCAGGACGAGATGAAGCGCCATCTCGATGCCGGCTACACCATGGTCAAAATGAAGGTCGGCGGCCTGCCGCTTGCCGAGGACATCCGCCGGCTCGAAGCCGTTCTGAAAGTTGTCGGCTCGGGCGGCAATCTCGCCGTCGACGCCAACTGCAAATTCGATCGCGATGTGGCGCTCGCCTATGCCACGGCGCTCGCGCCATTCCGATTGCGCTGGTTCGAGGAGCCGTGCGACCCGCTCGACTATGCGCTGTTTGCCGAACTCGCTTCGGTCTACCAGCCGCCTCTGGCGACCGGCGAGAATCTGTACTCAACGCCGGACGTGGAAAATCTGGTGCGCTTCGGCGGGCTGCGCGCGAGCAGTGACATAATCCAGGTCGATCCGCCGCAAGCCTACGGCATCGTGCAATACGGCCGTACGTTGGACGCGCTTGCGGCCCATGGCTGGCCACGCTGCGGATTATTCCCCCACGGCGGCAACCAGATGTCGCTCGCCATCGCCGCCGGCTTCGGCCTCGGCGGCGCGGAGAGCTATCCCGGCGTGTTCGGCGATTTCGGCGGCTTTGCCGACGATGCCCGGATCGAAAGCGGATACATCACGCTGTCCGACCGGCCGGGCATCGGTTTTGAAGGCCATGCCCGGCTATACAGGATGATGCGCGAAATGGCGGCATAGAACCGGTATCCATCGGCCATGCCGCGCGGGTCGTCGCTCGTTATTTCCGCGCCACCAGATCGATCAGCGCCGACGTGCCGACATGGCCGGGGCCTTCGTTGATCTCACTGTCGTATTCGCGGATCTCGACGGATGCGAAATCAGCGAACGCTTTCTCGAGCAGTTCGCGGGTATAGAGATTTTCCAGCTTGCTCGGCCCGCCGGTGCCGTAGCCCAGTTGCTCTGGACGATAGCCTTCCATCAAAAGAAGACCGCCGGGCTTCAAGGCCTGCTTGATGCCCTTAAAGATAAAGTCGCGAAACACCGGATCGGCATACTGAATGAAGATGACGACAACAACATCGAATGCGGCCGTCGGCCAATTCCATGTTTCAAGGTCGACCTCTTCGGTGCGGATCGAGACCCCGCGCTCGGCAGCCAGCGCCCGCGCCTTGGCAAGCCCGCGCGGCGAGATGTCGATGGACAGAACATCAAGGCCCTGCTCGGCAAGAAAGACGCCGTTACGGCCCTCACCATCGGAAACCGCGAGTACCTTCTCGCCTGGCTTTAGAAGCAAAGCCTTGCTCTTGAGGAATTCGTTCGGGGCGGTGCCGAACCGGTAGCCCGGCTCGGAAAATCGGTCCTCCCAGCGCTGTCGTTCATTCATGTCGAGACTCATTTTGTTAATTTCGATGGAGGGGGTGCCGGGATCGATCTAGCACCAATTCGGAACCCTCACCAGCGGCCGGGCGACCATCATCGTCGCTGTACGGACATGAAAATGGCCGCCATTTGGCGGCCATTTCTTACCTTAAAGTCGATCGATCAGCCTGACTTGCGCAAGGCCAACTCCGTCACGCCGACCGCGATGTTCAAGCCGGCCTGTCCCTGCACCGACACCGGCTGCAGGGCGAAGGTCTTGTTCGAACCGCCGACCAGAACATTCGCGCCGAGTCCGACACCGATGCTGGCCTCACCGCTGGCACCGGCATAGTTTCCGGAGATCGATGCGCCACGATGAGCGGAATCGGCAAACACAGCCCAGACCATGCGACCGCCGGCCGTCGCGCCAACATCAAGTCCGAACTTGCGGATCGATCCGACATAGGTTTCGCGGCGGCCTCCGCCCGACGGCGTAAAGACACAGCTCACGCTTTTCTTGGACGTGATGATCATTCCGACGCCGCCGGAAATATCGCAGTCGAGCGATCCGACCTTCAGCCGGTCAGCATGAGCCGGCGCACTGACCGATGCCAGCGCGAAAAGCGTTGCGGCCGCCATCAAAGTTTTCTTCATTTGAGTCTCCATTGTGTCCGCCTGCAAAGCGATGCTGGCATTGCAGTTCGGGCTGTCCTCGGGGCTGTCCTGACCTGTTCGGTAACACGCCGATTGGCCGCTGGTTCCATGGTCCAACGCTTCAGGCCTGATCATTCCTTGCAGTGAGAAATAGCGGTGAGGAATATGGCCAGGTCCACCCGCCAGCGGCGCCACCCTGCCCCGCCGCAACCATGCCATGAACAGCATTGGGACCGTCCGTGGACGGTCAATGTCGAACCGGAACAAGCCGTTGCACGACCGTCATCAGCGCCCGCCTATCAAGGCAGCACCAACTCTGGCACCGCGACGCGGTCTTGATATGGCATCAATGTGATAACTTGCGGACAATGCAATTCGTGACGTCTTGATATTTAAATGCCGTTCCGGTTGCCTGCGAGTCCGCATCGGTGTACCGCACAGCGGGACGAACTTGACAATTCGGATGGCGATCCAACTCATGTGCGCAATCGCCGCACGGCTGCGCCATGAATTCGCGTCTGGCAATGGGACACGTCATTTGACAGACCGGCGATATTTGCGAAGATATTGACAATAATAGCAAACTTGGTGCCCATCTTGAACGCGCCAAAGCTATTACCCGCCAAATGCCGAAATGCTGCGATTTCCGAGGGATGTCGACAAGAGGTGAGCAAAGGACGGCCGCGATGTCGACCCGTTCAATAGGCCGGGTTCGATGTGAGTGGTGTGACTGACCCGCAGGTCGGGCGAAGAATTGATATAATCGGCGCAAACAATAAGCGCCCGTGAACCGCAAAGATTTAACAGGGAGGAGTTCCATGTTTGGCAAGTCGTCGAAAACCATTGGTATGCCGTTGATGGCAGCCTGCGCCGCGCTGGCATTGTTGATTGCGCCGGCAGCAGCGGAAACTTCGAAATCGGTGACTGGATTGCTGAAGGCCAAGGGCCTCGGCACCGAGGATCTCAAAGGCGCGGAGGATGAGCTCAAGGTTCCGGCCGATTGGATCGCGAAGGCCAAACAGGAAAAGGGGCCGCTGCTCTACAACGGCATCGATGATCCGAAGCTGACGCAAAAATATCTCGCTGCCTTCAAGGAGCGCTATCCGTTCGTTGAAATCGTCTACACCCGCGGTGTCGGCGCCGGCCGTGCCGTGAAACCGCTGATCGCGTTCAAGTCCGGCAAGCTGATCGCCGATGTGGTGACGGCGTTCGAGTCGTCGATGACTGATTATCTTGCCGCTGACGCCCTGGAGAACATCAGCGACCTGCCGGCCTGGAACGGCATCCCCGCGCAATACAAGGACCCCAAAGGCAAGTGGGCCGGCCTGAACGTCGCCAACTGGTGCATGGCCTACTCCACCGAGCGGGTCAAAAAGGAAGACCTGCCGGCAACATGGTGGGATCTCGTCAAGGCCGACAACAACAAGCTCGCCAACGGCCGCGTCGGCATCGCCAACAGGGCGCATTTGTGGCTGTTGAACCTGCAAGCCGCCTACGGCAAGGACGAAGTCCAGAAGAAGTTTATTCCTGAGCTGTTCAACAATCTCAAGCCGCAGCTTCGCAAGGAAGGCATCAACGCGATGATGAAACTCATCGCCGTCGGTGAATTCGACATTGCGATCCCGATCGCGGAATACCGCGCCAAGATTCAGAACAACCGTGGCGCCAAGCTCGGCTTCTGGTGTCCCGGCGTGGTGCCGCAATACTTCGTCGGCTTCGGCATGTTCAAGAACTCGGAACATCCCTACACCACCAAGCTGTTCATGAACTGGATGCTCAGCAAGGAAGGCCAGCTTGCGCGCGTGGCGACAATCGGGACCGCGCCGAGTCACAAGGATCTTCAGAAGCCGCAATACATCGCCTTCGGCGAGGAGATTGTGAACAAGAAGCCGGCGGTGCGGACCGTAGACATGCTCGTCGTCGACCTGCCCGAACTCTACAAGGTCTGGAACCCGGCTTGGCAGAACGCCGGCGGTCCGAAGGGAAAATAATGCCGTCGCCTCGTCCCTGAGTACGACTTAAGCACGGACGACAACAACCAGCCGGCACGCCAAAATTTTCAGGCGCGCCGGCTTTCCTATCGGCAAATACGCGATTTGGGGGGACAATCGTGACTGACGGTGCGGTAGCAAGTCAGGATTCAGCGCTTCGAACCGCCTTTCAGGTTTCCGTCTTCATCCTGGTTGCGCTGTTTGTCCTGATCCCCGTGGTCTTTCTGGTGCTGGGGTCGTTCAGCACCGCACGCCTGCCGACCGATTTCTCGCTGAACCAGATGGGCCTCGCCAATTATGTCGAGGTCTGGCTGAAGCAGAATATTTCGCGGGTCTTTCTCAACACCGCCATCTACGTCTTCGGCTCAACGGTTTTCGGCATTGCGGTTGCGACCCTGCTCGCCTGGCTGGTCGAGCGCGTCGGACATTCCCGGCAAGCTGTGGATCTATGCCGGCGTGCCGATGACGCTCGCCATTCCCGGCCTGCTGCAAGCGATGGCCTGGGTCCTGCTGCTCAAGCCCGCGCTCCGGTTTCATCAATCGCTGGCTCATGGCCTGGACCGGAACCCGCGTTCCGCTGCTCGACATCTACACGCTGAGCGGCATGATCTTTGTCGAGGGCCTGCGGCTGGTGCCGACCGCGTTCTTGATGCTGGTGCCGCTGCTGAGAAGCATGGACCCGGCGCTGGAGGAAGCCGCATCGACGTCCGGCGCGCAGCCGGCTCGCCGACCGTCCGCAAGATCACGCTGATGCTGATGGCTCCGGGCCTGCTCGCGATCGAGATCTATCAGGCGATGACGGCGCTGGAAGTATTCGAGGTGCCCGGCGTACTCGGCCTGCCGGCCAACATCCAGGTGTTCTCCACCCGTGTCTATGCCATCACCGAAAATCATCGGCACGGTGCCGGCCTTCGGTCAGGCCAATGCGCTGGCGGTGATCTACCTGTCATCGCGGTGGTGATCGCGTTCCTGTACTTCCATGTGGTGCGCCGCGCGGAGCGCTACGCCGTCGTCACCGGCAAGGCCTATCGGCCGCGCCTCGTCGCGCTCGGGGCATGGCGCATCCCGGCGGTGATTGTCGTGATGCTGTTTCTGCTGTTCTCGATGGTACTGCCCTTCCTGTGCTGCTCTATGTGTCGCTGGTGAAGTATCTGCAGCCGCCGTCCTGGGCGGCGCTGCGAACGTTTTCGCTCTCACATTACTGGACGGTATTTTCGCTCGACCGCTTCGACAAGGCCGCCTGAACACCCTTGTCATGGTGATCGGCACGGCGACGGCGGTGTCGGCCATGTCGTTCGCCGTCTCCGTCATTGTGGTGCGTTCGCGCTTCAAGGGTCGGCGCGCGCTCGATCTTCTCGCTTTCCTGCCGCATTCCATTCCCGGCATCGTGCTCGGTCTGGCGTTCCTGTGGTTGTTTCTCAACGTCGACCGCCTGACCGGCTGGTCGACCTTCGGCTCCGTGCTGTCGCTGGTCATCGGCTTCAGCGTGATGTTCATCGCCTACGGCACGCGCGCCATGAATGCCGCGATCCTGCAAATTCATCGCGACCTCGATGAAGCCGCGCTCGCTGAACGGCGCTACGCCTTGGCGCACGACCTATCGCATTTTCCTGCCGCTGCTGATGCCGACGCGTCGTGGGGGTTTGGATCTATGTCGTGCTCTTGAGCGTGCGGCTTGCCAGCCTGCCGCTGATGCTCTCGGAAGGCACCAGCAACGAGATTCTGGCGGTGCTGATCTGGTATCTGTGGGACGAAGGCGAGATCGAGGCGGTCGGCGCCGTCGGCATCCTGCTGATGACGGCGATGTTCGCTACTCGTCTCATCATGCGTTTGTTCGGCTTCGGCCGCGCACCTGTCGCAGGCGAGGACGGCATGATTCGAATATCGACAAATCTCCATGTTCGCTACGCGACGGAGGACGGCGCAGGTGCACGCCGTGCGCGGCATCGACATCAATGTCGGCGAAGGCGAGTTCTATACCCTGCTCGGCCCGAGCGGCTGCGGCAAGACGACGACCTTGCGCTGCCTCGCCGGTCTGGAGACGCCCGAGCGACGGCACCATCACGATCGACGGCAGCACCGTCTATTCCGCGAGCGACGCGAACGTTCGTGCCGCCCTACCGCCGCGATATCGGCATGGTGTTCCAGTCCTACGCGATCTGGCCGCACATGACCGTGTTCGAGAACGTCGCGTTTCCGCTGCGAGAGATGCGGCCGCTGCTCGAAACGCGCGGAATGCCGCGAGCAGGTGCGCAAGGCGCTGGACCTGGTGCAGCTTGAGCGGGTCTGGAGGACCGCCCTGCCCCGTTCCTCAGCGGCGGCCAGCAGCAACGGCTGGCGCTTGCCCGCGCGCTGGTGCGCGAGCCGAAGGTGCTGCTGCTCGACGAGCCGCTCTCAGCAATCTCGACGCCAAGCTGCGCGAGGAGACCCGCGCTGGAACTGCGCGATCTGGTCAAGCGGCTCGGTATCACCACGGTCTACGTCACCCACGATCAGATCGAGGCGCTGACGATGGCCGATCGGGTCGCGGTGATGGAGACCGGCCGTATCGTGCAGGAGGCCGCGCCGCGCGACGATCTATCAGCAGCCGGACTCAACGGTTTGTCGCCAGCTTCATCGGCCAGACCAACTTCGTCGAGGGCCGCGTGCGCGACAAGCCCGACACGGCCACACAATTAGGCGTCGTCGATTGTCCGTGCGGCGCGGTGATGGCCCTGCTCCCGAGTGACGCCACGCCCGGTGAAGCGATCTCGCTGTCGATCAGGCCCGAGAATATTCGGCTTGCCGACGGCAGGGTCCCCGATCCCTGCAACAAATTGGAGGGACAGGTCATTTCGCTGGAATTTCTCGGCGATACGCTCGATTGCCAGCTTGTCGTCGGAGACATCAGGCTCGGGCTGCGCCTTCATCCCTCTTCCGACATCCGCGTCGGAGAGACGGTGCGGGTCGCCATTGCCTATACCGACGCGCTGGCCGTACGCAGCTGAACGGACATCGTCGACAAAGAACGGCCCGGCAATGCCGGGCCGCCAATCATTTCTTCGATGGCGTCCGCGCTAGAACTTCACGCGATCGGCGCCCTTCAGCTCGAGAATCTGCGCGCGCCTCGTCCGGCGTGGCCGCCTCGTAGCCGAGTTCCTCGAAGAATGCGCTTGATCTTGGCGACCTGCTCGGCATTGCTGGTCGCGAGCTTGCCGCGGCTGATATAGAGCGAATCTTCCAGGCCGACGCGGACGTTGCCGCCCATCATGATCGCCTGGGTCGCGAACGGCATCTGCAACCGGCCGGCGCCGAGCACCGACCATTTGTAGTCGTTGCCGAACAGCTTGTCGGCGGTCCGCTTCATGAACATCAGATTGTCGATGTCGGAGCCGATGCCGCCGAGAATGCCGAAGATCAGTTGCAGGAAGATCGGCGGCTTGAACATGCCGCGGTCGACGCAATGGGCGAGGTTGTAGAGATGGCCGACGTCGTAGCATTCATGCTCGAACTTCACGCCATGTTCCTTGCCGATGCATCTTGGAGATCTTCTCGATGTCGCGGAAGGTGTTGCGGAAGATGTAGTCGTCGGACTCCGGAGGTAGCCCTCCTCCCAATCGTATTTCTAGGACTTGATCCGCGTCCGCCATCGGATAGAGCGCAAAGTTCATCGAGCCCATGTTGAGCGACGTCATTTCCGGCGAGAACTCGGTCGCTGCAGCGATGCCGCTCCTCCACCGTCATGGTGATGCGCCGCCGGTGGTGATGTTCACCACCGCGTTGGTGCTCTGCTTGATGCGCGGCAGGAACTGCTGGAACACATCGGGGCTGCCGGTCGGACGGCCGTCTTTCGGATCGCGGGCATGCAGGTGCAGGATCGCGGCGCCGGCCTCGGCCGCGCCGATCGCCCCGCTCGCGATCTCATCCGGCGTCACCGGCAATGCGTCCGACATGGTCGGGGTGTGAATCGCGCCGGTGATCGCGCAGCAGATGATGACCTTGTTGCTGAGATCCGTACTCATTGCCGTTTCCTTCTCCCGATGGCGCCGCCGTTTCTTGCCTGTCCGGCGCGACGATTTTTCGAGTTCGTTAACGTTCGCCAGTCTTGTCGCGTCCATCCATGATTACACGGCGCTCGAGCGGGAACAGTTGCCATCCAAACCGCTCCACGATCAAGCCCCACAATCCTTTCGGTGCCGCCAGCATGACCACGATCGCAACCGCACCCAGCATGAGGAGGTAGAGCGTGCCGAGATCGGCCAAGGTCTGGCGCAGCGCGAAGAACAGGATGGTGCCGATGATGGGCCCCTCAAGGCGGCCGATGCCGCCGATGACGGTAATGAAGATCACGAAAGCGGTCCAGTCGTTGACGCTGAAGGCGGTGTCGGGGGAAATGCGCAGCTTCTGCAGGAAGACCAGTGCGCCCACCATCGCCGTCCCACAGGCCGTCAGGACATAGACGATCAGCTTGATACGGGTCACGTCGACGCCGTTGGAACGGGCGGCCAGTTCGTTATCGCGGATGGCGGTCAGCGCCAGACCATAGCGCGAGCGCAAGAGCAGCACGATCGCGATCAGAATGCCTACGGCGAGCGCGAGCGCGACCCAGTATATCAGGAACTCGCGCATCTGCCGGCTCGACGCCATCGAGATCACAATGCTGGCCGGCAGACTTGTCCCCGACCCGCCGCCCAAGGCAGAGACCTGCGAGGCGATCAGGCGGAACACTTCCGCGACCACCCACGTGCCAATGGCGAAATAATGCCCGCGCAGCCGGAACATCAGCGCCGCGACCGGGACCGCGACGATGGCCGCGATCAATCCGGCGATCGGAATGGTCCAGAGCGGATGAATGCCGGCGAACATCGCCAGCCCAAATAAAAGGTAGGCGCCGAGCCCGACATAGGCCTGTTGGCCAACCGAGACGAGGCCGGCATAGCCGGCGAGCAGGTTCCACAGGCTTGCGAGCGCGATGTAGGTGTAGATCTCGGACAGGAGCCGCAGTTCCTGGCGATCACCCCACAGCGGCGCCGCCGCCAGCACCGCGACCGCCAGCGCAAAGCCAAGCGTTCCGATCCGGCTCGAAAGCGTTGCGTGCTCGACGCGGAAGGCGGGCGCGCTCATCATTGCACCTTCGGAAACAGGCCCTCGGGCCGGACCGCGAGGATGATCAGAAAGGCGATATGCCCCGCCAGCACCTGCCAGCCGGGATCGATCTGGGCGCCGATCGCCTGCGAAACGCCGAGGATGATGCCGCCGGCCAACGTGCCCCACATGCTGCCAAGGCCGCCGATGATGACGGCCTCGAAGCCGAAGATCAGCCGCGCCGGTCCGATCGCCGGGTCAAAATTCGCGCGCACGGCGAGAAACACGCCGGCCACCGCCACGACCGCCAAAGACAGCGCCATGGCGAAGCCGAATATGCGGCGGTTGTCGAGCCCCATCAGTTGCGCCACGGTCTGATCATCGGAGGTGGCGCGGAAGGCGCGGCCAAGCGCGGTGCGATAGAAGATCACCTGCAGCGCACCGATGATGGCAATGGCGGTGACAAATTGCAGCAACGGCAGAATGCCGATCGACAGGCCGTCCGCCAGTTGAAAGCTTGCGACCTCGATCGGGCCGGCCTGCAGCTTGCGGCTGTCGGCGGTGAAGATTTCCAACAGACCGTTCTGGATGATGACCGACAATCCGAATGTCACCAGGAGCGGCGGCAACAGATCTTCACCGACAGTTCGGTTCAAGATGCCGCGCTGCAGCGCATAGCCGATCACCGCCATCAACGGCGCCACCACGATGATTGAGACCAGCGGGTTCATACCGAGCGTGCCGGTCACGACCAGCGCGATATAGGCCGCGAGCACGATCAGATCGCCATGGGCGATGTTGACCAGCCGCATCACGCCGAAGATCAGCGCAAGGCCGGCGGCGAACATGGCGTAGAGCCCGCCGATCAACACGCCTTGCACGATGATGTTGACCCATTCCATGGCGCGTCAGACCCCGAAATACGCCGCTGAGATTGCCTCGCGGGTCAATTCACCGGCCGCGCCCTCCAGCGCCACTCGCCCCTCCTGCAGGCAATAGACCTGGCTTGCCGCCGACAGCGCCTGAACGATGTCCTGTTCGACAATGATCAGTGATATCCCCTCTGCAACGATCGACGGCAGACGATTATAAATGTCGCGCACAATGATCGGCGCGAGCCCGAGGCTGATCTCATCACACAACAGCAATTTCGGATTGGACATCAGCGCGCGGCCGATCGCCGCCATCTGCTGCTGCCCGCCCGACATGGACATGCTCGGCATGTTGCGGCGTTCGGCCAGCACTGGGAACAGTTCGTAGATGCGTTCGAGGCTCCAGGGTCCCGGCCGGCCAAGCTGCCCACCAATCAGAAGGTTTTCCTCAACCGTCAGCGAGGGAAACAGCCGGCGCCCCTCCGGCACCAGGGCAATGCCGCGCGCCACCACCGAATGCGCGCTGGCATCGCCGATCGACTCGCCGTCGAACACGATCGACTCGCGGCGCGAACGCATCAGGCCGACGATGCTCTTGAGCAAGGTGCTCTTGCCGGCGCCGTTGGCGCCGATTACCGCCACCACCTGCCCGCGCGCTACCTGCATCGACACCCCGAACAACGCCTGGAAGTCGCCGTAGTGGGCATCGAGCGAACGGACATCGAGCAGCGGATCAGCGCGGGCGACATCAGGCATCGGCGGCGATCCCCATATAGATCTCCGCCACTTCAGGAGAACGGATCACCTCGTGCGGATCGCCGTCAGCAATGAACCGGCCGCCATGCAGAACGACCACCCGGTCGACGGTTGCCAACAGCGCATGGATGACGTGCTCGATCCAGATGATCGATACGCCGGTTGAACGAACCTCTTTGATCAACGAAATCAACGCGCCGCATTCGTGCTCGGTGAGACCGCCGGCGACTTCGTCGAGCAGCAGGACGCGCGGACGGGTCCCGAGCGCGCGGGCAAGTTCAAGCCGCTTGCGATCAAGCAAAGTCAGCGCACCGGCGCGTCGATTGGCGAGATCGGCTAATCCGCATTGATCAAGCAGGGCACCACAACGGGCATAGACGTCGTGCTCGCTCTCGCCGGCGCCAAAGGCGGCCGCGACCACCACATTTTCGAAAACCGTCATGCCGCTGAACGGCTGCGGGATCTGAAACGAGCGCGCGATCCCCATGCGGCAGCGCCGCTCCGGACTCAGCCTGGTGATGTCGTGGCGGTTGAACAGCACGCGGCCGGCATCGGGTGCGATCGTTCCCGTCGCGATGCCGAACAGCGTGGTCTTGCCGGCGCCATTCGGGCCGATGACCCCCAGCGCCTCGCCATCGCCGAGCGTGAGATCGACCGCCTCGGCGACGACGACGGCCCCGAACCGTTTTGAGATGCTCTCAAGTGAAAGGATCGGGGTCATGAGTTCGCTGCCGGATCTTGCGCGGCCCCGTTGCGAGGCGATGAGTTAGGACGGAGTCGGTGTTTGGACGTTCCGGTGCCAAATGGCAAACCAGCCCCACGTCTCATTTCCAGGGGAAGTTCACATCGCCGCGTTAGGTCTTGTTATCGCGCGCCTTTTTCAAATGGTTGAGCACCCGTGTTCGCAATTGCGCCTGCTCGTCGGCCGTCCATTTGCGAAAGCCCTCACCGCTCTTCATGCCGAGCTTGCCATCAGCGACGAGTTTTTCCAGATACGGCGACGGACCGGGCCTGGATTCGATCGCCGGCAGGACCGTGCGATGGATCGCCAAGGTCAGGTCGGTGCCGACGAGGTCGGCATTCTCCAGCGGCCCGAGCACGGCGATGCGGCGGCCGAAGCTCGCCTTGATCACGTTGTCGACGGTCTCGGCGTCACAGATGCCGTTTTCGACCAATGAGACCGCCTCGCGCCACAGCGCGTGCTGCAAGCGGTTGCCGATAAAGCCGGGAACATCCTTTTTCACATGCGCGGGCTGTTTTCCGGCAGCGGCGTGCAGCGCCATCGTCCATTCGACCGCCTGCGGCGAGGTCCACTCGGTTTCGATGACCTCGACCAGCGGCACAAGAAACGGTGGATTCCACCAGTGCGTGCCCAATGCGCGCTCGCGATGTTTCAAGCCCTGCATGATGCCGGTGATCGGGATCACAGAGGTGTTGCTCGCGAGGATCGCGTCTGTTCGGGCGTGTTGTTCGATTTCTCCGAACAGTTTCTGCTTGAGCGGCAGATCTTCGGGCGCGGCTTCGACCACATAGTCGGCGTCCTTGACCGCGCGCGCCAAATCCGGCTCGACATGAACGCGCTCAACCGCCGTAGGATCATCACCCAGGTCGCGCAGATTGTCGCTGATGCGCGACTTCGCAGTCGCAAGCGTTCCTTCGAACGAATCGTAGAGCGTGACCTCGTGGCCGGCGAGCGCGAAAACCTGCGCGATGCCGTGGCCCATAAGCCCGGCACCGATGACAGCAATGCGCGCCTTGTCTGCCATCATCAGCCTGCCGTGTAGCCGCCGTCGGCGTAGAGGATGTGACCGGTATAGAAGTCCGACGCCTTGGAGGCGAGGAACAGGAGCGGGCCGGCAAGGTCTTCCGGTTCACCGAGACGGCCCTTGGGCACGCGGGTAACGAAATTCTTTCGCACGGTGGTGCCGCGCTCATCGTCGCCGAACATCCATTCGGTGAGCGGCGAACGGAACACGGTCGGCCCGAGCGCATTGACCGTGATGCCGGCATCACCCCATTCGCAGCCGAGCGCCTTGGTGATGCCGTCGACCGCCGATTTCGACGCGCAATACGCGGAGTACCCAGCCGGATGGCCGAGCAGACCGCGTGCCGAAGACATCAGGATAATCTTGCCGCCCCTGCCTTGCTTCATCATCTGCCGGCCGGCGGCGCGTGACATCAACCAGGACTGAGTGACATTGGCGTCCATCACCTCCAGAAAATCTTCCGGCTTCTGATCGACGATCTTGGAAACCTTGTTGAGACCGCCGGCGACCACCAGAATATCAACGCGCCCGAAAGCGTCGACCGCGGCCTGGACAATCTTTTCGCATTGCGCTTCCGATGTCGGCCGTCCGGAGATGGTCGCGACCTTGCCACCGAGCTTTTCACTTTCGGCAGCGACCTTCTTCAACTCTGCCGCGTTGCCAGCCGTGAGCAGGACATTGGCGCCAGCGCCGGCCAACACCTTGGCGGCCATCTTGCCAAAAGCCCCCGACGCGCCGGTAACAATCGCGGTCTTGCCGCCGACATCGAACAGCGACAGCGGATTCTTGTACATTTGTTCCGACATCGGCACGTCCTCCCAGAATTGCGAATTCTTGTCATGGCCGGGCTCGTCCCTGCCATCCACGTCTTCTCTGACGCCACGCCGCAACGGCGTGGATGCCCGGCACAAGGCCGGGCATGATATCTTGCAAAACTACTTCGGCCCCGGCGCCACAGCGACCAGGATCGTGCAAACATCATTGCCGCGGTTGATGATTTCACGCATTTCGTTCGGTTCGATCACGCAGGAATTGTTCGCCTTGAGCACGGTCTCCTTGCCGTCGACGATGACAGTCAGTTCACCAGAGAGCACGTAATAGGCCTTCTCCGGCGGAGAAGCGTCGGGACCGGCGCCGCCGCCCGGCATGAAGTGCGAAACACCGACGATCAGGTTCTTGGTGCCGCCGGCTTCAGCGCCGAACAGCCGCAAGGAATGGTAGGCGCGGTGATTGGGGGCCTCGTAGGCCTTGGCGTCCTTGAAACGTTTAACGTGCATCAGAATTTCTCCCCCTTCTCGATCCGGTAGGCACCCTTCGGGTCGACGATGGCGACAAGGCGCACGATACAGCCATCACCACGATCCCAGTTCCACGGGAAATATGCAAAGGTGCAGCGTCGACCGGTGACCTTGTCGATGTCGCCGCCGACATTCTCGATGCCGAGGATGCCGTTCTTGAACAGGATGCGGTGCACCGGCTCCCATTCCGGGAAATCGTCCTTCCAGTCGCGGCCGCCGGACCATTCCTTGTACTCATCGGCGAGATGCGGATGCAGCGGCCCGTTGCGCTGCGGGCCGATTGCGGTCGCGAGCGGATGATCGTTGGCCTGGGTGTCGTGGCCGACCACCTTGACGTTCTTTTCGACGAACCACTCACCGGCGGACGAGACGAAGCCCGGCGAGCGGCAGAAATAATCCTCGCTGTCCTCGTAGAGCTTGTGCCAGCCGGTGTTGACGATCACCACGTCGCGCGGGCGCACGATCTTTCCGGCGGCCTTTTCCAGATCATCATAGGTGATCGGCTCCCACTTCTTTTTCGGAATTGAAATGACGATGCCGGAGCCGAAGAAATGCGGCAACGGCACTTCATCGATGAAAGGCGTGCCCTGCACGACATGGGCCGGCGCATCGATGTGGGTGGTGTTGTGCATCGAGGTCGTGATGCGCTGCGACAGCACACCCGACTTCGCCATGTAATGGATGCGCTCGATCTTGACGTCCTCGAAATACGGCCAGTTCGGGGACTGATAACCGAAGCGATGGGACAGGTTGTAGAACTCCAACCCCATGCTGTTGTTGAGGTTTTCTTCCATCAATACGCCGCGAATTTTTTTCGCCACGGCACGCCTCCCTTGAGCTGATCGGGTCACCTGATGCCAAACCTGGCCCGGGTGATCACTCTTTATGTCCCGCAACATGGTACATGTGTATCATATTACGGTCAACCATGCTTCCACTTGTCGTCCACGGTCTAGACAGTCGCGACCATGAGATGGCTCTCCAAGGCGCCTTTGGTCGCGAGCAGCCGTTCCTTGATCAGTTTTTCCTGGCCGAGAAAGCGCTGCGCGGGGACCGGCACCGAGATCGCGACAAAATTGCCGAGCGGGTCGCGCAATGCGACGCCGGCCGCGCAGATGCCGAGGCTGTGCTCTTCACGGTCGATGGCAATGCCGGTTTCGCGCACAGTTTTGAGATCCTCCATCAGGCGCTCAAAGGTGGTAATGGTATTCGGCGTGCGCGCTTGGTATTCGCGGCCGACAAGGCGTTCGATGGCGGCGTCTTCAAGCACGGAGAGATAGGCTTTGCCGTTGGCGGTACAGTAGAGCGGAAAGGATTTGCCGACCGCGGACACCGTGCGCAGGCGCTGCGAACCGATGATCTGGTCGATAAACACCAGATGATCTTTCTTGATCGTCGCGAGATCGACGGTTTCACTCAGGCTGGTCGACAGCTTGGTCAGGAACGGCCGCGCCAGCGAGACGATATCGGTATGAACGGAAGCCGCGAGCCGCAGCAAGGTCGGTCCCAGCCGTACCCGTCCGTTGGGCGAAGCGGCAATCACCAGCTTTTCGGTTTCCAAAGCCGCAACAATGCGTTGGACCGTCGAGCGGGCGAGCTGCACGCGCTGGGCGATCTGGCCAAGCGACAGGCCGGAGGACTGGTCTTCAAGTGCGCGAAGAATGGCACCCGCGCGCGCGATTACCTGGACCTGGCTCTTTTCCGATGGCCGCTTGTCGATGGCGGGCGGTTGGCCCGCAGGCCGCGACTGTTCCATTGCCTCCCTCGCAAAAATGCGCCGGTTCTGTTGCCCGTTATTTCGCATCATGATACAGCTAAACCAATATATGGTACAGAAAAACCTGGACGAGGAAACGCTGAAATCGTTACAGCCGGCCGGCTAGCGCCAACCGCGCTCGCACTTGCGGCCGGAAGTCCGGCGTGACGATCAAAAATACGCATTCCTCACCGTGTTGATCTGATGATCCCGGCCGACCTCGGCCCCGAACAACGCACTGATCTTCGATCCGGCGTAACGAGAGGACCAATGCTCAATAAAATTGCTCTCGAGGAACATTTTCTGTGTCCCGGCTTCGAGGACTATTGGAAGACGACGGTCGAGGACGTCGACCCCGCGGTCTACGAACAGGTGGTGCGTCGGCTCTCCGACTTCGGCGAGTTGCGTCTTGGAGCCATGGACGGTGCGGGCATCGAGCGCGCCGTGCTGTCGCTGTCGGGGCCGGGTGTGCAGATCGAGCGCGACACCGCGACCGCGATCCGCAACGCCAAATCGGCGAACGATTTCCTCGCGAAGGAAATCCAGAATTGGCCGCATCGCTATCTGGGTTTCGCGCATCTGGCGATGCAGGACGCCAAGGCGGCGGCGGATGAGCTTGAGCGCTGCATGAACGAACTCGGCTTCTGCGGCGCGATGATCAACGGCCACACCAACGGGCAGTATCTCGATCACCCGTCGCTCTATCCGTTCTGGGAACGAGCCGAAGCGCTGGGCGCGCCGATCTATCTGCATCCGGCCGATCCGGTTGCGCCAATGCCGGTGCTGGAGGGACACAAGGGCCTGAAACGCGCGACCTGGGAATGGGGCGTCGAGACCGGCTCGCACGCGCTGCGGCTGGTGTTCGGCGGCCACTTCGACCGCTTCCCGAAGGCCAAGTTCTGCGTCGGCCATCTCGGCGAGACCCTGCCCTATCTGCTGTGGCGCTTCGACAGCCGGGCAAAACTGTATGGCGTCAAGCTGGCCAAGCCGCCGTCGCAGTACATCAAGGACAACATCATGGTGACGCTCTCCGGGATGTTCTCGGCCGAGCCGCTGCATTGCGCGATCAGCGCTCTCGGGCACGAACAGGTGATGTTCTCCGCCGACTATCCGTTCGAATCCTCCAAGGAGGCGGCCGAGTTCATGGACCACACGCCGCTGTCACCGGACGTGCGCGGCGACATCGCCTACAACAATGCGGTGCGCTATCTGAATTTGAAGAGCGCGTAAGGCCGCCCGTTGCGCGCAGTTCCTTGGAAATCAATCACACTAAATTTGACTTTGTTACAAACTGTCACGTTCTGAAATAGCGAAACCCCGCGAGGCTGAGTTGCGGGGTTTCCATCGTTGCAAACGGTATTTTTTCAGATCGCAATATCCAACACGACACTCCGCCTGAGAAGTCCTACAGGCGGTTAAGGCGAAACGCCGCAAAAATACAAGCACGAATTGTCTGTCGATCCGTGGCACCTCTTTGTGCCAATTCGACAACACATTTCGCGATTTCCAAGTCTGGATGACGGTCTACACCGTGCGCTTTTGTGGCAAACCGAATGTCATCATAGACCAAAGCAAGCTCTTCGACTTCCTGGGGATCGAATGCGATATCCGATCGCTTCATACTCATGACGTCAGTCATTTCCAACCTCCCACACATCAGGCAGGCAGGAGTTGACCAGGCTCGCTGTCATCGGCGCCTGCGGGTTCCCCCATGCCGATGATGAACGTCAGCGTGCATTTGAATTTGGCATTTTTAGGATTTGGCCACTCCGGATGCACACAGAAATCGACGGGTACACAGGTAGGGCGTGAGACACCCAGATCGCGGACGGCACGGCCAAGTTCGAAGGCGACGTAACGATTCTGAAGTAACTTGCTTCGACTATGGTTGAGTTCGACCCGCGCTTCGAAATCATACCCGGCACTAAGGCGATGAAGCCCGAAGTCGTCGGCTATGTGGAATCCGGCATGACGGGAAAGATCGATCCCTACGAGGCCGTGCCGCGACAGACAATCGCGGAATAGTGCCGTAAGAGAATCAGACTTTTTGGTAGATGGAGGACCGCTTTGGTTCCAGCGCGGAAAACCTCACTTTCATCGTTTTCGGGATCGCGTTGCCTTCTGTAGCAATCATCCGACGACGGAAGTCGGTGCTTAGCAAACTCTAAGCGCAACGACACAAAAAGGCAGAAGCAGACTATTGGGCGTTCCGGCTGCGAAAAAACCCTCGCTATTCCGGGAGCCCTGCTTCGCGGAGCGCCTCGCCCAGAGAGGCTGCCAGCGCCGGCGCGCAATCGACACCGTAAAATTGTCGGCTGTAACGGAACTCTGGCTGCAATTCCATGACGCGTGCGGCGACGCACCTGGCTTCGTCGAGCCGATCCAGCCTGACAAGCGGTGCCGTCAAAAGCATATGCGAAATACTGTGGCGCGGATTGAATTGTACGGCCTTGTAGGCGGCACCGACCGCTTCCTCGAAATGGCCGAGGTGGAAATGGCCGAGCGCGAGCGCATGAAAGGCCGACCAGGCCCAGGGATCGAATGGGCTGAGGCGTAGCGCCCGCTCGCCCCACTCGATCGCACGGTTGGCATCGGCCGCCCATCCGAACATGACGCCACCGACAATATAGGTGATGGCGGATGAGGGACTGACGGCAAGCGCCGTCTCGACGGCGACGAAGGCGGAATCATGATCGTGTCCGTCCATGCCAATGGAAAATCCGGCGAATGTCAGCGCGAGCGCGTCGTCCTGGCCATGCAGGATCGCCGCCTGGGCATGACGGACGGAGGCCGCCCGATCCTCGTCACGCAATCCGGCGCGGAGGAAAAGACAGTGATGGCACATCGCCGCGAATGCGTGCGCCAACGCATAAGTAGGTTCCAGTTCGAGGGCACGGTGCAGAAGGACCAATGCATTCGTTACCTGCGGAGGCACTCCGGAATAAACGTCCGACTGCGCCTGCAAGACGAGATCGTAAGCGTCGAGGCTGTCCGGCCGCTTGCGTTTGACTCGTTCAATTTCGGCCCTGCGCAGGTTCGGCTCGATCGCGCCGACCACATTCAAGGCAATCTCGTCCTGCAAAGCGAAAATGTCGTCAAGCGGACGATCGAAGCGCTCGGTCCACAAATGGCCGCCGCTCTCCGCTTCGATCATCTGCGCGGAAATGCGGACACGGCCGCCGTCCTTCCGCACGCTCCCCTGCAGCAGGTAGCGCACGCCCAACTCGCGGCCGATGCGCTTCACGTCCACCGACATCCCTTTGTAGGTGAAGCTTGAATTGCGGGCGACCACGAACAGCCATTTGATGCGAGACAGGCCGGCGACAATGTCTTCGACAATGCCGTCTGCGAAATATTCCTGTTCGGGGTCGCCGCTCAGATTTAAGAATGGAAGCACGGCGACCGACGGCTTGCCCGGCAATGCAAGCGTTGGCGGTGTTGGTGAAACCGGCTCTGGGAAAGAATTTTCCGTCGAGACCGGCGGTCCGACATAGCGATAACCGCGGCGCGGCAATGTTTCGATCCAATCAGCGCATCCGTCGGCCTCGGCAAAAATCCGGCGCATAGAGGCTATCTGAACCGTCAGATTGCTGTCCTCGACCGCAAGTCCAGGCCATGCGGCTTCAATCAGCGCATCTTTGGAAACCGGGCTGCGCGCCCGCTCCACCAGCAACCGCAGCAGCGCAACCGCGCGTCGGCCCAGTTCGACCGGCTCGCCGTCGCGAAACAGGATGACGGCGTCCGCGTCGAGCCGGAATGGGCCGAATTTGTAGATCGCTGCCATGGCGTGCGCCAACCCCGTTACGAACTATTTTACAACTATTTTGGCTCGGCTTCACGACCTTCCAGCCCGGCACGACCAATGTGCCGGGGCTGCCGCGCATGACGAAGCGGCAAAACGATGGAGCCGAAAATGAGCGCACAAGCTGTTATTCGCAAGCCTGGTGAAGGCAAGGAAGTCTCGTTGGCCGGCAAGCCACTGGTGTTCCTCGTGACCGGACAGGACACGAAACATACCACGATGTTCGACTGGACGCTGCCGCCCGGCTTTTCCACCGGCCTTCACGTCCATCGCGTTCAGGAGGAAACCTTCTACGTGCTGGACGGCGAATGCCGGTGGCAGATCGGCGGCGAGACGGTGCATGCCAAGCCCGGGACCTATGTGTTCATTCCACCGGGCGTGCCGCACAATATCGGCAATTCCAGCGACAAGCCGGCCAGGATGATTATGACCGTGTCGCCGCCCGGCCACGAGCACTACTTCGAGGAACTTGTAAAACTGGTTGCGCACAGCAGCCCGCCGGATGCCGATGCGATCGCGAAACTGCGAGAGCGGTATGACACCACGCAATTGTCGGAGCTGAAGAAATAAATTTTCCGGTCGGCGCGGCCCGTCGATGACGGATAGCCATGCGGATACGGGACGGGCATAGTGTTGACTGTCCCTAATTCTGAAAAGGCTCGTCCGCATGAGCGACGCCGTCACCGACCCACGCATCGCCGCCCTCGCAACGGATGGCACCATCCGCCTTGCGCTGTTCCTGCCGCAATATGCGAAAACTCCGACAGGTGGCGTCGAGACGATCGGCGCTGGGCTTGTCGCTCATGAGTTGATCGGCGCGCTCGCCGATCAACTCAACGTCAGATTGGAGATCGTCGAGCAGCCGTCCCCACCGGAGGCGATTAAGACTTCTCAACGCGGGCGGCTGCGATGTCATCATCTTGGGCGTCGCGGAGTCGCGTCGCAAGCTTGTCGACTTCACCCCGCCGGTCATCCAGTTTGACTTCGCCTTCCTCGTCCTCGCTGGCTCTGCCATCGCGGACATTGCCGACGTCGACCGACCGGGGCTCCGCATTACGGTACCCTCGGGCCATGCGTCCTGGATGGCATTGAAGCGCATGATCGCGCATGCCGAGATCGTCGAGACCGATGTGCCCGACGAGGCCTTCGCCCTGATCCGTGATGGCAAGGTCGACGTGTTTGCGCTGCCGCGGGAGCAACTCATCGACTACGCGGCCATGCTGCCGGGTTCGCGTATCCTGAGGGAAGGCTTCGGCGTCAACGTTGTCGGTTTCGCGGTCGCGAAAGGGCGGCAACAACTCCTCGGACTCATCAGCGATTTCGTCGAAGACGCCAAGGCCTCGGGTCTTGTCGGGCGCATCCTCGATAACGCCGCGCTGACGTCGCGCGGATTCGACGTCGCAAAATAGTCCGACCATTGGCTCATTGATTTGGGTCAGGGCTGCTTGCTAAACCTCGCATTGGCAAGCCTTCGGTATGGATCGCCAGGTGCGGCGCCGGTCACGAGTTCGGCCGCGAAATATCTCAGGAAAGATCCGCAAGCAAAACGTTGAATCTTCAAAACCTCGCGGAAACCCGTTACCGTCCGGCGGCACACGTCCGATCCTGGGGGATTTTAATTTATGTCCGGTTTCAATTCCCGACTTTCGCGCCGGCTGTTCGTCGCCGGGTCGTTCGCCACTCCGCTGCTGGCGGCATTTCCGCAGGCCATCGCCCAGGACAAGCCGGTCGATCCGGCAACCTTGAAACGCGGAACATTTCAGTGGCACCCCGACCGGTCGCCGCAAGGGCCGGTGGTCATTCTGGTGTCGTTGCCGAAGCAGTGGGCGGTGGTCTATCGCGGCGGGGTGCGCATCGCCGCATCGACCTGCTCGACCGGCCGCCCCGGACATGCGACCCCTTCCGGCATTTTTGTCATCTTGCAGAAAGACAAGCATCATCACTCATCGATCTACAACAATGCGTCGATGCCTTACACCGAGCGGCTGACCTGGGGTGGCGTTGCGCTGCATGCCGGCGGCCTGCCGGGCTACCCGTCGAGCCACGGCTGTGTGCATTTGCCGCTCGAGTTCGCGAAGCTGCTGTTCGACATTACCATGCTTGGCACGCCGGTGATCATCGCGGATGGCGAACCGGCTTATGCCGATATTCAGCACCCCGGTTTGCTGATCGCCAATCATACCGAAGAGATGGCGGTTGACGCCGTCAAGACAGTCTCCGCCAAGACCGCCCATCCGACCACCGCAACAACGCAAACGCATCAGGCTTCGTCGTTTGTCATCTCAACCTCGGACCGCAAGGTCATCGCCTTTGTCAACGGCAAGGAAAGTTTTTCCGCACCGGTCGGGATCCTATCGCCCGAATTGCCGTTCGGCACCCATGCCTTCACCTTGACGGGGCCGGACTCGGATCCGCGGCATCTCAAGTGGCTCGTGATTGGCTTGCCGGCTGGAAAAAATGTTGGCGAAGAATTGGCGCTTATTTCATCGGAAACCTTGGAACGGATCAGCCTGGCTCCCGACATCGCGCAGCGCGTGACCGCGCTGATGCATCCGGGATCAACCTTGGTGATCACCGGCAAGCCGGCGCATCCGGGAACCCGCACGGGGCCCGGTTTCACGATCATCACCCACGAAACATAAGCCGAAAGACACCGCGACCGGGGCAGGCTTTCGCCTGGAAATTCACGCCGTGCCACTGGCCGCGCTATGGTGCGTTGATCGGCATTGATCTATGCAGTGACACGAAATTCCAGGCGCAAGCCTGACAAGGATCGTGCCGTCCGAACAAATTCGACCGTGGACGACGACAAACAAAAGCCAACGACAAACGAACGGCGAAGAGGAAACGCGATGACTACCGATCCCAAATCCGTCAACGTCCTGGTCATCGACATTCACGCCGAAGACTATGCCGAGCGCCTCGGCAAGGCGTTTCCCGGCATCAATGTGCATGCGGTCAGCAGCCTTCCCGAGGCGCCGGCGGACTGCTCCGACATCGACGTCATCATCGCCTTCGGCATCGCGGTCGACGACGCGCTGTTTGCGCGCTCACCGCGGCTGAAATGGGTGCAGTCGCTGGCGACCGGGGTCGACCATTTCCTGCGCTGCCCGTCCCTCGACAAAGCGGTCACGATCACCAGCGGGCGCGGCATTCACGGCGCGGCGATGCGCGAGACCACCCTGCATCTGATGCTGTCGGTGGCGCGGCCGAGCGCGGCGATGCAGAAGGATCGCGCCGGCCATGTCTGGCAGCGCCGGCTGTGGACCTTGCTCGACGGCAAGACCGCGATGGTGGCCGGCATCGGGGTCGCCGGCATCGCCATCGGCCGGGCGCTCAATGCGCTCGGCATGACGGTGATCGGGGTCTCACGCACGCCGCGCGACATCGACGGGTTTGCCGCGGTCGAGCCGATCGACAAGCTCACGCAAGTCGTTCACCGGGCGGACTATCTGGTCAGCGTACTGCCGGGCGATGCACACAACAACGACCGGTTCGACGCCGCCGTGTTCGCGGCGATGAAGCCGAGCGCCTACTTCATCAATGTCGGGCGCGGCGAGACCGTGGTCGAGCCCGACCTGATCGCCGCGCTCAAGTCTGGCGCCATCGCCGGCGCAGGTCTCGACGTGTTCCGCCTGGAGCCGC
Organism: uncultured Alphaproteobacteria bacterium; assembly: GCA_963806815.1. Taxonomy (GTDB): domain Bacteria; phylum Pseudomonadota; class Alphaproteobacteria; order Rhizobiales; family Xanthobacteraceae; genus CAWDZJ01. The sequence goes on along the minus strand of CAWDZJ010000038.1, from coordinate 28,367 downwards.
TGCCCGCCGACAGCCCGTTCTGGGACATGGACAACGTCGTGATGTCGCCGCATGTCGGCGGCTACTTCGTCGAGTACGAGGACTACGTGATGCCGATCATCATCGACAACATGCGCTGCTTCCTCGACGGCCGCATGGGCGAGATGCGGAATGTTGTGGAGCGGTGAGGTGGCTCGCCGAGTCTAATTGAGAAGCCGGCCGAAGGCGTCACTGACCACCGCGAATTCGGCCGGCGGCGCAACGCCGGCAATATAGCGGTCGGGCCGGACGATTACGATGCGGCGATCGTATGCGGCCAAGGCGGCCTTCGCCGGGTCGTCGGCCAACCGCCAGACCGCGACGCCGGGCGTGGGCGCGAATTCCCGATCGACACCTACCAGGGTCATCAACGCCGGCTTGAGCCGATCCCACACCGGACGCCGCGCCGCCTCGGCGACGGCAGCCGGATCAATATTCACGCCGACCAGTGCAAAGCCAACACCGGCACGAGCATCGAATGACGGCTCCCCGCCATCGACCATTGATGGCCGCGGAAACATGCGGCCGGTCAGCGCGGCGTCACCGCCATTGCCCGGCACGACCAGCCCCGCCTTGAGTTGCGGCCGCGGCATATAACGCATCTCGCGAAAATATCGCCTGACCGGCGGAAAGAGATTGGCGACGGCGAAAAACGCGTCGCGCGCCAAGGCCACCGGCCAGGAGCGGATATTCGCAAGGCGGCCGACCCGAACCGAGTAGTCGACCGTGTCCTTGACGTTGCCGCGCCGCTCGGGGTCATAGCTTTGGAGCGCCTTAAGGCTGATCGCGCCGCGCAGCACGGCGGCAATTTTCCAGGTCAGGTTCGCGGCATCGCGTGCTCCGGAGTTGAGCCCCTGCGCGCCGAAGGGCGGCATCACATGCGCCGCGTCACCGAGCAGAAAGATGCGGCCATCCTGCATGCGTTCGGCAATGCGCGCGGAAAAGCCGTAAACGACAGATCGAACGATTTTCAGATCATCGCTCTTGTAGGGCGTGTGTCGCGCGACCAGGGTCTTGATCGCGTCGGGCGACTTGATCGCCTCCTTGTCGTCGCCGGGATTGAGCATGAATTCGATGCGGCGGCCGCCATACGGCACCAGGATCGAATTGAACGGCCGCGACGGGTGACAGAAGAAGCGCGAATAAGGCGACTGATCGGGAAACTCGGCGAAATCGACAACCAGATGCGGCTCGTCCAGACGTTTACCCTCGGCCTGAATTCCGAGCGTCTTGCGAACGAGGCTGTTGGCGCCATCGCACGCCAGCAGAAATTTCGCGCGCAGCGACGTTTCCGAACCATCGTGATTGCTGAGCGTCAGGTCGACGTGATCGTCCGGTTGCGACAGTCCGATCAGCCGACAGCGGTAGCGAACCACGACACTCGAATAGCGGCCGGCACCTTGCAGCAGCAGCTTTTCGAGCATGGGCTGCGACACCGAATTGCGATTGCCAAAGCCGTTCGGCGTCAGGATGCCGTCCGCCTTGACTAGTTCAAAACCGAGCGGCGAATAGAAGTGGATGCCGAAATAGGTCCCGGTGAGATGCGGACGCAGTTCGTCCATCAGACCCGTGCGATCGATCAGCCGCATATGCTCGTCGTCAACGATCACGGCTTTCGGTTGATCGGAGGTCAGCGCGTTCTGCTCGACGACGAGTGTTGATATCCCCAGCGCACCGAGCAGGTTGGCGGCCGTGAGCCCAACCGGCCCGGCACCGACGATGACGACATCCACCGCCTGCGGCAGGTCGCCGACGGGCCCGGCCTCCGGCCGATTTGTCTCCTTGACCTCCGCGAGGGTCAACGTTTTCACGGCCATGCCTTCAACCGACGTCCGCCGGCCGAACGCCGGATTGGAATCGCAGGTTAACGCCGAACCGCCCTGTCAGGTAGGTCATGGGCACTCCGGAGGCGGCCGCAAGACCGGACACGACCGCCACGGCAGTGGTGGCAAACCTCAATCGCCCCCTTCCCTCTCGGACCAGCCATCGTAATATGTCGCCCCTATATCACGAGAGCCGCGAACCGCGCGGCCGCTTCCCCGACCGCCGGAGACTGACATGAACGAGATGCCGAAGAACTTTGCCAATCAGCCCTGGACCGGCCGGGTCGAGGACGATGCGCTGCTGCGCGGTCTCGGCCATTTCACCGACGACATGGTGCCGCAGGGCGCGGTGCACGGCTTCTTCCTGCGTGCGCCGCACGCGCACGCCGACATCCGATCGATCGACACCGCTGCCGCCAAGGCGATGCCCGGCGTGCTGGCGATCATCACCGCGCCTGACCTCGAAGCCGCCGGCTTCGGCTCGGTGACGCACGCCCATCCCATGACCGGCCGCGACGGCAAACCGATCGCCGACCCGCATCGCGACGCTCTCGCCGGCAAGCGGGTGCGCCATGTCGGCGAGCCGGTCGCGCTGGTGGTGGCGCAGACCCTGCACGCCGCGCAGGAAGCCGCGGAGGCGATCGCCGTCGACTACGAAATCCTGCCGGCGGTGACCGACGGCCGCGAGGCGGTCGCCCCCGGCGCGCCGCAACTCTGGGACGATTCGCCCGACAATGTCGCGCTCGACTGGGCGGCGCCGCCCGATCCGGAAGGCCGGGCCGCGGGCGCGATCGATCGCGCATTTCAATCGGCGGCGCATGTCACCAGGATCGAACTGCACAACCAGCGCCTGATGGTCGCCTCGCTCGAACCGCGTTCGGCGACGGCGAGCTACGACAAGGAAAACGATCTCTACACCTTGCGCACCGGCACGCAGGGCGTCGCCGGCATCCGCATGCAGGTGGCGGGCGCGATGAAACTGCCACCGGACAAGCTGCGCGTGGTCAACGAGGATGTCGGCGGCGGCTTCGGCATGAAGGCCTCCGGCTATCCGGAATATGGCGTGCTGCTCTACGCCGCGCGCCAGATCGGCAAGCCGATCCATTGGACGTCGACCCGCTCGGAAGCGTTCCAGAGCGACAATCAGGGCCGCGACTCGACCTGGATCGGCGAACTCGCGCTCGACGCCAAGGGCAAGTTCCTGGCATTGCGGGTCGAGGGCATCGGCAATGTCGGCGCCTATCTCACGGGCGTCGCGGCCTTCTGCTCGACCCTGCACGTCTCCGGCTGCCTGCCGACGATCTACGACATACCGCTCGCCAGCGTGCGCTCGCGCTGCGTGTTCACCAACACCGTCCCGATCGGTCCCTATCGCGGCGCCGGCCGGCCGGAGGCGAGCTATCTGATGGAGCGGCTGATCGACACCGCCGCGCGCGAGACCGGCATCGATCCGGCGCAATTGCGCCGGCGCAACCTGATCAGCCGCCGCGCCATTCCCTACAAGACGCCGTTCGGCAACACCTATGACAGCGGCGATTTCCCGACCATGTTCGAGAAGGCGCTGGAACTGTCGGACTATCGCGGCTTCAAGGCGCGCAAGCGGGAATCCAAGAAGGCCGGCAAGCTGCGTGGCATCGGCATCGGCTGCTATCTGGAAATCGCTGGTGCGGTGCCGGAGGAAGGCGCGGCGATCACCTTCCCCGGCAATCAGCAGATTCACATCAGCGTCGGCGGTACCGCGCAGGGCCAGGCCCATCGCACGGTCTATGGCCAACTCGCCGCCGACCTGCTCGGTGTGCCGCGCGAGACCATCACTCTGCTGCATGGCGATTCCGCCCGCGACGTGCCGGGCTTCGGCGTCGTCGCCTCGCGCTCGGCGATGATGATCGGCGGCGCAATCTCCGAGACCGTCGACGCGATGCTGGAGAAGGGCCGCAAGGTCGCGGCGATGCTGCTGCAGGCCGACGAGAACGACATCGACTATGCCGGCGGCGCGTTCCGGGTCGGCTCGAGCGGCCGGCAGATTCCGCTGTTCGAGGTCGCCGAGCGGGCCGCCGAACTGGCGCGCCAGCACGTGATCGAGGAAAATCTCAACACCAAGGCTGCGGTCAAGACCGGGCCATCGTTCCCCAATGGCTGCCACATCTCCGAAGTCGAAATCGATCCCGACACCGGCGCGGTCGATGTCGCCTCCTACATCGCGGTCGGCGATTGCGGCACGCTCTTGAATGCCAAGATCGTCGAAGCGCAGGTGCATGGCGGCGTCGCACAGGGCCTCGGCCAGGCGCTGAGCGAGGCGGCGGTCTACGACAGCCAGAGCGGACAATTGCTGTCCGGCTCGATGATGGATTACGGCATGCCGCGCGCCGACATGTTCCCGGACATGGTGGTGGCGCATCAAGGCACGCCGTGCACGACCAATCCGCTGCACACCAAGGGCACCGGCGAAGCCGGCACCACCGCGGCGACGCCGGCCCTGATCAACGCCATCATCAACGCACTGCCGGATTCCACCGCCGACATCGAAATGCCGGCGACCGCGGAGCGGGTGTGGCGCAGCCTGAACCGGGGGTAGCATCCAGGCCGTTCAGGTCGAGGCGCGGCGCATGTGCGGCACCGCTTATAACCTCGGATCGTTCCGCAGCTCGGCGCTCGGTGACGTTGCGCCGTGTTCGGGACAGGAACTCACGCCGCCGCCAGGCGCCCGCGATCATGCGGGCCCTCGAAGCTCACCGGCACGCCGCGCGGCAGGATACCGGACGGATTAAGCCGCTTGTTGGCGTAATAGCCCATGACGAAATAGCGCGGCTTCACGGTGCCGGCGACGCCCGGGTACTGATAAAGATCGCGCATGTAGTTCGGCAGGTTGGCATAGTCGGCAATGCGCTGTTTGTTGCACTTGAACAGCGAGAAATACACCAGGTCGAAACGCAGCAAGGTCGGCAGCAACCGCCAGTCGGCCTCGGTCGGCTTGTCGCCGACCAGATAGCGCTGCTTGCCGAGGCGCGTGTCGAGTTCGTCAAGCGCGGCGAACAGCTTGTCGAAGGCGGCGTCATAGGCCTCCTGCGACCGCGCGAAGCCGCAGCGGTAAACGCCATTGTTGACATTGACGTAGGTAAATTCGTTGAGACGGTCGATTTCCGCGCGCAATGGCTCGGGATAGAAGTCCGCATCGTTGCCGGCGATGCCGCGGAACTCGCTGTTGAACATGCGGATGATTTCCGACGACTCGTTGTTCACGATCCGTCTGGTCTTGGTGTCCCACAGGGTCGGTACCGTGACTTTGCCGGTATAGTGCGGATCGGTCGCGCTGTAGGCCTCGTGCATATAGTGAAAGCCGTTGATGCGATCGGGCGTGCAGTCGGGAAATTCCGGACGGTCCTCGAAGGTCCAACCCTCGCCGCGCCGGTTCGGCACGCAGGCCGCGACCGTGATGGCATGGTCGAGCTTCTTGATGGCGCGATAGATCAGCGCGCGATGGGCCCACGGACAATTATAGGCGATGTAGAGATGATAGCGGCCGGGCTCGGCCTTGAAGCCGGACGACCCGTCGGCGGTGACCCAGTCGCGGAAGCGGCTGTCGATGCGGCGGAATTCGCCGCTCTTGCCGACTTCCACCGGCGGATCGTCCTCGGTCCATTGTCCGTCAACCAGCATGCCCATGTCGAAAATCCCGTTCTTGGTGATGGCGGCAGCGTCGCACGACACCGCCCGATCGTCAGATCACAATGTCTTCAGATGTTCAGGATGGACTTGGCATCGTTCCAGACCTGTTCGCGCGGAACCGTGAAGCGGGCCCGATCAGCATCCGTCATATAACGTGTGACCGCGTCGGCAAAGCTCGGCCGGGCGCGGACCCGCTCCAGCCACTCGGTGACCCGGGGACGGCGGCCGACCCACAGCCGGTCCAGCCCGACCATGTCGGCACGATTGAGATAGGGCGTGGTCGCGGCGTCGGCGAGCGAATAGTCCTGACCGGTGAGATAGCGACCATGCGCAAGCGCATCTTCCATCTCGGCAATATGCTTGTCGTATTGTTTGAGCCCCAGCGTGGCATGCGCAGCGGCCAGGCCCTCCTCGATGCCACGCTGGGTCCGCTCGCGCTTGGCCGGATTTGAAATGCGCGCCAGATGTTCGGCGCGCTCCTGCGGCGTTTTCTTTGACATCAGATGCCGGAACGCGGTGGAGAACGTCACGGCGTTGCAGGCGCTGTGCAGATAGTCGTCGATCTTCTTCATCCAAAGCCGCGCCTGCGCGCGCTGATAGGTGTCCGCCGGCATCAGGGCGACGTCGGGAAATGTCTCGTCGAGATATTCCAGGATCACGGTCGACTCGATCACCACCTTGCCGTCATGCACCAGCGTCGGGACGACATGATTGGGATTGAGCTTGACGTAGTCCGGCTCGTTCTGGTCGCCGCGCTGCAGATTGAGAATCTCGCCGTCCCATGCGAGCGCCTTCTCGCTCAGCGCAAGCCTGACCTTGAGCGAACAGGTCGATGTCGTGCCATGATAAAGAAACAGCATGCAGGCTCCAACCACCGGCGCCGGCGCCGGCGATGTTTTTGCAGCGACCAGTCTCGGCGCCGGATTCAATCTACCGGTCGGATTTCTACAATGGTTCTGGCGGCAGCGACCAGAGCGGCGACGTGTGTACAGCCATGCATGCATCCGGCGGAATATGACGTCGCCGGTGGCGCGCAGCCGGCTTGACAGGCCAACCGCCGTCGATCATCGATACGCGGCTTTTTTTGCCACCCTCGCGTCTGGGGAAGTCGCGTTCCATGAAAAAACGTCATCTCGGAAGGAACGGCCCTCTGGTCTCCGCCATCGGGCTCGGGTGCTCGGGCATGAGCGGCGATTACGGCGTGCCGGATGACGTGGAATCGATCGCGACTATCCATCGCGCCATCGAACTGGGGCTCACCCTTTTCGATACCTCGGACGCTTACAGTGCCGGCCGCAACGAAGATCTGGTCGGGCGCGCGCTGAAGGGCCGCCGCGACAAGGTTTTTCTCGCGACCAAATTCGGCAACATCCGCGGTCCCAACGGCGAGCGCGGCGGCGTCAACGGCCATCCGGACTATGTGCCGGTTGCCTGCGAGGCCAGCCTGAAGCGGCTCGGGGTCGATGTCATTGATCTCTATTACCAGCACCGCATCGACCGCAACGTCCCGATCGAAGACACGATCGGCGCCATGGCGCGGCTGATCGAACAGGGCAAGGTCCGCCATCTCGGCCTATGCGAGGCCGGCCCGCAAACCATCCGCCGGGCGCACAAGGTGCACCCGCTCGCGGCGGTCGAGACCGAATATTCGCTGTGGACCCGTGACGTCGAAGCCGAGATCCTGCCGATCCTGCGCGAACTCGGCATCAGCCTGGTGCCCTACAGTCCGCTCGGGCGCGGCTTTCTCTCCGGCGCCTTCGCGCAGCGCGACGATCTGATCGCGACCGACCGCCGCCACGCCCATCCGCGGTTCCAGGAAGGCAATTTCGAGCAGAACCTGCAACTGCTCGGACCGCTGCGGGAGATCGCGGCCGACAAGGGCTGCACCATGGCGCAGGTGTCGTTGGCCTGGCTGCTCGCCCAAGGCGACGACATCGTGCCGATCCCCGGCACCAAGCGCCGCAAATACCTGGAACAGAATATCGCCGCGACCGAGATCAGCCTGAGCGGTGCCGAGATCGAGCGGCTTTCCGCCAGCTTTCCGTCGGGTGCGGCAGCTGGCCTGCGCTATCCGGAGTTCCAGCTCAAGGGCATGGGAATATAATGTGGTAAGGGGCCTCGAGCGCGATGGGCTTTGGCCGCGCGCTCATGGTAGACTTCATTCATAATACCAGCGCGTGTCACGGGGTCTGAGACCTTTAGCGGTCCATCCGATCCGCCCGGGAACGATGCTGCGACGGAAAACAAAAGATCACGAGGGAGAAACGACATGACGAAAAAGACCATTCTGACACGGCGCGCCTTTGTCGGCGGTACAATGGCGGCGGCCGGCCTTCTGGGCACCCCCGCGATCCGTTCGGCCAAGGCGCAGGGCGCCTATCCCGATCGCAATTTCCGCGTGGTCATTCCGACCGGCCAGGGCGGCGGCGCCGAAAAGCTCGCGCGCTCGTTCGATGATGCCTGGGCGAAGATTCTCGGCCAGAAATTCGAGTACACCTTCCACCCAGGCGCCGCCGGACAGATCGGCTATGAACTGTTCGTCAAGCGCCGCGCGCATGACGGCTACAATCTCCTGTTCGGCAATATGGGCCCGGAGATGATCATGTACGCGGTGCAGAAGCCGGACTACAAATTCCCGCAGGACTTCATCTATTTCTGCCGCACCGACATCGACGATTCCTGCATCTTCGTGCGCCGGGAATCGCCGTTCAAGACCATCCAGCAGGTGGTCGACGCCGCGAAGAAGAAGACGCTCAACGTCGCGGTCAGCCGCATCCCGCATCCGGCGACCATCGGCTGCCTGGCGCTGGCGGAAGCCACCGGCGCCAAGTTCAACTTCATCCCCTATGGCGGCGGCAATCCGACTTTCATCGGCGTGCTCAACGGCGAGGTCGATATCGGCGCGCTGCCGATCGCCAACACCATGGCACTGCAGGACAAATATAAAATCCTCGGCGTGTTCAACAAGGAAAACGCCTTCGCCAAGCGCACCGAAAACGCTCCGACCATCAATGCGGCGTTCGGCACCAAGATCCCGGATCTCTACTCTTCGCGCTCCTGGGCGATCCACACCGACTGGGCCGACAAGCATCCGGCGGAATTCGCCAAGCTCGAAGCCACAGCCAAGGAAGCCCACGCCTCGCCGCTGTTCCGCGAGGCCTTCTCCAAGACCGGCGCGCCGGTCGAGGCGTTGCAATGGGGCGGCCGCAAAGTCTGCACCGAATACGCGGAAAGCATGATCGCGCTGGCGAAACGCTACGAGAAGGAACTCAGCGCCAAGCGGCCGACCCGCGGCAAGAAAAAGAAGTCGTAAGGCTGTTCGCTTCCGGGGTCGGATTGCCAGCGCAACCCGACCCCGAACGCCCTGTTCGAATTCACACCGCCGGACGGCAAACCGGTCTTCACATGCCCCGGCCATGCTCCAACAAACAACAACCAAACAACAACGCGTAAGCAACGACGCGGCTTCGGGCGAGGGAGCCATCCATGAGTGATCCGAATCCGGATCCAAACGCCGAGGGCGGTCCCGGCGTCGCGCTGGGCGCCGATCTGATCATCCCGATTCTGGCCGCGGGCTTCACCATCTACTTCCTGGCGTCTTCCTCCGATCTGGTGTGGGAAGCGCGCGCCAACGGTACCGTGATCGGCGTCGTGCTGCTGGCGCTGATCGCAGTCGAACTGTTCCGGATCTTTGTGCAATGGCGCAATGGCGCCGGTACATTCCGAATGGGCGAGATCACCACATGGGACGCGAACCAGGCCAAGCGGCTGTGGCTGATCCTAATCCTGTGTGTTTTCATTTACACAATCGACTGGCTCGGCACCACGCTCGGGCTGTTTTTCACGATGCTGGCGTCGATGTGGGTTCTGGGGGTGCGCAATATCAGAAGCCTCCTGACCATCTCATTCATCACTGCGGCGACCGTCTACATTCTCTTCATCGCGATCCTGGAAACCCGGTTGCCGCCGGGACCGGTCGAGCAACTGCTCGCGCCGCTTCTGCATTGGGTGAGATGAACGATGGGCTGGGATCCTTCACTCTTCCTCGACCTGACGCTCAATTCCATCAAACTGATCTGGATCATCATCCCGGCGGTGCTGCTCGGCATCGTGGTCGGCGCGATCCCCGGCTTCAGCGCCCAGAACACGCTGATCATCCTGTTGCCACTGACCCTGGCGATGGATATCGACGTGGCGCTGGCCTTCATGGTCTCGCTCTATTGCGCCACCCATCTTGGCGGCGGCATTCCGGCGATCCTGGTCAATATGCCGGGAACCGGCGGCGCGGCGGCGACCACGCTCGACGGCTATCAGATGACGTTGAAGGGGAAGGCGCAACAGGCGCTGATCCTGTGCTTCGTCGCCTCGACCATCGGCGGTCTGATCACCAGCCTGGCAACGGTCGCGCTGTTGCCCTACCTCGCCAAGCTCGGTCTTTATCTGCGCAGCGTGGAGATGGTCGCGGTCATGGTGTTCGGCCTGGTGCTGATCGCCTCGATCGCCGCCGACGATCCGCTCAAGGGCCTGATCGCAGGCTTCTTCGGCCTGATGATCGGCGCCATCGGCACCGATCATATCTACGGCACGCCGCGCGCGGCGTTCGGCTTTCTCGAACTCTATGACGGCGTGCCGTTGGTGCCGGCGTTGATCGGACTATTCGCGATTTCCGAAGCGCTGATCATGATGGAGCGCGAGATGATCGTGCCGCGCTCGGCGGTCAAGGACGGTAAGTCCACCACCTGGTCCGATACGATGGAGGGCCTGCGCCTGAGCCTGCACTATTGGTGGCAGATCATCTGGACGGCGTTCATCGGCCTGTTCATCGGCATCGTGCCGGGCGCCGGCGCCAGCATCGCCGCCTTCGTCGCCTATCAGCAGTCGCGTACCTATTCCAAGACGCCGGAGCTCTACGGCACCGGCTTTGCGCCGGGCGTGATCGCTCCGGAATCGGCCAACAACGGCGTCACCTCGGGGACGCTGGTGCCGCTGATGGCGATCGGCGTACCGGGCGGCTCGACCGCCGCGGTGATGATGGTGGTGCTGCAATATCAGGGCATCGTGCTCGGGCCGCGGCTGTTCATCGAGTTGCCGAACATCGCCTACGGCATCTTCTTTTCGATGACGGTGTCCTATGTCGTGATGCTGTTCACGATCATTCCGCTGGCGCGCTACATGAGCAAGGTGGTGCTGATCCCGACCCGCGTGCTGGTGCCGCTGATCCTGGCGCTGACCACCATCGGCGCCTTCGCCAACCGCGAATATGTGTTCGACATGGGGTTGGCGGTCGGCTTCGGTATACTCGGCTATATCGCGCGCAAGACCAATTATCACGTCACCGCCATCCTGATCGGCGTCATCCTGGGACCGTTGTTCGAACAATATCTGCTGCGCTCGCTGCGCATCGGCCAGGGCGACCTGATGATCCTGTTCTCCTCGACGACGGCCAATATCCTGTGGGCGCTGGTCGTGGTGTCGGTGCTGCTGCCCTATCTGCGGACGCGCTTCCGCCGTTACAGCAAAGCGCCTGCCGCGAACTGAGGAGTGCGCGCGTCATGAATGTGATGAGCCCGATGCCGCTTGCCAAGAATCTACGCCGGCTCGGACATCTCGATCTGCCCGGCGGCGGGCAGGTCGTGGTCCAGGACGGCTACGCCTTCATCGGCCATATGAAACCGCCGCACGGCACCAGCATCGTCGACGTGCGCGACCCGTCGAACCCGAAGCCCGTCACCACCTTGATGCTCGACGGCGACCTCTCGCACACCCACAAGGTGCGGGTCGCCGGCGATATCATGGTCATCAATGTCGAGCAGAACGACCGCCACGCGATCCGGCGCGGCTCGCGGCTGCGCGAGGCCGAAACCGCACTCACGGCCAAGCTCGGCCGTGCGCCGAGCGAGGCCGAACTCGCGCAGGACCTTGGCGTTGCGGAACGGCTGCTGCCGAAAATCCGCGCCTTTCTGGCGGACGGCTATCATCTCGGCGGCTTCAAGGTCTACGACATCGCCGACAAGGCCAAGCCGAAGGAAATCGCCTACGTCCGCACCCACGGCTACGGCGTGCACCGCTTCGACATGGATGCCAACTACGCCTACATCTCGACCGAGCTGGAGGGCTATGTCGGCAACATTCTCGTGGTCTACGACCTCGCCGATCCGACCAAGCCACGCGAGATTTCGCGCTGGTGGATGCAGGGCCAGCATGTCGCGGGCGGCGAAACGCCGACCTGGCGCGGCATCAGCAACCGGCTGCATCACGCCCTGCGCTTCGGCAACGAATTCTGGGCATCGGTGTGGTACGCGGGGCTGCGCGTGATCGACGCCAGCGATCTGACAAAGCTGCGCACCATCGGCGAGTTCAACTATCACCCGCCCTTCCCCGAACCGACCCACACTGTCGCGCCGGTGCCGATCAAATGGAACGGGCGTCAGGTCGCGGTTGCGGTCGATGAGGAGCACGAACATACCAAGGGCCAGCTCCATGCCGGGCTGTGGTTCCTCGATGTCGAGGACCGCGCCGCGATCAAGCCGATCGGCATGTATCACGTGAGCGAACTTGAATTGCCCTACAGCAGAACCCCCGGCGCGCGGTTTGGCGCGCATCAGTTCCAGGAACGGGTCGCTGATCACCGGCTCTACTGCACGTGGTTTGCCGGCGGCCTGCGCATGCTCGATATCCGCAACCCGACCGAGCCGGAAGAGATCGGCTGGTATATCCCCGAGCCGGTCATGGGTATGAAGGCGCCCGCCAGCAACGACGTGTTCGTCGACGACCGCAGCCTGGTCTATCTGATCGACCGCGACGCCGGCTTCGACATCCTGGAGCCGCAGGTTTAATTTTGTAGCGGCACTCCCGATACCTGTCATACCCCGCGAAGCCGGGGTATCCAGTACTCCGTGTCGCCCATTCATTTACGCTTCCTCATGAGGAAGCGACACAATCCACATCGGCGCTACGGATTACTGGATCGCCCGCCTGCGCGGGCGATGACCGAAATTGGAGCACGCGCGGAGACCGATTCGGGTCGCGGCGTCAGCGTTCGGCCTTCAGACTGAGAATATACGCAATGACATCCCGCGCATCGGCCTCAGGCAGCACGATGTTCGGCATCGCTTTGTGCGAGGTGTGGAGCGCGGCCGACAGCGCGATCGCCGTCATGCCGGGAACGTTGGCGACGGCCTCGAACGGCGGCGCCTCCAGGTTCGGCGACTGTGCCTGGCCCTTTCCCACGGCATGGCATTCGCCGCAGACCGTGCCGGCGACCGTGCGGCCGCGCGCCACGTCACCGAAATCCTGCGCCATGACGGAACCCAACGCCGCGATCGTCAGCAGACCGGCCAGCGCTGTTGCCGTTGATAGTCTGATTTTCCGTGTCATCGCCTGCTCCGTGCTGTGCCTTTCGGAACAGCGCACGACGCTCGCCGCTGATACTTGCAGCACCGGCGCGGTCCCGATTGGCGTCATGATCGGCAATTTCTCCAACCCGGGACATGATCTAACGCAATAACGCCGGCAAATTGCCGGCAGCGGCATTTGGCGGCCGATGGGCCTGTCCCGGAGGCGGTCCACCGCCGCATATCATGGTGCGCGACACATGCGGCAGCCTGAATTTACACAGCATACCCGGTATTCAAGCGTCGGAAGTTTGGCTATGGTTGCGATCTAAAGAAAAGCCGGCTCGCAATGACGAGCCTCAATTCCAGGGGAGGACACAATGATCAAAGCCGATCAATGGAACAGCCTTGGCCGCGCTGCGGGCGCGGCGGCAATCGCAATGGCGCTGATGGCATCGCCGGCCGCCGCCGCGGAATTCGTGATGAAATTCGGCACCGCGACCTACAAAGAGTCGCAGCACCAATTCATCAATTTCTACAAAGAAGCGATCGAGAAAGCCTCGAACGGGCGGATCGAGGTCAAAGCCTATCCGCGCAGCGAACTCGGGCCGATCCCGCGCATGATCGATGGTCTGCAACTCGGCACCATCGAAGCCTATATCGGACCGGCCGACTTCTTTGTCGGCGCCGATCCGCGTTATGGCGTGTTCTCGACGCCGATGCTGTTCAAGAACAACAACCAGGCAACAGCCGTGGTGCAGGATCCCGCGCTCAACGAATACATCCTGACCATGGGGATTCCGAAAGGCCTAGTCGGCCTCGGCACGTTCGGGCTCGGCTCGTCGAATTATGCCGCCAAGAACCCGATCATGACACTTGCGGATTTCAAGGGCAAAAAGCTGCGGGTCAACGCGACCGCAATGGAGCGCGAAAAGATGAAACGGCTCGGCGCCACCGCCGTGCCGATGCCGCTCGGCGAAGTGCTGCCCTCGCTGCAGCGCGGCGTGATCGACGGCACCATGAGCGGCACCTCCATCTTCGTGGCGTTCAAGTTCAATGACGTCGTCAAGGTTATAACCGTGACTAACGATACCATGCTGGTGTCGATGGCGCTGGTCAGCAAGGTCTGGCTCGATAAGCTGCCGAAGGATCTGCAGAAGATCGTGCTCGATACCGGCCGCGAAACGCAAGTGCGCACCGCCGCCTGGGAGCGGGAATTCTCCAAGGGCCTGAACAAGAAATGGCAGGAGATGGGCGGGACCATTCATGAACTGCCGCCGGAAGATCTCGCCAAGATGGCCGCGCTGCTGAAGTCGGTCGGCGACGATGTCAGCAAGAACCAGCCGGCCGTTCAGGGCATGCTGAAGAAAGTGCGCGCGGTCGTCGCAAAACATTAAACGGCGGACCGGAACCGGGACGCGGCATCCGGTCGCGTTCCGGCTTCTCACCGCAATGCATGGAGCGATCCCGCGGGCTCGCCGATGTCGAGGCAACCTCCTCTCCCTTGAACCTGTGCTGGACCTTCGGGCCATGCGGCTCGCCACCCTCCTCCGCTTCATTCTGCGCGATGTGCCGCGCGCCGCGATCGGTGCGATCATCCTGGTCGCGATTGCGATCAATTTTGCCAATATCGTCGGCCGCTATGTGTTCTTCGCGCCGCTGCCGTGGGCCGAAGAGGTGCTGATTTTTCTCGTGGTCTGGGGCGTGTTTCTCGGCTCGATCGCGGTCAGCTACGACAACCGCCACCTGGTGATGGACCTTTTCGTCCAGCTGTTTCCGTCCTGGGTTCGCGGCACGCTTGAAGTGGTGACGCTGGTCATGCTGGTCGGCTTCTGCGGCTTCGTGTTCGTCCAGGCCTGGACCATCGTTTCGCTGATGGCGCGGATATCGCAGGTCAGCATCGCGGCCGGCATTCCGATGACGATCCCCTATGCCGCCTTTCTGGTCGGCTTCGGGCTGATCGCGGTCGGCGCGGTCGCCGGCGCCTATGTGCGCTGGCAGGCGGCACGCGCCAGCGAACCGAACGTGTAGCGGCGGAGCACCGGGCCATGCTGCTGTTGATGGCGCTGTTGCCGTTGTTCTTCCTGGTCCTCGGCCTGCCGATCTTCCTGGTGCTGTTGTCGACTGTCACGATCGCGATCGTCTGGTTCACGCAGGTGCCGCCGACCGCGTTGCCGCAGGTGATGTTCGGCAGCATCGGCAATTTCGCGCTGCTGGCGGTGCCGTTCTTTATTTTCGCCGGCGAATTGATGGGCCGTGGCGGCATGGCGCGCCGGCTGGTCAACATTGTCGTCGCACTGTTCGGCAATTTCCGCGGCAGCATGCCGATGACGGCGGTCGGCGCGGCCACGCTGTACGGCGCGATTTCGGGCTCGACCGCCGCGACCGTCGCCGCCCTTGGGCCGCAGCTCTATCCGCAATTGCGCCGCTCCGGCTACGGCAAGTCGTTCTCGACCGGCGTCATCGCCTCCTCCGGCGCGCTCTCCAACATCATCCCGCCGTCAATCGCGATGATCCTCTACGGCGCGGCGGCCGAAAAGTCGGTCGTCAAGCTGTTCGCCGCCGGCATCCTGCCGGGCCTGCTGATTGCCGGCCTGATGGCGATCTACATTTATATCCACGCCCGCCGCAATCGCATCCGCGAAGGGGAGGTCTTTCAGTGGGACGTGTTCCTGCGCGCCTTGAAAGACGGCGCCTGGGCGGTTGGCGCGCCGGTCATCGTGTTCGGTGGCATCTATGGCGGGGTGTTCTCGCCGACGGAAGCGGCCGGGGTCGCCTGCGTCTACGCCATCGTGGTGACCATGCTGATCCACCGCGAGATCGGCTGGGGCGACTTCTGGGATGTCGCGGTGACGTCGATGTATCTCACCGCGCAAATCTTCCTGATCGTGGCGGTGGCCGGCGTGTTCTCCTGGCTGCTGACGACCAACGGCGTCGCCAAGCTCGCGGTCGATTTCATCGGCGGGCTCGCCCTGTCGCCGTGGCTGATCCTGCTGGTGATCAACATCTTTTTGCTGGTCGTCGGCTGCTTCATCGACACCGCATCGGCGATCCTGGTTCTGACACCGCTGCTCGCGCCGATCGCAAAGGCGCTTGGCGTCGACCTGATCCACTTCGGCATCATCGTCACGGTGAACCTGTCGATCGGCACCTTCACGCCGCCGTTCGGGCTCAACATCTTCGTGGCGCAGGCAATCTTTAACGTGCCGCTCGGCAGCATCTATCGCGGCCTGACGCCGTTCATCGTCGTCAGCATCATCGGCCTGATGATCATCACCTATGTGCCGGAACTGTCGCTGTGGCTGACGCGGGTGATCGGCTGACAGGCCTTCCGCGCAACCTACGATTGGTGCTGACCCGCTATTAAGCCTTTGATATAGCGGCAATCTTTACGCATTCCGCTGTTGCTATCTATATTTTACGGCGCTCTAATGTGGTCCTGGTCATTCGCCTGCAATTGAAGGGAACTGGAAATGGAACACGTTTCGTGGAGCATTACCGGGCCGCACTTCGCGAACTGTAATTGCGATTTTGGCTGTCCCTGTCAGTTCAACGCATTGCCGAGCGACGGCAGTTGCAAGGCTGTCGTCGCCTGGCGCATCGACAAGGGCCATTATGGCGATGTGAAGCTCGACGGGCTGTACGCCATCAATACCTACGGATGGCCGGGTGCCGTGCATCAAGGCGAAGGCAGCATGCAAACGATCATCGACCAGCGCGCGAACGCGGATCAACAAAAAGCGCTTGCAGCGGTGATGAAAGGCGATGGCGCGGAACCGGGGTCCATCATGCTGCAGATCTATCGCTCCATGTGTACAACGGTCCATGAGCCGATTATCGCACCGATCGAACTGGACCTTGACATGGGCAGCCGCAAGGTCCGGCTTCATGTCCCCGGAATCATCGATACCGTCGTTGAACCGATCAAAAACCCGGTCACCGGCGCCGAACACAGGGCGCGCATCGAACTTCCCATGGGCAAGGAATTTCAGCTCGCCGAGGTTGCCAGCGGCACGACAACGGGTCGCGGCGCGGTCCCTCTGCGCTTTGAAAACAGCCACGCTCACATCGTCATCAATACCATGACCTCGGCCGGCCCGAGAGCCTAGTGGAGCGAATTTGACATTTGATACCCATTTGCGGCTAGCCGTTCATCAAATGTCAAATTCAAAGCTCCACTAAAATCAAATAGTTGCTAGTGGTCCTTTGATTCTGACATTCGCTCGGGAGCTTGCAGCAGCGGGATGCAAATGTCGGAATCGGACCACTAGTGGAGCGAATTTGACATTACTCTAGGCTCGCATCGCCACGCGCTGTTGCGTTGCGCTCACGGAATCGGACGTGGATGGTTCAATACGTCTTGCGCGAACACCGTCCGACATCGTACGGCGACGCGTGAATGGGTTTCATGAAACAATAATCCAATTCAGAACAAACAACCCAGGTGGAGGATGAGATGACGGCTTGGCAAATCGAAGGTCGCTATATGGAGACCTGCAATTGCGCGTTCATTTGTCCCTGCATCAGTTCGAACTTGTCAGCGCGGCCCACCGAGGGCGATTGCAAGGCGGCGATAGCCATGCGCATCGACAAGGGCGCAAAAGACGGCGTGTCATTGGACGGGCTTGCTTTCATTGTCGTGATATATTCACCCGGTGCCATGGCCGACGGCAACATGAAGGTCGGTCTCATTGTTGATGACAAAGCCAACGATGCGCAGACCGAGGCGATCGGGGCTATCGTCTCTGGTGGCGCCGGCGGCCCGATGGCGGCATTGGGGCCCCTGGTTGGCGAATTCGCCGGGGTTGCAAAGTCGCCAATCGCCTTTGAAAACGATGGCATGAACTGGTCGGTCAAGGCCGGCGGCCTGATCGACCAGGCGGTGACCGGCGTGCCGAGCATGGCGAAGGACGGCGAGCCGATCTACATCGACAATGTCTTTCATCCGGTGACGTCGCGACTCGCGTTGGCGCATGCGACCCGAAGCCATTTCGATGTCTTCGGCATTCAATGGGACGGTGCCGGAGAAACGCGAAACGGCCATTTCGCGCCGTTCTCCTGGGCAGGTTGACCTCCTAACACCAGGTCCGCTCGACGGACGGCAGGCAAGGCAATGCGGAACAAGTCCGCCATCGAGGTCGCGCTCGCGCATGACCGGTACATCGTCGCGGCCGGGCTCAGCCTGGTCGTCCTCGCGGCCGCGATCTATACGGTGACCGGTGTCGGCATGACCATGTCGGCGCTCACAATGACCCGGATGGCGATCGAAATGCCGGGCATGGCCATGCAGCCGGTGACCTGGACTGTCGGCTACGCTTTTCTGTTGTTCCTGATGTGGTGGGTGATGATGATCGCCATGATGGTGCCCAGTGCGGCGCCGATCGTGCTGATCTATTCCGCCATCTGCCGGAAACAGCCGACGACGCAAAGTCCGCTTGCCGCAACGGCGCTTTTTGTGACCGGTTACCTTGCTGTTTGGGCAGGCTTCAGCGTGTTGGCGACCGGTCTGCAATGGCTGCTTGAGTCCGCGGGGCTTATGACCGGGATGATGGAGTTTGCGAGCCCGGTCTTGGCCGGCCTCATCCTGGTTCTTGCCGGTCTTTACCAGCTCACGCCCCTGAAAGCGGCCTGCCTCCAGCACTGCCAGCATCCCTTGATGTTCATCGCAAACCATTGGCAGCCCGGCGCGGCTGGCGCCTTGCGCATGGGCTTCGTCCATGGCCGCTATTGCCTCGGCTGCTGCTGGTTCCTGATGGCGCTTCTGTTCGTGGGTGGCGTCATGAACCTGATCTGGATCGCCGGCATCGCGATCTATGTCGGCATCGAGAAGTTCGTCCCTGGCCGCCGCTGGTTGACGCTGTCGACCGGAGCGGTGCTGACAGCCGCCGGACTTTTCCTCCTCGCACGGCCTTTTCTCAACGGCTGACGGCCGCGACCGAGAGCGCGGCAACCAGTTCCGCGAAGAGCTGGCCTCACGGATCGAAAATCAGCAGCAGATAAACGACAAAGACCACCAGATGAACCGCGCCTTGCAGGATGTTGGTGCGGCCGCTGCCGAAGGTCAGAACGCCGAGCAAGAGCGTCAAGGCGACCAGCACGATCTCGGTGCCTTCAAGACCGAGTACGACGTGGATGTTGGCGAACAGCCCGATCATCAGCACCGCGGGAACCGTCAGACCGATGGTGGAGAGCGCCGAGCCGAGACAAATATTGACCGCGCGTTGCAGGTGATTGGCGCGGGCGGCGATAAGCGCGGCCATTCCTTCAGGCGACAGCACAAGAATGGCGACGACCACGCCGCCGAGCGCCGCGGGCGCATTCAGTTCCTCGATACCGTGATCGACCAGGATGGCGAGCTTCTTGGACAGCAGCACGATCGGCAACAGCGTGAGCACCAGAAATGCCGCGTGATAGAAAACAGAACTTCTACGGCCACCGTGCTCGCGCGATACGGGATCATGGCCATGGTCACGATCCTCGCCATATGGCGGGTCGGCGGTTGCGGCGTCGGCCGGCTCAATAAAGAAGCCGCGGTGACGCATGGTCTGGATGGCAAGGAAGGTCCCGTAGAGCATCACCGTAATGGTCGCGAACACCACGCCCTGCAGCGGCGTCAGGCTCGGATCCGGCGTTGAGATGGTGAACTTGGGCATCACCAGGGTGATGGTCGCGAGCGTGACCAGGACGGCCAGATACGCGCGCGCGCCCTGAAGATTGAATTCCTGCTGGACGTGACGCCAGCCGCCAACCAGCAGGCAGAGTCCGACCATGCCGTTGAGCACGATCATCAGCACCGCCAGCATGGTGTCGCGGGCGAGCGTCGGGTTGGCCTGGCCGTGCAGCATGATGGACCCGATCGCCGCCACCTCGATACTGATGACCGAGATGGTCAGGATCAGCGTGCCGTAGGGCTCGCCCAGCAATTCCGCGAGTTCATCTGCGTGGCCCACCACCGCGAACGCACACCACAACATGACACCAAAGACGGCGACGGACAGGGCGATGAACTTCGGCGTATGGCCGAGGTCGTTCAACCAATCCGCCCCCACCCAGTAAGCGATGATGGTGACGATGATGCCGACGAGCAACGGGCTTTCCGAGCGCAGAAACTTCAGCATGCCGAGACGGTCCTGTCGGTGGTCCACACAGTGATCGATAATGCAGTGTGACGAAATTGAACTGCTGTTACGCGTTTATATTTCGATCTCTCGGATGAATATTTCGGCAAATTCACACACCTTTCCCCGATCATTCAATCTCAGGCGGCCCTGATGAATGGTCAGCATGCGGCCACCGCTTCCCACATGACCGATAAACCGGGATGGCCGCTCATCCGCAGGAAGGCAAGCCGAAATTGCATCGGCGCGCGGCTCCTGCGGGGCTGTGGGCAACCCCCAGCCGTTTGACGAAAATCAATGTCGACACATTCAATTTCATGCAAGTGTTTATGATCCTTTGTTCCATGGAGGTTTTTCATGTTCAGCCTCTCCCTGACCGACAAGGCGTGGTCGCCTTACGCGGCCGGAATCGTCATCGGATTACTGCAGATTCCGGCATTTCTGCTGATCAGTACGGCGTTGGGTGCGTCATCGTCCTACGTCACGATCGGTGGCCTGCTTACTTCCTGGGTCGATCCCTCGATCGTCAACATCGACTATGTCGCCAGGCATGTCGCCGCCACGGGCAAGAATTGGTGGCAGGTCGCGCTGGTGGTCGGCATCGGCATCGGCGCGTTTCTCTCCGCCAGAATCTCAGGCGCCACGCGGCGGCCGATCTCGCCGATCTGGGCGCGTGCGCTTGGAACGTCATCGCCGGGCGCGCGCTATGGCGTCGCCTTCATCGCCGGCTTTCTGATGCTGTTCGGCGCGCGGGTTGCCGATGGCTGCACCAGCGGCCACGGGCTTTCCGGTATGGCGCAGCTCGGTGTCGGCTCGACGGTCGCGGTCGCGGGCATGTTCGCCGGCGGCATTGCGGCGGCCATGTTGTTTCTGCGGCGCATCTGATAGCGCGCGAACGAGCAGGAGATTTATCATGTCACTATTGGCAGCTATCGTGATCGGTGTCCTGATGGGCATCGTTTTCGGCCTCGCGCTGGAGAAGTCGCGCGTATTCGAACCCGGCATGATCGTTGGGCAAATGCAGCTGCGGAACTTCATCATGCTGAAGGTGTTCCTGACCGCGGTCGCGACCGGCGCGGTCGTGCTCGCGGTGCTCAACGGCTTCGGCTATGTGAAGATTTCACCCAAGGCCGCGCTCTATGCTGCCGATGCGATCGGCGGTGTCATCCTCGGCGTCGGCATCGCGCTCGCTGGCGCCTGCCCAGGCACGACCTTGGCGCAGATCGGGGTCGGCTATCGCGACGCGATCTTTACCCTGGTCGGCGGGCTCGCGGGCGCTGTAGCCTATTCCTATCTGCAGCCGACGCTGTCCAAGACCTTCCTGGGCGCCGGCAGCGGCAAAATCACCTTCGCCAACGTCTTCGGCATTCCCTACTGGGCCGGCGCGCTCGCGCTGGCGGCGATCATCGTGGTCATACTGGCGCTGCTGGAACGCGAATTCCCCTGGCGCGATGAACTCGGCCGCGATGTCGACGGCGATTTCGGTGCGCCGGAAGCGAAATACAGCAAGGACGTTCGTGTCCAGGCTGCGGAATAAAGCGCGGCCCGGCGTGTTGGAAGGAGTGCGGACGGCCAGCAAAAATCGGCCGCTCGCGTTTTCCGGAGCGTCGGTCCGATTTCGGATTAGAATTTCAGGAGGCGACCATCATGACCAAGAACGTCGGTAGCATCGATCGCATCATCCGCATTGTCGTCGGGATCGTCCTGATCGCATTCGCGCTCGGAATTGGGTTTCCGCAGACCGGCTGGAACTGGATCGGCTGGATCGGCGTGATCCCGATCCTGACCGCGATCTTCGGAGTCTGTCCGGCCTACAGCCTGATCGGCGCCTCGACCTGCGGTCGCTGACGAAGCGCCGATTTGCGGATTCGGGAACTGTCATCGAAGCCGGTCCGCCGCGCGCTTTTCAAGCGAGCAAATTTTGATCCTGTCATGACAATCCTGTCATGACATCGGATGCGTCGGAGCGCGCCTGGTGTCTCCAGTAATTTCAGTATTCATTCCCATATTGATTTCCGACGCGTCGCCCGGCGTCGTCACCCCAACCAACCCTGTCGTCATAGTGTCGCGTGGCGCCGGTACCGTCGCACCAAACGGTTTTGGCTCGCACACAAGTTATCTGCCGTGCGGGCCGCCGCTTGGACATGCCATGGAGGCTCACCGTGACAAAGCACGAAGCCGGCATGGCCGGCACGGCGACGCTGCAGACTGTGCAGGGCTATCTCGACGAAACACCGTATTGGTGTGACGGCACGGAAATCGCCGCACCGCCGCTTGCGCCGATGCAGATTTTCATCTGGGCATTGGCCTCAGCGGGCAAATTTTTCGAAGGCATGATCGTCTTCATGACAGGCGTCATGCTACCGCTGCTGGCGGTGGAATTTCGGATTGGCGCGGTCGAACACGGATTTGTCACCGCGGCACCGCTGTTTGGCATCCTGGTCGGCGCCAGCCTGCTCGGGGGTCTCGCCGACGTGGTCGGCCGGCGCGTGATGTTCATCACCGAAATGCTGATCTTCACGACATTCCTGGTGCTGGTCTGTTTCAGCCCGAATTGGATCTGGCTGGTCGTGTGCCTGTTCGGCATCGGGCTTGCGCTCGGCTGCGATTATCCGACCGCGCATCTGATGCTGTCGGAAACGATGCCCTCGAAGTGGCGCGGCCAAATGATCCTGTCGGCCTTTGCCTTTCAAGCCGCCGGCGCCATCTTTGGCACCCTGATCGGTTATCTGATTCTGTCCAATCTTGCCGAGATCGACGCCTGGCACTGGATGTTCGCCAGTGCGATCCTGCCGGCGGCCATCGTCACGGCGTTACGATTCGCAGTCGTGGAGAGCCCGCATTGGCTGCTGGAACGCGGCCACCGGGACGCTGCGATCGCTTCCGTCATGAAACTGCTCACGCGCGTGCCGCGTTATCCATCCCAGGTCGAACTCTCAAGCCGTCTGGATTCCCGGAAGCGGCAGGAATCCTCATCGAAATTCAGCAGCCTGTTCACGCGCAAGCACCGGCGCGCCACGATCCTCGCCCCGGTGCCGTGGTTTCTGCAGGACCTCGGCACCTACGGCATCGGCATATTCACACCGATCGTGCTGGCGAGCACGTTCAATTACCACAAGCAACACGCCGGTTCGGTGGCCGAGATCATTCACAATGACATTCTGGCGGCCAAGGGGGCTGCAGCAATCGACACGCTGCTGATTGTCGGCATTCTGTGCGCGATCTTTCTCTCCGACCGGGTCGGCCGAATCCGGCTGCAGATCATCGGTTTCATCGGCTGCGCCGGGGGACTTGCGCTGCCTGCGTTCGCGGCCACGCTGCCGGGTCAAGGCCAGACGGTGATGATCTTCATCGCGTTCATGCTGTTCAACTTCATGACCAATCTCGGACCGAACGCACAGACCTACATTATCGCCGGCGAGGTCTTCCCGACCAAGATCCGGGCCCGCGGTGCGGGCTTTGCCGCCTCGTTCGCCAAGATCGGCGCGGTGGCCACCGCCTTTCTGTTCCCGATCCTGCTGGCGAATATCGGCAAGGAGACGCTGCTGATCGTCCTGGTCGGCACGTCACTGATCGGCGCGCTGATCACCTATACCTTCCGGATCGAGACCGGCCGGACGGAATCTGGAAGAGATCGACGCTTTCGCGCAGCCAGCGGAAGGCCGGCCCGCGACCGCGACGCCGCAACAAGCTCTCGCCTGATCGCGCGGCGGCCGCATCGTCATCAAACGAACATCAGATCCTCGGGCAGAAGCGACGTGACGTGATTGACGGTCAGGGTGTCGCTTCCGCCGAGCGCCAGCGTGATGCCGTCCGCCGAGGTGCTGATCGCATTGTCCGCGGCCGTCAGGAAGCCGTCGCCATTCGAATCGAGCGAAGCGAACGTCAGCCCGAATCCGTTGAGCTCGATCTGGTCGGCGTAGGGGCCACCCATGGCTGCCTGCTCGAAGTCGCCGATGGTGACCTGGCCATCGCCGGCATTGATGATGAAGCGATCATTGTTGGCGCCCCCGATCAAAAGATCGATGCCGCGGCCGCCGGTCAGCACATCGTTGCCCGGACCGCCGTCGACCACGTCATTGCCGAGCCCGCCGCTCAATGTATCGATGCCGCCGCCGCCGAAGATGAAGTCGTCACCGTTGCCACCGGTGAAGCTTTGGTCCGTGTCGTTGCCGGCAAAGGCGGGCGTATCGTTGTACAGAACCGCGACCGTGATCGTGCCGCTGACGGTGTTGCCGGCGTCGTCTAGGACATCGTAGCTGAACGCGTCGTCGATGGACCCATCAGTCGGCGGGGTGATCGCGCCATTCGGATCGTAGGTCAGCGTACCATCGGCGTTGAGCGTGACCTGTGCGCCGCTGTTGATCGTCGTCGTTTCGCCGACATTCAGGGCTTGTCCATCGACGGAAGCCAGCGTCAACGTTCCGCCTTCCGGATCGCTGTCGTTGGCCAGCGGATCAAAGGCGACCGTGCTGGACTGATACACCGAAGCCATATCGTCGGTCACGGTGGGCGGATCGTTGGCGAGAACTCCGATCGAAATCGAGCCGCTGGCGGTGTTGCCGGCGCCGTCATCCACGGTGTAGCCGATGTCGAAATCAATCGAGTCGCCGGAGGCGGGATTGAAGTCGCCATTTGGATCGAAGGTCAACGTTCCGTTCGGGTTGAGGGTCAGCAGGCCGCCCGCGGAAAGGTTGATGGTCTGACCCGCGATGATGTCCTGACCGTCTACATTGACGATGGTCAGCGCGTCCTCTTCGGGATCGATGTCGTTGGCAAGCGCATCGAAAGTGATGGTTTCGTTTTCGAGCACTTCGATCAGATCGTCGCCGACGACCGGCGGTTCGCTGCCAAAGACATCGACTGCGACATCGCCGCTCACGATGTTGCCGCCGCTGTCGCGCACTTCGTAAGTGAAGCTATCGGGAACAACAGCGGCGGGCGCGGGATTGAACGCGCCGTTCGGATTGTAGGTCAGCGTCGAGTCCAGATTTAGCGTCACCAACGCACCGCTGGCAAGCGTGACGGTGTCACCAAGCGCAACGTCCTGACCGCCGATTCGGATGATCTTCAGCGGCGCGAATTCCGGATCGCTGTCGTTGGCCAGAACATCGAAAGTTTCGATGCCGTTCTCCAGCACTTGAATGGCGTCGTCCTGGACATCGGGCGGCGTATTGGAAGGATCGGGCGCCACCGTCACCGTCACGGTCGCGGTCGAGAGGCCGCCATTGCCGTCGTTGACATCGTAGGTGAAGGTGTCGTTGCCGGAATAGCCGGCATCCGGGGTGTACTGGATCTCAAAGACACCGTCATTATTGTCGTCGACGATCGTGACCGTGCCGTTGGCGGCGGTGCCGACACTGGCAATCTGAAGCGTGTCGCCTTCGGGATCTGTGTCGTTGGCCAGAACGTCAATGATCACCGGATTGGGCAAGGTGGTTGACGCGCTGTCGTCGCCGGCCGTCGGAGCATCGTTGACCGGCGTGACATCGAAACTGAAGGTCTGCTCCACCGGCGTCGAATTGTCCTCGTCGCCATCTTCCACAGACACGGAAAACGAGGCCGCAACAGTCTCGCTGCCGTCATGCACGAACGACACCTGACCGGCGGCCAATTGTTCGCCGGTGAAGGTCGTGGCCTCGGCGCCATTCACCCAGACCGTGCCATTGACGAGGGTCGCCACGGTGAAGGTGACCTCGGCATCGCTGTTGTCCGGGTCGGTCCATCCGAGTTCGGCGGTGGTCAGGACGTGGGCTGCGCCTTCGTCGACCGCTGCGGCCAACGTGCCGGTCAGTTCAGGCGCGACGTTCGGCGCCCGCACGGTGACGGTGACGAGGGCCGGAGTGGAATGGCCGGCGCCGTCGGAGACCTCGTATTCGAAGATCTC
Organism: uncultured Alphaproteobacteria bacterium; assembly: GCA_963806815.1. Lineage (GTDB taxonomy): Bacteria > Pseudomonadota > Alphaproteobacteria > Rhizobiales > Xanthobacteraceae > CAWDZJ01. The sequence goes on along the minus strand of CAWDZJ010000038.1, from coordinate 2,521 downwards.
GAGATCCGGCGCGCCGGGCGACGGGCTGTAGGCGCCGTTCGGGTCGAAGGTGACTGTGCCGTCCAGGTTCAAGGTCACCAGCGCGCCGGTGCTCAAGGCGACCGTGCCGCCGAGCGCGATGTCCTGACCGTCGATGCGCGTGATCGTCAGCGGATCGCCGTCCGCATCGCTGTCGTTGGTCCGGAAATCATAGGTGACGGTGTCACCGGTCGTGACTGTCAACTGATCATCAGCGGTGACCGGTGCGACGTTGTACTGGACCTCAATATTAATATTGCCAGAGGACGCATTGCCGAAACTGTCGCGCACCACATAGCTGAGCGTTTCAATCGCGGGCGTGTCGGGGGTCGGGCTGAACGCGCCGTTCGGATCATAGGTGACCGTGCCGTCTGCGTTGAACGTCAACAAAGCACCGCTGCTCAAGAAGATCGTCTCGCCGCTGTCGGCAATCTGCCCGTCCACGGAGAACAGTGTCACCGGGCCGCCTTCCGGATCGCTGTCATTGGCGAGCGGATCGAATGTGATGGTGGCGGACTGCGAAACCGCGATATTGTCGTCAGTGACGGTGGGCGGTTCGTCCGGACGGATTTCGACGTTGACCACGGCGCCGACCTGATTTCCCGCGCTGTCGACAATCTCGTAGCTGAACTGATCGACCTCGGTCGTTTGCGACGCGACATCGAGCGCCGGGTTGGTCGTGTAGGTTACGGTGCCGTCCAAGTTCATCGTCACCGTGGCGCCGCTCGGGAGGCCGACCGTATCGCCGGGCGCCAGGGGCTGGCCCTCGATGAAGACGATCGTCAGCGGATCGCCTTCCGGATCGGTGTCGTTGGCAAGCAGATCGACGGTGACAGAGCCCTGTTCGACGACAATCAGGTTATCGGCGCCGATAATTGGCAGCTCGTTGCCGCGAATTTCAATAGCAATAGCGCTATCGGCGGTGTTGCCGGCGCTATCGACCACGGTATAGCTGACACCGATATCGAACGTGTCACCCGGCGCAAGGTCGAACGCGCCAGCGGGATCGAAAGTCAGAGTGCCGTCGGCATTGAGGGTCAGATTGCCGCCGGCGACCAGAGACACGGTGTCGCCGGCAGCGATGTCCTGGCCGTCGACGCGGACGATGGTCAGCGGATCATTTTCCTGGTCGGTATCGTTGGCGAGGGCATCGAAGGTTACGGTCTCGTTTTCCAGGACCTGGACCGAATCGACTGTCGCGACCGGCGGATAGTTGCCGACGACGTCGACGTAAACATCGCCGCCTGCAATATTGCCGGCGACATCGCGCACGACATAGCTGAAAGTATCCAGTTCAAATACGCCGGGTGGCGGATCGATTGCGCCATTCGGGTCGTAGACAATGGTGCCGTCTAGGTTCAGCGTCACCAGAGCGCCGCTGGCGAGCGTCACGGTTCCGCCCGCGGAAATGTCCTGGCCTGATATGCTGACAATCGTCAGCGCGCCGCCTTCCGGATCGGAATCGTTGGCGAGCAGGTCATAGGTGACTGTCTCGTTCTCCAGCACCTGGAAACTGTCGCCGAATACGTCTGGCGGTTGGTTGTTGTCACCGAATACGGTCACGGTCACAGTTGCCGTGTCGCTACCGCCGTTGCCGTCGTCGATCGTATAGGTGAAGCTGTCGTCCGTGCTTTCGCCGGGAATCAGCGTCGCGAAGGCGCCGTTCGGATCGTAGCTGTAGGAGCCGTCGGCGTTGAGCAACAGCAATGCACCGGACGCGAGCGTGATCTGATTGCCGACGCTGGCGCCCACACCGTTGATCGCAGTCACGTTGAAGTTGTCGCCCTCGGCGTCGCTGTCGGGACCATTGCCGTTGCCGGCGAACACGTCGCCGCTGAGAACGGTCACCTCGTCGGTCGAAACGGCATCGTCCTGCGCCACCGGATCGTCGTTGATGGGCGCGACGGTGAAATTGAACGCTTGCGCGACCGGCGCGGAATTGTCCTCGTTGCCGTCTTCGACTGAAACATCGAACGAGGCGATCGTGGTCTCGGATCCGTCGTGCACGAAGGACACTTCGCCGGCAGTGAGTTGCGCCACGGTGAAGGTCGAGGCCTGGGCGCCATTCACCCATACCGCGCCGTTGACGAGGTTCGCGACGGTGAATGTCACGTCCGGCGTGGCGTCGTCCACATCGGTGTAGCCGATATCGGCGGTGGTCAGGACATAGGTGCCGCCCTCATCGATGGCGGCACTGAGATCGCCGGTGAGAAACGGCGGGTCGTTGACCGGGATGAGATCCAAGGTCGCGGTCGCGGTCGAGAAGAACTCGCCGTCCGTGGCGGTGTAGGAAAAGGACACCGCACTGTTGTCGTTCGGGTCCGGCGTGTAGGTCCAGGTGCCGTCCAGATTGTCGACCAGGATACCGTTGCCGCTGGTCAGCGACAGATCCGTAATCGTCGCCGGCGGGCCGTCGACATCGGTGACGCCGGCGATCAGTTCGGCCGCAGTGATGGTCCGCGGGGTGTCTTCATCGACCGCGCCGAGATCGACCGCAGCCGCG
>CAWDZJ010000037.1:0-49413 GCA_963806815.1 uncultured Alphaproteobacteria bacterium | reverse complement strand
CCCATCGTTTTCCGATTTCCATGCAACCCGACATGACGGCAGTTCCTCAAGGCAGGATGGTCCGCACGGCCTCAGCCAGCGAAAAGATGATTGCAGCATAGCGGGAAGTGCGACGTTTGGGGGAGCTATCTCGCTCGCGGCATTTGATCGATCGCAACGCGAGACCGGCGGCTGTGCATGATATTTTCCGTTCCGATCGTCTCCGGAGAGGCCTCATGAAGCAAGAACTCAAGCGCCAGATTATCGCCCTGCTCGACGAGCACCGCATCATGAGCGTCGCAACAAACCGGCCGGACGGCTGGCCGCAGGCGACGGTGGTCGGCTACGCCAATGACGGCCTCATCGTCTATTGCTTCATTGCGCGGGATGGGCAGAAATACGCCAACATTCAGAACGACCCGCGTATTTCGGCGACCGTCGCCAATGACTGTCCGCAACCGCTGATGATCAAGGGACTGTCCTTCGCCGCCCGCGCCACTGAAGTGAGCGATGCTGGGGAGATCGCGCGCGCCCGCGCGCTGCTGCTGAAGCGCTATCCGGAATACAAGGTGATGCCCGCGCCCAATCCCGCGGTCGTCCCGCTGATCCGCATGACGCCGGAAATTTTCTCGGTGATCGACTATTCTAAGGGCTTCGGCCACAGCGACCTGGTGCGGGTCTCCAAGGACGACCTCGCCGACTTCGTCGAGGCGCGCCGGCATCATTGGGCCGGACACGCGGTGTGATCGCGCCGGTTGACCTCGGCCATCAGGAAAGCCGCGTCCCCACCGCAAGCGGTGTGCCGCGCAGAAATTCCTCGGCCTTCATCGGCTGCCGCCCGGCGCGCTGGACCTCAAGTATCCGCACCGCGCCGGCGCCGCAGGCGATTGTCAACTGATCGTCCAGCACGGTGCCCGGCGCGCCGCTGCCCTCGCCCGTGGTCGTGCGCAATACCTTGACGCGCACGGCCTTGGCGCCGTCGCCGATCTCAAACCACGCGCCGGGAAACGGCGACAGTCCGCGGCAATGGTCATGCACGCCGTTCCACGGCCGCGACCAGTCGATCCGCGTTTCCTGCTTGTCGATCTTGGCGGCATAGGTCACGCCGTCGGCCGATTGCGGCGTCAGTGTCAGGGTGCCGCGCTCGAGCGCGCCGAGCGCCCGCGCCATCAGATCGGCGCCGAGCCGGGCCAGCACGTCATGCAGATCGCCGGCCGTCATGTCGGGACCGATCGTGCACGCGCTCGGCCATGGCGACCGGACCGGTATCGAGCCCCTCCTCCATCCGCATCACCATCACGCCGGTCTCGGTGTCGCCGGCCATGATGGCGCGATTGATCGGCGCCGCGCCGCGCCAGCGCGGCAGCAGCGAGGCATGCAGATTGAAACAGCCGAGCGGCATGGCGTCGAGAACGGGCTTCGGCAGGATCAGGCCATAGGCGACTACGACGGCGGCATCCGCGTCATGCGTGCGCAAATTCAGATTCCGCTTCCGCCGTCCTCAGGGTTTTGGGTGTGAAAACCGGGATGCCGAAACGGCGGGCCTCGCGCTCGACCGGGCTCGGCTGCAGATCCAGGCCGCGACCGGCGGGACGCGGCGCCCGGGTGTAGCAGGCGACGACCTCATGCCCCTGCCCGACCAATTCCACCAAGGTGGGCACGGCGAAGTCGGGCGTACCCATGAAGATCAGACGCAGGGCCATGCCGACCTGCAGATGCTCAGTCCGCCCGCTTGGCGGCCTTGGTGAATTTCTTGATGACCCGGTCGCGCTTGAGCTTGGAAAGATGGTCGATGAACAGCACGCCGTTCAAATGGTCGATTTCATGCTGCAGGCAGGTGGCAAGAATGCCTTCCGCCGCGATTTCCTGCTCCTTGCCGTCGATATCGAGATACCTGACCTTGACCTCGGCGGCGCGCTCGACCTCCTCGTAATATTCCGGGATCGACAGGCAGCCCTCTTCGCGCACCACCAGTCTCGTCGGAATTCCAGGTAACCTCCGGGTTGATGAAGACGTGCGGCTCCGGGGGCATCCTTCTTCTTGGCGATGTCGACGGTGACGATCCGCTTGGGCACGGCGATCTGGATCGCGGCCAGGCCGATGCCGGGGGCGTCGTACATGGTCTCGAACATGTCGTCGATCAGCCGCCTGGTCTCGGAATCAACCGATTTCACCGGTTCGGAGACCAGCCGGAGCCGCTTGTCGGGGAGAATAATGATGTCGCGCAGTGCCATAGCCGCGATTTAGGGGCTAGCGCCCGGTCGGTCAATGCGCGTGTTTCACCGGATTGCGGCGGCGCGTGCCGGAGGCAACGTTCTTGATCCGTTCGACCGGCCGCGAATCGGTTACAAAGCTCGCATGAACCAGACAATCCTGATCATCGGCGACACGCCGATCAGCCTGCTTGAAGTGTCGGCGGCGTTCGCCGCCGTCGTCCTGGTCGTGCTGATCACCATTGCGGTCATGGTCGCGCGTGCGGGGAAAAACCGCGGCCTTGAGGCGGCCGAGCAGTCCATACGGGCGGAAGAACTCGAGGAACGGATGGCGGAGCTTGCCCGCATCCAGGCCGATACCGCCGGCCGCGTCCACACCATGGGCGAGGTGCTGGCCGGCCGTCAGTCCGAACTGGCACGCGCGGTGTCCGAACGGCTCGACGCGGTCACCCACCGCATCGGCCAGTCGATGCAATCGACGACGCAGCAGACGACCGACAGCCTGCGCCAACTCCATGAACGCTTGGCGGTGATCGACACCGCGCAACGCAATCTGACCGACCTCGCCTCGCAGGTCACCTCGCTGCGCGACGTGCTGGCCAACAAGCAGGCGCGCGGTGCCTTTGGCCAGGGCCGCATGGAGGCCATCATTTCCGACGGGCTGCCCAAGGGCGCGTTCGAGTTCCAGTTCACGCTGTCGAACAGCAAACGCCCGGACTGTGCGATCTTCCTGCCGGGCGACGCGCGGCCGTTGATCGTCGACGCCAAGTTTCCGCTTGAAGCGTTCACCGCTTTGCGCGACGCGCAAAACGATGACCAGCGCAAGCAGGCGTCCGCGCGGCTGCGCCAGGACGTCACCAAACATTTCACCGATATCGCCGAGCGCTATCTGATCCCCGGCGAGACCCAGGACATCGCGCTGATGTTCGTGCCGTCGGAATCGGTCTATGCCGAACTGCATGACGGCTTCGATGACCTGATCCAGAAAGCCTATCGTATGCGGGTGGTGCTGGTGTCGCCGTCGCTGCTGATGCTGGCGATCCAGGTGATGCAGCAGATTCTAAAAGATGCCCGCATGCGGGAAGCCGCGCACGAGATCCGCACCGAGGTCGGCCATTTGCAGGACGATCTCGGCCGCTTGCGGGACAGGGTGCTCAATCTGCAGAAGCATTTCACGCAGGCCTCCGACGACGTCGCGCAAATCCTGATCTCCGCCGACAAGGTCGCCAAGCGGGCGGGCCGGATCGAATCGCTGGAATTCGATGGCGAGGAAACGCCACACGAGGCGAGCGTTGTGATTCCGGCCCCGATCGGCCGCCGGCTTGAAGCCGGCGAGTAGCCGCACGAAATGGCTGCAATGCGCGCCGATTGGTTGCGTTCGTTGACGGCTTTGTCCGGGGGATTGACCCGACCGGCCAGACAGCCGATCCATGTCACGAGACTATCGCGGAATCGCCGGTTAAGCCCGGCAGACACGGGTGAACGCGCGGCATGACTTCCAGCCCCGACGCCGCCCCGGGCGCGCCTCCGGCCCGCCCCGGCTTCGCCGACACGCTTGCGGTCTATCTCAAGCCGCGCGTGCTGATCGTGATGTTCCTCGGCTTCTCCTCCGGACTGCCGCTGGCGCTGTCCGGCTCGACACTTCTGTTCTGGATGGCTGAAGTCGGCGTCGACCTTAAAACCATCGGCCTGTTCGCGATGGTCGGTACGCCCTACACCATCAAGTTCCTGTGGGCGCCTGTCGTCGATGCGTTCGACGTGCCGATCCTGGCGCGATTGCTCGGCCGCAGGCGTGCCTGGCTGATGCTGACGCAATTGATGCTGATGGCGGCAATCGCGCTTCTCGGCACCAGCGATCCGATCACGGCACCGGTTATGGTCGCGCTGGGCGCATTGCTGGTGGCCGCCGCCTCTGCGACCCAGGACATCGTGATCGACGCCTTCCGCATCGAGAGCCTGCCCGAGAACGAACAGGCGGCCGGTGCTGCCTCTTATGTCGCCGCCTATCGCGTCGCCATGCTGGTGTCGAGCGCCGGGGCGCTGTTCCTCGTCAGCGGATTTCAGGACTTTGGTTTCAGCCGGCACGCCAGTTGGAGCGCCAGCTATGTCGTCATGGCTGCGCTGGTCATCATCGGCATGTTGACCACGCTGTTCGCAAGCGAGCCGAACAAGTCCGCCCAAGCCGAGGCCGCGCGCCGAGACGAGCCTCTGCTGCCGCGGCTTTCCCGCACCATCGCCGGTGCGTTCACCGACTTCTTCCTGCGTGACGGCATGCGTATCGCGCTTGTGGTCCTCGCGTTCGTCGTGCTGTTCAAGCTGACCGACGCACTCGCCGGCGTGATGACGGGACCCTTCGCCGTCAAGCTCGGCTTCACCCGCAACGAATACGCCACCATCATCAAAGGTGTTGGATTTATCGCAACACTTGTTGGAGGCTTTGCCGGGGGCTATGTGGCCCGGTCCCTGCCACTTGCCACCAGCCTGTGGATCGGCGGGGTGCTGCAAGCCACCGCCAATCTGGCGTTCTCCTGGCAAGCGGTGGTCGGGCATGATCTCGCTTGGCTGACTTTTGCGATCACGGTCGAGAACTTCACCAGCGCGATCGGCACGGTGATCTTCGTCGCCTATCTTTCGGCGCTGTGTCGCAACCCCTTACACACCGCGACTCAATACGCGCTGCTGACCGCGTTGGCCGCGATCGGGCGCACCTATCTTTCATCAGGCGCGGGATTCGTCGCGGAAGCCACAGGGTGGGTCTGGTTCTTCGTCATCTGCGCGCTCGCCGCGATCCCGAGTTTCGTGCTGCTGGCGTTTCTGCAACAGCGCGGCCATTTTGCCGGTCTGGAAGTCAAGCGCTAGAGTATGATCCGGAAAAGTTGCAGACTTTTCCGATAAGATCATACGACAAACTAAGATATTAAATGGTCACCGCGATTCAATCTGCCTGAATTGCACTCTAAAACGGCGTGCGCTGGCGGATTGCTGCGGACAGCGTGCCCTCGTCCAAATAATCAAGTTCGCCGCCGACCGGCACACCATGCGCGAGCCGCGTCACCGCAACGTTGGCGTCGTGCAGCAGGTCGGTGATGTAGTGCGCCGTGGTCTGGCCGTCGACGGTGGCATTGAGCGCCAGGATGATTTCCGTCACCGCCGGCTCGTGCGCCCGCGTGATGAGTGCATCAATGGTCAAATCCGATGGGCCGATGCCGTCCAGCGGCGACATCGTGCCGCCCAGCACGTGATAGCGCGCGTTGATCGCGTGCGCGCGCTCCAGCGCCCAAAGATCGGCGACATCCGCCACCACCACGATGACGGCGGGATCACGGCGCGGATCAGTGCAGACCGTGCAGGGACTTTGCGTATCGATATTGCCGCACGTCCTGCAGACCGTGATCTTGTCGAGCGCCGTCGTCAGCGCGACGGCCAACGGCGCCATCAATTGTTCGCGCTTCTTGATGAGTTGCAAGGCGGCGCGGCGGGCCGAGCGCGGCCCGAGCCCCGGCAGCCGTGCAAGTAATTGAATCAGCCGTTCAATTTCCGGGCCGGCGACGGCGGTGGGCATGGGCGTTGCGGTGTCCGGGCGCCGAAACTGCCGTGATCAGAACAACTTGCCAAGACCGGCCGGCAGTCCGCCGGTGATCGATTGCATCTTGTCCTGCATCGCGGCCTCGGCGTGGCGGCGCGCCTCGGCATGGGCGGCGACGATGAGGTCTTCCAGTATGGCCTTTTCCTCGGGCTTGAACAGCGATTGATCAATGTTGATCTCGCGCAGCTCGCCCTTGGCGGACAGCTTGATCTTCACCAGACCGCCGCCCGAGGAACCTTCCACCTCGATGCGGTCCAGTTCGGCCTGCATCGCCTCCATCTTCGACTTGAGTTCGGTGGCCTGCTTCATCAGACCGAGAAAATCCGCCATGTCATCCTCACTCAGAAATCATCATCCATGTCGTCGGCCTGCCCGTGGGCGCCGAAGGCGGAACTGTCATCGTCCGTCATCGGTTCCGGCAGCGCCGCATCGTCATCGTCGCCGGCCGCAGGCAAGGCGTCGGTCGCCATCATACCGTCATCGTTGCGGCGAACGTCGACAATCTGCGCACCTGGAAACCGCGCGAGCACTTCCTGCACAAACGGATCGGCGGCGACTCCGCGTTCGAACGCGGCCTGCCGGGCATCGGCCTGCGACCGCACGGTCGGCGCACCCTCTTCGGTCGAGACCACCACCATCCAGCGGCGGCCGGTCCATTGGTCGAGCTTGCGGGCGAGATCGTGAATCAAGCTCTTGGGTGCGCCGGGTTCCAGCGCCAGTTCGAGCTTGCCGTCCTGGAAGCGCACCAGCCGGACATCCCGTTCGAGGGCGGCCTTGACGGTGAGATCGCGCTGGCGGGCCGCGAGCGCGATCAGATCCTCGTAACGATTGAGGGTCAGGACCGGCCGGGCCGAAGCATCCGCCAGCGCAGGCTGTCCGGCTTCCCGCGCAGCGAGCGCCGCGCGCGGGCCGCCACGCGGCGTGTCGAAGCGCTGGACCGGCGAATTGGCAGACCCGGTTTGTGCCGCTGCAGCACCAGCACCGCCGCCGTTGCCGGACGGCTGCGTGCTGGCGGAAGCCGCGCCGTTGTTCAAGGCGCGGATCGCCTCGTCCGGGGTCGGCAGGTCGGCGGCGTAGGCGATGCGCACCAGCACCATCTCGGCGGCGGCGACCGGTCGCCCGGCGGACTGCACCTCGGCCAGGCCCTTGAGCAGCATCTGCCAGGTCCGCGACAGCACGCGCATCGACAGCTTGGCGGCGAAGTCGCGGCCACGCGTACGCTCGACCTCGGCGAAGGCGGCATCCTCGGCCACCGCCGGCACGACTTTGACCCGCGTCACGAAATTGGTGAACTCGGCCAAGTCAGTCAGCACCACCGCCGGATCGGCACCGGTGTCGTACTGGTCGCGCAACTCCTTGAGCGCCGCGGCAATGTCGCCGCGCATCAGCGCCTCGAACAGATCGATGGTGCGGGCGCGATCGGCCAGGCCGAGCATCTGCCGCACGTCCTCGGCCCGCACCGCGCCGGCGGCGTGCGCGATCGCCTGATCGAGCAGCGACAGCGAATCGCGCACCGAGCCTTCGGCCGCGCGCGCGATCAGCGCCAGCGCATCGGGCTCGATGGTGATCGCCTCCTTGTCTGCGATACCCTGCAGATGCCGCACCAACACCTCGGCGTCGACCCGGCGCAAATCGAAACGCTGGCAGCGCGACAGCACCGTCACCGGCACCTTGCGGATCTCGGTGGTGGCGAAGATGAACTTGGCGTGCGGCGGCGGCTCTTCAAGCGTCTTCAACAGCGCGTTGAAGGCCGCGCCCGAGAGCATGTGCACCTCGTCCAGAATATAGACCTTGGTGCGCGCGGAAACCGGCGCATAGCGCACGGCGTCATTGATCTGGCGGACATCGTCGACGCCGTTGTGGGAGGCCGCGTCCATCTCGATGACGTCGATGTGGCGGCTTTCCATGATCGCCCGGCAATGCACGCCGAGCTTCGGCATCGCGATGGTCGGGCCGGTCACGGAACCGTCGGGCAGTTCGTAATTCAGCGCGCGGGCGAGGATGCGCGCGGTCGTGGTCTTGCCGACCCCGCGCACGCCGGTGAGGATCCAGGCCTGCGGAATGCGCCCGCTCTCGAAGGCGTTCGACAGAGTGCGGACCATGGCGTCCTGGCCGATCAGGTCGTCGAAATTCGCGGGACGATACTTGCGCGCCAGGACCCGGTAGCCGGCGGCGGTGTCGGATGGCGAACCGGCGGCGCGGGCCGGCGCGGCGGCGGGATGATCGGAAGTTTCGGCGTCGTTCATCGGTCCATCCGGTCTCGTGTCCTGGCTCCGACGCTTGTATCCCTCTGCTGAACACTCGTTTACAAGCGCCGGAGCCAAAAGGACACTAGTAAGTCCATGATTCTCGTGCGGCTTTTAAAATTGACGTCCCTATTAAAACTCGCCGCCACGCTGATAGGAACGTCAAATTCGCCGCACGAGTGCCGTCCGCCGCAAATCCTCGATTCCGGGATGTCTAGAATAGGTGGGAGGCTGACGAGCGACCCGAACCGGAGCTCGTTAGGGCTGCTTCCTTCCGGACCTGACCCGGTTGGCGAGTGGCTCGTCCACCGCCAACCTCCCGATCCCTATATCGACCGGGCCAGGAGAGAAAGCAAGCGGCGGCGATGCGGGCATTCCACCGCCGGTGGCGCGGGCAGCGATCGCGCTTATGACCCGAAGCAGACGTAGTTTGCGGTCTGAGGTCCGCGTGGGCAGCGAACCGCAGAATTCGCCCCGTTGGCGGTGATCGGTTTCCAACCTTCCTGACCGGCGACGGAATCCACCTGCTGGTCAAGGCATCGGACTTCGGCGCCTAAAGTCGCATCGTCAGATTGAACGCTCCCTTCGGAGCCGGCGAAATCGCGGCGCTTACCGCGCTCGGTGCCGAGCCGTTTTATCCGCGCCAGGATCGGAACAGGATCGGCTGGTCGGTGTCATCGGGTGGCGACACTTTCAGAAGTTCGGCCGCATGAGTCAGAGGCCGCATCGCGGGCGAATTGGGACCCATGCCGCGCCCCGCTAGATTGAAGCCAGCAGCGCGATAGGATACCAAAACCTGCGTCGGCACCATATGGGACGCAGCCTTAGCAAAGTCATTCAGAGGTTTGGGGACCGTTCATGGCTAATTCCTTGCTCGCTCGGCTTCGGTCGCTTTTCGGCACGCCGGTCGATTCGATGACCCGCCGCGAACTCCTGAGGGCGTCGTTTGTTACTGGCACAGCGCTGTTGCTCAGCGGACCACGCGTCCTCGCGCAACGCGCCGCGTCCGGCAAGTCCGTTATTGTCATTGGCGCCGGCTTTTCCGGGCTTGCCGCGGCGTATGAATTGCTGGCGGTCGGATACCAGGTCACCGTGCTGGAAGCGCGCGGCCGCGTCAGCGGCAGGGTCGTCACCTTCCATGACTTCGTGCCGGGCCGCGTCATCGAAGGCGGTGGTGAACTGATCGGCAGCAACCATCCGACCTGGATTGCCTATGCCAAAAAATTCGGCCTCAACTTCCTGAAAATCCCGGACAGCGATGCCCGCGTCCCGGTCGTCATTGACGGCAAGCTCTTGTCCGAGTCCGAAGCAAAATCCTTGTGGGAGGAGATGGAGAAAACCATCGCATTCATCAACCGTGATGCCGCGAGTATTTTGGAGGACGAGCCCTGGAAAATGCCGGACGCGACGACGCTTGATCGACGCAGTGTCGCCCAATGGCTCGGCGGCGTCGATGCATCGGAGGTGGCAAAGAAAGCCATTTCCGCCCAGGCGGTCGGCGATGCCGGTGTTGCGCTCGACCGGCAGAGCTATCTCGGGATGCTGACGATGGTCAAAGGCGGCGGGGTCGAAAAATTCTGGACCGAAACCGAGCTGTATCACTGTGAAGGCGGCAACCAGCAGCTCGCCGAGAAACTCGCAGATGCAATTGGCCGTGAGCGCATCCTGCTCAATTCGCCGGTGGCCGCGCTGAAGATCGAGACCGACAAGGTTATCGTGACCTGCAGCGATGGCCGGACATTCACAGCCGACGACGCGATCCTTTCAGCGCCGCCCTCGGTCTGGGACGGCATTCGCTTCGACCCTGCCCTGCCAGACGTTCTGCATCCCCAGACGGGACGCAACATCAAATATCTTGTCTCGCTCAAAAACCGATTTTGGAAAACGGACAATCTTGCGGCGGAATTCGTTGGGCAACGGCAATATTCAGATGACGTGGGAATCGACGGCGGGACAGGACGGCGACGCCCCGGCTGCGATGGTGGCCTTCTCCGGCGGTCCGGGCGCGGATGCGATGCGGGCAATCCCGACATCTGAACGCGACGCGGCCTACGCAAACGAACTCAAAGGGCGCTACCCGAATTTTGCGGAAGCCTTTGTCCAAAGTCAATTCATGGACTGGCCCGCCACGCCATGGAGCCGTACAAGCTATTCGTTCCCCGCCCCCGGCGAAGTCACGACGATGGGTCCATTGCTCCGCGATGGCATCGCAGGACGGCTTCACTTCTCCGGCGAGTATGCCTGCTACAAATTCGTCGGCTATATGGAAGGCGCGCTCAACTCCGGGGTTTCAATCGCAAGACGCTTGGCGGAGCGTGATGGTGTGACGGCCGGTGACATCGTTCGACCAGCCGTGCGCCAATGAAAAGAAAGTAGGGCGCTGTCTGTATCCGATCTCGATTTCAGGAACGCGCAAGCCCCAAAGGTGCAGTACCAAAGCGAAGCAATACACCAAACTGAGACGGTCCGGCAGCAGTCCCAATGACCGTTTGTGACCCTGATCGACCAAAGGCGTCACTTGGCGCGAACGTTACTCGACAGAAACGTCACACGCGTCCTTCGGCAATTGGCGTGCACATATGGTCGCCGTCCCGAATATCACGAAGTAAGGGGCAGGCCACGAGTTCCCTAAACATGATGAGCTCTTTCCGGGTCTATCTTCGGGTCATCACGCTGCTTTCCGGCCGACAACGGTTCGCCGCCGCGCTCATCGTCGCCGGCGTGCTCATTGCACTCGTCCAACTCGCGGAGCCGATCCTGTTCGGCCGCGCCATCGACGCGATGATAAAAAGCGAGCCGACCGCGACGATCATCATCGCCTGGGCGGTGCTCGGCCTGTTCGGGATTGTCACCGGTACCGTCGTGGCCGTGGGGGCGGACCGGCTTGCGCATGAGCGCCGCCTTGCCGCGATGAGCCTGGCGTTCGAGCAGGCGATCACCTTGCCGATCAGCTTTCATGCGGCGCGCGGCTCAGGCGCGATCGTGCGAGCGGTGCTCGCCGGAACCGATGCCATATTCATCCTCGTGCTCAATTTTCTGCGCGAGCAGTTCACGACCATCGTCGGCATCGTCTTCCTGGTGCCGACGGCCATGGCGATGGATTGGCGGCTCGCATCCATTCTGCTGGCGCTGGCCGTGGTGTTCGCGGCCGCGCAGATCACGGTGATGTACAAGACCAGCACCGGACAGGCCGCGGTCGAGACCTATCACGACCGGGTCTATAGCAGGGTCGGCGACGTGCTCGGCAACGTCACGGTGGTGCAGAGCTATTGGCGGCTGCGCTCGGAAGCCGAGGCCATGGGCTGGCTGATCGAGGAACTGCTGGCGGCGCAACGCCCGCTGTTGACCTGGTGGGGCGTGTTGACGGTGATGACCCGGTCGGCCGCAACGATTGCCATGGTGTCGGTCCTGGCGGTCGGGACGGTGCTTGCGCAGCGCGGCGAAGTCACCGTCGGCGAAATCGTCGCGTTCATCGCATTCGCGAACCTGCTGATTACCAAACTCGATCAACTGTCCGCCTTTGTCATTCAGATCTATCAGCAGACCCCCATTCTGCGGACCTTCTTCGCGCTGCTCGATGAAACCAACCGGGTTACCGACGCGCCGGGCGCTGCTCCTCTGGAGCAGGTCAAGGGCGCAATCCGTTACGAAGACGTGACGTTCCGGTATGGCACCGGCACCCAAGGCGTGTTCGATCTGGATTTCGCGGTACTGCCAAACCAGATGGTCGCGCTCGTCGGACCCACGGGCGCCGGCAAGACGACGGCGCTCGCCCTGCTGCAGCGGTTGCGCGATCCGGACAGCGGCCGCATCTCGGTCGACGGCCGCGATATTCGCGGGGTCACCCTGGCGTCGCTGCGCCAATCGATCGGCGTGGTGTTTCAGGACGCCAGCCTATTTAACCGAACGATCGCGGAGAACATCCGCATCGGCCGGCCGGATGCGAGCGATGAGGCCATCATGGAAGCCGCCCGGCTTGCCGAGGCCCACGAGTTCATCATGGAAAAACCGGGCGGCTATCAGTTCGTGATCGGCGAACGCGGCGCGTCGCTCTCAGGCGGTGAACGACAACGGATCGCCATCGCGCGCGCGATCCTGAAGGATGCGCCAATCCTGATCCTCGACGAGGCGACGAGTGCGCTGGACGCCGGCACCGAGCGGCGTATCAAGACGGCGATGCAGAAGCTCAGCCAGGGTCGCACGACGTTTGTCATCGCCCACCGGCTGTCGACTGTGGTCGATGCGGACCAGATCCTGGTCATGGACGGTGGCCGCATCGTCGACCGCGGCCGCTTCGCGGACCTGATGGCCGCCGACGGCCTGTTCGCCAAGCTGGTCCGTGACGGCGGCTTTACCGAACCGCAGGACGATCCGCCGCCGCGGCCGACAACCACGCCGGCCACGTCAGGCGACGACGTCATTGCTGGCTGATTGGTGGTGCCCTGCCCTGGCCTCGTCAGGCCGCCGCCGATATACAGAAGCCGCACCGCCGCCACCAATGCGCGCAAAGCCGTGCATCGATTTCTTGGAACCCGATCGCCATGACCGAATCGAACTGGTCGCTGCACCCGCAGCTTGCCAAGGACACCGTCAATCTCGGCGACCTGCCGCTGTCACGCGTTTTCATCATCAAGGACGCGAATTATCCCTGGCTGCTGCTGGTGCCGCGCCGGCCGAACGTGAGCGACATCATCGATCTCAACGAAGTCGAGCAGGCGCAGTTGATGACGGAAATCACGCGGGTGGCGCGCGCCCTCAAGTTGGAGACGCCGTGCGACAAGCTCAACATTGCCGCGCTGGGCAATGTTGTGCCGCAGCTTCACATCCACATCATTTCCCGACGAAAGTCCGATCCGGCCTGGCCGAAGCCGGTCTGGGGCGTGGCGCCACCGCTGCCGTTCGATCCGGTGGAACTGGAGAAATTCATCACCGTCATCCGGCGGCAGATCTGGCTGGGCTGAGGCGGCTTCGGCGGAATTCGAGATACGGCGCTCACAGCGCCGATTTCGCCCGGCCAACGCCGCTTTCGGCCATTAGCGCGCTTTCGATTCTTATTGAATCACGAAATCGCTTTATCTTCTTGATTTGTCGCATTTCCGGACGGCGAACCGGTCTCCACTTCGCCTGGAAATGCTCTAAATCTTGATTTGTCGCATTTCCGGACGGCGAACCGGTCTCCACTTCGCCTGGAAATGCTCCAATATTTATTCCGCATTTCTTGTCCGGCGTCGAAATTTGCCGTAATTTCCTGCAAACTCGCTTTCCTGTTGAGGCTTTGCCTTATTTTGGGGGACACCGAAAGTGATCCGATCACCTGCACCATGCGGGCCGCGGCTCGCTTCCATCCTTTGCGGCACGGTTCTTACGCTCGGAACCCTGCTCGCGCCGAACATGGCATCGGCATTCACTTACCAGGACGGCAGCAACTCCATTGTGGGGAACTCGAATTTCGACATCGAGGAGCAGGCCCGCAAGTTCAGTGAGCCCAAGGCGACCGCCAAGGAGGCGGTGACGACGCCAGACAAGGGCAACGGCGCCGTCGAAACGCCCTACGGCACGTTGCGCTTTGGTGTTCAGAGCAATTCGTCGGCTTTTGGCGCGCCGTTCAGTTCGACATTCAGTGCCCGGGCGCGGGACGATCAACGTCATTTTGACCGGATGACGTCGCCGGTTCCGATCCCGGAAGACGCCCGCTGAGATTCGATCAAAGCCGGCTGAAAGATTGCCGGCGGACCGCCAATTCCAAAATCACGCGGGCACACGACCCTTTACCGCGTTCGCGCGCGCGCCATAGCTGATGCGGCCAACGGCATCTGTCGGCAGGCGGACACGCACCCGCGCCTTGAGCGACTTGACGTCCTCATTGGGCATTGCCGCGACCTGTTGGCCGACACCCGCACCCAAGCTGGTTGTCCAGAAATCCTCAAAATCCGCATAGGTGCGTTGCACAGTTATCTCTTTGGTTTCGACCGCGTCGAGACCGGCGCTCAACCACAGGTCCCGCATCGCCTCCAGGCGGGACGCGCCGGCGCTCGGCGGATGCATCGGCTTAATACCGAGCGCACGCATCTCGTCCCAAATCATCTCCAGAGGAAATCCGCCGCGCAAAATATCCCACGCATAGGCCGCGACGGTGCCGCCTGGGCGAACGACGCGTACCATTTCCGCCACGCCCCTGGCCGGCTCCGGCACGAAGAAAATCACCAAAGCCATCGTGGCCACATCGAAACTGTTGTCCGCAAAGGGCAGCGCCATTGCATCGCCGTGCGCGACTTCAACCAGGCGGCTGGCCAGTCGTGTGCGCGCGTAAGCGATCTGGCCTTCCGAAGGGTCGATCCCATTCACCGCGGCGGGCGCACACCGGTCGACGATCATTTCAGTGAAGGCGCCATTGCCGCATCCGACGTCGATCCAACGCAATCGGCTCACCGGCGCCAGCCATTCCAGAAAGACATTGCCTGCAAACTGGCTCCACGTCCCCATCATCCGCTCATAGGCAGCGCCATCATCGAAGCGCGTTTGCTGTTCGGCCATCGGAACCTCGCTTTGTCGAAACGCAGTCGGCGAGCGACAATAATTCCAGCCCAATGTAGCATCCCGAGCGACGCGCAAGAAGCCGCATGGACTCAAGCCCTCAGCGCATCTGGATTTTTTGAATATTCCGCAATTTTCTCTCTGCGATTCCGAACGTGCGCTATTTGATCTCGATGACCTTAATGGCGGCCGGGCCGAGAATGACCACGAACAGCACCGGGAGAAAGAAAAGGATCATCGGCACGGTCAGCTTGGGTGGCAGGGCCGCCGCGCGCTTTTCAGCTTCCGACATGCGCATGTCGCGATTTTCCTGCGCCATCACCCGCAACGTCTGAGCCAACGGCGTGCCATAGCGCTCGGCCTGTTGAAGCGCAATGCAAACCGATTTCACACCGTCCATATCGGTGCGTTGTGCGAGGTTTTCATAGGCTTGGCGCCGGTCAGGCAGGTATGACAGTTCCGCCGTGGTCAGGATCAGTTCCTCGGCAAGAGCGACAGACTGGGTTCCGATTTCCGCGGACACTTTGCGAAACGCCGCCTCGATCGACATGCCGGATTCAACGCAGATCAGCAGCAGATCCAGCGCATCGGGAAACGCGCGGCGGATCGAAAGCTGCCGGCGCGCGATCTTGTTCTTCAGAAACAGATAGGGAATTTGCATTCCGAGATAGGTCGCACCGATGCAAATGCCAAGCTTTACAAAGGCCGGCTGGTTGAGCTTGAGCACCAGAAAAACATAGAACAACGAAAACAACAGCATTCCGATCGGCACGACCATGCGGAAGAACAAAAACGCCACGTAGGGCGCTTGTCCGCGATAACCGGCCTGGATCAGCTTGGCGCGTGCGGCGTCCTGCCCGACCCACTTGTTCAGATTGAAGCGTTCGACAACCGTTTTCATATACTGCTTCGGTGAACGCCGAAGCTTCACGGTCTCGCTGTTGAGACGCTCGCGCTCACGCTGGCGAATCCGCTCACGTTCGATCGCCACCGAACGCATCCGCCGTCCGAGAATGTCGGGGGACAATAGTGGCATGGTGAGTGTCAGCACAGTTGCACCCGCCGCAATTGCCGCGAACACCATGATGAGGAACTGCTTGTCTTGTAGCCTGTCAATAATCAGATCGATCATCACGCAACTCAGAAATCGAAGTTAATCATCTTGCGCATCACCAAGACGCCGATCAGCATCCACGTCACGCAAGCAGCAAGCATCAGCCGTCCCGTCGGATGCGTCCACAGAAGCTCGATGTATTGCGGGCTCGTGATGTAGACGAGCAGCATGACGGTGATCGGCAAAGCCGCGATGATGGATGCGGAGGCCTTGGCTTCCATCGACATCGCCTTGATCTTGGCTTTCATCCGTTTGCGGTCGCGCAGAACGCGCGACAGGTTGCCAAGCGCTTCCGACAGATTGCCTCCGGCGCGCTGTTGAATCGCGATCACGATCCCGAAGAAATTCGCTTCCGGCAACGGGATGCGCTCATAGAGCTTGGCGCAGGCATCGGCGAGCGGGACGCCGATCACCTGGGTCTCGATGATGGCGCGGAATTCACCGCGAATCGGCTCCGGTGCATCCGACGCCACAATCCGCAGGCTGTCCGTCACCGGCAACCCGGACTTGATGCCGCGAACAATGACGTCGATGGCGTCGGGAAAGGCGTCGATAAATTTGTTTTCGCGGCGCCGCTTGAGGAAACGAAGGCTCCATAACGGCAATGCCAAAGCCGCGGTAGCGGCAAAGGCCCCGGCCGCGATCAACGAAATGCCGAAAATTTTCGCCAAAAGAAATGTCATCAAACCGAGCGCGGCTGAAATGATAATGAACTGCGTTTTCGAAATCGAGAGACCGGCCTGGGCAATCTTGACGGCAAGTGGCACACGCTTTGCTTTGGCATTGCGCCGTTCGAGTTCCTTCAACGTCTCTTCAACGGACTCGCGGCGCGCCTTCTGTCCGCGCGCGGCGGATATCCGCGAGGCCACATTCGGTTGAGCGACACTCATGCGGCGCCTCTCGGCGGCCTTTTCCCCTGACAATTGCGGATAAATGAAAACCCATGCAATGCCCCCCATCGCAACCGCGACCAGAAAGAAGACCGCCAGGGTCTGCATATTGACCGCGAACTGAGCGCTCATCCCTTTGCCAACTCCTCTGCGATTTCCGCCGCGTCGAGCGCGGCGGCAAGCCGCTTTTCCTCGCCGTAATAGCGCGCGCGATCCCAAAAACGCGGCCGGCCGATGCCGGTCGAACGATGCCGCCCTATCAGTTTGCCGTTGGCGTCCTCGCCGACGATCTCATAGAGGAAGAGATCCTGCGTGATGACGACATCACCTTCCATGCCCATGACTTCGGTAATGTGCGTGATGCGGCGTGAACCGTCGCGCAGGCGTTCGACCTGCACGATGACATCGATCGAGGCGCAGACCATTTCACGGATCGTGCGCGATGGCAGCGAAAAGCCGCCCATGGTGATCATGGATTCCAACCGCGACAATGCCTCGCGGGGAGAGTTGGCATGCAAGGTGCCCATCGACCCGTCGTGGCCGGTATTCATCGCCTGCAACAAATCGAAGGCCTCGGCGCCGCGCACTTCGCCGACGATAATGCGCTCCGGACGCATACGCAGACAGTTGCGGACCAGATCGCGCATCGTGACCTGGCCTTCGCCCTCCAGGTTCGGCGGCCGGGTCTCCAGGCGAACGACATGCGGCTGCTGCAATTGCAGTTCGGCGGCGTCCTCGCAGGTGATGATGCGCTCATCGGAATCGATATAGCGGGTCAGACAATTAAGCAGCGTCGTCTTGCCCGAGCCGGTGCCGCCGGACACCAGCGAATTGATACGGCAGCGGCCGATGACCTTGAGAATTTCGGCGCCTTCCGGGGACACTGTGCCGTATTTTGTCAACTGCTCCAGGGTCAGCTTGTCGCGGCGAAACTTGCGGATGGTCAGCGCGGGACCATCGATCGCCAGCGGCGGGACGATGGCATTGACGCGCGAGCCGTCGGGAAGGCGCGCATCGCAAATCGGTGAGGACTTCATCGACCCGGCGGCCGATCTGGCTGACAATGCGCTGGCAAATGTTCAGTAGTTGAAGATTGTCGCGAAAGCGAATGCCGGTCTTTTGGATCTTGCCGGCGACCTCGATGTAGACGGTGTCGGGGCCGTTGACCATGATATCGGCGATGTCGTCGCGCGCCAGCAGCGGCTCGAGTGGACCGTAGCCCAGGACGTCGTTACAGATGTCGTCGAGCAGTTCTTCCTGCTCGGAGATCGACATCACGATGTGCTTGATCGCGATAATCTCGTTGACGATGTCGCGGATTTCCTCACGCGCGGAATCACCGTCAAGCTTGGCGAGCTGGGCGAGATCGATCGCCTCGATCAGCGCGCCGAAAATCATCGCCTTGATTTGGTAGTAGGTGTCCGATCGGTGCAACTCGACGACCGGCTTCGGCGGGGCGGAAGCGGCGGAATGGCCAGTCCGCTTGACCGGTTCCGGAGCCGAGATCAGCGGTGCGCCGAGACCCGCCGACGGCAACGGCGCAAGCCCGACGTCGGTCGATTCCGGAAGCTGCTGCTGTGGCGGCGTAACGCTGGATTCCACGACGACCGGCCGTTCCGGCGACGGCGTATCCGTCACGTCAGTGGCATCACCCTTCTGATTACGCTTTCCGAACACGCTTTTCTACTCCGGCTCCATGCTATGCGGATCGCACGCCGAGCTTTTCGATCAACGGCATGAGAAACCGGCCGCGCTGCTTCTTAGCCTCGACGCGGCCGGTGACCAATTGCGCAAGCTGCCGGAAGATCTCCGCAGTCTTATGATTGGCCGCGACCTCGGCGATCATCTGCCCGTTATTGGCGGCGGTGCCGAAGATCTGCGGGTCGAACGGAATGATCGCCACCGGCTCGTCCTCCAGCGCGCTGGCGAAGTCTCCAGGCTTGATTTCGGGCCGTTTCGGCACGCCGACCTGATTGAGGCAGTAGAACGGCCGACGGTCATTCGGGCGATTGGCGCGCAGATAGTCGATCAGATTCTTGGCATTGCGCAGATTGGCAAGATCGGGCGCGGCGACGATCAGGATGTCGTCGGCGGCGACCAGCGCGCGGCGTGACCACCCGGTCCATAGATGGGGCACATCCAGGACGATGCAGGGAATGGTGGTGCGCAAGGCATCAAAGATGCCGTCGAACGCATCGGTGGAGAAGTCGTAGACCCGGTCAAGGGTGGCCGGCGCACCGAGCAGGCTCAGATGGTCTGTGCACTTCGACAACAGCCGTTCGAGAAAGGCGGAATCGACCCGCTCCGGGGAGAACACCGCATCGGCAATGCCCTGCGTCGGATCCTGGTTGTAATCGAGACCGGCGGTGCCGAATGCGAGATCAAGATCGGTGACGACGGCATCAATATTCAGATCGCGCGCTATCGCCCAGGCGATATTGTGGGTGACGGTGGACGCGCCGACGCCGCCCTTGGCGCCGATGACCGCGACAATGCGGCCGACCGGCTTGGCGTCGGGCGCGGAAAACAGGCCGCAGATCGCGCGCACCACGTCGAGCGGACCGAGCGGCGCGATCAGATAGTCGCTAACGCCGTTCCGGATCAGATCACGATAGAACGATACGTCGTTATGCGGACCGATCACGATGACCCGGGTGCCCTCGTCGCACACTTCCGCAAGGGAACCGAGACCCGCCAACACCTCAGGCGGCGAGCCTTCCGATTCGATGATGATGACATTCGGCGTCGGCGATGTCCGGTAGGCTTCGGCGGCGGCCGGCACGCCACCCATCTGCACCTTAAGATGCGCCTTGACCAGCCGGCGATCCTCGCCGGCGGCCTGGACGGCAGCCGCAGTTTCCATCGACTCGCAGAACGCCTGCACCGATACCCGCGGGGCAGGCGCGATATAGGCGCCCTCGGCACCGCCGTTGCCGAATTCCGATTCGGATGCGGAGTTTTTTTGCGTTGATGAAATCATTTTCCGATATCGCTGATCTTGCCTTTGTTGGCATTCGGGTCGCTGGCAACGGTGGCATCGCCGGCGCGATACTTCTCCAGGACCGTGGTACGCCGCGCCTGGTAGACCGCGCCGACCGCGCGCGGCTGGACGAGATCGGCGGGGTTGGTCACCATGGCGGCGAGATTGCGTTGCGAGGCGCAGCCCAGATTCCAATAGGGCCGGTTCTCGTTGTAGGTGCGGTCGAAGGAGGCGCCGATGTCGTGCGGCCACAATCCGCACGGCCCGACCTGCGCGACGACCTTGGAATAATTGAGCTTGATCGGCGCGAATTCGTCCGGGCCGGACGGCTGATACGGCCGAACAATCAGTCCGTTGTTCGGGACGCCGGCAGCGGCGAGCAGCGAGCGGATCTCGCGCACGGAATCGCGGGCGGCAGCGCTGTTCGATGCCCCGGATGGGACTTCGACGACGACCCCACTGGTC
This sequence comes from uncultured Alphaproteobacteria bacterium, assembly GCA_963806815.1. Taxonomy (GTDB): domain Bacteria; phylum Pseudomonadota; class Alphaproteobacteria; order Rhizobiales; family Xanthobacteraceae; genus CAWDZJ01. The sequence continues at coordinate 29,406 of CAWDZJ010000037.1, read as the reverse complement.
GCCTCGCGCCGCCAGGTACCAGCGAACGCAAGCACTTCGGCGCGCTGCACCGGCGTCAGGCCGGCGCGATTGTTGCCAATGAAAACCTTGAGATCATGATTGCCTTCGCTCACGCTGATCGGATGACGTTGCCGGTAATCGGCGGGATAGAAATCTTCGGTCACACGCGCCGGCGTATAACAACCGGCCAGCATCGCCGACAGGAGTCCGGCCGCGGCAACGCGGATCGCGATCGTGCCGGCATGACGCCGTCTTGCGACCACGGGATGGATGGGCTTCATCGATCGTCTCCTCGTGGTCCGGTCAGTCAAGAATGAAACCGTAACGGCCGTGATACTGGGCGGGCTTTTCCGGCCGGCGGGCAACGCCGTAAACGCGATTGAGCCGGCCGAGCAGCACGGACGACGGATCGGACGCGTCGGCATAGCCGTCGTCCGGCCGCGAAAGATCTTTCCGCGCAACCGCGCGCACCACATAGGGCGTCACGATCACCATGAGTTCGGTTTGTTTGTTGACATAGTCGCGGGAGCGGAACAGGGTGCCCAACACCGGCAATTGCTGGAGCGCGGGAATGCCGTTGATCTGCTGCTTGGTCTGCTCCTGAATCATGCCGGCCATGGCCAGCGACCCGCCCGAAGGAATTTCCAGCGTGGTCTCGGCGCGGCGAACACGAATCGAGGGAATCGTGACTTCCGGCGATGTCAGGGTCGGCCTGACGGTCAGCGCATTTTCGTTCGACAGGTCGGAGACTTCCGTCATGACCTTGAGGCTTATTCGGCCTTCGCTCAAAACGACCGGCGTGAAGTTCAGGCTGACACCGAACTTCTTGTACTGAATGGAGGGTTGGCAGGTTTGCGTGCCCCCCGTCGCGGTATCGCAACTGTATCCCGGCGTAGATCGGGAACTCGCCGCCGGCGAGGAACGTCGCGCTCTCGCCGGAGATCGCGGACAGGTTCGGCTCCGCCAAGGTGCGGATGACGCCGGCACTTTCCATCGCCTTCAAGGTGGCATTGACGCGATTATTGAAGACGCCCTGCAGATACGAGCTTGGCGCCGATCCGGTCACCCCGAATGGCGGAGAGCTGTTGAAGTTGACGACGGCGGCACCGGTGCCGAGCGATCCGTCCAGATTGACGCCCAATTGCTTGAGGACGTCGCGCTGGACTTCGGCAACCGTGACCTTGAGCATGACCTGATCGCGATCGCGCACCGTGATCGCATTGACGATCTGGCTGCCGCGCGGCGCCGATTCGGCGGTCCCGACATTGAGGAGCCGCGCCGCGACATCGTAGGCCGTCTGCGCCTCGGCCGGTGTCTGCACCGATCCGGACAGGATCACGCTGCCGGGTCCGATCCCGTCAACGCGAATATTGGCGTCCGGGAACATCTTTTGCAGCACAGCGCGGATGCCGTTGAGATCCCGGCTCACCGCCAGGTCGAAACCGGCGATCTGCTTGCCGGCGGCATCGAAAAAATAGACGTTGGTCTGCCCCACCGCGGAACCGATGATGTAGGCGCGCCGCGATGACGGCACCACCGCATTGGCGATCCGCGGATCGGCGACCAGCACGTCCTTGATCGGGCGCGGAAGTTCGATGACGATCGATTTTCCGATGCCCAGCGACACGAAGCGCGATCCGGAATCACTGCCGAGGACGCGGATCGTCTTGGCTGGGGACGGCTCCGCGGCCGACGACACCGACACGCCGGCGCCGGTCGTGATGATCAAAATCGCCAGCGATAGGGCAGATATCAGCGTCCGCATTTCTTGGTCTCTCTTTCTTTCCCGCTAACGCGGTGTCGACACCGAATTGACGCCAAAACGAACGGTATTGATGGTCCTGCGGCGCGCGCCGTCGTCAACCGAGGCGCTGTCGCCGCCGGCATCCGCAAGACTGCGCAAGGCAAGCGACAAGGTTCCCATCTGTCTTGCCAATGTCAGGGTTTCCGCCTGGATCGGCGTCACTTCCAGGGTCGCGGTCCGGCCGACAACGACCCGCTGCCCATTTTTTTCCTCAACCTGCTGGTCGATGGCGAGTACACGTACGTTGGTGAGAATCGTTTCGCTGATATTAGTCTCCACGCCCGCCGCCTTCTCCGCCAGCTTGTCGCGGCGTGAAAGAATGACGTCGACATGGTCATTGGGCAGAATGAATCCGCCTGCGCCGGTTTCCGGTGAAATGCTGGTCGAGACCGCCCGCTTTCCGGACGGCAGAATAGCGGCCAGAAAGCCGGAACCTTCGGCCTTGATCAGTTTCGATTCCCGGATCGGCTCGCCGGCCAGAAACGCCTGTCGCGCAATCGATCCGGACAGATTCTTCATGGCGTCCGGCTGTTGACCTTTGCGGATGAAGAGCGGCCCTGCGGCCGCGGTCGGCCAAACCTGCCACCGCATGTCAGCGGGCTTGACGGATTGCCCCATGCCGATGTCCGAATTGGCCACCAGCACATCAACGGTATCCAGCTTAGCAACGGGGGCAGCCGGCGCCGGCGGTTTGGGATCGGAACCGCGCGCCAATAGCGCTGCAACACCGCCGGCGGCAACGGCTATACCAAGGACGACGATACGCGCGGCTTTCATACGCTTCACTCTCCACGATGACGCGGGCGCCAATGCCGAAACTCGCTAGTGTAGTGGTTCAGAAGTTCGCTAAGTTCTCTCGGCTTGCTGTTCAAGCGAACTTCTGAACCAAAACCACACTAAAATCATAGTTTTGCTAGTGTCCTTATCGAATCCGAAGTTCGTACGGAGCAGGCTGAATAGTTTGACGAACTTCGGATTCGGGACGCTAGCGGCATTTGAGCAGCCAAACGTCAAAGTATGGTTAATAAGGCGTATCCAAGTCGAGAAATCGCCGTGGAATAGGCGATTTGCAGCGCCTGCGAAGAAAGCGCGGCAAATCCTATGACCCCAGCGGGGCCATCCATGCGGTATCGGGATAGACCATGAGTGCGGAGGCCGCGAGCGCGATGCCGTACGGAACACCGCCGTCACGCCGATGGAGCCGCAACGCCCAGTCCTGGCGCGCGATGGTCGCCGGCAAGGGCAGCGAGCGATATTGCAGCATCAGCAACGTCAACAGGCCGCCGAACAGACCAGCATAAACGAGATATTCGACCAGATGGGGAAATCCCATCCAGAGCGCGGTGGCCGCAGCCAGCTTGGCATCGCCGCCGCCGATCCATCCGCATGCGAAGCAGAAGAACGCCACCGAAAGAACCGCGAGCCCGGCCGCGGTGTGCATCATGATCGCGCTTGCGCCCATGCCGGACATCAACGCGAACAACACAAATCCGCCGCTCACAGCGAGCGACAGCCGGTTCGGAATTGTCATTGTCAGAAGATCGCTCGACGCCGCGTACGCCATCAGCGCAGGAAACAACAAGAGCTTAAAGGCGTCGATGATCATCGTGCGTTATCCATCGAGTACCCGATTGGCGAAACAATCGGGAAACGGCGCCTCGCACCGCGAGCCTGACAATCCGGCTCCGCTGCTTGCTCACCACAGCCAACCACGCAGTGCTTCGGCATTGCGTCGCCGCGGACCGACGCATTGTCCGGAGAACGGCACACCACGCCACGCGTTATGAGAGCCGCACCGAAATTCACTTCGTAGCGAGATTGAGCGGCGTGTCAGAAAGAGCTGTGTCCGCGACGGCGTCGCCGTGCGGACACATGCCCTCCGACATACCAACGCAGGGCGTAAAGCTTAGGGAGTCGTCAAGCCGTCCTTAACCTTCTGGAACGTGCCGTTGAGGCTTGTTCCGACGCCCTGGACAACCGCTAGAATGGCAATCGAAATGCCGGCGGCGATCAGGCCGTATTCGATGGCCGTCGCGCCAGACTCGTCACGCAGGAAGCTGTTGAACTTCTTCATTTTGAACTCTCCATACTCACTACAAGAACTACGGCACATGCCGGAGACCCTTTTTTCGTAGCAGCCGAAAATGAATATAGGCTAAAATTGAAGCCTAAATTTTCCATTGCCATCAAGACGCCTTTGTCCAAAATGACGGCAAAAGTCTAAGCATTTTTGCAATTTTTGAAAGGTAACGGGTGCCGCGCGCTGTCTGCGGAACCTCCAAAAACGGACCGCATTCGATACCAATTTTCAGCTAATTGTTTGTTTTTATGTTAACGGAGCGTTGTCGGACATCTCGAAAATGCTTCGGCAAAAGCCGTCTCAAATCGCCAAAATATACTCATTTCTCGATTTGCGCACAGCAAAGCTCCGACCGGCACCATGGTTCATACGAACTTAACAAAGAAGTTCGATATCAGATAAATATCCACGTGTGCAGCGTAGGTGCGTACCGCGATGACCCTCGATATCTTCACCATCATTGCCGGGCTGAGCGAAACGTTCATTATCCTCGTTCCGGCCCTGTTCTTCCTCGGGATCGCCTTCTCCGCCCTGTCGTCGCGCTGGGCCTGCAATCCGGGGAAGCCTTGGTGGCGGTACGACGGGTTGCGGACGGACGTCGCCTATTGGTTTGTCATCCCGCTGATGACGCGCTATCTCCGGGTCGGTCTGCTGATCGTGGCGGTCGCCCTGCTATTCGGAATTCACAGTGAAGCCGGACTGATCGTATTCTTTCAGCACGGCCGCGGGCCGCTGGCGCACCTGCCGTTCTGGGCGCAAATCGTCGTTTTCCTGATCGCCTCCGACGCAATGCTATACTGGGTCCATCGCGCCTTCCATGGCGGGCTGTTATGGAAGTTCCATGCCGTTCACCATTCCTCGGAAGACCTCGACTGGATTTCCGCAGCCCGGTTTCATCCGGTGAACCTCCTGTTGGGCGCCATCGCGGTCGATGTAACGCTCATTCTGGCCGGTGTTTCGCCAAATATTTTTATCCTGCTGGGGCCACTGATGATCGCACATGCCGCCTTCGTGCACGCCAATCTCAACTGGACGATGGGACCCTTCAAATACGTCATCGCCGGCCCGGTGTTCCACCGCTGGCATCATGAGCTTGCCGAACGCGGGGCGCCGAAGAATTTTGCAACTCTTTTTCCGCTTTTCGACATTCTGTTTGGAACGTTTGCCATGCCGGCCGGAGCACGCCCGATGACCTATGGCGTACCGGAACGAAACGTTCCGGAAAGTTTCCGCGGGCAACTGATCTATCCGTTCATGCGATGAGCGGCGGAATTCGCGGCCGCGTATTCGCAAGCTGTTAACAACAATTCGTTAAGCTTGAAATACCTAAGATGAATAACGCCGGATGGCCGGCAGCGCGGCCCCATTGTATTGCGTATCGGAGGGTTTGATGTCGTTCGCATTAGCATGTCAGAATAAAATATGTCGTGCGCTGGCGCTTGCAGGGATCGCCGGCGGGCTGCTGACCGCGGTCGCGCAGGCCAAGGACTTTGAAGTCACACTCGACCAAGCCAAGATCGTCAGGCTACCGGAAAGCGCGGCGACGGTCGTGGTCGGCAATCCGTTGATTGCCGACATCGCGCTGCAGCCAGGCGGCCAGATCGTCATTACCGGCAAAGGCTACGGCCGCACCAACATTATCGCGCTCGATCGCAACGGCAAGGTGCTGATGGACCAGAATATCCAGGTCAACGGCCCGTCCAAGGACGTCGTTGTGATGTATCGCGGGGTCAATCGCGAAACCTATAGCTGCGCACCGCAATGCGAGCGCCGCATTACGCTTGGCGACGAGCCGAAGTATTTTGAGTCGACGCTCTCTCAGACCAGCAACCGCAATGGACAGGCCCAGGGACAGGGTTCGGCCGCGAAGCCGTAGGGCCCGACAATTGGTATCGTCCCAAGACGGCCATTGGCGGGCCAAGCCTATAGGGTTAAAAATTGCTTGCTGAAACCAATCAAATTCCGGGCTTTTTGTAACCAGGTCGAAACAGCAGCTTGTTAAAGTTGTCCCGGCAACGGCGCAAAGACGCCGGGTCACCGGGACGTCAAACATGCTTGGCTTTATCCGACACCGCCTTTGGCGATGTGCCGACTGGTCGCCGTTCAAGCGCGGGCAGCGCTTTGGCCGATCAGAGGACGGCGCCGCCGCGATCGAGTTTGCGATTGTTATCGTGCCGTTCCTGGCACTGTTGTTCGCAATCATGGAAACGGCGATCGTGTTCTTTGCCGGTCAGGTGCTTGAGACGGCCGTTGCGGATTCCGCCAGGCTGATCATGACCGGGCAGGCGCAGACCCAGGGCTTCAATCAGAGCCAGTTCAAAGACGCTGTCTGTGCGCGGGTCCACGGTCTGTTCGATTGCGCCGGCGGCATCAGCATCGACGTCAAGACCTACCAGAACTTTTCCAACGTCGACATGGCGAGCCCGATCGACAAAAACGGCAAACTTGTCAAAAGCAATTTCGGCTATCAGCCCGGAGGACCAGGCGACATCGTCGTTGTGCGGATGTTCTACGAATGGCCGGTTTATCTTTCGTTTCTTGGCTTCAATCTGTCCGACCTCGCCGACAGCAAGCGCCTTCTTGTTGGAACCGCGGCGTTTCGCAATGAACCTTATCAATAACGACCGGCCACGCTGATGAGATGTCCTGTTCCGATCGCTTGCCTCAATCGGGCTGCGCAATGCGGCGCTCGTTTTCTCGCCGACCGCCGCGGTCTGGCTGCGGTCGAGTTCGCACTCATTCTGCCGATGATGTTGCTGCTTTATCTCGGCGGTGTCGAGGTTACGCAAGGCGTCACCATCGACCGCAAGCTCACACTGACGGTGCGCACGGTCGCCGACCTCGCCTCGCAATCCGCGACTTTGACCACCACCGACGTCAATAACATCTTCAATGCGTCGGCGGCCGTGATGTCGCCATACGGCACCAGCAAATTGAAACTGACGGTTACCGCGGTCGAAATCGACGCCGACGGCAACGCCAAGGTCGCGTGGAGCAAGACGCTCAACGGGTCTACCCACTCCAAGGGTCAATCGGTAGCAGTCCCGGCCAACCTGAAGGTCGCCAACACAACGCTGATCTGGAGCGAGGGCAGTTACGATTACAAGCCGACGATCGGCTACGTTCTAACCGGCACATTAAAGCTGTCGGATCGGCTCTACATGCGGCCGCGAGTCTCCGACAAAGTCAATTGTTGCTAGTGTGGTGGAATTGAAATTCGTTCCATAATTTGCGGCAGATCCTCAAATGAATTTCAAATCCAAAACCACACGAGATTCACAAACTTGCTAGGAGGTGTACTCATTAAATCGAATGCTGGAACGAGGCGCGATTGACGTCCGCTTATCCCCCAACAGCGGCGCAAAAGCGGACGTCGTGGAAGGGCCGCGAAGGGCCAGAAGCCGACATTGCCAGGGGCAAACAGCACGTCTGCTGAGTGCCAGAAGTCTATTGAAGCATGGCACGCAACATCCACGCCGCCTTCTCATGGACTTGCATGCGCTGAGTCAGCAAATCTGCGGTTGCCTGATCTCCGGCTTTTTCGACGGCCGGGAAGACCCCGCGAGCGGTTCGGACCACCGCTTCCTGGCCTTTGATGAGATCGGCGATCATCTCTTCGGCTGCTGGCACGGCTTCGCTCTCCTTGATGACAGACAGCTTGGCGTATTGGGCGTAACTGCCAGGTGCCGGATAACCCAGCGCACGGATGCGTTCTGCGATAAGGTCCACCGCAAGCGCCAACTCGGTGTATTGGGTCTCGAACATCAAGTGCAATGTGTTGAACATCGGACCAGTGACATTCCAATGGAAGTTGTGCGTCTTAAGATACAGTGTGTAAGTATCAGCTAGCAGATGCGCCAACCCCTCGGCGATTGCCTTGCGCTGCTTGTCGCCAATGCCGATATCGATGGCCCTCGAATATTTTTCTTTGGTGGATGCCATGTCTCGATCTCCAATTGCTGAGTGAGGCCGGACCAAGTTAGGCGCGCTCGCTATCAGCCTGACCCTTTAAGGTTAGGTACATCAGCGTGAGATAGACGATTGGGACCACGCCGAGGACAATGAACGCCAGGAGACCCGCATTAACTGGCCCGCATTCCAGCGTGGTAAATTGATAGCCAGTATACACGACCGCCCCGACGATGATCGCCAAGCCGATCCACCACGGCAATATAGGATTACGGCTCGATTTTCCGCTCATGCTCATCTTTCCAAATCCAAGTAAAGCCTAATGGCAATTGGCAATACTTTGCGATGAAATAATAATTATAATCATTCGCGATAAGCCTACTTTGATCTATCTCAAACCACCGTCACGCAGCTTTTGCGGAATAGCGGGCAGACAGCGGAAATGAAATACCAACGCCTCATGACTGCCTTAGGCGTTCACAGTTTGTGATCGTATCGACTTAAATCGCCATCCTGGAAGTGTAATGCGGTTGCCGTGGTCGCCGATCAGTGTTCATTGTTGTTGAGGCCCGCACGGGGTCACAAGCCGAAGAACTCAAGCTGAGCATAATGAGTCCGCTATTGGCCGGATATCGATCCGAATACGCCACCGCAGAGCCCGTTGAGACCGAGTTCCGGTCTGTGATTTCAAGCCCTGAAAGTGAGGGCTCGAATCATGCGCTACGAACTCACCGACCAGGAATGGGCTGCTATCAAACCGATGCTGCCGAACAAGCCGCGCGGCGTTCCACGGGTGAACGACCGCCGTGTCCTCAACGGCATCTTCTGGGTCTTGCGATCTGGCGCACCATGGCGTGATCTGCCGACGAACTTTGGCCCCTATACGACATGCTACAATCGCTTCGTTCGTTGGCGGCGGGCAGGCGTCTGGAGCCGGATCATGACCGCACTCGCCATCGCGCACGATGCATCGGTGCAGATGATCGACACGTCTATCGTCCGCGTGCATCAACACGGTGCCTGCATCACTCGCAACAGGTGGCAGTCGATAGGCCGGTCACGGGGCGGGTTGACCAGCAAGATTCATGCGGTGGTCGATACCAATGGCCTGCCGATCCGGCTCGCGTTGACGGCGGGTGAGGCTCATGACAACCGGCTTGCCGGCAAGCTTCTCTCTCGCCTGAAGTCTAAAATCAATGCTGCTGGCCGACCGAGGCTATGATGCGGATTGGATCAGAGCGCTCGCCGCCAAGAAGGGCGCTTGGGCCAACATTCCACCACGGCGCAACCGTACCGAGCCGATCTGTTTTAGCCCATATCTCTACCGCGCTCGCAACTTGGTTGAGCGCTTCTTCAACAAGATCAAGCACTGCCGTCGGGTTGCAACACGCTATGATAAGCTGGCGGCGAACTACCTAGCCTTCATCCAGCTTGCTTCCATCCGGTTATGGCTGCGCGTTAATGAGTCCACGTCCTAGTATCCTTATCGAATCCGAAGTTCGTACGGAGCAGGCTGAATAGTATGACGAACTTCGGATTTGGGACGCTAGAGCGCTTTCAATTCAAGTCGAAACATGAAAGCGCTCCATCTCATTGCTCTGTCGCATTTCCCGACGGCGAACCGGCTTCCACTTCGCCTGGAAATGCTCGAGAGGGCGATTTAGTCGGTTTGAATTGCAACGACTGCCTAACATCTTGGTTTGTCGTATGATCTTATTGGAAAGGTCTGCAACTTTTTCGGATCATACTCTGGTGCGCCCTCCGTCATGGCACCGGCAAGACAGTCGTCGACTTGATCTTCTCCATCGCAAAACGCGACGTGACATTCTTCAGCGGCACTGAGGCGATCAGCCGTTTGTAGAACGTGTCATAGCCCTGGATGTCGCGGACAACCACGCGCAGCATGTAGTCGACGTCGCCGGCCATCCTGTAGAACTCCATCACCTCCGGCATGGCGCGGACGAATTCCGCAAATCGCTCGATCCATTCCTCGGAATGGTCGCCGGTCTCGACCGAGACGAACACGGTCACCCCGAGCCCGAGCTTGTCCTGGTCCACCAGCGCCACACGGCGGGTTATGACGCCGTCGGCCTCCAGGCGCTGGATGCGCTTCCAGCACGGTGTCGAGGACAGGCCGACCCGGTTGCCAATTTCGGCAACAGACAGGCTGGCGTCCTCCTGCAATACCGTCAGGATTTTGCGGTCGATGGTATCCATTTCAAATCCCCTTCGAAATTAGGCTAAATGTACTTTATTTTCGGATACGGTAGTTGAAATTTCTTTTTTTTATGCTTCCAGTGTCAATACGCAGAAAAATATTCTATTTCAAGACAAATCCTGGAGCCCTGCCGCCGGCTCGAACCAGCGCCGGCCGGGACCGCCGAATCCAACCAAGGGCTGACCCATGTCGCAGTTATTGTCCGGATCCTGGCTTTTAAGTGCGCGCGGCGCTATGCGGCGCGCTGCGGCTGCAATCCTGGTATCGGCCTTTTTTGCGGCGCCGGCCCTGGCCGAGGGCGTCGAACCGCTGGTGTCGGCGGCCTGGCTGAAGGATCACGCCAAGGCTCCCGGGCTGGTGGTGCTCGATATTCGCTCGGCCATCGACGGCGGCGGCCCGGAGGCCTATTTGCGCAGCCACATTCCCGGAGCCGTGCACAGCGACTATGACCGCGGCGGCTGGCGCACGACTCGCAACAACATCCCCTTTGCGGTGCCTTCGGCCGCCAAACTGGAAGTGCTGATCGGCGAACTGGGTATCGATGAAGACAGTCACGTCGTCGTCGTTCCTGCTGGCGTGCACGCGACGGATTTCGGTTCCGCCGCCCGCACCTATTGGACGCTCAAGCTCGTCGGACTCAAGAAGGTCTCCATCCTCGACGGCGGCTTTGCCGCCTGGAAGGCCGCCGGCTATCCGGTCGAGAGCGGCGCCAAACAACCGGCGCCCGCGATCTTTTCCGTGACGTTTGACAAGAGCATGCTGATCGACGCCGGCGCCGTGCAGAAGCTCGCTAGCACGAACGGCGCGGTGCTGATCGATTCGCGTTCGCCGGGTCTATTCTCAGGCAAGGAGCGGGCAAAGATGGTCAAGGCCTACGGGCATATTCCCGGCGCCATCAATATCGACCATGCCGTGCTCTACGATGACAAGACCAACCGGCTGAAGTCCAAGGCCGAACTCGCCAGCGTGCTCGGCGCGGTTCCGACCGGCAGTCCGGTCGTGACCTATTGCAACACCGGCCATTGGTCAGCGACCACATGGTTCGTGCTCAGCGAGTTGCTCGGCCGCAAGGACGCCAAACTCTATCCCGGCTCCATGGTGGAATGGACATCCGATCCGGCGCGGCCGGTGGTGTCGTCGCGGACGAAATGGGATGACCTGATGCAGTTCCTCGGTCTGGGATCGTAACGGCGGCCCTCCTACACGGCAAAAGGGCGGCGATCCGGCATTTCGAATTGCCGGATGATTGTCCTGGAAAAGTCTGGCACATTTTCCGAATTATGCATGCGGCGAGCGCCGGTCGTTTGCGATGGCCGGCCCGCCGGCCGTTATCGATAGCCGGCCCGCCGGCAGGCCGAAGGTTGATCCAACATGACGTTAGCAACAACGTCGGCAACGACAATTAAACCTGTGGCCGGCGACGGTCTGTTTCGCCGGCGCGACTGGCCGTTTCTTCTCACTGCGATCGTCGCTACGGCATTGCTGGTGGCGCTGGTCTTGTTTGACGGTCAGCCCGCGTCGGCCGCGCTGATCCTCGGCGGCTTCGCGCTTGGGGCCGTGTTTCTCAAGGCCGAATTCAGCTTCACCGCGGCGTGGCGGCGGCTCCTGAGAACCGGCGACGCCGGCGGCATGCTGGGCGTGCTGCTGCTGGTCGGCCTTTGTGCAACAATTATCGTTCCGGTCGCTGCCCTGGTGCCGGGCTTTGGCGGCGCGATCGCACCACTCGGCCCGTCGCTGGTGATCGGTGCCTTCGTCTTCGGCATCGGCATGCAACTCGCGAACGGCTGCGGCTCCGGCACGCTCTATTCCGTTGGCGGCGGTTCGGGCCGGATGCTGATTGCACTCGCCTGTTTCATCATCGGCACGGTGATCGGAAGTCTGCAATTGCCGGCCATGATGGCGCTGGGCGGGATCGACCCCATTATCGCTACGAACTATTTCGGTCCCTGGGGCGGCCTCGCGGCGACACTCGCAAGCATCGTTCTTGTCGCGCTCGCCGTCGTCCTGATCGCGCGATGGCGCGGCGCCAACATTCGCCCGTCGCGCGGCATGCTGATCGGTGCGGTCGTCATAGCGCTGCTGTCGATTGTCGTGTTTTTCGCTGGCGGCCATCCCTGGAGCGTGACCTTCGGATTCACGGTCTGGGGCGGCAAGATCGCGACCGCGATGGGCATCGACCTCGCGAGCCTGAGCGCGTTTTGGCAATGGCCCGGTCCGAAGCGGGCGTTGACCGATTCCGTCCTCACCGACACGTCGAGCCTGACCGATTTCGGCATGGTGCTGGGCGCCATGGCGGCAGCGGCCGCGACCCAACCCTTCGCGCGCAACGCCTGGCCGCCGTTCAAGTCGCTGGCGGCGGCCGCGATCGGCGGTTTGCTGATGGGCTGGGGCGCGCGTCTCGGTTTCGGCTGCAATATCGGCGCCTTCCTGGGCGGCGTGGCCTCCGGCTCGCTGCATGGCTGGGTCTGGTTCGCAGCGGCGCTCCCCGGGTGTGCCATCGGCATCTATCTGCGGCCGGCCTTCGGCCTGTCGCGGGAGTAGCGACGATGCGTCTGGTCTATACGGTCGTCATTGTCGCCGGACTTGCGGTCGTTCTGTTCGACCATTTCACCAGTCCGTCAAGTGGACGCGCGGTCTCACCGGAGGACTTCGCCGGAGCCTGCGCGCCTTGCGGTGCTCCCTGTCCTTCCGCTTCAAAGAAATAATTCGGGTCAGGCACCGACCAGGAACGATTCGACCTCGGCGCGGGAAGGTGCGCCGCCAATGCCGCCGAAGCGCGTGCATTTGATCGCCGCGGCAGCTGCACCGAAACGCATCGCCGCCACCACATCGCGGCCCTCGGCCAGCGCCAGCGCAAAGGCGCCATGGAACACATCGCCAGCTGCAAGAGTATCGACGGAGGTAATCGCAAATGCCGGCAAGCGGTGAATGCCATCGTCGGCCACCCAGAGCATGTCATCAGGACCGTTGGTGACCGCGAGGAAAGCCCGTGTGTGACGCCTCATCGCGATCAAGGCCGCGGAGATATCCTGCTGCCCCGTCGTCCGGGTCAGCGCCTCTGATGAAAACACCACGTGGGAGGCCGCTGCGAGAATGGGATCGTCGTAACGAGTCGGCTTGTCGGCATCGAGCACAATTGGCAATTCGTGTTCGCGCGCCAGCGCCAATATAGGCAATGAAAATCCCTCGAACCGATTGTCGGCAAGCACCACGTCGACCCCGCGCAGCAGGGCAGCGGGATCGGCCGTGCGGGCGGCGTTGAGTTTTTCCGAGCGGTGGGTGGCGATCAGCCGTTCGCCGCTGTGGTCGATCAGGATGGCGGAGAGCGGCGCGGTCGCGCCGATCACGTGGGCAACTCCGGCTGTGTCGACGCCTTCGGCAGTCAGATCGGCTACGATCCGGTCACTGATCGGATCGGCGCCCGGCGGTCCGCCCAGCGGACCGGCATAGGCGGCGCGGCCGCCAAGCCGCGCAATCGTCACCGCCGCGTTGGCGGCACAGCCACCGCTGATCACCAGCATGTCGTCAGCGGACGCCTTCATGCCCGGGCCGGGAAATTGCGCCACCCGCATCACCAAGTCCTGCACCGCGATGCCGAGACACAGCACCTTGGCGGGGCGACCGGTCGCGGGCGCGTCAGTCGAAGGCAACCTCACCCTCCACCCAGGCACGGATGATGTGATGCGCGATCGCGACCGGCGGCGGCGCGCTGAGACCATCGGGATGTCGGCGCATGAGCATGTCGGCAGCTTCCGTGCGTGAGAACCAGCGCGCATCTTCAAGCTCGTTGCGGTCGATGACGATTTCTTCCGATAGCGCCTCGGCGTGACAACCGATCATCAAAGACGACGGAAACGGCCAGGGCTGTGAGGCGAAGTAGGTCACGCGACCGCAGACGATGTCGGCTTCCTCAAGTGTCTCGCGGTGCACGGCATCCTCGATGGCTTCGCCTGGTTCGACGAAGCCGGCAAGGCACGACCACATGGTCGATGCAAAACGCGGTGAACGGCCGAGCAGACAGCGCTCGCCCTTGATGGCCAGCATGATGACCACCGGATCGGTGCGCGGAAAGTGCTGGCCGCCGCAACTGGCGCAGTCCCGCCGCCAGCCGGCGTCGACGACACGCGTCGGCAGTCCGCAATTCGAGCAGAAGCGATGGCGGATATGCCAATGCAGCAGCGCCTTGGCCTCGGCGATGGCAGGCAGATGATGCGGTTCGACCAGGCCTTGCACCGCGATCGAGCGCAGGTCGGTGACCAGGAACGCGTCGTCGTTGCGCAATACCTCGACCGAAGGCCGATCGATCCCAATCCCGAAGCGGCCGGCGCCCTGCTTGAGACCGAGAAAGACGTGCTCTGTCAGCGTTCCCAACAGGCGCTGCTGGCCAGGCGCAAACAGCGGCTCCAGCCCGGCGCCGGCCTTTTTCAGAACGATTGCGTCACCGCTCATGGCGTAGAAGCCGGAGCGCGGGTCTTCCGCCAGCGCGGTGAGCCAGCTGTTGTCGCTGCGGCGTTCGGCGGCGCGATTAAGATCGCTGTTGGTATAACCAAGCGGCGGCTTGGGTCCGAGATCGAATTCTTGGGGACATGGCGAACTCCGGCGGGCGGGCGAAGCTCGCATGAAGCCGCCGGGCGCGCAATGCGGCGCGCCGGCGGAACGTTTCCGCCGCGGGACGGCGCTGATTGTTGAAGAGGTCTAGGTGGCAGGGCGGCCGCGGCCGGCTCCAGCTGAAACACCGGCAGGACCGTGAGCGTTCGACCGCGACAGCATCTGCCGGAGATAGGCGACGTTGGCGGCGGCTTCCGCCGGCGGCAGATCGGCCTTGGCGATGTTCTCAGCCTCGGCGAAGCGCCCCTCCAAGCCAACCACCAGCGCGAGATTCTGCCGCACGCGCGGATCGGCGCCGGGCCGGGCGGCAGCGCGCCGCAAGGTTGCCTCCGCCTGCGGAAGTTTTTTCGACAGAGCGTAGGATAATCCGAGATTCGACAGGATCGACGGTTCGTCCGGCGCGATCTTCAGTGCCGTCTTGTAGTAGCGCTGCGCTTCGGCGTGCCGTCCCATCTGATCAAGGACGGCGCCCTGTGCCGACATGATCCGCCAGTCGGGGCGGTCCGGCGAATGCGCCTGGCCCAGCGCGTTGAGCGCCTGCTGGAAATTGCCAACATCGGCCAAGGCACGGCCGTATTCGCCGAGCACGAGCTGATTCTTCGGATGTTGGATCACCGATTGTTCCAGAACCGCGACCGCCTGCGCGCGCTGGCCGTTGACGCGCAATATCCGCGCGTAGGCGATGGCGGTCTGCACGTCTTTTGGATTGGCGCGATAGAGCGCACCCAGACGATCCAATTCGCCGCGGTTGGGATCGCTGCCGCGCGCGGCCGCCGGGCCAATCGATCCGGTGACGTCGTCAGGCCTGGTCGTTTTGCAGGCCGTAACGCCAAAGGCCACGACGACCACCAAAGCGGTGCGCAATACAGCATTCACGCGGCACGACTGGAGCGGCCGCAGAAGAGAGCGGAGCGTCTGCACGATATATTGCTCGGTCCTGACCAACCCGAGCCGGCCAATTGCCGGCTTATCGCCAGCAATAAACCGTTAACCCTAATGAGAGGTTAACACTGCCCCGATCGCTTCTCCGCGGCGCACGACCGTGCTAGTGGTCCAATTCTAACATTCGCATCCCGTTTCAGCCGGCGCATCTGCGAATATTCAAATCAATGGACCACTAACAGAGCAGGATCGCGACGGAGGACGAATTGGCCATGCATCCGGTTTTCTTCGCGCCCGGCGCGGTCGCGGCGCCACTTCCCATCACCTTCGTGACCGCTGAAACATGGCCGGCCATCCGGGATGGACTTGATGCGCAGGCGCGTGCCTTCGCCGCCGCAGCCGGCTTCGAACCGAAAGCCGGACGGCATCTCCTGCTTCCGGCCGCAGGTGGGCAACTGGCCGGCGTCCTGTTTGCGATCGAGGGCGAAGGCGACAAAGCCCCGGACCCGTTCTTGCCCGCATGGCTGGCGGAGGCGTTGCCGGCCGGCGCGTACCGTTTTGCAAATGCCCCGCATGATGCACGGCTCGCAGCGCTGGCGTTCGCGCTCGCCGGCTACCGGTTCACCCGCTACCGCGCGGCCAACGGAAAAGCGGTAGTTTCCCTGAAGCGTCGGCGTCGGAGTTAGAGAAGCAACGATACGTAAATAGGGATTCATCCCAAAAGGAGACTTCCAGAGGCCCTAGCTCAGCAGCTCTCGATAGAGCTGGGCGTGTGCCTCGACCATGGGAGCCAGAGGGAACTTTGCCAGTACACGGTCGCGTCCAGCGTTGCCAAGCTTGCGGGCCGTGGCCAGGTCGGCCAAGAGCTCGTCGCTCTTTTTGCAAAATTCCTTGCGGCCACGGATGGGGTATAAAAAACCGGTTTCACCAGAAACGACCAGATCACGCGTACCGGGAATATCGGTTGCGATCACCGGCACAGCGGCCGCCATTGCTTCCATCACGGCGTTGGGCATCCCTTCGTACCCGCTTCCTTGCCAGAAGAGATCGAGGTGCGGCAAGATGCGCGATACGTCGCTACGATGCCCGAGAAAATGCATGTACGATGTCCCTTCAACCGTACGCACGTACCGCTCGAGCTCAGGACGTTCAGGTCCATCCCCGATGATCAACAGGTGAATCTCGGGCCGAATGATGTGGAGCAATTCCATCACCCAAATCAGATCTCGTACGCGCTTCTGAGGCCAGAGTCTTCCTACCGCTCCGATGAGCAAAATGTCAGGCGGGAGTCCAAGTTCTTTGAGCAATTCATCCTTGGAGACATTACTAGGAGCCGCAGGTGCGATGCCGTTGGGAATCACCAAGTACTTCTCGGCCGGAATGCCATGTTCCACGCCGAAGTCGCGCACGCCGGAACTGTTCGCAATGATCCGATCGGTATGCGCAGCCAGGCGGCGATCGAACGCCCATTGCCAGTTCGACTTCCACTTGTCGGCGCAGCGTTCGGAATGAATCAAATGAGGTACGCCAAGTTGCCGGCCGGCGACTCGCCCGTATACGCCCGGCGTGAACATCCAAGTGTGAATGATGTCTGGCTTGAGCTGGGTGATCAGCTTCCTGAGCTTCCAATAACATGTCGGGTCGGCCTTCCAGCGCTTGCCCAAGATCGTAAGCGGAATACCCGCCTGCTTCAAATCGGCGGCGAGTTCGCCACCCCGAGTAAGGGCACAGACCTGCACGTCGAATTCGTCGCGAGGCAAATTTGCGACCAAGAGTGCCAGTTGCTTTTCAGCACCTGCTCGATCAAGCGAGGGAATGATTTGCAGAATCCGTGGTTTCACAGCTGGTGGGAGGCTAAAGATTAATGGTTGGGAATTGCAGAAAGCGAATGCGGGTTATATGCGGTTGGGGGTCTGTAGTTCACCGGCTTTCTGCTCTCCGTTTTATTTGTTCCCATAGTTCTACGTGTTTCTGGGACACTTTCGCTAGTGCGAATGTTTCGTTGGCTCGCTCCCGGGCGGTGGTGCCGAGCTGCTCGGCCAAAGGTTTGTCGGAAAGTAGAGTCAAAATCGCCTCGGCCAGGGAACCCGCCGAATGGCCTTCAGCCAGCAAGCCGTGCCGGCCGGGTTCGACAATCAAACGCGAAGTTCGGGCATCGGAGACCACGCACGGCAAGCCGGCTGCCATTGCTTCGCGCAAGGTGAAAGGAACGTGCTCAGGATTGCCGGGATGCACGAACAGATCGGCCGCCTGGTAGAAGCTTTCCATCGTATCAAACGGAGAGACGAGTGCCACACGGCCGCTTAAGGCAGCGGTTTGAGTCTGGCGGGTGAGTCGCTCGTGCTCGGGCCCCTCGCCCACGATCCAAAGCCGCGCGGTGGGGTCTTGCTCGACGACGATGCGCCAAGCCTCCAGCAAGCGGCTCAATCCACGTTCGGCCACTAACGGACCAGCATACAAAGCCAGGGGGGCCGACCCTTCGAGCAAGAGGGCATGATCCGCTTCAGCCAACTCTTGCCTGGCTGCAGTACGTGCGGCCGGTGTCCGT
The DNA here is from genome assembly GCA_963806815.1 of uncultured Alphaproteobacteria bacterium. GTDB lineage: Bacteria > Pseudomonadota > Alphaproteobacteria > Rhizobiales > Xanthobacteraceae > CAWDZJ01. Next base: position 11,357 of record CAWDZJ010000037.1, on the reverse strand, counting down.
TCCGGTGCTGGTGGAACACCGTCGGGGATCTCAAAGATTTTTTCTCGCGCACAGCCAGAGGCTGTTAAAGCAGCACAGAGCGCGGGGCCATCGGCGGTAACAGCCTCTGCGTGATTCAGAATTTGTTTCGCCCTGCGCTGTAAGCGACGAGTCGGAATTTCCGACCAATCGGCTGGTCGTACGATGTACGGCCGACGCGTTATGCGGCCAGCTTGCATTGCGGCAGTTGCTTCTTCCTCTAAGTGCGTAACAAAAACCAGATCGTACGATTCTCGCTCGGCGACGAGCCAATCCTTCAACTGTCGGCGCCAAGCGCTGCGTGACCAAAGACCACGCGGCGGATGGGGTAACCGCAACACATGTACTCCATGGTCGTCTAGCCGGTCTGGCCAATCGTTCTGCCAACGCGGCGTAAGCAGCGTTACATCCACGCCGAGTTCCTTCACTCCATGTGCCAGATGTGCCAGCGCATGTTCTGATCCACCCACCAAGGGCCAGTAGCGTCGGGTGAGGAATACTAAGCGAAGAGACATCAGGGTATTGGGGATTGTGGATTAAAAGGTGGTTCGCGGTTCTTGGAGATTGTTGGATTTAAATTCTTTGGAATTTCTATTTTCTAATTCGTGATTGCTAAAGGCTAATCGCAAACAGCTAATATCTTATTGCTCCAAATCCGCCGTTTCCATTTCTGCCACATGGGGCAAATTGCGATATTGGTCGTTGTAATCGAGCCCGTAGCCGACGACGAAGACGTTGGGGATTTCGAACACGGAAAAGTCTGGCCGCAATTCGACTTCGGCACGGCCTTGTTTTGTGAGCAGCACGGCGGATGCCAGTGATGCCGGACGGCGAGCAGTAAGTTCGTCCAACATGGCTACCAGGGTATGGCCTGTATCGAAGATGTCGTCGACCAGGAGGACGTGGCGCCCTTCGACTTGTGGCAACCAACTGGAATTCACCGCCAGTTCACCATGTTCGGTGACGGCCCCGCGATAGCTGCTGGCTTGCACCAGCCCCACCCGTAGTGGCATATGCAATTGGCGAATCAAATCCGCCATAAAGACCAGGCTGCCGGTGAGCACCCCGACGATGGTCAAAGGGGTCTCTCCATAGCGGTCAGTAAGCTGCTGTGCCAGATTTTACGACGCCGGCGTGGATTTCGGCTTCAGTGAGGAGAGTTTTCACGAGCGAGAGAAACCTTGGCTTGTCTAAGGCAGCGAATCGATTATGGTACAAAGACTGTTGTTAGTTTAGACGGCGGTGCGCAGCCCGGACAAGGGAAAAAGAGGCCTGGGTAAGTCAGGTTCTTGGTACGTGGTCCTTGTAAGTAAGCCTTTGTGAATTGTTTTTGACTTTTGGTAAATTGCCACGTTTCCCCCTTGAGTAAACGACATGCCTGGCCAATGGATTGAAATTGAAATCAACGGACATCGAGCGGCAACCTACGAGCCGGAGTCACCTAGCGAACACAGTTATGTGCTCATCTACCTGCATGGCGTGCACTTGGGAGATTTGCGTGCGTATGACGAATTCAGGCAGCAGTTCGACCGGTATGGGTTTCGTGTCGTTTGCCCTGTAACGCAGCGGAGCTGGTGGACCGACAAGATTTGTGAAGAGTTTGATCTTGAAGTTTCCGCTGAACAATATGTCATCAAGCATGTTGTACCGGCGATTGCCGAACATTGGGGTGCGAAGCCGCCGCGGATCGGCTTGTTTGGCACTAGCATGGGAGGGCAAGGGGCTCTGCGGTTGGCTTTTAAATACCCCGATACATTTCCGATCGCAGCTGCGATTTCGCCGGCGATCGATTATCACACACGCTTCGACGAAGGAGACGAAACGCTACCGCTGATGTATCCTGACGCGGAATCCGCCCGGCAGGACACGGCTCTATTACATATCCATCCACTCTACTGGCCGCGCAACATATGGTACTGTTGCGATCCGGCCGATCGTCGCTGGCACGAAAGTGCCGAACGCTTGCGGATGAAGCTTTCCGCACTGGGCATTCCCCACGATCACGACCTGGAAACATCAGGCGGCGGGCATGGATTCGAGTACTACTGCCGTATGGTGCCCCAGGCGATGGAGTATGTGTTTGAGCGGCTGGAGCGGGAAAGAAAGCGCATCGTATAGGGGAATCACGATATCCGAAAGACAAGGGAATTGCAAAGTTGGGATCGGAAGCAATGTGCGATTAGCTTATTGGATTTCTGTCTCCGAACTACTCGGTACCAGGCACTCAAGAATCCGCGGACAAAGATCTCTGATTTCCCATTTCTCACATACCCCTCGCCCCCTTGCAAAGCCGGCATCTCGGGTCATCATAAGTGCTTGTTTATTGATGGCTGGTTAGTGGCTATAATTGAGTGTTTCACTCCTAGCAGAGCGGTGCCCGCATTGAAGATTGGTGAAACAGAAATCGAAGATACATTCGCCGAAGCGTTCGGCATGCGCTGGACGCGGCTGATCCTTACGGCGGAAGATGATTATTGGCTCGATGCGGCGCTGCGGTCTGTTACCGGCTACGCTTCGTCGGTGATCGCCTGCGATACCGAAATGGGCATCGAACGCAGGATATCCTCTCATGAAACGCCCGATGGCCGGCCAGGGGCCGCGGTTCTGGCGTTTGGGTTCTCGGCCGAGGCACTCGGCAAGGCGATTCCCAATCGCGTTGGACAGTGCGTGATGACCTGCCCCACGACCGCCGTATTCGATGGCAATCCGGAAGGAGCCGAACGTATCCCGCTCGGCAAGCATATTCGCTTTTTCGGTGATGGGCATCAGCGTAGCAAGAAGTTTACCTCTCAGCGTTTCTGCGCATCCCTGTGATGGATGGCGAGTTCCTGGTGGCCGATGTGGTGGGCGTGTCGAAGGGCGTTGGTGGAGGTAACCTGATCCTTCAGGGGCTCGACCAAAAGCAAACGCTTAGCGCGGCACGCGGGGCTGTCGAAGCGATTGCCGAACAGGCTGGGGTGATCACTCCGTTTCCCAGTGGCGTGGTACGTAGCGGCAGCAAGGTGGGCTCGGTCTATAAAAAGCTTCCCGCCTCGACAGCCGATGCCTATTGCCCTACGCTCCGCGGCGTGACGGAATCGAAATTGCATCCCCAGGCGAATTGCGTGTACGAAATCGTGATCGACGGCGTCGATGAAGCCTCGGTGAGAAGTGCCATGGCGATCGCCCTGCACACTGCCGCACAGCCAGGCATCCTTCGCATTGGCGCAGGTAACTATGGTGGCAAGCTCGGGAAGTTCCACTTCCATTTGAAAGAGCTTTTATAGGCGTGGGCTGGGTGCTAGAGGCAAGCTCGAAGTTCGTCGAGCTAATTATCTTGTTCCGAGTGCCGAGCTTCGAGTCTCTAGTCCGCTTTGAGAGCCTGCCCGTTTGTCAACTCAAGCGGTTCGATCTCCAGTCCTTCGATTTCCGCGAGCGAACGCCCGGCGATGCCTTGCAGGTCTCCGTACATCCCGGCGGTTGATTCAATAACACAGCGAATTTGCTCTTCGCGTTTGGCCCAAAGTTTAGTCATCGTTTTGCGTTCTTTGTCCAGATCGGCATGCATGTCCGAGAACTTCTCGACAATCGCTTCAATCCGATGGCGGAACCGGGGGCCGGTTAGGTACTGGTAAACCAGTTCCATCTTGGTTTGCTGTCCTTCGCTCGCCTGCCGGGCGTTGGCAATCGCCAGGAGCGAATGTCGCAGTACCATGGCTACAGGGATGGCGCAACGCGGACTGGTGACCCACACGCCATCGATCTGGTGAAAGTGCTCAACGTCCTTCGGCAGAGCATGAGAAACGATCAATGCTATTTCGGCTTTGGCTGTGCGCTGGTCGTCTCGCAATTTCGGCAGCCATGTGTCGCTCCAGTTCTTCGTCCGCTTGGCTTCCCACAGAATGGTGCCGCAATGCTGGCCTAGCGGACCGACAACGCTGTGAATCAAGTCGCCGCCGAATTCGCCTTTCGGCACGGGGGCGACAGTATCTTGCGGAAACGTCGCCTTCACCAGGGCTTCCAGTTCGAGTTCTTGCACTTCGCCTTGTAGTTGCTGAGAGCCTTGTTCGGCTTTGCGTTTCAACTCTTCGATCTGACGTTGCATGCTCTGGATTTTTTCTTCACGCTCAGCAACTTTGAGCTTCATGCTTTCTTCGGCTTCGAGCTTGGCTTTCTCGCGAATGGCATTTGCCTGTTCGTTGACATTTTTCTGGACGGTTAATTCCAGTTCACGTTTGGCGTCTTCCAGTTCACGCTCCTTGCGAGCGAATTCGGCTTGCGCTTTTTGCGCCGCAGCCAGCTTTGATTCGCGTTCTTTCAAGACGCTTTGCAGTTCAGCCATCTCCTTTTTTTGCTCGTCGAGATCATTCTCGAGCAGACGTCGCGCCTTTTTGGCCTCTTCCGCGGCGATGGCCTTCCGTTCGGCCTCGAGCTTCTGGGCGACTTGCTCGCTGATCGCTTCGCGTTCTTTGGCAACCGCCTGCATCTGATTGCGAATGTTGGCCTCGCGCTTCGAGACTTCGGTTTCTTTCTCCGCCAGTTGCTGCTCGTATTTCTGACGAGTCGATTCAATCAATGGCCCGGCAAGCGATTCGGTCAGCTTGATTTCACTTTTGCAATGCGGGCAGGCGATTGTCGGTTCCATCATCATTTCGCTGTCTTTCCCTCTCGTGGCTGAGGCTTCCCCAATTTGAACGCGACTCGCTAACGCGTGCACGAAAAGTGTTCTAGCCCAAAGCGCCCAAGTCAGGGCTTGGCCCTGCTCGCACTTCCTTCCGCGTCATGTTCGTGCTATCCCTGTTATACTGTTCTTTCGTCCAGTAGGGAACCGGCTGAGTACTTCACCAGCAAGAGCCAGTAAAGCAGTAGAAAAAACCAGCTTTAACATGATGATTTGATTTGCTTCGTGTCCTGAGGGTCGCGCCGATTATTGGGATTCTTATTCTCCTAAAAGCATGAAGTTGGGCCTATACGCTCTTTCTGCGAGCTAGTTTTTCTAAGAACGAAGACCACCTGAAGGAAGTGGTTTTCTCCATCGCCACCGCATGGTTTTAAGGGCAGGCTAAAATGACCACAAGAACTGCAACGGAAATGATCCAAGAAGAAAAGGTGCTCGAGTTATGCAATGAAGCTAGTGCAGATCTTAATGACCGGCGACAGGATCAACGTCACCCGTTTTTTCGTCCTGTGACGGTGAGTATTCTGGAACTGCGGGATATGAGCTTCGAAGGATTCTGCAAAGATATTTCCGTAAGTGGCATGGGCATTATCTGCACTGCCCCGATGCCGACCACAAAGGTTATGCTTCAGTTGGAAGATAAATTTGGCAAGCCGATTTCCATCAAGGGTGAGGTGATTCGGACCGAGTATTGCGGTAAAGGCTGGTACTCCAGCGGAATCAAGTTCTGCGATTAACAGCAGAACCAAAGCGACATGCTTAGGCAGGTTCGAGCTGTGTGCCGGCAGGTTCGCCAGTCTCATCGAGCGGTAATTGCGAGTCCATGTTCGGCAGGGTTAGGGTTTCGATTACCGGCATCTCGATGACGCGCATTTGCTTCCAGCGCCCGCCGAGAAAACGTAACAGGTAGATCACGCTCATCGAGACAATCCAGCCGGTGAGCACCCACCAACACCAATAGAGCCCACCGCCGAAATACTCGATGCCAATCCAACTGGTCGAAACGGGTATTGGAGCGGTCCACAATGCGGAAATCAAAATAAAGCGCGTATCGCCGGCTCCTTTGAGTGCACTGCAAAAAATGACTGCCGCTGTATCGAAGAGGCAGTAAGCAGCTACGAATCGAAGCAGCAGCAAAATAACTGCCCGCAACGGTTCGAGGTCTGCCGGATTCTCTGATGTATAGCCGAGCAGAAAAATGCCGGGCACAAACACGTATGCCAGCGTCATCACCGTATTGTAGATCAGCCCAAGCATGAGCGCTGTCCAGGTGGCTCGAGCTGCGAGTTCCGGTTGGTTATTTCCCAATTGATTGCCGACGATGGTCGACACGGCGATCCCCAAGCCGAGCATCGGCACAAAGGCGACGCTATTCACGTTGAATGCCAGCGTCGTGGCAACCATCGCTTGCTGTCCCAGCCGGCCCATCAGGATGACGAAGAGTGTGACTGCGGAAATTTCCACCAGCATCTGCAATCCACTCGGTCCACCGAAGCGCAGAAGTCGGCGGAACAGAGCTTTATCGAAATGCCTGCCCACGCGAATGCCACATGCTTCGCGCTCTGGCGAGGTTTCAATTAGCAGGTGATAAACGAAAGACTTGCCCCATAAAGCTACAACAGTGGCCCAACCGGCACCTTCGATGCCCATCTCGGGGAAACCCCAGTAGCCGAACACCATGGCGTAGTCGAGCACGATATTCAATGCTGCCGAAGCACTATCGACGATCATGACGACAGCCGTCTTGCCTCGCCCCGTGAAGTAGGCCGATTGAGCGGCGGAAAGAACCATCGCTCCGCCGCCAAAGTTCAGCACCTGGTAATAGATCACTTCCAAGGCGATGACATCCGGCTCGTGGCCTGCGTGTTCAAAGATGAACGGTGCAAAGGGAATGGTCAGTAAAAACAGCGGCGTCACTAGCAGTGCAAAACGCAGTTGCCTGGGAAAGGGCAAGTCCTATCTTCTCTTGTTGCCCGGCACCGTTGTACTGTGAAATAAACGTGTTCACATACGAAGCGATGCCCAGCGGGAAACAGAGCACCATAAACTGCAGCATGGCCGCTGGCATCGAAGCTGCGACGGCTGTAGGGGAATACCACAATAGAAAGAGCCGATCGATGAAATTCATGATCGTCCACGAAACGGTGGAGATCACCAAAGGCAGTGCCAGCCTCAGCACCTCTTGCCCACCACAAGGTCGCGTCCACCAATTCGTTGCAGCAGGGCGAACCACTGATTCCATGGACTGCACCCAAAAGCTACTTGTGGAGAGGAGATTGGTGGACAGAACAGAACCAGAATATCAGATCTTCCAAAGCTGACCAGGACGACAATTCCTGGAGTGATAGCTAGGACAATTTGCCGCAGTTCCAATTTTAACGCCATCCAAGTCGATGTAGACGACGATAGAATGAAGGAGAGGAAAGATATTGTTTCCTCTGGTCTATGAGTCGCCTAGGGGAAAAAGGTTCGCCTCCGCAGGAAGTGGGCGAAGCACCCAAAGTGGCGTGGATAACTCATTTCTGCAGATTCGTAGTTGATACCACCTCGACACAGCTATAATTAGGCCAGAGTTGGGCCCCACAGCGCAGTGGGGTCTTATGAAGGGTTTCCTTTCTCCACTGGCGATTGGCCGGGAGCAGAAGCTATGAAACAATCAAGAATCTCAATGCTAGGAATGGGTTTCGTTGTGGCCATCGCTGGCATGCTGGCAGTAGCAGCGGATACCCAGGCGCAAGGCATTTACATTGGGCCGGGTGGAATCTCCTTCGGATCCCGAGTCGGGTCTTATAACCTTCCGCTCAACAATGGTGGAACGCTTTATAACCGGGATGGTTTCTTTGGCATGGGGCGCTCCGCCGGTCGCTCGGGCTTGTATTGGGCACCAGGTATGCTCTGGTCCCCCAGCAATTATTGGTACGGTGATGTTGGTTGGCCTCGCTTCATCAACATGTTTTCCGGCTACGGAAGTGGCTTGGCCTCGGGTGGAAATTCAAATGGCCAATATGTCGATTTTTCAAGTATCCCACCCTTGCCTGAACACGAAGAACTGCAGCGGATGAAGTGGACCCATCTTCGCCGCATCTTGTCCTTTGCTACGTTGCAAATGGAAGAAGGACTGAGTCGCGTTGATACTGGTTCGAAATGGTTTAGCTACTTGCAATTGGAGCGCCTCCATTCGATTTCTGCCAATCACGTGAATCTCCCTCCCACGCGAGAAGAAGCAGCCGAACTGCAAGACATCCTGAAGAAATTCGATAAGATTGCCGGTGACGAACAGTATTCTGCAATCACGGGTTTGTGGGGATTCGAAGCCATCGAGCGTACGTTAACGGAATTCTTGGTGAATCCGGCGACCCGCTATCGACTCCAATTAGTGTTAAACTCGAAAGATCTGGATCAGTCCTTAGAACGCTTCAATACCGGGCCTACCTGGCTGCATTACTTGACGTTGCCCACTGATTTGTACACGATCCCCGAAGATGTGAGTGCTGAAAACAGCCCGCCAGAACCTGAAGCCTTGCGTGCTGCTTTGGCGAAGTATGATGATGTCGCCAAGAATCCTGCCTATCGCATGATTGCCGAATTGCCCGCCTTCCAGGAAACTCATGACAGCCTGGCCCGATACCTGGGCCGAGGAGATGTCGGAAGAAGGCATCGTGGCCGGCTACAACAAGACGTATGCTCCTCCTACCGGCACTTCAATGGGGCAGTCTGGTTATGGGTATGGGACTCCACAAACGGGTCCTACGCTACCTGGTCCAAGCAAGACGATGCCACTAAGAATCCAAGCGATAATCCGGACGGAGACTCTCAACCCGACTCTTCCGATAACCCGAAGGACCCGCTGAAGCAGGCAGAAGAGCTGCTGCCACCGGCACTGGATAGTACGCCTGCCAAGCCAGGGCCTGCTGTGCGGGAAAAAGAGTAATTTGCGGACATCCGCAGCGAGTTGAAAGACAAGTTTTCCCAAGATTTTTTCTCGGATCACCTTTAAAAAGTGCCGAAAAAACGACTTTGGCGGTTGAATCTGGGAAGAATGTTCTGGCTTTGCTAGCAATAGGCGGCTACGCTACCTCCAGCCGCCAATCGGTGGGGGTTGTCAGCTTAGGCGACCCTCGGCGATGATGATGCGGAACTGGCAACGGCACGACAGGTGCGAGTCCTGGTGCCGTCCTTGAGAGAGCAAGGTTCAAATGCCGCCGGTCAGGAGTGAAACATGCCCATGCTAGCATTGCCCTCGTGTGAAACGCAGCAGCAGCGACAGCAGATTATGGAAAGTGCTGAAATTCGTCTGGTAGACGCTGATGAGTTCTGCCGGATGCACAACTTCGAATCGTCAGTTGATCCGCATCGATCATCCTCAGGCAATGTTGCGAGGCCTTTACGATGCGGAGCTTGGCTTAAAATACATGGTGGAAGAAGAGAAGTTACGCAACGTGCGTGCGCTGCGTTAAGAAAGCATTCAGACGAGATCGCTCTCGATCCGATAACGACGCTTCACGAAGATATAGGAGAGGTCGTCGCCTCACTAGTGTTTGGCCTTGGCCATCAGTGCCCTTCACGGCCAGCAGTGCTTTTTGCCAGAGATTCATACACATCCCAGAGTGTATTGAAGCGTCCAACCTGCAGCACTTCACGACCGATGGTCGACAGGTTGCAAACGGCCATTTTGCCACCGTGATTTTCGACTTGCTTCCAGAGTTTAGCAGGGCCTCCAGCATGGATGAGCCAGAAAATGTTCGATATAGCAAAGTCGGTCCGCGATGTTAGCGATACGTTCCCTGCCTTCCACGTCTGCTTCGGTTCAGTTCAGGTCTTGCTGGTCACTTACACTCTGGCAACAACCTCGGGCGGACACAGCGACTCGGTGACCTCGGCAAGCTGGCTTTTTCCGGCGCCGCTTCGGGAGATGGCGATCGCGTGAAGAGGATTCTCCATCAGCCGGGAGGTCATCACTAGGTACAGGAGAAGTTTGTTCTTCCGCTCCCTGATGTAGCCGAGTGCGTCGTAGTCGCTCTCGATCTCATCCAGGAGCCGCGGATTGGTGAGGAACCGCCGTCCGAGGTCCTTTTGATAGTCGGTAAGCGGAGGCGCAGCCGCTTCTTCGCCGTCGCCTTCTGTTCCTTGTGCTTCTCGATCACCTCGACGATACGGGTAAGATCCTCCTCGAGCTGCACCTGATCGCGTACGTCGAAACGGTCCATGAGGTTGTAGACGAAGTTTTCCGATCCAGGTGTTTGTACAGATCGATTGAATCGAGGAAAACCTGGCCTTCGGTGAACGCTTTGATGTTGGCTTTCATGTTCATCGATTGTTCGCCGAAGGTGCCGATCACCCGGTAACTCAAGAGGGAAAAACGGAACAGAAAACCTCCCTCAATTTCAACAATCGCGTCGGTAGTAGCCGATTCATTTCCGTTCCCGGACGTATCAGCAGCGTCGGTCACCGGCGCGCCTGACGGTTCCTGCCGAAGCGTTTCGAAGTCGACCTTTACTCTCCTGCACGAGACGCCGGCAGACGTGAGCTCATAGAAAAGACGTTCCGCCCGTCGAAGGTAAAGACCACCCGAGGTAATCCCCGTCCTTTCCAGATAAACTGCTCAAGGGGACGGTAGTCGGGTTGAACGAAAGTCGTGTTGTCCGCGCGCCGTGCTGAATCCAGGACCAACGCCTCGAGGGCGATGCGGCGAGGATGATCTCCTCGACCTTCTGCAGAAACGGCGCGTTGAACACCCCTTCCTGGGTGAGCCGCACGGTTTGTCCGTTTCGCCGAGGATCGATCGGAACGCCGACAAGATTCACGATTGCCCGGTTCTCGTCGAGGATCGGGATGACGATCGAGTTCCGGAGCACCTCCCGGGTGCCGTTTAGAAGTCCGACGGTGCGCGCAACCTCTGCAATTCCCTCGTTTCTGTCGATCCAGCCCCAGAAGTTGTCCATCGCTGTACCCGAGTGAGAAGGTCTCGAAAACATGTCCGTTCGATAATGCCGACGCGCTTGAGAAACGAAACCGGCTTCGGATGTGAGCCGAGCGCTTCCTCGCAGAGAGTGACATATCGCTCGAGAACCGCGAGTGTGTCACGGAAAAACTACCTTCTTGGGTAGTTTACGTTACGTTTCTGTAATAAATATACTATCTATTACGGATTTGTCAATGGATAATAGTCAGAAACAAGTTAGTCCGTGTACGATGAAGCCATGGCATCGTTCGGCGAATATCTCAGGACGGTCGAGAAAAACAGCGCGGGCTTTCCTTGCGAGAACTCGAAAAAGAGGTCGGCATTTCCCACAATACGCTCGCGCTCTACGAGCGAAAACGCGCAGTCCCGTCTGTTGAGAATGGATTTGGCGTCGCCGAGTACTTCGGACTTCCGCTTGAGTACTTCCTCAAAGGCGAGGCGGTAATCTCACAGTTCCGCGATGCCACGCTTCGAGAGCTCTTTGGCGAAATCGACCGGATGGATGACGGCGACCGGCAGATCGTCAAGAACTTCCCTTGACCGGTATGTCCGTAACAAGAAAGAACGCGACGACCTTGCCACAGAAGCGAGTCCCGACGAAAGCTGACCGACAGCGAAATCCAAACGGTTCGCAACTCTCACCGTTTTCGTGAAAAACCCGTTGACTCGGCGTGAAATCGTGCGAAATTGGGCGCCCTGAAACCTACCACGCGAAAGTGT
>CAWDZJ010000036.1:0-184947 GCA_963806815.1 uncultured Alphaproteobacteria bacterium | reverse complement strand
AACATGTTGGCAGTGTCGATGCCGAATTTGGTGACGCCGGGCGTGTTGGTGGAGACCGCGACGAAATGCTTCGCAACCGCCGCCTCCGAACCGAGCTTCTCGACCAGCCAGGCCCGCGCCGTCGCGGCGTTGGTCATGGTCTCAAGCGTGATGAAGGTCTTGGACGAAACGACGAACAGCGTCTCCTCGGCGTCAAGATCGCGCGTGACCTCGGTGAAGTTCGCGCCATCCACGTTGGAGACGAAGCGCACGGTGAGCGCGCGGTCGCTATAGGGACGCAGCGCCAAGTAGGCCATCTCCGGCCCGAGATAGGAGCCGCCGATGCCGATGTTGATGACATTGCGGATGCGCTTGCCGGTGTGGCCCTTCCAGGTGCCGTCGCGCACCTGTCGGGAGAACGCCGCCATGCGGTCGAGCACCTCATGCACGTCCGGCACGACGTTCTTGCCGTCGACATTGATGACGCTGCCGCGCGGGGCCCGCAGCGCGACATGCAGCACCGCGCGGTTTTCCGAGACGTTGATCTTTTCGCCGCGGAACATGGCATCCCGCCGCGCCTCGACGCCGCGATCGCCGGCAAGCTTGACCAGAAGCTGCATCGACTCTTCGGTAATGCGGTTCTTGGAATAGTCGAGCGTGAGGCCGGCGCCTTCGACCGTGAATTTTTCGGCGCGCTTCGGATCGTCTGCGAACAGCTTGCGCAGTTGCAGATCCTTGACCGCGTCGTGGTGCTTGACCAGCGATTGCCAGGTCGCGTTTTCGGTCAGCGGCGTCAGCGCCATGGCCGGTCTCCCTCTGTCTGTGCCGGTTGCAGCGATTATTTCAAGGCCGCGGACTTGCTGGCGATCGCCTTCAACAGGTCCTGCCAGGACGCGACGAACGATTCCGCGCCCTCCTTCTGGAGTTGCTTGCCGAGCGCGTCGGTGTCGATCCCGGCCTTGTTGAAGTCGGCCAGCACCTTCTCGCAATCGCCGCCGTCGCCCGCCAGTGCGCCGCTGACCTTGCCGTGGTCAAAGAACGCCTTCAGCGTCTCGTCCGGCATGGTGTTGACGGTGTTGGGCGCCGCCAGCGCCTCGACATAGAGCGTGTCCGGCGACTTCGGGTCCTTGGTGCTGGTCGAGGCGAACAGTAGCCGCTGCGGCCGCGCGCCGAGTGACACGAGGCGTTGGAACCGGTCCGATTTCAGGATTTCGCGATAGCCCTTGTAGCTCTGCGTGCCGACGGCGATGCCGAGCTTGTCGCGCAGATTGTCCGGCTGCTTGCCCATCACAGCCTTGTCCCAGCGGCTGATGAAGATCGAGGCGACCGAGCGCACGTCCGGGCTCAGGCCCGCCGCAACCCGGCGCTCCAGGCCCTTCATATAGGCGTCGGCGGCGGCCGCGCAGTCGGCGGCGGAAAACAACAGCGTCACGTTCACCGAAACGCCGGAGAAGATCGCCTCCTCGATCGCCGGCAGGCCTTCCTTGGTGCCGGGGATCTTGATGAACAGGTTGGGCTTGGCCGCGCGCTTGTGCAGGCGCTTGGCTTCCGCCACCGTCGCCTTGGTGTCGTAGGCCAACAGCGGCGAGACTTCGAGCGACACCCAGCCGTCAACCGTCGCGGTCTTCTGATGGACCGGCAGGAACAGGTCGGCCGCGCGCGAGAGGTCGTCGATCGCCAGTTCGAAGAACAGCGCCTCCCCGGTGAAGCCGGACTTCATCAGGCTGCGGATCTGCGGATCGTAGGTGTCGCTGTGCGCGATCGCCTTGTCGAAGATGGTCGGGTTGGAGGTGAGCCCGGTCACCGACATCGCGTCGATGTATTTTTTCAGCGTGCCGCTGTCGAGCATGTCGCGCGTGATGTCGTCGATCCACAGGCTTTGACCGAGATCGTGCAATTGTTGCGTTGCCTTCACGGCAGGTCTCCTCGTTAGCGGGTCTTGAGATGGGAAAAGTCGTGGCTCATCACGTCGGCGATCCGCTCGACCGTGATGTCCGCCGGCGGATGTGCGTTCAGGATCTTCGGATCGAACGCATAATGGCCCTGCTTCGGAAACACCGTGGTGACACGGTCGCCCAGGATTTTCTTCACGTCGTCGAGCACGTTGAGCTTGTCGTCGATCAGCACATAATGCAGCGCCGGGTAGCGCTCCTCGACGTACGCGAGTTCCATCTGCTTGTGGACATAGATCAGCACGCGGTCTTCGAACAGGGCGCGCAGGCCGGACTTGGAAACCTTGCGCGGCTGGAACACCGCGTCGCCGTCCGACAGGATGACCGGCATCCCCCATTGCGCGACATGTTCGACCACGTCGTTCACGCCGGGAAACACGCGCTCGGGGAACGGATAGTCGAGCAGCCAGCCCGACATGGTCTGCAGTTCCGGGTCGTGCATGTATTCGAGCCGCAACCGCTGCAGCGACTCCAGGTAATCGACGTAACTCAACGTCGCCCGCAGTTCCTCCAGGATCGCCCAATAGCGCTCGCTGACCGCCGGCCCCATCAGCCGCGCGAGTTCCTCGCGCAACGCATTCTGGATGCCGTCATTGTCGATCAGCGTATTGTCGACATCGAACAGAAAAACGATGTCCTGCGTCTGCGCCATCAACCATTCCCCGCCGGTTTCGGATCGCGCCATGGGCCATCCTCGGCCATCAGCTTTTCGACCTCGCTCGGGCCCCAGGTGCCCGGCTGGTAAATATAGAGCGGCGTGGCGTCGTCAAGAACGGCATCCACCACACGCCACTGCGCGTCGATGATGTCCTGGCGCGTGAACAACTCGCTGATGCCGTCCATGGCATCGCCCAGGAGCCGCTGATAGGGCGGCATGTCGGCGCTCGGCTGACGGGTGACGATCAGTTCGACGTCGTCACCGATCATCTTTTCACCCGGCGTCTTGACCCGCACGCCGAGCCCGATCTCGACATTGGGCTGAATGCGAAAGCGCAGATGGCCGGACGATGCCGGGATCAACTCGCCGTAGGTCTCGCGCGGCGGCCGCTTAAAGTCGACCACCACTTCCGCGGCGGTGACGGGAAGTTCCTTGCCGGCGCGGATGAAGATCGGCACGCCCGCCCAGCGCCAATTGTCGATCGAGAGTTGAACCGCCGCGAAGGTTTCCACGGTGGAGTCCGGCCTGACGCCTGGAACCTTCAGATAACCGTCGTACTGCCCGCGCACAATATGCTGGGAATCGAGCGGGCGGATCGCCTTCAGCAGGCTGGCCTTCTGGTCGCGGTTGGCCTCGTGGTCCTGTCCGGTCGGCGGTTCCATGGTGAGCGTCGCCAGCACCTGCAGCATGTGGTTCTGCAGCACGTCACGGATCGCCCCGTTGTCGTCATAGAACCGGCCGCGATCCTGCACGCCGAAATTTTCCGCCATGGTGATCTGGATCGAGCGAACATAGTTGCGGTTCCAGATCGGCTCGAACATCGAATTGGCAAAGCGGGTGTAGGAGATGTTCTGCACCGGCTCCTTGCCGAGATAATGATCGATGCGGAAGATGTTCGACTCGTCGAAATACTGGTCGATGATTTTGCTGAGGTCATCGGCGGTCTTGCGATTGCGGCCGAAAGGTTTCTCGACCACCAGCCGCGCATTCTTGGAGCATCCCGACTTCGCCAACTGGCCGGCCACTTCCGAGAACAGGCTCGGCGGAATGGCGAGATAGTGCATCGGCCGCTGGGCGTCGCCGAGTTCCTTGCGCAAGGTCGTGAACACATTCGGATCGGCGTAGTCACCGTCGACATAGCGAAGCTGGTTCAGCAATCGTTTGAAGGCGTCCGAATTGATGTCGCCGCCATGCTCCTTGACACTCTCGCGGGCACGATCCTTGAGCTGGTCGAGATTCCATCCGGCCTTGGCGACGCCGATGATCGGCGTGGACAGCCCCTCGTCCCGCACCAGCCCGTAAAGCGCCGGAAAAATCTGCTTCTTTGCTAGGTCGCCGGTGGCGCCGAAGAAGACCAGCGCGTCGGACTTCTGATCAGCCATGTTGTCCGTCATCAGACCTTCTTCTCCTCATGACCGCCGAACTCATAGCGCATCGCCGACATCAGCTTGTCGGCAAAGTCGGCGTCGCCGCGCGATGCAAAGCGCGCAAACAGCGCCGAACTGATCACCGGTGCCGGCACGCCTTCGTCGATCGCCGCCTGCAGAGTCCAACGGCCTTCGCCGGAATCCGACACGCGGCCTTCGAAGTTGGCCAGGTCCGGACTCTTGCGCAGCGCGATCGCGGTGAGATCGAGCAGCCACGAACCGATGACGCTGCCGCGCCGCCAGACTTCCGCCACCTGCGGCAGATCGACTTCATACATGTAGAGTTCCGGATTGCGCAGCGGCGTGGTCTCGGCATCGAGCGTGCGCTTGTGCATGCCTGCATTGCCGTTCTTGATGATGTTGAGGCCCTCGGAATAGGCCGCCATGATGCCGTACTCGATGCCGTTGTGAACCATCTTGACGAAGTGGCCGGCGCCGTTCGGGCCGCAATGCAGATAGCCGTTTTCCGCCGGCGTCGGTTCGCCGGTCGCGCCGGGCGTGCGCGGCGCGGAATCGACACCGGGCGCCAGCGTCCGGAATACCGGATCGAGATGCTTCACCACATCGTCTTCACCGCCGATCATCATGCAATAGCCGCGATCGAGGCCCCAGACACCGCCGCTGACGCCGACATCGACATAGTGCAGTCCCTTAGCCTTGAGATCCTTCGCGCGGCGAATGTCGTCATGATAGTAGGAATTGCCGCCGTCGATCACGATGTCACCGGCCGACAACAGCGGCGTCACCTCCGCAAGCACGGCATCAACTGCACCGGCCGGCACCATCAGCCAGACCGCGCGCGGCTTGGCGAGCGAATTGATGAAGTCCTTCAGATCGCTGCTGCCCTTGGCGCCCTTGCCGGCGAGTTCCTTCACGACATCCGGATGCGTGTCATAGACATGGCAGTCGTGGCCGGCTTTCATCAGCCGGATGACCATGTTGGCTCCCATGCGGCCGAGGCCGATCATGCCAAGTTGCATTGTATCTCTCCACCTATCGTTTGGTCATGGGCGTTTCCTTGGGAAACGTCACGAAGAACGGCCCAACACCTGTTTGGCCGCGGCGGCCACGCGCTCCGGCGTGAACCCGAAATGCTTGGTGACGACTTTCAGCGGCGCCGATTCGCCGAACGTATGCATGCCGAGCACGATGCCTTTCGGCCCGGCATAACGGTCCCAGCCGATCGGCGAGGCCTCCTCCACCGTCACCCGCGTGGTGATCGCTGGCGGCAGCACGGTGTCGCGATAGGCTTGGTCCTGCGCATCAAACAATTCCCAGGAGCACATGCTCACGACCCGGACTGAAATATTCTCCTTGGTCAACAATTCGAGCGCCGCGAGACACAGCGAAACCTCGCTTCCGGAGGCGACCAGGATGACGTCCGGCTTGCCATTTGGCGCATCGATCAGAACGTAGGCGCCCTTGGCGACCCCGCTGGCGGGGGCATATTTGCTGCGATCGACGATCGGCAGCGCCTGGCGGGTGCAGATCAGCGCCGCCGGGCGATCCTTCAACTGCATGACGAGGCGATAGGCCTCCGCCATCTCGTTGGCGTCGGCCGGCCGCAGCACCAGCATGCCGGGGATCGCGCGCAGCGACACCATCTGCTCGATCGGCTGATGGGTCGGCCCATCCTCGCCGAGGCTGATCGAATCGTGAGTCCAGACGTGAATGACCGGCAAATCCATCAGCGACGCCAGCCGGATCGACGGCCGCGCATAGTCGGTGAAGATCAGGAAGCCCGAGCCGAAGGCACGCAGACCGCTCAAGGTCATGCCGCTGACCGCGGCCACCATCGCATGCTCGCGCAGACCGAAATGGAAATTGCGCCCGGCATAATTGCCGAGCTCTCCACCCGCCTGGAAGTCACCGGCACCGTCGAACAGCAAACGGGTCTTGGTGCTGGGATAAAGATCGGCCGCGCCACCGAGCAGCCACGGCATGTGCTCGGCGATGTCGTTGAGCACCTTGCCGGAGGCATCGCGCGTCGACATGCCTTTGGCATCCGGTGCGAAGGTCGGGATCGCACTGTCCCATCCCGCCGGAAGTTCGCCCTTGCGGATGTGGTCGATTTGCGCCGCCTCGTCGGGAAATTTCTTGGCGTATTCACCGAACCGCTTTTCCCAGAGCTTGCTGAGCTCACTGCCACGCTTGCCCATGCGCGCCGTGAAATGCTCCCGCACGCCATCCGGAACGACAAAGAATTTGTCGGGATCAAAGCCGAAAAACTTTTTGGTAAGACGGACTTCCTCGACGCCCAGCGGCTCGCCATGGGCCGCAGCCGTGTCCTGCTTGTGCGGCGAACCGTAGCCGATGAAGCTGTGGACGATGATCAAGGTCGGGCGGTCCTTGGTCGCCAGGAACAGATTGTAGGCGCGCGAGAGCTGCTCGAGGTCGTTAGCGTCGGTAACGCGCGCGACATTCCAGCCATAGGCGGAAAACCGCGCGGCGACGTCCTCGGTAAATGTCAGGTCGGTGTGCCCTTCGATCGTCACATGGTTGCAATCGTAGATCCAGCACAGGTTGGAGAGTTTCAGATGTCCCGCAAGCGAGGCCGCCTCGCAACCGACACCTTCCATCATGCAGCCGTCGCCGCACAGCGCGTAGACGTTGAAATCAAACAGGTCGAAGCCGGGCTTGTTGTAGCGGGCCGACAACCATTGCCGCGCAATTGCCATGCCGACGCTGGTGGCGATGCCCTGCCCGAGCGGGCCGGTCGTGGTCTCGACGCCAGTTGTCCAGCCATGTTCGGGATGGCCGGGACAGCGGCTGCCCTCCTGCCGGAAGCTCTGGATGTCGTCCATGGTGACGGCATCGCGATTGGTGTCGTCATAAGAGGCACCCGCCGCGTGAATGCCGGCGAGATAGATCAGGCTGTACAGCAGCATCGAGGCGTGACCGTTGGACAGCACGAACCGGTCGCGGTTGATCCAGTGCGGGTCCTTCGGGTCATAGCGCAGAACATCCTGCCATAGCGCATAGGCCGTCGGCGCCGCGTCCATCGGTGTACCGGGATGCCCGGAATTGGCCTTTTGAATGGCGTCGACCGACAGCATGCGGATGGTATTGACCGCCAATTGATCGATGTCGTCCTTGGCTTGCATCATCTATGCTCTTCGGGTTTGGAATAATGTGCGGCCCCGCAACCGGGACCGAAGCGAATTGAATGATGCGGACTGTCAAGGCCGCTGCGAATGTCTACGACTTGGACTTTTTCGGTACTGTGACAAAGGCCGGGCTGTGTGGCTCGAAGGCATGATCCATGCGCTTGTCCCAGACCCGGACCCCGCCGGTGATGCCGGCTTGGTTGGAAACCGGTTTCACATTTTTTGGCAGTGGTTGCTTCAGAAGCCGGGAATTGCCGCCACCGATGTATAGCACGTCGTAATTGATGACGGTCTGCAGAACCGGAAGGATTTTGCGGACCCGCTTGTTCCACTTGGCCTTGCCGATTTTCTCCAGCGCGGCCTCGCCGACATATTCGTCATAGGTCTTGCCGGTGCGGATCGGATGCTGGCTGAGTTCCAGATGCGGGGCCAGTTCGCCGTCATCAAACAACGCAAATCCCATGCCGGTGCCCATGGTCAGGACACATTCGAGCCCCTCGCCCTTTATCGCACCAAGGCCCTGCACGCTGGCGTCATTGAGCATGCGCACCGGTTTGCGGAGCTTCTGCGGCGATGATGCTCGCGAGCTTGAACCCGTGCCAAAGCGGAGTGCCGAGATTGGGCGCAGTATAAACGGTGTCACCACGCACCACGCCGCGGAAAGCCGATCGTCACCCGATCGAAATCCTTGAGCTGCTTGGCAAGCCCGATCAGACCCGCAACCACCGCGCCTGGGCGCGCCGGCTTCGGTGTGACCACCCTTACGCGATCGGTGAGATATTCGCCAGCTTCCGACAAGACCGCGGCCTTGAGATGGCTGCCGCCGATGTCGAAGGCGAGCGTGCGGGGACCGCTGCTCTTTGTTCCCTTGGCCGCCGCGCTCTTGATCTGCGGCGCGTTGGCCTTCGCGCGCATGGCACGACCAGGTTTGCCAGCCATAGTCTTGCCGGATGCCGGTTTTCCTGCGGCGGTCCTGCTCCATGCGGAGCCAACCGGTGCGCGTTTGGACTTTGCACGTCTTGAAGCCACGGCCATGATGGACCTCTTCAGTTCTGGGAATCCGCGGCCGTGTCGGGCGGCCACGCTCGGTCGGGATCATGATCGAGGTGCACAACAACGATTGCGCCGTGCACGTCGATCTTCACATACCAGACTCGCGCCAGAATTGCGTCAGGACATCCGGACGCGCCGGGACCGGGGTCCCGTCGGCGTCACAGCGCCAGTTTAGCGGAATGACATGATCGCCGTACAGCCCATCGCATGGAGCGAATAATTGTCGTTTGACGTCCTCGATTGCATTTCTGTTCCGACTTTACACGGCCAACACTTTGTTTTTTGTTACCAAACTGGATTTTGCGACGGCTTGAAGAAGCGGCGTGAAGAAGCGGCGTGAAATGGCTTGCGCTTCGCGTATCGGCGGTCGCGGCACGATCCGCGATGATCACGTCGTCGATATAGTTCACGAAAACTTGGTCATTTCGACATACTTATCGCCACACAGCGGTCCGGCGCACTGATCGCCTCACGTTGCGGACACATACAGGTCCTTACCGAGTTGTTACCGCGTCATGACCGCGCATTGCCAGGGGAGATGCCAACATGAAACCTGTGGCCGGAACACTACGGGTCTATGACGATGCCGCCGCGCTTGCCCGCGCGGGCGCTGATTTTCTCATCGAGACCGCCAACAAGGCTTCGGGCCGCGTGATCATCGCCTTGTCCGGCGGCAACACGCCCAAGCCACTCTATGAGCTGCTCGGCGATGAGCCGACCAAGAGCCAAATGCCCTGGGACAGGGTGCATTGGCTGCTCGGCGACGAGCGCTTCGTGGCGTGGACCGATCCGGCCAGCAATTACGGCATGGCGCGGGCCGCGTTCCTCGGTCACGTGCCGGTGCCGGAGGAAAACGTCCATCCGGTCCCGTTCGAGAACCTCAATTTCGAGCAAGCGGCCGAGGAATACGAGATCATGCTGAAGAAGCTGTACGGTTCGGCCGAGCTTCGCGCTGATCAACCGCTGCTCGACGTCAACCTGCTCGGCCTCGGCCCGGACGGCCACACCGCGTCATTGCTCCCCGGCCAGCCGGTGCTGCAGGTGACGGACCGCTGGGTCGCCGGCGTCGGTCACGGCCGGCCGGAGAAGCGGATTACCCTGACTTATCCTGCACTTAACTCCAGTCGCGTGGTCGCGTTTCTGGTCGCGGGTGAGGAAAAGCGCGCGATTTTGGACCGGGTTCTGTCCGGCGACACCTCGGTCCCGGCCGGCCGCATCCGCCCGGTCGGCGAGATCATCTGGTTCGCCGACCGCGCCGCCGCCGGCCGCTGGGCGGGATGATTTCTTTGCAATAACAAAAGGTTAGGCGACAATCCTGTCGGCGTCGCGCAGCACCACATAGATCGCCGGGATTACCAGCACGGTGAGCAGGGTGGACGACGCCAGGCCGAATAAAAGCGATATCGCAAGTCCTTGAAAGATCGGGTCAAACAGGATCACCGCCGCCCCGATCATGGCCGCGAGCGCGGTCAGCAGGATCGGCTTGAACCGCACCGCCCCGGCCTCCAGCAGAACCTCGCGCAAGGTCGCGCCTTTGCCCGCACCGTGGCGGATAAAATCGACCAGAAGGATCGAATTCCGCACGATAATGCCCGCCAATGCGATGAATCCGATCATCGACGTGGCCGTGAACGGTGCCCCGAACAGCCAATGGCCGAGTACGATGCCGATCAGGGTCAGCGGGATCGGCGTCAGGATCACCAGCGGCAGCCGGAAACTGCCGAACTGCGCCACGACGAGAATGTAAATGCCGATGATCGCCGCGCCGAACGCCGCGCCCATGTCGCGGAAGGTCACGTAGGTGATCTCCCATTCGCCGTCCCAGAGCAGCGTGGTCTTCGACTCGTCCACTGGCTGACCGTGCAGGGCAATGACCGGCTTGGGCAATTTGCCCCAGTCGTGCTTGTCGATGGCGGTTGCGACATCGAGCATGCCGTAGATCGGTGCCTCGAACGCGCCGGCCAGTTCCGCCATCACCATGTCGGTGAAGCGGCCATCCCGCCGGAAAATCACTGGCGAACCCGGTTCTTTCGTCACCCGCACGATGTCGCCGAGTTCCACCACCTTGCGCGACCCCGGCAGCACATTGGCCGGCACCGGTGTCGACGCCAGCGTCTCATTCCAAGCCAGATCACGCTTTGGCAGCCGAACCGAAATCTCGATCGGATTGCGGCCCTCCCCGCGGTGCGAATAGCCGACCGCAGTGCCACCGAGCAGCGTTTTCAGCGTATCATAGACGTCGCTTTGTTCAACGCCGAAGAACTCCAGACGATCCTGATCAATCGAGATCCTCAGCCGAGGATGCGGTTCGCCGATCGAATCGTCGATGTCGACGATGTACGGCACCGACGCGAAGATCTTTTTCAGTTCAGCGACGACCTCGCGCCGTGTTTTCGAATCCGGACCGTAGATTTCCGCCAACAACGTCGCGAGCACCGGCGGTCCCGGCGGCACCTCGACCACCTTGGCCACCGCCCCCTTTGGCAAGGTCACGTCCTTGAGCAGTTTGCGCAGTTCCAGCGCGATGGCATGGCTGTCGCGGCTACGTTCGCCGCGCGGCGACAGATTAAGTTGCAACGCGCCGAGTTCCGGCGACTGCCGCAGATAATAATGCCGCACCAAACCGTTGAAATTGAACGGCGCCGCCGTACCGGCATAGGCTTGAATGGTCGTTAGTTCGGGAATTTTCTGCGCCACCTTGGCGAGCGCGAACAAGGTCCGCTCGGTATCCTCCAAGCTCGCGCCTTCGGGCAGATCGACGACCACCGCAAGCTCGGACTTGTTGTCGAACGGCAACAGCTTCACCGTCACGCCCTTGGTGAAAAACAGGACGCAGACCGCCATCGTCGCAACGCCGACCCCGACCAGGAAGATCCACGACGTCAGCCGCGACCGGATCACCTGCCGAGCGACCGCACGATAGGCGCGGCCAAGCGGCCCCTCGCCGTGCGGCGATTCATGTTCGTGCAATTCGCCGCCGCCGCGCGGCGCCAGCCGCAGCATCAGCCAGGGCGCGATCACCACGGCGACAAAGAACGAAAACAGCATCGCGGCCGAAGCATTGGCCGGGATCGGCGCCATGTAGGGACCCATCAGGCCGGAGACGAACAGCATCGGCAGCAGCGCCGCGATCACGGTCAATGTCGCCACAATGGTCGGATTGCCGACTTCGGCGACCGCCTCGATCGCCGCCTGCACCCGCGAACGGCCGTCACGCATCGCCCAATGACGCGCGATGTTTTCCACCACCACGATCGCATCATCGACCAGAATGCCGATGGAGAAGATCAACGCGAAAAGGCTGACGCGATTGATGGTGTAACCCATCAGATTGGCGGCAAACATCGTCAGCAGGATCGTGGTCGGAATGACCACCAGTGTCACCAAAGCCTCGCGCCAACCAATCGCAATCGCGATCAGAACCACTATCGACAGCGTGGCGAGGCCAAGATGAAACAAAAGCTCATTGGCCTTTTCGTTGGCCGTTTCGCCGTAATCGCGCGTGACCGTCACGGTCAGGTCTTCCGGGATCAGCCGGCCGCGCAAACTCTCCAGCCGCGCCATGATATCATGCGAAACCACCACCGCATTGGCGCCGGCCCGCTTTGCAATCGCCAGACTCACCGCCGGCGTGCGGTGCCAGG
Organism: uncultured Alphaproteobacteria bacterium; assembly: GCA_963806815.1. GTDB lineage: Bacteria > Pseudomonadota > Alphaproteobacteria > Rhizobiales > Xanthobacteraceae > CAWDZJ01. The sequence goes on along the minus strand of CAWDZJ010000036.1, from coordinate 173,127 downwards.
CACCGTCAGCGCCACGCACATCGGTCCAGACCCGATGTTCCTGCGGGCTTGGCCCGATGACGATCGATGCCACATCGCGAACATAGATCGGGCGATTGTCGCGAGTGGTCAGCAAAAGAAGGCCGATGTCGGGGACGCCGGACAAGGTCTGACCCGCCACCACCGTCTGCGTGGTGCCGGCCTCGCGCACTTTGCCGGCGACGAAGGAGCGGTTGGCTTCGCGTACCTTGGCGACCAATTGCTGCAGGGTGACGCCGAACAAAGCCAGCTTTTCCGGATCCGGCTCGACCCGGATCTGCTGCGGAGCGCCACCGGAAATATACGTCAGCCCGACATTATCGACCTTCATCAACTCGGTGCGCAGTTCGTCGGCGACCTGATAAAGGTCCTTGTCGGTCCAGCGTGCGGCCGCCGCCGGTTTTGGCGACAGCGTCAAAACCACAATGGCGACATCGTTGATTCCGCGGCCGACGATCAGCGGCTCGGGAATGCCGACAGGGATCTGATCCATGTTGGCACGGACTTTTTCGTGAACGCGCAAAATGGCGTCGTCGGATTTGGTGCCGACCAGAAATCGCGCGGTCACCATCACGCGGTCATCCTGGGTCTGGCTGTAGACGTGCTCGACGCCGTCGATGCCCTTGACGATCGCCTCCAAGGGTTTGGTCACAAGTTCGACCGCATCCGGCGCCTTCAGGCCGTCTGCATTCACGTGAATGTCGACCATCGGCACACTGATCTGCGGCTCCTCCTCGCGCGGAATCGCCAGCAGCGCCATCAGTCCGACCGCAAGCGCAGCCAGCAGAAATAGCGGCGTCAGCGGCGAATTGATCGTCGCTTTGGTCAGGCGCCCCGACAGCCCGAGATTCATGGCCGCACCAGAACGTCGCCCGGCTTCACGCCCGAAAGAATTTCGACCCCGTCTGGCGCCTCCGGCCGTGGCAGGTTCCGCCCCCGCTGCACCGGCACATCGACCTCGCTGCCATCGGCGTTTCGCAACCGAACGTAGTCAACGCCGAACCGGGTGGTGATGAAGCTGGATGGAATCACAAAGGCCGTGCGCTCGCCGCCGGAAACCCAAACGCGGATGCGTTCGCCGACGAAGTTATCGCCGAGACCCTGCACGTCCGCATCGGCGATGACACGCCCGTCCTCGATCTGCGGATAGACCAGCTTTACCGTGCCGAAGCGCGGACCGAGTTGGCGCAATTCCTCGCCGTCAATGCGGATGGTGTCGCCAACCTTGAGAAACCGGGCATGCCGCTCCGGCACCCGCATCCGCAACACGAAATTCTGCTCGGCGACTTGGGCAATCGGCTCGCCGGCCAGCACCACGGTGCCGACAGTCACCGGAACCTTCAAAACCCGGCCGGATGTCGGCGCCAAAACGTTTCCCTCGGAAATCTGCTGCGCAAGCACAGATCGTTCGGCAACGCGCGAGCGGTAGGCATTCTCGGAAACATTGAGTTTTGTGCGCGCCTCGTCGAGCCGGGTTCGCGGCACGATGCCGCGCGCGAACAGACTGTCGGCGCGGTCGAAGTCCGTTTGCGCCTGCGCACGCTGAGCTTCCAGACCGGAAATCTGCGCATCGAGCGACTTGATGTTGAGTGCGATTTTTTCGTCCCCGACAGTCGCCAACACCTGGCCGCGTTCGACCCGGTTGCCTTCCTTGACCGCGAGCGTGACGACCGTTCCGCCGATGCGGGCCCGGGCCGGCACGACATTGGCACTCTCGACTGTGGCGAATACCGCCTTCTCGTCGGAAACCTTGATGGGCTCGACCGTTATCGCTTCGGCGGACGATCCTGCACCTGGCAAGGCGTTTTGTGCCACCGCGATGGAAACGACAGGACTGAGCACGAAACCCACGGCGGCGATTAACATCACAACGTGTCGGGACATTGCTGTCATGTTTCGCCCCCTTGCTGCCTCGGTCGGCGCCACCGTCAGCCAGATCGCGAGCGCCATCATTGATCTCCCGCAACGCGCTTGCGCGTCTTGACCGGTTTTGCGCGCGGACGCGCGCGGGGTGCGCATGCCGCCACCGGTTGGCAGTAGAATTCGATAAAGTGTCGTGACCAGTTCACGCACCGGCTGGCTGCCGATCCGATACCAGATCGTCTGGCCGTCCCGCCGCGCGGTCACCAGCCCTTCCCGCCGCAGCAGCGCCAGATGCTGCGACACGGTCGAATCGCGAACACCGAGCACCGCCGCCAATTCGCCGACCGAACGTTCCCGCTCGATCAATTGGCAGACGATGATCAACCGGTGGCGGTTGGAGAGCGCCTTGAGAAGCTCGCTTGCCTCATCGGCGGCGCGGTTCATGTCATCGAGATTCATTTTCATACTTGCGTATATACGTAAATACGAATATATCGTCAATACCGGCTGAGGATGCCGGACCATCAGCGGACAAGGCTTGGCGCGGTCATGGCGTCAACCATCGCGATCCGCCAATCGAATATGGAGAGCGACAATGAATATCGATCGCGCTGTCATGGCTCTTGCCGGCACCATGGTGCTCGCAAGCCTGGTTCTAGGTTGGTTTGTCAGCCCCTACTGGCTGCTGCTGGCTGCCTTCGTTGGCGCAAACATGTTGCAGGCGGCGTTCACCGGCTTTTGCCCGGCGGCCATGATTTTTCGCGCGCTCGGGGTGAAGTCCGGAGCAGCCTTTTGCGCGACGCAGCCTTCAAGCATGGCGACGTCAAAAAATGTCATAGGCGGTTGAGCGGAATCAAAGCGGCGCCCTCGCGGCCGTGATCTTTTTGCTCAAATTGCCCAACATCCCGAAAGAACCCAGGCGCAATGGGTCCGGCTGCATAGACCCTAGGAGGATTCCATGGCTCATGTCGTGGTGATTGGTGGCGGAATTGGCGGCGTGTCCTGCGCCTACGAGCTGAAAGACGCCGTTCGCAAGGAAGACAAGATCACACTTGTTTCCAACAAACCGTATTTTCAGTTCACGCCATCCAATCCCTGGGTCGCCGTGAGCTGGCGAACCAAGAACGATATCACGATCGATCTGGCCTCGGTCATGACGAAGCACGGCATTGCCTTCAACGGCAATGGCGTCGTGCGCATGTATCCGGACGAAAACCGGATTGAACTCGGCGGCGGTACGTCCCTCGCCTATGATTATCTGGTGATCGCGACTGGGCCTGAACTGGCATTCGATGAAGTCGAGGGCTTGGGACCACGGTACAATACCCAGTCGGTCTGCGACGTCGATCACGCCACGCAGGCCCATGAGCGCTGGGAAGCGTTCTGCAAGAATCCGGGACCGATCGTAGTCGGCGCGGTGCAAGGCGCCTCCTGCTTCGGCCCTGCCTACGAATCCGCGATGATCATGGACGCGGATCTCCGCAAGCGCCGGATTCGCGACAAGGTGCCGATGACCTTCGTCACCGCCGAGCCGCACATCGGCCATCTCGGCATCGGCGGCGTCGGCGACACCAAATCGATGCTCGAATCCGAACTGCGCCAGCGTCACATCAAATGGGTGACCAACGCCAAGGTGGAGAAGGTCGATGCCGACGTGATGCATGTCACGGAAGTCGATGACGACGGCAAGCCGAAGAAGACCCACGACCTGCCGTTCAAGTTCAGCGCGATGATTCCGGCCTTTCGCGGCATTCCGGCGCTACGTGGCATCGAAGGCCTGACCAATCCACGCGGATTCATTATTGTCGACAAGCATCAGCGCAATCCAAAATATCAGAACATCTTCGGGGTCGGTGTTTGTATCGCAATCGCACCGCTCGAAACGACGCCCGTCCCGGTCGGCGTGCCGAAGACCGGCTACATGATCGAATCGATGGTGACGGCGAGCGCACATAACATCGGCCAGCTGCTGCGTGGCGAGGCCGCGACGAACGAAGCGACCTGGAATGCGATCTGTCTGGCGGACTTCGGTGATTCCGGTGTGGCCTTTGTCGCCATGCCGCAGAATCCCCCGCGCAACGTCAACTGGGCGTCCAGTGGCCGCTGGGTTCATGTCGCCAAGGTCGCGTTCGAAAAATATTTCATGCACAAGGTTCGCTCCGGCGTGACCGAGCCCTACTACGAAAAGGCGGTCATGCGCCTTCTGGATATTGGTAAAGTCAAGCGGCCGGTGGCGTGACAACCTCCATTCTGCCGCGAAACGCCAACGTCAATAGAAAAAAGCGGCAGGCGCTTGGCCTGCCACCTTTTTGTTGCGCCGTGCCGTCCGCAATCAGACAAACATGTTCTTCTTGATGGTGGCATGGACGCCCCAATTGCCGTCAGCAACCTGGGTCACGCCAAAATCGACCGCGACCGAAATCAACGAAATCGCTTCATCTTCGCTCAGGTGATGGAGCTCCATCAGGAATTTTCGTGTCGCGCGAAATGCGTTCCGCAACGCGAGATCGACCGACGACTTCTTATAGATTTCCGACTGGGCGTGACGTCCCAATTCGCGCAGATAATTGGAATAGCTGAAACTGTGCAGGATCCACTCGTCCGGCGTCTCCAACAACGGATAGGACACCCCTTCCAGAAAGGCCTTGTCCGACTGCCCGGCCTTGTGCACAACCAGCCGAAAATCGCCAGTCAGTGAGAATTCCAGCGCCGTCCCGTTGATCTCGCCGTCGCCCTGGGCGAGATGCGGGTCGCCGACGGAAAACAGCGCGCCCGGCACCGCCACCGGCAGATAGAGCGTCGTCCCCTTGCCGGCGCGCCAATTGTCGACGTTGCCGCCGAAATAGCCGGGCGGAATGGAATCCACCACTTCGGATTCCCGCGGCGCCACACCCATGAAGCCGAAATGCGGCCGCACCGGAATGCGGACGTTCTTCATGATGCCGTGGTTTTCCTCAACCAGATCGTGGTTCACCGGCACGCCGGGATAGTCCATGATCTCATGCCGCACGCCGAACGGATCGGTCTGCGGCGCCCAGCGATAATTGTAGACCGCGTGCGCCCATTCCGCATCGGCAGGCATCGGTCTCGTAGATCGTGACCACTTCGCGCTTGGGTGGCGTCTCGATCAGATCGTGATACTGGAAACCCCACCAGGCCGCCGCATTGCTGCCGAAAGCCTTGCCGGCAAACCGCGGGTTGGCGCACGGCCGCGGCCGGATATCGCGAATTTGCACTTCCAGAACGTCGCCCGGTTCGGCTCCGCGCACATAGACCGGGCCGGTGCAGATGTGGACGCCGAACCCCTCGCCGGCCCCGCGCCCGAAGATCGATCCATTCATCGGCCCGGCACCGCGCCGGTCGACATTCTTGGCATCCGCCGTCCAGTAATAGACGCTCTCCGCACCGGGATCGCCCTTGATCATGCGCTCGGCATCGTCGCAGGCATGCTGCGTCAACGTCTCGATCGTCACATGCGCATCCGGTCCGACCCGCAGCACCGGCGGAATCGAGCGGCTGAGATAACCCCAATGCACGGTGTCCTTGGAGACGGCCAGATAATAGCGGGCCGGTGTGGCGTCGCGATCGCCGCTGGATTCGATCCGGAACGGAGCCGGGATTGGCGCCGTTGGCAGTTCGCGCTCCGGCTCATCGATTTCGCCGTCGACCGGAGGCCGCGCGACCGGATGCGATGCAACGGTTCGCAACATCGGCCGCCCGCGCGTGGCATAAATCTCCGATGAACGCGGCACCGCCTTTCTGAAACTCCGCGGTGACACGCCATAGGCCGCGCTGAAGGCACGGCTGAACGATGCCTGATCGCGGAAGCCCCAGCGATAGCCGATGTCGGCGATGCTTTGATCGGCGTGCTTGGCATCGACCAGATCAACACAGCACCGTTCGAGCCGCCGCTCACGGACATAGTTTGATAACGTCGTGTCTTGCAGTTCAAACAGACGCTGCAGATAGCGTTGCGAGAGCGCCTCCTGCCTTGCGATGTCCGCCATTGACAGGTTCGGATCGCCGAGCCGGGCTTCGATTGCCGCATAGACCCGCCGCAGATGGGCGGCCTGAACCTGGGTCACGGTTTCGGCCGCGCCTTTGGATTCCCCAAGCAACGCGCCCGCGACCAGTTCGGTGACGGCGATTTCGCCGGTCGCCAGGTCTGCCTGCTCCAGCGCCGAGAGATTGCCGGCGAGCGTGCGCATCACCGGCCGCGCTGCAGCGGCCGCGACCGTGGCACCGAGCACGGTCGGCAAATCAATCCGGTTGCGTCCGAGCCGTCCGAACAGCCGTTCGCGCGGCACCTCCAGGATGAACATCTCAAAATCGTCGCGAAACTCCATGCTCCAGGCGACGTCAAGGTCGCAGATCGAAATGTCGCCGTCGGCGAATTCGCAGGCACCGCGCTGCGCCCGTGTCCGTCCGCGGCCGGAGACATGATAGATGATCAGGATATGCGGATGCGCTTTGCCGCTGACCGGCTGGCCTGAGCACACAATTTCCTGCGCCGTCGATCGCAGCATGGCGACGCGTGCGCCGGTCGATGATGATTTCAGCGCCAATTCGCCGGAGTGCAAGGAGACGCCGTCCGCAAGCCGGCAGTTCAGCGACAAACTCGCCAACGCCGCCCGCCACGCCTCCATTTGGCCGCACAGCGGGACCGCATCAATCACCACACGTTCCGCGGTAGCGGACATCGCAGCCTCCGAACGCACCGCCTCGAAGCGGCACGAGGCGATCATGAACAAATCCTGGCGAGTGATCGTGGCCAGCACGCGGCATTACCACATTAAGCAATTTGCACCCGAATACGGACCGCAGCAAGCTTCCGTCATGCCACCACCAGGCGCGATCCAAGAAGCAAGGACCGAGCCAACCCTGTGATCCGACAACAAATCCTGCCGATCTGCTAATTCGCCCTCAATTTCGAAGTCTAACCAACTTGGCGCAGCGCGCATAAAATTTTGTAGCGCGACCATCGACGCCACACGGCCACCGCCTAAAAAACGACAGGGCTGCCGAAAAAATTCGCTTGGTTGCTCTGATTTAAAGCCCGCCCGCTACGCGCGGCACCAACGATCTGATCTAAATCCTCGGCGCCTTAATATCCCCGAAACAAGAATGTGTGCGCCTGGGGTCATTGCCGACACTGCGAGAACGCCGACACCTTGCCACGCGCAAAGTCGTGCCAACAACCACACGAAGGAGATCACGATGTGCCAGGGTGACGACAAAACCTGTCCGGAATACGAAGAACACCGCCAGAATTTCATGGCGAACCTCGAACTTGAGCGCCGATCGTTCATGAAAACAGCGTTCGCCGCAGCCGGCGGCGCCGCCGCGCTCAGTGCCGGCGGCATTTCGCTGGTAACGCCAACCCTCGCGGCGGCTTCGGAAAAACAGATGCCGGCCAAGCGCAGCTACCACAATCTGCCGGCCAATGCCGACAACGTGCATTGGGGCTATTTCAGCAAGAAGCTCAAGCCACGGGTCGAAATCGACTCCGGTGACTTCGTCACGATCGAGACCCTCACCCACCACGCCAACGACGACGCCGAACGCATGGTCAAGGGCGACCCCGGCGCGGAAAGCGTCTATCTCTGGACCAAGGACAAGAAGGGCGTGAATCGCCGCGGCGCCGGCCCGATGGACGCGTCCCTATTTGGTCGCGGCGCCGGCGAAGGGCTCGGCGTGCATATCTGCACCGGTCCGGTCTATGTGCGCGGCGCCGAGCCCGGCGACGTGCTCGAAGTCCGCATCATGGACGTGACACCGCGGCCCTCGGCGAATCCAAAATATCCCGGAAAATCATTCGGTTCCAACGCCGCTGCGTGGTGGGGCTTCCACTACAAGGACCTGCTCACCGAACCGAAACCGCGTGAGGTGATCACGATTTTCGAGGTCGATTCCACAGGCAGCCGCAACTGGGCGCAGGCGGTCTACAATATGCGCTGGGTGCCGCAGACTGATCCGTTTGGTGTCGTCCATAAGACCATCGACTATCCCGGCGTGCCGGTCGACCATTCGCTCGTCAAGGAAAACCATGGCGTCCTCAAGGGCGTGCGGATTCCGATCCGCCCGCATTTCGGCACCATGGGCCTAGCACCAAAGGAAGCCGACATTGTCGATTCGATCCCACCGAGCTACACCGGCGGCAATATCGATAATTGGCGCATCGGCAAGGGTGCGACCATGTACTACCCAGTCGCGGTCGAGGGGGCGCTCTTGTCGGCCGGCGATCCGCATGCCTCGCAGGGCGATTCCGAATTGTGCGGCACCGCGATCGAATGCTCCCTGACCGGCACTTTCCAACTTATCCTGCACAAGAAGGCCGATCTCGGTGGCACGCCTCTCGAGAACCTCGAATATCCAATGCTCGAGACCAAAGACGAGTGGGTGGTGCACGGCTTCAGTTTCGCCAATTATTTGGCCGAGCTGGGCCCGAAGGCGCAGTCCGAGATTTATTCAAAATCGTCGGTCGATCTCGCCTTGCGCGACGCCTTTCGTAAGATGCGGCTTTTCCTGATGACGACCAAGGGCTTGACCGAAGACGAAGCCATTTCGCTGATTACGGTCGGCGTCGACTTCGGCATTACCCAGGTTGTTGACGGCAACTGGGGCGTCCATGCGGTCATCCGCAAGGATCTGTTCGCTGGCACCAACGCCTAAAACCGCATAGTGCCAAGGCGCCGGACCCCGAATCGTCGTGGGCCCGGCGCCGCACCGTCAGATCAGCGCGCGGGGCCAAGCCGAACAACGGATCCAACGCGGCAACGAAAATGCCCGAAATTTTTGTTGGGTCTGATATCGCCAGCAACGCGATGATTGCGGCGCCCCATCCCTGCTCATTCCTTAGGCGAACGCGACCGCGAAATGTGCGCCACTCGCGTGAGCAGCACCGCCCAATGTTTGAGCAGGCAGCGGAAAAACATGCTTTTTCCGGCCGCAACGAGTGGCATCGATCTTGCTCACAAACGAACGACGAGAGGGAAAATGTCGTTAGTTGGTTGACGCATAGACAACGATGGACGTTCGCCTGAAGGAGACGCAGCGTTTTCGCGCCTTGCTCGTTGACGCCGACCAGGGGCGCCATCGGTTTTTGCGTTCGATGCTGGAAGATCGGGGATTTTTGGTCGTGGATTCGTATCGCGAGTGTCAGCGAGTTGGAGGCAAGCGCAAAAGTGCCCGCCGCCGAGCTGCTGATCTTGTATGCCGATTCGCATCGAATCGCAGACTTGCGAGGAAATCCGCCGCGCACGGGCGCACCGGACGCAAGCCATTATGCTGATTTCGGAATGCGATACCCCTGGTGATGTGGCGCTGGCGATCGAGGCCGGCGCGGACTCCATCTTACCGATCGGCGTAACCACCGACCGCTTTCGCTGTGCGGCCCATGGCGCGCTGGCGACTTTCGCCCGTCTGCAGGCCGCCGATCGCCAGGCCGACGACCTCCGTCGCGAGCTTGAAAGCATCGCAAGCTGATCGAGCGGGCAAAAGGCATCCTGATGACCCAGCGCCGGATCACCGAGCAGGACGCGTTTCGGGAACTGCAACAGGCATCGATGGAGCGCAACGTTCCGATGCCGGACGTCGCGCGCTCGATCATCGCTGCGAAGGAACTACTGGGATAGGCGCTCACACGCTGTCCCTTGACGATACCTGGGTCGCCTGAAGGCGGGCGGCCAAGGCCATGAACCGGCCCTCGGCGCTAATGGCGGCGAGGGGGCATCTGGGCTGATGACGGCCCGGACCTGATCGGCATGAAAATGCGCAGTCGAACATTTGGTGCCAAAACCATGGGTGCTCTGAGCAATCCCTTCGATCCCAACCAGATTGCTCTGGACGGGCTGCCCGTGCGGGCTGCATGCCTCGATGCGGGAACATCAACTCGCGCTGATGAATGGGTCACGCCCGGCTCGATCCGCGCTTTGCCGAATTCACGCTTCTTCAGCATTGAAGGTTCGAATCCGGCCGGGCTCGATGAACGCGCCGGTGAGCAGGCCTCACGCGCGACAGACGACCGCCCGGCTACCGCCGACGTTGCAGCAACTTCGGCCGATGCCGATCCGGACTGGGACGACCAGGAGGCGGTGCTCGCGCGTTGTGTCGAATCCGCCGTCATGAAGGGCCTGTTCGGCACCGACATGAACCGGCGCGCGCTTCCTGCGCGCGGTCGGCTCGACGACGGCGCTCGCCGCAATCTCCCAGTTCATCCCGCTCGACAAGGTCAAGGCGGCCATCGTCGATGCCAAGGGACCGCTGGAGAAGAAGAAGCTCAATGTCGGCTTCGTGCCGATCACCTGCGCGACGCCGATCATCATGGCCCACCCGATGGGCTTCTACAAAAAGTACGGCCTCGACGTCGACATCATCAAGACCGCCGGCTGGGCGGTCAGCCGCGACAAGTCGCTTGTCCGGCGAATACGACGCCGCGCACATGCTGACGCCGATGCCGCTCGCGATCACCGTCGGCGCCGGATCGATGGCAGCGGCCCTGGACCATGCCGGCGGTCGAGAACATCAACGGCCAGGCCATCACCCTCCACAACAAGCACAAGGACAAGAACGACCCGAAGATGTGGAAGGGCTTCAAGTTCGCCGTGCCGTTCGAATATTCGATGCACAACTTCCTGCTGCGCTACTACGTGGCGGAGGCCGGACTCGATCCCGACAAGGACATCCAGATCCGCGTGCTGCCGCCGCCGGAAATGGTGGCCAACCTGCGCGCCGACAATGTCGACGGCTATCTGTCGCCCGACCCGTTCAACCAGCGGGCGGTCTATGACGGTGTCGGCTTCATCCACAAGCTGACCAAGGAAATCTGGCTCGGTCATCCGTGCTGTGCGTTCGCCGCAAGTCAAGAAGTTCATCGAGGAGAACCCCAACACCTTCCTGGCGCTGTTCAAGTCGATCCTCGACGCGACGGCTTTTGCCTCGAACAAGGCGCAATCGCAAGGAGATCTCCGCGGCGATCGCGCCGAAGAACTATCTGAACCAGCCGGTGACGGTGCTCGAGCAGGTACTGACCGGCCGCTTTGCCGACGGTCTCGGCAAGGTGCGCAACGAACCCGACCGGATCGACTTCGATCCGTTCCCGTACCATTCGTTGGCTGTCTGGATCCTCACGCAGATGAAGCGCTGGGGCTACGTCAAGGGCGACCTCGAACTACAAGCAGATCGCCGAACAGGTCTACCTGGCGACCGATGCCAGGCAGGTGATGGCGAGCATGGCGGACAGACGGCAGCCGACCGCAGACCTATGGAAAACACATGGTCATGGGCAAGGAGTTCGATCCGGCCAAGCCCGAAGAGTACGTCAACGAGCTTCGCGATCAAGCGCACCTGACGACAATGACCACGGCTTCGGCCATTCGGGAGACACATGAATGAATGCGAAACTCAGGATACGGGCGATCGATCCTTTCATTCGTCCTGTTCGGCTTGTTCCTGGCGGTATGGCATTTCTACGTCCAGTCGCAGACGGGACCGGCGGTCGACATGGACCCCGAATACGCCAAGCTGATGGGCGCCACAGCGAAGGGGGCCTCGGCCATGCCGGGGCCCCTGGAAGTCGGCAAGGCGATCTGGAACCACTTCACCAATCCCTTCTACGACAACGGCCCGAACGACAAGGGCATCGGCATCCAACTCGCCTATTCGCTGTTCGCGCGTGACGATCGGCTTTCTGCTCGCCGCAGTGGTTGCAATTCCGCTCGGCTTTCTGATCGGCATGTCGCCGCTGTTTCACAGCGCGCTCGATCCGTTCATCCAGATTCTCAAGCCGGTTTCGCCGCTCGCCTGGATGCCGCTCGCGCTCTACACCATCAAGGATTCCAGCCTCTCCTCGATCTTCGTGATCTTCATCTGCTCGGTCTGGCCGATGCTGATCAACACCGCATTCGGCGTCGCCGGCGTGCGCCGTGAATGGCTCAACGTCGCGCGCACGCTGGAAGTGTCGTCCGATGCGCACGGCCTGGAAGGTCATCCTGCCGGCTGCCGCGCCGACCATCCTCACCGGCATGCGGATTTCCATCGGCATCGCCTGGCTCGTCATCGTCGCCGCCGAGATGCTCGTTGGCGGCACAGGCATCGGCTACTTCGTCTGGAACGAATGGAACAATCTGTCGATCACCGGCGTGATCAGCGCCATCTTCTTCATCGGCGCTGATCGGGATGGTGCTCGATCAGATCCTGGCACGCGCTTCGCATCTGGTGGCCTATGCCGAATAAGGCAAGCACGACGATGACCGACTCCAAATCCGGCGAGGCAGGTACCGCATGACACGAAATATCTGATCTCGGTCGAGGGGCTTTCCAAACGCTTCCCGACGCCCGGACGGCAAAAGCGAGACCGAAGTCTTCGGCGACCTGTGGTTCGGCGTCGAGGAAGGCGAATTCGTCTGCCTGATCGGCCATTCCGGCTGCGGCAAGACCACGCTGCTCAACATCCTCGCCGGCCTCGACAAGCGCCAGCGACGGCGGCGTGATCGTCGACGGACGTGAAGTCTCCGGCACCAGCCTCGACCGCGCGGTGATCTTCCAGCATCACGCGCTGATGCCGTGGATGACGGCCTGATCGGCAACATCGCCTTTGCGGTGGAATCCCGCTGGCGCGAAATGGTCGAAGGCCCAGGTCCGCGAGCATTGCCAGAAATTCATCGACCTCGTTCACCTGACCGGGCTCGAGGACAAGAAGCCCTCGCAGTTGTCCGGCGGCATGAAGCAGCGCGTCGGCATCGCGCGCGCGTTCTCGATCGAGCCGAAGATCCTGCTGATGGACGAGCCGTTCTCCGCGCTCGACGCGCTCACCCGCGGCAGCCTGCAGGAAGAGCTGCTGGCGATCTGCGCCAGGACGCGGCAGACCTGCTTCATGATCACCCACGATATCGACGAGGCGATCCTGCTCGCCGACCGCATCGTCCTGATGACCAATGGGCCGCATGCGCGCATCTGCGAGATCGTGGAGAACACGCTGCCGCGCGATCGCTCGCGCCACGACATGCACAAGCACCCGAACTACTACCCGATCCGCAATCACCTGATCGAATTTCTGGTCAACCGCTCCGTAGACCTTCCAGCAGGAGATTACGGCGGCATCTTCTATGACCCGAAGCATCCGCCGGTCGTGCGCCCAAGCGCGGAGGATCAGAACACGAGGTCGCAGTGCCGGAAAAGCGCAAGGTTTCGTGAGGCGAGACAATCAGACAGGAGACGTGTCATCGATCAAGGCAGTGCGGTCAGAGCCACTTGAGGAGACGCCGGCGTTGCTGAAACTCACGCGAGAGCCGTAGAGACAGAAAGGAGTCACGAAGCATGACTATCACGACGAACAATCAGCTGGATGGCACGCAGTCGCAGCAACCTGACCGCCTCATCGCATGCCGGCATTCGCCCATCACGTCATGGGCGGCAACATGCCGAGCACACTTCGCGCAGGGCTTTTTGTCAGGGATCGGCCATCCGATCATCGGCGTCGACCATTTCCTGTTCATCATCGGCGTCGGCCTGCTGGCGGGCATCCTCGGACGCAAGCTGCTGCTGCCGGCCGCTTTCATCCTCGGCACCTGGGGCGGCGCAGCGCTGCATCTCTTCGGCCTGAACATCCCGTTCGCCGAAGCGGCCATCGTCGTCAGCGTCCTGCTGATGGCGGTTGCCGTCATCGGCAACTGGCGCGGCCCGGTCGCGCTGACGGCGGGGCTGGTCGCCGCTGGCCGGCATCTTCCACGGCTATGCCTATGCCGAAAGCATCTTCGGCGCCGAGCCGACCCCGCTCTACGCCTACCTCGCCGGCTTTGCCCTCATCCAGTTCGTGATCGCGTTCGCCGCGGCGTCGGTGTTCGAGCTGCTGCAGACGCGCGGCAGACGCTGGCCAACGCCAGCACGCGCGTCGCCGGCGGCGCCATGGTCGGCGTCGCGCATGGTCGCCGTCAGCACCATGGCGTTTGGCCGTCTGAGCCACTGCAAACTGCCGCGGGCGCGACACCGCCGCCCGCGGCCAGATCATGGACGGTGGCGACGAAACGCGTGAGGTCATAGTCCGATGCTCGATACCACCAAAGTTCCGGTGACGCTGCTGACCGGCTATCTCGGCGCCGGAAAGACGACGCTGCTCAACCGGATCCTGACGACCAATCACGGCAAGCGCTTCGCCGTGATCGTCAACGAGTTCGGCGAGATCGGCATCGACAACGATCTTGTCATCGGCGCCAACGAAGAAATCTTCGAGATGAACAACGGCTGCATCTGCTGCACGGTGCGCGGCGACCTGATCCGCATCATCAGCGGCCTGCTGAAGCGCGCCGAAGGTTTCGACGGCGTGCTGATCGAAACCACCGGCCTTGCCGATCCGGCGCCGGTCATTCAGACCTTCTTTGTCGACGACGACCTGCGCGACCGCGTCGCGCTCGAATTCGGTCGTGACCATGGTCGACGCGCACCATTTTCTCGACCAGGTCGACAGCGCGCACGAAGCCGAGGAGCAGATCGCCTTCGCCGACGTCATCGTCGTCAACAAGACCGATCTGGTCGACGCGGCGAAACGTTGCGAAGATCGAAGCCAAAATCCGCGCGCTCAACAAATTCGCGCGCATTCTCCATGCGGTAAAGGCGACCGTACCGCTCGATCAGGTGCTCGATCGCGGCTCCTTCGACCTCAAACGGCTGCTCGAGGTCGAGCCGGGATTTCTTGAAGAAGACCCGGCCGACCACGAGCATGACGACAGCATCGTCTCGATCTCGCTGTCTGCGGAGCAGCCGCTCGACGCCGGAAAAATTCTCCGCCTGGATGCGCGAATTCATCATGCGGCGCGGAACCGACATTCTGCGCAGCAAGGGAATCCTCTCGCTCAAAGGCCAGGAACGCCGCTACGTCTTCCAAGGCATCCATATGGTGATGGATAGTGACTGGGGTCCGGCATGGGAAGCCGGGGAACAGCGATCAAGCCGCCTTGTCTTCATCGGCCGCAATCTCGACGCCAATGAGTTGCAAAGCGCATTCAGAGCCTGCGTTGCATCATGACCCTGGCTGAAACCGATAACTTTGACATCGGCGCCCGGGTGGTGTCTCCGCTGCTGGAACTGCACGGAGCAGCAACTGCCGGCCAACATCACCGCCGCAGCAGTCATCGCCTGACGGCGCGGCGCGCGGCATTCGCGCTCGGCGATGGGACCGTTCGTGTCTGCGAGATCGGCGACGCGGACGGCAAGCCGGCTTTCGGCGGCGCCGACACGGTCGCCGTGCGCCACACTGGCGCGGCCACCGCGCTCAAGTCCTTTCTGGATGGCTTGGTCAGCGCGGGACAGGACGGCAAGGTCTTCCGCCATCTGCCAACGCTTGAGGCCGCGCTGCCGGTGATCGATTTTGCTGGCCGTTGGGTCAACGCACTCGCGGTCCACGACAAGGCAGGTCGAATTGCGGCCGCAGCCGAACGCAGCCTGATCGTCGTCGGATCAGGACGGACAGACTCAATGTGCCTTCAGCGACTTTCCCGAGCACGATATCCGGCCTGAGCTTCGATCCCGGAAGGGCGACGCATCGCTGCCGCGCATGTCGACGGCATCTCGATCCTGTCGGTCGACAAAGGCGAACAGGACCTCCGCCTCGAGTGGAAGGGCTCCCATATCGGCGTCAGCTGGTCGCCGGATGGACGTTACGTGGTCTCGGCAACCCAGGAACGCGAGTTGCATGTCTGGGATCTGGTCACGTTGCAGGATCTGCGCATGGGCGGCTATCCGCACAAGATCCACGGCCTGGGCTGGCTGACCGACGGTCCGTTCCTGATCTGCACCGGCGCCGACGTCATCACCGCCTGGTCATTCGCCGATGCCGGGCCGGCCGGCAAGCCGCCAATCGAAATTGGCTACGTTTATAACGGCCTGGTCACCGCGGTCGCCGCGAACCCTGTTCGCGCGCTGGTCGCCGGCGGCTATTCGACCGGAAGCCTGCTGCTCGGCGGCGTCGTCAAAGGCGAAGCATTGCTTGCGCGCGCGAGCCAAAGCGACGCCATCACCGGCTTGGCGTGGGCGCCGGACGGTTGCCGCCTGATCGCCGGCACCGCCGCGGGTACTGCGATTATCGTTGACGTTCCGGACGATCTTAACATTCGGTAGGTTGCCATGATGTCACTGCTGAATCTTGGGCCGATACAGTCCACCAGCGACCGCGCGGCACAGACACGCGCCGTGAAGGACGAAGTGCGTCGGCATTTCGGCCTGGAAGCCGATGACAGCATCTTTGTCGCCGAGATCACCTGTGGCGAAACCGAGTGTCCGGACGTGGAAACGGTCATCGCGGTGTTTCTTGCAGGTTTACGGTGCGAATTCCGCATCCACAAGTCTGTGGCATCGGTGACAAAGCACGACGTGGCAGCGCTGCGGCGTGCTTCCACTGGACAGAACGTTACAAAGACCTGATGCGTTGCAAATTTACGAAGCCGTTCAAAGCCCCGGCACACGGATGAAAGCCGTAATTGAGTGCGGCAATTGAAAAAACATGCGAACTGACGAAGCAAAACCGGGAAAGGAGTACTGAAATGTCAACAGTCACAGCCATGTCGGCGACCGGCGGCGGCCCCGCTGCACTGATATCCAAACTGGAAATGACCGAACTCATCATGGCGGCAAAATTCGCCATGGGAACAACCTGGACTCAAATCTCGGAAGCCGCCGGCATGTCGGAAGTGTTCGTGGTTTCGGCCTGCCTCGGGCAGAACACCTTGCCGGCCGCGGCTGCCAAGAAGGTTGCCGAGTTTCTGACTCTCGGCAATCGCGCCAAGGACGTGGAGATTGCGCTGCAACTGCCGCCGAAGAAGGGGCAGGAAGCCGAGACCGTCTCCAAGGATCCGCTGATCTATCGTTTCTTCGAAATCACCTACGTCTATGGCGACACCATCAAGGAAATCATCCACGAGAAATTCGGCGATGGCATCATGAGCGCCATCGACTTCGACCTGAAGATTGAAAAGATTCCGAATCCGAAGGGTGACCGGGTTCAAGTCACCATGTCCGGCAAGTTCCTGCCGTACAATCAGTGGTAACACCCGACAAACGACTTCGAGCCTGGCGGCGAGCCGTTCGCCGCCGGCCTTGCCGCCAGCACTTTGAAGCCATTGTTTTGTTGGCTTGACAACAAATACAAGATCAGGCCGCGGCACCGATTTCCGAAAAAACGATACGTTCCGCCGCCCGCTTCGCGGTGTCGGCCATGGCCGGATCGGACGTTATCAGGGTCGCAACGATTGCACCGTCGATCAGCAAGGCAAGCTCGTGGGTCAGACCTTCCGGGTCTGAGGCACCTGCGGCCGTCGCCAGCTCCTTGATCTTTTGCATGACAACGCCTTTGTGGCGCAAGGCAACATTGCGAATGCGGTCGTCCGACTTGTCGTGCTCGCCGACGGCATTGATGAACGGACAGCCATAGAAGCTCTGATCGCTGAACCACGCCTTGAGGATATCGAACAGCCGGACGAGCTTTTGCGCTTCCGAGCAGGTCATGGCGTCGATTTCCTGAATGAACCAAGTGCGCCAGACTTCGCCTTCCGCTTCCAGCACCGCTTCGACCAGCCCTTCCTTGGAGCCAAAAATCTTGTACAGCGTTGCTTTCGCGGTTCCCGCTTCATTCACCACGGCGTCGACGCCGGTTGCGTTGATTCCGTAGCGGCAAAACAACTCGGCCCCCGCCTTGATCAACCGTGCACGCGGATCGGGCTCCATCGACCGTTTGGTCTTGGCGGTCACGCGCCGGCGGCGGCGCGTACCGTTGGCTGGAATCGATGGCAACAGGGGGTGCATCAAACAACTCTCGTAGTTTTGCTCACTTTGGAGCGGTGAACCGATCGGTTCACATGTTCAATTCATAGGCAATTGCCGTGCCGTGAGCAAGACTGCGCTTCTCGTTGAATTAGCGCCTTGAACAAAAGCCGCGCCACCATCGGCTGCATGGCATTCAGGCAGCTGCATCAAAATTACGCCTCAGCTCGCGCCATTCCTGCTGGAAGGCACATCGCGACCACGTGACACATCGAGACAATAGCGCCGTCAATTCAATAGCTTGGATGGTGCACTGCGGTCTTGGCACGCATCATGCAAGTGACTGAACAGAACGGTCGGTCTCTATCAGATCGTCTCGTCCATTGTCACCGGCGACATCATAAAAGGCAGCGAGACCCAAGTGCCCCTGAAACCTGGAGCCCACGTCGCCGTCACCGGCATATCGCATCGGTATCGCCGCGCATCCGGCCTCGCGCTGGAGAATGTGACGTTCGAGGTGCAGCCCTGTGAGTCGGTGGCGCTGGTCGGGCGCTCCGGTTGCGGCAAGTCGACCTTGCTGCACCTGATGGCCGGATTGACGATGCCGACGGTTGGCGATGTCTACATCGACGGCAAACGAGTTGACGGCCCCTCCCCGCGCTGGATCGTGATGTTTCAGCAGCCGCATCTCTATCCGTGGATGACGGTGTCGCAGAACGTCGGCCTCGGCCTGCGCTTCGCCGGTCGCCGCAAGGAAATTCCCGGACGCGTCAAGGAGTTGCTCGGGCTCGTTGAATTGAGCGACTACGCGAACCGCAATGTTCAGGATCTCTCCGGCGGCCAACAGCAGCGCGTTGCTTTGGCGCGATCGTTGGCGGTGCGGCCCGAAGTTTTGCTGCTGGATGAGCCGTTCTCGGCTTGGACGCGGTAACGCGGCGGGCGTTGCAGCGCGATGTCCGCAGAATCGTCGCCGATCTCGGCATCACGCTGGTGATCGTCAGTCATGACATCGGTGAGGCCGTAGCAATGGCCGACCGCGCCATCGTGATGACCGCCAATCCCGGCCGTATCGCCGAAATCGTGCCGATTGGCCTCGATTCCGGCGAACGCGACAAGCGCGGCGGCGCCGCGCAGGCCGTTCAGGCCGATTTGCAAAAGGTTTTCGAACGCACCGTCGACGAAGACGCCGCTCCTCGCGCAGACGCCGACAACTCCGAGCCCGCGCCATTGCGGGTCGTCGCCGGAGGCGGCCGATGACGCACGCGCCCCGAACAACGCCCGAGCAGCGAAAGTACCGAAGAACCTCGCCACCAAACAACGCCTTGATCTGAATCCTCACAGGAGAACTCCAATGAAGAACATCCTGGACCGCGAAATCGACGAGACCGAGGAAGTCTATACCGAGGACGACCGCTTCCGCCTCGCCGTCACCCGCCGCCAGACCCTCGACATGCTGGCCGCCGGCGGCATGGCCGCCGCACTCGCACCCCTGCTCGGCAACTTCACGTCCGCTGCCAATGCCGCCGACGACGACGTGGTGCGCATCGGCTATCTGCCGATCACCGATGCGACCGCGCTCTTGGTCGCGCACGGCATGGGCTACTTCGAAGACGAGGGCCTCAAGGCCGAACGCCCGACCCTGATCCGCGGCTGGTCGCCGCTGGTCGAGGCCTTCGCCTCCGGCAAGGTCAACGTGGTGCACTTCCTCAAACCGATCCCGGTGTGGATGCGCTACAACAACAATTTCCCGGTCAAGATCATGGCCTGGGCCCACACCAACGGCTCCGGCGTCGTGGTCGGCAAGCACACCGACATTCATTCCTTCGCCGATCTCGGCGGCAAGCAGATCGCGGTACCGTTCTGGTACTCGATGCACAACATCGTCCTGCAATACGGCTTGCGCCAATCCGGCATCAAGGCGGTGATCAAGTCGCAGGGCGAAAAGCTCGCAGCTGACGAGTGCAACCTGCAGGTCCTGCCGCCGCCGGAAATGCCGGCCGCCCTCGCCGCCCGCAAGATCGACGGTTATATCGTCGCCGAACCGTTCAATGCGCTCGGCGAAATCAAGGTCGGCGCGCGCATGCTGCGCTTCACCGGCGACATCTGGAAGAACCATCCCTGTTGCGTGCTGTGCATGCACGAGGAGGTCACCAACAAGAAGCCGGAATGGACGCAGAAGGTCATGAACGCGCTGGTGCGCGCGCAGATCTACGCGTCCAACAACAAGAAGGAAGTCGCGCATCTGATGTCGAAGGACGGCAAGGGCTATCTGCCGCTGCCCGCTCCGGTCGTCGAACGCGCCATGACGCTGTACGACGAAAAGACCTACGGCGCGAGCAAGGCCATCAGTCATCCGCAATGGCACAACGGCCGCATCGACTTCCAGCCCTGGCCTTATCCCTCCGCCACCAAACTGATCGTCAAGGCCATGAACGAGACCGTGGTCGGCGGCGACACCACATTCCTGTCCAAGCTCGACCCCGACTTCGTGGCCAAGGACCTCGTGAACTACAAATTCGTCCGCAACGCCATGACCAAATATCCGGACTGGAAGAACGACCCCAGCGTCAATCCGAGCGATCCGTTCAATCGCGAAGAGGTGCTGGAACTGTGAGCCTCGAACTCACCATCGATCAGGCGCAAGACGCGGCACCGCTCGACAGTGCCGCGACCCTGCGCCTGAAAGGCTTTCTGCGCAGCGCCGGCTTTGCCGTGCTCGGCATGGTGATCCTGCTCGCGGTCTGGTGGTTCGGCGGCTATCTGGTCGCCACCAATCCCGCGACCGCAAGCTTTGCCGACTTCGCCCCGGCGCCGGCCTTGTCGCGTCTGGTCGAGATGGTGGCATCGGGCGAAGCCACCCGCATGACGATCCCGAGCCTGGGGCGGATCGGTGCCGGCCTGTTCTGGGCGATCGTCATCGGCATCCCGTTTGGCATTCTCGTTGGCCGCTCGCGCGCGGTGCGCGAGACCAGTTCGATGCCGTTTCAGTTTCTGCGGATGATTTCGCCGCTCGCCTGGATGCCGATCGCGGTCATGGCGTTCCCGACCTGGGATGCCGCCATCATCTTCCTGGTCGCGGTCGCGGCCGTATGGCCGGTGCTGTTCTCGACCGCGCATGGCGTGCGGCGCATCGATCCCGCGTGGTTCAAGGTCGCGCGCAATCTGGGCGCACGGCCCTGGCACATGCTGTTCGTCATCATCGGACCGGCGATTGCCCAGGATACCTTGACCGGCATCCGGCTGGCGCTCGGCGTTGCCTGGATCGTGCTGGTGCCGGCGGAATTCCTCGGCGTTACGTCCGGCCTTGGCTACGCCATCAACGATGCCCGTGACACGCTGGAATACGACCGGCTCGCCGCAACCGTGGTCATCATCGGCATCATCGGCTTCACGCTGGATCTCATCTGCCAACAGCTCATCGCCCATCTGAGCTGGCTGCGCGAGGAGTAGACGGCATGAGCAACGCAACACCCTTCAACCCCAAGTCTCGGCCGGGTCGGCTCGAGCAAACGTCAACAGCAAAGAGCGAAAGGAGACTCCCATGAACAAGCCTGAACTCGCGACCGCCCTGACCGGCTGCCTCGAACCGATCGACAAGGGCGGCCTGGAAAAGCTGATCGCGGCCGGAAAGGCCAATCCGCAAGCGATCAAGACCCTCAAGTGCAAGACCGTCGCCGAAGGCCGCTTCCGCCACGCCAACTACATCCGGTCTCTGCCAGCCTATATCGTCGACGAGCCGCCGGCGCTGTTGGGTGACGACACCGCTCCCAATCCGTCGGAAGCCTCGCTCGCCGCGCTCGGCTCCTGCCTCGCGGTCGGCCTGCATGCCAACGCGATCCATCGCGGCATGACCATCACCAAGCTTGAGCTTGAGCTGGAAGGCGATCTCAACATCACCGCGGTGTGGGGTACTGGCGACCAGAGCGACAAGCCGGTCGGTTTCACCGACGTGCGCGTCAAGGTCACGCTGGAAGCCGATGCGCCGCAATCCGAGATCGACGCCCTGATCAATCACGTGAAGAAATGGTCACCGGTCGCCAACACCTTCACCCGGCCGGTCAATCTGGAAGTCGGCCCGGTCTGATGAAGTTGTAACCAGGCGGCTGCCAGCCCGGCGGCCGCCACTCCCCGTGTTCCGGAGACTTTGATCATGACGATGCTTGCAATCAAGGAACCACCGGCGGAAGCCGCCGGTGCCGACCTCGCGGCGATCCGCGCCATAACCCAACGCGACCTGGCGCCGATGGTTCAGGCCATCGATCGCGACGGCGTCTATCCGGAACAGGTCATGCGCGCCTACGGCCAGGCCGGCGCCTACGGCACCCACCTGCCCGGCTACAGCGACGCACGGGACACCAATCTGTCGACCGCGATCGAGGCGATGGCGATCGCCGGCGAGCACTGCTTGTCGACATCGTTCTGCATGTGGTGCCAGGACGCGCTCGGCTGGTACATCTACACGTCGTCGAATGACGGCTTGAAGCAGACCCTCGGCGAGCGGGTCGCGACCGGCGAAGCGCTTGGCGGCACGGGCCTCTCCAATCCGATGAAATCGCTGTTCGGCATCGAGCGGCTGAAGCTCAAGGCCAGGCGCGTCGATGGCGGCCTTACCGTCAAGGGCGTACTGCCGTGGGTGTCTAATCTCGGCCCGGATCATTATTTCGGGGCGATTTTTGAACTTGAGGACAATCCGGCCCATCGCGTCATGGCAGTGATTGCCTGCGACGGCCCCGGTGTCACCATCGCGCAGAACGACCACTTCGTCGCGTTGGAAGGCACGCGCACCTACAGCGCGCAATTGCGCGACGCCTTTGTTCCGGACGCGATGGTGCTCGCCGATCCAATCAATTCCTTCATACCGCGCATCCGGTCCGGCTTCATCCTGCTGCAGGCCGGCATGGCGTTCGGCATGATCCGGTCCTGCATCGACCTGATGAAGCAGATGAGCCGCCAGCTCGGCCATGTGAATTGCTATCTCGAAGAGCAGCCGGAACATTTCGAAGAACAGCTTGCCGCGATGAGCGACGAAGTCGCGCTGTTGTCGGCCACGCCATTCGAGACCGACAAGGATTATTGGCGGCGGGTCATCAAGGCTCGGCTGATAGCGGGCGAAGCCTCGGTTCGCGCAGCGCACAACGCCATGCTCCATTGCGGCGCCCGCGGCTATGTCGCCGAAGGCGCGGCGCAGCGCCGGTTGCGCGAAGCCTACTTCGTCGCCATCGTCACGCCAGCCACCAAACAATTGCGCAAGATGCTTTCAGATCTGAATTCGTGATTTTGCCGCCCTCGCGGCCCACGTTTTTCGACAACAACAAACGACACCAACAAGATCAAGACTTCGCCCGCCTTTGAGGGCCACGCATCCCGGGAGAGAGACGTCACGAAGGAGCCGTTTGGCCTCGTATTTCAACAGGAGTGAGCTATGGGCGAAAAGGTACTGGTGACACCCGCTGAACTGTCGGACCTCATAAAATCGGAGAAGCTCGTAATTATCGATACCCGCGCACCTGACGCTTACGCCGCCGGGCATATCCCCGGTGCCGTCAACGTGCACGATATTTTCACCTACCTGGCGACCTCGACGCCGGAAGGTTTCGCCGCACTGAAAGAGCTGTTCGTTAAGGATTTCAGCGCCGCCGGCCTGTCGGGCGAGGAAACGGCGGTCGTCTATGAGCAGTCGATGAGTTCCGGTTTCGGCCAATCATGCCGCGGCTATGTCCTGCTCAAGCATCTCGGCTATCCGAAAGTCAAAATCCTGCACGGCGGCTACAACGCCTGGACCGCCGAAGGTCTTCCGGCCTCGACGGAAACCCCCGTGGTGACGCCGGCCGCGTTCCCCGCAAGGGACGGCAATGAAATCCTGATCGATCTGGAAACCATGAAGAAGGCGGTCGCCGACCCCAAGATCGCCAAGCTCGACACCCGTGACGCCGACGAATGGATCGCGGAATCCTCCTCGCCCTACGGCAAGGATTACTGCCCGCGCAAGGGCCGCATTCCAGGCGCGGTCTGGATCGAGTGGTATCGCATGATGAAGCCGACGCCGGCCGGCCCGATGTTTAAGTCGCGCGAGGAAATCCTCGCCGAATGCGCGACGGTCGGCATCACGACCGACACGCCCGTCGTGCTCTATTGTTTCAAGGGCGCGCGTGCCTCCAACACGCTGGTTGCGCTCAAGGAAGCAGGCGTCAAGGATGTCATGCTCTATTTCGGCTCCTGGAACGAATGGTCGCGCGATCCGGCCCTGCCGATCGAGGAGGGCCTGCCCTATCCTGCGACGGGGACCATGGCAACGGCGGCGTAGCCCGTCCTCTGGCTCTCCTTTGCAAGGGCGCACGATAAGCCACATCCTCCGGCGCCCGGCTCCCCTCCCCCTGCTCGCGAAGCGCGTGGCGGGGAGGGGTGAATTTGAATGTTTTGTCCGATATGCTTAAACACTTGGGAATCAAATTGTACTCAGTAAGTCCTGTTCGAAGCCTCGGATATTAACGATCGCCGTCATCCTGAGGTGCGAGCGAAGCGAGCCTCGAAGAATTCACGGCCCCCGATCTCTGGCCAATTTGAGGCAGAGAATTGATGACACGAGTGAACACGAATCCATTTGGGTGGCCGTCGCCCTTCGAAGGCCGCGCATCAATCTCGGGCTTGCCCGAGATTGGACTAGAGATCGCGCAAGTCTGCCAAGGCAGACTTGTGGCGCTGCCACCTCAGGGTGACGGATTGGAATGACAGGCTATGCTGCAGAATGAAATGTTGTTGAGCACGTCCGGGAATGCCTGAACCGATCCTCATCATCGGCGCCGGCCAGGCTGCGGCCAAGGCGGTAGAGACCTTGCGCGGCGCCGGCCATAATCGGCCGATCGTGCTGGTCGGCGAGGAAAGCCACCCGCCCTATCAGCGCCCGCCTTTGTCAAAGAAATATCTCGCTGGCGAAGCCGACGCCGAATCGTTGCGGCTCAAGGCGGAAGACTTCTATGCCGGCAGTGGCGTCGACCTGAAACTTGCGACCCGGGTTGATGCCATTGATCCGAAGGCGCACCGCGTGCTGCTCGAAGGCGGCGCGAGCCTGCCTTATAGCCAGTTGCTGATCGCGACCGGCGCGCGACCGCGCCGCCTGCCGCTGACCGGTGCATCGCTCGCCGGTGTCGTTACTCTGCGCAACATTGCCGATGTCGACGCCATCCGCGCGCAAATGGCGCAGGCCGAACGGATCGTCGTGATCGGCGGCGGCTATATCGGTCTGGAAGTCGCCGCGGTGGCCTGCACCCGCGGCCATCGCGTCACCGTGCTGGAAGGCCAGGACCGCGTGCTGGCGCGGGTCGTCGCCGAGCCGATGTCGCTGCACTTCGAAGACCTGCATCGCGGCCGCGGCGTCGATCTGCGCATTGGCGTCAGGATCGATGAACTGACCGGCGGCGAGCGGGTGAGTGGCGTGTTGCTGGCCGACGGCACGATGATTCCTGCCGATCTGGTGCTGGTCGCGATCGGGGCCGAGCCCAATGACGACCTGGCGCGGGCCGCCGGGCTTGCCGTCAACGACGGCATCGTCGTCGATAGTTCTGCAAGAACTTCTGTGCCGGACATCTTCGCCGCGGGGGATTGCACCCGCTTTCCGAGCCGCCGCTACGGCCGCGCCATCCGGCTTGAAAGCGTGCAGAACGCGATCGATCAGGCCAAGGCCGCCGCACTCGCCATGCTCGGCGAGCGCCAAGACTACGACCCGGTGCCGTGGTTCTGGTCCGACCAATACGACGTGAAATTGCAGATCGCCGGCCTGTCACAGGGCTACGACCGCTTCACCACGGAGGCCAACGGCGAAGCGAGCTTCGCACTCTCCTATTACGCCGGCGACAGGCTGCTGGCGGTTGACGCGGTCAACCACCCACGCGCCCATATGCTGGCGCGCCGCGCGCTTGCCGGTGACACAACGGCGGCGCCAGCGCGCCGCCGCGCGGGAAGCGTCGCCACGTAACGTGTTCTGTTTTTTTGGATTGCGTTGCGAACGGCTAGAGCATTTCAAGGCGAAGTGGAAACCGGTTCACCGTCCGGAAATGCGACAAAACAGGTAGATTGAGCGCTTTAGTGATTCTCCTTGAATTGAAAGCGCTCTAGGCCGCGAGACGGTCAACGCCGGCTTCGCTCAGCAATTCGCCGAGCCGCTTGCGGGCATAGAACATCCGCGTCTTCACCGTGCTCTCCGGGATGCCGACGATGTCGCTCGCCTCTTTCACCGACCTCTCGTGATAATAAACAAGGTCGATAATCTCGCGATGCGCCGGCACCAGCCTGGCGAGACATTGCTGCACGACGGCAGTGCGGTCGCTTTTCGCCAGTTGGATTTCCGGATTGTCCTGCGGATCTTCAATCATGTTCAGCACGCTGTCGTCAATATCGATTTCGTGACGCGCGCGCAGCACGCTGATCGCCTTGTAGCGCGCGATCGCCAACAGCCAGGTCGAGACCTGCGAGCGGCCGGCGAAGCGGTCCGCCTGCCGCCAGGCCTCCAGGAAAACTTCGCTCACCAGTTCCTCGGCAATCGCCTCGCGTCCGACCATCCGCAGGATGAAGCGGAAGACCTTCACATCGTGGCGCGCATAGAACACCCGCATGGCGCCGTAGTCGCCCTCGGCGATCTGCTCGATCAGGTCCTCATCGGAGAATTCTGGCACCGGAACGTAGCGGCTCATGGCGGCACCTTGGGACATGACGAGCCCGATCTGCATGACTTCCCTCACCGTTCGCGCGCCCACTCTCGGATCGCGAGCACGCCACCGATAGCCGCTTACCGTTTCAGGAATTCGCCGCGGAACGCGAAAAGAGGTTTCGCTTGCATGCCCGAATGTTTCGTCGTCTTAGCCGCGACGAAACATTCGGCGCCCACCGCCCCCGCCGATTCGGTCGACATTACGCCGGCGGTCAGGCGCCCGGCAGCGTGATGGTGAAGGTGGTGCCCTTCCCCGGCCCGGCGCTTTCGCCCGCGATGGTACCGCCATGCAGTTCCACGATGCGCTTGGCGATCGAGAGCCCCAGCCCGGTCGAGCTTTCCCCCGCCGTGGGCTTTGCCGACAGCCGCTGGAACCGCCCGAACAGCCGCGACAGATCTTCCTCCGACAGCCCCGCGCCATGGTCGCGCACGCGGATCTGCAAACCGCCTTTGGATCGCGCAACCGCCACTTCGATCTTCTCGCCCAGCGGACTGTATTTAATCGCATTGCTAACCAGATTATCGACGGCCTCGCGCAGCCGGTCGGAATCGCAC
Source organism: uncultured Alphaproteobacteria bacterium (assembly GCA_963806815.1). GTDB lineage: Bacteria > Pseudomonadota > Alphaproteobacteria > Rhizobiales > Xanthobacteraceae > CAWDZJ01. The sequence goes on along the minus strand of CAWDZJ010000036.1, from coordinate 146,237 downwards.
ATCGCGGTGTGATCGGGCGGCGCCGTGACGATGATCGCTTGATCCTTGCGGTCGGCGAGCGGCAGATTGGCGGCGGCAACTTCCTGCACCAGCGCCGACAGGTCGACCGGTTCGCGCCGGATGGTGATGTCGAGCGCATCCGCCATGGCGTCCGACATCAGATTGTCGACCATGGAGGTAAGGCGCCGCGCCGCATCGCGGATATGCTCGATCTGCGCCTGCATGTTCTCCAGCGACGGCGGCGCATGGCCCATCATGTCGGTCAGCATTTCGGTGCGGCCCAGGATGACGCCGAGTGGGTTTTTCAGATCATGCGCAACCGCGCCGAGAATTTCGCTCTTGAAGGTATTGGCACGCTGCAACCGCTGCCATTGCGCCGCCAGCCGGTCGTTGGCCGCGCTCAGCTGCCGCGTGCGCTGGATAACGCGCTCTTCCAACCGCGCGTTGGCCTCCTGCAATTGCTCGTAGAGGATGACATTGTCGAACGCGATCGACAGCCGGCCGCCGAAGATTTCCACCAATGCCCGGTCGGTTTGCGACAATTGCTTGGCGGCCTCCAGCAGCACGACCAGTTCGCGGCCGCTGCCGGTGCGGATATAGAGCACCGACCGCTGGCCCATGAATTCATTCTCGCGCCGGCGGAACGCGGCATCGACCATCTGCCGCAGCGGGTCGTCAAGCGCGTCCGCCTCCTGCACGCCGATAAAGCGGCTGTAGACGCCGGACCCCGCCAGCACCGAATAGCGGCCGGTCGCCTCGCCATTGTCACGCAGCACCAGAATTCCGGCGCAGGGCACGTTCAGCAAAGATGCGATCTGGGTCAGCACGCCTTCCGCCAGCCGCTGCATCGACTTGAAGTCGTAGAGCGTCGAAGCGGCATCGATGATGATTTCCAGGCCGCGCCTGGTCTCCACCATCCGCTGCAACTGCTGATAGCTGCGCAGCGCCGCCGTCATCGAGGTGAACAATTTGTCGGCGGTGAGTTCGGTCTTCTCCTTGTAGTCATTGATGTCGTAGTCGACGATGACGCGCCGCTCCGGCGCCTGGCCAGGCTGGCCCGTGCGTAGAATGACGCGGACGGTTTCGTTCTTCAGGTCGTTGCGGATGAACTCGACCAGGTCCAATCCGGCATGGTCGGTCTCCATGATGACGTCGAGCAGCACCACGGCGATGTCCGGATGCGCGCGCAATAGCGCCTGGCCTTCCGCCGCGGAATAGGCCGACAGGATTTCCAATCCGTGACCGTTCAGGCTGTAGTCGCCAAGCGCGAACCGCGTGCCGTCATGGATCGATGGCTCGTCGTCGATGACCGCGACTTTCCAGCGCCCGTCGTCACCGGCTGCCGCGACACCATCGCTGTCTTCGATCAGATTGAGGAAATCGTCGGGCTCGCCCATGATGTCGGTCCATGACTGGCAGTATCGGCCGCGGTACGCGGCTGCTTTGGCGCTACCCGCGGCAATGTCATCAGCAGGGTCGTGCCTTGTCCGGGTTTGGAATCCAGCGCAAGCCGTCCGCCAAGTTGCTGAGTAACCAGATTATACACGATGTGGAGGCCGAGGCCGGTGCCGCCCTGCCCGCGCTTTGTCGTGAAGAACGGGTCGAAGGCCTGCCGCAGCACCTCTGCCGTCATGCCGGCTCCGTCGTCGCTGACCACGATTTCGATTTCCCGGTCGCCGCGCGCCTTGGCGACAATCTTGACCGTACCGCCTACGCCTTCCGAAAAGGCATGCGTCGCGGCGTTGAGAAACAGGTTGGTCAGCACCTGGCCGTAGGAGCCCGGATAGCTGTCGAGTGTAAATCCGGGAGGAATGTCGACCGCTTGCGAAATGTCTGACTTTCGCAGCACCGGTCGCAGACTGGCGATGATCTGCTCGGTTGCCTCGCCCAGATCGAACTCCCGCCTCTCGGCGTGCGACCGGTCGACGGCGACCTGTTTGAACGACTGGATCAACTCGCCGGCCCGGTGCAGATTGGCGACCAGTTGCTGGGCAGCATCGCGATTGCCATCCACGAATTCTTCCAGGCGCGAGCGCCGCATCGGCGTCTTCGATTCCAATTCCGAATCGAACGCCGCGCAGCGGCTGGCCAGGCTCGACGCCACTGTCAGGCTGATGCCGATCGGATTGTTGACTTCATGCGCCACGCCGGCCACCAGCCCGCCAAGCGCGGCAAGCCGTTCGGCATCGACAAGATCACGCTGCGCCGCGCGCAATTCGGCCAAGGCGGTCTCGGCCCGCTCTTTCGAGGCCAGCAGATCCTCCTCCGCCTGCCGTTTGGCAATCGCGTTGTCGCGGAACACCTCGACCGCCCGTGCCATCGCGCCAATTTCGTCCTTCGCCTGCGTTCCCTGCACCTTGCGATCGTAGTCGCCGGACGTGATCGCCTGCATCGCGGTCATCAGTTCCTGCAGCGGCCTGCGGATGCTCAAGGCCACCAGGATCCCGGCAACAACAATCGCCACCATGAAGACCACCGCGATAATCGCGATCTTCTGGAAGATATCCGACAAGGTGTGATCGAAACGGGATTGCGCTTCCTGTTCGCGCTTTCGCATTTGCAATGACAGTTTGTCGATGGTCGCGATCATCGCGGCCTGATTGGCGTCGACCGCTCTGTTCAAGAGTTCCGTCCGCCGCGCGAACTGCTTGGCAAGCGTGTCGAGACCCTCCCGCAGCGCCGCAGCGCGTTCACCCAATTTGAGCAGCGCCGCGCGTTGCAGGTCATTTTCCGCCAGATCGATCATGACGGGTATGGTCTTTTCGATGGTCTCGATATTCACCTGCGCTTCCTTGGCGGCATCGGAGGCCAGGGAGAGATAGTAGGAGTTGGCGGCCACCAGCAGCGCGGTGAACGCTTCGCGCGATTTGCCGAGTGCCGGCCGGATCAGCGCGTCCCGGTTCCCGATGGCGCCGTCGATGATTGCGTACAGCCCGGCGATTTCGCGCGCCGGCCTAAGCACCTTGTCCTCATAGGTCTTATTGATCGTCGCCTGCTCAGCCCTCAGATCGCCGAAGCCGTTGAGGAAGCGCTCGGTTGCCTTTTCCAAATGGTCGGCCGACCCCGACAGCATCGGATCGTTCGCCGCCCGTGTGCTCAATGTCCCCAGCACCGCTTCGCGCAACAGGAGAATCTCGGCAAACAATTGCGGGCTCGGCTGGTTGATATAGCGATGAATCAAGTTCTGCAGACGGCCGGATTCGCGTTCCAGGAGCGCCAGGACCTCGTCGGATTCCCGCACTTTTCGCACGTCATCCCAGGCTGTGCTGAGAACCTTCGCACCATCCCAAAGGAGGCCCGCCAGAATCAGCACCACAACCAAATTCAGGATGGCGATCAGAACAATACGCCAGCGGATCGGCAGCGCGCGCACCAACTGCACGACATTGAAACGAGACATCGGTCGCGGGGCCCGGGCCGTGTCGGCTGCCACCGCCGCTCGTGATAAGGACTGATCCAAGACCGGTCTCACTGCACCTTCTGGATCTGCGCAATCAGCCGCTTGACCGTGGGGTCACGCGAAGCCCGCTCATAGACGCCCTTCATTGCCGCCTCGAACGGCTTGCGGTCGAAATTGCTCACGACGCGGACGCCGGACGCAAGCGCCTCGCGCTCGGACTGGCTTACAAGCGCCTGCCATTGCTTACGCATGAAGCGGTTCGACTTGCGCGCGGCTTCCAGAAAGATCTTGCGGTCTGCCGGAGAAAGGCTCTCCCAGGCCCGCATCGACATGATCAGGACTTCCGGGCTCATCGTATGCTGTGTCAAAGTGTAGTTGCGAGCAACCTTGTAGTGATTGGTCGTGACATAGGACGGCCAATTGTTTTCCGCGCCATCGATGAGTTTGGTGGTCAGGCCGGTCATGACTTGACCGTAGGGCATTTCAACCGGCTCGGCGCCGAGCGCCGTGATCATGTCGACCATGAGCGGCGATTGCTGAACGCGAAACCGCAGGCCTTTCATGTCCGCGAGCGTGCGGATCGGGCGAACGCTGTTATACAGCGAACGCGCGCCTGAATCGTAAAACGTCAGCCCAACAAAGCCCTTCGATTGGAAACTTGCGAGAATTTCCTCGCCGATCGGCCCGTCGAGCACCTTGTGCAGATGGTCGACTGAGCGGAACAGAAACGGCATGGCCAGCGCGTTGACCAGCGGCACCAGCGTTCCGATCGGCGCCACGTTCGTCCGGTTGATGTCGATTGCCCCGACCCGGGTCTGCTCGATGGTTTCCTTTTCTTCGCCGAGTTGCCGGGAATGAAAGACCCGGATCTGATGACGGCCGTTGGTCCGTTCGGCAATCAGCTGGCCCATATACCGCAGCGCCTGAACCGTCGGATAGTCTTCCGTCTGGGTGTCGGCCGCGCGGAATTCCCGAGCCTGCCCGGCCGTAATGGCGAAGCCGGCGGTCAAAGCCATGAAGCCGGCGAACAATCGCCTGCGCGCCGCGTTGCCGCCAAGAAATATAGGGTGCGACATCAACACTTTATTAACCATCTCGATGGGCTGCCATGACCCTGAAATCTATCGGACGTAACAGAAAAAGGCTATCGGGCACCATTGCCGCATGCGCCAATGCGCGCGCGGACCGCCGCCGGCGGGGCGTCCCGCCTCTTTTCGCCGCGGCCCGGCTCTGGCATACACTCGCGACCGGGCGGCGCTGGTTGTTAAACTGCCAATGGAGTGGCTCGCCCACAATGAGATATTTTCGCTTTCTCTTTGTTGCCATTGTGATTTTCGCATGCGCGGCCACCACCCGGCCGGCCCACGCCGTGACCGAAATTGTCTGGTGGCATGCCATGACCGGCGAGCTCGGCCGGCAACTTGAAAAACTCGCCAGCGATTTCAACGCTTCCCAAACCGACTACCGAGTGGTTCCCGTTTATAAGGGCAATTACAACGACACCATCCGGGCAGCGATCTTTGCTTTCCGGACCAACGGCCAACCGGCCATCGTACAGGTCAATGAGGTTGCGACCGCCACCATGATGGCGGCCCAGGGAGCGATCTACCCGGTTTTCCAGTTGATGCGCGCTGAGGGCGAAACCTTCGACCCCAAGGCCTATTTGCCGGCCATTACCGGTTATTACACCGACATGGACGGCAACATGCTGTCGTTTCCCTTCAACGCCTCGACTCCGATCCTTTATTACAACAAGGCATTGTTTAAAAAAGCCGGCCTCGACCCCGACAAGCCACCCAAGACTTGGCCGGAAGTGGAAACCGCGGCCCGCAAATTGCGCGCCGCCGGCGTTCCGTGTGGTTTCACCACGCATTGGCCGTCCTGGGTCAATGTCGAAAATTTCCTGGCGCTGCATAACCGGCCGATCGCAACCAAGGCGAACGGCCTCGGCGGCCTGGACGCCGAGTTGAACTCTGACCGATCCGGTGCTGGTCCGTCAAATCGCCAAGCTCGGCGAATGGCAGAAGGACAAGACCTTTGACTACAGCGGCCGTGCGACAGCGGCCGAGGCGCGGTTCCCTTCGGGCGAATGCGGCATTTTTATCGGATCGTCCGCGGCGCGCGCCGACATTCTGACCAAGTCGAAGTTTGAAGTCGGTTACGGCATGCTGCCCTACTGGCCGGACGTCACCGGTGCACCGCAGAACAGCATCATCGGCGGCGCGACGCTTTGGGTGCTGCGCGGTCGGCCACAGGAAGAGTACAAGGGCGTCGCCAAGTTCTTCGCCTTTCTGTCGCGGCCAGAGGTTCAAGCCGCCTGGCATCAGAAGACCGGCTATCTGCCGATCACCGGCGCGGCCTACAAGCTCACGCGTTCGCAAGGCTTTTATTCCCGCAATCCCGGTGCCGACATTTCCATCGAACAGATGACGCTCAAGCCGCCGACGGAAAACTCCAAGGGGCTTCGGCTCGGCTCATTCGTTCTCATTCGCTCGGTGATCGAGGATGAATTGGAACAGGCCTTCGCCGGGAAAAAATCCGCTGCCGATGCCCTCAAGGACGCGCAAGCGAAAGGCAACAAGCTGCTGCGTCAGTTCGAGCGCACCAATCGCTAAGGCAATTCCAGGCGAAGCGGGAAACGTCTCGCTGTCGGGAACCAAGACAACAAAAACAAAGAGTTGGGTGTTAACGTCTGAACCACTCCCCTAACTTGAGCGTGCTCCGCTCAGATGCTGCACCAACACCCGTTGCGCCGGACTGGCATGACGGTCGCGGTGCGATAGGAGCGCGAAATCGCGCGGCGGCAGATTGATCGGATTGGCCCGCAGCCGTCCGGTCTCGATCGCGGACGCCACCACCTGTTTGGAAATGATGGTCGCGCCGGCGCCGGCTTCAACCGCTTCGCGGATCGCCTCGTTGCCTGGCAGCACCAGAAAGATCCGAAGGTCATCAAACGCAAACCCTTCGCGTGCGACGAGGTCCTCCAGGACCTGGCGCGTACCCGAACCCTGTTCCCGGATGACCCAGGGAATCTCGCGCAGTTCGAGCCGCCCCTCGTCATTGACCGGGAGCGGCGGATAGTTGGAAGTCACCACCAGCACCAGCCGGTCGGTATCGATCTGCTGCCGCACCAGCGCGGCATGCTGCGTCGGCCCTTCGACCAGCCCGAGATGGCTTCGCCGGCCATCACCGCGCGTTCGAACTCCCTGGTGTTGCGGATGACAATGTCGAGCCGCACACCGGGATTAGCGGCATGAAACGCGATCAACCGCCGCGGCAGCCAGTAGCTCGCAATGGTGTGGCTGGCCGCGATCGCGACCGTGCCGCTGGTCGGGCCGGCCAGATCCTCCAGTACCGAGCGCGCTATGCCTGCGCGCTCCAACACCGCCCGCGCTTCGACCAGGAACAGCTTGCCCTTCTCGGTCAGTTTTATTCCGCGGCCGACCCGGTCGAACAGTTTCGTATGGTAGCGGGGTTCGAGGGCGGCGATCGCCGCCGAGGCCGCTGACTGGGTCATGCCGAGCGACGCCGCGGATCGAGTGACATGGCCGCGATCCGCGACCGCAATGAAAATGCGCAATTGATCGAGCGTCATGAGCTAATCATCGATTATTTTTATGGAATTGACATGAATTATTTATTTAATTGATTGGTCTGCTTTGGAATATTATTTCAAAGTTAGGTCCTTTGATCCCATGCAGCTCCTTTTTCCCAGCCTTCGACGATCAGGATTTCTCGCCCGAATGCATCAGGCACTGTGCCAACTGCTGGATTCGATCCGACGGCCGATGCAAGGTGATCGCTATCGTCCTGAAAAGCGCTACATGCGCGGGCCCGGCCCGAAGACCCGGCAAGCTCAGAAACGTGCCAATCGGCAGGCATCCAGGCCGGCAAAGCAGCCGCAAATCTCCGACGTCGATCCTTCCCACCGCGCATGAGCCAGCGCGCCGCCGCTCACGCCTCACCGACGCGCGGTCCGCTCTTGCCTGAGCGGGTGTCGCGCGAAAACGACGGCTTCGACACCTCGCCCATCGTGTCCGATGAGGTCCGCCAGACCACCTGCTACATGTGCGCCTGCCGTTGCGGCATCAACGTCCACGTAAAGGATGGTCAGATCCGCTACATCCAGGGCAACCCCGACCACCCGGTCAACCGCGGCGTGATCTGCGGCAAGGGTTCCGCCGGCATCATGCAGCACTACAGCCCGGCGCGGCTGCGCAAGCCGCTGCTGCGGGTCGGCGAACGCGGCGCCAGCGCCTTCCGTGAGATCGAATGGGACGAGGCGCTGACGATTGTCACCGAGCGGCTCGTCCGCATCCGCGCCACAGATCCGAAAAAGTTCGCCTTCTTTACCGGCCGCGACCAGTCGCAATCGCTGACCGGCTGGTGGGCGGCGCAATTCGGCACGCCCAACTTCGCCGCACATGGCGGCTTCTGCTCGGTCAACATGGCGGCCGGCGGCATCTACACCATCGGCGGCTCGTTCTGGGAATTCGGCGAATCGGACTGGAATCACACCCGGCTGTTTTTGTTGTTCGGCGTTGCCGAGGATCACGATTCCAACCCGATCAAGATCGGGCTTAGCAAATTGAAGGCGCGCGGAGCCAAGATCGTATCGATCAATCCCTGCCGCACCGGCTACAACGCCATCGCCGATGAATGGATCGGCATCCGCCCCGGAACCGACGGCCTCCTGGTACTGGCGATCATTCACGAATTGCTGGCCGCCGGCCGCGTCGATCTCGATTATCTGATGCGCTACACCAACGCGCCCGCGCTGGTGATTCACGAACCGGGCGCCGCGGACGACGGCCTGTTTCTGCGCGACGCCGATGGCAACCCGCTGGCCTACGACCGTGTCGCGCAACGCGCCGTGCCGGCCGGCACCTGCCGCAACCCGGCGCTGACCGGCGCGTTCATCGTCAATGGCCGAAACTGCACGCCGGTCCTCCAGCTGATCGCCGAACGCTATGGCGATGCGCAATATTCTCCCGACGCCGTCGCCGAACAATGTGGCGTGCCGGCCGACACCATCCGCCGCCTCGCCGCCGAGCTCGCCTACACCGCGTTCGAGCAGGCCATCGAACTGCCGGTGGCCTGGACCGACACCAACGGCGAGCGCCATGAGACCATGCGCGGACGACCCGTCGCGATGCATGCCATGCGCGGCATCTCCGCGCATTCCAACGGCTTTCACACCTGCCGCGCGCTCCATCTGCTGCAATTGCTGCTCGGCACTGTCGATGTTCCCGGCGGCTTCCGCTTCAAGCCGCCGTTTCCGAAGCCCGGCCCCGCCCGGCCCGAAACCGGCCGGCAAGAATGGCGGCCAGCCGGACACGCCGCTTGGTGGCATGCCACTCGGCTTTGTCAGCGGCCCGGAAGATTTGTTGATCGACGGCGATGGCCGGCCGGTGCGCATCGACAAGGCTTATTCCTGGGAGGCGCCGATCGCCGCCCATGGCCTGATGCACACCGTGATCATGAACGCCTGGCGCGGCGATCCCTACCCGATCGACATGCTGTTCTTCTACATGGCCAACATGGCCTGGAACTCGTCGATGAACACGGCGGGCACCATCGCCATGCTCACCGACAAGGACGACGCCGGCAACTACAAGATCCCGTTCATCATCTATTCCGACGCCTATTTCTCCGAGACGGTCGCCTACGCCGACCTCGTTCTGCCGGACACCACCTATCTCGAACGCTACGACTGCATCAGCCTGCTCGACCGCCCGATCAGTCATGCCGATGGCCCGGGCGACGCCATTCGCCATCCGGTCGTGGAACCGGACCGTGATGTACGCGCGTTTCAAACCGTGCTGATCGACCTCGGCGCGCGGCTGAAATTGCCTGGCTTCGTCGACGACGACGGCACGCCGAAATATCGCGACTATGCCGACTATATCGTACGCCACGAGCGCGCGCCCGGCATCGGCGCGCTCGCCGGCTGGCGCGGCGAAAACGGCGACAAGATCGGCAAGGGCGCGCCCAATCCCGACCAGCTGGATCGCTACATTGCCAACGGCGGTTTCTGGCATCACGAACTCGCCGAGGATCAGAAATATTACAAGATGGCGAACCGCGGTTATCTTGAAACCGCTGTCCAGTTGGGATTTCTCGGCGCGCCCGATCCGATCGTCTTTCAGCTCTATTCCGAGCCTCTGCAGAAATTCCGCCTGGCCGCACAGGGTCACGGCCCGATCGTGCCGCCGCCGCAGGATCACGAACGCCTCGCGCACTATTTCGACCCGCTGCCGATCTGGTACGCGCCGCTCGCCGAACAGAAAACCGATCGCGACAGCTATGACCTGCATGCACTGACCCAGCGCCCGATGCACATGTACCATTCCTGGGGTTCTCAGAACGCCTGGCTGCGCCAGATCACCGACGCCAACCGGCTGTTCGTGCATCGCGAAACCGCGGCGCGGCTTGGACTGGTGGACGATGACTGGGTCTGGATCGAAAGCGATCATGCCCGCGTCAAAGGCCAGATCCGGCTGGTCGACGGCGTCAACGCCAATACGGTGTGGACCTGGAACGCGATCGGCAAGCGCCGCGGCGCCTGGATGTTGGCGGCCGACGCGGCCGAAGGCGAGCGCGGCTTTCTGCTCAATCACGCCATCAGCGAGTTGCTGCCGGCCGACAGCGACGGCCGCCGGCAGCTCAACAGCGATCCCGTGACCGGACAGGCCGCATGGTTCGATTTGCGGGTCCGGCTACGCAAATGCCAGCCCGCCGAACGCGGTGAAACCATGCCACAGTTCACGATACTCCCGCCGCCGCCCGGCCTGCCGCCGGCCCCACGGGAACTCGACTTCGGCGCGCAGTTCCAGCCTGTCGGCGAGGCCGCCGAATGACCAGCCTGCCCGCTTCGACCGAGAGCAAGCTCGGGCTGGTGATCGACCTCGACACCTGTGTCGGCTGCCATGCCTGCGTGACGAGTTGCAAGGAATGGAACACCGGCGGCCTGATGGCGCCTTTGACCGACATCAATCCCTATGGCGCCGAACCGGACGGAGTCTGGTTCAACCGTGTTCACACCTACGAACACGTGACCGATAGCCAAAGCCGCACCGTCCATTTTCCGCGCTCATGCCTGCATTGCGACGAGCCTGCCTGTGTGACGGTATGCCCGACCGGCGCTTCCTATAAGCGCTCCACTGACGGCATCGTGCTGGTCGACGAGGACAAATGCATCGGCTGCAAGCTGTGCAGTTGGGCCTGCCCTTATGGCGCGCAGGAATACGACGTCGTCGTTGGCGTGATGAAGAAATGCACGCTCTGTGTCGACCGCATCTACAATGACAATCTCGATCAGGCCGACCGGGTGCCGGCCTGCGTCGCCGCCTGCCCGACCGGCGCACGCCATTTCGGCGACCTCGGCGATCCGGCCTCGCCGGTCTCGCAACTGGTCGCGGAACGCGACGGCGTGGACCTGATGCCGGAGTTGGACTACCGCCCAACCAACAAATATCTGCCACCGCGCGACCGCGCGGCCGGCGCCGCGTCGATCAATGCACCCGCCCTGCAACCGGTCACGGCCGAGGGCGGCTTCCTCGGCTGGGTCGATCGCATGCTATCGCGCTGACCATGCATCCAGCCTTTTCCGTCATCTTCTTTACGACAGCCTCCGGCGCCGGCTACGGCCTGCTCGCTTTGCTCGGCCTGTTCGCCGCGGGCGGACAATTGCCTACCGACCGATCGCTGGCATTTGTCGGCCTGGGCATCGCACTGGCGCTGATCACCGCCGGATTGTTGTCGTCGGCGCTGCATCTCGGCCATCCGGAACGGGCCTGGCGCGCCTTCTCGCAATGGCGGTCGTCCTGGCTGTCGCGGGAAGGCGTCGCGAGCGTTGTGACTTATGTTCCCGCCGGCCTGTTCGGCCTGGGCTGGCCGGCGCTCGGCCGCAACGATGGTGCGGTCGCCTGGGCGGGTCTTGCGGCTGCGATCTGCGCGCTCGCGACACTCGCCACCACCGGCATGATTTACGCGTCGCTCAAGCCGATCCCGCAATGGTCCAGCCGTTACACGCTGCCGGCCTATCTGATCTACGGGATCATGAGCGGGGCCGTATTGCTGCAGGCGTTGCTCGGGGTCTGGGCCGAACCACCACGCGCTGCGAGCGCGTTCGCTTTTGCCGCGATCATCATCGGCTGGATCTGGAAGAACCTGACCTGGCGGCACAATGATGCGCTCGGCCCCCTGGTCACGGCCAACAGCGCCACCGGACTGAAAGGCGGTCAGGTGCGCTCGATCGAATGGCCCCACACCGAAGAAAATTATGTGCTGAAGGAAATGGGCTACCGCATAGGACGCAAACATTCGGTCAAACTGCGGCTGTTCGTGCAAATTTTTGCCTTTGCAATTCCGCTTGCCTTGACGCTTGTCGTCTTGTTTGCCGGTCACGGTCTGGCAATTCCGGCGGCACTTCTCGGCGTCATATCACAGGCCACCGGCCTGCTGGTCGAACGCTGGCTGTTCTTCTCGGAAGCACAGCACGTCGTCACGATCTATTACGGGCGGCAATAAGTCCGCCTTAAAAAACCGGTCTGCCGAACAGCAGCGTGTCCAGCGAGTAGAGCCCGCTGCCGTGAACCAGAATGTAGAACGCTGCGATCAGCCACATTAAAGTGTATTCGATGCCGAGCTTGTTCCAGAAATATTTGCCGACGCGCCAGCGTTCGAAACACGACACAATCAGAAAAATCACAATCGGGATCGCGACCATCCGTGTGAGCAGACCGAGTGCCAACATCGGTCCCGCGACCAGTTCGGTCAACGAGATCAGCGGTGCCCAGAGCCTGGCCGGCCGGAATCCACCGTGATCGAGATGCTGCGCCAGCATTGTGAGATTGCGGACCGGCTGGCCGGTATTCGGGAAAAATCCGAAGGTCATACGCAGGCCGTGAGGAATGAGCGCAAAGCCGACGACAAATCGCAGCAGCGCATAGGCAACGGGCGACAGCACTGCGAACAGGGGGTCGAAAAAGGCAACGGTCATGCTGGGCGGACTTCAAATCCCGTGAAGCGACAATCATCGCATACGCGGCATACGTGCTTCACCGTCAATTGCCAATGATCACGCTGGCCCAATAACACGAGCCGGGCTGGCGCGAGAACGGGTTTCCCCACCGCGGTTCCTTGGTGAAATCCCTGACCAGCATGCCCGGCCGGAAGGACTTTATGTCCTTCGCCGGTGGTGTCACCAGTTTCACCACGCCCTTGGCCGGTGTCCAATTGATGGGCTTTCCAGTCGCTTCGTCCAGGATCGCGAATTGATATTCGGCATTGGATAGGGCGATGGTGCCGGCCTTGAGGCCGCCGAGCGCGTCCTTGGAGGCGATCAGCGGGACGCCGCCACCCAGTTCGCCGGCCGCCAAAGTCCGCCAGTCCCCCATCCGCTCCGCCGGAGCCACGAGCGGAATCAGCAGGAAGAAGATGCGGTCGGGCTGCTTGTGCGCTTCGGCTTCACATTCCGCCATCGCCTTCTCAATCCAGCCGACATCGATCGGTTGCGGGGGCGCGGCAGGCTCGGCGGGCGGTACCGGTGTGGCCTCCTTTGGCGCCGCCTGCTTTGACGCGGGCGCATTCGGCGTGCCCGTCTGCGTCGGCACGGCCATCGGCGGTGCCGGATCGGCCAGCCGCCGGTTCCACACCGCGGTTTGCCGGCTCAGCAGGCTGACGGCGCCGAAAATGATCACGAGGACCACGACGACAGCAGCAACCCCGGTCGCGATGACCGGCCAAGAGCCTGAAAGATACCTGCGCCACATCACAAAGCCGATTTTGCCCGATAGACGTCGCGGCGTCGATAACAGATGCACGTCCGTCCGCGAAGCGCCATTTGAAGCCCCCGGAACATGTTTTGGAGAACTCGACTTCAGGACGGTTTGAGCTGGCCGCGCGGCGCGGAACAAGCAGCCGGGAAGTTGTCAATTTAGTGACAGAGTGACGCGGCTTCGGCAGGTGTCCAGGCCGATTTCTGTGGCGCACCGGCCCCAAAAAAAACGTTCGCCGTCCAGTTAGTCGAACTGATTTGGCGGGTCGCTTCCGCAGCGCAACAATTCGTTGGCGGGAATGCATTGCGGGGTCCGTCGTCTGCTGCATGCCCGCAGTGACAAATATGGTCGTAGACGGCAACAAAATGCCGGTACACACTTACTGACAAAGCGCTCGCTCCGGCGTTGCCACCCCGCACTCACAATGGAGCGGCCGGCGCTGCGAAAAACGAAGGGAGGACGCGAATGAAATTAAAATCACGCTTGATCTATGGTGCGGCCGCAATTGCGACGGCCGTCTTTCTTGCCGGGCTGCCTGGGCCGGCCTACGCCCAGCAATCCGCGACCGCGAAAGTCGCGATCGACAATAACGACATCGGCGGCGTCGTGACCGGGCCGAACGGTCCGGAAGCCGGCGTCTGGGTCATTGCCGAGACGACGGATACGCCGACCCGCATGATCAAGAGCGTCGTCACCGACGATCAGGGCCGCTACGTCATACCGGACTTGCCTGAGGCCAACTATCATGTCTGGGCGCGGGGCTACGGGCTTGTCGACTCCGCGAAGATGCGCGTCAAGCCGGGCGAGCAACACAACATTTCTGCGGTCAAGGCGCCGACCGAGGCGGCCGCCGCGCACTATTACCCGGCAATCTATTGGTACACGATGATGCACCTTCCGCCGGAGAAGGAATTCGGCGGCTCGGGCGATATTCCGGCCAAGGTGACGCGCGACCTGTGGCGCAAGCGGATGAACAATGTCGACTGCGTCGGCTGCCACCAGCTCGGCCAGGAAGCCACCCGCACGATTCCGGCGCAGTTTGGCAAGTTCGACTCGCATGAGGACGCCTGGATTCGCCGTGTCCAGTCGGGACAGTGGGGCGCAAGCATGACCAACCGGCTCGCCGGCGAGTTGGGCGGCGTCCCCTATAAATATTTCGGCGACTGGACGCAGCGCGTCGCCAACGGCGAGACCCCCAAGAACAAGCCGCCACGGCCGCAAGGCCTCGAGCGGAATGTCGTCGTGACCGCATGGGAATGGTCGACGCCCGACAAATATCTGCACGACCTGATTTCCTCGGACCGGCGCAATCCGACGGTCAACGCCTACGGCAAGCTCTACGGCTCGCCGGAATATTCCACCGACATGATTCCGGTGCTCGATCCCAAGACCAACGAAGTTTCGGCGATCAAGGGGCAAGTCCGTGATCCCAACATGCCGTTGTCGCTTGGTCCGGGCCATGCCGGGTTCGTCAAGCCGACGGCACCTTCTGCCTATTGGGGCGACCGCCAGCTTTGGGACACGCGGTTCAACACCCACAACGCCATGTTCGGCAAGGACGGACGGGTGTGGTTCTCGGCGTCGATCCGCGCCCGGCCGAACCCCGACTGGTGCAAAAAGGGGTCCGATCATCCGTCGGCCAAGGTGTTCCCGCTCGACAAGAGCAGCCGCCAGGTCGCGGTGCTCGATCCCAAGACCGGCAAGTTCGCGTATGTGGACACCTGCTTCAGCACCCATCATCTGCAGTTCGGCTACGACGCCAACGATACGTTGTGGCTGTCCGGGACCGGCAAGGTCGCGGGCTGGATCGACACCAAGAAATTCGACGAAACCGGCGATTTGGCAAAATCGGTCGGCTGGTTCCCGTTCGTGCTCGACCTCAACGGCAACGGCAAGCTTGACGACTTCGCGCAGCCGGGCAAGCCGGAGGCTGGCAAGGACATGCGCTTCGATCCGGGTTCCGGACCCTACGCCGTCATGCCAAACCCAAAGGACGGTTCGATCTGGTACACCACGGGTGTGTTCGGCGGCCGGCCGGGATTCCTGCGCTTTGATCCGAAGACCAAGCTCAGCGAATTCTATGCCCTGCCAAAGGAGGCTCTCGGGCTGCGCGGCGGCGACATCGGCAAGGATGGCGTCGTCTATGGCTCGGGCTCCGGCGGCCACCTGATCGCCTTCGACCGGAGCAAGTGCAAGGCACCGCTCTCAGGACCGAAGGCGACCGGCAACCATTGCCCGGAAGGCTTCACCTTGCACAAATATCCGGGGCCGGGCTTCGAAGGCACCGGGGATTCCAGTGCCGAGGCCAGCTACTACACCTGGGTCGATCATCATAACGCCGTCGGGCTCGGCGAGAACGTTCCGATCTCGACAGCCAACCTCCAGGACGGCTTTGCTGCCTTGGTCGACGGCAAGATGATCCTGATGCGCATCCCCTACCCGATGGGCTACTACGCCAAGGGTCTCGATGCCCGCATCGATGATCCGAAGGCCGGCTGGAAAGGCAAGGGCCTGTGGAGCGCCAGTGGCGATCGCACGCCGTGGCTGAACGAGCTCGGCAAGGGCGCGCGTCCGCTCGCGGTGCATATCCAGGTCCGGCCCGATCCGCTGGCGCATTGACGCCATCACGGACCCGGACAAACTGAGGAGACGGCGCGTCGCGCCGTCTCTTCCCGCACCAAATAAAGTGGCGCCAGCCATCGGCGCGATGCAAGGCGCCTGAGCCAGACATGCCACGGCTGACGGGAGGACGCCGATGGATTTCGTGCTTGATTACATTTCGGTCAATGCGTTCTGGACCATACTCTTCACTATTCACGCGCTGCTGGCCGTCGCTCTGCTCGGTGCGCTGACGCACCAGGCAGTATCGGTGCTGCTACCAGTACGGCAGGCAACAGCCGATGGCGGCTTCATCATGCGGTTTCGTGCGGTGCACAGCCCGGGCTATGCCACGGCGGTCTGCGTGCTGTGGCTCATCACGGCACTGTTCGGCGCATGGATCTACATCAAGTATCGCGTCTACATCCGCATCCCGCTGGCCCAGCAGGGCTTCTGGAAGGTGCAGGGCGCATTTGAACTGAAGGAACAGTTGGCAACGCTCGGCTTCGGTATCCTGCCGATCTACTGGTATTTCTGGAAGAACGCCAAAAACGCCGAATACGACAGCCCACGCAAATGGCTCACGGTCACGCTGGCGAGTTTGTGCTGGTACATGTTCCTCGCCGGCCACATCGTCAACAATGCACGGGGGTTCGGGTCATGAGTACGACCGTCGACACCAAGGCCGCCGCGCCGGCCGCCGCGCTCGCGTCCTCGACGGCGTTTCGCAATTTCGCGATCGCCTTCGCGATCGCCACACCGGTGATCTACCTGATCTGCGAAATGGCGAACTGGCCGCTGTTCAGCTATTTTCCCGCGGTCAATCAGGTCGCCTGGGGCTATGCGCCCGGTTCCGATGACCTTGGCCCGGCGATGCACTGGTACGGCTGGACCGCCAACACGATGATTGCCGCCGCTATTCTGGGCCTGCTGGCCACGCGGTTGCCGGACAAGCTGGTGAAAAAAATACCTTTGGCGCTGGTTTGGATTCTACCGGCCCTGGCCGTGCCGATCCTGATCTACTCGCTGCGATTTTACTGGCGATGGTAGCTGTCCCCGACGCAGACTGGAGCCATGATCGCATTGCGGAATTGAGGAAGCTGAGGCGGACATGACAAACCTGATCGGACCATCCGCGATCGTGGCGGGTTTGGCGCTTGTCGTTGCATCGGCGATGCCGGTCTTTGCCGGCGGCGATGATTACGATGCCAAAGCCGACACCGAAGGCAAGGGGCCGGCCTATTTCGGCTTTGTGCGCGACTCCCGCGGCTCCGCCGTCCCCGGCGCGCAGGTGATGCTAAAACCCAAATCCGGCGAGGCTGTCACGATCAAGACCAATGTGCTCGGCCTCTACCGCAGCCACGTGCGCAAAGGCATCCAGCCCGACGACGTCGAAATCTCGTGTGCTAAGGACGGCTTCAAACAGACCCGCGTCTACCGCCGCACTCCGCCGGGTTCAAAGGATATGTTCATCGAGACCGACTGCACGCTGACGAAATTATAGCGGACGCCAACAAAGTTGTAGCAACGTGTCACAAGCAAGATCGCGCCCGTATGGCCGCCGGAACCGTCAGCCGGAAGCCACGGGCGCGGCCGGCAACGCGCTTGGCGCGCGCCCTCGCCTGTCTTTTTGTCTTCATCGTTTCAGCCACCAATGCGCGGGCGGCACAGGACGCCGACACCATCCTGTTCAACGGCAAGATTGTCACCCTCGAAGCTGATGCGCCGATCGTCGAGGCGCTGGCAGTACGCGACGACAAGATCGTGGCGCTCGGCCGCTCGGCCGACATTGCCGCGCTTGCCGGACCCCAGACCATCAAAATCGATCTTGCCGGCCGCACCGTCATTCCCGGCCTGATCGATTCGCACATTCACGCCATTCGCGCCGGATTGACCTTCACGACCGAGGTCAGCTGGATCGGTACGCGCTCGCTGGCCGAGGCACTCGGTCGCATCCGTGCCGCCGCTTCGCGCGCGCCGAAAGGAGCCTGGCTGGTGGTGGCCGGCGGCTGGACCGAGCGCCAGTTCGCCGAAGACCGTCCCCGACGCAGGCGGAGATCGCAGCCGCCGCTCCCGGCCGTCATGTCTATATCCAATTGCGCTACAGCCGCGCGCTGCTCAGCCCCGGCGGCTTCGACGCGCTCGGCATCGCAAAGGATGAGGCGCTGGCTTCCGCACTCAAGATCGAGCGCGACGGCAACAATCAGCCGACCGGCTGGTTGAGCGGCTAATGCGCGCGCGATCAGCAATCTCTACAACAAACTGCCGCGGCCAAGCTTTACCCAGAAGGTCGAAGGCACCCGCGCCTTCTTCCGTGAACTCAACAGCGTCGGCTTGACCGGCGTGATCGATCCCGGTGGCTATAATCTATCGATCCCCGACTATCAGCCCGCTCTTCAAGGTCTGGCGCGATGGCACGCTCACGATCCGCGTGCGTTACAGTCTGTGCGCGCCACGCCGCGATCACGAACTCGAAGACTTCAAGGATTTGACTCAGGTGCTGCCGATGGGCTTCGGCGATGACTGGCTGCGTTTCAATGGCATCGGCGAGAATGTCGCTTGGGGCTTCTATAACAATGATCAACCGACCGAGGCGCAGAAGGAGCAGCTTTATCAGGTCCTGCACTGGGCCGTCTCGCGCGGCATGACCGCCACCTTCCACTGGCACAACAACCCGTCCGTTCACCATTTGCTCGAAGCGCTGGAACGCGTGAACCGCGAAACACCGGTCGCCAAGCTGCGCTGGTCGATCGCGCATCTCAACGATGCTTCGATCGAAAGCCTCCAACGGATGAAAGCGCTCGGTGTCGGCTGGCTGATGCAGAACGCCTTCTATTTTCGCGGCGAGGCTTTTCTTGGTCGGCGAGGCCTGGAGGCGGCGCGATTGTCGCCGCCCATTGTTCGCGCGCTGCACATGGGGCTGCGGGTCGGTGGCGGCACCGACGCGCATCGGGTGATGTGGTACAGCCCCTTCATCTCGCTGCAATGGATGGTCGACGGCAAGACCGTCAGCGGGCTGGCCCTACGCACGCCTGGAGCAATTGCCGACGCGCGTTGAGGCGCTGCGGCTCTATACCCAGGGCAGCGCCTGGTTCGCATTTGATGACGACACGCGCGGCACGCTCGGTATCGGCAAGCTGGCCGACCTCGCCGTGCTCACCAAGGATTATCTGACCGTGCCGACATCCGAGATCGGCTCGATCAAATCGCTGCTGACCATGGTCGGCGGCCGCGTCGTCTATGCGGCCGGACCGTATGAGACGCTCGAACATCGGCTCGCCCAACACTAATCCCTGCCGACCGCAACTGTTGCACCTCGTCGCACCGATCATGTTTCAAGGCGCATATTGCGTTTCACCGCAAACTATTTGGCGACACGATCGAAAATTCGCGCCGGCAGACCCGGCACATCGTAGCCGACGGAGCGCCAGAAAGAGCAATTGGCGTCGAGGTCTGTCCGCCGCGAGATGGTCGTATTCAGTACCTGCCAGATTGGATCGGTCCTCGTAAAGGCCGGCCATCGCGGCGCGCCGGAATAATTGGGGTCGTGCTTTTCCGCAAAGCTGATCCAGTAGCCGGCCATGCGCTGCGAAAGCTTGCGCTCGGCAGGCGTAAAATGATCGTCGGGCGGTGTCAGTTGCCGCAGGATGCTGGTCGGATTGCCGAAGACAAAGGGCAGTTCATCGGCGTGACAGACCTTTTGCTGCGCAGGCGCGCACAATTCAATGGCCGGCCAGACCTTGAACGACGGCACATGCGTGAACTGATAGGCAAAGACCGGCGCCGTGGCCTGCTCGATCACATGGCGGTTGGGGCAGTTAAACAGATAATCAGTCAGCAGATGCGACAGAACTTCGGTGTCATTGCCCGCAGCCGGTCGATAGCGGGCAAAATCGTAGAGACCTTTTCGTTCGTTTGACGAAAAGAACAGATCCAACAGCGCCTCGTACTTGATGCGCGGCACCTCACGCTTTCCGAACCAAGACATTCTTTGACCGGAGGCAAACAACAACCCTTCGTTCAGGTTGGTGCCGAGCATGGTCGGCTTGCCGATCGGTGTCATCACCGGCTGGGCCGAGATCACTTTGCTGTCGACAACAGGTCCCCATGACAATTCGCCGGCGAAGCCCGCGAGCATGGCGTCGATGGTCAGCATGACGGACGTCTGCTTCATCATGATTGCCTCCAGCGGCTGCCGGCGCAGGCAGTCCGGAACATCGATAATGCAGCCGAGTTCGAGACGGAACGCCTCAGCGAACCGCCATGCTTGGTCGGGCGTCTTGTAGGGGATGCCGTAGAGATTGCTTTCCATGATCGCGGCATGGAAAAGATCGTAGCTTCCCGGCGCGACGAGGTGCAGACCGATTGACATGGCCCCGGCACTCTCGCCGAACAATGTGACCCGCTGCGGATCGCCGCCGAAGCCGGCGATATTGTCGCGGACCCAGCGCAAGGCAAGCTGCTGATCGAGAAAGCCGTAATTGCCGGTGAGGCCTTCGGCGCCGGCCAGAAAGCCGAGCACACCCAGACGATAGTTGATGGTGACGACCACCACCCGGCCCGTCGCCGCCAGACGCCGGCCGTCATAAAGCGGCAGCGAACTGCTTTCGTTGATGAAGCTGCCACCGTGGATGTAGACCATGACCGGCAGCGCACCATCAGGATTTCTGCCGCCCTCGGCGTGCGGCGTCCAGACATTCAGGCTCAGGCAATCCTCGCTCTGGGGTGCCTTTTTGGGCGAGGGATCGTCCTGCGGACACCCTGGACCGAAGACGGTCGCCTGACGAACGCCGTCCCACTTGGTGACCGGAACCGGCGGCCGCCAGCGATCGACCCCGGCCGTCGTTTCCGCGTAGGGAATTCCCAGATAGGCATCGACCGTGCGGCGTCCGCTGCCGTCGGCGGCGTCAGCGACGAAAAAAAGGCCGCAGACATGACCCGCGCCGGTTTCGATCGTCGCCGTCGTGCACGCCGGCCGATCGCCGGTCATCTGACTTGACGGCGCCGAGACGGCCCCTTGCCCGTCGGCGGCGCTGGCAAAACCAAGCGCAAGCGCCCCGGCGACGAATAAAGTAGCGGGCCTCATCGATTCCTCCGTGGTGACCGCATCTGGCGGGCGCGATTGTGATGACAACTTGATCACAGCACAGCGAATACCGATAGCTCCGCGGCATCGGCTTGCCAGTGCGGCTGGGCTGGGGTTCTATGCCGGCCGCATGATCGCGCGCCACCGTGACGCGCACGCGAAAAAGGAACGGCGATGGCCGAACAGGTGACGATTCCCGCTCTGCAGGCGATGAAACGCGAGGGCCGCAAAAGCGCGGGCGTGGTGGCATGGGACACCCCGCTGGCTCAAATTGCCGACCGCGCCGGGGTTGATTTTATTTCCGTCGGCGACTCGGTCGGGGTCAACCTGTGGGGCCACGACAATCCGCTGCAGGTGACGCTGGAGGAGATGCTGATCTGCTGCAAGGCGGTCCGCCGTGGCGCGACCCGCGCGCTGGTGAGTTGCGATGTCCCCTATGGTCCGGTGCAGGAGGGAACCGACAGTGCATTGCGTGCCGCCATCCGGTTGATCAAGGAAGGTGGCGCCGACATGCTCAAGATCGACGCCGCGGCTGATTTTCCCGAGACGGTGCGCGCGCTCACCCGCGCCGGCATTCCGGTGTTCGCGCAATTCGGCCTCACGCCGCAGACCGCGATCAAATACGGCATTCCCTATAGCGCGCAGAATTCCGCCGAAGCCCAAGCGACAAGCGACATGACCGAGAAGCTGGTGGACGAAGCCAAAACGCTGGAAGACGCCGGCGCGGTCGCGCTCGATTTTACCAATTCCGGTCCCGTCGCCGGCCCGGCGGTGGTCGCGGCGGTGCAGATCCCGGTGATCGGCGGCTTCGGCGGCGGCCCCTGGCTCGACGGCCGTGTGCGGCTCGCCCATACCGCCATCGGCTATGGCACCAAATGGCTGGACTCCAAG
Source organism: uncultured Alphaproteobacteria bacterium (assembly GCA_963806815.1). GTDB lineage: Bacteria > Pseudomonadota > Alphaproteobacteria > Rhizobiales > Xanthobacteraceae > CAWDZJ01. The sequence goes on along the minus strand of CAWDZJ010000036.1, from coordinate 124,480 downwards.
ACCGACACCTATTGCAACACCGCCAAGACCAGCCTCGTTGCCTTCACCGCGCTGATCGATGACGTGCGCGCCGGCCGGCAAATCAAGGGATAGGAACACGCGCCATGGCGATGGTGGATATTGACGGCCTGGCGACGCGCTATGAAGTGCTCGGCTCCGGCCCGCCGCTGCTGATGTATGCGCCGGCCGGCTTCAACGCGACCTTGGAAGCGTGGACCACCCAAGGCATCTACGCGAAGTTCAAGCCGCTCGAACACCTGCCGAAGAAATTCACCTGCATTGTGTTCGACCGGCGCGAATGCGGCCAGTCCGCCGGCCGCATCGAGCGCGTGACCTGGAACCACTTCGTCGCGCAAGGCAAGGGCCTGCTGGACCATCTTGGCATCGCGCGCGCGCATCTGATGGGTGGCTGCATGGGCTGCCCGCCGGTCATGGCGTTCGGCGTCGCGCATCCGGAACGGGTGGCAAGCATGGTGCTGTATTGGCCGGTCGGCGGCGCCCGCTACCGCATCAATAGCCATCAGCGCTTTGCCGAGCATCTCGCGTTCGTGCAGCGCGAGGGCCTATCCGGCGTCGTCGCGTTGATCGAGAAGGACGGCAAGCCGTTCGGCGCCGATCCGCGCGGCGGTCCATGGGCCTCGGCCATCAAGAACGACCGCGCCTTTGCGGCAGCTTTCGCCTCTTATGATGTCGAACGCTACAAGCTGATCATCGGCGCCATGGCGCGCACTTTGTTTGATCGCGATACCGCTCCCGGTGCCGAGCCCGAGGACCTGATGCGGCTCGACATCCCGGCATTGATCGTGCCGGGCAACGACGCCTCCCATGCCACCTCGGCCGCGCGCTATCTCGGCGAATGCCTGCCGCGCGCGGACTACTGGGACGTGCCGGTCGACGGCCAGACCGAGGAGACCGTCGCGCCGCGCATCACGGCGTTCCTGGAAAAGGTCGCGCTGTAGCTATCCCACTAGGTCGCGCGTGGATCGTGCGAACAGATCCTCCGGCGCCACCTTTTTGGTGATGATGCCCTGCGTCAGCGCGTGGCCGATCAACTGCTCGATCACCTGACGGTTCGGCGCGATGCCGTAGGGCAGCGGATCGTCCATGAACTCCATGACCCGCAGGTGCATCTTGTCGAAGGCGGTCGGCTTCTCGAACGCGCCGGCCTTCAATTTTTCCAGATAGAGCCGCTTCGATTCGGCGAATGTATTGAAGACATCCGCTGCGAGATCGGGATTCTTCGCGATCAGTTCGTCCTTGATGACGATCAGATGGTTGATCGGATAATGGCCGCCGTTGCGCAGTGCGGCGAGGCCCGCATCCAGTCCGTTCGGGATCAGCGGCTGGACATCTGGTAAATCGACCTCGACGCCGATCGCCGCCGCAAGTTCGCCGGCTGCCAGCATGGCAGCCATGTCCTTACCGGCCGCGATCGGCACGACATTGGCCGGCGGACGATATTCCGCGACATGCTCGTCGCCCGACAGCACCCAGGTGATCTTGCTCAGATCGACGCCGTATTCATCCTGCAGAATGCTGCGCGCCCACACACCGGTGGTGACGGTATAGCCGCGATTGACTCCGACCTTCTTGCCTTCCAGGTCCTTCGGCGAGGCAAGGCCGGCCTTGGTGTTGTAGAGGATCGCACCGTGATGAAACGCCCGCACCAGGGGCACCGGCACGGCAGTCATCGGTTTGCCGTGTTCTTTTGCGCAGATATAGGTCGTGATCGCCATCTCGCAGATATCGAATTCATTGCCACGCACCATGCGGCGAAACGCTGCGATCAGCGGATCGACTTCCACAAAATCAAAGTCGAAGGTGCGTGGTGTGACCACGCCCTCTTTCAGCGCGCGGTTGTTACCCTGGGTACGGGTGACGGTTTTCAATTTCAGATCGGACATTTTCTCTATTTCCACACAAGAAGTGCATGAACCTGAATTACGACACCGACTTGAGGCGTTGCGAAGGCGCCCTTGCGGATATCAGAATTCGAGAAAGCCGCAAGGAAAGGTTGATGCCGAACCAGTTTTCCAGCCGATTGAATTCATTTCCCGCATGGCAGGAAACGCGGTCTTGACCGTAGGCGCAATGGCCGGATAATAGCACCTGCTATACAAAGACAATACGGCAGTCCGCCTTATTCAATCGTGCGGACGGGCGGCGGGGAAACGCAGGTCGTCTTCCACACCCATTTGTCCCTGGCGGCGGCGGAAAAAAGCGCTCAACAGAGCCACGACCCCGACAGTCGGAGCGGAAATCATGACCGACAACAACAATGACAAAGACACCAACGCGATATTCGCCATGGCGCGTGCGGCCGGGCTCAAACAGGCCGTCGCGCAATTTCCCGAGGATGTTCTCAATGCCGCGCAGGCGGCCGCACAGGATCGCGATGACATGCCCGCGATCTCGAATACGCAGCGCCCCTGGCCGGCGATGCGCATGAGGAGCGAACGGTGAAGCATGAATTGCCATGGCTGACCGCCACGGATATCGCCGCTGCCTATGCGGCGCGCGAATTGTCCCCGGTCGAACTGGTGCAGGCGCTGCTCGATCAGATCAGTGAATACAATTCCCAGGTCGGCGCCTTCATCAATCTCGACACCGAGGGCGCGCTTGCGGCGGCGCGCCAAGCCGAAAGCGAAATCTTCGCGGGTCGCTCGCGCGGTCCATTGCACGGCATCCCATACGGGCTGAAAGACAACATCGACGTCGCCGGTCAGGTGACGACCTGCCATTCAAAAATCTTGCTCGATAACATCGCGCGCGACGACGCCGGTGTCGTCGCCGACCTCCGCGCGGCCGGCGCGATCATTCTCGGCAAGCAGGCGCTGCACGAATTTGCCTTCGGCGGCCCTTGCGACGAACTGCCGTTCCCCTATGCGCGCCATCCCTGGAACACCGCCTATCATCCCGGCGGCTCATCATCGGGCTCCGGCGCGGCCCTCGCGGCCGGCTTCGTGCCGCTGTCGGTCGGTACCGACGCCGGCGGCTCGATCCGCAACCCGGCCGGCAATTGCGGCGTGGTCGGACTGAAGCCGACCTATGGGCTGTGTTCGCTGTACGGCGTGTTTCCGGTGTCCTTCACGCTTGATCACGTCGGCCCGATGGCCCGATCCGTCCCCGATGTCGCGTTGATGCTCGACGCCATGGCCGGCCGCAACGCCGCCGGGCCAGGCAATGACAGCTATGCGATCCGCAGTTATGCCGACGATCTGACGCGCGGCTTGCGCGGACTTCGAATTGGATTTGTCCGCCACTTTCACGACGGCGACATGATCGCTTCGCCAGAGGTCGGAGCCGCGCTCGATGAGGTTGTCCGCGTTCTGGAAAGCGAAGGCGCAATTGTCAGCGACGTCAAGTTGCCGCGTTTGCAGGAACTCGCCGGCGTTCAGCGCATCATCCTGCTGGCCGAGACCTGGGCCGTTCATCGCAAGTGGCTGTGCGAACGCCCGCAGGACTACACCACGCCGACCCGGCGCAAGGTGATGCCGGGGGCCTTCCTGTCGGCCGGCGACTATGTCCACGCCCAGCAGTGCCGGACGCGGATGATCGATGCCGTGGACGATGTCTTCCGCGATGTCGATGTGTTGTTGACAACGAGCGGCATGGACGGCCCATTCCGGATTGATGACGGGGCCGGACTGGCGCGCACCTATCCGCGCCAGGGACGGAGCCCCTTCAATCTCACGGGGCATCCCGCGCTCGCGATGATGAGCGGAATGTCGAAGTCGGGACTTCCGTTGTCGGTCCAGTTCGTCGGCCGCGCCTTCGATGAAGCGACCTTGTTGCGGGTCGCCGCCGCCTATGAGCGGGCGACGCGCTGGGACCGGCTTCGCCCGCCGATCAACGGGGCGGCCAATCAGAGCAAGCAATCGCGCGAAACGCCGAAAGTGAACGATCCGGCAATCGTCTGAAGGCGATCGGTTCGAAGTAAAATTTATCCGGCGCATTGACCTTCAGCTGCGTCGGCGCAAGCGGCGCGCCGCGCCGTTGTTCAACCCCCGAAACCCAAGGAAGGCAAATTGATGAAAAAGATGCTCGTTGGAGGAATGCTGCTGGCGGCCGGCCTTGCCATGACGCTGCCGGCCGTAGCCGAGGACTATCCGACCAAGCCGGTCCGGATCGTTGTGCCCTATTCGGCCGGCGGCGGCACAGACATCGTCGCCCGCCTAATCGCGGAGAAATTATCGGACAAGCTGGGCCAGCGGGTCTATGTCGAAAATCACACCGGTGCGGGCGGCAATCTTGGTGCCGCCAAGGTCTACGATTCTCCACCGGACGGCTACACGCTGTTCTTCACGGCGCAAGGCCCCCTCGCTGTCAACAAGTACATCTTCAAGAAGCTCGCCTATGAGCCGGAAAAATTCGAGCCGGTCTCTCTGGTGGTGCTGGCCTATAGCGTTCTGCTCGCCAATCCCAAGGTCGAAGCCAAGGATCTCAAGGCGCTGATCGCTTACGCCAAGGCCCATCCCGGCAAGATCGATTACGCTTCCCAGGGCGTCGGCACCGCTGCTCACCTGACAGCGGAGTTGTTCAAGTCCATGGCCGGAATCAATCTGCAACACATACCCTATAAGGGCAGCGCACCAGCTGTGACCGACCTCCTTGCGGGGCAAGTCGACATCATGTTCGGCGAACTGGCGTTCGCCAAGCCGTACATTGAATCCGGCAAACTTCGCCCCATCGCCGTAACCAGCGAAACGCGCAACCCGGCGATGCCGGAGGTTCCCGCCGTTGCCGAGGAATTACCCGGATTTGCCACAACGTCCTGGTGGGCGATCGTCGCGCCTCCCGGAACGCCGAAGGAAATTACCGAGAAGCTGTCGAAAGGCATTGCCGCCTCGCTGAACGAACCGGACGTGAAAAAGAAGCTCACCGATCTCGGCATGGTGGTTAAAGGCAGCACGCCGGAGGAACTGGCCGCCTTTGCTAAGAAAGAAAGCGAATTGTGGGGCAAGGTCACCAAGGAAGCCGGTATCGGCGCCAAGTGATTGCACGATTGCCTGTCAGTGTGCGTCGTCGCTGACGTCGCCCGCCATGCCGCCGCCGGTGGCATGGCGGGTTGCACCGGAAGACCCGATTCAACAGCAGCTTGGATCGTAATCTTCAGACACCGCGATGGCATTCTTCATCCACCATGGCGGAAGATCGTCCTCGACGACCGCGGCGACCGGCTTGAACACCTTGAAGCTGTGGCGGTTGTCGCCCTCGCTCCAGAAAACGACAATCGTCTCCAGCGGCGGGCAGCCCGGCAGGCCGCAGGCGACTTCCGAGACCATCACGGTCGCCTCTTCGCCGAGCGCAAAGCGCACGCGCGTCCACGCCCGCACCCGCTCGAGCGCTTCGGACTGCTGAGCGCTTTTCTTGATAAATCCCAACACGGCAGACGCCGCTCCGATGATCCGATATCGATTCAACCCTAGCATATTAGGCCGGGCAACCCTGCCCCCACGGCTGCGAACTTGACCGGCCCCGACGCGGACCTAAAGTGCGCCGCGACAAGACAATGTGAAAGTGGAGGTTTCCCCGTGGCGGAGAAAGTGTTGGCGGCGGTGCGGGTCGCTCCGAGCACGACCGAAATCCGTGAATATCCGATGCCGGAGATCGCCGACGACGCGGCGCTGATGAAGATGGAGGTCGGCGGCATCTGCGGCACCGACGTCAAGCTCTACAAGCATCCGCCGACCGACAAGCCCGATCATCATGGGCCACGAGAACATCGGCTATATCGCCAAGGCCGGCCGCGAATTCACCAGCCGCAAGGGCTTCAAGGAAGGCGACCTGGTGTTCGTCGAGCACTACGTCATGTTGCGGCAAGTGCGAATGGTGCCATGCCGGCCAGTACCGCCATTGCGAGAACACCAACTGGCGCACCAACCCGGACGCGATCCGCTACGGCTACACCTCGGCCGAGAAGCCGCCGCATCTCTGGGGCGGCTTCGCGCAATACGTCTATCTGCCGTGGAACGCCGTCATCCACCATGTGCCCAAGGGCGTGACGCCGGAACTGGCGGGCCTGGTGACGCCGATGGCCAACGGCGTCGAGTGGTCGCTGTTCGACGGCGGCGTCGGCTACAATTCGACCGTGCTGATCCAGGGGCCGGGCCAGCAGGGCCTGTCGCAGACCGTGATCTGCAAGCAGGCCGGCGCCTCGCTGATCATCGTCACCGGCACGTCGAAGGACGCGGCGCGGCATGGAGGTCGCCAAGAAGCTCGGCGCCGACTACGTCATCGACGTCAGCAAGGAAGACCCGCTCGCGCGCATCATGGAGATCACCGGCGGCAAGGGCGTCGACGTCTCGCTCGACTGCACCGCCGGCGCCGGCACCATCCCGATCCTGCTCGGCGTCGAGGCGCTCAAGCGCAAGGCCGGCGTCATCGTGGTTCAGGGCGAGATGAAGGAGTTCCCGAACTTCCCGCTGGAAAAGGTGACGGTGAAGTTCATCACCATCAAGAGCGCGCGCGGCCACAGCTACAAGGCCTGCGAACTCGCGCTGGCAGCAGCTCGCCTCGAAGCGCTTTCCGCTGGAGCTAGTCACGACCCATCGCTTCGGCCTGAAGGATGTCGACCTCGCCATCCGCTCGGTCGGCAACGAGGGCGTGCCGGACGTGATCCACGCCTCGCTGATGCCGTGGGAATAGCATTGCGCCGTTAGAACGCTCCTATCGATGCGGCTTGTGTCCGCCGTGCGTGTCGACACCCTCGGGGGCGACGTACTTCGCCCGCTTGATGCTGGCGGGATCGGCGCGCGGAACGCCGGTCACCGGGCCGCCGCGGATCGTCACCCGCTCCATGTAGCGGCGCTGCGGATAATAGTCGTGAATCGCGTAGTGCTGGGTTGAGCGGTTGTCCCACATCGCGATGGTGTGCGGCGCCCAGTGCAGGCGGAACTGATATTCCGGCACCAGCGCCTGGTGGAACAGCGTGTCGAGCAATGATCGGCTCTCGCGCTCGTCCATGCCGTTGATGCGCGACCGTGAACTGCGGATTGACGAACAGCACCTTTCGACCTGAAACCGGATGAATGCTCACCACCGGATGGAGTTGCGGCGGATACAGCAGTTCGAAGTGCTGGAGGTTCTTGCGGTCCTCTTCCGACTTGCCGAAAAGCGCGCGGAACGGCTTGAGGTCGTGGATGCCTTCAAGGCCGGAAATGTATTGCTGCATCCGGTCGCTGAGGCCTTCATAGGCGGCGGACATGCTGACGAACATCGTATCGCCGCCGACCGCCGGCACTTCCTTGGCGCACAGAATTGTCGCCATCGGCGGCTCGGCGCGGAACGTCTCGTCCGAGTGCCAGACGTCGGTGCCGAACGGCGGCGTCGTCTCGTCGTTCCTGAACTTGATCAGTTCGGGCGCGTTCTTGCCCTCGTTCGGCGCGAACGGATGCACTGTCAGCGTCGTTGAAGCGCCGGCCGAACGCCATCAGATTGTCGGACGTGATGTCCTGATTGCGGAAGATGATCAATTCGTTCTCGACCAGCGCAGCCTCGACCGCATTGAACTGCTCGTCCGGCAAGCGGCCGCGCAAGATCGACACCGGTGATCTCCGCACCGAGATAGGCACCGACCCGGGTCACCGTGACGCCGGCATGTTCGGAAACCACCGGGCGGCCCTGCGGGGCATTGAATGGTTTGTTCATGCAAGGACCTCTCTCACGCGGCGATAGCGACCGAGAGTGGATCCGCGATCGCCTGCGATAGCTCCGGTTTAGCCTCCGGCCGTCCCACTGGCCATTGGCCCGGATTCATTTATAATATGCACAACATGCATATTAGTGATCTCGATTTGACCCAGATCCGACTGCTGGCGGAGCTTGGCCGCGCCTCCAAGCTCTCGGCCGCAGCCGCCAGCATCGGGCTGTCGCAATCGGCCGCCAGCCATGCGCTCGCCAAGCTGCGCCGCCGCACCGGCGATCCGCTGTTCGTCCGCAATGCCGGCGGCATTTCCCCGACCCCCTATGGCGATCGGCTGGCCGTGGCTGCGCAGCGCGCCCTCGAAGCGCTGCTCGACGGCTTCGCCGCGGATAGCCCGTTCGCGCCTGCGGATTCCAGGCGCCAGTTCAACATCTATATGAGCGACGTCGGGCAAATGGTGATGCTGCCGAAACTGCTCGCATTCGCTCGGGACGAAGCTCCGGGAACATGCCTGCGCGCTTGCCGGATTCCACTCGATCAGCCGGGCGCGGCGCTAGCCTCCGGCGAGGTCGATCTCGCTGTTGGCTTCTTCACCAATCTCACCACCGGTTTCCGCCAATCGTTGTTGTTTCGCGAACGCTACGTCTGCGTGGTGCGCGCGGCCCATCCGAAATTCCACAGCGGCATGACATTGGACGCGTTTCGCTCTACGCCGCGGGCGCTGGCCGATGCCAGCGGCATGTCCCATGCCATCATGGAAGGACAACTTGCCAAACAAAATCTCGCCGCCGCAATCACCTTGCGGGTGCCGGATTTCATGGTTCTGCCCCTGGTCATCGCCAATTCCGATCTCCTGGTGGTGATGCCGAGCCGGCTGGCGGAAGCCTTCTCCGAGCTCACCGCCATAAAGGTGCTGCCTCCGCCGCTGAACCTGCCGCCCTACGACATCCGGGCCTACTGGCACGAGCGGTTTCATTACGATCCTGCCAATCGCTGGCTGCGGCGCGCGTTCATCAAGCAGTTCCGGGAATAACAGAAACGCAAATGTCCTCCCCGATTGGCGCGGGACAATGTTGATCGAAATCAACCTGCCCAAAGCAACGGGGCCCTATTCATGGTTGGGAAGGGACACGATATAGAAGTGACGACCATGGTCCCGAACCGGCAGAGCCTCCCGGCTTGCCAAGGGTCCTCGGACCTTGCAAACCTGCTCCGACCGGCGAGCGCCGCAAACAACAGCGGAAACAGGGAGTTCCTCATGCATTTGCAGACCTTGGGTTATGTCGGGATGCGCACCAAGGATCTCGGCGACTGGGCGAGCTACGGCACCGACCTGCTCGGCCTTCAGAGGATCGACAAGACACGCTCCAGCCTCGCCTTTCGCATGGACGACCGCAAGCAACGGATCGTGATCGACGCCGATGGCGGCGAAGGCATCAGCTACTGCGGCTGGGAGGTTGCCAATTCCTCCGCGCTCGACGCGATGGCGGCGCGGCTCGAACAGCACGGCATCAAGGTCTCGGCCGGCTCGCGCGCGCTCGCCGATGAGCGGAGGGTGAAAAATCTGATCGTCCTGAAAGATCCGTCCGGCATCGGCGTGGAAATTTTTCATGGCGCGGAAGTGACCGCCGAGCCGTTCGTGCCCGGCCGCAACATTTCCGGCTTCCGCACCGGCCCGCTCGGCATGGGCCACATTGTCATGCAGGTGAAGAACCTGGACGAGATGCTGCCGTTCTATCGCGACATTCTCGGCTTCAATCTCAGCGATTTCTACTTTTACCCTTTCACCGCCTACTTCATGCATCTCAATCCGCGCCACCACAGCCTGGCGCTGATACAGACCGGCAAGGACGCGGTTCATCATTTGATGATGGAGCTCTACAGCTTCGATGACATCGGCCAGGGCTACGACTTGGCGCAGGGAGAGGACGGCCGGGTCGCGGCCACGCTCGGGCGCCACACCAGCGATTATCTGACCTCTTTCTATACCTGGAACCCGTCCGGTTTCATGATCGAATACGGCTGGGGTGGCCGCGCCATTGATGTCGACAACTGGCAGGCCTACGAGCGCAAGGAAGGCCCGAGCCTGTGGGGCCATGACCGCGCCTGGCTGGCGCCGGAACCGCGCGAGAAGGCGCGCCAGTTGCGGCTCGAACTGGCACGGCAAGGCGTGCGCAAGCCGGTGCAGGTGATCGAGGGCAATTACGAATTGGCACCCGGCGTCTGCCCATGGTGGGACAGCATCAGGGCCCGCGCGGTGGGCTGAAATCGTCGCGCTCGTTTTTGCGCGACGCGTTGACAGCGTTTCAATTTGCGCAACAAGTTCATCAGGTTCGCCGCGACACTGGCGGTCCAAGTCATGAGTGGTGGCCGCATTGAAAATCAGCAGTCAACGAATTCTGACGACCCATACCGGCAGCCTGCCGCGGCCGCCCGATCTGGTTGCACTCCTCAACGCGAAGGAACTCGGCGAAAGTTACGATCCGGCCACCTTTGCCGCACGGGTCCGGCGCGCCATCGATGACATCGTCCATCGCCAAGCCGAGGTCGGTATCGACGTGGTCGACGACGGCGAGCACAGCAAGATCAATTGGATGGCCTATGCCCGCGGCCGGCTTGCCGGGCTTGAAGAGATCGACAGTCCGGTAAGTTTCCGGGGGCCAACCCGCAACTCCCTCGCATTCGCCGCCGCCTACGAAGACACCAAGGTGATGCTCGCGGCGCGCTCCTCCGCCATCGTTGCCAAGCGCACCGTACGTCCGCGCGCCCTGATTTGTTCGGGACCGATCCGCTATGTCGGCCACAACGAACTGAAAACCGACATCGACAATCTCAAAGCCGCGCTCGCTTCTGTGAATGCGCCGGAAGCGTTCATGACTGCGATCTCGCCCTCCAATCTCGAACTTTATTACGAGAACCGGTACTACCCTACGGACGAGGAATATCTGACCGCCCTCGCTGACGCCATGCACGAGGAATACAAGGCGATCGTCGACGCCGGCTTCCTGGTGCAGATCGACGATCCGCGCATGGCGACGCACTATAACCGCACCCCGGACGCCTCGGTCGAGGACTGCCGCAAGTTCATCGCTCTGCGGGTCGAGGCGGTGAACTACGCGCTGCGCGACATCCCGCCGGACCGGGTCCGTTTCCATACCTGCTACAGCGTGAACGTCGCGCCGCGCGTCTATGACTTCGAGCTCAAACACTTCGTCGACCTGATGCTGCGCATCAACGCCGCGGCCTATGTCATCGAGGCCGCGAACCCCCGGCATGAGCACGAGTGGCAGGTTTGGGAGGAGGTCAAGCTTCCGGACGACAAGCTGCTGGTCCCGGGCGTTGTCTCGCACTGCGTCCAACTGGTCGAACATCCGGAACTGGTGGCACAGCGGATCGTGCGCTTTGCCGGCGTGGTCGGCCGCGAGCGGGTGATCGCCGGCACGGATTGTGGCTTCGGCACCTCGGGAGCCGGGGACGAAGTCCACCCCGACGTCGCCTGGGCCAAGCTCACCGCCCTGGTCGAGGGTGCCAAAATAGCCAGCCGAAAGCTTTGGGCAAGTTAGGTGGGCGCCGCCGGCTGTCTGAAAACGGCCATCGACGCCGTTGCGGACTTCGGTAATATGACCTGATACCGCGGCGGCTCATACCGCATGCCGATGCGTAAAAGAAAACAAGGGAGAGGACGCCGTGCAGATCAAACGAACGATCGCAGCCGTTGCGCTTGCGCTGTTGGCCGTACTGGGCACATTCAGCTTCGCGACCGCGCAAGAGGACTATCCGAATCGCCGCATTACTTTGGTGGTGCCCTTCCCACCCGGCGGCGGCAACGACGCCATGGCGCGTATCATGGCTGATCGGCTGAGCCACGCGCTCGGTCAGACCGTCATAGTCGACAACCGTGGCGGCGGCGGCGGCCTCATCGGAACCCGCTCGGCCGCCAAGGCCGCGCCAGACGGCTACACCCTGATGCTGGGTCATACTGGCAGCATCGGCATCAACCCGACGCTCTATCGCAATGCGGGCTTCGACGTGCAGAAGGACTTTGTCCCCGTCGGCCTGATTGCCCACATGCCGCTGGCGCTCCTCACCCATCCGTCGGTTCCAGCGAAAACCGTCGGCGAACTGCTCGAGGCAGTGAAGAAGGATCCGACCAAATACAACCTCGGTTCATCATCCAAGGGCACGGGCTCGCACATGTGCGCCGAAATGTTCATGGATTTCGCCGGCGTGAAGATGAACCTCATCCCGTACAAGGGAACCGCTCAGACCCTGACCGATCTGATTGGAGGCCACACCCAGATGACGTTCAATGTCATCCCCCCGGCCTTCGCCAGCATCAAGTCGGGCCAGTTGAAGGCGCTCGCCGTCACCAGCGCGAAGCGCTCGCCACTATTGCCCAACGTACCGACCGCAGCCGAATCCGGACTGCCCGGCTTCGACGTCGTTCTCAACTATGGCCTGCTGGCGCCGGCCGGCACGCCGCAACCGATCGTCGACAAGATCAACAAAGCCATGCAGAAGGCAATCGCCGACCCGGCAGTGGTTGAGCGCATCTCGGCGGGTGGCGCCGAAGCGACGTCAAGTACCCCGCAGGAATATGGCAAGATCATCGACAATGATCTGAAAACCTGGGGCGCTTTGATCAAGAAGCTCAATCTCAGCGTCAAATAGACGATGGCTTCCAACAACCGCGCAGCGACACGCGGGCGGTCTACCGCCACAACAGCTTGCTGGCGTGTGCGGCGCCCGCGACCAGCGAGCCGAGTTTCAGATAGGCAACGCCCGGATCGATCTTGCCGTGACCAGCCGAAGTGCCGAATCCGCAATCGGTGCTGGCGATCACCCGTTCGCGGCCGACCACCTTGGCAAGCCGGACGATCCGCTCCGCTACCAGGTCCGGATGCTCGACATAATTCGTTGAGGTATCGATGACGCCCGGCAACAGGATCTTGTCGTCGGGCAAGGTTACCTCTTGCCAGATCGCCCATTCGTGGCCGTGACGCGGATTGGCCGCCTCCAGCGAAATCGCCTGCGCCCTGATATGCAAAACGATACCGATAATCTTGGCAAGGTCGATGTCGTGGGTATGCGGCCCTTCGTAGTTTCCCCAGCAGACATGAATCCGCACCTTGTCGTCCGGCACATTGCGCAGCGCGTGATTGAGGACCTCGACATGGTGCGCAATGCGTTTGAGGAACTCCGCCTCCGTCAGTGCCTGAAAGCCGGTGTGGCGTGACATCGCAAGATCGGGACAGTCGATCTGCACCACGAAGCCAGCCTGCACGATAGTCTCGTATTCTTCGCGCATCGCCTCGGCCACCGCCTCGATATAGGCCTCGTGCGTCGGATAGTAGGTATTGGGAAGAAACGACGCGACCACGCCTGGCGAGGCCGCGTTCATGAATGCGTCGACCGGATCTCTCGTGGCCACCGCCGTCCGCAGATTTTCAAGGTCGCGTGCCAGCGCTTCACGGTCCCGCATCGCCACCGGGCCGACACAGGTCACGCGTTTGAAACGCCTTGGTCCGGTCTGCAACGCGATCTTCCGTTGCAGATCGGGAAACGGCTGAAGGTCGAGATGAGGCTTCGACGCTTCGGTGCTGCCCTCTTCCGAAAAGCCGCTCAGCCGGTCGCGCACATAGGTCGCGTAGCTGATCTTGCTCATCTCGCCGTCGCTGACGATGTCGATGCCGGTGTCGACCTGACGCTGGACGACATCGAGAACTGCCGTCCGTACCTCGCGATCTAAACTCACCGAATCGAAATTGGCGCGACTCTCACGGGCGCCAAGCAGTTCGACTATGACATCCGTTCGCGGCAGACTGCCCACATGCGTGGTCAGGATCCGGTCTTGGCTTGTTTTCATGCGAATTTCCGCGCTGCTTGTTCACGTCGCCGGCTGGACATGGCCGAGCGCACGGATCGATTCCTCGCGCAATTGGCCCCAGAGCCGGCTGGTAATGGCGCCGAACCGCTCGTCCGACACGATCCGGCTGTCCCGTTCGCGCGGCCAGCCTGTCTCCACGACGTCGATGAAACGCCCCGGCCGTGCCGACATGACGCCGATGCGATCGGACAGCATCGCCGCCTCATCGAGCGAATGGGTGATGAGGATGACGGTCGCGCCGGTCTCCCGCCAGATGCGCAACAGCTCGTCACCCATCAGAAACCGCGTCTGCTGGTCGAGCGCGGCGAACGGCTCATCGAGCAGCAGAACTTCCGGCTCCAGCACCAGCGTACGTGCAATACAGACCCGCTGACGCATGCCGCCGGAAAGTTGCGCGGGATACGCTTTGGCGAAGCCGGCCAGGCCCATGAACGTCAGCGCCTTGTCGACCCGGCGGCGGACTTCGGCCCGATTGATGCCCTGCCGCCTCAGCCCGAACGCAACATTGTCCGCGACGTTGAGCCAGGCAAAACTCGCATCCTGCTGAAAAACGACTCCGACACCATCGGGGACCGCTCCCCGCAGTGGCGCACCATTGAATGCCACCTCGCCCTGCGTCATGACCGAAAGGCCGGCCAGCAGATCGAGAAGGGTCGACTTTCCGCAACCGGACGGTCCAACGACCGAAAAGAATTCCCCACGGCGGATGTCGAGGTCGAGTGGCCCGAGCGCATGCACGTCCGACTGTCCGCCTCCACCGGGAAATACCTTGGTGACGCCACGCATGGTGAAGTGCATCGTCCGCTCATCCATGATGGCGGACCTTGCGTTCGACGGCATGCAAAAGCGCGTTCACCACCGCGGCAAACAGAAACAACAGCATGGTCAGGGCCATGACATCGACGACGTCGTGAATCTCCGCCGCCCGCAGCAGCGCAAAGCCGAGACCCGAAGTCGAAGCAAACAGTTCGGCGATCAGCGTGCCGAGCAGCGTCACCGCGATACCGATCCGGACGCCGGTCAGGATCTCAGGCACCGAAGCGGGAGCGAGAATGGTGGTGATCGTAGCCACCGGCGAAAGCCGCATCATGCGCGCGGTCTTGCGATAGACCGGCGCCACGTTGCGCAGCCCGTTCATGGTAAAGATCGCTACCGGGAAGATGCCATGGATGACGCCGAACGCGATCTTGGCCGACAAACTGAGGCCAAAAATCAGCAGGATCAGCGGATAGAGTGTGATCTTCGGGATTGAATAGAGCGTGCCGAGGATCGGATCGGCGACGTCGCCGGCAAATCGGCGCAGTCCGAGCCACAAGCCGATCAGGACACCGCCGCCGATCGAGATCGCGGTCGCAATGCCAAAGGCAATTCCGGTGCTGGAGGCATGATTCCAGAAGTCGCGCGTCTGCAAAAGCGCGACCGCCCGCGTGATCGTACTGAACGGCGGCGCGATGATGTATTGGCCGACCGCGAGGCTGAGCAACTGCCACACTACAAGCAAGGCGCCGGTCAACAACACCATGTCGAGCGCGCGCGATTTCATGTCTGGCCAAAGCGGCGATGCAGCCGCTTCTCCCAGATCGACAGCGCGCCGTTGACCACCATGACGAGCGCGAGCAGCAGCAGCAGCATGCCGTACATCGTCCGGTTGTCGAAATCGTTGTAACCGAAGGCGATGCGCTTGCCGATCCCCGCCGTGGCCAGAATGAACTCGCCGGCAACGATGGCGATGACCGAATAGGCGACCGCGAGCTTTACGCCGGTGACAAGGTGCGGCATCGCCGCCGGCAGGCGCACCAGGACCAGACTGGACCACGGCCCAAGCTTCATGACCGATGCCGTCTTGCCGATCACCGGCGGCACCCGGTCAAGTCCCAGCATCGTATTCACGACCATGGCGACCACACCGAACAGCGCACCCATTGCGATCAGCGCCGCCCGCCCAACGCCGAAGGCGACGACCAGAAGCGGATAAAAAATGAAAATCGGAACCGCGTAATAGGCCGACAACAGCGGCTCCAGCGCCCGCCGCACGCGTGGCGCCGCGTGCAGCACCGCCCCAAGGAAGAAACCCAAGACAACAGCCACCGCAATCGCCGCGGCCGTATTGTAAATCGTGAAGGCGATGTCGTCGTTGAACCGCCCGCTTCTCAAGATCTGCCACAGCGCATCGACCATCTCGGTCGGCGGAATCATTGTCAGCCGGTTGATGATCCTAGTCCGGCACAAAATTTCCAAAGCCGCAAACACGCCGACAATCAGCGCGATTCGCGCCAATGCGACCTTGGAGAGAAACAATCGCGAGTTCATGGCGATGAACAGACACTTCGGACTTGGCAGCAACGACATCAGCGGGATGACGAGCCGACGGCATCCCTGAGAATGCCGTCGGCTCGGCGGGCATCATCCTAGGGGACGATGTGCCGTATTGCAGCCGTGCGGATCAGAACGGCTTTTGCAGATCCTTGGGCAGGTACTTCTGGTCGATCACTTTGCTCCAGTCGACCGGCTCCTTGACCTCGCCGGCCAATTGCATTCCCTCCGACATCTTGTCGAGCGCGGCCTTGTCGAAATCGCCGCGCGACCACTCGCCTTCGTAGGTAAAATATTTGGGAAAGTATGTGGCGACGTCCTTGGGATTGCGGTTCCAGACCTTGGCATAAATGCGAATCGCGTCATCGTGATTGTTGTAAATGTAATCGACGGCGCGGCGTCGGACCTTGATCAGCTTGCGGAGCAACTCCGGATTTTTCTCCGCAAACTCACGGGTCGTAATCCCGACCAGCCAGGTCATCCGCGGGATCAGATCGGCAAAGGAAAAGATCACGCGGTAACGATCGGGCTGCAGCGTCAGAATCGGATCGATCAGCGGCGCCGCATCGATGCCGCCGGTATCGAGTGCGGTGAGGCCGGCGCCGAACCCGCCGGTCGATACCATCTGAACCTTGCCCGCCATCCCGGCTTCCTTCAGCGCCAGCCGGAGCAAAAGCTCACTGGTGGATTTCGGATTGGTGAAACCGGCCTTCTTGCCGGCCAGGTCCGGAATTTTCTTGATTTTGCTCTTCGGATTGGCGACCAGCGCGATTTCGCCGATATGGCTGCTCGCGGTATTGACGATCACGAGCGGAAGGCCGGAGCGGATCGCTGCAAGCGCGGCGGAAGTTGCCACTTCGCCATACGGCAGATCGCTCGCCAGCATATTGCGCAGCGTAGTGCCGCCGCCCATACCGGCGATAATCTGATCGATCTCGATGCCCTCGTCTTTGAAATAACCTTTTTCGATCGCCACCGCCCACGGCAGTGTCGCGGTGACCCGGCCGTACTGGCTCACAGCCAATTTATAGGCGTACGCCGGCGTCATCAGGCCAACCGCGATGGCGACCAGACCCGCAAGCGTCACACTTCTGATCAATTTTTTCATTCCGTCCTCCCGCATGACCTTCAGCCAGCCGGCCGTCGGCGTTTTGAATTCGTTGTTAGATCGATCTCGTAAGTCCACAGAGGCACCCTGCCGGACCGTCCGGACGCCCTCGGCAAACATCCTCAAGCAGACTGCCGTGGCTCAGGACCCTTTTCCGGGTCGCCGACCTTGATATTATTTGTATACCAGGAAGACGAAAAGAGGCGCTGCGTCAATGTGGCCGCATAATCGCCTTTCACGCTGCAATCCCGATGCGTGCCATCCCAACCAACGCACTGCCCAATGCGAACCGCATTTCCGAACGCGGAGACACAGCCGGGGCCGCGTTGCAATGGGCCACAGCCCGTCATGGCGCACGCTGGCCCTGGTGGAATCGCAAGGTCCAACCGCGAGAAGCGACCCGCCCCCCGGGGACTTAGAATTGCAGCCTGACCTTTTCCCAGGAAACCGCTATGTGTTCGCACTCTGCCGCCGCGCGGAAATGACGGAACTTGCCATGCCCATGCCGCCCGCCCTGCTTGAGGGTTATCAACGCTTCCGCCATGAGCGCTTCGTCCTCGAAGCACAACGGTTCCGCACGCTTGCGCAGGGGCAGAACCCGCGCATCATGATCATTGGTTGCGCGGACAGCCGGGTCGATCCGGCCACGATCTTCTCAGCCGCGCCGGGGGAACTGTTTGTCCTACGCAACATCGCAGCCTTGGTGCCACCGTGCGAGGAGACCGGAACCTTCCATGGCACGTCCGCCGCTGTTGAATTTGCCGTCACGGTGCTCAAGGTCGAAACCATCCTTGTCATGGGCCATGGCATGTGCGGTGGCATCGCGGCCGCATTGGCCGAAGCGGATGATCAGCCGGTCGGGCGTTTCATCAAGCCTTGGGTCGGGCTGATCGGTGCGCGGCGCGACGAAATGCTTCAGCGCGGCACGATCCGCGAACCGCAGGAAAGGCAGCGCGCCCTGGAACATCTGGCGATCCAGGAATTGCTGCACAACCTGACGACCTTCCCGTTCGTCGCCGAAGAGATTGCGCAAGGTCGCCTGCAACTTCATGGCGCCTGGTTTTCGATTGCCGATGCCGAATTGCAATGGCTCAATCGTACTACCGGCGAATTTGAAGCCATCAACGTCGCCGGCTGAACGTCACACGCGGCGTCATGCCCGGCATGGCCATGCTCCGGACCGAAGGGCGAAAAGGGAAAGCCACTCAGCGCCGCCCGCGCGCGTCGATCGGCCAGATGTCGACCAGCCGGTCACCGCGGACGCAGTGGAACGCATCGTAGAGGACCACCGTCGGGTCGCAGTGCGGAACGACGCATTCGATACGGTCGCCAAGCCGCGGCACCGCCATATCGGATGCCAGCCGGACCCGGCCATGTTCGTCGCCGCTGTATTCATAAGCGGCCCCGATCAGACCCGGCGTAACAATGCGCGGCTTCGGGCCGTTCAATGCAAACGCCTTCGTCCCGGCATCCGTCGTCACGGTGCCGGCGTTGTTGGCGCTGGTTACGGCTGTCTGTACGAACAGTGCGCTTTCGAACGGCCACGTCTGGCCGCCGCCATAACTGATTGACTCATATTCCGCATCCATGAAGACGTAGGACCCAGCCTGGATCTCGGTGAACGGGCCGGAACGCCCGTCGATCATGGAGGTGCCAGTCCCGCCACCGCTCACCAGCGGTGGCTTCATGCCGATCGCGGTCAGCCGTGCGACGATGTCCGCGACGAAAGCCTGCGCATCTTTCGTCGCCGCGAGCCGCGCGGCGTCATCGGCGATGTGTTGAAGGTGGCCGCCATAGGCCTGGATACCGCCAAACGTCAGAGCGACCGTGGCCTTGATCTGACGCGCTAGCGCCTCCGCCGCGTCAACGGTCAGCACGCCGGTTCGGCCAAAGCCGAGTTCAACGTCGACCAAAACGCAGATCGTGACGCCGGCAGCCTGCGCCGCGCGATCAAGCGCCGAAACGTTGCTGGCGTGATCCGCGACGATCATCAGATCGGGCCCCTGCCGCGCCAGATCGATAAGCCGGCCGATCTTGATCTCCGTGGTCACCGGGGACGTGATCAGTATTCCACGCAGCCCGGCCGCCGCCATCACCTCGGCTTCATCGAGTGTCGCACAACAGATGCCAACCGCTCCGGCGTCAATCTGCGCCCGCGCAATGCGGGAGCATTTGTGCGACTTGGCATGCGGCCGCAAATTGCGGCCGAAATCGCGCATTGCCGCCGCCATGAAAGCGAGATTGCGCTCAAAGGCATCAAGATCGAGCACCAACGCCGGCGTGTTGAGTTCATACCGCGAACCGGCCTCGCCAAGACGATAGGGGATGGGCGCAATTCTGACGGTCATGGTTTCAAGCATCATCCAAAGTCGCGACGAAATATGTCATCAGCCGTACCCCCTGGGCGAAATCGTCGAATTCCATCGCCTCTTCGGGATTATGACTGCCCTTGTCATTGCGCACGAATATCATCGCCGACGGTATGCCGGCTGCCGCGAAGTCGCCCGCGTCGTGCCCTGCCCCGCTGGCGAGCGACATAGCGGGAATGCCGAGCTGTTCGCAGCCGCGCAGCAGGATCTTTTGAAACGCGGCGTCCATGACGGCCGGACTGTCACCGGTCAATGCGTCGTAAGTAAACGATACGCCCCGGCGCGCGGAAATCTCGGCCATGTGCTTGATCAATGCCGCCTCCACCCGCTTCAACGTTTCCGATGAATGGCTGCGCGCATCAAAGCAGAATTCCACGTCACCCGGAACCGTCGTCACGGAATGCGCCGCCGGGTTGGTCGCAAACCGGCCGAAGGTTATGACCAGGTCACCACCGTCATCGTCTTCGATTCTGCGCCAGAGTTCGTCCATCCGCGTCACGAGTTCGCTCACCGCGAACACAGCATCATGACGCAACCCGCGGGGAACCGTACCGGAATGACCATATTCGCCCCGGCAGACTAGCTTTCGGCAACGCCGGTTGCCGCGAATGCCGGTGACGACACCAAGCGGCAGATCACGCGAGACCAGAACCGGCCCCTGCTCGATATGGAGTTCAAGAAATCCACGGAACTGGCGCGGGTCACGCAAGGCGTTGCCCTTGCGCACAATCGAAACATCCGCACCCGCTTCACGCAGGTGCTCCGCGAGACTTCGGCCGGTGTCGACCCGCTTCGCATCTTCCAGAATGGCGGCATCGAGCGTGCCGAGCAGTGCCCGGCTGCCAATGTGCTGGGCGGCGAACCAGGCGCTTTCCTCGGCTCGGATCGCCATCAAAGTGACGCTCCGGCGTGGACGGATGCCCGCTTTACGAAACGCCGCCAGGCATGCCAGTCCGGCCAACACACCCGCGAGGCCGTCAAAATTGCCCCCCTGCGGCACGGCATCGAGATGCGAGCCGAGAACCACGCTCGGCAGATCCGGAGCCGTGCCCTCCAGCGTCATCGCCAGGTTGAGCGCGGCATCGACGTCAATGGCGAGACCGAGGTCGCGCCCGGCCGCGGCAACGATGTCGTGTGCGATCTGCTCACCCTCGCCATAGGCCGCTCGGGTAAAGCCGACGCCATCGAACGTGCGGTCACCGATGTCCTTGAACAACGATCGCGCCAGCGCGAGACCGGCCTCCAATGCATCCTCAGCCGGTAGCATCGGACTCTACCGCTCGACCGAAGCTGACAGATACCAGTCCAGCACGTCACTGCCATTCATGAAGATGGTGTCATCGCGCTCCCCGAGCGTCTCGATCACCTCGCGCACGAAATTGATCCGGTGCGCCATGCCTGACAGATGCGGGTGCAAGGGGATCGTCAGCACGCGTGGCTGGCCGTGCCGCTCGATCTCGCGCTCGAATGTCTTGATGGTCTCGAACATCCGCAACCGCATTTCGGCCGACGAATGCTTTTCGATCGCGTAGACGACGCTGTCGTTGAGGTCGAGACCATAGGGCACGGACACAACCGGGCCATGCTTGGTTTTGAGCGGGGTTGGAATGTCGTCGATCACCCATTGAAAGACATAGTCGATCCCGTTGGCCCTGAGATGGTCGAGCGTCTCGAACGTCTCGGACCAGCCGGGACTCATCCAGCCGCGCGGACGTTTGCCGGTGAAGGACTCCAGTTTCGCCAGGGCCGCTCCGATCATTTCGCTTTCGTTGCTGTCTCCGCCAAGCGCACGCTGGTGCATGCCGTGTCCGACGAATTCCCAACCGGCATCGCGAACAGCCTTCGCAAGCGAGGGATAGATGTCGAGGACATTGGCATTGATGCTGGCGCTGACCGGAACCTTGCAATCGCTGAACAACTCCAACAAACGCGGCATTCCGGTTCGATTGCCATATTCCGACCAGCAGAAATTCGGCAAATCAGGAACATGCGATCGTCCATGCGGCGGCACCACGATGCTGCGCGGCGTCAGCTGGTCGTAGGGCCAATATTCGATGTTCACCACGACAACGACGACAAACGGTTTGCCATTTGGCGGTGCGAGCTTCGGATGCTCGCTGGACATGACAAAATCGGCTCGCGGATTGGATTCAAACGACATTCATTTTGTCCTACGATTCGGATGAGGGATTCGACGATTTTGCGGTGAGTGCGCGGTAGTGGTCACCGAGTTGGCGGCGATATCGGTTGGTGCGATCGGTGTCGGCGGGATCGCGGGGCTGGCGCGCGGCCTTCGCCGCAGCAGCAGCTTCAGATTCCAAGGCGGCAAGTTCCATATTCAGATGACACCCGTCGCGATAGAGTACGCGCCCGTCGACCATGGTCATGCGAACGTCGGTGCCCTCGGCACGGGCCAGGAATGCTTCCAGCAACGGCATGTCCGGATCGAGGTAAGGTTGCCGGGTGCGATGGAGCGAGAATGCGACAATATCGGCACGGCGGCCTGGGTCCAGAATGCCGATCTCGTCCCCGAACTGCGCGGCGACGGCACCGTTGACCGTTGCCATGGCGAGTAGATCATCGACACCAGGAGCCGGCGGCCCGTTCCAGTCAGGCTCGCGCGCAAGGTGGCCCGCAAGGCGCAATTCGGCAAGCAGATCCTCGTCATCATTCATTGAACAATTGTCGGTGCCGATTGCGACTCTCACACCGCGCTGCAAATAACGCGCCAATGGAGCGATGCCGTTCCGCAATCGGATATTGCACCCCGGGTTGCGCACGACCGTGCCGCCGGTTCGCACGATAACGTCCATGTCCGCGTCATCCGACCAGACGCCATGCGCGATCACCGTGCGCGGCGTCATCGCCCCGAGGCGATCCAAATGCGCGAACACGCCGTCCGGATAAAGCTCCCGCGCAGCCGTCTTCTGCGCCGGCGATTCCAGTGCGTGGAGATGAAGGCCAAGATCATTGTCGCGCGCATCGCGAGCGATGAGACGCCATAGGTCATCCGACACCCATTGCGGACCGGCCGGCCCGTAACACAGACGAATGCGGGGGTGGGCGGAAAAATCCGACCGAAGGCGTCTCATGAGATCGACGGTCGCGGCGCCATCACCGGCATAGGCGGCTGATGGTGATTTCGACAGCCATCCCTTCAAGTCGTCGGCAAGGCCGGCCATGAAGCAGGCCTCGTGCGGCGGATAGACCGTACCGCCGCGATCCATGGCACCAACGCTGAGCGTGGCGCGAATGCCGGCCTCATCGTACGCGGCAATCTGCCCGCGCAACTCGCCTTCATAGTCGCCGGTGCCGTAGCTGTAATTGGCATGGATCGTTGTCGTGACGCCGTTGGCGAGCATCCGCGCCGCAGCCAACTTGGTCACGGCATGACTGTCGAGCGCGCCGCGTGCGCGCCGGCCAGCGATCCACGTTTCGAGAAAATCGTCGTGATAACCCAGCTGAATTTGGCTGAGCCCGCGGCCGTGCTGATGCGCATTGATCAACCCCGGCATCAGCAGACAGTCTGGGAGCTGGATGACCTCGGCGTTTGGCCATCGCCGCCGCAATTCCGACGGCTCGCCGACGCCAGCAATGGTTTGGCCGGCGACCACGACCGCGGTGCCACAAAGAAAACTCGCGGCCCTCGGCTCGGTGAGAACATACCCGGCTTCGATGAGGATTGGGTCGGACATTACGGTTACGACTACACTTTCGACGGTGTGGCGCAGATTCAGATCGCCAGCAGCACGATGTCAATATAGCAGCCGGAAATGTTCTCAAGCCGGCGATTGGCTGCCGATAGGACCCCGGGATTAGGCCCCGCCGCAATTGGCGGACCGGTGGTGCTGTCCGGCATTGCAACCGAAAAACGAGCTTATTGGCCAGAGCGAGGCAGAGATTGTGATTGCTCAGATCAGTTGCGGAAGGCCGCTGCGACAAGATCGGCAATTTCCGGATATCCGCCAACATTGCCGGCAAAGACCAAATCATCGCGGTGCGATTCCTGGAGCAGCGCAGGCATGTCCTTGCCGCCGTGGAGGCCGTCACCGATGAAAAGCCCGATGACGACCACCGGACCGGAGATGTCCGCCAGCACGTCCGAGAGCGAGGGCGGCTCCTCAAGCAAGGCAACACGGACGGCGGCGAAACAACGGGCCGCTTCGATGCGCTTCGCCAGCTCCTGCGCGGCGCTGCGCGATGCGGCATCGTTGCTGGAGCCGTGGGCGACCAGGACGAGGTTAACCGTTTCTGCCACGAATCCGCGCTTGGATGCAGCCTGTTCCGCCTTGAGCCGGATCAGGTCGCCAAGCGCTGGATCGAGCCCAAGCGGCGGCATGATGCGAATGCCAGGTTTGCTTTTGGCGGCCGCAAGCGCTTGCGGCAATCGCACGCGCGTAAAATAGCCGTCCGACATGAACATCGGATAGACCGCAATCTCGCTTGAGGCCATCGCATCGATTGCGTCGGCGATGGTGGGTGTCGCTTTGAGAAAGCCGAAACTGATTTCGGCCGCGATTCTATGTGCCGTCAACATCGCAGCAATTTGGGCGATGCTTTCATTTTCGGCACCGTCCCGCCGTTCACCGTGGGCTGCCAACAACAGTCCCGTCTTCTTGCAATCGCCATCCACCATCAAGCGCCTCATATGCCATCAGAGGCCAGCATCCATTCCGTTAATAAACGAATATTCCGATCGCAGTTTGACGATATTTATCACCCAGCCTTCGGCAGAAAGATGCCGGCGATATCACGCAGGAGCGCGGCGGCGGGCTCCCGGCCGGCGGCCACGACACGAACACGCGCCAGCAATGGCTGAGGTGCGGTCACCGGTGCGACAATGCGACTGAATTTTTTCTCGATCTCACGTTCATCGAACGGTCGCTGCGGATCACCGGGGATATGAATCACCAGATGCTCGTGCATGCCGGCCGCGTCATGGACCTGAATGCGCGCAGGCCAGGCTCGCGGATAATGTGCGAGCAACGACTCGTCGGCCGAAAGTGTCACTTTTCGCATCAAGGCGTCGACCGGACCGGAGAGCGTTGACGGCGCCTGCCGCACGTCAAATTCAGCGTCCGGGTCGTGCGCGGCTATGGCGAGATGATACGGCAGACTGGTCAGATAGGACGCGCGGTCGCCGGCTCGCACGCCGTGATCGATCATTTTCAGATAAGGCGGCGGAACCGCGACCTCAATTTTCTCGATCCGCTCCGGCGCGAGACCGGTGGCGATGACCTCTTTCAACGCCTGCGTCGCCGCCATGGTCTGTCGCGCCGCGCACCAGGGCTTGAACGAACAGTCGGTCAGCGCGAAGGCGGTCCCGAGGTCGCGGGTGGCGGCCTCTTGATTGACGTCGATGCCATAGACCTGGGCGAGAAAGCCGCTTTCGATCAGGTTCAGATCCGAGGTGAAGCCGGCCCGCGCCGCGAGCGCCGCCGAAAGACCATTGCGCGCGGCATTGCCGATCGCAAACCAACGCGAGGTGGTCGGCGCATTGTGGTGGCCGACATTGGGCGATGCCATCGCCAGCGCCAATGCCAGAGCATTCGCGGTCTGGCGGGCGTCGAGTTGATGAAGCCGCGCAGCGACCGCCGCCACGCCGAAGGGGGCCGCGAAATAGCTTGGCCAGATGCCGCGATAGAGCGCGGAAGGCCCGCCGATGACGGCGCCGAGCCGGGTCATGGCCTCATATCCGGCGACGACGCTCTCGATCAGCGCGGCGTAGTCCACGTGCTCCTGCACGGCTGCAATCGTCAACGCGGCGGGAATGACAATGCCGCCGGGCGTGATGCCGGACGAAAGATGGATGTCATCAAACTCGCTCAGCCGGGCCAGCGCGCAATGGATCTGCACATCAAGAAGGAGATTTCCCGCATGCGACGACCCGGTGTCCGGTGCTCGCGTGGCATCGGCAAAATGCGCCAGTGCCTCTGCCTCCACGGCGGGCCGCGCGGCGACCCAGGCGCCGACGATGTCGATGATATGCAACCGTGCCGCCTGGCTGACATCGTCCGGCACACGGCCGCGAAGGCCGTCACTGATAAAGGCGCCGAGGACTTCAATCGCCGACATGCTGAGCTTCCACTGTTACGTTCAAGGTCATGCCGCCGACCACAGAATTTCGGGACCGGCCCCGGTCACCGCGATCATCGCCGAAACGATCGCCGAGTCGGCGCCGCCGGTAACGCCGGCCCGCAGCGATATGACATCGCCTTCGACAATCAAATCCACTCCACCGGCTGCGCCATCAAACGAAAGGCCGATCGGCGCAACGGCGGTGCGCACCACTGGATGCACCTCAAACGGACGGACCAATCCGGCGATGTCGAGATCCGCGAACGCCACGCCGACGCGGACTTTTTCCCTCGCGCGTGCAAGCGCGGCAAAGGCCGCGCGCGAGACGGCCGACGGCTCGTCACGTAGCGTGACAAAGCCCTCGGCCCAATAGCCGTCATGGCGAACGGCGAGATAAGTCTGCAAAGATTGAGAACGCGTCGCGACCGGCTGCTCGAAGGGCACCAGCGTCTTGCCGCCATCGAGACTGAACAGCGAGCGGACATCCTGCGCGCCGGATTTCGGCTGCTGTTTGCTCGGCGGCGAGCACTGCATCGGTGACGCCGTCGCCCGCGCGCCAGCGGTCTTCCAGCGTCTTGGCCGCCGCGGCAAGCAGCCGGCAACCCCCGCGGATGGCCGCCAGTTCATGGCCGCTCTTGGTGCGCATCCGACGACGCAAAACCGAGGTTGCATCCGCCAGCGCGGCGTCGGCACCGAGCGCTGCCTGAAGTTCCTGCCGCAGCCGCCAGGGCATCGCGTCGCCGCCGACCAGCACGGCGCCGGGATGTTCCGCGCACCAGGACGCAACCGTCGCCCCGGCGTTACGAAGTGGCGCCAGTTGCGCAACCCACGTCAGCGGCTTCGCCGCAGGGATCATATTGACGCCCCCGCCGACCAGCATCTGCGGTGCGCCATGGCGCGGGATCAGCGCCAGCGCCGCTTCAAGCTTCGGCGTGAAATGTGTGAGATAGGCCAGTTCCGCATGGTCGTGCGGACTGCCGAACACGACCGCGCCCTGCGCCTCGGGATGATCCTGCCAGATGGCATCGATGCGCCGGTCGAATTCTGCACGCGGCATGTCGGTCGGATTCCAGTCCGCCGGGCCGATCAGCAATGTCGGATGCATGGTGTGCATGCGGTCTTCCCCGATCGGCCTACAACGCGATTTCGGCAAGCTCGGCCTGCTTGACGGTCAATGGCTCGGCGTCCCTACCCGTTATCACCACCGGCTCGCCGCACAGCAGATAACCGGTCTCCGGCAAATATTGGTTCGGATGAATCATGAAGAGCATTCCCGGCTCGAGCACGGTGTCATTATCGAGCGCGACATCGCCGGGCCTCATCGAACCAAATCCAAGACCGTGGCCACGCCGGCGGATATGCGGCGGATGGCAATACTCACCGTAACCTTCCGCCTCCAGCACCGTGTTAATGGCGCGGCAGACGTCGGCCATGGTGGCGTCCGGCCGCGCGGCAGCAAAGCCCGCCTGCATCGCAGTCACCACCAGAGCGTATTTTTCGCGCAGCACATCGCTTGCCTTGCCGAGCACAACGGTGCGGCAGATTTGCGCGAGCTGACCGCGATAGCTCGGCGTAAGTTCGACGACGATAATGTCGCCAGCCTGCATGCGCCGGCCGCAGGACGGCGCAACCGCCTTGTTGTGCGGCGAGGCACAAAGCAGCAGGAAATTGTCATCTGCGCCAAGCGCCTTGGAATGGCAACGCAGCGCCACCGCCAGTTCATCCTCGCTCATCCCGGGACGGGCGATTTCCAGAAGATGTTGATAGCCGAGTTCAGCGATGCGCGTTGCCTCGCGCGCATGGGCAAGTTCGGCATCGGTTTTGGCGGAGGCGGGCTCAAACACCAGGTTGTCGGCCGCGCGCGCGGCCGGCAACAGTGCGGTGAGCGGTTTGGCGATCGTGACCGGCAGAAACGGCATGCCGGCAAGTCCGACGATGGCTCCTGGTGAGGCATCGCTCAGCGCCCGCACGATACCGTCGATCACGTTGTCGACCGCAACGATTTCGAATCCCGGGGCGGCGGCGCGCGCGCGCGCTTCATCCCAGGCCGGCGTGACCACCAGCGCGAGAGCGCCGTCGTGCCGCAGGATGGCGGCCGACGGCCCGAGCGCCTTGAATCCGCTCACCACCAGGACCGGATCGGGCTTTTCGATGAAATGCGCGCCATCGTGCACGGCGACGAGCCAGTGGATCCCCGCATCGTTGATCCGTTCGCGGATCGCCGCCAAGCGTTCGTCGAAGGTCATGGTCGCCCTGCTCTCTCCGCCACCAGTCGCTGTTTCAGAACTCCTCCGAGCCGACGGAATCGCCGAGATCGGTATCGGCGAACAATTCATCCAGCGGCAGAACCTTTTTTATCAGGCCCTGCTGATGGGCATAGCGCTGCACCGTTTGCAGATTTTTGCGGTTGGCCGGCGTCAAGCCGTAGGCCCATGGATCCTTGCCGAGCGTTGCCTCCTGCTCCTCGACCGCGGCCCGCACGAAGGCGAGCGGCACCATGCGCGGATTGGCGATACGGCGATAGGCGAGTTGCTTGGATTTCTCGAATGCCTTGACCAGATTGGTCGCGACCCAGGGATACTTGTCGGCGACCTCGCGCTTGAGCGTGGTCACATGCATGATCGGGAAAATGCCGGTCGAACGGAAGAAGTTGAGCTCGACGTTTTTATAATCGGAGAACAGCCGCGCGATGCGTTTGTCGCCGTCGACGAAAGGCTGCGGCAAGGTCGGCGATATCATCGCAGGAATATCGCCGTCGGCCAGCATTCTGCTTAGCGACTTGTCGCCCGTCTTCATCTCGATGCGCAGGTCGGACGGCCGCTCAAAATCGATGTCCTCGGTGCGGTCGACCAGCCACGTGATGGAGCGATGCGGCACGCCGTAATGTTCTTCCAGGACGCCGCGCATCCAGATGTTGGAGGCCGGCTGGAAGTTGGTGCCGCCGATGGTCTTGCCGGTCAGGTCCTTCGGTTCCTTGATGCCGGCCGCGGTGTTGATGAAGACGAAGCTGTGGCGGAAGCGGCGGTGCAGATAGATCGGCAGGCCGGTCAGCGGCTCACCCTGATCCATCGCCATATAGAACGCGCCGACATTCTCCTCGCAGACGTCGAATTCGAGCTTACGGCCCATGCGCCAGTGCCGCTCGCGCGGGCCCATGTCGGAGAGGAAGATCAGCTCGAGACCCTCGGCCTCGACCGTCCCTTCAATCAGCGGCTTGACGATATCGTAATTGCCGCATGCCACCGTCAGCCTGAGCTTGGCCATGATGCGCCCCGTTGTTCGGTCATCGCCATTGATGACCGATGTTGATTATCCGCGCCAGCGGCTGAACCACATTTCCGCGCGCCGCAGCATTTCGTTCAGAAAGATCGCGATGGCCGCGACAACGGCAACCAGCGCAAACAGTGACGCCGGCTCGAAGCTCTCGGAATAGAGTTCGGTGTAATAGCCGATCCCCTTCTGGGTCGCGTAGAGCTCTGCCAGGATGACGCCCAGCAAGGTCGCGGTCATGCCGAGCCGCATGCCGGTGAACAGGCTCGGCACCAGATGCGGGAAGATGATGTGGCGATAGACCTGATATTTGCTGGCGCCCATAGAGTGCGCGCTCCTCAGGAGTACCGGATTGACGTTCTGCGTGCCCGCGATGACGTTGACGATGATCGGAAAGAAGCCGTGGGTGAAGCCAAACACGACCTTGACCGCCGTTCCGATGCCGAACATCAGTACAAACAGCGGCAGCACGGTGATCTGGGGAAAGGCATAGGCCATCAGGATGATCGGGAAGAATGTGCGAAAGGACAGTCTGCTCGCGCCGACCAGAATGCCGATCACCAACCCCGAGATCAGCGCCATCGCAAATCCGACCGCCAGTTCCCAGATCATGAACATGAGCGCGCGCTGAACCTCTGGATCCGCCAGCAGCGGGAACAGCGCCATGAAGGATTGCGACGGTGGCGCGAGAAAGTCCGGATCATCGTAAAACCGGGAACCGATCTCCCAGATCACCAGCAACAGTATAATGACCCCGAGTCGCGCCAGCATCGGCGAGACCAGGATGGCCTTCAGCCGAAACGGCTCGCTCCGTCTCAGCGTCTCGCTGGTCGCGCCGATGGCCATCAGTAATAACGCCCCTTGCGTTCGACGTACGAAACCACGGTGTTAAGCACGAACGCGATGATGACGATGAAGACGATATAGGCGAACATCTTGGCCGTGCTCATGGCTTCGGCATAGAACACGATCTGATGCCCGAGACCGTTGAGGGCGCCGATAGTTTCGCCGCCAACAATCGACAGGAAGCAAAGAATGAAGCCGATCCGGTAGCCCGTCAGGATGATCGGTAACGCCGCCGGCAATAGGACATGGCGGAACAGCGCGAAACGTTTGGCGCCCATGGAGCGCGCGGCGCGCAGATAGCTCGGATCGACGTGGCCGAAGCCGTTGATGGTATTGAGCACGATCGGAAAGAAGCCGAGTGTGGAGCCGATCGCGATC
This sequence comes from uncultured Alphaproteobacteria bacterium, assembly GCA_963806815.1. GTDB lineage: Bacteria > Pseudomonadota > Alphaproteobacteria > Rhizobiales > Xanthobacteraceae > CAWDZJ01. The sequence continues at coordinate 94,586 of CAWDZJ010000036.1, read as the reverse complement.
TTTGACGCTGGCCCGAGCCCGAAAAACAGCAGCGCCAGCGGGTAGAAGATGATCAGCGGAATCGCGAACATCGAGGAAAACAACGGATCGAAGACGCGCATCGCAAAGCGCGAACGGCTGACCAAGAAGCCGATGATGGTGCCAGCGACGAGAGCGATGACGTATGCAAATACCAACTCGGTCAGCGTCACCTTTAGCGGAACGAAGGCCTCGCCGGTCGCGATGATGTCGACAAAGGCCGCAGCGACGTTGCCAAGCTTCGGCAGGAACAAACGGCTGATCGTGTCGGTCTCGGTCGCCCAATACCAGGCGCTGATCAGAACGACAAAAAAGGTCACCTGCACCAGCCGGATATGGACCTTGTTCTCACCGTCCATAATCGAGCACCGCGGCTTTGGATTGCGCTGTCTCGCCCTCGACGGTCTTGCGGATTTCGTCGTGCAGCAGGGAATAGAGCCGGTTGCGCAGATCACCGAACTTCTCCGAAGTCACAAAGCTCGGATCGCGCGGATGCGGCTCGTCAACTTTGATGATCTCCTTAAATTTGCCGGGTCGCGCCGTCATCACCGCCACCCGATCCGCCAGGAAAACCGCCTCGGCGAGCGAATGCGTGACGAACACGATGGTCTTCTCTGTCTTGGACAGCATGATCGAGAGATCCTCACCCAGGATCATGCGGGTCTGTTCGTCGAGCGCGCCGAACGGCTCGTCCATCAAGAGAATTTCGGTTTTCAGGCTCAGCGCACGCGCAAGCTGGGCGCGCTGTTTCATGCCGCCGGAAATCTGGCCCGGATAATGGTGACCGAAACCGGAAAGGCCGACCGCCTTGAGCGCATCCCAGGCGCGCTCTTCCTGCTCCTGCTTGCCGATGCCCTGGAACGCCAGCGCGACCTTGATGTTTTCGACCACCGTGTACCAGGGAAACAGCGCGCTTTCCTGAAACACGAAGGCGATATGATCCGGCAGCGGCCCCTTCACCCTGATTTTACCAACCCGCACATCGCCCGACGATGCCGTGTTCAGGCCGCCAATGATGTTGAGCAACGTGCTCTTGCCGCAGCCGCTCGGGCCGATGAGGCACAGCAATTCCCCGCGCGGCACATCGATCGACACATCATCAAGTGCCACGACCTGACGTGGATCATTGTCGGCACCGAAGACCTGCGTGACGTGATGCGCCTGGATCGCCAAAGAAGCCATGATACCGGGGTATCCACGCTGCGACAAATGGGGCGTTCTGCCGTGGGGCCCGTTGCCGGGGCGCACGGAAATTCCCTGCACCCCGGAGCCCGGGCATCGATCGTCAGACGCCGGATTATTTCGGCAGATACTCTTCCGTGTAGAGCTTCTTCATGTCCGGCTTCTTGTCGAGGATCTTGGTCACGACCAGTCCCTCGGCAATAACGTCCAGAGCCTTATCCTTGAACTTGCCGTCATCGGAGAACGCCGGGACTTCAAGATCGTAGGCCTTGCTCGCGACCGCCTCGCTCATGTTCAGTTGCTTCATGGCCGTCTTGACCGTGACGTCCTTGTGCTCCTTGACGTATTTCACGGATTCGAACCAAGCCTGCAAAAACCGTTTCACCGCATCCGGATTGGCTTTGCGGAACTTGTCGGTCGCATAGAGAATGTGGGTGTGGAAATTCTTGATATGGTCGCCAAAAGCCAGGAACACCCGGCCGGTGCCTTTTTCTTCCAAAACGAATCCGGCATCGACCGACATCACGAAGGAATCGGTATTGCCGGCCTTCGCGGCCGCCAATTGGGCCGGCAGCCGGCCGAGCGGAATGCGCTTCATGCCGTCGGCGCCCCAGCCATTCTCTTCGGCGAGCTTGCCGGACAGGAAGTAGGTCAGGGACGACGGCGTGGAAACGCCGATATTGGTGCCCTTGAGATCCTTGACCGTCTTATCCTTGGGATAGAGTTTGGAATTCGAGGTGACGACGATGCCCATGTTGAGCGGCGCGCCATGCGAGGCGGCAATGGCGATCTCCGGTGCGCCCTTGGAAATAAAGCCCATGCCGGGTCCGGAGCCGAGACCGATATCGGCACTGCCGGCCGCGAGCGCCTGATGCAGCTTGGCGCTGCCGCCGGTGGCGAAGATCTCAAGATCGATGCCGTGCTTCTTGAATATGCCCTGCTCCTTGCCGACATCGGCGATGATAAAGGCAAAGGGATGCGGGATGACCTTGGCAAACTTGATCTTGTCGTCGGCATGAGCCGGCAGTGCCATACTGGCCGCGAGCAGGGGCAGCGCGACCGCCGAGAGTATTCGCAACGCGAAAGTGGATCGCTTCGTCATTGATTCCTCCCTCAATTGATCATTGTCACTCTTGCACGACTTGCAGTCCCGTTCGGCTGGCCCGCCTTTCGCGTGCGAGAACTATTTTTTTATTTTATCGGCGGTGTACTCGTCGCTTTCTCCTCAAGACAGGAGAATACAGACTCTAGATCCTTTCACCTCGCTCCGATATCGGCGATGCTGTCGCAGTTCGCTGGCAAATCCGAGCCGCGCATCTTAGGTCAGCTGCACCTCTTTGTTGATTTCGCACCTTAGATTTGCAGCGCGCTCCGATACCATAGCCGCCCGTAGCGTCTGGGTGGCTGCGCGATCAAGCGCAAGTGCATCGGTCAGCACGACGCCATAGTGCTCGCGCGCGGCCTGGCGTGAGATCAGTTGCTCGCGAACATCATTGCGCACCAGTTCAGGATCGCGTTCCAGCGGATTTCCCCAGCCGCCACCACCGCCCGTGCGGACAATGGCCTCAGCCTCAACCGGCACCGGCAGCCGCGCGCCCGCCATCAGGCGGAATTCCTTCTCGTCCGGCAGGCGCAGGAGATAGCCACCGGATTCACCCGGGGTTCCGCCCCACAGGCCCCACGGCGGACATTGGGTGCGTCGTGTCTGCTCGAAATTCCAATGGCCCTCGACCAGATTGCGCACGCGCATGTCAATGCCGAGACCACCGCGATGCTTACCGGCGCCACAGGAGTCAGTCCGCAGGCCGCGGCTTTCCACCAGCACCGGACATTTCAGTTCGATGCCTTCGATCGAGCCGTTGCGCACGTCGCCCTGACAGACCGAGACAGTTCCTGACTCGCCGTCCTCGTTCGGCCGTCCACCCCAGCCGCCGCCCTCGATGCTCTGCACCACGAAGCGCCGGCCGGTCTTGGGGTGCATGCCGAAGAATACCACCGCGCCACCCAACAGCCCGTGATGTCCGGCCGGCACCATGTCGGGCATCGCTTTCGCCAGTGCAGCAGCGATGGTGTCGACCACGGTCGGAATGATCGCGCTCCAGCCGGCCATCGGCGCCGGAAAGCGCGCCATCATGATGTTGCCTTCCGGAATGATGACATCGAGCGCACCGAACGAGCCCTCGTTGACCGGTTCGAGCGGACCGGTCAGCGCCTTGTAGGCCACACGCGCGCCGGCGAGTGTGCGCGAATTGATGCCGGCCTTGCGCTCGGACGAACAGCCGGACAGGTCGATCGTCATCGTCCCGCCCTTGATGGTGATCTTGACGTGGATCGGCACCGGCTCGCCCTTGAGCACGCCATCGTCGTCGATCGAGGCCGAAGCCTCGTAGACACCGTCCGGAAGGGCGGCGACAACGTTGCGGCACTTGCGCTCGGTCTCATCGAAGATCTGGCGGATCGCCGCCAGAATGGTGTCGCGGCCATACTTGCCGAACAGTTCGTCGAGCCGGCGCGCGGCGAGGCGGCAGGCCGCCATCTGCGATTTCATGTCGCCGAGCGAGGATTCCGGAAAGCGGATATTGTCCTTGATAACGCGATAGAGGGTCTCGTCGAGCTTACCCTGGTTGTAGATCTTGAGCTGATCGAGCTGCAGGCCCTCGTACCAGGGATCGGCGACCTGCGGGCCGGCGCCAAAGCCGGTCGAAGTGCCGCCGACGTCGATCCAATGCGCCCGCACCATCAGGAACATCAACAGCTCGCCCTTGAAGAAATAGGGCATGTAGATCACGACGTTGTTGAGATGCTGGCCGGCGACCGCCTGATGGTTGGTGATAATGACGTCTCCCGGCTTGAAGCCCTTCTCGCCATAGCGCGCCATGCCGTCTGTGATGAGCACGCCGAGATCGGCGACGAAGTGCGAGACGCCGCCAACGTTCTGTGAGATGAGCTGGCCCCGCGGATCGATCATGGCGGTGCAGAAGTCGCGCACCTCGTAGATCATCATGTTGTAGGAGGTACGCTGAAGGTCGGCCGCCATCTCGTTCGCAATCGCCGGCAAGGCGTTGCGGATCACTTCCAAGGTCACGGCGTTGAGCTTGACCTTCGCGGGTGCCGTGCGCTTGCGAGCCGCTTTCGCCTTCGCGCGCGTCGCCGCTTTTTTTGTCGCCATTGGCTTGCGCGTCATTGGCTGCCCCCTACCGCGATCAGCAATTCGCCGGAGCCGGTAACCCGGCAGAATCGCCCTTGTCGAGCACCGTCGTGGTACCGTGTTCCTGAATAAGCGCCGGTCCGGCAAGGCGCATGCCGGCGCCGAGATCGGACCGCTGATAGACCGGACAGGCAACCGCCTTGCGCGTGTCCGCAAGATAGACCGGACGGCGATGTAAGGGCTTCGCCGTGCGCCCGCGCTTCAGGGTCGGGAATTTCAGGCGCGGACGCTTGCCGATGATGGCGAGGCGGATGTTGACCAGTTCCACCGGCTCGTCCGGCGAGTAATGCGCGTAGCGGTGCTCATAGAGTTTGTCGAAGGCGGTGCGGATGGCACGCTGATCGCCCTTCTTGAGCTGCGCCAGCGTGACTGGCACCGACAGCGTGAACTCCTGTCCGACATAGCGCAGGTCGAGCTGGATCTGCCGCTCGGCGCCGCGCGTATGGCGCAGACTGGTCCCAGCCTCCGCCACCATCTCGTCATGCACCTTGACCAGATCGGAAAAATCGATGCTTGAAAGATTGCCGTAATAGGTGCGGATGAAGTCGTGACGCTCGTCGGCAAGCAGCATGCCGAGCGCGGAAAAGTGTGAGGGAAACAGCGGCACGATCACCCGCGGAATATGCAGTTCACGCGCGATCGCCAACACATGCAGCGGCCCTGCGCCACCGGAGGCAACCAGCGCGAAATCGCGCGGATCGTAGCCCTTGGCGACCGACACCTCACGCACCGCAAGCGACATCTTGTTGATTGCGATTTCGACAATCGCGCGCGCCGCAACGATCACGTCAATCTTAAGCGGGCCGGCGATCTTCTCCTTGATGCCGCGCGCGGCGCCTTCGGCATCAAGCTTCATCTGGCCGCCGAGGAAGTTCTCCGGATCGAGGCGGCCGAGCACGACATTGGCGTCGGTGATGGTCGGCTCGGTCCCGCCGCCGCGATAGCAGATCGGTCCCGGATCGGCGCCGGCCGAGTGCGGGCCGACCTTGAGCGCGCCGACGTCGTCGATCCAGGCGATACTGCCGCCGCCGGCACCGACCTCGACCACGTCGATCATCGGCACCATGACCGGATCACCGCTGGCGTAGCCGCCGACGTAATATCCGGGTGCGAGCGTCGGCTCGCCGTCGCGCACCAAGCTCGCTTTGGCGGTGGTGCCGCCCATGTCGAAGGAAATCACATTCGGCTGTTTGAGAGCCTGACCGACCCGCGCCGAGGCGATGATGCCGCCGACCGGTCCGGACTCCATCATCGCCACCGGTCGTTCGGTCGCGACATCCGGCGTCATCACGCCTCCGTTCGAGCGCATGATGGAGAGATCACCACCAAAGCCGATGTCGCCCAGGCTCGACTTCAGGCTGCGCACATAGCCGCCGACCGTCGGTCCGATATAGGCGTTCACCGCGGTGGTCGAGGTGCGTTCGAATTCGCGGTATTCGCGCAGGATGTCGTGCGACAGCGAGACATAGGCATCCGGCAAGGCGGCGCGCACGATCTCGCCCGCGGCGCGCTCATGCTCCGGATTGACGTAGGAGTGCAGGAAGCAGACCGCGACCGCGTCGACCCCCTCCTCCTTCAGGGCGTCGCAGGCCGCGACAACATCCTCGCGCCGCATCGCAGTGCGCACCTCGCCGCCCGCCATCACCCGCTCGCCGACTTCGAAGGTGCGCCGGCGCGGCACCAGCGGCCGGTGACGATGGAACAGAAGATTGTAGGCTTCCGGCCGGTTGCCGCGGCCGATCGTGTAGACGTCGCGCGTGCCCGCGGTGACGATGAGCGCAGTCTTGGCGCCCTTGCGCTCGATCAGCGTATTGATCGCGATGGTCGAGCCGTGGATAAGTTCGTCGATCTCCTTCGCGTCGAGGCCACTCTTGTTGATGCAGTCGATGATGCCCTGCACCAGATGCGCGGGCGTGGTCAGGCATTTTGCCTCCGCGAAGGATTGCGCGCGGTCGTCAAATCCGACGAGATCGGTAAAGGTGCCGCCGATATCGATTGCCACCGCGATCACGCCCGTACTCCCTGGCAGTCCGTCCCCGAAAGTTTGTTCGTTCGCTGTCGATGATTGGTGGCCGTCGAGACCGGCCGCGCCGGACACCACCAGCTTGACGGTGGGGGCCTAGGCAAGCAACCGGATTTAGGGCTTAATAGTTGTAGTCAAATGACTACAACGATGTAGGGCATGATTTCCGCCAGTACGCGCCGGCTGAGCGTGTTCAAGAGTGTCGTCGATTCCGGCGGCTTCAATCTCGCTTCGCTGCGGCTCGGCATCGCCCAGCCCTCGGTCGGCGCGCACATCAAAGCGCTGGAACGACAAGTCGGCCAGCCACTGTTCTACCGCCGCCGCGGCAGCCGGCCGCTTCTGACAAAGGCCGGCGAGACGCTCTATGCCTATGCCGTCGAAGTGCTGCGCAAGTCGGAAGAAGCCACCCACACGTTGACCGATTTGCGTGCGCTCGATGCGCGCGAAATCTCGGTCGCACTGCACCGCGATGTCGCTCCCTACATGCTGGCGAGCCATCTTGCCGGCTTTGCCGCCCGCTTTCCCAAGGTCCGCATGATCACGCGCACGGGGACGATCGAGGACGTGATCGAACTTGTCCGCGAGCATGTGGTGCATCTGGCCTTCGTGCTTGGCGCCGGACCGGTCGGCGGGCTGCAATCGGAGGTGCTGCTGCATTTTCCGCTGTGGCTGGTGGTGTCGCCCGAGCATCCGCTGGCACGCCGGCGGCGAGTTCGAACCGGCGGAAGTCGCGCGCTATCCGTTTTTCACCGGCCTGCGGCACTCGCGCTACATGAAACTCGTCAGCGCTGCGCTTCGCGAGATCGGAATCGAGCAATTCGAGGTTGCGATGGAACTGCAGGACTCCACATCGGTGAAGGAGATGGTCCGGCTCGGCAATGGCATCGCAGCGCTTGCCGCCTGTGCCGCCGATCCGGAAATTTCCGCCGGCACGCTGCTGCCGCTGAAGCTCACCGTCACGCCACCCGATTTCGAATTGCGATGCGTCTATCATGCACCGCTGACCGAGGCAGCCCAGAACTTTTTGACGGACTTGCGCAACCGTCTGTAAGACTCGCGACGAGCTCAATTCCGGCGAATGTGGCGTACGATCAAGGCACTTGAAGTAGCAGTATCGAAATAGTCCCAATACCTGGAGTGACGACCGCGCTCCAATAGATGTTATTTCGAAATCTTGTAGAGACCGACATTCAAAACGCCCGTAGCAAAGCCAATCTGACAATACGACAGATAGTACTCCCACATTCGCTTGAAACGCGCATCAAATCGGCCCCCTTGAATTTCCGGCCATTCCTTTTGAAATTTCCGATTCCACTCGTCGAGCGTCCGCGCGTAACTGTCCTTGAAAAACTCGGTCGATAGGAGTTGCAGACCGGATTTTGCCACCTCACGTTCGATGGTTTCGGTGGTGGGCAACATGCCGCCCGGAAAAATGTACCTCTGGATGAAATCCGGCCGGCTTTTGTATTCGGCAAACCGGCTTTGATCGATGGTAATAACCTGCAAGACAGCGATCCCGCCGGGGCGCAACAATTCGCGCAGCTTGGCAAAGTAGACGGGCCAATAACTTTCTCCCACGGCCTCCAACATCTCAATCGACACGATCCGATCAAATGATCCGGCGACATCACGGTAGTCCTGAAGCCGCAATTCGCACTTTTCAGCCCTGCCGCGCGTACGAAGTCTTTCCTGGCCATAGATCATTTGCTCGGTCGAAATCGTCACCCCGGTGAAGGCCAGATTGCCTGCCCCCGTGAGGCGCTCTGCCAGAGCGCCCCATCCACATCCGATTTCAAGAACTTCTTCCCCGCCGTTGATGCCTAGCAGCTCGACAACCCGATCGAGTTTCGCCTGCTGCGCCTGTTCGAGAGTCAGATGATCTGCCGAGAAGAGCGCAGACGAATAGTTCATTCCGGCATCGAGCCATCTTTTATAAAACGCATTGCCGAGATCGTAATGAGCGACAATATTTCGACGACTACCGCGGCGCGTATTGCGATTCAACGCGTGGCGCAGCCGCGCCACAAGCCGAGGCGGCCGCAGCCTCTTGAAAGGCGTCGCCGCATGGGCATTGCAGCAGCCGTATGCCAGCAACGCATAGAGATTTGGCGACGACCAATCACCCGCCATGTAGGATTCGGCAACACCGACGTCCCAGCCGCTAATGAGCTTTCTAAGCGCGCTCCAGCGATGAATTTTCAATTGCGCATGCGGTCCCGGACATCCGCCATCGACGTTAAAGATACGACCACCCGGTGTTTCGATCCGGAGTCGCCCAAAGTCGGCCTTGGAGAATAAGCGCTTTATCAGGGCATCGATGAAACGGAACGCCGGTAAGCGCCCCGCCTCAATAGCCTCTGTTCCAACGTCCCTCTGTTGCGATGACATGACACTCAGTCCAATCGATTACGAGTGTGGGTCGCAAGGCTGACGGCACGATCAGGGGGTGCCGGCCTGCGACGGAATTGCATTCCTTTCAGCCACAGCCGCAGCGCTTCCCAGTGTATCGCCATGATCACTTTGAGCGTGATGGCAGGCATTGCCAGGAATAGGCGCAGCAGCGCGCCGTCGCTCAAGTCCCGCCTCTCGCCAGCGAGGCAAGCGGTGAGAACCGGCTGATCCGCAGCATTGACACGGATGGCGATTGAAACTCGCTCCGCGGGTCGCGTGACCTGAAATTCGTAACGCATATCCATGTCCATGAATGGTGAGACATGCAGTTGTTTGCCGCAGTTCTGACGCAGGGAATCGGATTGGACTTCGACCGGGAAAAGATAGGCGTGCCGGTCGCCGAAAGTGTTGTGAACTTCATAAATTAGCGCGGCGAGTGCGCCGTCCGCACAGAAGCAATAGTAGATGCTCAGCGGATTGAAACTGTAGCCAAGCGTTCGCGGCATAAAGAGGAGACGTATTGCGCCGCCCGCAATATCGATCCCGGCCGTGGCGAGATGATATTCGATTTGGGCGCGAAGCGGTACTTCGCCACCGTTGCCGTGATCGGAATCGTTCAGGCTGAAAGCATTGGCGCGGTTGTGGGAAAACAGCCACAATTTGGATTTCAACGCATCAAGCTCATCGAGATCCAGATAGAGCCAGAACGCGCGATAGCGAAACCGATGCAAGCGCGGCCGCAAGCGGCAATGCATGACGGTCCCGACATAGAGCGCCGATTGAATGGTCATGCCGGCAGACCCGCAACGTCTGTGGCCGCCGGCCGCGGCGAAACAAAGATGCGGCCAGACTCGTCCGGAACAGTCCAAGGCCGCCTGTCGCCACCGAGTTGTTCCGCGACGGCCAATCCCGCTTGCAGCCCATCCTCGTGGAAGCCCGCCCCGAAATAGGCGCCACAAAACCATGTCCGCCGTTCGCCTTGCAACGACCACAAATGGCGCTGGGCCGCGATTGCCTTGCTGTCGAAAATCGGATGCTCGTAAATTTCGCTGTGGTGCAACGTTCCGGCGCGCGGCGGTCGCGGCGGATTAAGCGTCACGAACAATGGCGTCGCCTGCGAAATGTTTTGGAGCCGATTCATCCAGTAGGTGACGCAAGCTCCTTCGCCGAACGACGCGCGCGTTCCGATGTAATTCCAGCTCGACCACGCGGCGCGCCGCCTTGGCATGAATGTCTCATCAGAATGCAGGATCGCGAGATTGCGGCTGTAGCAGAAGGCGCCGAGAAGCTCACGCTCGCTTAAGCTCGGGTCGCTCAGTGCAGTGAGCGCCTGGTTGGCATGGGTCGCAAACACGACATGGTCGTAGTGGATGGCCTCCCCCCTTGAATCATGCACGATAACGCCGTCCGGCACACGGCGCACGCCAATGACGCCAGCATCCAGCTTCAAACGGCCGACGAGGGGACGAACAAGTCTCATGACATAGTTGATACTGCCCCCGACCACAGTGCGCCACGCGGGCCGGTCGCTCAGCTGCAACAGACCGTGATTGTGGTAAAAACGAATAAAGGCCGCTGCGGGATAAGACAGGACATGGCTGGGCTGAGCCGACCAGATGGCACTGGCCATCGGCAAGAGATGATCGTCGCGAAACGGCGCCCCGTAGCCGTTGGCGTTGAGGTATTCCGCCAAGCTGATTTGCTCGTCGTTGATGGTATCGACATCGGCGCCGGCCTGCCGGTAGAATCGTTGCAAATCAGTGAGCATCGACCAGAAGCGCGGCCGAACCAAGTTGGCCGGCTGCGCCAACAAGCCCGAAAATCCGGTACCGGAGTATTCCAGATCGCCCCCGTCCAACGAGACCGCGAAAGACATATTTGATCTCTCTGTTGGCACTTGGAGATGCGCAAAGAGAGCTGTCAGATTGGGATACGTGCTGGGATTGAACACGATGAAGCCCGTATCGACCGGAATTGTGCGGCCACCAACGGTCGCGGTAACCGTGTTCGAATGGCCGCCGACACGGTCCGCGCATTCGTATATCGTGACATCGTGGCGCTTTCCGAGCAGCCAGGCCGCAGCCAGCCCGGAAATGCCGGTACCAATGACTGCGATATTGAGGCGACGACGGTACTGCATGGTTTTAAGAAAGCCCTTGAACATCCACTCGGCACTGCTGCCGGAATGCCGATCCGGCGCGACCCAGCCAATTGGCAAGACGAATTGCGGGGTCACTTGGATCACCTCCGGGTGATCCAAACCGGTCCTGGCGTCGTTTTCCGCCATATGCATGCGCTCGCCCAAAGCATCGTACCGCCCCGCCCGCTCCCCACTGCCGCTGGGGCCAGGTGGATAGGTCGCCCCCATATCGGCAAACGGAGGGGTCCGGTCGCCATGCCCGTTGAACGCCAGACGCCCTTGGAGTCGGAAAATTGGGCTGTCCTGATAAAGGCTGTGGCAAATCACCATGACCGCGCCGCCTTCGCCACGCTGTTCGAGCATTTCGCACCACGGGTGAAGACCTTCATGCGGCGCTCCGGCGCCAACGACGCCAGTGCTGACGAACTCGCCCAAGAGACGTTGCTCATGGTCTGGCGCAAAGCGGCACTCTACGACCCGTCAAGAGCCGGTGCCACGGCGTGGATTTTTACGATTGCGCGGAATCTGCGGATCGACGCCTTGCGGCGCGAAAAGCGCAGTGCAAGCGGCAACAATGCGTCCTCGGATATTGACGCTGAATTCCAGGTGGACGATGCACCGCATCCGGACGCACGCGTGGAATCGGCGCAGATTGAGACGCGTGTCCGTGCAGCACTCGGCGAATTGTCCGAGGACCAGTTGCGTGTGGTCGAACTTTCATTTTTTCAGGAGAAGGCTCATGCGGAAATCGCACAAATTCTCCAAATTCCCCTAGGAACCGTGAAGTCACGATTGCGATTGGCGATGAACCGGCTTCGTAGCTTGTTGGGTGAACTCTCATGACGATCCACCATCACCCTTCCGATGAATTGCTGGCGGCGTATGCCGCGGGCACTCTGGACCAAGGCCTGCATGTGGCCGTGGCGACCCACCTTCTCGGATGTTCGCAATGCCGCGACTGGATGCATTCGATGGAACATGTCGGCGGCGCTATCCTGAAGAACCTGCCGCCCACGGCGGTCGCGAGCGACGCCTTGGCGCGCGTCGAAGCTCGCTTAAGCGAAGCCGAACGCGTTGCCCCGATTGCAGGCTCGGAATCGCCGGCCCTTTCACTGCTCGACGAAATTCCGGGATTACCGCCATTCGTGCGTAGCTATCCCGTCGGCTCATGGAAATGGGTTGCGCCACGCGTGTACTTGCGTTCGATCAACCTGCCCTACGTGGAGGATACGCGTGCATTTCTCCTGAAAGCCGGTTCTGGAACCCGAATGCTCGAACATACTCATACCGGCTTCGAAATCACATGCGTGCTATCCGGCAGCTTTACCCATGACGGCGGCCATTTTGGGCCGGGAGACTTCGACGTCGGAGATGAAACGATCGATCACGACGTCAGGGTCGATGCTGGCGAAGATTGCATTTGCCTGGTTGCGATGCAGGGCAAACTTCAGTTGAATGGTTTGCTCGGGCGCCTGGTTCAGCCATTCGTTCAGATCTGACACCGCCGCGGCGGCTCTCATGACCCTGGCAACCTTCACATTCCTCACGGCTGCCCTCGCGGTCTCTCTCTCGATCATCATGGGACTTGCTTGGCGCGTTCAAAAAGCAACAGGCAACACCGGCTGGATCGACGTGTTCTGGACCTTTGGGCTGGGCTTTATCGCAGCGGCCGCAAGCCTCGTCCCGCTCTCCGACACAGCGTCGCCAACTGCGCGGCAGGTCATGGTCGCGATCTTGATTGCGCTTTGGTCCCTGCGCCTGGGTTGGCACATCTTCATGCGGACCCAAACCATTGGCGATGATCCGCGCTACCGTCAGTTGATCCTGGATTGGGGCAAAAACGCCGACCGTCAGATGTTCCACCAGTTGCAAAAACAAGCTGGTGTGAGCGTGGTGCTCGCGCTTGCCGTCGCGCTGGCCGCACACAATCCAGCCCCTGGCCTGAACATTCAGGACGCTCTTGGAATGATGATATTGCTTCTTGGAATTGTCGGAGAGGCGGTCGCGGATCGTCAATTGCGCAGCTTCAAATCTGACCCGGCTAACCGTAATGCAGTTTGTGATACCGGCTTGTGGCGCTTGTCCCGACATCCCAATTACTTTTTCGAATGGGTTTGCTGGCTCGCTTATCCGCTAATCGCAATCAATCTTTCCGGCGGCTATCCCTTTGGTTGGATCGCGATCACCGCGCCGGCCTGCATGTATTGGGCGCTTGTTTATATTTCCGGTATTCCACCGCTCGAGGCTCACATGCTTCGTACCCGCGGCGATAGTTTTCGCTCATATCAGCAACGAACACCGGCGTTTTTCCCGGTTATCCTTCTCCATCGGCCGACATATTGAACGAGCAGCGACTTTTAGAGAAAATGTCGCACCATAAGAAAGCTCGCAGCTGCGCTTATTGCTGCCAGCAAAGTCCCCCAGCCAATATCAATGATAGTGATCTGCAGGGTCCAATTTCGAATTGTCGCTTGATTGGTCAAATCATAGGTAGCGTAAGTGAAGAAGCCATATAGGGCGCCGTACAGCAAGGCGGCGGAAACCGTGCCCTCCTTAAGTGCAGGAACAACGGCGAAAACAATCAGCCCTGCCGGGTAAAGAACGTAAAATACGAAAGCAGGCGCCAAATTGACGCCGGGTAACAGAATATCGCCAAGCGCCGGCCGATAGACGCGCGGCGCCATGACTCCGAGCCAAGCCATATCGATGACGAAAAACACTACCACTGCAGTAGCATAAGCCGCAAAATAGTTCATCTTTAACACCCCGCAGCAGCCCGCAATGCTACAAGCGACCCTCATAATCGGGTGGCCTCAAAGCGGTCTACGGACATTTTTCACGATTGGATCAACGGATTAACGAAATTGTCAGAGGAAATATCCATTAGGCCGGGTTCGGCGTCACACGCGCTTCATCGAACAATATGTACTTTTGAGAATTCGATCCTGCCTAGATTTTCTTGATTTGATGGTGATCTTGTTGTCCATCGATACCGTATCTGAAAAATGATGAGCAAGTCGACGGACCGATCCTTCGATAGGGACATTCATAAAGTGCCTTTTCCCATTCAAGACAACATCATGTCTCCCGATGCATTCACAGCCTTGAGCGCGCTATTGTTCCTTGGCCGCCTTGAACGTCTTACCGATGGCTATGGATTCAACCGCGGCAGCGGATATCGGATAAGCTGCTCTCTCGCTGACGACCTCGAACTGCACGGCTACATTGAAATCGATAGCGATTCTGTGACAATTTCAGAGCTCGGACGAACGCTTTTGCTCGAAACGTTCGATGACGGCTCGTCTTGCTCGAACCAACCGGAAATCATAGTCCACAGTATTAGCCCGTGATTTCGATTTGCTACGGTCTTCTCGAACACACGACAGCAAAAGAATTTATTGACGGATGTCAAAAATCAATTTGCGACATCCGTCATAGGGACCGCAATATATTATTCCAGCGACACGGAGCCAGGGCGAATTTCAGTCACTTTGTGTCCGAGCTCCCAAAAGGAAGATCTCTTAACGTCCGCGCGAATTGTCGAACGTGAACCGGCTATTCCCCTTCAGGATAACAATGCGGACAGGCCTCATTCGCGGTCCGCCCTAGCGGATCCCATTCCGGCAGCGTCGCCCAGATTGCTTCGCCCGCGCTTTGAGACTGTTCCAGCAATTGCCGGAAATCGACGCCGGGTATGACGCGGTTCTCCATGCGGATCTGACCATCGACGATCACGGTTTCCACATCATCGCCGACCCCGCAATCGACGACACTCTGCACCGGATCGCGCACCGGCCCGTAGCGCAGCGTGTTGCCTCCGGTCAGATCGATGATGATGATGTCGGCGAGCGCACCCGGCGCCAAACGTCCGAGGTCGTCGCGCCCAACCGAAATCGCGCCACCGAGCGTTGCAGCCTCAAACACCTCTCCCGCTGTCGCGGCGAAATAGCTATGGCTCATGACCTTGCCCATATAGGACGCGGTGCGCATGTTCATGATCATGTCGCGCGGATAGGTATCCGAGCCGATCGAGATATTGACGCCGGCCGCCTGATAGCTTCTTCCAGTTGTCGAGCACCCGAGCCCGGCGGATGACATTGATCGGGCAATGTGAAATCGATACCCCTGCCCTTCCCATCAGCTCGAGATCGCAGGCCTTGGCATAATTGAGATTGGGATTGTCAGAGATAAAATTGCCATGGCCGATATTCATCGTCGGCCTCAGCATGTCGAGATCGTCAAGCAGTTCGATCGGTGTCATCATGTGTTCTTTGACGACGTCATGGAATTCGAGCACGCTGTACGCAGCGTGGGTCGCCATTGGCAGATTGTTGTGGTCGGCTGCCTCGCGGGTTCGCCGCAACAATTCGACGCTGGAGGTTTCCACCTCGCGTGGCACGAGAATGCCACGAACGCGACCACCGAACGCGCCATCGTTTTTCTCGATCCACTCCAGCGCGGTCTTCAAGCCATCAAGCCCAAGCTGGTCGTTGCGCACCCGCTTGAGACGGCCTTTCTCATCGCCAACCCAGCGTCCGCAATCATAGCCGGGCGCAAGATAGGCGCGGGTTCCCAGCCGTTCAACTTCGGAAAAAAGGGCGTCCTGCACACGCAACTGGCTGCCAAATTCAACGAAGGTGGTAACGCCATTGCGCAGGAGTTCCGCGACAGTGAAGGTGGCATTGAGCGCAAACGCCGCCTCCGCTCCGGCATCGCCGTGCTTGAGATAGCGTGGATCACCCTTGACCACCTTGCCTTCCTTCGGAACGCTGATCTCGAGGAACGGTTGGCCGTAATACATCGGCCGGCCGGTATCGGTAATCAGCCGATGCGAAGCGCGGTGCCCACTGTGGACATGCGTATCGATGAAGCCGGGCGCGACCAGCTTTCCCGATGCATCAATTGTTTTGTCGACTTGACCGTCAAACTGCTTGCCGACGATAAATAATCTTGTTGCCTTCATAAACGACCACGCCGTCATGGATCAGACGATGCCGGCCGCTTTCGTGACCGACAATCCAAGTGGCGGAGATCAGCGTGCGCATCGAAATCCTCATTGCAGTGTCGATGACCGGGCCGTATCGGTTCGACCGTCGGCGCCGTGGCAAGTGTGAGACGCCGAAACCTGTTGCGCCAGATCTGATATCCCAGCACCAGGCAAACGCCGGCAAAGCCGACAAGGTCGGTGATGGTCCCCGGCGCGATCAGCAGGGGCGCCGAGCAGAACAGCAAGGCCCGCAACGGCCAGCTTAAAGCGCCGAATGCATAGCCGCCGGTCGCCATCGACAGGGCCGCAACGCCGACCGCAACAGTGGCCGACCACATGGATGATATGGAGCACGCTGCCTTGCAACAGAATGCCCTGGTCGATGGTGAAGGCATAGGGAATCATGAATCCGGGGATTGCCAGCGCGAATGCCGCGAGACCCGAACTCCATAGATTGGCGCCGCTCAATGCCGGCAGCCGCGTAAGCCGCAAGCGCCACCGGCGGCGTGACCATCGAAAGAATCGCGAAATAGAAAATGAACAGATGGGCGGCGAGCGCCGGAACGCCAAGCTCCTGCAGCGCGGGCGCCACCAGAATCGCCGACACCAGATAAGCCGCCGCGGTCGGCATCCCCATGCCGAGAATGATGGTCAGAATCATTGCGCCAACCAGCGGACATGGTGAGCGATCCGCCGGCCATATCGAGTAGCCATCGCTGCAGTCTGAGCGCCATGCCGGTCTGTACCAGCGTGCCGACGATGATCCCCGCCACCGCCGACGGGATCGCGACCTCTACGGTGGCGCGCACCGCCCGCACGATTGCCTGATAGATCGCCACGATCGACATACGCGTGGCTGGACGGAGCCAACTGATGGCAATGATCAGGAGGGTCGTGACGGCGCCGGTCATCCGCAAGGAATATTGCGACATCAACAGATAGATCATGAAAAACAGCGGCAGCAGCAAGTGCCAGCGCTCTCGCAACCCGGCCAGGGACTCCGCAACCGGCAAGGACGGATCGGGCCCGAGGCCGGCGCGGCGGGCGTAGGCATCCACGACGACGAAAATCGAAAAATAATACAAAAGTGCCGGGACGACGGCCGCATAAACAACGTTCGCATAAGCTGACCCCGACGATATCGGCGAGAATGAAAGCCGCCGCCCCCATGACCGGGCGGCGCAAGTTGCCCGCCGGTCGATGCCGTCGCCTCGATCGCGCCGGCCATGAGCGGCTTGAATCCGGTCCGCTTCATCAGCGGGATCGTCACGATGCCGGTAATCAGCACGTTCGCGACCGCGCTGCCGGACACCGTTCCGAAAAGATCCCGACGAAATCACCGACGCCTTGCCGGCGCCGCCCCAGGCGCGCCCGGTGAGGCAATAAGCAAGGTCAACGAACAGCTTTCCGGCGCCGGAGCGCTCGAGAAATGCGCCAACCACAATGAAATAGAACACCATGTTGGCCGAAGCTGAAATCGGCGTGCCGAAGATCGCCTGAGTCGACAGCACCTGCAGGTCGATAAAGCGGTCAAGCCGCATGCCGCGATGCGCCAGCATCTCCGGCAGATAGGGCCCGAGGAAAATATAGGCGATGAACAGCACCGCCACGCTCGTCAACACGATGCCGGTGGCCCGCCGGCAGGCCTCCAGCAGGAGCACGATCAATCCAAGGCCGAAGACGATGTCGGAGGTGAAGACCTCGTCCACGCCCTCGATCCGCTCCGCGACCCGCAGGCCCTGCGACGCAAAATAGCCCGGCGCAAACCAGTGCCAGCAGCGCGAGAGCGAAATCGATCAGCGGAATTGGCTCATCCCGGTCGCGGCGATGCAAAGGCCCAAACATCACGAAGGTGATCGAGAGCGCGGCGCCGAGATGGGTTGACAGGAAGGTCAATTCATAGATTGACCTTCCCAGCATCAAGCGGCAGAAACTCGACGAACGTGAGAACGATCGCAATGATCCCGACGAACACGCGGGCGGCGCGGGCCGGCAGCATGCTCACATCCTCACTTTCGCTTCGCAAGAATTTGCGGTGTTATTTGATCAGCCCGATTTCCTTGTAGTACCGGGCAGCGCCCGGATGCAGCGGGCAATTGCCGTTCAGCGCTGCGTTTGCAGCTTCCTTCGGATCGAAATCGCCAAGCGCCGCATGGATCTTCGGCAACTTCGCCGCGTTCTCCATGATCGTCTTGGTGAAGATGTAGACGGCCTCCTCCGGGACGTTGGCGCCAGCGACAATGTTCGACGCGGTCTTCACGGTATTGATCGGCGTGGTCTGCCCCTTGAAGGTATTGGCGGGAAGCGTCGCCGGGCTCCAGCCGTTCTTTTCGACCATGCCCTTGATCACCTTGTCGGGCAGCGGCAGCACGATCATGTCATTGATGGTCACGATCTGCGTCGCGGCAGGATGCCCCTTGGTCACGACATGCGCCCAGCCATCCGCCTGACCGTCGCGGATCGTCTCCGCGGCTCCCGAGCGCGTGGTCGCTTCGATCATGCCGCCCTTCTTGGCGATGTCTTCCTTGCTCGATCCCATCAGGGCGATGATCTGACGAACGGCTTGTTCACCGGTGCCGCCGGGACGCGTCGTCAACAGATGAAATTTGCCCTTGCCGGCAACGATGTCATCCCAGGATGTCACACCGGATTTTTTGGTAACGAAAGTGCCGACATAATAGGTATCGAGCCCACCCATGACGCCGCGGACATTACCGAGCTTTTGCTTGAAGGTGCCGAAACCGCCGCAGGCCTCCGCCGTTGAAACCGAGAAGGTGATGCCGAGTTCCATCTCACCGGACTTGCACCAGCTTGAGATTGCCGATCCCGCCAGCGCGCGGCAGCACGTCGATGGAAGAGCCAGGCGGAAGTTTCGGCTTGACCAGATCGGCCATGCCAGCCCCGTAATTGTACCAGGAAGAGCCGACCCCGACGGTGCCGAACCGGAGATTGACTTTTTCAGCAGCCGAGGCCGGCATTGCAACGAGACACGCCGCCGAAGCAGCGAAGATCAATCGAACGCACGTACTTCATGATAATCTCCAAATCGTTTGCATCTCGAAGGCAGAAGCGGCACGCACGCACTACATTTTCACGCCGGCCGCCTCCAGGATCGAGCGCGCCCGAGCACGCTGCTCCTCGGAGATGACGAGACGTTCCGCGAAGTCGCGGCCCGCGGGGCGCGTCGCATCCACGCCCATTTTCGTCACCGTAAAAGTTTTCCGGGTCTGACGTAGGATCGAGGATCGCACCCTTGGCGCCGGGAATGAAAAAGATATCCTTTTCCGCGCGCACGCGTGTCGCAACTGCCCACATCACGTCGTTCATATCGAAGATGTCGACGTCGTCGTCGACGCACGATCACGTACTTGGTATAAAGCTCAGTGCCCAGCGTCGCCATGATTGCCATCTGCGGCTCGCCTTCGGCGGTCTTCTTCATCGAGATGATCGCCATGAAGGCGCCGCAGGTGGTGTGCGGGACGTGCACGTTGCGCACGTTCGGCAAATTGCGCCGCAAGGCGTTCAGGATCTCGCCCTCGCGGGTGATGCAGGAAACCAGGATGTGGTCCTTGGACATGCCGGATGTGACCGCGTGATACATGGCGTCACTGCGCATCCGGATGCGATGGGCGACGAACACGTTCTGGGTGCTGCGATACGACGCATAACCGGTGAACTCGCCGAACGGCCCTTCCGGCTCGTGCACGCTGGCATAGAATTTCGCCCTCGATGATCATTTCCGCGCCGGCCGGCACTTCCATATCGTCCACGCCGCATCGCGCCAGCCGGTACGGCTCACCGAACAACCCGCCTATGATCTCGAACTTCCGCACATTCGGCGGATAGGCGTAGACCATCGACCCCATGTAGTGCAGCGGATGGGTGCCTATGGTGATCAACCGCCGGCAGAGACTTGCCCTGCTCTTCGGCAGCGGCGGTGAAACTCGAACATCCGCCGGCGTGAATGTAACGAAATCGCCCAGGCGGTTCTTGCCCTTGAGCATCAGGCGGTGGAAAGCCGGTGGTGTCGACACCCGCTCACCGGATCCCGCGCGGAAATCTGCCCTGCGGTGATGTAGGGCGCGCCGTCGACCGAAAACTGCAGCGGAATCGGAAGTTTGTCGAGGTCGACGTCATCGCCCTCGATCACGACCTCGTTCCAGGCGGCCTCGGCTACCGTCTCGCAGGGAATGTATTTCTGGCAGCGTTCGCGAAACGCGATCGGCAGTTCGCGACCTCGACGCCAAGACAAGCCGCCAGCAGCCGGCGGTTTGCCGCCACGTTGGTCACGACCGGCATGTCGTAACCGGCCACGTTTTCAAGAATGACCACCGGGTTCTTGCCTGAGCGCTCCAGTTCGAACACCAGCGCTGTCATATCAAAGCGCTGATCGACAGGCTCCCGTATACGGACAATCTCTTCCGGATAGTTGGTTTCCACCATCCGCAGAAATCCGCGGAGACTTTGGTTGTCGACATTTTCCGTCCGGTCGAGCATGGCTTCTCCACTGAACCGGTGAGCTAGAAGATAGTATGATTAAATCGAAAGGGACCACAATAATAAACTTTAATCAACCGCATGGCACCTCCTGCACGAACACCGTGCTTGAAGTCCCTTTGGGAACCTAAGGTAGCGTTTTAAAATCTAAAGAAGATTGAGGCCGCGCCTCCGATTGTCCGAACACAATTCAAGGCCGACAGATGATTGCGGCCTCACTTGTGAGCGAAATTTTGAAATGCATCCAGGAAGGGGCGAAGTCGAAGTCGAAGTGAATATGTGTGTAAAGCCTGGCGCGACAAACCGGGCCGCGGCCATAAACGCCGGTCCATCACCATCACCGGACTCCAGCACGTAGCCGCGATCGGACAGAGGGAGCGCCACAGCAGCTATCTGATCGACCAGCAGTATGATTCTGCCTTCGTCGCGCAGGTCGGCGAGGATATCGAACAACTTGTTGGCAGATTGTGTCAGAATCCAAAGACTGAATGATGGCTACGTCGAAGCGGCAATATCCAGCAGACCTCCACGTTTGACCGTCCAGGCCGCGCGTTAAAATACAGTACCATCGGCTTGAAAGGCGATCGGTGGTGCGCCATGCGGTGGGCGCTGCGTCAAGGCGATTTTTCGGCCTGCAGCCCAGGTCCCGCCCTGCAGCAGCTTTGCCAATGGAAACGCCGACGGAGGCAATCCCAATCGCTCGGCGACACGATCCCGCAAGAGATCAAGCAGGACAATAGTCAGTGCCCGCCACTCAACGACCAGTTCGGATGTGACGGCATGAGATCGAATTGCATCTACAGGATTACGCAATTGCAGGAGTTCAAGATCGATGAACAGACCGCCGTTGCGATATTCCGGCAATGCCGTGAGACTGTCGAGATCTGCGATCGAAATGCCGGCGGCGGATAGCGGCTCGATCAACGAATAGGTTAGCCACTGCGTCAGTTTGTGGAACGGCACGACACCATCGGTCACATCATGATATTTGGCTGCGGGATGGCGCCCCGCATCGCCGAGCGCAACACCCGCGATGGTGAGACCGGACGGCCAGATCGACGACCAACCTTCCAACAGAACAGCCAAAAGCGCCGCTGCGGTGAGATCTCGTTTGGCATTCGATTTCCTGCACCAATCGACGAGATTCCCGGGCCGCGATGGTGCCTTGCCAAACAAGTCAGGACGAGACAACAGAGCGGCACCCAGTCCATGTAGAAGTTTCAGCCTTGGCTCAACACCGACCAGTGGGTTGTCCGGAGCGAGCTGAAATCCCCGCGCCAAAGACGCCGCGTCGAGCGCCAGCAGCGCTTCACCATCAACCTGATAAGGTTGCCGTGGATTCGATGAAAATAATCCCGAACGGAACATCGCCAGGCTGGCAATCGCCAACCCCTCGGAACGCGTGAACGTCAAGCCGCTTTCCGCTTCGCGGTAGCGCCAGTCAGCGCCGGCTCCGGCATCCAAAAGGACGCTGACGACCACGAGATCAACGGCAGCACGGGCGCGCGCCACGCCATCCTCGGTTGGCATGCGTTTGGAAAATTGATCCCAGCGGTCAATGCCACCAGCCATGAAATGACGCCAGCGGCTGTGGTACGGGACGTCGAGCATGGGATAGTTGTCCCGTGTCACCCCCGCAACGTAGTCCGCGACAGCATCGAGCCGATCCTCATGGAGGGAAAAATATTGCGACCGCCCCCCAGCGACCCATTGATGGACCAGCCGGCAGCGCTCGCGAATGGCACTCGCCGACCGCAAGGACAACAGGGCCGTCAAATCGTCAGAAGCCGGCGCTACATGCGGCCGGCTCGCGCCGACAACCGACATGGCATTACTCTTCCAGCCGGCGGCCAATCACAGCCTCGGCATTGGCTTGCTGACCGCCTCCCGAAAAGTAGCCGGTGGCAATCTTCGCCTCGATTTCGACCCGCGCATCGGCGGAATCAACGACGGCGGTATCGGCACGCGTTCCCCAATCGAAATGCCTTGCCGCACAAGCGCATCGTATTTCATGTCGCTCATCGATGCGAAGCGATCGATATGGGTCACACCCAGCCAGTGCAGCACATCCGGCATCAGTTCCTGGAAGCGCATATCCGGGACGCCGGCGACACATTCGGTCCGCCTGAAATAATCCTCCGGACGGTCGCCACCCTGCTGACGCTTGCGCGCGTTGTAAACCAGAAACTTTGTGACCTCGCCGAGCGCGCGCCCCTCCTTACGATTGTAAACAACCAAGCCAACGCCGCCCGCCTGTGCCATCTCGATGCAGATTTCGATCCCATGCACCAGATAGGGCCGGCAGGTGCAGATGTCGGAACCGAAAACATCCGAGCCGTTGCATTCGTCATGGACCCGACATGCCAACGGTGTCACGCCGTCCCCAAGCTTGCTGGGATCGCCGATACAGTAGACTGTCGTTCCACCGATCGGCGGCAGAAACACCTTGAGATCCTCGCGCGAAATCAACTCGGGGAACATGCCGGCTGTCTGTTCATGAAGATCGCGACGCAATATCGCTTCGCTGACATTGAAACCGCTCAGCGATTCCAGGCAGATACCAGACCGGATCAATCGCAGCCTTCATCACGCGGACGCTACCACTTTCGGTAATGATCCGGCCGTCGCGACGAATGCGCCCCACCGCCATCGCCTCACGTATTTCCGGCACGTCGATGTGCGCCCGTGTCACCGCGATTGTCGGACGGACGTCGTAACCACTGTCGAGATAGCCGCGAAATGCTTCGCCGATCAGATGGCCCCAAGGATCGAGCGATACGATCTTGCCGTGATCCGACCATTGCGGGATGCGGCCCGATCGCTTCAGCGGGCGCGGTGTCGGTCAAGTCTGCGATATGATTTGGCATCAGCGAACCGGCGGCAATTGCTAGGGCGCGATAAACGGCATATCCGCCCGCATGGGTACCAATGACATTCCGGTGGGCCGGATTGCGCAAAGTGGCCACAATCGGGCCGCGCAACTCCGCGCTTGCCGCGCCCCAATGCAACGGTGGCAGGCCAATTGAATCGTGCGGACGTGGTTTCGCTTGCGATCGTGCCAGCAGATCGGCACTCTGATTCAACACCGCATCAAGATCCGGCTTTACAGTCATGACGAAACGCTCGCCATCTGCATTGATGGCGCTCCCTGAACGATCCGCTGCCGTCGCCCCGGACGCGCTATGGCTGCGGAAAAACGTACAGGATAATCGCTCAAGCGTTTTATTGCAAGAAAATACTACGCTATCGTGACAAATAAAGTATGCAACAATGATGACACGTCAGCTTCGCAGCGTTGCGGTGTTCTGCGGATCAAATTTTGGATCTGGCGACGCATTTCGCTTAGCCGCAATGGCACTCGGGCAAGAGCTTGCCGGGCGCGGCATAGCGCTTGTCTATGGCGGCACCCACAAAGGTCTCATGGGTATTCTTGCTGACGCGGCGCTAGAGCGTGGCGGCACCGCGCATGGAATTATCAACCAGCGCTTGTTTGATCGCGGACATCTGCATCCTGGCCTGACGAGCCATGAAATTGCAATCGACATGCGCACTCGGAAAGCTCGCATGCTCACACTCGCCGACGCCTGCATCGCGCTGCCTGGTGGGCTCGGCACAGTTGAGGAATTCATGGAGGCCTGGACGCTGAACCAACTCGGTGACGTCGATAAGCCTGTCGGTCTCTATGATGTCGACGCCTATTATCAGCCGTTACTCACCTTCATCGACACCATGATTACGCGACAATTCCTGCCCGCAGCGCATCGGGCCAGTGTTGTTGTCAGTTCCGATGCCGCCACACTGCTGGATGGACTGACAAAACAACCTCCGATCACGGTGCCGAAGTGGATGAGTTAAGCCGGCACCTTGAAGTATTCAAAATGCTCTCGTGACCACCCGGCGGCAACTCAGATTGCCGATTTGCAATTCGGCACAACTAATCCCTTTAATGGCATCAAGTCAATGACATCATGCTCGCAAGGCTGGCAAATTATCTTGAAGAGTCTCTAGTTTACTGACGAGTTGTTGGGCGAAGACAGCCGTCGGGATCGGAAGGTTGCGGCCGCGCAATTGGCCAAGAACCAAATCGCCGCGCGGCATGTCGCGATCGTCTATAGTGCGTGCCGCAAGGCCGTTCGCCTCATGATCGCCCACCAGAGTGCCAATTTCAATCTGGAACGAAATGGCTTCACCGCGAATCACCATACCGCGCAGGAATTCAAACGAGTTTGATTCCGCGACGATCCTGAATTGGATGCGTGAGCGCGCCGCCGTCTGATCGAGCAACTGACGGCCCCCCAGGCTGGTGACCGGCAATGCAACCGGATACTCGGCGCAATCGCGCAATCGAATTGTGCGCTTGGAGGCCAACGGATGATCCGCCGCCATTAGCGCCACCAGCCGCTGCGGCAAGCGTATAATCGGTTGGAATGTCGCGAGGAACGGCGGACGAAAGGCGAGGATAAGATCAACCTCGTAATTCGCCAAAGCATTGATCGCCCGCTCATGATCGAGAACCTGCACGTCGAAATTGACCAGCGGATGATGCCGACGAAATGACATGATTTCGTCCGGCAGGAATTCATGTGCGACGGCTTGACTGCAGGCGATCCGTACCGTTCCCCGCCGCAGACCTTTCAGGTCTTCAATCTGCGAGCGCAAACGGTCAACATTGGCGTCCTGTTCGCGGATGTAATTGACGAATAGCTCGCCGGCCGCTGTCAGGCGCACGCCGCGCGGCTTTCTCTCAAACAGCGGCGCACCGATCTCGGCTTCCAGGTCCATGATCCTGCGATTAACGGCCGAGGCCGTGACATTGAGCCGCTCGGCCGCTTTTCGGATCGATCCCGATCGCGCAACCTCATCAACATATTTAAATATTCTTAGATTTTTCAATAAGATCGCCTCAAATCGATGGTTCCGGCTCGCGTTTAGTGATGCCTTTTTAGCATCATTATAGCAAGAAATCAGCAGCAGAAAGCAACGCTCGATGTCGCTAGCGTGACGTCATGCCGACGCGAATTGGATAAGGCACACGAGTTGCAGAGGTGAGCCGCTATGCAGGACTTCGATTGCGACAACGGGTTCGTTTCAACTGGGCATGGCCAAAACTTGTGCAGGGACCGCCTCGTCCGCACACAAAGCATGTCGGCGACGAACCAGCACGGTTACCGGGGCGATCACCCGGCCCCAACGATGAAGTCATGCCACGGCTTGCCGACGGCTGCGCCATCTCATCAGAGCAGCCAACGGCAACCAAATACCGTTTTCGCGACAGTTTCCCTCTCGGCGATCGGAATGCCGGATCCGGCGCCTGTTTTGTCCCCCTCGCTGACAGGAGCTTGAAATGACCTTTCACCCTTTAAGGATATTTACCGTCGCATTCGCCATGGCAATTGGTATTGCCGGGACCGCCTCGGTCGCGCATGCCGAAACAAAGCTGAAACTCGTACTGAACTGGAAGTATCAGGGACCGCAAGGTTGGTTTTTCCTCGCCAAGGACAAGGGCTATTTCAAGGATGCCGGTCTTGATGTCACCATCGACCAGGGCAACGGTTCGGCGGCAGCCGTGCCAAAGGTCGCGAGTGGCGCATACGATATCGGCTTCGGTGACATCAACGCGCTGATCGAATTCGCAGCCAAAAAGCCGGACGAAGCCCCGGTCGCGGTCTATGTCATGTACAACCGGCCGCCCTTTACTGTTGCCGTGAAGGCAGACAGCGCCATCAAGTCGCCAAAAGATTTCGAGGGCAAGACGCTCGGCGGCGCCGCCAATGATGGTGCACTCAAACTGTTTCCCGCCTTTTGCAAGGTCGCGAAAATCGACTGCAGCAAAGTGGCAATTACCAATTTTCAGCCGAATCTTCGCGAACAGATGCTGATGCGCGATCAAGTTGCTGGCGTGTTCGGCTATGTCAACACGATCCGCTTCAGCGCCAAACTGATCGGCATCAATCCCGATGAAAAGATCCGCTTCATCAACTACGGCGACTACGGGATGGATCTATATTCTAATGCCATCATCGTCTCGAGAAAGCTGATCAAGGAAAATCCGCAGGCCGTGAAGGGATTCCTCGCAGCCCTAAACAAGGGCATCGTCGAATCGTTGAAGGATCCGGACGCCTCGGTCGCGGCGGTCAAGAAGCAGGAGCCGTTGATAAAGACTGGTATTGAGCGCGAGCGCTTCGATGCCACCTTGAAGGACGAGATGAACCATCCGGAAATCGCCAAAATCGGTCTTGGCGATGTCGACGATGCGCGACTTGCACGCGCGATCGATATTCTGGTCGAGGCACAATCACTCCCGCGCACGCCGAAGGTCTCCGAGATCTTTACCCGCGAGTTCCTGCCACCGAAATCCGAGCGCCCGACCAAATTGTTCTAATGCCATTCAATACCAGCCCCAGAGAATATCGAGGGGCCGGCTCTTGCGCTTGTTTAACCTCAACTGACAGCGGACTCTAGACGTATGGACTTGGGACTGACCGGTCGCGTGGCAGTCATTACCGGCCCCGCCAAGGGTATGGGCGCGGCCGTATCGCTCGCCTTCGCAGATGAAGGATGCCGGCTTGTTCTGCTTGGGCGCGATATTGAAGCAATTAAACCTGTCGCCGAGACCGCTCGCAAAAAAGGAACTGACGCCATCGTCGTTCAGTGCGACGTGACAGATTTCGGTCAATGCAAGTCGGCGATCGAGCACAGCCGGAGATCCCTTGGCGCGCGCATTGATATTCTTGTCAACGTCGCCGGCGGCTCAGGCCCCATTGGAAAATCGGGCGTTGACACAACATCCGAGGAATTCGACGAAATCGTTTCGCTCAATATGGGCGGCTGTTTCAACACGATACGCGCGGCGCTGCCGAGCATGATGGAGCAGCGCTACGGCAAGATCGTCAATGTCGGCGGGACATTCGGCATGCGCGGCCGCGCCGGGCGGCTCGCCTATTCAGCCTCGAAGTGGGGCCTGCGCGGCATCACCAAGAGTTTCGCGCTCGAAGCCGGCCCCTATAACGTCAACATCAATTGCGTCGCGCCTGGCATGGTCGACGGGCCGCGTTTTCGCGACAAGGTTTGCGCCAACATGGCGACCCGCCTCGACATCACACCGGATGAGGCCGCCGAACGCCACGCCTCCGACTATGCATTGAAACGCATCTCGACCGACGCCGATGTTGCGAATTCCTGCCTGTTTCTGGCGAGCGACGTCTCGCGACAGATCACCGGCATTGACCTTCCTGTTGATGGCGGCTGGGCCGCGCTCTGAGGTATTGCCATGACAAGTGCCGATCTCGTCATCCGAAATGGAACAGTGGTCACCGACAGCACCACGTTTCCCGCGAGCGTGGCGATCAGCAATGGAACGATCCTTGCGATAGGTGCGGACGATGCGATGCCGACGGCACGCGACACGCTCGATGCCACCGGACTGCATGTACTGCCGGGCGCCATCGACGTTCACGTCCATTTCCGCGAGCCGGGTTACACACACAAGGAAGATTGGGAGACGGGCACCGCCGCGGCTGCCTGCGGCGGCGTCACCACTGTGTTTGAAATGCCGAACGTCATCCCGCCGACCGCGACCCCTGAGGCATTGGCGCAGAAGCACGCGCTGGCCGCCGAGAAAGCACATGTCGACTTCGGTCTCTACGGTTTGCTGGGCGAAGACAACCTCAATCAACTTGAGGCGCTGGTCGACGGCGGCGTGATCGGATTCAAATGCTATATGGGGAACACGTTCGGCAACCTCCCCTCCCCGTCCACCGGCGCAATGCTCGAAGGTTTCGAGATCGTCGCCCGCACCGGCAAGCGCATCTCACTGCACGCCGAAACGGCGTCGATCATGGCGCGCCGCGAAACGGCAATGCGAGCCGCCGGGCGCGTCGATCCGCTGGCCCATCTGGCGGCACGACCGGCCCTGGTCGCCATCGAGGCCGTCACCCGCGCGGCAATTCTGGCGGAATGGACCGGCGCGCGCATTCATATCCTTCACATTTCATCCTCCGATGAATTGCGTCCATTGCGGGAAGCCAAGGCGCGCGGCGTCGACATCACGGGCGAGACCTGTCCGCAATATCTTCTGCTCGATACCGACGACTACACGCGCGTCGGCAGCATCGTGCGGGTCAATCCGCCGGTACGCGAAAAGCGCAATCAGGAACCGCTGTGGCAGGCGCTGGCCGATGGTACGGTCGACATGATCGCCACCGATCATGCCCCGCACGCACCGGAGGAAAAGAGCAAGAACGACATATGGACCGCTGATTGCGGCTTTCCCGGAGTGGAAACGCAAATGCCGTTGATGCTCACCGCGGTCAATGCCGGTCGCATCACCATCATCGACTATGTGCGTTGGAGCGCAACCAATCCGGCGAAGGTCTGGGGCCTCTATCCGCAAAAGGGCACCCTGCAGCCCGGCGCCAACGCCGACATCGCAATCATAAACCTCGCGAAAAAATCGACAATTGAAGATACCAAGCTGCATTCGCGCGCCAAGTTGACCCCCTGGAACGGCCGGCCAATTCAAGGACTGCCGATCCACACCTTGGTTCGCGGCCGTTTCGTCATGCGTGATGGACAACTCTGTGAGGATGCGCGTGGCTGGGGACGATCAGTCCATCCGATCCAGAAAATGCCGTCACCGCAGCCGCGCCATGTCGCGGACTCGATGCGATCAATTGTTCAATCGCCGCGAACCACACAAGCGGAGGATGCCGCATGAATGGCGCTGTCCAGCGCAAGGCGATTGCGGCCTCCAATATCAATCCCGATAGCACGCAAGCGATCGCGCCGACCAGCCACGACTCGTTTGTCGAACTGGAAGCAGCCAGCGTGACATACGGGCGCGGCGCTGAGATCGTCCACGCTCTCGCCACCACTTCGCTACGGGTCGCCACCGGTGATTTTGTTGCACTCGTCGGGCCAAGCGGGTGTGGAAAATCCACGATCCTCAAGCTCGTCGGCGGCATTCTGCGGGCGTCAACCGGCTACGTCTATGTGGCCGGTCGCGAGTGCGGCGCCGAACCGGTACGCATCGGCATGGCATTCCAGAACCCGACTATGCTGCCGTGGCTGAAGATCCGCGACAATGTCATGCTGCCATTGAAAATCGTGCCGCCGTTCCGTGGCGAGTATCGCTCAAAGCGCAAAACTGAATTTCGCGATCGCGTGGAAGCTCTGCTCAAGCATGTCGGACTCGCGGGCTTCGGCGACAAATATCCGTACCAATTGTCAGGCGGCATGCTGCAGCGTGCTTCCCTGTGCCGCGCGTTGATTCACGAGCCGCAGTTGCTCTTGCTCGACGAACCGTTCGGCGCCCTCGATCAATTCACCCGCGAGGAATTGTGGGCGATCATGCAGGATCTCTGGATCGCGCGGCGTCCCACTGTTCTCCTGGTCACCCATGATTTGCGCGAAGCTGGCTATCTCGCCAACCGCATCTGCGTCATGTGCGCCCGTCCCGGCCGCATCATCGATGACAGCGCCGTCACCTATGCGCGACCCCGCACAATGGCAATGACCTATGAACAGAGTTTCGTTGCGCTGACGCAGCGATTGCGCGAACTCATCGTCGAGGCGCGTGGTGATTCAGCGATAGGCCAGCCGATGGAGATCTCGTCATGAACTCCATGCAACGCAAGATCGCGTCCGCCGAACTCATCATCGGGATGTTTGTCCTATGGGAGGCCATCTGCGTCGCCTTCGGTATCAGCGACGTGATACTGCCGCGCCCGAGCCAGATCTTCTATACGCTTTACGAGCAATTCCCCGCGCTCTGGCCCCATACGAATTCAAACGCTTTACACCACGATGACTGGCTTTGTCTTTGGTGTGCTGATCGGCGTCGTTATCGGCATCCTGATCGGCTGGTCAAAGCTCGCCTATGACGTCGCCTATCCGATGCTGGTCGGCTTCTCGTCGATTCCCAAGGTCGCCGTCGTTCCCATCTTCGTCATCTATTTCGGTGCAGGGACCGTACCGGCCGTTCTTACCGCCATGATCATGAGCATCTTCCCGGTTGTCGTGAATGTAGCGACCGGACTTGCGACCACCGAACCGGAACTTGAAGACGTCATGAAAACGTTGCGGGCGACACATTTCGATATTCTCTGGAATGTCGGCCTCCCGCGCGCGATGCCGTACTTCTTCGCCTCGCTCAAAGTGTCGATCACCTTGGCCTTTGTCGGCTCGGTGATTTCGGAAACTGTCGCTTCCAATCGCGGCATCGGCAACATGATGATGATCGCGAGTGCGGCCTTTGATGTCCCCTTGGTTTTTGCCGGGCTCTTCATTCTCGCAGGTCTAGGAGTTGCACTCTACGCAATGTTTTCGCTGGTCGAAGGGCGCGTCACCGGGTGGGCTCATCGCAAGACCGAAATCGCCGCCATGGGCTGAGGCGCTTCCCTCTTTTGCATGAAAACCATGTCCCGAACTGCACTCGTCCATCGCGTTTCCGCGCTCGCTCCGAACGATCTCGCCGGCATTGAAAAGCTGATTGCCGCCGGTCGCATCGACCCGAGCGGCATCGTTGCAATCTTTGGAAAGACCGAAGGCAACGGATGCGTCAATGATTTCAGTCGCGGGTTCGCGACCCAATCGTTGACGTTGCTGCTGGAGCGCTACCTAACGGCTGACAAGGCGCGCGAAGTCTGCCTGGTGATGTCAGGTGGAACCGAGGGTGCGATGGCACCACATTGGACCGTGTTCGAGCGCCGAGACTGTGTGAACGAGGTCGCGGGACCGGCACTCGCAATAGGGCGGGCCCATACACCGCCACTGCCACCGGAGGATCTCGGCCGGCTGGCCG
The DNA here is from genome assembly GCA_963806815.1 of uncultured Alphaproteobacteria bacterium. GTDB lineage: Bacteria > Pseudomonadota > Alphaproteobacteria > Rhizobiales > Xanthobacteraceae > CAWDZJ01. The sequence goes on along the minus strand of CAWDZJ010000036.1, from coordinate 63,339 downwards.
AAGTTGACATCGTGGCGGACGCCGTGCGCGCAGCGATGCACGACGCCAACATCGACAAGCCCAACAACGTCCACTTTGTTCAGGTCAAATGCCCGCTGCTGACGGCACACCGTATCGCCGAAGCGACAAGGCGCGGCCGTATGGTCGCCACGCGCGATACGCTCAAATCAATGGGCCTTTCCCGCGCCGCCAGCGCGCTTGGCGTCGCGGTCGCACTGGGCGAACTCGATCGCACATCGCTCAGCGACGAAATGATCGGTCTCGACCTGTCGCAATGGTCGGGCCGAGCCTCATGCTCCGCCGGCATCGAACTCCTCAATCACGAGGTCGTGGTGCTTGGCATGTCCGCAGCTTGGTCTGGGCCACTTGCGGTCGACCACGCTGTGATGTCGGATGCAATCGATATCGAACCAATTCGCGCGGCCCTCATGCGCCTCGGGCTCCCAGCGGCAGGTCAACTCTCAGCGGACGAGCGCCGCCGACTTGTTGCGTTGCTGTCAAAAGCCGAAGCGAGTCATGACGGCTTACTGCGCGAAAACCGCCACACCATGTTGGATGATTCCGATATCTCGCCGACGCGTCACGCCCGGGCGTTTGTGTGCGGGGCGCTCGCCGGCCTGGTCGGTCATGCGGAAATCTATGTTTCCGGTGGCGCCGAACACCAGGGACCAGACGGCGGTGGACCGGTCGCACTGATCGTCGATCGCAGCGGAATTTAGAGTATTTCCAGGCGAAGTGGAAACCGGTTCGCCGTCCGGAAATGCGGCAAAATAAGAAGATAGAGCGCCTTCATGATTCCACTTAAATCGAAAGCGCTCCAGCGCCTGAATTCCAGTGTTTCTTCGCACTTAAAATGTGCTGCAAGAGCGTCGAATTCTTTCACGCTAATCTTGGTGCCAGCCGATAGGTATAGAACTCGGCCGCCACCGACTGGAATGCGGACGCTGCAGGTGAAAGTTCATGATTTTTTCGCATGTATAAATAGTAGGCGCGGTTCGAACGCGGGTCGGGCATTTCCAGGAACGTAACCGCAAACTGCTCGGCAAACCGGTTAGCGTATTGCGGCGCGGCGGTAACGCCCAGCCCCTTGCCGACAAACGCAAGCGCTGTGGACAAGTATCGCACATTCGTCGTTCGGGGCAGACTGTAGCGCGCCTTTGCCCAAACCGTGCGTTCAAGATGCAGGCTGAAGTCTTCCGAATACAGAATCCAGTTCTCGTTCAAAAAGTCGGTCCATTTCAAATTCGCCCGGCTCTTGATTTGACGGCTTGCCGGGCAAACCAATTGTATCGGTTCTTCCCATAACAAATCGGCTGAAATACCGATCGGGGTCGGGCGCTTTGGGCCGATGCCGATCTCCGCCTCGTTCTGCAGAACAGTCGCTACGATCTGATCACCAGTTGTATCGGTCACATGCAAGGCGACGTCCGGATAGCGCGTCCGGTACTCCGTGATGATCGGGGGCAACCATGTACAGGCAAGAATTTGCGGGACCGCCAGCCGCAATGTGCCCCCGCGAAGCGCCTTGAGATCGGCGGCGCCATCGTGCACCCGTTGCAAGTCGTCGAGAATGCGTTCCGTGATCGGCAGCATCTGCTGTCCCGCCTCGGTCAATTGAACCGTGCGCTGGATACGGTTGAACAGCAACATCCCGAATTCGGTCTCCAATTGCCGAACCAGCATGCTCACCGCCGATTGCGTCAGATGCATCCTTCGCGCGGCAACGGTGAAGCTTTTGGCCTGTGCGACCTCATAAAACGCCCTGAACTGTCGAAGCGTGACATTCATAAGATAACCTTATGGATAGAGCAGCAAAATTCCTTTGTATGATGCATTGGAGACGCCGACAATGGCGCAGTTGCGAGACGGAACTTTGGTGCAAAAAGTGTCGGGAGACGGCATTGCACATTGCGGTGTTAGGGTCTGGAATTGTTGGGGCGTGCACCGCGGCTTGGCTGCAGCGCGACGGGCACACCGTTACGTTTGTCGACCCGTTGGACGCCGGCGAAGCCTGTTCGTTCGGCAATGCCGGTTCGCTGTCGCCGAGCGCCTGTCTGCCGGTGGGAATGCCGGGCGTTTGGCGCAACGCCCCAAAATGGCTGCTGGACCCGGACGGCCCTCTGACCATTCGGGCACGCTATCTTCCGGTTGTGCTGCCGTGGCTGATCCGTTTCCTAAGCTTCTCAACCAAGACGGAGGTTGCCCGGATCGCGCGCGCCATGCGTGACCTTCTCGGTCCGGTTTTCGACTGCTATGAGCCATTGCTGCAACGTGCCAATGCCTCTCATCTCGTGCGCCGGACCGGCTGCCTCTATGTCTACTCGTCGCGCGAGGCAGCCGATCGATGGAAATGGGGGATGGATCTGCGCCGCAGCCTTGGCGTGGAGTTGCAAGCCGTTGATAGCGAAGAATTGGCGGAACTGGAGCCGGATCTGAAAGGACGCTTCCGGTTCGGACACTATGCCCCTGAAAACGGATCGACCGTGGACCCGTCCGCTCTGGTCAAGGCAATCCATGCGCAAGCGATCAAGGATGGCGCACGCCATATCAGGGCCGAAGCTACCGGCTTCCAAGCAAAGAACGGGGTCGTCAGCGCGGTGCTCCTCGGAAACGGAGAGAAGTTAGAGGCTGACGGCGTTGTCCTTGCTGCGGGCGCGTGGTCTGCGCGGCTGGCCCAAAAGCTTGGCATCCGAATGCCGCTTGAATCCCAGCGCGGCTATCACGTCACCGTCAGAAATCCCAATGTCAATTTGAATCGAACCGTGATGGCGGTTGAATCGAATATCATGGTGAACCCGATGGCGATGGGTCTAAGGTTTGCGGGAACAGTTGAGTTTGCGGGCCTCTCCGCCCCGCCGCGCAACTCCCGCGCCGAAGCATTGTTGCGGAAGGGTCAGCAACTCTTCCCGAACCTTGATCCCGCTTCAAGGGCATTCTGGATGGGGCATCGCCCTTGCCTCCCCGACAGCATGCCGGTCATCGGACGCGCCCCGACGGTTGAGAATGCCTGGATCGGCGTCGGTCATGGGCACGTCGGCATGTGCGGCGGCGCGACCACGGGACGGGAAATAGCCAACCTGGTCGCAGAACGCCCGACCGAAATCGATCTCCAGCCCTTTCGTCCGGATCGCTTCATGCACGGAGCCCGATGAGCGCGAGCTTAAATGCAATAAAGATCGGGAACGTCTCCAAGAAATGACGTCAAGAAAATATCGATTGCTGAAATGCCAAGACTTGCCGAACCGTCATCACCAGAAAGGAACACAGATATGTCAGAAACACTGGGCCGAAAATTCCTGAAAATAACTGCAGGCGCGGCGATGACCGTGCTCATCGCTCTCGGAATCAGCGGCCAAGTTCAGGCTCAAGATTACCCGACCAAGCCGATTGCCATCGTCGTGCCGTTCCCGCCTGGGGGCTCGACCGATCTTCTGGCGCGCATGATCGCCAAGCAGATTTCCGGTCCCCTCGGCCAGCCGGTGGTGGTTCAGAACAAGCCCGGTGCTGGCGGCACGGTCGGCGCACTCTATGTCGCCACATCCAAGCCCGACGGCTACACGCTGTTGATGGGAGTGACGGGCTCGAATGCCATCAGCGCTGTTCTGCGCGATAACCTACCCTACAATCCGGTAAAAGATTTCAGCCCCGTGAGCCTGGTCGTCAGCGCGCCGCTGGTGCTGGTTGTGAAGAGTGACAGTAAAATCAAGACGACCAAGGACTACATCGACTTTGCCAAGAAAAATCCAGACACTCTGACGCATGGTTCGCCGGGCGTTGGCACATCGATGCACCTGACCGGCGAGCTGTTCGCTCTGGAATCCGGAACCAAGCTGGTGCATGTTCCCTACAAGGGCAGTGCCGCCGCGTTGCAGGATCTTCTTGGCGGGCGGGTCGCGTCGATGTTTGGCGATATACTTGTGACCTCCGAAGCCATTAAGTCCGGGCGTCTGCGGCCGATCGCGGTCACATCCGCGAAGCGACACTTCATGCTTCCCAACACGCCGACCGTCGCCGAAAGCGGAATTCCCGGTTTTCAAGCATTTTCCTGGCAAGGTGTCTTCGCGCCGGCAGGGACACCGAAACCGATCCTCGACAAACTCTACAATGCAATCACCGAGGCGTTTAAGAACAAGGAGTTTCAGGACTTCTTCGCCAAACGCGGCTTCATCGTGGAAGCTCTCACACCGGAAGCGTCCCAGGCCTTCATTGTGAGCGAGGTCAAGAAATGGAAGCGCGTCGTTGACGAAGCAAAACTGAAAACCAAGTAAGATTACGTCTTCGGCCCGATCATTTGCCGGGCGGGCCCGCAGACGACGATAACGGTCGCAGCATCGGCGCCCACGCCACGGGCGTCCGGTATCGCGATCCGCCCTGCTGCCTCTTGGCAATATTGCCTAATCGAGCATGACATGAACGGCAAAGTGGATTGGCTGGAATATGCCGCGGCGGCCGCGGTAGTATTTTTCGGCATTGGTTTTGCCGTCATTGCCGCGACCTATCCGCTGGGTACGCTGGCGCGTCCGGGCCCTGGCTTCATGCCATTGCTGGTTGGATGCATTATTGCGCTGCTTGGACTTGCAGTCGCATTCGAGGCGCGCGGCAAGCCGATCGAGACCAGGAACTACCGCCTTCGGCCGTTGATTGCCGTCAGTGCGGGCATCGTCGCGTTCGCGCTTCTCGTTGAGCGGACGGGATTTATCCCGGCGACCATCGCCCTTGTCCTGCTCAGCGGTCTTGGCGAACGACGCGAAGGTTGGCTTTCTCTGCTCGTCGTCGCCGTGTTCATGGCTCTTTTTGGCGTCGCGTTTTTCATATGGGGACTGGGCGTTCCCTTGCAGGCGATAGGTTCGGCCAAGTGAACGATTTACTGTCAGGTGTGGCGCTGGGACTGAACAAGGCGCTAACCCTGGATGCCCTGTTCTTTTGCTTCATAGGCGTGACGATTGGCACGATTGTCGGCGTTTTACCCGGCATCGGCGCGCTCGCGGCCATTTCACTGGCACTGCCGCTGACCTATTATCTCGATCCGACCGCGGCCCTGATCATGCTGGCCGGGATTTTCTACGGTGCGCAATATGGTGGATCGACAGCGTCGATATTGTTGAACCTCCCCGGCACCGCAACGGCGGCGGTCACTTGCCTCGACGGCTATCCGATGGCCCAGCAAGGCAAGGCCCCGCTGGCACTCTTCGTAACCGCGATCAATTCCTTCGTCGGCTCGTCCTTTGCCATCATCCTCGTTATGGGATTCACCCCGCTGATAGCGGAGCTCGCACTTGAGTTCGGCGCCACCGAGTATTTCTCTGTCATGCTTCTGGGGCTAGTTGCCGCCTCGACGCTATCTGTCGGATCGCCGCTGAAAGGGCTCGCTATGGTGGCTTTTGGCGTCGCACTCGGACTGGTCGGTACCGACGTCAACACCGGGATGTTCCGATTCAACTTTGGTATCCTGGAACTCGCGGACGGCGTCGGCCTAGTGGCCGTGGCGATGGGCCTGTTCGGCGTCGCGGAGATCATCGCAAACATTGGTCTGCGCCACGCCGCACCATTAAGCGCCAAGGAAATCACATTCCGCTCGATGCTGCCGACGCGGCAGGAGTGGGGCCAATTGTGGAAGCCGACTGCGCGCGGCGCGGTAATAGGATCATTCGTCGGCGCACTGCCCGGTACAGGACCGGCCATTGCGTCCTTCATGGCCTATGCGCTGGAAAAAAAGATTGCGGACGATCCATCTCGCTTTGGGCGCGGAGCAATCGAAGGAATTTCCGCGCCTGAGGCTGCGAACAATGCTTCCGTTCAGGCGGCCTTCATTCCGACCCTGAGCCTCGGCATTCCCGGCGATGCGGTCGTAGCAGTGATGCTCGGCGCGATGATGCTGCACGGCATCACCCCTGGCCCCAATCTCATTCGGAATGAACCGGAGCTGTTTTGGGGACTGGTAATGAGCTTTTGGATCGGCAATCTCTTGCTTCTGATCCTGAATATTCCGTTGATCCGGCTCTGGGTATACCTGCTATCAATCCCGTATCACATGCTTTACCCGATGATACTTGTTTTCATTTGCGTTGGTGTCTATGCCGCCGACAACAACGTATTCGATATCTACGCGGTGTTAGCTTTCGGAATCATCGGTTATTTGATGCGGATCTTCAACTATCCGGCCGCTCCCGTCCTGCTGGGCTTTATCCTTGGCCCCCTGCTTGAAGAGCATTTCAGACGCGCGCTCCTGCTGGGCAAAGGCAATCTGTTAGTTTTTGTTGAACGACCGCTCAGCCTGATTTTCCTGCTGCTGTGCCTTGTTTTTCTGATCTGGATCTTTTTCAGCCAAGCTGAGAAAATTCACACCGTGGTAAATCTGAGCTTCCAAGCTGAAATATTTGGACAGACAACGTCCCACCCCTATTCCAACGGTGCACCGTATCCCGCTCCGCCGCAGCTTTCCACGACCAGCCGATCGCCGACGTTCAGTGTGAAGGCCGAACGCGCACTTAGCGCGATCTCGCCGCCGTCCGCACGCCGCACAAAAGCTCGTGACGGCTCCGGAGCGCCGCCACCTGCAAATCCAGCCGGAACGCGTTGAAAGCGATCACCGCGCAGCGACACCGAAATATTATCCTCAAGCGCCTCATACTCGCGCCGAATGCCATTGCCGCCGCGATACCGCCCGGCTCCGCCCGACCCCCGCCTGATGCCAGCGGCATGCAGACGGATCGGCGCGACTTCCTCCAACGCTTCGGCCGGCATGTTCATAGCATTGCCGACATCCGTCGAGACGCCGTCCGCCCCTTCCCGGCCCGGGCCGCCGCCGGCTCCCCCCGCGACTATCTCGGTTGTGAGAAAGGGCCGTCCGTCGCTTCTCCGTCCGGAGAAAGCGAGGACATAGGACATGCCGGAATTGGCGGCCGGCATCCTGTCTGGTACAGCCTTGGCAAGAGCCTGAAGGATTGCGGAGGTGAGGACGCGTACGAGCCCGGTTCGCGCATTGACCGCCGCGGGACGTGCGGCATTGACCACGCTGGATTCCGGAAGCACCAGTTCAATCGCCCGCAAGATTCCACCGTTTCTGAAAGTGCCGGGAGGTGCGATGCTCAAAAGCGCATAGAAGACGGCTGACAATGGTCCCGAGCGAACACAATTGATCGGGACCGGTACCTGCGGCGATGACCCGGTGAAGTCGACCATGAACGTCGCGCCGGAAGCCGCCAAGGTGACCTCGACATCGACATTCGGGAGACCCGGTGTCGGATCGAGTCCGTCAAAGCCGTGATACGGCCCATCCGGCAGTGATTGAATGAATGCCCGAATCTGGGATTCGCCATGGTCGATACAGGCACGGGCGGCATCGACAAATCCGGCCACACCGTGCTCCGCAACGATCCTCTGGACAGCGCTGGCGGCACGGTTTGCCGCAGCGATCTGTGCACGAAGATCGCCAAGCACGATATCAGGTGCGCGGGAATTCGCCGCGATCAGTCGCATCGCATCCGCGCTGATTGTCCCATCACGGCCAAGACGCATTGGCGGCAGTATCAGTCCTTCCTGATAGATTTCGGTGGCATCAGGGGGTACCGAGCCCGCCCTCATCCCACCGACGTCCTGATGATGCAAAATGCTCGCGGCGAAGGCCACGCGTTGGCCCTCGGCGTAGACCGGCATCAGAACGGTGATGTCGGGAAGATGCGTTCCACCGGAAAAGGGATCGTTCATAAAAAAGAGATCCCCGGCCGAGATTTCATTCGTGGAGTATGCCGAAAGAATAGCAGTTACAGCGCCAGGAAGCGCTCCAAGCAAAAGCGGAATAGCATCTGAAAGTGCCAACAATTTGCCGTCTGTGGAAAACAGCGCGCAGGCCGCATCGGCGCCTTCACGAACGACTGGCGATACGGCCGTGCGAAAAAGCGTTTCCTGCATTCGCTCGGCAATGCCATCAAGGCGCATCTGCAATATTTCAAGCTCGAACGGACTCACGTTGTTATCTCCGCCCGCAGGATGTAGGCATTCGCCACCCGCTTCAGTGACCAACCTGTGGGTTTCCAGATCGAACCCGCTGTCGTATCAATTCGTTTAGCCTCGCCCGATTCTGGAATTTGCGTTGTCGGCCGTCTCCAATCGAATTCCTGGCTTTACTTTCGTCTGTTTTCCGACCTAGCGCGACCGTGAGCGAGAAAATGTAGGGGTTTTCCGGTGGGCAGATGCCATATTTTTCGACGTATTGACTTTTGAACGCGTCAGTAATCGCCGATACACTCCGCGGCAGGTCGTTAATAACCACATATTGCAGATGCATCTGCGCATTGACCGCCATCTCGACCGTAACGCTCAGCAATAATTCATCTTGCCAGCCGAGTCGCGTGGCCTGCTCACGGGCATCATTGGAAAGCCGACTGAGAACGGCATGAAGATCGCTGTCGGCTATCGTATCGCATGTGGCGCCAAGCCGGGCGTTGGCATCAAACCGGGGCTCCGACAAAAGCAATCCCAGCGCACCGGCAGCCGCCGGCGCGTCGGGCATCGCAACCTGCGACATTCCGAGCAGTCGAGCTGCGCCCGGACCGAGGATGCCGCCGAGCCCTCCCATTGCGATCAAGACCACCGCCGATGGGTCGATGTTGCGCCTGACCGCGAAATCGAGGATCGCATTCGCAAGCTTCCGCTCCGCAGCCTCAACGATGTCGCCAGCAATAGCGCTCGCCCCGTCCTTCCCAACCGCTCGCCCAAGCGAAACCAGCGCCGCTTGGGCGCTCTCCGGAACCACAACAGATATCCGACCGAGGTAGGCCAGAGCATCGCTCAAGGTAGGCTTGGCATGTCCGTTGTTTGTATCGGTCGAGAAAACGAATTGTCCGTACCGGTCGCAGCTCACATGACTGCGACCGCCAAGGCTGAAGCTGGCCACATCCACCATCCATTGCCGCAATGGGACGCCGGCATAGACGGTGTTTCGGCTGACTTGCAGTCGACCCTGATCGATCAATGCGAGATCGGCCGATGTCGAGCCGATATCGAGCGCGATCGCAGTGTCAGCGCCAATTGCGCACGCGGTAGAAGCTGCGCAGCGCGCTGACGCCGAGGGGCCGCTTGCCAGCAAATGGGAAACGCGCTCGCGCGCTAGACTTTCTTCGATGAGGCTACCTGTGCCTACTGCATGGAACACTTGGCCGCGGAATCCCTGCCGTCGCAAACCATCTGAAAGCGTAGCAATGCCCTGTTTCATCAGCGGACGCAGCCATGCTTCCAGGCATGCGGACACCGTGCGCTCATACTCGCGTGGCTGTGGGTCAATTTCATGCGACAGGCAGATGTCGATATCCGGCAATACGGCGCGAATAGCAGACCGGCATTGCTGCTCGTGGATCGGATTCAGATGGCTGTAGAGAAAGCAAACCGCGACCGCTTCAATGCCGCCTGCCCGTATCACATCGGCGACAATCCCGATTGCGGCTTCGTCGAGCGGCGTGACTTCCCGCCCACGGCCGCATCCATACGCCCGCTGATTTCAAAAGCATTCTCGCGTTCGACTAAGAAACTCGGAGCCGGTGACCGCGCGACCGGATCGTAGAGGTCCGCCCAATTCTGCCGGCCCAGCCAAAGGCAATCTCCAAAGCCTTCCGTGGTGAGAAGTGCGATCCGGTCACCCGTCCGGGCCAACAAAGCGTTGATCGCGGTCGTCGATCCGACGCGCACGGTTTCGATGTCTTCAAATCGAATGGACCATGCCGCGAGTGTCGTTTCGATCGCGGCAAGCGTTGCTTCGATTTCGGCTCCGCTGTCCTTGGCCACCTTGCGGATTTGGCATCCGGAACTTGTCTGTACGGCGATATCGACGAACTCCGAGCCGATGTCGATTGCCAAAATGGTCATCCGGAATGTTCTCAGAACAAAGAGAAATATTCGCGCTGCTCCCACTCCGAAACCGTCATGAGGTAACGCTCCCATTCGCTGCGCTTGATATGGGCCAGATAGCGGACGAAATCCGCACCGAATTTGTCGCGCCAAAGCGCGCTTGTCTCAAAGCATTCGATGGCCGCGATCAAGCTCTTGGGTAAAGCCGCAGCATCACTCGTATAGGGATTTTCGACCGGCGCCGAGGCTTGAAGTCCCCTCTCCACCCCGTCCAATCCGCCGAAAATTTGGGATGCAAAATAGAGATACGGATTGGCGGCCGGCTCTGCGACGCGGTTTTCAATGCGGCTGGCAGGGTCTCCGGCGCGTATCAAGCTGCGGATCATCGCGCCCTTGTTGTCGCGCGCCCACTGGACTCGATCAGGCGCAAGCAGAAATGGCTGATAGCGCTTGTAGCCATTGACCGTTGGCGTCGACAGAAGGCAGCTTTCCGCCGCATGGTCCAACAATCCGGCTATCCAGCCGCTCGCGGTTGGTGACAGTGCTTCACTGTCGGCGGGTACGAACAGATTTTCCCCGGAGGCGAGATCGACAACCGATTGATGCAGATGCCACCCGCTCGGAATTGCATTGTCGAGTTTCGGCCGGCACATGAAGGTAGCGTGCAGACCCATCCGCCTGCAAACTTGCTTGACCATAAAGCGGAACATCATCATCGCGTCGGCGTGGGCCAGCGGCGCATCCGGCTCGAAAGTGAACTCAAACTGGCTCGGGCCGAACTCCGCTTCCATCGAACGCACCGGTAGTCGCAACGCCTGGCTGGCACGACGCAGCGCGTCCATCACCTCTTCGAGCGCGTCGTAGCGCGACTCCGTCAGATATTGGTAGCCATGCGACAGCAGGCTGGTTTCCGGAGGCGTCGCGGGCATGCCTCCATCGGAGTGCGCAAGCCGCGGTTGATCCACCTTGAAGACGCAGAATTCCACTTCAAGCCCGCACACCATCGCCATATTTGCGGCGGCAAGCTGCGCAACCGCCTTCTTGAGAATCGAGCGCGTACAGAACGGCATTGTATCACCGTCGCTGTAGTAGACGTCGCACAGCAGCCAACCGCTGTGATTCGACCACGGAAGAATCCGAAAGGTCGAAGGATCCGGCACGATCAAAATGTCGCTGGCGCCTGTGAGGGTTCCGTCACCGAAGCCGATATCGCCACCCCAGACCGGAAAGACCGTACGGTTCGACGTATCTTTCAGCAGCAGCGTTGAGGTGATTGAGATGCCGTTGCGGAATGCCGATTCAAGGCCCGACGCCACGATGGTCTTACCGCGTAGAACGCCGTGCTGATCCGCAAATGATATCCGCACCGTTTCCAGGCCGCAGGTTGCAACCTCTTCCACGACCCGCTGAGCTTCCGCAAACTGATCGCGATCAAGAATGCCGCGGCGCCCGACAATCCCATTGTCCAGTGCGTTCGGCTTCGATACCGACATTGAATTCCCTCTCAATGAGCGCGATGGCATCACAGCGGATTGCACGTCAGAACGGCGCATGCCTTTTCGCGGTCAGAATTGGCAATCACAGTTCGGCGCGCCATGAACAGGCGGCACGGCGGTTGGCATCGGCCGCGCGCCAGACGGCATCAAGATTGTCCGTAGCACCGATGGCGTCTATCGCGATTGGTCCGCGGATCGCTGCGGTCGTATCCGTCGCGCCACGCATCGGCAACGCATCGATTTCACCTTTTTTCACCTTGGCGATGGCATCAAGCAGCATCCGCCGGTAGCGGATGATGCCGACATCGGTTCGGCCAAGATGTTCCTGCGTGCGATCCTGGACCCGCCCCATCGATTCCACCGCCCACTGGTCGTGGACATTGATATCGAGGCCCATGCCCGTATAGGTCAATGCCGCCTGTTCATCTGGATTGTAACCGTAATTGTTGTTCTTGTTCTTGAGCGGTGCATAGTCCGGCAGACGGTGTTCCTTCAGACGTTGCTCCCGCATGAGTGTCTTGTCGACCGGTTTTCCGAAGCTCGTAAACATCGAATACCAATAGCAAGTCTGGTCATCGACCGGAACGTGCCACTGGGTGATGGTCATCTCATTGGACATCGGAATGCAGATCGCTTCCGGGAACACCTGATTGGTCACGCGCACATGGCTGCGGCCGTCCTTCATGTGCCGCAATGAAATCAACCGGAGGCCATAGTCGGTCTCCTCGACCTTGATCTCCGGACGCGGATATTCCCGCAGTAGTTGCGTCATCGGAATATCCGTGTTGGCCGCTCGGTCGCGGAATTGCTTGCCATATCCTGCATTCGGATCTTCGTCCTGCAAGAAACGATGCAGGAACGACGCGTGCGCCGGATCGATACCAACTTCCATCGCCTGCAACCAATTGCATTCCCAGAGCCCCTTAAAAGCAAAGACGTGACTGTCGGGCGCAGCGAAGCAATCAAGTGCCGGAAACGGCGGCGGTTCACCGGTCCCCAAGTAAGCAAAAGCGATGCCGTTCTTCTCGACTACCGGATAGGCGGCCGTCTGGATATTTTTGTACATCTGGCTGCCTTCCGGCTCGCCGGGCTGTTCCACGCATTGGCCGTTGCGATCAAAATGCCAGCCGTGGAAGGGACAGCGCAGACCATTGTCCTCACGGCGCCCGAAGCACATGTCGGCGCCCCGATGCGGGCAGTGCCGGCCGATCAGGCCGAGTTTTCCATCATTGTCGCGAAATAGTACGAGCTCTTCACCCAGTAGCTTGACCGGGACAACCGGCCGCCGCGACATCAACTCCTCGCTGAGCGCCGCGGGCTGCCAATATTGCCGTAGGACGGATCCCGCACCGGTGCCGGGCGCAATCTGGGTCAATAAATCATTCTGCTCTTGGCTCATCATGCCCGGACACCCTTTTCAAGGACAGTTCACGTGGACAACCCGGCAACACCCAGCACGATGCCGGTGATCGGCTTTGGTCCGATTGCCACCGTCAACAGCACGGGCCAAAACCTCAACGAAAATTGCCAATTTGCGCGATTATCGCGCGTTTGCTATATTATATTATATAAAGACTATTCCGAAGGCCGACGGACCGTCAAGTTTTTCGGGCCGTCGGTTTCTGGCCAGCGATATCTGGCCTGTGAACGCGACAATAGGAAATTGCAATGAGTGCGCCAGCTCCGCGAGCGATTTTAGAGCGGGATATTTCCCTGACGTTTGCGAAAGGTATGAGCGTGTTGAAGGCGTTCGATGCCGCCAATACTCATCTGACATTGCCGCAGATTGGGCGGATTACAGGTCTCGACCGCGCCACGACGCGGCGGCTGGTCTTGACTCTCGTGCATCTCGGCTATGTGCAGCAAAATGAACGCGTCTTCTCGCTGACTCCCCGCATTCTCGTCCTGGCGGGGGGCTTTCTTCAGGGCCGTCAATTCGGCAAGACGATTTAACCGGTGCTGCGTGCATTTTCACATCGCATCGGCGAGCCGATTTCCATGGCCATGATCGACGGCTACGAAGCCGTTTATGTCGCGCACGCCGGCGGTGACACTCATACGATCAGCATCGGCTTTACGGTCGGTAGCCGCCTGCCGCTTCTGCCGACCAGCATCGGGCGCGCACTCGTGGCTTTCAGCGCGCCCGCTCTACGGGACGACCTCATCCGAAACGCGCCACTGCAAAAATTCTCAGCAGCCACCGTTGAGGATCGGGATGTGATCATGAAGGACATCACACTGACGGCCGAGCGCGGCTATGCCTTTGTCGACGGCGAATTCGAGACCGGCGTTGCCGCCATCGCCGTGCCCGCACGTACCTCCGGGCCTGAAGTGGCCGCACTTGGTGTTTCCGCGGCCAGCGCGCGATTCAGGAAGGAACAGTTCCGTCGGACTGTGCTGGAAACCTTGAGCGAATGCAGCAATGCCGTCAGCGGACTGATCTAAGAACAATTTCGAAATAGTCTGCTCGAAGTCGGATTCCGCACAAGGCGACGGTGAATGCCAAGAAGAGCGGAAAATAAACCAGGATAAACGTCTCATCGCCTAAAGCAGCCGAGATCAAGATATTTCACGGAAACGCACCGCGGCACGTAAGGAATTTCGTGCTGGAACCGTTTCAACTCTTGTGCTTGTTTTCCTTCTAACAGGCCATTTTTCGCGCAAGAAACGTTCATTCGCGTATAAATCGATACAAATGTATTGGGATGGAACGACGGAGGGAGCAGGCATGAGCAGTCTTTCGGATAGCCAACATAAGATCGATGTTCTTGAACGCATGCTCCTAATCCGCCGCTTCGAGGAGAGCCTCGTTCATTTGTTCGAACAGCAAGCCTTCATGGCGCATTTCCATCTCTATATCGGACAGGAAGCCACCGGCGTGGCGGTGATGGATACGCTCAAGCCGGGCGATCGGCTCGCCACCACCCATCGCAACCATGGTCACGTGTTGGCGCGTGGCGCCGATCCCGGCCGAGCGATGGCGGAAATCCTGTGTCGCACAACCGGGCTATGTCACGGCTATGGCGGAACGCTGCACCTGACCGATCCGGACATCGGCTTCATCCACACCTCCTCGATTGTCGGCGGTTGCATCAGCCTTGCGACAGGCGCGGCGTTCGCGCTCAAGAACGAGGGTGGCGATGCAGTCGCGGTCTCCTTTTTTGGCGACGGTTCGCTGGAAGAAGGTATCTCGTTCGAATCAATGAATTTCGCCGCTTTGTGGTCGTTGCCGATCGTCTATGTCTGCGAGAACAACAGCAAGGGCGCACTCGGCTCGGTCAAGGGTGGGTTTCCCACCATGGTGTCGGCGGTCAAGGATATTACCAGCATTCCGAAATGCTTCGGCATGCCGGTCGAGACCGTCGACGGGCGCAATGTCGATGACGTGTTCGCCGCCATGAGCCGGCTGGTCAGCCACGCACGCGCGCGCAAGGGCCCCGCATTCCTGCACGCCGTAACCGAGCGCTGGGCCGGCAGCAAGCCGCTCTGGCCGGAACTGCCGACCGGCATCACCGATCTGTCGATGGCCTGGGATGAGAGCGGCATCGAAGGCGAGCACGCCGACTGGTATCGTGACCATGATCCGGTGCTGAACTATGCGCGCGATATGTTGCGCGATGGTGTAACGCGCGAGGAGATCATCGCGCTCGATCGCGCCGTCAATGCTCGCATGAAACAGGCCTGTAAATTTGCGCTGGAAAGCCCGATGCCGCCGGCGGAAACCGCGCTCGATCACGTCTTGGCTTAAGGGGGCGGCAATGAGCACAAAGCGCATGAACTATGCCGATGCCATGGTCGACACCTTCCGCATCTGCTTTGCGGACGATCCGCATTTCACCATCATCGGCAACGAGGTGCTCGGCATCGGGCCGCAGCGCCTTCAGTTTGAGCCGCTGCAGGCGGAGTTTGCGGACCGCATCTACTTTCCCCCCACCTCGGAGGCCGCCTTCACCGCGCTGGCAGCCGGAGCCGCGATGTGCGGTCATCGCACCTTCGCCCATCTCGGTGTCGCGAGCTTCTCCTATCCGGCGGCATCGTCGATCGCCAACGAAGTCGCGACCATCCGGCTGTCGTCAGGCGGCCGGATCAAGGCGCCGTTCATCATGCATTTCAACCACGGCGTCGTTATGGGCACCGGCAGCCAGCACAGCGAAAGTCCGCAATGCATGTACTGGAATCTGCCCGGCATCGAGATCGCCCTGCCCGCGAATGGCAGCGCCTTCAAAGGCCTCGTGCGCACCGCGATGAAGCGCGACAATCCGGTGATGATCTTCACCCACGGCCTGCTCTATGGCATCGAAGACGATGTACCGGAGGGCGATTACACCATTCCGTTCGGCGTCGCGGAGGTCAGGCGGCAGGGCAGCGATGCAACCGTGGTTGCAACGTCATTGACGGTCTCGGTCGCGCTGGCCGCGGCCGATACGCTTGCGAAGGATGGCATCAGCATCGAGGTGATCGATCCGCGCACGCTGGTGCCGTTCGACAAGCAGACGATTCTCAAATCCATTGCCAAGACCGGCCGACTGGTCATCGCCGACGAGACGCGGCTGCATTGCGGCGTGGCATCTGAGATTTCCGCGATGGCCGTAGAGGAAGGCTTTGACTTTTTGAAGGCGCCGATCGTTCGGGTCGCACGCCCACCCGCACCCGTGTCGGCCGCGCCGACCCACGAAGCCGCCATCATTCCGACACCCGACAAGATCGTCGCGGCGGTCAAGCGCGTCCTTATTTGAAAATTGCATCCGGCGGCGCAACTAGACCGGCACAATCGGCAGCAACAGATAGGAAGGGTATTGAGCGTTGTGATAGACGCGATGCACCACTGTCTTGCTGCTGCACAGATGGTACGGCGCGTATTCGACGTCATGTGCACCAGCGAGTCCACTCGGCAAATCAAGACTGGTGATGTCGACACAAATGCGGTGACCGGCCTTGAACATGTTGGCGGTCGCCAGGATCTCGATGGCGTATTCGTTGACCTCCCCCGGCACGATTTTCTGCTGCGCCTGGCGGGTCTGCGGATGCCAGGGCTTCCACGGCGTCGAGCGTCGTGGATCGACCGCACGGTGCGAGGCCTTGAGCCAGCCACGGGTCAATTCGCGCTCCGGCAGGTCACGCGGCACCTCCGCCTCCCCGGGCCGTGCCGTCTGCACCGACACGTCTGGGCCGACGTCCTTCACCACAATGATCCAATTGGTGTCGTCCTGATCGATCGCAGCATGAAGGTGAAGCACCATCGGCCCCATGACGAGGGTGTCCTCCGGCAGGGGCTCGGTCATGTAGCGCAGCCGCGCGATCTCGTTGGTCTGCGTCGGCGGCATCTGCACGAAGGTGTCGGGCTCGGCCTGGCCGCCACGCGCGGCAGACGTGAATGGTTCCGGCCGCAGCCGCTCCCAGCTTGCCAGATAGAGTTTGGTCCATTGCGCGTCCGGTGGCGGCCATCCCTCGGCGTACCGCCAACGGTTCTCGCCCATGACCCAGACCTTGACCGGCGGCTCATCGAGAACGCCGGTGTCCTTGCCCTTCAGCCAGTGATCGTACCAGCGTAGAATCTCGTTATGAAAATCATGGAACGGCCGCTCCAGATGCGCCGGCCCGGTGAGCAGGAGTTTCTTCGGAACGTCCTCGACCTTCTGAAAATATTGCTGCGCGCCCTGCAGATGCTGCTTGTAGCTGTATGCATACCAGCCCGCGCCGGTGTAGAATGGAATCTTGATTTTCTTCAGCCGCTCATCCGAATTCTCGGCAAGGTCATCCGGATCGTACGGATCGATAAGCCGGTCGAAATAGAATGGCATGGTCTGGCCCTTTTCGACCAGGATGTTGAAGATGTTCGGATACATCAGATAATCGGAATTGTTCATCGCCTCCCGCCATTTCTCCTCTTTTTCTGGAGGCAACGGACCAGGCTGAGCACGCGTCATGTGATAGACGCCGCCGGAGTCGAGGAGATAGTGCATCGTGTGCATTAGGCCGCCGGGATACATGTCCCGGTGCATACCGCCGCCGTAGCAGCCGCGCGGATCGTAGGGGAATATCGCTTTTAGCGATGGCGGTTGCAGGGCGGCCGCCTCGAATTGCGCGCCACCGAAGGCCGAAATGCCGATCATCCCGACCTTGCCGTCGCACCAGGGCTGCGCCGCGACCCATTCAATTAGATCGTAAGGATCCCATTCCGGCGAACCGCCACTATCGGATTTGCCATTGCCGCGCATATTGGCGCAGACATGGACGTAGCCGCGCGAGACCAGATAGTCGGTGTCACCGGCTTCCGCACCACCAAACCACATTCGAGACCAGGTCGGCTGCGCGCCCTGCGCGGCGCGGGCAAAATCCGGCGTCTGATATTCCTTGTTATGCGGCGCGAGCGCGACGAGTGCCGGAAAGCGGCCGGCCATGTCCGGCCTGTAGATGTCGGCGCACAAGCGCTTGCCGTCGCGCATCGGGATCATGACGTCGCGCTCTTCCGCGATCTTCTCGCAGACGACAGGTGGATCGTAACCGGGCGGCGGACGGTGGGGATGTTCAAGCCGCAGCGCCGCCACCGCGGCCGGCGCCTTATCCCTTGATGCCTTTGTCATCTCGTTAACTCCGGAATCAATCTTCGCGTGACGGAAGGTATGAATTGAGAGGCCTTTACCGCGCCATCGTCATCGGCAGCCATAAGGCGATCGCGGGAAACAGCACCAGCAAAATCAGCTTTACAAGATCGGCAGCGACAAACGGCATGACGCCCTTGAAGACCGTCACGAGCGACAGATTGGAGCCGCCGATACTTTTCATGATAAAAACATTCAGCCCGAACGGCGGCGTGATCATACCGGTCTCCATCACGCAGACCATAACGATCCCCCACCAGACCAGATCGTAACCGAGGTTTTGAATGAACGGCGTGATGATCGGCACGGTGATCAGCATGACCGGAAAGGAATCCATCACCGCACCGAGGATGATGTAGATAACAAGCAGAATGAAGATCGACACGACCGCCGGCAGATTGAGATGGGAGAAGAAATCGGTCAGAAGTTCCGGTGCGCCGGTCAGGCCGATAAAGAAAGAAAAATTAACCGCGCCGAAAATCAGGATGTAAAGCATCGCCGTCGTCGCGGTGGTTTCGCCCATGACGCGAACGAAATTGCCTCCACGCAGTTTGCCGCGATAGAGCGCGATCAGGAAGGCTGCACCCGCGCCAAATGCCGCGCACTCGGTCGCTGTAAAGACACCGCCGTAGAGACCGCCGATCACCATGCCGAACAGGGCAAGCACCTCCCAGGAATCCCGCAGCGCGGTGAATACCTCGCGAAACCGCACCTGACCGGATTCAACCGGCACCGCTCCGGGAGCGAACCGGGCATAGAGCATGACGGTCGCCATATAGAGCACGATGGCCAGCACCGCCGGTAGGAACGATGCGACGAACAGGATTCCGATCGACTGGTTCGTCAGGAGCGCATAGAAGATCAGCGGAACCGATGGCGGAACCAGCGCACCAAGGGTGCCGCCGGCCGCCACGCATCCGGTCGCAAGCTGTAGCGAGTAACCGCGCGCGTTCATTTCCGGCAGAGCGACACGGCCGATGGTGGCCGCCGTCGCCATCGACGAGCCGGTCAGCGCGCCGAACCCGCCGCAGCCGCCGATGGTCGCAAGCGCAAGCCCGCCACGGAAATGACCAACCATCTTGTGCGCCAGATTGTAGATGTCGCTCGAGAGCCCGGCTGCGACCGCAAAACTGCCCATCATCAGGAACAGCGGCAACGTCGCGACCTGTTCGTTGGTGAGAAATCCGGCCGGCTCGGTAGCGAGCACACTTAGCGCCGGCCCGGTGCCGGTCAGCATAGCCGATCCAAACAGACCAACCAACGCCATGGCCGCCCCGAGCGGAAAGACCAGGA
This sequence comes from uncultured Alphaproteobacteria bacterium, assembly GCA_963806815.1. GTDB lineage: Bacteria > Pseudomonadota > Alphaproteobacteria > Rhizobiales > Xanthobacteraceae > CAWDZJ01. Next base: position 44,105 of record CAWDZJ010000036.1, on the reverse strand, counting down.
GTACCAACAGCCACATCACCAGGAACAGCAGAACACCGATCCAGGAGCTGTAGGACATCGCGCTCGCGTTCAGCGCTGTAGCGATTGTCTGCGCACCGAAGACCAGAAGCACAGTCAAGACTAATGCTGCAAGCGACACCGGGATCAGAACACGGTCCGGCACCCGTGCAAGTCCCTGGCCCAAATCGGCGCCATCGCGGAAATCGGAAAAGCCGGCGGCGGCTGTCACCGCATTGCCGGCGATGGCATTGCGGAGATCGACCAGCGCGACCACCACCTGAACCAACGCGGTCAGCGCCAGAAAAAACGCCACGGCAAACATGAAAGGCGCCTGCGGCCAACGCAGGATCACCGTCACAACATCGCGACTGGCGAGTTGAAAGGCATAGACCGCAAGTTGCCACGCCAACAAGGCATAGAGGATCAGCAGGAAGAAAGCACCCGCTGCCCGCAGCCACAATAGCGTGCGGTTGCCGAAACGGCTCGCCAGAATATCGACAGCGAGGTTGATGCGACCGGCGGCCCCCGCCGGGAATGTCGAGGAAATGGTGGCCGCGAGCCCCATCGCCAGCACTTCGTTGAGGCCCGGCACCGAGCCATCCCAAAGCCAGCGCGCCAGCACGTCAGCGACGGTAAGCCCCGTGACCGCCAGCATTCCGAACACGCCAATAAAAGCGATGCGCCGCGAAACCGCGACGCACCAGGTATCGAGCGTGTTCAGGGTGTCATTCACCGCTTATTCGCCGTCCGGCGCCAACCTTCCGGCCCTTTACGTGTACGCCGCAAGTGCCCGGACCGTCCGGTCTTCGAGCGGACGCGCTCACGCCAATACTCGCAAGCGCGCGACCGTATTTTCAGGGATCCGTTGCTACTTTTTAAACTTGGCGATCAGGTCCTTGTAGGCGGCCAACACAGCCGCGCCATTCGGGGTCGCCTTGATCCATTCCGCCGTCACCGGCTGCAGGACCAATTTCCATTTCGCCTGCTGTTCGGCGCTGAGGTCAACGACCTTTTGTCCCGGCAAGGCCGCAATTTTCTTCGCCGAATCCCGGCCGTGTTGGCTGGTATTGTTGCCGAGCGCACGCGACAGCGACATCCCGGAATTGTCATCGATCGCCTTCTTTCCGGCGGGTGGCAGCTTGTCGTAGGCCGCCTTGCTCATGAACACATAGGCGGTCGCGACACCAAGGTCGGTGACAAGATGATTTTTCGCCACCTCATAGATTTTGAAGTCGTCGATCCCGGTCCACGGCATCACGTCGCCTTGCAACACGCCGTTGGCGATCGCTTGGTATTGGTCGGGCGGCGGCATCGACACCGGCGTCCCACCGAGCTTGCTCAGGGTCTGGGATAATATCTTCGAGGTCACCGCAAACTTGCTGCCTTTCAGATCGTCCATTCCGGCGAGCGGGATCGTGCCGTGAATCTGATTGCCGGGGAAGGCGAAGAACGCCAAAACCTTCCAGTTCTTATACTCGTCGGCGATGGTGCCGTTCTGATAAAGCGTCCACAACGCCGGTGCGACCAGCGCAGGGTCGCCCGATATGAACGGCAATTGCGCGACATCGGTGCGCGGGAACGGATGTCCAGTCGGGCCGAGAAGACCGAAACCGATGTCGACGACGCCGCTCTGCAGCCGGTCGAGCATATTGCGAAAATTCGCCAGCCTTGGTCCGACGAAAAACTCGATCTTCACCGTTCCGTTGGAGTTTTCTCAACCTTCTTCGCCCAAGGAACCAGGACTTGCTCGTGGTGCAGGTCGTGTGGCGCGCCCGGCATTGAAAATTTGAGCGTCGTCGACGCAGCGAAAACGCCGCTTGGAGCCATAATCGCCGCAGCGGCAACCGCTCCAAAAATTCCAGACAGAGTACGATTTTTCATGAAGTCCTCCCATCATTCGCGGCAATATTTTTCTCTCTTGAAAGTACATCATCGCCGATATCGAACGCAACATAAAGTGGACGTGTTAAACCTATCAGCCCTCACATCTCCTTCCGATTGCAACTGGCGAACATGAGTATCATTGCAAGACCTGCGCGGTGTACCGCGCTTCGGTACAGCCGCTGAGCGGAAAGATTTATTGTTACGGCCATCCATCTAACTTTGGGAAAAGACTGCAAATATATGTCATTTGCGATTCGAGGTGGCTCGACCAATTTGCGGCAGCGCACTGAGAAATGGGGCTTTCGAATCGGCAACACACGATCGGTGTGATAAGCTTCGCGACAATTGATTTTCGGAATTGGGGAGGGACGACCGGGATGACGACAGCAACAAGCCTGCAAGCCGATCGACAAAAAAGCAATCCGGCTTTCAACAATCGGAAACTGAAACTCGGTACCTTTCAGACGAACCTCGACAGCGGCTGCGTGATGTCGGATCTCGATGGGCGCCTCGATATCAACTGGCCGAATACGGTTCAGCTCGCCAAATATGCCGACGAAATGGAATTCGAGGCGATCGTACCTGTCGCGCGCTGGCGCGGATTTGGCGGCAAGGTCAACCCCCAAGGTCCGGGCTTTGAGACCTATACGTGGGCAGCCGGCATCGCAGCATCTACCCGGCATTCCGGCGTAGTCTCGACGTCACATGTTTCAATCAATCACCCGATTGTAGCTGCCAAGCAGTCGACGGTAATCGATCATATCTCAAATGGCCGCTACACTCTTAATATTGTCACTGGTTGGAACAAGCCTGAAATTGACATGTTCGGGACCGAGATGCGGCCGCATGACGACCGCTATGACATGGCGGCTGAATGGCTCGGCATCGTTAAACGTTTGTGGACGGAGGACGATGAGTTCGATCACGACGGCCGATATTATCAAATCAAGAAAGGCTATTTGCAGCCGAAGCCAATACAACGCCCCTTCCCCGCGGTGATGAATGCGGGCGGGTCGGATCGCGGCCGGCACTTTGCTGCCAAATATTGTGATCTGGTTTATACCGTCCTAACATCGGAGGATATCGACGACTGTCGCCGTCACGTAAATTCATATCGCGATCTGGCTCGTGATGAGTACGGGCGCGAGATCCGCGTTTGGAGCCTCGCTTACATCGTTCAGGCCGAAACCGAAAAGGAGGCACGCGACTTTCACCATTGGTATACTTACGAGAAGGGCGATTGGGCGGCTGCCGAGAATGTCATCAGTACAATGGGTCTCAACGCCAAGAGCATCCCGCCTGACCGGATGGAGCATATGAAAGCTCATTTCATCTCAGGCTGGAGCGGCTATCCTCTAATCGGCACGAAGGAGCAGATCGTTGATGGCCTGAAAGCTTTGGCAAGCACCGGACTCGATGGCGTGCTGCTGTCATGGCCGCGATATCTTGATGGAATGCGGGAATTCCGCGACGTAACCTACCCTCTGGTGAAACAATCCGGTCTGAGAGACATGGGATAAGATTGGCCGCGGCGCCATTCACGCCTCACGGCTTTCTAAATTCAATAACAACGCTGGTGTGAGTAAGTTATCCAGATCGGGCGCAAGACATTGCGCCCGATCTCTTTTGTAAGTTCGATTATTTCCGCGACTCGTAGAAATTAATCAGCCGGATCACATCCGCCGCATCGATCCGACCTAAGGGTCCGTCGCTGTAGCTGGACACCACGACCTTGCCATCCGCACCAACAATGAACTCCGACGGTTGGATGATGGAGCGCCTGTCTTCCCACCAGGAGCCGAGCGTATCGGCATCGGCACGCGTCACGCCGTATCCAATCGGAAACGAGACGTCCGCAGCGACCTCCTGGGCCTTCTCAATCGGATCAACGCTGGCGGCAACCACCTGGGCGCCGAGGGCGTCGAGTTCCGCCTTCACTTTTTCGAAGCCGACCAACTGCCGGCGGCAATACGGTCACCAATGACCTCGGTAAAACAGCATGATCCGATATTTCGAATTCATGCCGTCCGGCAGTTCCAATTTGCTGCCGTCAACCAAGTTGAGCGTCATCTTCGGGAAGGTATCTCCGATACCAAGCTTTTCTGCCATTCAGACCACCTTTCGATCCAAGGTCCAACGCCTTGCAAGGAACGCCACACAAGGCATCGACTTGGCTAGTATGCCGCGCGCTCGGGACACCGGCAACCAACGAAGCAATTCGAATCGTGGAAATCTGGTTACGGCAATTCATCCTGGCCGCAGCGGAAATCGTCGCAACGTCACATCGGCGTGATCTGCGCGGTAAAGGCGGCAATGTCAGGGACGCGGAAGATCACATGGAAAGGTGATGGCGGAAAAGAGTGGGAGTCGAACCCACCAGAGACGTCTGACGCCTCTCACCGGATTTGAAGTCCGGGCGCCCCACCAGGATGCGATTCTTTTCCAATTAATACTCGGTCTAAGCCGGTGACGCCCTTCATATGCCACTTGGTCGGTTGTTGCCAACGAGTAGTTCGTGAGCCGGGCGCATCAGCTTGCGGGTTCCCCACGCCGCTGGGTGAATTTCACCCGGTCGAAGTATTCCAGGACTTCAACGCTGACATTGCGCCCGATTTCGGTGCGATCCCGGAATGCGCTGATCGTCACCTCGCCATCCGCGCTTCTCCGCGGCGAGATTTGCCGCATGTTCGGCCAGTTTCTCCAGGGCCGCCGGGCGGAAAAACCGATTTTGCGAAAGCCGGACCAAATGGCCTTGGCGAGCCACACGAACCAGCAGCGACTCGATACGTTTTGGATCCTCACGAACCGCAACAGCGATTTCAGAGACAGTTGGCGGTCGCAGCTCAATCTGGTCCAGGACCGGGGCAACTTTCTTCCATAGGCTTGCATCGGCCGGTCTAAAGGTCGGTATATGCGACGGCAAGCGCACTGCCGCGCCTTGCTTCACGACGGCGCCTTCCCGTGCCAGTGCATTGACGACTGCAACCGCGGCCGCGCGCGGCAGCTTGATCGACGATCCCGCGAAAACGCGATCCTCGCTTGGTCCAAACACATCCGGCGTGTTGCGATGAAAATCGGCGACCCGCTGCAACGCAAATGATTTGAGATGCCCCCAGCTTTGAGGCGATAGTCCGAGCGCTCCATTTTCCGATGGGATCATGTGCATGGCAGCATCTCGGTAAACGCCTTCCGCCTCGTGCGGCGACATATTTCGGGCGCGGCTAAAGCGGGTCAGGTCAACACCCGTTTGGGACAATGCCAGCAAGGACGAGAGTGCTGCGTCATGATTTTCTTCCTGCATCGCCCTCAGGAAGGCGAGCCGCTCGGGCTTTGCCCGGCCACGCGCCGGCGGATAGACATCGATGACCCGGCCGCCGCCGATCGTGCGTTGCGCCGATTGATCGCGAACGATCAACCGGTCGCCATGCCACGCCCCGATCGGATGATTGAGTAACGAGTTGCACCAGCCCGGTTTCACCGGCGGCAATACTTGGCCATTCGAGCACGGCGACGCGGCCAGGACATCGGTCGCACCAAGATGCACATGCACCGGCGTCCAATGCGCGAGCGCTGCTTTTCATGTGCCAGACACACGGAGTTCGCCGTCGACCTTGCGCATCGACGATGCTGCATCTTCCCGACGATCCAGTCGCCGCGCGCAATCGTCTCGGGCTTGAGATCGGAACCGGCGATATTGAGTGCACAACGCTGACCGGCCTGCGCCACCTGAGCAGGCCTGTTCTGCGCATGGATGCCGCGCACCCGCGCGGCATTTCCGCCAGCAGCGTCATGACTTGCGCGCCAACCGCAACTGAACCCGAGCACGATCGTCCCGGTAACAACCAGGCCGGCGCCGACCACGTTGAAACAGCGATCGATCGCCATCCGGAAATCGCCACGGTTCGCGCGCTTACGGTGATTGTTGGCGCTTAGCAACAGATGCTGCTTGAGCGCATCGACACCTGCGCCAGTCATAGCCGAAACCGGATAGACCGGCGTTCCGGCAATTGACGTTCCCGATAACAAGCGGTCATTTCAGCCTGACCTCGGCCACGCGCGCTGGCGCGACCCGATCGATCTTGGTGACGGCGACCGCACCATTGGCAATTCCAAGCAGATCGAGAATCGCCAGATGCTCCCGCGTCTGCGGCATGATGCCGTCGTCGGCCGCGACGATGAACAAAACGAAATCGATGCCCGCGAAGGCCACACAACATGTTGTGAATGAAACGTTCATGACCCGGGACATCGACGAAGCCGATCGTCTCGCCATCCGACAATCGGCAAATAGGCAAAGCCGAGATCGATCGTCATGCCCCGTCTTTTTCTCTTCCGGCAGACGATCGGCATCGACGCCGGTCAACGCCTTGATCAGCAGCGTCTTGCCGTGATCGACATGCCCGGCCGTTGCGATGATCATCGGTCGCGGCGCCCGCCTCGGGCGTGAGTTGCTGGAGTTGCGCGATGAACGCCGCCTCGTCTTCCAGGCATCGCAGATCGAGCATGAGCCGGCCATCTTGAATGCGCCCGATCACCGGTATCGGCAACGCGCGAAAGGCCGCCGCCAGAGGCATTGAGCGCTGTCCCGGCACCGCGTTGCGCTTGGCCGCCGGACTGATCGCGAAACCGGCGCTCGGAATGCGCTGGGTCGGCAATGCGCCGCTGCCGATCTGGCTGTCGCAGGCGACCACTGCGACACTACCATGCGATCGCCAAGCTGCGCGGCAACCACCGGACTTAGCCGCTCCGCCAACGCGGCGATCTCCGCCACCGGACGGTTCAAGCAGCGCGCAACGTCGGCAGCCGACTGCACGAGACGTTCCGGATCGACATACAGATCGCAGCACCGCCGACAGAGCCGCCATCGTCATCTTGTCGACGCGCAGCGCTCGCTTCAGCGGATTGCGCTTGATCTTCGCCACCAGTTCCGCACGGCCGACGATAATGCCGGCCTGCGGACCGCCGAGCAGCTTGTCCCCGCTGAAGGTGACGATATCCGCGCCGTCGGCGAGCGTCTGCATCGGCGTCGGCTCATACGGCAAGCCGAATGCGCGGAGGTCGACCAGCGCTCCGCTGCCGAGATCGACAACAAACGGAACGCCGCGCTCGACGGCACAGCTTGGCGAGCTCGGCTTCCGGCACCGCCGCGGTGAAGCCCTCGATCGCGTAGTTGCTGGCATGGACCTTCATCACCAGTCCGGTCTTGTCACCGATCGCCTGGGCGTAGTCGCGCAAGTGCGTCCGGTTGGTGGTGCCGACCTCGACCAGGCGGCATCCGGACCGCGCCATGATGTCCGGCATGCGGAATGAACCGCCGATCTCGACCAGTTCGCCGCGTGAAGTCGGCACCTCTTTACGCAAGGCCAGGCGTTGAGCACCAGCAGCACGGCCGCCGCATTGTTGTTGACGACGGTAGCCGCCTCCGCTCCGGTCAACCGGCAAATCTGCTCCGTGACATGATCATCGCGGTCACCACGGCGGCCGCGCTCAGATCGTATTCAGGTTGCTCGGATCCTCGGCGCCGCGACGACGGCCGCGATCGCATCGTCCGGCAACAGCGCTCGGCCGAGATTGGTGTGCAGTACGGTTCCGGTCAGATTGAATACGCGCCGAAGCGATGGCTGAAAGGCTTTGCCGAGCCGATCGCCGACACTCCTGATCAGGCGTTCGAGCGATAAATCCAGCGCATCATCATCATCGTCGACTGACTGCGACCGAATTTCCGCGAGCAGATCACGTATGGCTTGGGTCACGGCCGCCCGACCAAATTCCTTGAGGTGGGTGTCCGCTCCGGGATGATGGAGCAGACTGTCAACCGATGGCAGGCGGCGGTAGAGTGAATTTTCTCTCATGACTTCACAAATACGCGAGCGCTTATCTTATCTGGCGGCATAAATTTTATATGGCGTAATACTCATCCGCCTTGTGTCCACCCATGGTCGGTTCTCGGCCTATCAGGCGATCAACTCTACGCTCTTCACTCTTGGTATGGAAACCTTCAATGCTGCCTCGCATCGCCGGTCTGCCTTGATAACACCTTGGCCAGCATGGCATAATCAAAAAGCGCTGATTTCGAAATTCGCCCAAGCGCAGGACTGGCTTGAAAGCGGGAGCGGTTTCGCGCGATGCTGCCCGAAAGAACACGCAGATGAGAGACCACAATGACAGGGAGTGAAATCGCGGCCTTCGACGAGTTCAATTTCGACGAAGCGGTCCTCAAGCGGCCGGGGCTGACGGTCGTCGATTTCTGGTCCACGACCTGCGCGCCATGCAAGCAACTGGCCAAAGTCCTATTGCAACTTCAGCCGGAATTGCCGGACAATGTCATTATCGGCAAAGTCAACGCTGATGAGAACGGCAGCCTCTTGGAACGGTTTGGCGTCCGGGCTATGCCGACACTGCTGTTCATCAAGGATGGCGAAGTCGTTGAAACCCGAACCGGCGTTGACCGCCGGCAGGTGCTGAAGAAAATCATTGAAACCCACGCCTGAAGCCTTCACAGACAACTTGCGCCGTGAAACGGGAGCGAAACAGTGCCGAACATCAGCATGCTCGATCTTGAGGAATTAAAGAAGACCAAGCTCCGTCCCTATATCGAGAAGAGCCTCGAATTGCGGGCTCCCGATCCGGGCTTTCACGCGATGATGGGGCACAACATTGACCTAGCCGAATCGACCTATCTGGCGTGGACAGGTGTTTTCAACTCCGGCGAACTCGATCACACGTTGAAGGAAGTCATCCGGGTCACCCTGTCCCGGGCTGCCAATTGCAGTTATTGAGGCAACGTTCGATCCGCTTCGGCGAAGCGGCAGGGATTGACTGAAGACCGGTTGGACGAAGGCATTGACGCCTTCGCCGATAGCACGCGCTTTTCCGATGCGGAGAAGGCGGCGCTGCACTATGTCGACCTCGTGGCGAACGATCCTGATTCGATTGATCAGTCAACATTCGATGAACTGCGTCGTCACTACACTGATGCGGATATCGTTGAATTGACGATGTTCCTATTCTACAATCTTGGCCTTCACACCTTCTTCGGGTCGTTGAAATTCTATCCTATGTTCTCGCCCGATGGTCGGCTGGTCAGTCAGGAGGAATCGGCGCGCCTGTACGGCTCCTCCCCCTCCTCCCTTGGTCCGAGTTCCGGCGGAACAAGCGCAACGGGAGGTGAATGATGGCGCTCATTCCGCCGGTGCCGATGGATAAGATCGAGGATGCCGATTTGCGCGCGATAATCGCGCGCAGCGAGGAACTCGGTGTGCCTGGCGCGCTTTTTGGCCAGATTCTTGCGCACAGACCCGGACAGGCGAAAGCCGCCATGGGCGCCATCTTGCACGCGCATTACGAAGGCAATGTCGATCACAAGTTAAAAGAAGTGTTGCGCATCCAGTTGGCACGGTTTGCCGAAGACGATTATTTTGCCTCGTTACGCTCAAAACAAGCGCTGGCCGCAGGCCTGACTGAGGAAATGATTGAAGCCGGCTGCGGAAACTATGAAGACTTCCCGCTGTTCTCCGAAGCGGAGAAGTGCGCCTTGCGCTTTACCGAGCAGATGTTCCTCGACGCATCGAAGGTTGACTCCGCCTTCTATGACGAGATGAAGCTACACTTTACCGAAGCGCAGATCATGGAGATCGGCACCTTCATCGCAATCCATTTTGGAGCGATCAAGGCAATCAAGCCTCTTAAGCTTGGTGCGGTTGAAGTCCATTAAAAAAAATCAACGCGAATTGAAGTTCGGATTTCTGTCGTCAAGTGTTCCCTTAGGCAGACAAGAAATTTGGCGGCGTCTGGAGTTGCCGAAATATCGCGCGCGGCACCATCACATGAACGCCCCGATTGCCATTGACGAATTGGGTCACCCGCATATCGGCCGCCACGCTGCACAATCGGTAACCCTCGTGAAACGACAGACCGCCCGCTTCCAACAATGCGATCATGTCGCGCATGGCGAGCCGCGCGGCATCATCGAGATCTTCATGAAAGCCCATAGTCATCACATGCTCCGGCGTGATCGCAAACGGGCCGTCTGCGCTCAGGTCATTGCGCACGGTTAACCGAAAATGGCCGTCAAGGCTGGTTTCGATCGCGGTCTGATTGATTTCGCCGTCGCCTTGCGCAGCGTGGCCGTCTCCAACGCTGAATAGCGCACCCTCGACCCAGACCGGCAGAAACAAGGTGGTGCCGGGGATCAGTTCCTTATTGTCAAGGTTGCCACCATGTCTGTTGGGCGGCCGGCTGTCGTAACGACCCCACTCCGGTGGCGGAGCAACCGCCATCTGGCCAAAGAACGGCCGGGTTGGAATGCGCAATCCGCGCACCACCTCAGCCTGTCCACTTTCGAGGTCGATCGGGATGATGGTCGTGATCTGGCGCGGTTCCTCGCTGCCGAACATGCCTTTGAGGGGATAGACGTTGTTGTAGCCGTAAGGCTGGGTCATCCGAATATCGAGAATGTCAATCTGCAGTACGTCGCCGGGCCCGGCGTCGCGCACCGCGATCGGCCCGGTCAAGATGTGGGGACCGAGGCCGCGCGGCGCGCGAGCATGAATGTCGGCAATTCCAGGTGGCAACCATTCGGCCGGCACATCATGTTGTGGGTCTGCCGAGACGGTGTGAACGAGAACTTCCTCGCCGCTGCCGATCTCAATTACGGGTTTCAGCCCGGCGTCGAAAAATCCGATATGGACTGTGTCGGCCGTTGCCGGCAACTTCTTGACCATTGCCATCCCTTTCCCATGCCGATGTCACTCGGCGTCTGCCAGTCGATTGCTCAGTAACATTGCACCAAATGTGGACTTTTGGCTGTTTATCATCGCGTTAGGTTCGGCCCCGCGCGACGGAGCGCGCAAGAGCGCTTACAGCGGCGCGCCGGTCAAGCGAGCAAAACCGGCCAAAAAAGTAAAACCTTCAATTCTCAGTTGAAGGAGCCAAAGCCCCTAACCCCACTTTCGATTTGTCTCCGCAAGATCCGACGCCGCATTCACCGGGGCCACGTAACCTTTGGTATGGATGGTGATTTACGACCCTCCTAAGCATGATATCTTTAATTTCTGGCCTGCAGGTTGCATGCCACGGTTCAGGCATCGCGGTAGTCTGAGGAGATTGAATGTCTGGTTTTGGCGTCGGCGCCTCGGTTCAACGCAAGGAGGATGACCGTTTTTTGCGGGGGCGTGGGCAATATGTGGCTGACTACTATCTGCCAAACACCCATGAGGTCGCTTTCGTCCGCAGCCCGGTTGCGCATGCACGCATCCGGGCCGTTCATATCCCAGAGCAATATGCGGCGTCTGTCTTTACGGCGGCCGACCTGGCCGGCGTCGAGCCGATCCTCTCGGCAACCTTGCTTGGCGGCTTCAAGAGTTCCGGCGAGCCGATCCTGTGCGGCGACAAGGTGCGCTACGTCGGGGAACTGGTGGCGATGTGTGTCGGCCGCAGCCGCGCGGAGGCTGAGGACATCGCGGCGACCGTAACGGTCGATTACGACGAATTGCCACCCGTCGTCGACATGCTGGCCGCGCGCCAGCCCGGCGCGCCGCTGGTCCATGACGAGTGGGGCGACAACATTGTCTGTAGCTTCTCGCAGGACGGCGACCTCAGCGCGATTGCGGCATCGGCGCCGATCAAAGTGACACGCGAGATCCGCACCGCGCGGCAATGCATGTTTCCGATGGAAGGCCGCGGTGTGCTCGCCTATCGCGACACGCGGCTCAAGCACCTCGTCCTGATCACCGCGAGCCAGATGCCGCACATGGTCCAGCGCGGCCTCGCCGATTGTCTCGGCATCAATGACGGCGACGTGCGGGTGATCGCACCCGATGTGGGCGGCGGCTTCGGCTACAAGGGGCTACTCTGCCGCGAGGAGGTCGCGCTGGCTTGGCTCGCGCTGCGGCGCGAGCATCCGGTGCGCTGGCTGGAGGATTGCCGCGAGCATCTCTCGGCCAACGCGAATTGCCGCGAGCATCATTATCAGATTACCGGCTATGCAGATCGCGATGGCAAGCTTCTCGCCATTGAATGCGAGGGACTGGTCGATGCCGGGGCCTATTCGACCTACCCGATCTCCTCCGCGCTCGAGGCCGCGCAGATCGTCAGCCTGATTCCGGGGCCCTACGAATTCTCCGACTATCGCTGCCGCTCCGCGGCGATCGCGACCAATAAATGCGCGGTTCTGGCCTATCGCGGCGTGGCGCGCCCGGGCGTCTGTCTGGCGACCGAAGTGATCATGGATGCCCTCGCGCGTGCCGTCGGCATCGAGCCCTACGAAATGCGGCTGCGCAATCTGGTACGGCCGGAACAGATGCCCTTCGACAACGTGACCGGCCGCCATTTCGATTCCGGCGATTATCCCGAATGTCTGCGCCGCGCGGTCGCGGCAATCGATGTTGCTGCGGTACGCGCGCGGCAACAGCGCGGCGAACCGGATGGGCGACTGATCGGCGTCGGCTTCTCGATGTTCTGCGAGCAGAGTGCGATGGGCACGGACGTGCTCGCGGCCTGGGGGCGTCCGGTCGTGCCCGGCTACGAGCAGGCGACTGTGCGGCTGACTGTTGACGGCGATCTGGAAATCCGCGTCGGCACCCATTCGCACGGCCAGGGCCATGAGACTACCTTCGCGCAGATCGCGCATGAGGTGCTCGGCATTGATTTCGAACGCATAAAGTTCGAGCAGGGCGACACCTTGCACACGCCGTTTTCGACCGGCACCTGGGCGTCGCGTTGCATCGTGATGGGCGGCGGCGCGGTGGCGCAGGCCTCGCGCGAGCTCGCACAACACCTGAAGCATATCGGCGCGCATCTGTTACAGGCCGATGTTGCCGACGTCACAGTAAAGGACGGCATGGTGGTGAGCGGCGCGAGCAGTGTTTCATTGCGCGAAGTGGCGCATGCCTGGTACCTGAAACCGCAACATCTGCCGGGCGATGTGCATGCTGGCGGCCTGGAAGTGACGACCGGCTATCGTGCGGCGCGCGACAGTGGCACTTTCAGCTACGCCACCCACGCCACGCTGGTCGCGGTCGACCCCGGCACCGGGCTGGTCGAACTGCTCGACTATGTCGTGGTCGAAGACGGTGGAAGACTGGTCAATCCGATGATCGTCGACGGCCAAGTACGCGGCGGCACCGCCCAAGGCATCGGCACCGGGCTCTACGAAGTGGTGCCGTTCGATGCCCAGGGCCAGCCGCTTGCCTCGACCATGCTCGACTATATGCTGCCTGGCGCGACCGAGGTGCCGAATATTCGCGTGCTGCACATGGAATCGCCTTCGCCCTACACCGAGTTCGGCATGAAGGGTATCGGCGAAGGCGGCGCGGTCGGACCGCCGGCGGCGATCATGGGCGCGGTCAACGACGCGCTGCGCCCGCTCGGCGTCGAAGTGCATGAACTGCCGCTGACGCCCGAGCGCATCCTGGGTGCGATCACGAACTCGCGCGCCGTGCAATCCCGCAACCGGTCGCCTCATGAAGCCAGTCGCGTTCGAACATGTGCGCGTCGCAAGTGTCGCGGACGCAGCCGCCGCGCTAGCGGCCAACAGCGACGGCGCCAAGGTGGTCGCCGGCTGCCAGTCGCTCGGGCCGATGCTCAACCTGCGACTGGCGCAGCCGCAAATGCTGATCGACGTGACCGGCATTGCCGAACTGACAAACGTGACATCCGAGCCGGACGCGCTCGTGATCGGCGCCTGTGTCACCCATGCCGACATCGAGGACGGCCGAGTGGCAACCGACGGCGCGTCCATGCTCCCCGTAGTCGCCGGTGCAATCGCCTATCGCGCGGTGCGCAATCGCGGCACCATCGGTGGCTCGCTCTGCCATGCCGATCCGGCGGCGGACTGGATCAATGCACTGTCGGCGCTGGGCGCGGATTGCGTCATCAGCGATGGAATTAACGAACGCCGTGTGCCGGTCGCGCAATTCATGACCAGCGCCTTCGAGGTCGCGCTGCGGCCAGGCGAATTGCTGACCGCGGTGCACGTCCCGCGTTGCTCAAGCGGCACACGCTGGGGCTATTACAAGGTCTGCCGCAAGCCCGGCGAGTTCGCGCTCGCGATCGGCGCGGTGCTGTCCGATCCGGCGCGCAACGTCTTCCGCGCGGTAATCGGGGCGACGCACGGCACACCAATCGTGATCGATGATGCCCGCACGGTCTTCGACAGCCCGCCGGGTGGGGGCGCTTGCCAGCTCGACGAGAGCGCAGCGGCGCGATTGCTTCAGGAGCGCGGCATCACGTCGCCAATCGCACAGCGGCCCTATCTCACCGCCCTGCAGCGCGCCGCGATGAGGGCCGCATGAAGCCGCTCAGCCTTCAGGTCAACGGCGAGACCCGCACTGAACTGGTCGAATCCCGCACGCATCTCGCCGACCTGCTGCGCGATCGCCTGCATCTGACCGGCACGCATCTGCGCTGCGAGCAGGGCGTGTGTGGAGCCTGCACCTTGCTGATCGATGGCGAGCCGGCGCGTTCCTGTTTGACCTATGCGGTGCTGTGCGAGAACGCCGAGATCACGACCATCGAGGGGTTGGAAAACGATTCCGTCATCGTCGCCTTGCGGGGCGCCTTCTCCGCCGAACACGCCCTGCAATGCGGCTACTGCACGCCCGGCATGCTGGTCACCGCGCGCGACATTATTTTGAGGCTGCCGGACGCCGACGAGGCGCGGGTGCGGCTGGAACTCGCCGGCAACCTTTGCCGCTGCACCGGTTATGTCGGCATCGTGCGCGCGATTTTGCGGGTGCTGGCGGAGCGCAAGGCGCAGGCCGTCGCAATGCCGTCAGTCGCGCGCAAGGTCGGCCCGGTCGGGGCACGTCCGGCGCAAACCTCCACGCCGACGGCGGCGGCAGGTGCCGCAAGCACCGCGCCCTCCCCGGCCGCGGCCGCCACGCAGCGCGAGACGGCGCTCGGGCTCGGCGGCCGGCAGCCTAATTTCACCATCACGCGCGACCTGACGATCCAGCGGCCGCCGGCCGAGGTCTGGGAAAAGCTAGCCGACCTCTCGGCCGTCATTCCATGCATTCCCGGCGCCAGCGTCATCGAGCTGGTCAGCGACGATCACGTTCTCGCACAGATCGCGGTCAAGCTCGGCCCCATCACGGCGCGTTTTGGCGGCGAAGCCAAGGTGACTCAGGACAATGCCAACCGGCGCGGGACCATCGTCGGCGGCGGCAGCGACCGCGCGACAGGCTCGCGAGCCGGTGCCGAGGTGAGCTATGGCCTGACACCGATCGCGAACGGCGACGCGACCCGCATCGCCATCGACGTGCGGGCGGTGCTGTCGGGTCCGCTGGCGCAATTCGGCCGCAGCGGCATCGTCGATGATCTCGCCACCCGCATGACCGGCCTGTTTGCCGCCAATCTCGACCATCTTCTGAGCGGCGCCGCCTTGACGCCGGAGGCTGCGCCCGCAGCGCTGCAGGCGGGATCGCTGCTCCGCAAAGTTCTCTGGGCGCGGCTGAAGGCGTTGATCAGTCGCACGGTGGGCCGAAGATAGTTCTATTTATAGGCTTGCCGCCGCGTATAGCACGCAACCGGCAAGCGCGATTTGGCAGCCACGCCTGCAGTCATGCGTAACCTGCTCCAGATCTCAACCGGAGCGCTTGACGCGGAGCCGCCTAGAAAATAGGCTTGCTGAATACCTGGGCTGATCCCGAAATAGGGCGGCCTGAGCTTGAACGTGCCAATACTCTTTCCGATGGCAAGGGGTCATCAGGCCTGGCGTCGGATTCCGGGACATTATTAACGGAGTCCGCCATGGTCCGGGACGGTCAGTCCTACCTCAATCGTATCCGTGATGGTCGCAGGATCCTCATCGACGGTGAAGCCGTCGACGACGTAACCACCCATCACGCCTTTCGCCGCGCGACACTCAACGCGGCGCACTTCTATGACTATCAGGCCGAACCGCAGAACCGCGACGCGATGACCTTCGTCTCGCCGACCAACGGCGGCCGTGTCAGCCGCGCCTGGCAGTTGCCGCGCAATCTCCGCGAACTCGTCGAGCGCCGCGTCGCGCTCACCCGTTGGTCCATGCTCACCTGCGGCATGGTCGGTCGATCGCCCGATCACGTCGCTTCGACCCTGTGCGGATTCCGGATGGGCCTGAATGTCTATCGCGCCAACACGCCGGATCGGGCCGCCGCGCTCGAAAGCTATTTCGACTATGCGCGGGACAATGACCTTTATCTTTCCTACGTCATCATCAATCCGCAAGCCGACAAGGCGAAATCCGCCGGCAAGCAGGCCGATCCCTATCTCGTCGCCGCCGTCTGCGATGAAGACAGCGAGGGCATCACGATTCGCGGCGGCAAGATGCTCGCGACCTCCGGCGTCATGGCCGACGAACTGCTGGTCTCCGGATTCCAGGCCGCTGCAGGCAGGCGACGAGCGCTATGCCTTCACCGCCGTCGTGCCGATCAATGCCAAGGGCCTGAAGCTGATGTCGCGCCGCAGTCTACGAGGCCGCGGCGACCTCGGTGTTCGACTATCCGCTGTCGTCGAACTTCGACGAGAACGATGCAGTGGTCTATTTCGACGACGTGAAAATCCCGTGGGACCGGGTGTTTGTGCACAATGATCTGAAGATGGCGCAGGCGCAATGGCACGACACGCCGCGCGCACGTGTTCCAGAACTATCAGTGCATGATCCGGCTGATCGGTGAAGCTGAAATTCCTGCTCGGCCTCGCCCGCAAGGTGGCCGAGACCAACGACATCATCAACTATCCGCAGGTGCGCGAGACGCTTGGCCTGCTGGCCGCCAAGGTCAACAATATCGAGGCGCTGATCGTCGCCATGGAGGCGACCGGCGAGCATTACGAAGGCTATTTCGTTCCCGACCGCCACATCCTGTGTACCGCACAGGTTCATCGCCCAGACAACCTATCCAGGAAATCACCGATGCCATGCGCGACACTGTCCGGCGGCGGCCTGATCATGGTGCCGTCATCGGCCGCCGACTTCGACGACCCGGAGACTCGCGGCGCATCATCGGCAAGACCCAGTCCTCGCCGGTCGCGCTCCCCGAAGGAACGGGTCAAGCTGATGAAACTGACCTGGGACGCGATCGGCTCGGAGTTCGGCTCGCGCCATCTGCAATACGAGATGTTCTATTCCGGTGCGACCTTCGTCACCGCGGCAATTCCTTCCGCTTCTTCGATTGGGCTGAAGTGAAAGGCTATGTCGACGAATTCATGAACACCTACGACCATCCCGACGCGCCGACGCTCGCGCAAACAGCGGCGGAGTAATCAGGGATGAAGCCTATATTGGAGCCGGGCAAAGCGACGGCTGTCCCGCTCGACCGCGTGATGCCAAGTCGTGAAGCCATCAGAAAACTGGCCTTTGTTGACCATGGTCCCGAGCCATTTCGGCTGACTGACCAGGGACCGCTCGCTGACCTGAGCTTCGCGGTCAAGGACCTGTTCGACGTCGCAGGGAGCCGCACCGCCTGCGGCAGTCCCGACCGATTGCGTGACGACGGCGCCGCGCTCACCACCGCACCGTCGGTATTGGCGGCGCTGGCCGCCGGCGCGACCTTGCTCGGCAAGACCCACACCGACGAAGTCGCCTGCGGGATGTTCGGCACCAATCCGCATTTCGGCACACCGATCAATCCTAGGGCTCCCGATCGCGCGCCCGGCGGTTCGTCCAGCGGTTCGGCCTCGGCGGTCGCGGCCGGGCTTTGCGACTTCGCTCTCGGCTCCGACACCGGCGGTTCGGTGCGCGTGCCGGCCAGCTTCTGCGGCATCTTTGGCATTCGCACCACCTACGGGCGCATTTCGACCGCCGGCATCATGGCGATGGCGCCGAGTTTCGATACCGTCGGCTGGTTTGCCACCACCGCCGCGACCCTTGCCCGTGTCGGCGAAATCTATTTCGGCTCGATCGCTGAAGCCGGCAATGCACGCCTGATGATCGCACGCGATACCTTTGACGTCGCGTTGCCGAAGATCAACGCAGCGCTGCTGCCGATCGCACGCGCGCTCGGTGCAAGTACGGACATCACGCTCTACGAGGAAGGCGTCGACTATTGGCTCGATACCTTCCGCCCGATCCAGCTTTATGACCTGCGGGCGACACTCGGCGCGTGGGCGAGCGCGCCCGGACGCACCCTGAGCCAGAGCGTCAGCGATCGCATCGCGTTGGCATTTTCCGTGCCGTGGCAGGACGTGCCGCCTGCGATGATCCGCCGCGAGGGCCTGACTGCGCGACTGCACGGACCTGCTCGGTGATGACGGCGTTATTGTTATTCCGACCGCGCACAATCTGCCGCCAGCGCGGGAAGCCTCGCTTGAGGACCTCGTCGACTTCCGCGAGAAGACCCTGGCGCTGACCTGCATTGCCAGCCTCGCGCGCCTGCCTCAGATCAACCTGCCGGTTGCGTCCGTCGAGGGCTGTCCAGTCGGGCTCTCGCTGATCGGCGGACCGCGCGCGGACGAGCGGCTCTTGGCGCTGGCGCGGGATTTCGAAGCGCGGTCCGTGATCCGGAGCGCCTGACGTGATCGGCCCCATGCACGAACGCGACTTTGTCGGCTACGGGCGGCGCCCACCTGACCCGCAATGGCCAAACGGCGCACGTCTCGCGCTCATCGTCGTACTGAATTTCGAGGAAGGGGCCGAGCCATCGATTCCCGACGGCGACGCGGCAACTGAGATCGCGCTGACCGATGCCATCGCCGGCGAAGTCCCCGCCGGCACACGCGACTTCGTGGCGGAGAGCTTGTTCGAATATGGCTCCCGTGTCGGCTTCTGGCGGCTTTATGAGTTGTTTCGCGCACGTCAATTTCCACTCACGCTCGGTGCGTGCGCGCAAGCGCTCGAACGCAACGACGAGGCCGCCGCCGCCATCCGCGAAGCCAATTTCGATGTCTGTTGTCACGGACTGCGCTTCGCCCGCCACTTCCTGATGACGGCGGATGAAGAACGCAGCACGATTGCCCAGGCCATATCCTCGCTTCAGCACACCGTCGGCTATTTGCCGACCGGCTGGCAAAGCCGTTACTCGCCCAGTGCGCACACCCGCGCCCTCGTCGCAGAACATGATTGTCTGCTCTACGATGCCGACGGCTACGCCGACGACCTGCCCTACTGGGTCCCCCAGGCAAGTGGTCCCCGCCTGGTAATTCCACACACCTTCACCCACAACGACAACCGGCTGCCGAGCGGCAGGCTTGGTAGCGGCCGGGATTTCTTCGAACATCTGATGGGCGCATTTCGCGTTCTTTATGACGAAAGCGCAATGCGCCCGCGCATGATGACGGTGAGCCTGCACAATCGCATCAGTGGTCAGCCGGCGCGCTTTGAAGGCATTGCGCGGTTTCTAGATGAAATCGCGGGCTATCAGGACGTCTGGCGAGCAAGCCGCGGCGACGTGGCGCGACACTGGATCAGGACTCACCTGCCGCGCGAGTTGAATCCGTGAGCGGCGATCTGCTCATTCGTGGCGGACTGGTCGCTGATCCGAAAAGCGACAGCTGCGCGCGCCGGGATTTGCTGCTCAAGGATGGCCTGATTGCCGCGGTACTGCCGGAGGGAATGGGTCTGAAGGCGTCAGACAATGTAACTATCATCGATGCGCGTGACCGGCTGATCATTCCCGGCTTAATCAACACACACACGCACGGTCATGCCAACCTGATAAAGGGTGTCGCCGACCGCTGGACGCTTGAGGCCTCGCTCACCAACGGACCTTGGCTCGGCGGCGGCCGCGATCCTGACATTACGTATTTGTCGACCTTGCTCGGTGCCGTCGACATGATCTCGAAGGGCTGCACCGCCTGTTTCGATCTCGTCTATGAATTTCCGCGACCAAGTGCGGAAGGTATCGCCGCCGTTGCTTGCGCTTATGCCGACGCCGGCATGCGTGCGGTGTTGGCGCCGATGATCGCCGACCGCTCATTGTTCCAGGCAATTCCCGGTCTTGCCGATACATTGCCGGCCGACCTGCGCTCCCGCGTCACCGCGGCAGCGCTGCCGCCGGCGCAGGAGACGATCGATGCTGTCGCCTCAATTGCCGAAAGCAAAGGCAGGCTGCCGGCTGGCGTGACGCTCGCGATCGCGCCAACGATCCCGCACCACTGCTCCGACGATTTCCTCCGGCATTGCGGCGATTTGGCTGAACGTCACGACCTCACGATTTACATGCACATCGCCGAATTGCGGCTGCAGGCCGTCGTTGCTCATCAACTCTACGGCGTCTCGGCGCTGATGCATCTGGCGCGGCTCGGCATCTTGCGTCCGGGCTTTGTTGCCGCGCACAGCGTTTGGCTGGACCAACAGGATCTCGATCTCTTGGCGGAATACGACGCCCGCGTTGCGCATATTCCGGCGAGCAACTATCGGCTTGGCTCCGGCATCGCGCATCTACGGCCGATGCTGGACCGTGGGATTGTCGTCGGCCTCGCCACCGACGGCGCAAATTCCTCCGACGCTTTGAACATGTTCGAAGCCATGCGGCTGGCCTCATTCTCATCACGGGCGTTCGGAACACCGCGCAAGCAATGGCTGAGCGCGTGCGAGACTTTGCAAGCCGCGACAATTTCCGGCGCCGTAGTCCTCGGTCTGCAGCAATGCGGGCGGGTGGCGAAGGGCTTCGCAGCCGACCTGACATTTCTCGATCTCAACAATCTCAACTTCCTGCCGCTCAACGATCCGATCAATCAAATCGTCTCGGCCGAAGATTCCTCGGCTGTGACCGACGTCATGGTCGGCGGCCGCTTTGTCGTGCGGGACAAGCGTGTTGTCTCGGTCGATTGTGGTGAACTGCGCTCGCGCGTCACGGCCGCACTCGAACGGTTGAAGCCTCGCATCGCAGACGCCCGCGCCTTCGCGCAGCAGTTGGAGCCGCTGGTCGTCGCCTTTGCCGAAGACCAGCGCGCGGCCCCGCTGCCGATTGAGCGCTACGTCCCGGGCGCCGCAGCGATCCCCTCTGCCCAGCCAATACGCTAATTGCCCAAAGCTTAATCGCTCTCACCCGGGCACAGTGCCGATAATCGGGGATTTTGCGCCGAGATCGGGCGTTTCTCGCCCTCTCCGCCTGCGCGACAGTCGGGCCGCACTTGGCATGTCGTTTGCAAATCTGACTCTGGCTTTGACAGCCGGAAAATCGGGTCAAGCTCCTCCTTTGGACCGGTCGCAATGCGCGTAATCCAAAGGACCCGCAATGGCGCTCGAACTACCGCCATGACGTTGGCGATGGCGCCCTGCCATCGTTGGGAGCCGGGAATGATCGTCTGTGGACTGGAAGAACTGACCCGCCGGGCGCAATACGAGTTGCAATGCCTTGGCTACCCGGCGCGGCCCTGGGTTCCACCGTCAAAGTATCAGGACGAGCATGTGCATGATGTCGTCGTCGTGGGCGGCGGCCAAAGCGGCGTTTCCATCGCCTTCGGCCTAATGCGCGAGCGCGTCGTCGATGTGGTCGTACTCGATCGCAACCCGCGCGGCCAGGAAGGCCCGTGGACATCCTTCGCACGCATGCACACCTTGCGCACGCCCAAGACGGTGACGGGCCCCGATCTCGGCATACCGAGCCTGTCGGCGCGCGCCTGGTACGAGGCCAAGTTCGGCGCGCAGGCTTGGCAGAAGCTTGACAAGATCCCGCGTGATCTTTGGCAGGACTATCTTCAATGGGTGCGCCAGACGATCGGCATCACGGTCGAGAACGACACGGAAGTGGTCGATATCGAACCGATCCGCCCCGGCCTCTTCGCCGTGCACCGCCGCAGCGCGACGGATGACGCGGCGTTGCCGCGTCTGCTGACACGCAAAATCGTACTGGCGACCGGTATGGAAGGCAGCGGCCGCTGGTATGTGCCGGAGCTGATCGCACAAACGTTGCCGCGCGCGCGTTACGCCCACACTGCCGAGGCGATCGACTTCTCCCGCTTATCAGGCAAACGTGTCGTCGTGCTCGGCGCGGGTGCTTCAGCCTTCGATAATGCGGCAGTCGCGCTCGAACATGGCGCAGCCGCGGTCGATCTGCTGGTGCGGCGTCCGGATATCCCGCGGATCAATCCGAACCGATGGATGGAATTCGCCGGCTTTTTGCGCCACTTCGGCGATCTCTCCGACGACATGAAATGGAGGTTCATGTCGTATCTGTTCGAGATCAACCAGCCGCCGCCACAGGACACCTTCGATCGTTGCGCGCGCTTCGGAAATTTTCACATCCATCTCGCCACTCCGCTGCGCGCCATCGCTGAAGAAGACGGCGAGATTGTACTAATGGCGCCCGACAACATTTTCCGCGCCGACTTCGTCATTGTCGGAACCGGCCTGGTGATCGACCTTGATGCCCGTCCGGAACTCGCGCGTGTGTCAGCCGCCGTCGCGCGCTGGAAGGATCGCTATACCCCGCCGCCCGCCGACGCGAACGCAACGCTCGCGAATTATCCCTATCTCTCCGGGAGCTTTCAGTTCACCGAGCGCGAGCCGGGGGCCATGCCCTGCCTGCGCGACATCCATTGCTACACCTATGCGGCGATGCCGAGCCTTGCGGGCTCGGCCGGCATCTCCGGATTGCGCTTCAGTGTTGAGCGCCTGGTCGCCGGTATCACGCGCGATCTGTTCCTCGCCGACGCCGAATCCCACCTCGCCGCGCTTCACGCCTACGGCGAGCATGAACTCGTTCGCACAACGCTGCCGCACGAACAACAACCGACGACGCGGGTCGCCTGACATGCAGCAGATCGAAACCACAAGCCGCCGCGCGCCGAGCCAGCCCCGGCACAATACCGTCACCGTCAACGACAGGGCCCAGCGCGTGCGCGAATCCGCTCGCAAGATCCAGTCGCCCTTCGTGCTTGATGAGACCTTGTGCCTTTACAGTCCGCAGGACAACGTCGATGCGCTCCAGCATCCGCGAATTGCGGACTGGATCAGATACGTCACACGGGACTACACGCCTGAGATACCGGCGAGCCGCCGCCGCATCCTGCTGCTGATGCCTTGCACCAAGACCAAGCCCTACCCGTTCAGTTCGGAACACAAGCTGATCAATCAGCGCCTGCTCGATGAAGGCTTTCGTCCGATCCGGCGGGATTATCTGCCGCAGGAATTGCAGGCACAACTGGAAGGACAATATTCGCAGGACGTTCTCAATCTCGCGCCGATGACGAATGACAAAGGCGTCCTGATCCACAGAGCAGTGATCTCAGAGCCGATGGCCTTTGTGCCATATGAAAATATCGCACGCTACGAAGGCAAGCCATCGCCCGCGACTGCCTATGACGATCCCGGGCTGTTCGAGAAGCGCGGCAACGCCGTCTCGCCCTGGCGAATCGACAGCACGGCAAGCCCGCTCTCCGCCAGCCGCTGGAAATGGGGTACGGAGGAAATGCGGAACTACGTCATCATGCATAACGCCATGGCCGAGATACTGGCCAAAGTGCTGCAGCGCCTCGGTTCGCAATATACCGACCGCATCGCCTGGGTCGCTCCCGGCCTGACCCATCGCAGTTTTGTCGTCGCCAATGATGAACGAGCGGCCAACAACATCGTGTCTTCCCGAAAGGTTGGCGAGGAACGGCTTTCACTTACCGGCGCCAATGATCTTTTGACCGACGACCTGAAAATTGAATGCCTGCCGACACCCGCGCACTGCAAGGAAGCGATTCAACGCCTTGCCAAACGCCTCGGCGTTCCGTCGTCGCGGGTTGGGGGCACCTATTCCCGCGGCGGCGCCGATGCGACACCGCTCGCGCTGCCCGAACTGCTCGATGTTCTGGTCCAAAGGATCAACCAATGAGCGACGGTCAGATTATCGAACTTTCCACCATCCGCACGGACACGGCTTTTGTCCCGCACCAAGCAATGGATGGACCGCCGCTGGCGCAAGCCTGCGGAGCAAAATTGCCGGAGACCAGGCCGGCGCCACTGCCGGAGCAACCATTCGGCAACAAGAGAAAGCAACCTTTGCTTACCACATCAGGAGCCTACCAATGAAGACCATCAGCAAACTGCCCATAAGCCGTCGCATCCTCCTTGGCGGCGCGCTCGTCTGCAGCGCATTCGCCATGGCACCCGAGAGCCATGCGGAAAAATCCCTGACGCCGATCCGGTTTTCGCTGGACTGGAAGTTTGAAGGTCCATCGGCGCCTTTGCTTGTCGCGATCGACAAAGGATACTTTAAGGCAGAAGGCCTTGATGTGAAGGTCGACACCGGTGCAGGCTCGGTGGAGCCGCTCAACCGCCTGGCGTCAGGCACCTATGACATGGCCGCAGCGGACATCAACTCGCTGATCAAGTTCCGAGAAAAATACACAGGCGCGCCCATCAAGGCGTTCTTCATGCTTTACAACAACCCGCCATTCGCCGTGGTTGGCCGCAAGAGCCAAGGCATCATGAAGCCGAAGGACCTGGAAGGAAAAGTACTCGGTGCGCCGGCAGCGGACGGCGCCTATGCGCAGTGGCCGATCTTCGTCAAGGCGAACAACATCGATGCGTCGAAGGTCGAGATCAAGAATGTCGGCTTCCCGGTTCGCGAGCCGATGCTGGTGTCCGGCAAGGTCGATGCCATCACCGGCTATGCCTTCTCAAGCTATCTCAACGTCGCAAAGAAGGTTCCTAAGGATGATGCCACGGTATTCCTGATGTCCGATTACGGCGTCAAGCTTTACGGCAACACCGTCATAGTGCACCCGAAATTCGCCGCCGAGCACCCCGAGGCGGTCAAGGGATTTGCGCGTGCATTGGTCAAAGGCATCAAATTCACTGTTGCCAACCCGGATGAGGCAATCAAGTCGGTCTTGAAGCGCAATGCCCTGACCGACAAGGCGACGGAACTTGAGCGCATGAACTATGCGCTCAACAACAACTATCTGACGCCGGAAGTGAAGGCCAATGGTTACGGCGCCATCGACCCGAAGCGTATGAATGAGGCGATCGATCAGCTGGCTCTCACGTTCAAGTTCGAGAATAAGCCAAAGATTGAAGACTTTTTTGACGCTTCTTACCTGCCGCCGAAGGCGGAACGCTCCGTCAAATAACGGATCATGACGAAAAGGCGACTGTGGCCAGATTTCGCGGTCGCCTTTTTCACTTCCTCTCCATTCACCCCTCCTCATTGGTGATACGATGTCGGGCCTGAAGCTCAAGGTCGGCCTCAGCGACAGCGATCGGATGCGGCCGCTGGTCGACGGCACCGTCAAGATTGCGGATGTCTCGGCTACTTTCGAACTGATGCCAGTGCAAGATCTTTTCAACAAGCAATTAACCGAACATACCTTTGATTGCTGCGAATTTCCCGTAACAAGCTATCTGCGAACCCTTGAGCGGCCGGGCCGACCTTACGTCGCTGTACCGATTTTCCCATCTCGCCATTTTCGCCTTTCGTCCGTTTTCGTGAATAGAAGTGCCGGAATCAAAAAGCCAGCTGATCTCGCGGGCCGCAAGGTCGGCATCCCGGTGTTCGACATGGCTGCGGCTGTTTGGCTCCGTGGGATTTTTCAGGAATATTACGGGCTGGATCGCATAGCGCCAGTCTACGTCAGCGGCGGTCTTGAGCATTCCCGCGTCGGCGACGAACACCCGCAATTCTATCCGCCAAAGTTCAAGGTCGGATTCGCTGAACAGAGCCTTGCGCGAATGCTGGATTTCCGGCGAGATCGATGCGCTCTATACCGCTCGCGCGCCGACGAGCTTCCGACCGGGAGGCAACGTCATCCGGCTATTCGACGATCCGAAGCACGAAGAAATTGGGTACTTTAAAATGAGCGGAATATTTCCACCGATGCATATGCTGTGCATCAAGCGTAGCGTATTCGAACAAATGCCAGTCCTCGGGCAAAACCTACTCACTGCCTTCCGAACCGCTCAGGATGTAGCGCGCGACAGAATTTATGATGCGACAGCGCTCAGCGTGATGCTGCCGTGGCTAGTGGAACATCTTTTCGAGACTGAAGCTGTGTTAGGTGAGGACTATTGGCCTTCTGGATTTAAGAAAAATCAGGCCACGCTTGCGAAAATTATCGAATACATGCGCGACGACGCGTTGATTACGACAGCCTTTACGCCAGAAGATCTTTTCGACGACAAGGCGCTATTGCAAACGTAAATTGCCATGATGCATTAAAGAAATGCATCTTCGACGATGCGGTCGTTCACGGCATTGACCTGCCGGCCAATGAATTGATGTCGCGCTACGAGGAATGGACACCGCTCAATGGGCGCGCTGCCTATCGCTATCTCAACGGCCGATCGACTACCAAACAGCGTCGCACAGGAGACAACATTCAGGCGGCCCGGCCGAACCACTCGAATTGCTTCGCTTCGTGTGGCTGGCGCAGCAGGTAACGGCCGTTCGCCTTGCTGACAATCCTGCCGTCACGCGCGACGATCTCACCGCCCTTGATAGTCGCAACCGGCCAGCCGCGAAGCTGCTTGCCTTCGAACGGAGAGAAGTCCGACATGCCCTGCAGCTCTTCGGCGCGCACCACCTTCTCAAGATCAAGATCGACAATGACGAGATCAGCATCGGAGCCGACGGCAATGGTGCCTTTGCGCGGATAGATGCCATAGACCTGCGCGGGCGCACGCGTTGCGCGATCGACCAGAACCTCCAGCGGCACGCCACGCAGGCGGCCATAGTGAAGCAGCGCCGGCAGATGCGTCCCGAGAGCCGGCAGCCCCGGGCGCGCACCATGCAGGCCGCCTTCCGGCCGCTTGGTCGCGCGGCAGCGCGACGTGTTGTCGGTGCCAACCGTATTGATTGAGCCTTCCAGCAGGCCTTCCCACAATGCCGTCTGATGTTCTGGCGTCCGCACCGGCGGGCACCATCTTGACCAGAAACCGGTTCGGATCGCTGCTGTTGATGCCGAGATAAGGCGTCGTCGTTTCGACCGTGAAATGCGCGCCGGCGCGGCGCGCCGCGCGCACGACCTCAAGCCCCTGCCGGCTCGATAGATGCACCACATAAAGATGAGCGCCGGCGAGTTTCGCGAGATAAACCGCGGTCTGGATCGACAGCGCCTCGGCGTCGGCCGGATGCGCGTCCTCCCAATCCGCCAGCGTCCCTTCCGGCTTGCGGGCCTGCAAGCTCCTGGCGCGCCCGGTCGACCAGCGCGCCGGTCTCGCAATGGACGCAGGCCACGGCGTCCGGCCCGAGCGAGGCGACCTGTCGGAAGCCCTCAAGCAGGACGTCGTCGGTGACGGACTTCACGATGCCCGGCATGCCCGACATGTAGAACTTGAAAGACCGGATGCCGAATTGCTCGGCATAGCCGGGAATTTCCGCGATCTGCTGCTCGGTGAAAATCTGCGGATGGAAGACCGAATCGACATAGCTGCGCTCGTCCATGGCGCGACGGAACGCCGGCAGATGGTCGAAATAGGAATCCTCCATGCTGCGCAGAAAAATCCCGATCGTCGTGACGCCGCCAAGGACGCCGGCCCGGGTCTCGGTTTCCGCCTCGCTCTCGAAGGATTGCTCATTGCCGATATGGACATGCGGGTCGAAAATGCCCGGCAGTACGACCTTTCCCGGCCGCGTCGTAGATCTCCGCGCCGGCCGCCGGCAGGTCTTCACCCATGCGCGACGATCTTGCCGCGCAGCAATCCCGACATCGGCTTTGATCCGGCCGACACCGGGAATCACCAGTTTGCCGTTGCGAACGACGCAGATCGAATGACCCGGAATGACTGGCATGGTCCGTCATGATGGCATCCTCATTCGGCCGAACCCTGATCGATGACACCCGATCGATCCAGCGCCTGCGATCCCTAACCCGGCCGCGGCCGCAGACTTGCGTGCGAGCGGTCGCGCCGCATCGTCAGGACAAAGCTCCTGCGTCAGCGTCGAGCGTGCGACCTCGCGGCCGTTCTTGAACACGTGACGGCGCGGCGGCTGCATGCCGCAGCGCCTCGTGCACTGAGGCCGCGCCGACGACCACGAGATCGGCGCGCGCACCCGGGCGCGATGCCGTAATTCGGTCGACGCGCGCGGCCCTGTGCGCTATTGACCGTGATCATGTCGATCGACCTGTTCGAGTTCGTGCGGCAATGTCAGCTGCGCCACATGCGCCATCATCGATGCGCATTCGAGCGGATCGGGCTTGCCGAACGGATAATAAGGGTCGTTGACGTCGTCCTGCGAGGTGACGACGTTAGCGCCGCGCGCCAGCAGTTCCTTCACTCGCGCGATGCCGCGCCGCTTCGGCTCGCGGTCGATGCGCGCGGAGCAGACCAGATTGATATGCGCGTTCGACCGAGATGGTCACGCCGGCGGTCGCAACCATGTCGACGATCTTGGCGGCATAGACGTCGTTGTAACCGGCCATCGCGCCGCAATGGCTCGCGGCGACACGGCCCTGAAAGCCTTCGCGCATGGTCTTGAGCGCGAGATATTCGAGGCTGCGCGAATTGGCGTCGTCGGTATCGTCCACCAGCATATGGATGTCGAGATCGTGCCGCTTCGCGATATCGAAACAAATGTCGATGTGCTCGGCGGGCCTCCTCGTCGGTGTACTCGTACCAGGGCAGGCCGCCGACGATGTCGCAGCCTTCCTTGATCGCCTCTTCCATCAGTTCGGCGGCGCCAGGATCGCGGACGATGCCTTCCTGCGGAAACGCCACGACCTGGATGTCGCAGTACTTGCTTCATCTTCTCGCGGGCGAGCAGCAGGCCGCGCGCCGCCCGCAGCCCGCCGATGGTGCCGACGTCGGCGAACAGCCGGAAGAACGTCGTGCCGTTCATGACGCCGACTTCGATGCGCCCGAACCGCACGCTCGCGCGACCTCGGCCGGATCGTAATTGCGCTTGAAGTCGTTGGTGATCTCGATCGCCTCGGGCAGCGTCCCGGAGCACGTTCGGCCGCATGATCTCGCCGAGCAGGCATTTGTCGGCGTGAAAATGCAGGTTGAAAAATCCCGGCAGCACGAGGCTGCCGGCGGCGTCGATTTCGCGCGCGCCTCGTGCCGGCAAATTCGCGCCAACGGCCGAGATCCGCTCGCCCGTCGACGGCGATATCGACGAGCTGCTCTGGCCGCGAACACGCGCGTTGCGGATGATCAGATCTCATCGTCGGTCGACCTCTGTCACGCCGATCGCGAACTCGACGTATGGCGTTAAGTCCGTTCGAGAATGTGCAGGCCGCGCGTGCGGTCGATCAGATAGATCAGGCCGCGATCGTCGAAGCAGACGTCGTTGCTCTGCACCCGGCTTGCACCCTGCGGCACGTCCGGCATGAATGATGCGACCTGTTCGCGGCGCATGCGGATTGGCGATGTCGACGATCCGCAGACCGTGTGCGAACCAGGCGATGGGAATCTCCGTGCTGCGGATTTCCTCGCAGAACTGATGCAGCCCGGTGTAATCCTGCTTCGGCGTGCCGTCCTCTTCCGTCAACCTGAAAACTGGCGAACGGAATCGGACGCGTTTCGTCGGTGATGTCGACCAGCCAGAGAAACGACGGCTGCGCCATTTCCAGGCGAACCACGTCCTCATCGGCGACCAGCATGACCTTGCCGGCCCGCGCAGCGGAAACGGCACCGGCAGCGCGGTATGGGTCGGCCAGGGAAATGGCGGGCTCCAGTCGAGACCGGAAACGAATTTCGGCTTGCTCATATCGTCGATGTCGAGAATGACGAAGCCGCCGTGCCAATAGCTGACATAGAGCCGGTTGCCGACGCGCATCGGATGATGGCAGCGGTGCGCCGGTACCTTCCCAGGTCGGCTTCTCACCGCCGGCGGTCCATTGCCCCGGCATCCACCAGCGGCCGACCTCTTCCGGCTGCGCTGGATCCTTGAAGTCGATGATCGACACAACGTTGCCGAGATATCCGTCCAGTTCGGGCGAGCCGTAGACGTAGCGGCCGTCGAAGGTGAAGCGGTGCATGCCGCGCGTCGGCCCAGGTCGCGATGTCCGTTTCGGATTGGACGGCGTACTGACATCGAACACTTCCAGGCCGCCGCGAAAATCGGGATCCTTGCGGCCGATCGGAAAGATCTCGCGATTGACCAGCATGACGCCGTTCTCGACCCGCACCTTGTGCGACAGCGTGCCCTTCCGGCACCTGGATATGGGCGAGTTGCTCGGCTTGGCCGGATCACTGACATCGATGATGGACGTGCCGTCCGGCGGCTTGATGTGGCCGACATAGGCCGTTCGGTTGTGGACGACGACCTGCCCGCCGCCGGGACAGTCGAAATAGCCGACGACCCTCAGCCCATTTGCACTCGCCATCAACCATGCTCCACGAAGAGACGCCAGCGGCACTGAAAGAAAACTAGTAAGGCCCATAAAAGGCTACGATGCATTTTGAAGGCCCGTCAAATAGTTTAATCTCATGAACATTGAGATCAATGCGTTATGGTGCGATCGATCGCCGGAAAATGACTATGTCCGGTTGCAATCAATGTCCGGGCGTATCAATGCCGTCGCATTTTTTCCTGCCAGTGCAAAAGCAAATGGTTCATTCTGTTTCATGAACAGCCCGCTAATGCGCAAGCGAGGCCGATTCCTCCCACGGCATCAAGAGCCGCTCCGCTAAAACGACCGCGCCATAGAGAAGAATTCCAAGGAAGCTAAGGACGATGAGCGCTGCCCAGGCGAGCGGTGTGTTCATCTGCGAATTGGCAGTCAGCAGCAGATTGCCGAGACCATCATTCGAACCGACGAATTCCCCGATCACCGCCCCGATCACCGCCAGGGTCACAGCGATCTTCGCGCCGGAGAAAATGAACGGCAGTGCCGACGGCAGTTGGATCTTAAAGAATGTCTGCAAACGTGACGATTGTAGGGAGCGCGCGAGTTCCAGAAGCTCCGGCGAGGTTGCGCGTAGACCGGTCGCCGTATCGACAACTGCCGGGAAAAAGGCAATCACGAACGCCATCGCAAGCTTGGACTCGATCCCGGTTCCGAACCAGACCAACAGAATTGGCGCTACCGCGACCTTGGGAATTGATTGGCTGGCAACCAGAAGCGGATAGAACATCAGATTCATGATCCGCGAATAGGTCATGACCACCGCGATCGGAATACCAATCCCCATCGCCAGCAGGAAGCCGTATATACACTCGAGCAAAGTGACCCAGGACTCCTCCAATAGCAGCGGCGCATCATCCACCATCGCCGTCGCGACATCCATCGGGCTCGGCAGTACGACGGACGGCACGTCGAACAGAATGACATAATAGTGCCAGACGAGGACGATGATGACGACGCCAACCAGGGGATAAATGGTCTTGAGAACGTTCTGATGCATTATTTGACCACCCCAAGCGCGACGCCGGCCTGACGCTCAAATTCCGTAAACTTGTCGAGGTAGCGCGTCTGCGCGGTGCGGGGATAGGAAATATCGATCTTCAGCCGCAGGGAAATGACCGCCGGACGCTTGGAGAACACTAGGACCTCGTCGGACAAATACACCGCTTCCGAGATACTGTGGGTCACGAAGACGACTGTCGCTCCGGTCACACGGCGAATATCCAGCAGGAGGTCGTTCATCTCAAGCCGGGTGAGTTCATCGAGCGCACCGAATGGCTCATCCATCAACAAAACGGACGGTTGATGAATGATCGCCCGGCAGAGCGCAACACGCTGCTGCATGCCGCCGGACAATTGCCGCGGATAGGCCCGCTCAAAGCCGCCCAAGCCGACAAGTTCGAGAATCTCATGGGCTCGAGCCTTTGCCTTGGCGTCGTTCCGGCGCAGGACCTCCATCGGGTAGAGCACATTACTAAGCACCGTGCGCCACGGCATCAGGGTGGGCGCCTGGAATACGACACCGACACCGGGATACGGTCCCTTGATCTCCTTGCCGCCGAATTCAAGGGTACCGCTGCTCGCCGGCACCAACCCGCCGAGCATCTTCAGCACCGTGGTCTTGCCGCAACCGCTGGGTCCCAGGAGCGAAATCAATTCGCCCTTGCGGAACCCGAACGAAACATCCTTCACCGCCGTCACGGTTTCCCCGCTTCCGGCGTTGAATACTTTTGCGACATTCATCAGCCGCCCGAGGAACGGCCCCGATCGGGCGGGGTCGCTCCCTGGATTCGCGTCGGACATGGCACTCACGGTCGTGTCCGGTTCCTTGCGTGATCCGCCACCGACTCGTCCTTTATTCCACCATGATCGGCTTTGCCGGCAGAAAGCCGGTGGCGTAGATGTCTTCAGGCTTCGGCGCCTTGGATTTATCGAAGCCCGCGTTGTTCACCACCCATTCAACGGACTGCTTCATGCGCTCCGGCGTGAAGGTTCCAAGGCCGTTCTTTATGACGTCAGGCGTAACGGACATATCCTTGACGATCTTGATTTCATCAACGGTGATTGCCGCGTTGAGCGCCTTGGCGGACTTTTTCTGCAACTCAGCCGCCTCTTCCGGATGCGCGAAGGCATATTGGTAACCGCGCAACCCGGCGCGCACGAACTTCTTCATGATATCCGGATGTTCCTTCAGGAACGACTCTTTAGCGCCGATCGCGTTGGAATAAAGATCAAGTCCATGGTCGGCGAGCAAGAGCGACTGCACTTTAGCGCCCTTGACGGCACGTTCAATGCCGGGCTTGGACATGATGTAAAAATCGACCGCGGGAACCTTACGCGCAGCGAGCATCGCGACGCGCGCCGACGGCTCAATGTTCTCGACTTTCAATGAATCGGGATCAAGGCCGTTCTTGCGCATCACCGCCTTGGTGATGTTGGAGACGAAGCTGCCATTATGCGAGCCGACCGTCAGCCCCACCAGCCCCTTAAGGGTGGAGACATTGGCGCCGGGATCGAGCGAGAAGATCGTATACGGCGCCTTCTGATAGATCACCGCCACGATCTTCGAGGTCGCACCGCCGGCATGGGCGATCACAAGGCTCGGCACGTCAATGAAGCCGATCTGCGCCAGACCGCTCTCAACCGCCTGGATCGCGGCGGCCGTCCCCTTGGCCGGGATGATCTTTACATTGAGACCCTCCTCCTTGAAGTAGCCTTTCTCAAGCGCGACATACCATGGCGCGTGCCGACCGAGCACAATGAAGTCCAGCGTGAAGGTGATGTCTGTCATTTTCGGAGCCTGGGCGTGAACAGGCCGAACCTCGCCGATAACTCCGCCGAACATCAAAAACGCGGAGCAGATGATGATCGATAGGTACCTCGTCATGTCAGTCTCCTTTCCGATCTGTCTTAGCGGCCATTGTTGTGACTATCACAGGACACTCAAGAGTGCGATTTATGCTCCCGCCCGGGCGAAATACGGTGCTCGATGACGGCGCCAGTCAGGTTAGCCGAAGCATCGGATATCAGATAGAGCAGCGTCGGTATCACGCCCTCGGGCTCGTTGATTCCGATGGTATTTTTGTAGAACTCGCGTTCTTGTTCCGTGCTGACGTCCATGAAAATCGGCGTTGACCGCACGCCCGGCGACAGGACATTCGCGCGAACGTTGAATCCGCTCAACTCTTGCGCGACGGACTTGATCATGCCGATCAGCGCGGCCTTGCTGGCGGCATAGGCGCTGGCACCCGCCCAGCCGCTCTGGGCAAGCCCGGATGTGAACACAACAATAGCGCCATATTCCTGCGCCTTCATCATCGGAACGATCCCGCGAAGACAATAATAGACGCCGTTAAGATTGATATCGATAACCTCGCGCCATAGTTCAGGCGCGATCTTGTCGATATCCGTGCGATATTGAATGGCCGCACCCAGAACCGCCGCATCAATCCGCGGATATTTGTGTTCAATATCGCCAATCATTGTCGAAACATCGTACTCGTTGGCGACATCGACCACCCGTATGTCGATCCGCGCCCGCATGCCGTCATCGATCTTATCCAGAAGGCTTTCATGGATGCGGTCAACAGCAATCACATTCGCACCTTCACGCGCGCAATACCTTGCAAGCGCCGCGCCAATTCCGCTGCCGGCGCCGGTGATCAGGACCACGGAGTCGCGCAAATTGTATGTGACCGAAATCGTCACGCCGGCACTGCATTCTGTTGTTGATTTGCGAGCGCGGCCCGGTAAGCCGCCTCAGCCGTACCATCCCCAATTGGCTCGATGGCCGCAATGTGATCGTCTGGCCTGACCAGAACCATTGTATTCGGTGCGCAGCCGTAACGTTGGGCGATCCGGTTGCCTGGATCGAACAGCGATCGTTCGCGAATACCGGAATCTTGCGGTGCGTCCCATCGCGAGACCACATAATGCCTTAGCCAAGGCGTGTCGTTCTGCGGAATGTTCGGCCGCCGGCGAGTATCAGCAAAGTAAAGCGCAACGAAAGATCGCCCAAAAAGATCGTGCAGCCTGGTTTCCTGGCCGGTGCTGTCGTGCACCAGGCCGTCCGGCGCCCGATCGCCGACTTCAACGGCAGGCGGCGTGGCAAAGGACTTTACCATCGACCAATTGCCGGACCCATTGAGCCCAAACCGGACACCAAGCAGTGAACGCGTATAAGCGTTGCCCCATTCATGCTCGGATATCGCCTTTACGGCTTTAACGTCGTGCGACTGACTAGCCATGTACTTTCGTGCCGCCTCCGCCAATTCGCCGGAACCGTGCTCGGCGACTGGCTTCTGCTCTTTTTCATATGAGTCCAGCAGGCTTTCATCAGCCCAACCTCGCAATAGCCATGCTAGACGCCACGCAATGCTATTCGCGTCGAGAATTCCGGTAT
Organism: uncultured Alphaproteobacteria bacterium; assembly: GCA_963806815.1. Taxonomy (GTDB): domain Bacteria; phylum Pseudomonadota; class Alphaproteobacteria; order Rhizobiales; family Xanthobacteraceae; genus CAWDZJ01. The sequence goes on along the minus strand of CAWDZJ010000036.1, from coordinate 9,622 downwards.
TCAATCCGAGCGCCCACATCGGCGTGATGAGATGCGCAGCATCTCCAAGAAGCATGAACTCGGTTCACCCGCCATATCTCGGCAACCCGGTGGTGGATGTTGTAAATATTGCTTCCCAACACCTCGATGTCCGACACATTGCCGATGAAATGCACCGCTTTGGCGCGGAGATCCTCTAACGAATATTCTTTCTGGCCCTCGGGCAGCGGATATAAGAAGCGCCAGCATTGCGGCTGGCGAACCAAAATCATCCACTCCTTGGCATCACTGAAATATGCGAGGTATGGAAAGTCCCGCGGGTTCGCGATGTCGAGGTCCACTTTGAGATCGACCAGCGAGTAGCGCTCGGCAAACGACTCCCCTTTCACTGCAACGCCGAGCTTGCTCCGCACCGTACTCCGTCCACCGTCGCAAGCGAGTAGATAACTCGCCTGGACAGTCTTATTTCCGGAGTCCGTATCAAGGTGTAGCTCGACGCGATCATCGTGCTGCACAAAATCTGTCAACCGATGCTTGTATGAAACCGAACCGACTTCGGAATTCGATACGCACTCGCGTAGCAGCGGCTCCATGTCGTGTTGCGGCAGATTGATCACGAAGGGAAATCGGGTCTCATCGCGAAGCAAATGCAATTTGACAGATGGGCGGGAGGTGTTCGTCGCACGGTCGATATCGCCGATCTCGTCGACCCGCATCGCCTTGCTGAGCATTTTGTCGGCGACGCCAAAGCGCTGCCAGATTTCCAAGGTTCGCGTCAGCTGGGTACCAGCTTTGGTCTCCTGCGAAACGCCGGAATTGGCTTCGAACTGGACAAAGGGAATATTGTAATAGGCGAGTGCGAGCGCGGTTGTGAAACCGACGGGGCCGGCTCCGACAATTGCAACCGGAAGGTCGCTCTTCAACGAATAAGCATCGCCGATCATTTCAAATAACTTGCTCGTTATTCTGGACGAAACCGGGTCAGCCGCAATTTATGCGAGTGACACCACCATCATCCAACGCATCGGTTTCGACGCATATGGCCCGGTGCGAGCGTCGAAGCGCCTGCCATGTTCGTGTGAGATCTTCTGAACGATCAAACCGAACGCAACCGTCTTTGGCACACGGCCTTCCGCCTGCAGCAATTCCAATCACGCTCCCCAGATTTCGATGAAAAATCATCGCACCCATAATTTCCATGTGTCAATAGATTTTCGAAAATATTGGATATTCTCCGCTATCTGCCTGAAACGCGAGACGAGCGGCCGTGACTGGGCGGTGCAGCGTGAAGTGCCTGCATGCGCTGTGCCACCGGGAGTTCACGGCTCCATCGCGACCCACAAATCGGTCAGAATCGAGCAGTCCGGGACCTGCAATGGCGCGGTAACGCGGATTGTCGCGGACGCCGGTTCACCGTCGACAAAGAAACGACGGCGTATTTGCGCGGCACGGAAATATTCGTTGAAGTCGGTGTGGATGTTGAGAACACGCAACGCGCGGCTAACATCGGTTCCCGCGGCGCGGCAGATTGCCTGCGCCTGCGTCATAATGTCATCCATCTGCGCGGCCGCGCAGTCCTGATCATACGGATACCCGGGATTGATCCGCGCTGCGTCGATCAGTCCGTTGTCGTCCGCAGCCATGAGCCCGGACAGGAACAGAAATTCACCGGCCCGGACTGCCTGGGACTCGTGGAAGATCGGATGCCGCGCGGCCTCAGTGCTGATGACTTGCTTTGCGGTATTGCCAGCATCGGTAATCGCGACAAAATTGATTTCAACGCAACTTTCGGTCACGCCAAGGCTCCGGACCGGAAAGATCGTCCGCGCCGGCGGTTCGTCCGGAAAGGCCTCGCGCCAGACCCGATCGAGCCGCGGCAGGTCATTGATATCGGTCAGATAAACCTGCGCTTTCACGACATTTGGCATCGATGATCCCGCCGCTTCCAACGTCAGCGCCATGTTCTTGAGAATGTAACGAGTTCTCGCGCTCGATCCGGCTGCCTTCCCAGAAATTCGGATCGACGCGCGCTTCCGGCGCGATTCCCGACTTCCAATCGGTCGGCACCTGCCCCGCCAGAAAAACAAAATCGCCGGCCCGGATTGCCGGAGAATAACCGGCGAGCGGGTGAGGTATCCGATCGGTATTGATGCCCTCTTTTTCAAATCCCCCCGCCGGAACAATGGCTATCATTTCAACCTGGATACTGGCGTCCGGCGCCAGCAGTTCGAGAATATCGACCGAAGTGCTGGCCGGGCGCGGCGGCTTCAGAATGCTCTTGCGCGCAACGTGATAGGGATCGACAGCACTTCGCGAGACCGGGTACTGATCAATCCGCACGCCGTTTTGAATATCCGTGCCGGCGGTTGCGAGCACCGATTGGATGGTTTCATAGATGTATTTGGTCTCACGGATCGTAATTTCCTCACCGGCGAGCGGGATAGCTGGATTGCCGCGGACCTTGGGCGTCAGCCCGGAGCGGAAGTCAGTCGCCATAATCGCCGATACGAACACCCAATGACCGTAGCGAATGCCGTATGTCTGCTGCTCCGCTGCGGACAAGCCGTGCGGCTTAAGTATGATGCGCTTGCTCATTGTGGCTCCTGCCCGTTCGGCAGATTTCTAACGCGTTTCGAAGGCAAATAGACTTGCATCGCGACGGCATCCTCGTCGATCCTGGCTTGCCGTGCTGATCTCGCCACCGGCCCGGCGGCTCCGCCGCGAGTTCAACTGTCTCCGAAAAACCATATCGCACCGGCACGAGTTCAAGAATGACGGGTCAGACGATAACGCTTGCGGCGCCGGACGGACACAAGGCATCCGTGTATGAAGCCCGTCCCGCCGGTCGCCCGCGCGGCGGACTGGTTCTGGCCCAGGAGATTTTTGGCGTGACGGGTCATATCCGGCGCGTCTGCGATAGCTATGCAGCGAACGGCTATCATGTCGCCGCCCCAGCGTTTTTTGATCGCATCCGGCCTGGCATTGAACTCGGATATTCAAAGGAAGACGCCGTCATCGGTCGCGACCTGCGTGGCAGGATCGGCTGGGAGCAGGTTTTTGCAGATGTCAGCGCCGCCTGTCGCCACGTTAGTGGTGCCGGACGGATCGCCGTACTCGGCTATTGCTGGGGCGGCACGATCGCCTGGCGCTCCGCCAGACATGTGGAAGGCATGGCGGCGTCGGTCTGCTACTACCCGACCCTGATTGGTCCCCACATCGCTGAAAAGCCGCGCTGTCCGGTGCTCATGCATTTCGGTGAGCACGATCCGCTTGCAACTCTCGAGCAGGCTGGGCAATTGCGCGCCAATCAAGGCGCCGGGGTTGAAATCCAGATCTATCCCGCAAGCCATGGATTCAATTGCGACGAAATTCCCAATTATCACGAGGCCAGCGCCGCCCTAGCCCTGCGGCGAACGCTGGATTTCCTAGGCACGCATGTCGGATGAAATCCGCATCGAACTTGAAATCCCGGGACATTCCGAGATTTCGAAAATCCTGTTGATTATAGGCAATACATACGATACCCGAAGAAGTGCATATAGAGGCTGAAACCGGGATTGCACCCGTGGGAAACATATCGAGCATGAGGTTCGCGGCATGACATTGGCTCGCAATGACGATGACGCGGCTGAACCCACGATCAATGCAACGGTATTTCGTCAACTGCGAACCGACATCATGGCATGCCACCTGATGCCCAACGAGCGGCTGCGGGTCGAGGCGTTGCGCGAGCGCTACGGTGTCGGCGGCAGCCCTGTGCGCGAGGCGCTGATGCGCCTTGAGGCCGAAGGGCTTGTGTCGCTTGAGCAGAACAAGGGCTTTCGGGTTTCCACCGTCTCTCGGGAACAATTGTTTGATCTGATGCGGATCCGAGTCGAGATCGAGTTGATCGCACTGCGCTGGTCGATGGAAGCCGGCGGTGTTGAATGGGAGGCCGACCTGTTGGGGGCTTTTCATCTGCTGTCACGTCAAAAGAAGACGGACCACACCGCGAGCGGCGCCATCAATGCGGCATGGTCGAAGACGCATCGCGGATTTCACGCCGCGCTGGTTGCAGCGTGCAATTCGCCCAAGCTGCTGGCGATCCGCGAAAATCTGTTCGATCAGGCCGAACGCTATGTTGCTCTCTCGATCGTCTCGAAATGCCCAACGCGCAACGACGCCAACGAACATGAGCAAATCATGCGAGCCGCGCTTGGCCGCAACATTGCACGCGCCCTGCAGCTAAATCGCGACCACATCGAGCGGACGACGGAGCGCGTCGCCAAGTCGCTGAGCGAGACCGGCCGCACGGTTCGATTGCGCACGGCCAATGGGAAAGACGTCAAGTGAATGGGCCGAAGACGACTTCATCCGTTGACATGGCACCGGCCGACGCCGCTCCGCCAAACCCTGCGACATAGTCTTGTATGAAAAAAAGCGATGTCATCAGCGTACCGGCGGCTCAACTGAGCGCCCTTGTCGCGCGCCTGTTTGTTGCGGCTGGATTGTCGGAAACCGCCGCGCAGACAGTTGCCGATGGCCTCACCGACGCCGACCTGGAAGGCGTGCCATCACATGGTGTCATGCTGACTGACATGTATGTGGCGCGAATTCGGCAGGGCTCGGTGTCGCTGGAGGATTCCGGTGTGATCGTGTCGGACAACGGCGCTGCCGTCGTTCTCGATGCCCGACATGCGATAGGGCATCTCACCGGCGACCAGTCGATCAAGCTGGCGATCGAGCGCGCACGGCGATATGGAGCCGGCATCGTGGCGGTTCGGCACGGCTTTCATTTCGGCACCGCGCGCCGCTTCGCGATCCATGCTGCCGAGGCGGACTGTATCGGCATCGTCGCCTGCAACACCCGGCCGCTGATGCCGGCGCCGGGCGGCACAGAGAGTACCGTCGGCAATAATCCGATCGCCATCGCCGTCCCGACGGAAGGTCCGATCCCGATCGTGCTGGACATGGCGACCAGCGAAGCTGCGATGGGCAAGATCCGAATGGCGGCAAAGGCGGGCGAACCGATCCCGGCCACCTGGGCGGTGAAGGCGGATGGCGGCCCGACGACCAGCGCAGCGGAAGCCATTGAAGGCATGCTGCTGCCATCCGGCGGACCGAAGGGTTTCGGCCTGGCATTCGTCATCGACCTGATCTGCGGCCTTTTGTCAGGGGGCGCGTCCGGCAGCGCCGTTACGCCACTCTACGGCAATCCCGCGGTTCCTTATGATTCATCGCATCTCTTCATCGCCATTGACGTCGCGCATTTCGCCGATCCGGCCACCGTCCGTGTGGCAGCGGCCGCTGCCGCCGAGCGCATCCGCGCGGGACGCCGCGCCTCCGGCACCGCCCAGCTCTTCGCCCCCGGAGAGCCGGAATGGCGCAAACGCCAATCCGCCGCGGGAATGGTCAATTTGACCCCGGCTGTCGCCAAGATGCTGTCCGGTCTCGCCGGCGATCTGCGGGTCTCGCCCGCCCCCCTCGTATTTGAAAGTGGCCAGCCAGTTCAGGAGCCCGGACATGCCCAAGCATGAAGTAACAAGCGATGCCATTCGAAAGCCGGTCGGTCATTTTTCGCAGGCCACAGTGGTTGAGGCGAAGGGGCGATTGGTTTTCATCTCCGGCATGACCGCGCGCCGCCCGGACGGCACAATCGCCGGTATCGGCGACGTCCGCGCACAGACAAAACAGGTCTGCGAAAATATCAAATCGGCCGTGGAAGCCGCCGGCGGAACGCTCGATCACGTCTGTCGGGTCGACGTCTACGTACGCAACATGGAACACTTCGAAGCGATTCACGAGGTACGGCGGGAGTACTTCAAACCACCATTGCCTGCCTCAACTATGGTCGAAGTCACCAAAATGGTTTCAGCCGAATATCTTATCGAGATCAATGCCATCGCAGTGATCCCCGACGAGTAGTCACTTCTTTATCGACGGCGCGGCGCAGAGGTGATCGCATGACGGACAAATCCGGAATCAAAACCGCCGCCGAGCGCGGCATCAAGCTAGGTGACATCGGCCAGCGCATCGTCGCTGAGGATGAGCACGTTCGGATTTGGGAAGTCGCGCTCGAACCCGGCGAGACGATCGACTTTCATATTCACTATCACCCCTACGTCATCATCTCACTCGGCGGCGGGGAGAATGAAATCGAGACGATCTTCGGTGATAAGTTCACCACCGATGAAGCACTCGGCTCGACCGTGCTGATGAGCGAGATGCGCCCGGTCCATCGTCTCACCAACCGCGCCAAGATTCCTTATATTTCCCGGCTCATCGAGCTTAAGCACATCCGCTGGACGCCGGAATGACGGATCAATGGATGCCATCGCGCGCTCCGATTGACCGCTTCGCAGATTCGTTCCGCGCTCAGCAAACAGCAAGGATAACGCCATGACGACTGCCCCGTCCGGAATGCCAAAACTCGAAGAGCTTCTAGTCGACACTGACGCCATGCCGTGGCGGGAAAAGTCGCTCAAGGGCATTCATGAAAAAATGCTTTGGCGCAACGAGGAGACCGGCGCATCGATTGCCATGATCAAGTTTGACAAGGGCGCAGGCATCCCGCAGCCGCACTATCATGCGGCCAACCAGTTCATGATCTGCCTGCAGGGCCGCTATGAATATACCGCCACCGGTGTCGTTCTGACGGAGGGGTCTTTCTACTGGAACCCGAAAGGCAACGTGCACGGTCCGGCGGTTGCCCACGAGGAAACCGTGGTGGTGGAAATCTACGATGGCCCGCACTATCCGGAAAAGCCGTCCTGGTATACCGACGAACGCGATGCGTGACGACAGCGACATTGCCGCTGATCGGACGACAATATCCAATTCGCCCATAGCCCCGCGGTCGTGCTGCCACGCTCCACGGCAATGAATGACAGGGATTGAAGTTCGATTGCGGAGCGGTTGCCTTTGAAACCCACGCAATTCAACTTTTATGACCGGTCGCAAGCGTTCTTCTACCGGGCCGGCGTCGCTTCGGCCTGGCTGCGCCACAGTTCTCGAAATAACATGCCATTTCGAGGTATGATTTTTGCATCGTGCCACATAAGAGGTGCCGCAAAGGAAATGAGGGCAAGCTGAAGGGATTGAGCTGAACGCCCGCGCTGAAACACCATCGTCACCTCGGAGATCTGACGCGCCCGCGGAGTGAGCAAAGATGGATTTTCAATGGGACATATTCGTTAAGTCCTTTCCGACCCTATTGAAGGGTGCGTGGATCACCCTGCAATTGACTGTCATCTCCGTCGTGATCGGATTGACGATTGGTTTGTTTTTTGGCGTCGGCCGCGTTTCCACCAATATTTTCATCAGCCGTCTGACGCTGATCTATGTGACGGTCATGCGCGGTATTCCGCTCCTCGTCACCTTGATGTTCCTTTATTACGGTCTCCCATCGGCCGGCATTCAGCTCACCGCCTTTACCGTCGCGATTATTGCGCTGTCCGCGACCAATGGCGCCTATGTCACCGAAATCATCCGCGCCGGCATTCAGTCGATCGACGCGGGCCAAATGCGCGCGGCACGCTCGCTTGGAATGCCTTACGGCCTGGCAATGCGACGCATCATCCTGCCGCAGGTGGTGCGGCGCGTCCTGCCGCCGATCACCAATGAAGCCATCACGCTGTTGAAAAACACGGCCCTGGTGTCGACAATCGCGTTGACCGATCTTTTGCGTGCCGGCTTGGAAATCATGACATGGAAGGCCAACACCTTCAGCCCGTTTGCGGGCGTGGCGCTGGTCTATCTGCTGATGACCTTGCCAATGATGTGGGCGGTTTCAAAGCTTGAGGCGCGCTTCGCCGTCCCCGGATCGAGCTAGAAGAGGCACCGGTGTCACTGGCCTTCACCACCTGCCTGATTTCGACGCGCGATGGGCTTCTGGTAGCGCCCCCACGGACCGATTTTCGTATCCAACACCGGCTCCACACCTTTCACATGGCATTGCTTGCGGAGGCGAAAGGGTAACTTGCCCCCCCTGATCGACATTCGCGGGTTGCACAAATCGTTTGGCGACCATCACGTCCTCAAGGGCATCGACATCACGGTTGATGCCGGCGAGGTGGTATGCGTCATCGGACCGAGCGGCTCGGGAAAAAGCACGCTGCTCAATTGCATCAATTTCCTGGAGCCCTATGAACCGGGTGAGGTCTGGGTCGACGGCACCCTGATCGGCTACAAGAAAAATGACAAGGGCGATATGCTTCGTGTACCCGACCGCACCTTGAACCAAACGCGCGAGAAGATCGGCATCGTCTTCCAGCAATTCAATTTGTTTCCGCACCTCACGGCACTTGAGAACATCATTGAAGCGCCAGTTCACGTCCGCCGCATTTCGCGGGAAAAGGCAATTGATCAAGCCCATGAATTGCTGCGCAAGGTCGGCCTTGCGGAAAAGGCCAACGCCTATCCGGCGCAGCTCTCAGGCGGTCAACAACAGCGCGTCGCGATCGCCCGCTCGCTCGCCATGGAACCGAAGGTGATGCTGTTCGACGAGGTGACGTCAGCGCTCGATCCGGAACTAGTCGGGGAAGTGCTCGGCGTGATGCAGCAACTCGCCAAAGACGGCATGACCATGTTCGTCGTGACTCACGAAATGGGCTTTGCGAAAGGCGTCGCTCACCGGGTGATCTTCATGGACGCAGGCGAAATCGTGGAACAAGGACCGCCGTCGGAATTGTTCGGAAATCCCCGAAGTGAGAGGCTCCGTAGCTTCCTCGCCCGCATTTTGACTTGAAACCGACGCGCAGTGAAAGGCCGTTACCGAGAGATTACTTACCGCAACCACCAACAGGAGACGTGATATGCAATTCTTATTTCGGAAAGTCATCGACCACAATTTCCCACGCCGCAGTCTGCTGACCGTCGTCATGGCGGCCGCACTGGGTGTTGGTGCCGCCATGACGGCCGGCGGACCGGCAATGGCGCAGGATACGTCTGGCAAAGATCAAGAAATCCGGCGAGATGGTGGTCGGCACCTCGGCCGCCTACGCCCCCTTCGAGTTCCGCAAGGCTGGCAATCTTGTGGGTTTTGACATCGATCTCGGCGAGGAGATCGCCAAGCGCATGGGCGTCAAAGTCAAGTGGGTTGAAATCGACTTCAAAGGCATCATTGCCGGGCTCAAGTCAAAACGGGCCGACGTCCTCATTACCGCCATGACAAAGACGCCGGGACGCGCCGAGCAGATCGCTTTCTCCATGCCGTACTACGATGCCGGCATCGGCGCAGCAAAGCCCAAGGGCAGCAAGATCGCCAAACCCCAGGATCTCGCCGGCAAAATCGTTGGCGTTCAGATCGGCACGTCGGGCCAGCGATATGTCAAGGGCGATCTCAAGAACGTCCCGGTCAAGGAGATCAAGACCTATGACACCATCCTTCTGGCGCTGAAGGACCTTGAAAACGGGCGCGTCGATGCGGTCGTCAATCCGCTGCCATCGATCGCATACAATCTGAAGGGTCTCAAAGGCCTCGAAGTTACGGACGTATGGACCAATCGTGTCGTGGGTATCAACACGCGCAAAGAGGACAACGCGCTGATGGCGGAAATCAACAAGCACATCGCTGACCTGAAGAAGGAAGGCTTCCTGGACAAGCTCAATAGCAAGTGGTTTTAGAGCGTGGCTAAAATCGTCTGGAATTGATCTGACGATTTTC
>CAWDZJ010000035.1:0-64787 GCA_963806815.1 uncultured Alphaproteobacteria bacterium | reverse complement strand
TAACTTAGCTAGATTTTCGAAGCGCCCGCCCGGTCTCGACCGAATATCGACCAAATATCGGCGGGGTTCAGGCCTGATGGTTTTCAGGTTACGGGGGCCGCACCCCGCCCAATACACTGCCAATGATTTCAGCAGCCCTCCAATCGCATCGTTCCTGGGTCCCGACGGTGACCTTTGTTGCTATAAAACATTGCGTCAACCGAAAACTGATTCGTCGAAAAAATGGCCTTTAGAATTTCAAATCTCAGAGCAGATAGATTGCTCAACCTTTTAGCTTGGCTATTTGTCTTGTTGTCCTTCGTATTGTCCGTTTCATTTATTTTGAGTACCGGTCCCATCGTTCAAAAGTATATATATTCACTGCTACAGAGTGATGTGCCTTCTGTATATGGATCGCTGTATAAAGATGCGATTGTTAATTTTCCTGACCTAACAACATGGCTTCAGGGTGCCTTCGATTGGATGATGTTGCCATTAAGCTTCATCGTCGCAATTTCCATATTGTATTTTGTTCAGGGCCGAACCACGTTTTATTTTTTCGTTGTTGCCAGTATTGCTACGTTTGTGGTGCTCATGCTTGCTGATATAATTATGGGCATTCTGGGAATTTCAGATAATTCTCTGTCCGTTAAATACATTATCGAGAACGTTGTGGCCAATTTCATTGGCTCCTTTCTGGCTTCCTTCACGCTTGTGTTCGTGTTGACTATTTCAAATTATTGCTACAAGTATTCTCGCGGCTCACAGCAAGTTCGGGCCCTGATGGCCGGCATAGTTTCAATAATTATGGGAATGATTTTTAGCGTTGCAATATTTTTTGTTGCAGATTTTTTCTATCGACCTTTGCCGAGTAAAATCGAAGCTGTAATAGGCCAGCCTATTAGGGGGATTTTCTTTTCTGATCCGAAAGACGCTAAGAAAGCCGGCGAGAAATTTTCCTCTTATGATGAGAAAATAAAGCCTTTTAAATTATTTCCTGAAGAGGTGAAGAATGCAGACTTGCGATGGTGGGGGCATAGCAATGGTCGGTTTGTTGCCAACTGGAAATCCAACTCAATTGTCCCGATTTATGATCTCGCTGTGACATTTGTTGTTGATTGCTATGCGGATGAAATTAATTCTGTTAAGTCGACTGCTGAGCACACCGTTCATTTTAATGGCGTAAAAAGGTTAAATATCTCCATTGATAACGGCTCAACGAGTTTTTCAACTCTAAAGAATGAGAAGGTTTCTGGGCAAATTGAAGTGACTTCTCCGGACCCGAGATTGTTTAGCATTTCCGTCATTAACGACGGAAGGGACATAGAGTTTCAGCAGTTTGTTCGAGATAATCCTGCTCTGGTTTTCCATAATCATAAGGACGAGCTGGCATTTTTTGTAAATGCCTCGCTTTTTTCATTCGATGATCGAGACGATAGGGTCGCGGGGGCGGACCGACGTTTTACGATAGGTATTGATGGATCGGACTATATTGTGTTTGCTAGGCGCTCTCTTGAAGAGAGATCTGATCAAACAATCGGATCGCTCAACTGTAGATCAGTGGCCGCTGGCGATGCCCTAAATGTTAGAAATGTGAATTTGAAAGGGTTTAAGAATTTTTTTGGAGTTGTTGTTCGGCTAAGCAGATCGCGGTTCCGCGCGCCTTTAAAAGAGGGAATGCGTGGCACGTTAAAGGTGACTGATGAGCTTGCTGATGTTAGTTTAATTTTGCCGAAATCGGGACTGTCAGATCACAAAGGTAGTGGATATCTAAGTTATGCTGGGCTTGCTGGAGATATTTCGGTATCTGATACTATTGACCCTCCTTTAAAATTTTTTCCCTTGAAGCAATTAGACGTAATGGGCGAATTTCTCGGTGAGTATGATGGTCCCGCAAAATTGCGTGTATCTGGAGAAGCATTGCTGATCTGGAAGAACCGGACTCGTGGGAATAGAACAAAATGGGAGCGAATTGGCTGGGAATCTAGGGCATTCCTTCTTACTATTTTAGGAAGTGTCGGATTTTTGGCTACCTGGATCGGCATGCGTATTAAAAGTGACGAAGATATAGAATTTCTGTCGGTACTGAAGGATCGTCCGCCATTGGACATGTTTACCACCCCTTATCCGACCGAATGACCCCGACCCGCGTCGGGTGGGTGCCCGACGTTGCTGCGATTTCCGCTTCGAGGGCCGCGATCGCGGCGAGCATTCCGGCTGTGTCGCGGTACTCGACGGACTTCCCGTCGTAGCTCACGCGCATCGCGCCGGAATGATACGCCGCGCGCAACGCTTCTAAGCGCTCCGTTAGCGTTGAGATGCGGTTAAGATTTTACCGCCAGCCGCTCGATCGCCTGGGCGACGGCGTCCAGCACGTCCGTCCAGTCGCCGTCCTTGCTTTGTCGAAACAGCGTGGCCGTCGGGTACCAGGGGCTGTCGGCGCGGTCGCGAAGCCATCTGAAATCGGGATGGATCGGCAGCAGGACCCAGACCGGTTTGCCCATGGTGCCCGCCAGATGCGCGACCGCGGTGTCGACCGAAATGATCAGGTCGAGTTCGGCGACCGCCGCCGCGGTATCTGAAAAATCCGCCAGCAATTCTGCAAGATCGTGCAACGATGGATTGCCGGCAAGGTGCGCGCGATCCTGATCGCGCAGGTCCTTCTGCAGGGAAAACCAAGTTGCCGCCGCGCTGAAGATGGATGACAGCGTCTCCAGGGGAATGCTGCGGCGCAGGTCCTTGCGGAATTTCGGATTGCCCGACCAGGCCAAGCCGATTTTCGGCCGGCGGTCCTTCGCCATCGCCCGGATTCGGTCGCGCCACGCGCCGGCCTTTTCAGGGTCGGCGTGCAGATATGGAATTTGCGCCGGGATGGTGTCGACGGTGGTGTGGAAGGCGAGCGGCAGGCACATCAGCGGACAATGAAAGTCGAAATCGGGAAGGTCATCGCCGCTTGCGATGACTTCAAGGCCGGCGACCTGGTTTCTGAACAACGGAGCGAGGGGCTTCTGCACCTCAAGAACGATCCTGTGATCGCGACCCGTTACAAGCGGCATGACAAGCGGCAGATAGCGGAAGAAATGGATCGAGTCTCCCAGGCCCTGTTCGAAATGAATCAGCAGTGCTTTCCCGGTGAGGTCGGCGTCGTTGAGCCACGGCGGCTGATTGAAATAACGGTTCGGCGAGGTAAACGTGCTCATGCGCCAGCGCAATTCGTAAAGCCGCCAGCCCTTGCCGTATTCGCCCAGTGACAACTTCAACAACGACTTGTTGAAAACCGCATCCGGATGATCGGGCTTGATGGCGAGCGCCTGGTCGATATCCGCAAAGGCTTCGTCGCTCTGATTGCGCAACAGATAGACGTTGCCGCGGCCGATCCAGGCTTCCGCCAAGTCTGGCTTCAGGCGGATCGCCGCGTCATAGTCCGCGAGCGCCTCGTCGTGCCGCCAGAGCTCGCTCAGGGCGTTGCCGCGCCCGAGCCAGGCCTCCGCCAGACCCGCATCAAGCGCGACCGCCTTGTCATAGGACGCCTGGGCGTCGTGATAGTTTCCGGCTTAACTTGCAATGTTGCCGCGACCAAGCCAGGCCTCCGCCAGATCGGGCCGCGGCGCGAGCGCCTTGTCACACGCGGCAAGGGCCTCATCGTTGCGGCTGGAGCCGATTGAGAATGTTGGCGCGGCCAAGCCAGGGTTCGGCCATGTCCGGCGCGAACGCGATCGCCTTGTCATAGGCGGCAATGGCGTCGTCGTAGCGACCGAGCCAATGAAAGGAATTGCCGCGGCCGAGCCATACGCCCGCCAGATCCGGCCTGAGCTGGAGCGCCTTCTCATAGGCCGACAACGCGTCCGCGTGCCGCCGGAGTTCGTTCAAGGCATCGCCTTGGCCGAGCCATGCCTCCGGCAAATCCGGCCGCAAGGCGAGCGCGGCCTCGTAGGCGGCCAGCGCATCTTCAAAGCGTCGCCGTTCGCTCAGTGCCTTTCCCTTGTTCGCGTACGGGTCCGGGTAGCGCGGATTGAGCGCGATCGCCCGATCGAAATCGGCAATCGCATCCTGATGTCGCTTGAGGATGTTCAAGACGGTGCCGCGGTTGTTCCAGGTTTCGGGCACGTTTGGGTTGAACCGAAGGGCGGCGCTAAACTGATCCAGCGTCTGCTGCCATTTGTTCAAATGCTTCGAGATCAGGCCGTAATTGTAAAACGATACATCGGAGCCTTGATTGAGCCGGACCGCCTTGGCGATAAACGGTTCGGCCTCGGCGAACCGCTCCGCGCTCATCAGAACGACTGTCAAAAGGTTGAGGGCGGCAACGTTGTTCGGCTGGCTTTGCAGGATCGTCCGGAACAGTTCTTCCGCCTTGCCGAAATTCTGACTGTTCAATGCCGAAAAGGCTTCAGAAAACAACGTCTCTTGCAATGTCATGCCGCCCCGTCGTCCTCACTGGTCCCGCATCATCCTGCGCGAGCCCATGGTCCGGCACAAGCCGCGCCTGCCATTCTCGCTTCGCGCCATCGCGTTCAACGCCGAGCATCACCAGGGGCATGCCGAGGGGGCGGCGCGTCACGGCCCTGTCAGGCGCTACGGCCGCTTGTGGCGGCGATCGAGCAAATGCGACCAGCGCGCGGGCCAGAAGGCGATGACGAACAGCACGAGCACGACCAGCAGGAATGCGACCATGGTCTGCATCAGGCCGAAGCTCGGCTGATCCTTCGAAACAAAGATGCCGGTAATCGCGCCGGCAAAAACCAGGATGCCTCTAACGGCCCAACTGATCATTGTCCGATTCCATCAGTATCGGTACCATCGACATGCATAGAACGGCGTGACCGCCCTTGCGCTTTCGGATCGCGCGCACTGTCGGGCGTGCGCGCGGCCACGGACTGCAACTAAAATATAGGTCTGAGGCCGTTCGGGAGAATTGATCTGGCGCATTGATCCGGCCGAAAGCCTGTCAATTTTTCGGGATCACGCCCCCAGGTTTTCCACTGCCAGGGACGGTCGAAGTCCATCCGGTCCCGGACCGCGCTCGGCTCACGTCAGGCGACGGGTGACGCGCTTGCACGGGTGGCGCGCCCGAGATGGTGCGGAGCACGGCGTGCTGCCCCGGCCGGCCGGCATGCGCATTGCAGTCCGTACTTGGTATAATGACCGGCATCGAATCACGATGGTGAAGGCGGAGAGTCCGTCGCGCGGCGCCGTGAGAAATGACCGTGCGCGGTGGCACCTGTCCGGATACCGGCGATATGCCGCAGCGATGGTCCTGTGCAAATTCGTCCCACCGAGACCGCGCCGGTCGCGCCGCGATCGGTGCGATATTTCTAACATATTGATTTATCATCGAATATGCCGGAAGTGGTCGCACTGTCCCGCAATACGGTTGCGTTGTCCCGCGAATTGCTTTTCGCCCACTTTCTTGCCAGCATGACGGCCTGATCAAGCAAGACCGATCATATCTGGGAGGATTCCATGAAGCGGTTGATCACCGCCGCGCTCGCCGGCGCGGCAATCGTATCCCTGTCGATGGCATCGCTGCCCGCGGCCGCCCAGGAGGTGACGCTGCGGCTGCACACGTTCCTGCCGCCGGTGTCGAACCCGGTGAAGAACTTCATGGTGCCGTGGGCCAAGAAGATCGAGAAGGATTCGAAAGGCCGGATCAAGGTGCAGATCTATCCGTCGATGCAACTCGGCGGCAAGCCGACCCAGTTGCTCCAACAGGTTCGCGACGGCGTTGTCGACATCGTCTGGACCTTGCCCGGCTTCACGCCCGGCGTAATGCCGAAGCTTGAAATCTTCGAACTGCCATTCCTGCACCGGAACACGTGCTCGACCGTGCTGGCGCTGCAGGACTATGTCGACAAGAATATGAAGAAGGATTTCGAGCCCTACCATATGCTGGGCGTGCATACCCATGCCGGCGCCTTGTTCATGACCAAGGAGCCGATCAAGACCGTCGAGGATTTCAAGGGCCGGAAGCTGCGCTCCTATTCGCGCACCAATGCCTGGATCCTCGAGGCCCTCGGCGCCACCCCGCTGCAGGTCTCGCTGCCGGAACTGGTCCCGATGATGAACAAGGGCACGGTGTCCGGATCGATCCTGCCCTACGAGATCGCGCCTGCGGTCAAGATGCAGGATTTGGCGAACTACTTCACCACCCTGGCGCCGCCGCAACCGCGGCTGAGCGTCGCTATCTTCACCCTGCTGATGAACAAGAAGAAGTATGAGAGCCTGCCGCCCGATCTGAAGAAGGTGATCGACGAAAATTCCGGTCCGCCCTCGTCCCGGTCCTGATCGAAACCTGGGACCGGATCGAGCAGAATGGCGAAAAGGTCGTCCGCTCCAAGAAGAAGAACAAGTTCGTCACCCTGAGCCCGGAAGAGACCAAGAAATTCAAGGCCAAGGTGCAGCCGGTCTTCGATCGCTTCGTCGCGTTGCTGGACAAGTCCGGCGACAACGGCAAGGCGGTTCTGGCAGATGTCGAATCCCTGATCGAAAAGTACGACAACGACCCGCGTTGCAAGGCGTCGAAGGAAGCGGCCGCGGCCATGAACAAGACGAACTAGCGGCTTCGTCTGTGCGACCGGCTGGAGCGCTCTCGGTTCACCTGGGCTCATGAGAGCGCTCCGTCCGGAGGCCTTGGCGCTTTGCCGTATCGCGGATCGGATGCCGCGTGATGGCAATGTGCCGGTGGAGTGGATGTCCCATTCGCGCCCGTCCGGCGGCGGGGCAGTGAAGCGAATGCCGATCCAGCACTCCGCGAGAAACACGTATCTGTCAGCGGTCTTTCGAGTGAGGCATTGGCGAAACGCCGGCTGAAGCCGGACGCGAATGTCGAAATCGGGCCGCTGGCGCTTCGGCATCAGGGGGGCGATGGATGTCAGAGCCATTCGGCGACGCGAAGCGGCCGGCCGATCCGGTCGGCCGGTTTCTCTATGGTCTCACGAGACTTCTCGCGATCCTCGGCGGCTTCTTGTGTTGCGCCATGGCGATCATCGTGACCGTCAGCGTCACGGGACGTTATCTGTTCTCGGCGCCGGTTCCCGGCGACTACGACATCGTCGGCATTATCAGCGGGACGGCGATCTTCGCCTTCCTGCCCTATTGCCAGTTGGTTCGCGGCAACGTGACGGTCGATTTTCTGACCGCCGGCATCGGTCCGCGCAGCAAGGCAGTGCTCGATGCGTTCGGCACCTTGCTCTATCTGATCGTCGCGGTGTTATTCGCATGGCGCCAGTACGACGGCATGCTTGAATTGCGCAGTTCGCATCAGGTGCTGGCGAATCTCAATTTCTATCGATGGTGGACGCTGCCGTTCGATATTTTCTGCCTGATCGTGCTGATCGCCGTGATCCTCTATTCGCTGGTGCGCGATTTTGGCGATGTGAAGACGGCCCACCTTTCGGCCGCAACGCCAGTCCGGGAAGAATAGCGTCATGAGTGATCTGACGGTCGGCGCGCTCGGCTTCGGTGTTCTTCTGCTGTTGATCGCACTCAGGGTGCCAATCGGCGTCGCCATGCTGGCCGTCGGCATGGGCGGCTTTGCCACCATCGCCGGCCCGGACGCGCTGCTGAATTTTCTCAAGACCGAGATGTACTGGAAATTCACCTCGTTCGATCTCTCGGTCATTCCGCTGTTCCTGATGATGGGCCATTTCGCCGCGCGGGCCGGCATCACCACCGCCCTATTCCGGGCGGCGGCGGCGTGGATCGGGCATTTCCGCGGCGGCCTGGCCATGGCCGCGGTCGGCGGCTGCGCCGCATTCGGCACGATCAGCGGTTCGTCGCTGGCAACCGCCGCGATGATGGGGCAGGTCGCCTTGCCCGAACTGCGCCGCTACAAATATTCCGGCGCGTTCGCGACCGGCGCGCTCGCGGCCGGCGGCACGCTCGGCATTCTGATCCCGCCGTCGATCGTGCTGATCATCTACGCCGTCATGGTCGAGGCCAATATCGTCTCGATGTTCCAGGCCGGTTTCGTGCCCGGCATTCTCGCCGCCGTCGGCTATCTCATCGTCATCGCCATCGTCTCCCGCGTCGACCCGAAAGCCGGCCCGGCCGGCCCGCGCGCCACCATGCGGGAACGCTGGCATGCGCTCGGCGAGGTGTGGACCGTCATCGTCATTTTTGCCGTGGTTATGGGCGGCATCTATTCCGGCGCTTTCACCCCGACCGAAGGCGCCGGCGTCGGCGCGGCTGCGACCTTTCTGGTCGCGGTGACCTATGGCGGCATGCGCTGGAATGGTTTTCTGGAAGCCCTGGTGGAGACCGCGCAGACCTCGGCGATGATCTTTCTGATTCTGCTCGGCGCCAGCGTGTTCAACGCCTTTCTCGGTTTCTCCCAACTGCCGCTGACGACAGCCGAATACTTTCAGAATTCCGGCCTTTCGCCCTATGTGGTGCTGCTGGGCATGATCGGGCTCTATCTGGTGTTCGGATGCATCATGGATTCTCTGGCCATGATCCTGATCACGATTCCAATCTTCTGGCCGATCGTCGCCGCGCTCGATTTTGGCCTGGTCGAGGACGACCTGAAAATGTGGTTCGGCATCATCACCCTGATGGTGGTGGAGGTCGGGCTGATCACGCCACCGGTCGGCATGAATGTGTTTGTGATTAATTCGCTGGCCAAGGATGTGCCGATGATCGACACCTTCCGCGGGGTGATCCCGTTCCTGATGTCGGATGCGGTGCGGGTGGCGCTGATCGTGCTGTTTCCCTGGCTGTCGCTGTTCCTGCCGCATCTGCTGGGCTACTGAGCCGCGGACTCCGCTGTGGCATGCGGCCTTTGGGCGGCATTGGCGGCGCGAACGCCGTCATCTATGCTGGCACTGACATTCCGGCACTGAAAACAAGCGCCGCCACCGAGGCCGAAGGTCATGCATTCGCGTCTGTTGCGTCATTTCCTCGCCGTCGTCGATCATAAAGGCATGAATGCGGCCGCCGCCGAACTGCACATCTCGCAGCCGGCGCTGACCAAGAGCATTCGCCAGCTTGAGGAGATTCTGGGAGTCGCGCTGTTTGAGCGGCTGCCGACCGGCGTGGTGCCGACCCGGTTCGGCGAAATCCTGGCGCGGCGAGTGCGGCTGATGGATCTGGAATACCGCCATGCGGTCGCCGAAATCCAGGCAATCAAGGGCGGGGTCGGCGGCACGGTCAATGTCGGCGCCGGACCGGTCTGGGCGGTGCGCATCCTTCCGGCCATCATCGCGGCCTTTCACCGCCAGCAGCCGAATGTGCGCATCAAGCTGCGCACCGGCGTGATCGATACCCTGGTGCCGGCGCTGCTCGGCGGCGAGCTCGACGTCATCTGCGCCTCGCTCGACTTTCCCGCGCATCCGGAATTCGTCAAGGAGCAGTTGATGGAGTTGCGCCACGTGCTGGTCGCGCGCGCCGGCCATCCGCTGGCCGGACAGCGCGACATCGCCGTGCGCGAACTTCTCGACTTTCCCTGGATCGGCCTCGCCAACGACTACGTGGGCAACAGCCGGATCAACTCGTTCTTCGCCGCCAACGAATTGCAGGCGCCGCCGGTGTCGGTCGAGACCACCTCGATTTCGGCCGCGCTCAATCTGCTGCAGGAGGACGACTTCATCCTCAGCATTCCGACCCTGATGCTGCCCTATGCCGAGACCTTCGAGCTGGCGCGGCTCGCCGTGCGCGGCACGTTGTGGGATTCGCCGGCCGGCATCGCCTATCGCGCGACCCAGTCGCCGGCACCGGCGGTCAATGCGTTCTGTAACCTGGTGCGCGCGCAATTCGCCGGCAGCCGGCAGAATTCGCGGCAGGCTGCAGCCATGTCGAAGGCCGGCGTTTGATCCAATTCAATGATCCGGCGCCCAGTCGTGCGACAATTCCGTGTGCTATAAGGTCTCCTGACAGCACGGAACAACATCAAACACGGAAACGCCCAACGATGCCCAACGCCAACGGAATGATCGCGGTCGATAAGATGGGGGCGAAGGTCCTGTTCGTCGATCCGGTCAGTTACAAGACCGAGAAAGTTCTCGATGATTTTCCGCGCACCGTGCACGAATTGCTGATCGTGCCGGAGACCGGGCTTGCCTATGTGCCGATCTTCGGTGACGGCATTCATGGGCGCAATCCCAACCCGGGCTATCTGCTGGCAATCATCGACCTCAAGAACCGCAGCCATGCCGGTGACATCGACCTGCGGCCGCTGAGCGCGCCGCACACGCTGCGGCTCGGGCCGGACGGGCTGATCTACATTACCTGTGAGAATAGCGCCGTGGTGGCGGTGATCGACCGCGCGACACACAAGGTGGTCGACACCATCGAGTCCGGTTCGACCAATGCACATCGGCTGGAGATTTCACCCGACGGCAAACGGATCTATACCGATAACGAAGAAGACGGCACGGTCTCGGCCATCGATCTGCCGGGACGCAAATTGCTCGGTAAGATCAAGACGCCGCAGGCGATTGCCGGCATCACGGTCTCGGCCGACAGCCGCACCGTGATCGCCGTCAGCGACGAGGCGCCGGTTTTGTTCCTGATCGATGTCGAACGCGGCGAGGTTGCCCGGACCCTGCCGCTCGAGGGTGTCGAGAAGCCGGCGCAGATCGCGCGCTACAGTCCCGACTTTAAGGTGCTCGCCGTCACCTCGATGCTGAGTGACACGGTGAGCCTGATCGACCCCTCATTCACCAAGCAGGTCGCGGTCAAGATCGGCAGCCAGCCGATGGATATGACGTTCCGCGGCGACGAATTGTTTGTCGGCTGTCAGGGTGACGGCTCGGTGCATGTCGTCGACATGGCGGCCGGCCGCGCCAAGCAGCATTTCCAGGCCGGCACCGGTTGTGAGTCGCTGGGCTTTTTCTGACCGACCGGCGGCTCCGGCACGACCGCGCCGGCGCCGCGACAGCGGCGCAAAAACACGATGCGAATTTAATTTCCGCCGGCGTTTTCGACGCGTTGCCGCGCGGCGGCCGGCGTCTCGGAATTGGCGGTGATGGCGTAGCCCTGGTTGCGGTTGTAGGGAAACGGCCCGACTGTCGCGGCTGGCGGCAGCGTGTCGACGCTGTAGCCGGCGATGCGATGTTTCGGGTTGGGCTTTTTTGCCGGATTGTTGTCCCGGGCGTTGGTCCTTTCCGGCTTGACGATCCGCCCGCCGACATTGGCGAGGTCGAACCACCATTTCTTGACCGGGTTGCGATTGCCGTAGCCGAGCCAGTCGTCGAGGCGGGCAAGGAAGCGCCGCATGAAAGGCAGCTTGATCGCCATCCAGCGGCCGAGTTCGTGCAGCGGAAAATCAACCTTGTTCCACGGGCACATCTTCATACAGCGGCCGCAGCTCACGCCATGCGGATTTGAGATGCGGTAGCTGGTGCAGTTCTGAATGTCCGGCTTCCAGATCTCATAGCCGTTGTACATGACCTTGGGGCCGAAAGGGATCGCCGAGACCGGGCACTCGCGCGCGCATTTGCTGCACTTTTCGCAGAAGTCCTGCAGCCCGAAATCGATCGGCTTGTCGGTCGCCAGCGGCATGTCGGTGGTGATCACCGCCGATTTGAACCGCGGGCCCAGGAACGGGTTGATGATGACTTCGCCGATGCGGCTCATTTCGCCGAGGCCGGCCAACAAAATCAGCGGCAGGTGCTGCACGTCGCTTTCGACCGCCGACTGGCAGCGCGCCGAATAGCCAAGGTTGCGGATATAGGCGGCGACGATGTTGCCGATCTCGGAGCCGCGCATATAGGCGCGCGCGCTCTGGGTGGCGCTCATCCAGTCGTCGCCGCTGGCGGCCTCCAAAGTCTCGTAACCCTGATCGATCAGGATGACGACGGCGTATGTGTGATAGGGCTCGACCGGCGTGCCGTCGCTGCGATGCGAATACCAAGTAAAGGGCTTGGCCTCGCAGATGCCGACCTGATCGGCGTTAAGAAAATAGCACAGCGATTTGATGTTGCGGGAAAGCGCGGCCGGATCGTCCGGGATCGGCGCGCGGGTCGGCGCAACCTGTCCATCATGGCGCGCAGCCATCGCCATCAACTCGTCGCTGATCGCGCCCTGCAATGGCGCCTTAAGGCCGGCCCTGCGCACGCCGCCGGCGGCCTCCCGGTGCCGCTTCTGCTGCTCGCCGAAATCGCCGTGGCGGGCGCGCTCGAAACCGTCCGCGCGGCGCGGCACCCGCTTGATCTCGGCTTCAATGATGAGGGTGGTCGGCTGGTCGACCCGGCGGATCTTCTCCAATGGATAGGGTCCCAAATCCATCGGGCGCTTGCGCCTTGCAAGAAGTCCCATGCGTCCTCCGGTCACCGTCAAATCGGGGTCTGTTGTGCCCCTTTTTTCATGACCATATCCCATTGTGAATTGCGGCACCAACGGGTGGGTGCTGTCGGCGGGTTGGGAGTTCCAACGTCGTTCGTGTTGTGTCGCCACAGGGGGCCAGGATATTGATGCGCGCCCGGTCACATTGAACGGGCGCCCGATTGTCCGGACCGCGGTTGAGGAGAGTTCGCATGCGTTTTGCGTTTGTTGTCATCGCGTTTCTGGTCGCCGCCATCGGCGGGCATCAGCCGGCCGCGGCTCTGTCCATTGAAGAGGCGGTCAACCAGTATGTGGCGCCGTTGGCCGGCCGCGTGAACCTGCCGGCGGGTGTTGCCGTCGGCGTTTATCACCGCGGCGCGATCCGCTATTTCAACTTCGGGGTCGCCGATCCCGCCGGGCGTCAGATCAACGAGCGCACGATTTTCGAAATCGGCTCGGTGACCAAGACCTTCACGGCCACGTTGCTGGCGGAGGCGGTCAAGGCCGGGCGCATCGATCTCAACGCCAGCATCGTTCAATATTTGCCGCCGGCACTGACCTTGCAGCCGGCCGCGCGCGCGGTCACGCCGCTGGAACTGGCGACCTTCACGTCCGGATTGCCGGACAATCCGCGAAACCTGCCGCGCACCATCCGCCGCCGCGGTATCGAATATTACACGGTCGCGGATTTCTTCTCCTACCTGTCGCATTGGACACCTGGGGGAAAGCTGCCGGCGCCCTATCGATATTCCAACGCCGGCGTCGGCCTGCTCGGTTTCCTGGTCGCGGGCAGCATCGAGGGCTGGGAGGGCCAAGTCCGGGACAAGATCACCACGCCGCTGGCGATGACCGATACCCGTGTGCGGCCATCGGAGGAGCAGCAGGCGCGGCTGGCGAAGGGGTTCCGGCGCAGTGGCCGGCCGGCGCCGGTCTGGCCGCTCTATGCCTGGGCGGCGGCGGGCGCGTTGCGTTCGACGGCGCATGACCTGGTGACATACCTCGCCGCCAATCTCGGTCATTCCGGCGTCAACGGCTCCAATGCCCCGCCCGAACTGATCGCGGCGATGGCGGATGCCCGCCAAACTCATTTTCAGATCCGGAAATCGGCCTTCCGGCAGGCGCTGACCTGGCGGGTACGCAAACATGGCGAGCGCGGCGAAGAGATCGTCTTCAAGAACGGCGGCACCGCGGGATTTTCGAGTTTCATCGGCTACAATCCCGCGAAGGATCTCGGCGTCGTCATCCTCGCCAACTGGCATCCGGCGCCGGTGACCAGAGCCGGCCTCAACGTGATCGGTCACATCAATGCCGGCCAGTGAAGAGGGGGACGGGCCGCGGCTCCGTCAACGCGGGCCATCGTCGGCCTCGATCTGAGAAATGACGACCGGATCTGCTGCTTCCATTTCATCGATCTCAAGCGAATGAATGGCATCGATCCAGTCCCGGATCATGGCAGCCGTAATCGGCTCGCCGCTCATCAACGGCATCTCCACCAGGTTTGCCACTTCCCAGGCGCACCGGTCGCGCATCACTTCGGCGGCGAGTTTTGAAATATCTTTCGTATGCATTGATCTCGCTGACTTTTCGTTGCGTCAGGCCATGAAAGCGGCCCGTCATCCCTGCGGTCACATCAGACGCGGCGGCCGCAGTCAGAGACTGCGGCCGCCTTGTCCAGCAATCCCGAATGGGGGACGAGATTGCCGAAGCCAGATTGGTTTGGCCGGCGCGTGATGATTGCCGATGGCATCAAGTCGTCCGGCACTGGTGCAATATTTCGAAACTCAAGATGTCGCATTTTGTTGGAACCGGATTGATTTCAGGATCGTTTTCCAGAGCGCCTTCGATTTAGACAGAATCACGAAGGCGATCTATCTTGTTGTTTTGTGGCATTTGCGGACGGCGAACCGGTATCCACTTCGCCCGGAAATGCTCTAGCGTTGGACAAAGGGTGGCCGGAGCGCCATTCGTTGTTCCGGTGTCAGGACGGCATAGAGCGCTTGCAGCGGTCCAAGCATCCCGTGGATGAATGCAGCCCGTGCCGAAAGACTTTTCTCGGCAACCTGAAGCGCCTCGGGCAGTTCGGGTGGCGGGACCATGCCATTGGGCAGGAGAGAGCAGGTTTGCCGAATCTTCTCGAGGCCGTCCTCGATCGCCTGTTCCAGATTATTCCAGGCACCCTTCTGATCGGGGCGCAATCGCAGCTTGGCTTTGACATAGCCGGTGAGCGCGGCGTGAAGATTGATCTGTTCCTCGCAGGCCATGCGCGACGGTGGCAGGGGCGGCGGGCCCGGCATGAACGAACCGGCCATGGCCGAAACAAGCAGCGGCATGAATCCCGGCATCGCCGGGTGCGGCGGCGGCCCGAAGGCAGGCGGGGGGCCTTCCGGCGCATCCGGGCGCGGACCGGCGCGCGGTGGGCCCCACTCGCTGGACTGCATGAACGCGGCGCGATCGCCGGCGTCCGCCCCGGCGTCCATATTCAGGCGGCGTTGATCCTTCGGATAGATTGTGCTGGTCTTCGCGATTTCCCGTGCCGGCAGTTTGACGGCGGTGCTTTGGCCCATGACGGCGACATCGGCTGCAGCCGGGCTGCTTGCCAGACCGATGAGCAATCCAATCGTCTTGATGGCCAACTTCATATGTCCGTTCCTTGCTTCGACTAGGCGATCGATAGCGGGCCTGGTTGTTCGCGAAGTGGCGGAACTGTTAAATTCTGTATCTGTGCGGCTGCACCCGGCCGAGCCCGGAAAGCGCCAGTCGGCGGCATGGAATTGCGTTTTCTGCGCCACGCGGCGAAGGTCTGGAAACAATCAGATACAAATAATGCCATATTGCCGAACCAGTAATGTGGGTTAATGAAACGATGGCTCAATCGCCCCACATTCTGCTCGTCGAGGACGACCGGGAAATCACCGCGCTGGTCTCGCGATTTCTGTCGACGAACAACATTCGCGTCAGCACCGCGGCTGACGGCCGGGCCATGGACAAGATCCTGAAGGATCGGAACATCGACCTCATCGTTCTCGACATCATGCTTCCGGGCGAAGACGGCTTGAGCATATGTCGCCGGATCCGCGCATCCTCGGCGCTGCCGATTATCATGCTGACGGCCAAGGGCGAGGACATCGACCGCATCCTGGGGCTTGAGATCGGCGCCGATGACTATATCGCCAAGCCGTTCAACCCCCGTGAGTTGCTGGCGCGGATTTACGCCGTGCTGCGTCGTGGCGCCTTTCACGTTCTGCTGGATAATCCGGCGCGGCAGGCGCTGACGTTCGACGGCTGGCAGCTCGATCGGCGATTGCGCCGACTGCAAAACTCTGAAGGCGTACGCGTGTCCTTGACCGGCGCGGAATTCGATCTGCTGCTGGTGTTCTGCGAACGCCCGCAGCGCGTGCTTTCGCGAGACCAACTGCTCGATCTGACTCCAGGGGCGGGCATCCACGCCGTTTGATCGCAGCATCGATATTCTCGTCAGCCGGCTCAGGCAGAAGATGGAGAATGATCCCGAAGCAGCCGACATTGATTTAAACAATCCGGTCCGCCGGCTACATGTTCTCGCCCGAGGTCGAGTTGTCGTGAAAGGGATTGTTCGCAGATTATTGCCGGCAAACATTGCCGGTCAGATTGCGATGCTGGTCGTCGCATCGATCGTGATCGCTCATCTACTGATCACCGCGACCTTCTTCTTCCTGGGGCCGCAGCGGCCGCTCGATAATCCCGAGATCGGAACGATCAGCGGCCTGGCGTTCATGGCGTTGCTGCTCGACTCCGAGCCTGATGCCGCAAAGCGGTCGGAACTTTTAGAAGCGGCACTGAAGATTAATCCGAATCTCAAATGGCTGCAAAAGCTGCCGCAAATGCCTACCCGAGGGGTGCCGTCGGGGCTTGCCGAAACGCTCAAGTCGCAATTCGGCGATCGCATTGTCGTCCTGGATACGCGCAACGAGGATCATCATATTGGCGATCCAACCCTGCTGGTTGCGGCGCGACTGGTGACCGGCGGCGTGATTGCAACACCGCTGCCACTCAATCCGGTACGGCCTGGCATATTCTCGCCGGTGATTATCGGAACACTGATTTTCCTGGCGAGCGCCATCGCGCTCCTGTCACTTTGGGCGGCACGGGCGCTGACTTCGCCGCTGACAAAATTCGCCGACAGTGCTGAGCAGTTCACGCTTCACAGCGACGATCCGCCACTTGTGGAGCAGGGGCCCTCGGAGGTCAAACGGCTGGCGCGGGCGCTCAACGGCATGCAGGACCGCATTCGCGAACTCGTGGAGGCGCGTACGCGCATGCTGGCGGCTGTCAGCCATGACTTGCGGACCCCCATCACACGAATGCGGCTGCGGACCGAGGACATCGAGAATTGCAAGACGCAAGGCGCTTTCATCCGTGATCTGGATTCGATGCAGAACCTGATTCAGTCCTGCCTGTCGTTCCTGCGCGGCGGCACGACCAAGCGGAATGTTGTCGCGACCGACCTCGCAAGCCTGATCCAGACGGTTTGCGACGAGAGCGACGATGTCCGCCAATGCATCGATTTCCGGAGCGAGCAGCGGCCCTCCATCGCCTGCGATCCGGATCAGTTGAAAAGAGCGATCGTCAACGTGATCGACAACGCGCTGAAGTACGGCGAGCACGTCGCGGTCGTGGTCCGAAGCGGCACAAGCACGGCGACGATCACGATCCAGGATGATGGTCCGGGGATTCCCGACACGGAAAAGGCCCGCGTGCTGGAGCCGTTTTATCGCGGCGATGCCGCGCGCGACCTGAACAGGCAGAACAGCTTTGGGCTCGGCCTGTCGATCGCGCAGTCGATTGTCGAGTCCCACCAGGGCCGGCTGGAACTGGTGGATGCGAAGCCTTCGGGATTGATCGTGACAATCACGCTTCCGCAGGCCGAGCTTCCGAAGAGCGGAATGGCGGCTTAGAGCGCTTTCAATTCCGCTAAAATCATGAAAACGCTTGGGCGGCAAACGGCGGTCTGATAGCCAGGACCGATGCTCGGTCCCGCCGTCGACACCCTCAGCCTCGCCATCGTCATCCTAGGCGCCTTGTTGGCCGGATTTACCACCGGCTTTGCCGGATTCGGTACCGGGCTTGTTGCCTCCGGTTTCTGGTTCCTTGCCCTGCCGGCAGCGATTGTGCCGCCCATGATCGTCTTCACCGCCATAGCGGCGCAATGCATCAGCCTCCTGACGGTCCGCAAGGTGTTCGACTGGTCGCGTGCCGCGCCCTATCTGATCGGTGGCGTGATCGGTGTCCCGCTCGGTGTCGCGGCATTGGCCGTGGTGTCGCCGTTTCTGTTGCGAACCTCCATCGGCGCATTTCTGGTCGGCTATGCGTCCTATCAGTTGTTTCAGCGGCGCGTCCATCTGATCGGCACGTGGGGCGGCAGAACGGCGGACGGCATCGTCGGCATTGTCGGGGGCTTTCTCGGCGGTTTCGCCGGCCTGTCCGGACCGCCGCCGCTGATCTGGCTGCAATTGCGAGGCGGGCCGAGCGAGAAGCAACGTGCGATCTATCAGCCCTTCAATATCGTTGTCCTGGCGCTTGCCGGCTTCGGGATGTCGCTGAGCGGTCAGGTTACAACGGTCGTGCTGTGGATCGCGTTGATGTGTTTCCCGGCGACCTTGCTGGGAGCCTGGGTCGGCACGCGGGTCTATGTCGGGGTCTCGGCGCGGACTTTTCAACGCGTGGTACTGTGTTTGCTGCTGGCGTCGGGCTGCATCCTGGTCGGACAGGCGCTCGTTTCTTGAAGGCGCGCGTTCGTCTATAGTCGTTCGAGATTGCACCTGAGACTGCAGTCCAACTGACGTTCGGGAGGCGAGGAATGATCCAAGCGCGTCGCATCGGTCACGTAACCTTGGAAACGCCGGACATTGATCGGCAGATCGACTATTTCACCGAGATCGCCGGATTGGTGCTGGCTGAGCGCGAGAAGGATCGCGCGTTCCTCGCCAGCAAACTCGGTCCGTTGTCGGTGCAACTCGAGCGCGCCGACGCGCCGCGCTGCGCGCGGCTCTCGTTCCAGGTGGCGGCCGATACCGACTTCAATGCGGCGGAAAAATTTCTCTCCGCGGAAGGTATCGCGAGCGTTCGCAGCAGCGATCGCAATCCGGGCGTGCGGACGATGCTGAGTTTTGACGATCCGAATGGTGTTACGATCGAGCTGTTTCCGGAATGGACCCCGCTCGGCCTCGGCCAGGAGGCCGCAGGGGTCGGCGTCCTGAAGCTCGGTCACGTGGCGCACGTCGTGCCGGAGCCGCGCAAGCTCGCGGATTTCTATTGCAGCATCCTCGGTTTTCGCGAGTTGGACTGGATCGACGATTGGTTCGCATTCCTGCGCTGTGGCCCCGATCACCACACGATCAATTTCGTGTCCGGTCCGCAAATCCGGATGCATCACATGGCGTTCGAACTGAAAGACTGGGCGCATGTGCAGCAGGCGTGCGAACTGCTTGGCCGCAAGCGCATGCCGATCATCTGGGGCCCCGGCCGGCACACCGCGGGACATAATATCTTCACCTACCATCGCAACCCGGATGACCAGATTGTCGAACTGTTCACCGAACTCGATCAGATGAAGGACGAGAGCCTCGGCTATTTCGAACCCCGGCCATGGCATCGCGACCATCCGCAGCGGCCGAAAGTTTGGACCAACAAGGACGGCGGCGTCATCTGGGGTCCGCCGCCGACGCCGGACTATCTCCGGCAAAGAGGCCTGGGGGACGTCCGCTTCGCCGGCCAATCCTGACACTTGAGAATTGGCGGTCGCGATCAATCGCGGCGGGCCGGCCGCGCGGTCGAGCAATTCGGTTAATGTTTATTTTCGATTGTGGGCGGCGGCGGTCCGCAAGGCTGCCGCGCCATTTTTTCCGCCACCTCTATGGCATCGCAACGTCCCGTGCATGGCCACAATTGCTACCAATGGTATCGGAGGGGGGCGATGGCGGCATGGCGTGCGCAATTGCCAACGCATGCGTCGCCGATCGCGATAAGCAAGCCTTGAAAAAGGGTCGGCGGCACTACCCCATCTTTTTTGTGCAGGCGCAGCACAACGTCGGGGGGGCCCCATTGATCGATCCGATATCATAAGGCTGACGTTTCTGATTGCTGAATTCGAATTATCGGATACGGCGCGACCGGCTGTGGAGCAAAAGCTGAATTCGATGAATTCGTGGAGATCGTGCTTGATCGGCCCATCGCGTTCGACCTATGCCTTCTAACGTTGCTGCCATCTTGCTCGCGTCTGCGGCGTCTCATAGATTGCAATCCGAGAACGGGCTGGACTTTTTCCGACCGGGTCGTACGAGACATCTTAATGTAATGCGCTCCGCGCAATTCAATGCGAATGAATCACACGCGATGCCGGCTGTGCCGGCAAGCCTTGTGGGCATGATGGGGAAACCCGTTGCCGGGGAGAAAATCAAAACTCAACGAAGATCCTCGCGCCGTCACGAAGGTTCGTTTACCAACGAGCAAAACTTGAAGTTCTAAGTTTCGCCTTCAGCCAACAGGAGAAATCAATGACCCGTCTTCGATCCTTTCGCTTCGCCGGATTGTTCGCCGTTCTTGCGCTCGCGGCCGTCACGTTTCAATCGACGCCGGCCAAGGCGGATCTGCGTTGCAATGTGACATTGAATATTGTCAAAGGCGCCTTCATCTTCGGCGTCGGCGGCGGCAATGGCACGCTGCGGTGCGGCAAGCGCGCTTACCGCCTCCAGGTCGGCGGGGTCGGCGCCGGCTTGTTGATCGGCATTTCGCGCGCGACGCTTTCCGGTCCGGTTCGGCGGCTGCGCCGGGTGCAGGACATCGAGGGAACCTACGCCGGCGCCGGCGCCGGCGTCGCCGTTGCGGGCGGTGTCAGGTCCGTCTCCGTCAGGAACCAGAACGGCGTCGAACTGAACCTCAGCGGCACGCAGGTTGGTCTTTCAGGCGGCGTCGGCCTCAATGGCCTGACGTTGCGATTCAGCCGCTGATCGCCTGTCCGAAAGCGACAGGGGTTTTTCGTCGCTTCCATCTGAAGCGGCCAGCAAATCACCCGGACGGCGCACGAGCGTCGTCCGGCTTTTTTTGACGTTCAGATTGCGGCCGCTTGGTGTGTGATGGGCGGCGATGGCCTGCAGTTCGCGGCGTCGCCCTATCCTGGAATGACGAACGAAATTCCGAACACCAGCCGACGGCCTTCCAGATCATCGACCCATTTGCAGACGCTCAACGTCGCCTTACCGTGCTCGGAGTGGTCGACGCGCTCGTGCATATAATGTGGCTTGCCGCTCGCCAGGACGTCCTTGTCGTTGCGGACCAGAGCCGCGGCGTTGGCCTTCCAGGCCAGCTCGTCATCCCGCTTGCCGATGACGCTCTCGCCGGCAAGCTCGTTGATCGCGCGGTTGCCCCAGAGGTAGCGCCACTCCTCGTCCTTGACCCAGCACAGGAATGGGACGTTCTGAAACGCTTCAAGGTCCTTGATCCGTATCGCTCGCTCCCCTTCAGTGTCGTCAATATGTGTTATCCACATCAATATTCTGTGGGAACGAGAGGCCAATTCCAATACGGGAATCGACGAAGAATGTCGCAGTCGTTTGCTGCGCGTAGCCCGCATGGAGCGGCAGCGGAATGCGGGGATTCCAGTGCGGCAGCACGTAAGTTGGCATTGAACTCGTAGTGCGCTCAGCCGAGTTCTTGGGCAAGTCCGATAAGAAGTCCTTCAGGCCCGCGGATGTAGCAGAGCCGATACGCGTCCTTATACTGGACGACTTCGCGTACGAGCTTCGCGCCGCGTTTGCGAAGCCTTTCTACAGTTTCGTCTATGTCGTCCACGGCAAACATGACGCGGAGATAACCTAGCGCGTTCACCGGGGCGTTGCGGTGATCAGCGACGGGAGGCGGTGTGAGAAAGCGGGAGAGTTCAATGCGGCCGTGACCGTCCGGCGTGCGCATCATGGCAATTTCGACGCGCTGATCGTTCAGTCCAGTGACACGCCCGGCCCATTCTCCTTCGATCGTGGCACGACCTTCGAGCTCAAGGCCGAGTTCGCGAAAAAAATCAATCGTCCGTTCGAGGTCATCGATGACAATTCCAACATTGTCCATCCGTTTGAGCGCCATTTGTCCCAACCTGCAAGGTGTCGATCAATTTCACAATCGACCAATTCGATCCAAATCCAGAAGGTGCCATCCTGCCCACTTTGTCATACCCCGCGAATGCGGGGTATCCAGTACTCCGTGTCGCCTTTGGAGTGCCCGGTCCATGTTCACGATGAACGGATCGGATTACTGGATCGTCCGCCTTGGCGGACGATGACGATTTTTGATGGAGCGCGCGTTTGGCAAAGCGCAGGGGCCATGGGCATCCACCGGTCGACCCCCTCTCTGGCGCCATCACCATAATTAATCGCCACAGCCCGATTAGCTATTAGCCTACCGAAGAGCCGATTGGGATAATCGGCCGGAAAAGCAGCGGCTGGCGCGGATTTATGGGCATCGCGCCCGGCCGGCCCTCAATCAAAACAGGCAGGAAACGCAATGCCGACACTGGAAACCAAGCAAGACGGTCGACGCCAAGGTGGTCGATCCCGTCACGGGCATGGAGTACGTCGAACTCTCGCACCCGTGGGGCATCTATACGCCGATCCATCCGGGCTACGAGGAGATCAAGCTCGAGCGGCTGACCTATCACGCCAAGCACGGCGTGATGACGCACAAGATCTCGACCATCTTTCACACCTCCACGCACGTGAACGCGCCGATCCATCTGATCCCGCAGGCGCGCCGCGGTCGGCGACCTGCCGCTGGCAACCTTCTTCGGCTCCGGCGTGGTGCTGTCGATCCCGAAGGGCCAGTGGGAGACGATCGAGCCGGCCGATCTGGAAAAGGCGACGCCGAAGGTCGAGGCCGGCGACATCGTCCTGATCAATACCGGCTGGCATCACCGCTACGGCGACAGCCAGGATTATTTCGGCCACGCGCCCGGCCTCACCAAGGCGGCGGCCGAGTGGCTGGTCGACGAAAAAGGTCAAGCTGGTCGGTGTCGACACCGCGACCGTCGATCATCCGCTGGCGACCTCGATCGGCCCGCATCGCAACGGCCCGCAGATCAAATATTTGCTGCCCGAATACAAGGCAGCGACCGGCCGCGAGGCCAAGGACGATTTCCCGGATTGGAACATCGCCCACCGCACCCTGCTGGCGGCCGGCATCCCGACCATCGAGAATGTCGGCGGCGACCTCGACACGGTGACCGGCAAGCGCTGCACCTTGCAGGGCTTCCCCTGGCAGTGGCACGAGGGCGACGCCTGCGTCATCCGGCTGGTGGCGATGTTCGATCCGAGCGGCAACCTCCGGATCGAACCCGGCACGGCGGGCTGAACGAACCTCGATGGCGGCCGCGCCGAGGATTGACGCGCCGGCCAAAGATCATCGGCGCACTTCTATCCGAGCAATCTGTGAGATCATCAGAACATGGCCTCTTCTTCCGTCGACGAACTCGAAATCTATGACCTGTCCATCCGTGGGGACACGGCATGCCGCAATGGCCCTCGCGCGCCAATCTCAACGTCAAGGTGGTGCGAGTTTCACGCCAAGGACGGCGTGCTGGTGCAGCAGTTCGAGGGCATCATGCATCGCGGCACGCACATGGACGCGCCGCTGCACGTGCAGGAAAAGACCGCGACGATAACGGGTTATCCGCTGTGGCGGTTCTTCGGCACCGGCGTCGCGGTGTCGATCCCGAAGGGCAAGTGGGGCGTCATCACGCCGAAGGATCTGGAAAACGCCACGCCGAAGATCCAGAAGAACGATATCGTCATGATCAATACCGGCTCCCATCTGAACTACGGCGATAATCCCGACTATTTCGCCTATTCGCCGGGCCTCTACAAGGAAGCCGCCGAATGGCTGGTGGAGCGCCAGGTCAAGCTGGTCGGCGTCGACGTGCAAGCCCTTGATCATCCGCTGGGAACGTTCCTGGGACCGCACGGTCCGGGCCCCGCCCAGCCGCATCTCGACGACGAGTACAAGGCGCTCACCGGCCGCCACATCATCGAGGATTTCCCGCACTGGGAGCCCGCCCATAAGATCATGATGACAAACGGGATTCCCGGGCATCGAGAACATCGGCGGCGAGATCGACAAGATCACCGGCAAGCGCTGCACGTTCTTCGCCTTCCCGTGGCGCTGGCCGGACGGCGAAGGCTGCGCGCTGCGGGTCGTCGCCATGCTCGATCCGAAGCAGAACTTCCGGTTCGAGAGCGGCAAATAAGTTCGGCGCTGAACAGCGTATTCCTCGGCGGAGAAGAAGCCATGATCACGGAAACCTTGCGGCATCCTCTGTCGCTGTTCGACGTCAAGGACAAGGTCGCGATCATCACCGGCGCCTCCGGCACGTTCGGCCGCGCCACCGCGCTGACCTTGAGTTCGCTCGGCGGCCAAGGTGTTCCTCGCCTCCGGATCAAAGGACGAACTGGAAGAGGTCGCCGACGAAGTGCGCGAGGTCGGCGGTGATCCGGCAGATCATGGTGGCGCGGCCGGAAAGTCTGGACGACGCGCAGGCGATGCTCGACCTGGCGCTTGAGAAGTTCGGCAGGGTCGATCAGCTCGTCGTCGCTTCCGGCCTGAACAAGCCCGGCTTCATCCATGAACAGTCGCTGGAAGACTGGGAAAGCGTGATGGACGCCAATGTTCGCGGCATCTGGCTGATGGCCAAGGCGGTCGGCACCTACTGGATCGAGAACAAGGTGCGCGGCAAGATGCGTGGTGATGTCGTCGGTGCGCGGCCGGCACGGCAATTATTCCGGCTATACCGGCTATTGCACCTCGAAGGGCGCGACCGACTCGCTCACCCGCGTGCTCGCCACCGAATGGGCCAAGCACGGCATCACCGTCAATGCCATCGCGCCGACGGTGTTCCGCTCCAAGCTGACCGCATGGATGTACGGCGACAACGAACTCGGCCAGCAGACCCGCGCGCGCTCGCTGTCGCGCATTCCGCTCGGCCGGCTCGGCGAGGTCGAGGACCTGATGGGCATGACCGTCTACCTGCTTGCGCCGGCTTCCGATTTCTGCACCGGCCAGATCATGTATGTCGACGGCGGCTATACCGCCGGGTGATTTTCGAGAGTGAGGGCGGCAAGTGGCAAAGCCCAACATCGGCGTCGTCGGCGGCGGACTGATGGGCCACGGCATTGGCTACTCTGCTTGCCGCGGCCGGCCATGACGTTGGCATCTACGAGCTGTCAGCCGACATCCGCGCGGCGCTGCCGCAGCGGCTCAAGGCCATCGTCGATCTTGCTGGAAGACGACCCGGCCTCGTTCGAGCGCATCTCCGTTCACGATCAGCTTGCGCCCGCGGTCGCCGACGCCGCATTCGTGTTCGAGGCGGCGCCGGAAAACCTGCGCTCAAGCAGCAGCTCTTCGCAGAACTGGAGAACCTCGTCGCGCGCGGACACGATCCTCGCCAGCAACTCGTCCGCCCTTCCGCTCGACCGATATCGGCCACCATCTCAAACATCGCGAACGCGTGCTCGGCACCCATTTCTGGAACCCGCCGCATCTGGTGCCGCTGGTGGAGGTCATCCAGACCGAGCGACCAGCGATGCGGTCATCGCCGAAACCATGGAACTGATGAAGTCAGTCGGCAGCAGCCCGGTGCATGTCCGCCAGCGATATTCCCGGCTTCATCGGCAACCGGCTGCAGCATGCCCTGAAGCGCGAGGCGATTGCGATGCTGGCCGCCGGCGTCGCCGATGCGGAAACCATTGATACCGTTATCAAAGATGGCTTCGGCGCGCGGCTTGGCGTGCTCGGTTCGCTCGAACAGTCCGATCTGGTCGGGCTCGATCTGACTCTGGCCATCCATGAAACACTGATCGCCGATCTCGATCGCACCGTCGGGACCGCATCCGCTGCTGCGCGAGAAGGTCGAAAAGGGAAAACTCGGCATGAAGACCGGCGAAGGCTTCCGCAGCTGGACGCCCGAACAAGCTGACGAGGTTCGTCAGCGACTGAGCCGCTTCCTGGCGGATCGCGCACGCGCGGCGCGCCGGACGTAAACACGGCAATCGCGTGGCATGCCGCGTTCATATTCGCTGGACTGCATAGCTGCATCAGACAATCGTGCGCCGGGCATTACTTGCGAAGGTATCACGAGGGAGGATATAACATGATCAGATCCGCAAAGAAGGCAAAGAAAATCACAGAAGTCTGCATCGAAAGTAAGCAAGTCACGCTCCGCCAAAGCCAAACGGCCGGCATCCAAAGTGAAATCAAAGGCGACCGTCAAGTCAAAAACAAAACAAACCGCACGCAAGACTTGGCGCGCCCCGGTGCGTTCGGGCCAAGACGAAGCGCGGCGGATCAAAAGCTGGCCGCGGTCCGGCGGCAAAGCCCGTGGTCATCGACTTCCACGCCCATATCATCGTGCCGGAAGTGCTCGACTTTTCCTATGAGCATTCGCTGTTTGCGCAGACTGTTGCCGCGACCGGCGGCGGCGGGAAGCCGCAGTCCATTCCTGAGCCGCTAATGCAGCGCATGACCGACATGGCGTTGCGGTTGAAGGAAATGGACGCAATGGGCGTTGATATCCAGGTGATCAGCCCCAGCATCCTGCAGCAATGCACCTATTGGGCCGAGCCGGATGTGGCGCTGAAAATGGAGCGCATCGGCAACGAGGCGGTCGCAGAGGCGGTCGCGCGCCATCCCGACCGGCTGGTGGGATTGGGCTCGGTGCCGTTGCAGGATACGGCGCTCGCCGTTCGCGAACTTGAGCGCTGCGTGCGCGAGCTTGGCCTGAAGGGCGTGATTATCTCCTCGAACGTCAACGGCATGGAAGTCGGCGAGCCGCACTTCGAAGCGTTCTGGGCCAAGGCGCAGGAACTCGACACGACGATCTTCATCCATCCGGCGGGGAGCCCCGACAAACGGATGGCAAAGCATCGCCTGCTGATTTCGCTCGGCCAACCGCTGGAAGAGGCCTTCGCGCAATCATCGCTGGTCTACGAAGGCGTGATGGACCGCTTTCCAAAACTGAAGATCGCGATGGCACACGGCGGCGGCTTTCTGCCGTTCTACACCGGGCGCCATGACTTCACCTATCGCACCGGACACATGCCCTACATCCACGGCGATTTTTCCAGCTACCTGCCACGCTTTTATTATGACGCCGTGTTGTTCAATCCGGACATGCTGGAATATCTGGCGACCCGCGTGCCGGTGGATCGCATCATGGCGGCGTCTGATTTTCCGTTCGCCGAGAAGCGTCCGGTTGAGTTCGTCCGCCGCGCCAAGAAAATCTCGAAGAGGGATCAGGATGCGATTCTCGGCGCCAATTGCGCCCGGATGTTGGGGCTGTCGATCTAGATTCTGACCGGGAGTCAATCAGACAAATCAGATTGGCGACGGATTGTCAGTTTCCGATCAGTTTCCGGGTAGAGTGTGAACGCGAGAGCTTAACCGCCGGCAAAGACGTTTCCCTCGCGGGTGCCGCAATTCTCGTTGGTGGCGGTCACGGACTGGATTTCGACCTGGTTGCCGGTCACCATGCTCTTCGATTTGATCACGGGAGCGCCGTTCTGCCGTGCCCGGATGACGCTTGCCCTGCAACTGGTGAAACCGTTACCGAAGCTGATGGCGATCCGGCGAACGTCACTGGCAACCCCCCGGCCGCGGCCAATAAAGACGGTGAGCGATTGTGCGCTGAATTGGGTCCGCACCCGCGGGTCCGATTTGAGTCCGGCGACTTCGTCGCGGGACTTGGTGCCTTGTTTGTTGGAATTTGTCAGGCGGCTGAACACGCGGCCCGACGAGCTAATTTAAATGCGGAATCCCGTGTGAACGGTATTGGGGCGAAAATTCTTGGTGCCGGCGCGACGCTGCATACGCTCCTCGGTCCAGGTGACAATGATGGACTTTCCATAGAGGGAGCGTGGGGGAGTTGCCGCCTGGGCGAGCGCCGGAAGCGTCAGGGAAAACAGCAACGCGGCACAGAGCAGCTTCGATATTTTAGCCATTCGAGATCGTCCCGATATCAGGTAACTACATGCCGGTATTTGTCGCGATGCGGCGAGGAGGCGGGAACTTGTCCATTCAGCGGTTGACGCGGCAGGTGGACGAAGTTTGTTTGGAGTTCGTGATATCGACCGAGCCGCCGGCTATGTGGTCGCGCCGCACATTGCCGCCTGCCCCTACCTCCCGCAGCAGGGGCGCGCGAATTGTGCATGTCCGCCCGCCACTACCGAACGTGATGGTGGTCCGCAATCCGCCGACCTCGAAGGTTCGCAGCAACGTGAGGGTATTGCCTGACAAAACGATGACGCCATGGTCGCCGGTCTTGAGTTGCTTCGGGCGGCCGATTGTCGCGGACATTGACCGGGTCTTGGTGAGTACTTTTCGGAATCCCTGGACGGTGCGTGTGACGCTGCCGGTAACAGTTCCGCCGGCGCCAATTCTCAGATTTAAGTCGATATGGCCGGTCGTATCGAAAGAGCGGCCTCGCAAGACGCCCTTTAAGTCGTAATAGACAGTCGCGTCGACGACCGAACCTTGCAGCGATTGCGGCGTGATGGTCTGCGCGGTCGCGGCATGTGGCGGCAGCAATCCAAATCCCAGTCCGATCACGACAAGGCAACCTAGTCTCGATGGAAATTTCATACAGCCGCTCCTCGCCATTTCACACGTGCCTGTGATCACTCACAGAATTTCCGATTGTCAAAGATGAAGCATTTCGAACTATTTGGTGCGCGGCGGGCGACTGCCGGTTTCGGGATTGCCGGCGGTCCCGCCACGTCGCTCCGCGACAAGGGATTCCAGCGATAGCTGACGCGTGCCCGCCGGCCCTTGCTGTGCTTCCAATGCCGCACAAGCTGCCAGGTCCGTCCGCTGCATTTGTCGAGCAGGATCGCAGGCTGCGCCGCGCCTTGCGCGGCGATGATTTCAAAACACGAACCGGCCGGCAGCGGCGCGGATTGGGCCAGCGCGCGATCGGCCGCGATACTGATGAACATGGACAAGACCAGCAACGTGGCGAAGCGGACGGATGAGGGCATGCAACTCTCCTGGTGAGCCAGCACATGGAATGGAAATGACGTGGCGTTTTCCGGCACGAACATGCCTCGCGTTGATGAGCATCGTCGCTGCCGCGGTTTCATCGGACCGCACAACGGTCGGGAAGATGCGATGCCAGCGTTAGGCGGCCACCCACAAGTGGCATCCAAGGAATCATTCGCAGAACCGCCGGCCATTGAAGGAAAAGCACTTGCCGCCGCCGGAGGCTGCAGGGGCAGGCTGCTTGCGTTCTTCCGAACGCGACCTGGAAACGCGGCTCTTCGCCGGAGCCTTGGGCTTTGGGGCGGCGACGCAGGTTTCACCTTTCAGAATCTGTCCCGACGAGCAGACAATCGGCACGCATATCTCGCCGACCGCACGCTGTCCGCTGCGGCAGTTCAGCGGGCAGACCCGCTGGTCGATGCCGCGCACTGCCTTGACCACGTCGAGCGACAGATCATTTGCGTTGACTTCAACCGAGGCGAGCTTGGCGAACTTCTTCAAGGCATCGCGGGTCGCACGGCCGAACTCGCCGTCGACGGTGCCGCTGAAACAGCCGACGCGCTTAAGCTCGAATTGCAGATACCGCGCGATTTCGCGCCGGTCCAGTTTCACCGGCGCGTTCTGCCGGGCCCGCTCGGCGGCGGCCGCCGCTACAGCCGCAGCCGCGGCATCGCTTTCGAGCGCGGCGATGCGCTTTTCCGCTTCCGCGCGGCGTGCGCTCGCCGGGAAGCGGTTGATGAACAGCTTCAATTGGCCGCTGTCTTTGGTTTCCTGCAACACACCCCAGGCGATTTCATCGGCCGCCGGCATCGGCGTGGGTTTTGGTTGGGCCGCAATTTCGGCGGCCAGAGCCGCGATCCGGGTTGCGGCCTGCGAGCGCATCGGACTTTTTGGGAACTGCTCGATGAAGCGGCGCAGCGCGGACTGATCCTTGGTGTCCTTGACGAACGCCCAGGTGACTTCGTCCGGACCCGGTCCGACGGGTGGCTTGGGCCTGCTGGCGATTTCCGCCTTGAGCGCCGCAATCCGCGCAGCGGCCTGTTGCCGCATCGCACTCTTCGGGAACTGCTCGAGGAAGCGCCGCAGCGCCGCCGGATCACTGGTATCCTTGAGCAGCAGCCAAGCCATTTCATCCGAGCTCGGCCCCGCCGGCAATGCGTCCTTCAGATAAATACGTTCACGCGACAGCGAGCCATAGACGAACGGCAATTGCTCATGCTTGGTGCCGGCGAACACATCGTCGCGGACGTTGCGGAACAGGAAGTTGATTTCGAGCCCGGGTGTTTCTAGGTATTTGAGCAGCGCTGTCGTGAATGGGCTGTTGCGGCCGTCACCATCCGCCGCCGTTGTGCCATCTTTCGCGGCATAAGCGACCAGCACATTCGCAGCCGGCTCGATGCTGGCAAGACCCCGCCCGACAGAGCGGGTGCGGATCGAGCGCTTCATCTTGGACGCGAACGGGTTGTTGCGGCAGGCATCCAGAATTACCAAACCGAGTTTCGACGCGCTCTCCACCGTTCCCAGGATGCTTTTGAGGCCGATCGCTTCATGATCGACGTCGATGTCGTTGCGCAGTTCCGCGTCGATCGGGATGAGCCAGTTCTCGCCGCCGATCTCGATACCATGGCCGGCATAGAACACCACGGCGATCTCCGCCGTACGCGCCTTGCGGCCGAACGTCAGGAGCGCGCGGCGAATGTCGTCGTAATTACCGTCCTTGACCTGCGCAACGGAGAAGCCCAGGCGCTTGAGCGTCTTGCCGATTTCGCTGGCATCATTTGGGGGATTGGTCAGGACCGGGACATTGCGATAGGCGCCATTGCCGATGACCAGCGCGACCCGCTGCTGCGCTTCGGCACGCGAGCCGATCAAGGCTGTGCCGAGCACGACGGCCAGGCCGATCCAGCGCACAGCCTGTAAGATGAAATGCATCTCCTCCCCCGGACATCCGAAATTCCGCACCCGTCTGTGATTTGACGCACGCGACGGCAACAAGGTTCACGCCGATCATGTCACGCTGGAAACATGCCGCGCTCGCAACTGGTCCCCACAGCGCAATTGCATGCGATCTACAGAGAAAGAATGCCTTTTTTTTCAAAAAATTGCCAAGGCTTTGCGCGATCCCTACCCGGATACGGCAGGTGGGCGGCCGCCGTTCCCGCTTGCACGAAAATGGATCGACGTTTTGATCTCTACAATTTTTGGTTGTTGCCGTCGGACGATTGGTCGGCCTTCGGGCGCTTTCAATTTAAGGAGATAAATGAAAGCGCTCTATCGCCTTGTGCTGTCGCATTTCCGGCCGGCGAACCGGTTTCCACTTCGCTTGGAAATGCTCTCGAGAGAGATTCAGGCAGATTGAATTGCAGTGACCATCTAAGATCTTGGTTTGTCGTATGATCTCTATCGGAAAAGTCCGCACCTTTTCCGGATCATGCGCTAGTGCCCCAGCGTTGACGACATCACGCCGGCGAGCAGGTTGCTGCCAAAGTCCGAAGCGGCCTGCGGGTCCATGCGCGGCGCCGACTTCAAATACTCTTTCACCGCCGGCAGGGCCGCGGGATTGCGCGCAACGGTTTTCTTGATAAAGGCCGCGGCTTCCGCCTCAAGCGTCGCGGCCGGAACGAGGCGGCTCACCAGACCCATCGCCAATGCGCGATCAGCGTCGATGATTTCGGTCGAATAGACCAGATAGGCGATCGCCTTCGGGGCCAAATTTCCGAGCAATGCCGACATGGCAAGGCATGGCGGGATGCCGTGGTCCATTTCGGGAAGCTGGAATTGTGCATTGTCCGCCGCGATGGTGATGTCGCAAAGGGCCGCCAGCGAACAGCCGAGCCCGACGGCCCGTCCCTGCACAACAGCAATGACGGGAGCGGGAACGCGGCGGAAGGCGGCATAGAGCGCCAGCGCCGGCTCGGTATTGCCACGGCGCACATCGATTGCGGTTTTCAGCGGCCCGGCGGCCTTGAGCGCGGCGGTGTCTCGGCCCAGGCAGAAGTCGTCGCCGGCGCCACGCAGAACGATGACGTGAGAATCGCGGGTGGCCTCGAGCATGGCGGCGATCTCGCCGCCCATCTCGTTGCTGATGGCGTTGCCGAGCTCAGGCCGGTTCAAGGTGATGGTCGTGATCGGTCCATCGGTCTTGCAAACAACAAAATCACTCACTGCGGCCTCCCGGATGCATTGCCTGCCAGATGCGCTCGGATGTCGCCGGCATGGTGACATTGCGCACGCCGAAATCTTTCAGAGCATCGACGACGGCATTGATGATGGCCGGCGGAGCGCCGGTCGAGCCGCCTTCGCCGGCGCCCTTGACGCCGAGCGGATTGTTCGGCGCCGGCACTTCGTTGTTTTCGACCTGGAACGGCGGGAACATGTCGGCGCGCGGCATGGTGTAGTCCATGAACGACCCGCTGAGCAATTGGCCGGAACTGCGGTCGTAGACGCAATCTTCCATCAGCGCCTGTCCCGCGCCCTGCACGGTGCTGCCGTGAGTTCTGGCCGTCGACCAGCAGCGGATTGATGACGCGGCCGACATCGTCCACCGCGGTATAACGCTCGATTGTCACCGCGCCGGTCGCCGGATCGACTTCGAGTTCACAGACATGGCAGCCGTTCGGGAATGTCGGCAGCATCGTTGTGATGTCCGAGGTCGCCTCAAGGGCGAGCGACGGTTCGGCCAACTCGTCGGCGAGGCGGGCGGCCTCGAACAGGCCGATTGCGCGGTCGGTTCCGCGGACGTTAAAACGACCGCCGGAAAACTCGATTTCCGATTCATCGGCCTGCATGGCGCGCGCGGTGAGCTTCCTGCCGCGCGCGACGATCTCATCGCAGGCGCGGCCGAGCAGCAGGCCGCCGAGCCGCAGCGAGCGCGAGGAATGCGAGCCTGAGCCCATCCGCACGATGTCGGTGTCGCCATGCAGCAGCGTGATGTCGTCGAACGGAACCCCAAGCCAATCATGAATCAGTTGCGCGAACGCGGTCTCGTGGCCCTGGCCGCTCGCCTGGGTGCCGAGGGTGATATCGACGCGGCCTTCGGGCAGCACCTTGACCACCGCGCGTTCGTGCGGAATCCCGGTCGCGGTCTCGATGTAGTTGCCGAACCCGAAGCCCCGCAGCTTGCCGCGCTTCTTCGCTTCCCGGCGGCGCGCGGGAAATCCCGCCGCGTCGGCGCGTTCAAGCGCCCGATTCATATTGATGTTGAATTCGCCGCTGTCGTAGCGCGTCGTCAGCGGGCTGACATAGGGCAAGGCGTCGGGCTTGATGAAATTCCTTTGCCGCAATTTGATACGGTCGATTCCCATTTCCGTCGCAGCGGTGTCGATCAGCCGCTCGATGATGAAGATCGATTCCGGACGGCCGGCGCCGCGGTAGGTCGATGTCGGCACCGTGTTGGTGAAAACCGCGGTCAGCCGCACATAAATGGCTGGAATGACATAGACGCCGTTGGTGACCGCCGCGCCGCGCACCAGCGGTACCAGATGCAGGCATTGCGAGCCGATATTGGCAATGTTGTGGGCGCGGATCGCCAGAAACTTGCCCTTGCTGTCGAGCGCAAGTTCGGCATGGCTGGTCAGGTCGCGGCCGTAGGGATCGCTCACGAACGATTCGCTGCGGTCGCCGCGCCATTTGACCGGGCGGCCGAGCCGCCGTGCTGCCCAGACCACCAGCACATGCTCGCGGTAGATCAGATTGCGCGTGCCATAGCCGCCGCCGACGTCACGGCAAATGACCCGGACTGCGTCGTCGCTGACATTGAATACGCCGCACAGCGCGCGCTTCTGGATCAGGATGCCCTGACCGGGAGCGTGCAGTGTGAGTTGTCCCGACGCGGTATCGCAATCGCCGATCGCGGCTCCGGGTTCCAGCGGGATACCATTGACGCGGTTGTTATAAAGATCGAGCCGGGTGATGTGGGCCGCCTGCGCAAACGCGGCATCGACCGCGGCGGCGTCGCCGCGCTCGCCGTCGACGCAGACGTTGTTGGGGGCGTCATCCCAGACCGCCGGCGCGCCAAGTGCGCGTGCGCCTTGCGGATCGACGATCGCCGGCAGCGGCTCATAGTCGACGGCAATGTGTTCGGCCGCATCGATCGCGGCAACGCGCGATTCCGCGATAATGAGCGCGACGCCTTCGCCGACATGGCGGACCTTGCCGATGGCGAGCGGATAGTCCGGCGGCACGACGACCGGCGAACCATCGAGATTTTTCAACGGCAGGTCGGGTGGAACCGGATTGTTCGGAATTGGCGCAAGTGCGTCGGCGAGATAATCGCGTCCGGTCAGCACTGCGATCACGCCGGGCCGCTGTAGCGCCGCCGAGGCGTCGATGTTTCCCAACCGCGCATGCGCATGCGGCGAGCGCAACACGTGCGCATAGGCCTGGTTCGGCAGATTGAGATCATCGCTGAACGCGCCGCGACCGGTCAGCAGCCGCTGGTCTTCCTTGCGGCGAACGGGTTGGCCAATTCCGAACTGTGTCATTTCATCAAAACCAAATCAGGTAAAGCCGCCGCAGCGGTCTTGCTGTCAGGTCCTGTCTTTCAGGACGTAACGGCCGTCACTCTGGCGGCCGAGGCGGTGCTCGGAATAAAGCACGTCGAGTTCGCGAACCAGTTCGCGGCCGTCGCGGCTTTGTGCGGCCGCCATCAGTTCCAGAAAACTGGCCGGGCCGCCTGCCAGAACCTCGCGGACCGATGCGTGACGCTCGGCTTTTGCCAATACGGGCGGTGCCGGGACGGAGAATTCCAGCGACTCGCTCTTACCGAAGGGAATGGTGCAATCGAAGCCGGCCTTTGATCCGACGCGGGCGCCGCCGAGCGACGGATCGAGAGGAACGCAGCGGAAGCCGCCGGCGACAACGAGATCGCGATCTGGCTGAAACCGGGTCGCCAATGCCCACTCGGTTTGATCATGGGAGAAGATGTCGATGTCGGGGTCAAAGACGAAGACGTGCTTGGCATCGGCGCGCGAACTAAAAACAGCGGCGATGGCGTTGCGCGCCTCTCCAGGCACACGCTGGCGCAGCGAGAGTCGGATGTTGTACATGCCGCCGCTTGCCGGTGTGGCATACACCGCAAGCGGTTCGCGCACCGCTGTCTCAAGCGCGGCCCAGGCGGCGGCCTCGGTCTTGATGGTGGTGAGTTGCGCGGTGTCGGTAAGCGCGAGATGGCGCCCGCCGATGGTCGCGGTCTGAAACAGCGCGTCCTTGCGGTGGGTGACCGCGGTCAGATGGAAAACCGGGTTTTGTTTGACCAGCCCGTAATAGCCGACATATTCGCCGTAGGGGCCTTCGGGCTCGGTGTGCCCGCGCGGATCGAGATAGCCTTCGAGCACGTATTCAGCGTCGGCCGGCACCCAGACATCGTTTGTCACGCACTTGACGATCGGCACCGCTGCGCCACGTACCGCGCCCATGACGTGATACTCATCGACCGACGGCAAGGCCATCATCGCCGCGATATAGTCGGCGGGATGCGAGCCGATCACGTAGGCGACCGGCAGGGGCTCCTTGCGTGCCGCGGCTTCCAAATAGATGGCGCGCAGATCGCTCGGCGCGATCAGGTCGATGCCGGCCTGGCGCGGGCCGCGCAGCATAATCCGGCGGCAGCCGATATTGGTGAAGCCGTTGGCCGGAAACACCGCGAAATCGAGACTGGCTGAGATGTACGGCGCGCCGTCGAGGCCATGCTGCAGGTGAACCGGCAGCGCACAGAGGTCGGCGTCCTCGCCGCGCAGCATAACATCATGAACCGGCGCGTCGGATGAGGCGAATTTGATGGGCGCGATCAGATTGTCCAGCCGGCGGCTGAGCGTTGTCAGCAGCTCCCGCTCCTCGGTCTCCAGCGCCAGCGCGAGGCGGCGGCGGGTGCCCATGACATTGCCGACCAACTCCGCCTTTTCCGGACCGGCCGACTTGAACAAGGTCGCGCGTGGGTTGCCGTCGAGCACGGCGGCGATGTCGA
The DNA here is from genome assembly GCA_963806815.1 of uncultured Alphaproteobacteria bacterium. Lineage (GTDB taxonomy): Bacteria > Pseudomonadota > Alphaproteobacteria > Rhizobiales > Xanthobacteraceae > CAWDZJ01. Next base: position 29,536 of record CAWDZJ010000035.1, on the reverse strand, counting down.
TAAGGTCGATCGGGCGGTCGTGGACTTCGCATTCGCCGCGTTCCACCAATTGGTCGACGAAGCGGCGCAGGCGAAAGCGATCGAGATCGCAGGCAGCCTTGGGTTGCGAGCTGGTTAGGCCGGCTTCCGGTTCGACACTGGCTGACAAAGGCGATCCTCCCGAACTTGCGATTTTCTAAAGGTCGCGGTTACGCCGATCAACCGAATTTGACGGCGGTTGGCATATCGAGGTCCTTCGACTGGAAAGTCAAATGATCGCGCGGCACGCAGGGAGGAACAGTTTTTGATGGGTGGTGGCGCGATCCGCTGCTGCAATTACTTTTTATGATCGGTTTCGCACGGGGCGTTATTGATAGGTTCCTAAAATGTGGTGTCGTGGGAGCTCATCAGTCGCTGCGACATCCGACGGCGTTGTAAAGCGGTCGCAACAGAGTAGTATTTCGCTTCCTTGATTTTGAAACATACCGCATGCCGGTACAGAAAAGGTGCGATGCGGTGAAGTGGGAGGATGCGCAATGAAGATGTCGGGTCTTGGTGTGGCTGGTCTCATGACGGGGCTGCTTGTTGCGCCGTTTTTGGTTTGTGCGGCCAGCGCGCAAACGATCAGCATTTCAACGACGCCGGCTGGGTCCTTTACCAATTCAGCAGGTGCGGCGATGGCGAAAATCATCACCGAAGACACCAAGCACCGCGCCGTCATCCAGGCGCAGAATCAGCAGGGGCACGGACCCGTCGACGCCGGCGATGCCGACTTCGGCATGTCGAATTCGTTCGACCTGACGTTCTTCGTGACCGGTACCGGCGATTATGAGAAGCAGGGACCGCATAAGAACATTCGCGTGGTCGGCTCGCTGATCCCGTATCGCGTCGCCATGCACGTGCGCGCCGATTCCGACATCAAGAGCCTGAAGGATCTGAAAGGCAAACGCATTGCCGGCGGCTTCAACGCTCAAAAAACCATCAAGCGGATCATTGCCGCGCATCTCGCCAATGCCGGATTGACATACAAGGACGTTACCGAGGTTCTGACCCCCAATGTCAGGACCTCCGCCAGCGACTTCATCGCCGGCAAGACGGACGCGCTGTTCTTCGCCGTCGGCTCGGCGGTGGTCAAACAGGCCTCCGCCAGCGTTGGCGGTTTGCGCATTCTGCCGGTCGATACGTCACCGGAAGCGATGAAGCGGACGCAGGCCTGGCTGCCCGGGGCCTACACGCTCGAGGTCAAGCCAGCGCGGAATATCGAGGGTCTTACCAAGCCGACTGAACTGGTCGCCTTCGACATGGTCTTTTTCGCCAATCCGAAAATGTCGGACGATGTCGTCTACGACGTTACCAAGGCGTTGCATGACGGCAAGCCGAAGCTGGCGAAGACTTTCCGGGCATTCAATCTGCTCGATCCCAGCAAGATGGCCAAGCCGGTCCAGGGCACGCAGTTCCATCCCGGGTGCCATCAAATACTACAAGGAAATCGGCCTGATGCCGAAGTCGTAGCGCGCAAGTTGTATGACTTGATTTTTCGGGCTTGATTTTCGATGGACCGCGGCGCGCCGCGGTCCATTATTTTTGATCAAGAGCCCACAGCCTGGAAACCGGACAGCACCATCAATTGAGTGGGCCGAGCGCGATCCGCATCAATTCATTTTGGCTGGTGATTCCAAGCCGGGCATAGGCGCGCTTGCGATAGGTCAGCACCGTGTTGATGCTGATGCCGAGATCGAGCGCGATCGCCTCCGAGGTCATGCCGTTGAAAATGGCGGCGCAGACATCAAGCTCGCGTGCGGTCAGGGCAGGGGCCTTTGCGCGCAGGCGATCGCGCGGCAGGTCCTGCTGCCGGTCGCTGCCCGCCGCGGTGTCGAGCGCGTTGTGCTTGAGGACTAGCGCCAGCAACACTTCGACATGGGTGCCAAGATCGACGTCGCCCGGCCGGGCACCCTGCCATGGCGCAGCGCGATAAAGGTTGAGTTGCAACACTTCGGCGGCTTGTCGCTTGAGAAAAGAGACGCGGCTGCCCAGGCCGACGGAGGTGTAACAATCGCGACGATAGTCATCATCGGCGATCTCGGTATTGCCGACGTGCATGCAGATGCCGGCAGCCGCGAGTTTGGTGACGCGCCGTGCCGGGTCGTGCCGCCAATAATGGTCGACATATTTGCGGGCGACCTCGCGGGCGACCCGCGTCGGGCCGCTATTGGCCGCCAGAAGCACCCGTGGTTTCGCCGTCCCCCCGTGGGCAAACAGCGTGACATGCTCGCAACGGGCCAGTTCGCGTGCGAGGCCGAAAAACAGCGGTTCGAAAGTGGCGGAGCCGAGCGCCGAGACCAGCGGGGCAAAGTGCCGGCTGACCGCCGGAGCGGGACCGGTGCGCTCGAGGGGGTGAATCTCCATGGACAAGTCCTCCCAACGGGCTGAGTGGCCCGCCGTTACCAGCTTTAGCATTGCTGCCGCGGCGATTGAATTCCCGCGATTGCCGCAGTGAGAGTAGGAAATAAATCCACAACTGGGCGCTTTGCCAACTAACAGGGATGATCAAAATCGGTTATCCGGCGCGCGGCCAAACGGCGGTGCAAGCTGATGCTGTCACATGCGGGTGTGACCGACCGTCCCTGTCATTCAACTACGGTTTCGCCGGTCGTCTCGAAGAGCGAGATTTGGCGGAGGGAGGCCGGCGCCGCCGGATTGGTGGACGGATGGCAATCCGCTCGTGAGGCGCCTCCAGGCGTCATGGCAATATTTCCGCCGTCATTTGTGGCAGTTCTGATGGGCCGACGACAAGGTCCGGGAGGGTAGCGCCGTGCTAGAGCTTTATTATTACGAGAATTCGATTTGCTCGGAACGCGCCGTCATGGCGTTGGCGGAAAAGCAGATCACCGACTGGGTTCCGCACCACATCAATTTGTTCAAGCGCGAACAATTCAGTCCGGACTATCTCAAGCTGAATCCCAAGGCGCAGGTTCCAACCCTGGTCCACGACGGCCAGGTCATCCGTGAATTGTCCATCATTTGCGATTATCTGGACGATCTGAAAACGGAATTTCCGCTCAAGCCTCGCGACCGTGTTGCGGTTGCCCATATGCAGGAGGTCATCAAGGATACCGATGAATCCGGTTTTCAGGGCATCGCATCACTGAGTTTCACCGCGGTATTCCGAAAGAAGCTCATGGACATGAGCGATTCGGACCGGGCTGCCTATTGGGATGGCCAGACCGATATCGAGCGGACGCAGCGCCAACAATCATGCGTCTTCGGGGGTCTGGATTCGCCCTATGCCTTGCGGGCCGTCGCGGCCTGGGAGCGCATATTCGGCAATATTGAATCCGCACTTGACGACGGGCGCCCGTGGCTGATGGGCGACCTGTTCACCTTGGCGGAGGTCAACCTGGCAGCCTTTGTCGCCCGGTTGGATGGTTTGAGGCTACTGCCGGTCTGGCTCGATGAACGTCCGTTGACCCAGTCCTGGTGGGACGCGTTACAGGCGCGTCCGAGCTATGGCGCGGCACGGGTTGGGCCATCAGCCGACGAAGCTGATGTGTATGCCAGCGAGGGCAGCCGGATTGTTGATGATCTGCGCCGGCGGCGAGCGGCCTATGTAGAAAAATACGGCTAAGCTCGGAAAACGATACCTGCAGACCGGCGCGCTGTCACAAGGTGTTGTGACAGACATCTGTTGGCAAAGCCGCTTAGTTCCGATGCAGCGTGGGCACGCTAAGACACAGCGATTCTCAATTAACGTCTATTAACGTTGAGATGGAGCGGCCTGCGCAATAAGCCTCGATCCGTTGTAATTATGCCGCGACACACCGTTTGCGGAACAAAAAATCACCGATCGCACAGGGAGAACCCCCATGAGACGTCGAATTTTTTTGAGAATGGTGCCCGTCCTGGTGTCGGCCGCCATCGTATTTGGCGGGCCAAATGCGTCGCAAGCGCAGCAATATCCCACCAAGCCGATCAAGCTCCTGGTTGGGTTTGGTCCCGGCTCCACGGCCGACACGCTCGCGCGCCTGGTGGGCAAGCATATCGAGAAGACTCTCGGTCAAACGGTCGTTGTCGAAAATCGAACCGGAAACAGCAGCATGATCGCGGCGGAAACCGTGGCGAAGGCCCCAAACGATGGCTATACCTTGTTCATGGGCACGATCGCACAGACACTGGTTCCCATTCGCAAAAAAATGAAATTTGATCTGCGGGAAAACATGGCGGCGATCAGTCTGCTCGGTGTGGTGCCCAATGTCCTGGTCGTACACCCGTCCGTGCCGGCAAAGAACGTTCAAGAGCTTATTGCCCTTATCAAGAAGAACCCGGACAAATACTCATTCGGCACTTCCGGAGCGGGCACCGCGAGCCACCTTGCGGCCGAACTGTTTAACCTGAAATCCGGCCTGAAGGTTTTGGCGGTCCACTATCAAGGCGGCAGCAATCAGACCCTTACCGATCTGCTCGCCGGTCGCATCACCATGACCTTCAACGTCGCGGCGACGACCATGCCGCATGTCAACAAGGGCACGCTGCGGGCGCTCGGTGTGGCGCAGCCGAAACGCGCCCGCCAATTGCCGAACATTCCGACCATGGCCGAGCAAGGCATGCCCGGATTTGACGCCGGCATTTGGATCGGCCTGTTTGCTCCGGCGGGAACACCAAGTGCGATTGTCGATAAATTGTCCGCAACCGCGAACGCGGCCCTGAAGACGGATGACGTCGGCAAGGCACTCGATGCCCAAGGCATTGATCCGCTTGGAACCACACCGGCTGAATTTGCGACCTTCATCAAGAATGACATCGTTAAGTGGAGCGACGTGCTAAAGCGGGCCGGTTTGGTCAAGTAGGCGTCGGCAACTTGGCGGTTGATACGAAATTGCTGGAGTGAGAAATACGACCTGGCCGGCGCGACCGGCCAGGTGGGTTGCGGACTGAATTGTTCGGCGCATTTTGCGGCTGAGGATACAGCCGGATAGTGTGATGTCCGACAGTAACGAAACAAGATTTGGTGTCGATGCTCGTGCATCGATCGGAAAGGCAATGGAGTCGAAATGAAGTTGGCGAGCCTGAAAAACGGCACCCGCGACGGCACTCTCGCCGTGGTCGACCGGGACCTCAAGACCTGCGTGCGGGTCCCGCAGATCGCAGCCACCATGCAGCAGGCGATCGAGGCGTGGGATGCGGTCGCGCCCAAGCTCAAGGCGGTCTATGATGCCTTGAATTCCGGAACGGTGGCGGGTGCAGAGCCGTTCTTGGTTGAGCAGGCTGAAAGTCCGTTTCCGCGCGCCTATCAGTTTCTCGATGGCTCGGTCTATCTCAGCCACATGCAGAAGGCGCGCAAGGCGCGCGGTGCGGCGATGCCACCGAACTTCGAGACCGAGCCGCTGATGTATCAGGCCGTTTCAGACCGGTTCATCGGGCCGGCCGACGACATGCCCTTTCCGTCGGAGGAACTCGGCATCGATTTTGAGGCGGAGGTCGCGGTGGTGCTCGATGACGTGCCGATGGGTACCAAGGCGGCGGAGGCCAGCAAGCACATCAAGCTGGTGATGGTGCTCAACGACTACACGCTGCGCAGCCTGACCCGCACCGAACTGCCGAAGGGGTTCGGCTTTCTGCAGGCCAAGCCGACGTCCGGCTTTTCGCCGGTGGCGGTGACGATCGATGAACTGCCGCAATGGGATGGCGAGAAGCTCAACCTGCAGCTTCACTCCTCGGTCAACGGCAAGAAGGTTGGGTCGCCGCATGCCGGCCGGGACATGTATTTTACCTATCCGCAACTGGTCGCCCATGCCGCGCGCACCCGCAATCTGTCAGCCGGGACCATTCTCGGTGCCGGCACCGTCGCCAACAAGGACGAGAGCCAGGGGTCTTCGTGCATCGCGGAAATGCGGGCCAATGAAGAGATCGAGCATGGCAAATCGGTAACGCCGTTCCTCAAATTCGGCGACCGGGTGCGAATCGAGATGATTGACGACAACGGCAAGAGTATCTTCGGCGCGATCGATCAGAAGATCGTGCGCGGTTGACCGGCGCGGCCGCCGCGGCCGGTCGCATGTGATGGAGGTGATATCATGAACGTCATCGAACGGTTTGATCCCCTCGAGGTTGTGCGTTCACCGCAGTCCGGGCAGCGCGCCTACATGACAGGCTTCGGCAATTCGTTCGCGACCGAGGCGCAGCCCGGCGCATTGCCGATTGGTCGGAACTCGCCGCAGCGTCCGCCGCTCGGCCTTTACGCGGAGCAATTGTCCGGCTCGGCCTTTACTGCGCCGCGTCACTCAAACAAGCGCACCTGGTTCTATCGAATCCGCCCGTCGGTGAAGCATGGCCGGGGTTTCAAACTTGTTGATTTAGGACTCGTCCGCACCGCGCCCTGCCGGGATGAAAGCAGCCTGCCGATCGGGCAGATGCGCTGGCATCCGATCGACATTCCGCCAGAGCCTTGCGATTTCTTAAGCGGTCTTCGGACCATCGCGACCTGCGGAGACGTGTATCTGCAACTCGGCATGGCGAGCCATGTCTACGTCGCCAACATGTCGATGGACAACAAGTACTTCTACAATGTCGATGGTGAAATGCTGCTGGTGCCGCAGGTGAACACGATCCGGGTGTTCACAGAATGCGGCGTCATCGATGCCATTCCCGGCGATATCGTGGTCGTGCCGAAGGGCATGAAGTTCAAGGTCGACCTGCCGAACGGGCCGGCGCGTGGTTATGTTTGCGAAAACTATGGCGCCTATCTGACATTACCGGAGCGCGGCCCGATCGGCGCCAACTGTCTTGCCAACGCACGCGATTTCCTTGCGCCGGTCGCCGGCTACGAGGACAAGGAGACCGCCTGCGAGCTTTACGTGAAATCGCTCGGCCAGTTCTATGTGACGCGGATCGACCAGTCACCGCTCGACGTGGTCGCCTGGCACGGAAATTTCGTGCCCTACAAATACGACCTGCGGCGGTTTTCGCCGGTCGGTTCGACCCTGTTTGATCACCCCGACCCGTCGATCTTCACCGTCCTGACGTCCGCGTCCGACACACCGGGAACGGCCAATGTCGACTTCGTGATTTTCCCGGAGCGCTGGCTTGTGATGGAGGATTCGTTCCGGCCGCCCTGGTACCACATGAACGTGATGAGCGAATTCATGGGGCTGATCTATGGCGCCTATGACGCCAAGCCGGAAGGATTCAAGCCGGGCGGCATGAGCCTGCACAATGCGCTGATCGCGCATGGCCCGGATGCCGAGGCGTTCGCACGCGCCAGCGAAAAGAAACTCGAGCCGGAGAAACTCGCCGGCACCATGGCCTTCATGTTCGAGACCCGCTATCCGCTAAGCCCGACCGGCTATGCCTCCAACATGCAATTGCTGGATGGCGAGTATCCCGACGCCTGGGACACGTTGGAGCGGAATTTCACGGTGTGATGATTTAACTGTGACCCAGGCGCGCTCGTTTCTTCGGCAACGCTTAATGCCGGGGCTGGCTAGATCATTCTGCCTTGAGGTGGCACCGCAATCGCGGTGCCACCTCAAGGCAGAAAGTTGCTCTAGTGTGCAATTTGGGCAGGTTGAATCGCAGTGACCATCTAATATCTTGGTTTGTCGTATAATCCCTCGGGCCAAGCCCGCTGCAAGTCGGGATGACCCGACTTGCACATTTATCATTCCAATCTCTGGTTAACCCGAGATTGGTGGCAGGCTTATCGGAAAAGTCTGCAACCCTCGGGTCAAGCCCGAGGGCATGCTTTTCCGGATCATACTCTAGCCGTCAATGAGCGGGTCCGGCTTTGCCCAGCGTCGCAGCGCTTCCGGATTACTGATGATGACTTCGCGGCCCTGGCCCTCCACCCCGTGTTGCGCCAAAACGGTCAGGCTGCGCGACAGATTTTCCGGCGTCATGCCGAGCTGAAGCGCCAGGGTCCGCTTGTCATAGTCCAGAACAACACGGCCGGTACCGCCCTGTTTGTGGTCGGACGCCAGAATCCAGTTTGCCAGGCGTTCGGCGCTCGTGCGCAGTTTCTGATTTTTCAGCGCGTGGACCACACCGCGATAGCGCTCGGCAAGTTCGCTCACAATTGCACGGGCAAAGGCGGCATCGCGACCGAAGACATCACGGACCATCGCGGCGGGAATCATCAAAATGCTGGCTGGTGCCAATGTGCGAGCCGATTTCAAATAAACTTTGTCGCGAATGACCGCCGCCAGAATAAATGTCGTGACCGGGCGAATGACGTCGATCGTCGTTTCGCGTTCGCCGTAGTTGGAGAATAATTCGACAATGCCGTCGACGACGATGTGCAGGAAGTCGGGCAGTTCGCCTTCCCGGATCAGCACCACATGCTGCGGGAAGCGTTGCAGGAATGCCGCGCCGACCAGTTCGTCGAAATGCGAATCTGAGACATCGCGAAACAGCGGCAAGGACCGAATGATATCGCGGTCGTTTCGGCGCACGCGTGGCCTCCCATGACGATCCGCCGCTGGCCAGAATCGACGGCCGCGCTCTTTCACCCGGTCCTCAATTGCCGCGGATGCCGATCACGGCACCGATTCGACCGGCATCACTTGAGGCCACCCTAGTAGAATGATTCTGCCGTTCGCTTGATGAATGTCAAATGATACAAATTGAATGATCAATCGAAGTATTATTATTAATCAAATTAAGTATTGAGATTTATCAGCTTCGTATATTTCTATTGTTGTAAGTTGAAATACGCATTCTTGATGTATCTCAAAGCCTATCAATGAGACTCCGTAAAAGATCGTTGCGTCGAACTCTTTGACGTTGACGACCGGAGCCTCAATTCATGCCTGACAAATCGACGACGCCGCCGCAAGGGCAGCAATCCGCCCTGTGGATGTCCACCATTGCCTTCACCGTTTGCTTTGCGGTGTGGACCATCTTTTCGATCATCGGCATTCAGATCAAACGCGATCTCGGGCTGAACGAGACCGAGTTCGGGTTGCTGGTCGGCACGCCGATCCTGACGGGATCGTTGGTGCGGATATTTCTCGGCATCTGGACCGACCAGTACGGCGGCCGGATCGTCTACACCGTCACGATGCTGGCGGCCGCGGTCGCGACCTGGCTTTTGACCTATGCCACGACCTATCCCCAAATGCTGGTCGCCGCGCTCGGCATCGGTGTTGCGGGCGGATCGTTCGCGGTCGGTGTCGCCTATGTCGCGCGCTTCTATCCATTGGAAAAGCAGGGCACCGCGCTCGGCATTTTCGGCGCCGGCAATGTCGGTGCGGCCGTCACCAAGTTTGTCGCGCCGTTCGTGCTCGTCGCCTACGGCTGGCACATGGTGGCGCAGGTCTGGGCGCTGGTGATTGCCGTCATGGCGGTAATTTTCTGGTTCACCACCACCGACGATCCAGTGCTGCAGCAACGGCGCCGCCGCGGCGAGAAGGCAAAGAGTACCTGGCTTGAACTGGAACCGTTGAAGAACATCCAGGTCTGGCGCTTTTCGCTCTATTACTTCTTTGTGTTCGGCGCGTTCGTGGCGCTTGCGTTGTGGTTGCCGCGCTACCTGATCGGCGCATACGGCCTCGATATCGAAACCGCCGGCATGCTGGGCGCGGCCTATTCAATTCCGGCAAGCATCTTCCGCGCCTATGGCGGACATCTCTCCGACAAATACGGCGCGCGGCGGGTGATGTACTGGATGTTCGGCGTTTCGGCGGTGGTTACGTTCGTGCTGTCCTATCCGCCGACGCAATATACCGTGAAGGGCATTACCGGTCCGATCTCCTTCCATATGGAAACCGGTGTCGTCACCTTCACTGTCCTGATCTTTATCCTCGGCTTCTTCATGAGCCTAGGCAAGGCTGCGGTCTACAAGCACATCCCCGTCTACTATCCCGGCAATGTCGGCTCGGTCGGCGGGCTAGTCGGCATGATCGGCGGGCTCGGCGGCTTTGTGCTGCCGATCGCCTTCGGCGTGCTCAACGATCTCACCGGCATCTGGACCAGCTGCTTCATGCTGCTGTTCGTGATCTCGGCCGTGGCACTGACGTGGATGCACTTCGCGATCCGCCGCATGGAGCAGGAGGCGGCCGGCGGTGCGCTGGCCAAGCTGCCTGAACTGCCGGAAATGCAGCCGATCCATGGCGAGAAACAAATCGGCGCGCTCGCCGGCCATGTGCTGGAGGAGTGGAAGCCGGAAGACAAGGATTTCTGGCGAAGCAAGGGACGAGCGATCGCGCAGCGCAACCTCTGGATCTCGATTCCCGCGCTTCTGCTCGCCTTCGCGGTGTGGATGGTGTGGTCGGTGGTGGTCGCCAAACTGCCGGCGGTCGGATTCAAGTTCACGACCGATCAGCTGTTCTGGCTCGCGGCGATGCCGGGGCTCTCCGGCGCGACCCTACGCATCTTCTACTCGTTCATGCCGCCGATCTTCGGCGGGCGGATGTGGACCACGCTTTCGACCTGGTCGCTGATGATCCCGGCGCTCGGCATCGGCTTTGCCGTGCAGAATCCCGATACGCCCTACATCATCTTTCTCTTGCTCGCCCTGTTGTGCGGCTTTGGCGGCGGCAACTTCGCCTCGTCGATGGCCAATATCAGTTTCTTCTTCCCGAAGGCGGAGAAAGGCAACGCGCTCGCGCTCAATGCCGGGCTCGGCAATCTCGGCGTCAGCGTGGTGCAGTTCGTGATTCCGCTGGTGATCACGGCCGGCGTGTTCAGCTGGCTCGGCGGCGACCCGCAGACGGCCGGCGCGGGCGATCAGACGACCCAGCTCTGGCTGCAGAATGCCGGCTTCATCTGGGTGCCGTTCATTGCCATTGCGGCGATCGCCGCCTGGTTTGGCATGAACGACATTGCGGCCATGAAGGCGTCGTTCACTGATCAGGCCGTGATCTTCCAGCGCAAACACAACTGGATCATGTGCTGGCTCTATACCGGCACCTTCGGGTCTTTCATCGGCTATTCGGCGGGCTTCCCGCTGCTCGCCAAGACCCAGTTCCCGCAGGTCGACTCGCTCAAGTTCGTCTTCCTCGGCCCGTTGATCGGAGCACTGTCGCGCTCGGCAACCGGCTGGATGTCGGACCGTTATGGCGGCGGGCGGGTGACCTTTTGGGTGTTCGGTCTGATGATCGCGGCGGTGGCGGGCGTGCTCTATTTCCTCGGCATCAAGGATCAGCCGGGCGCGTTCTGGGGCTTCTTTGCGATGTTCATGATCCTGTTCTTCGCGACAGGCGTGGGCAATGCTTCGACCTTCCAGATGATCCCGGCGATTATGCGCCAGGAAATTTCGCGGCTTGAGCCCGGCATGAGTGTGGCGGAACGCGCACGGCAGGCCGAGATGGAAGCCGCAGCGATCATCGGCTTCACCTCGGCGATCGCGGCCTATGGAGCGTTCTTCATTCCGAAGAGCTATGGCACCTCGATCTCGCTCACCGGCGGGCCGGAAGTGGCGTTGTGGGGCTTCCTGATCTTCTACGTCACCTGCGTGGTCGTGACGTGGGGTTTCTACACCCGTCGCGGCGGACTGCTCTATGACATCGAGCGCGGCGGCTCGCCGCCGTCGTCGACGCCGATGGCGCCGGCCGCTGCGCAGCCGGCCGCGTGAAGGGGGCGATGATGAGTCACTTTCTCGATCGCTTGACCTTCTTCAACCGGGTCACCGGCACGTTCTCGGATGGTCACGGCGTGACCACGCGCGAAGACCGCAGCTGGGAGGATGGCTACCGCGCGCGCTGGCAGCACGACAAGATCGTGCGCTCGACCCACGGCGCCAACTGCACCGGTTCCTGCTCGTGGAAAATCTACGTCAAGGGTGGCATTGTCACCTGGGAGACGCAGCAGACCGATTACCCGCGCACGCGGCCGGAGCTTCCCAATCACGAGCCGCGCGGCTGTTCGCGCGGCGCGAGCTATTCCTGGTACCTTTATTCCGGCAACCGGGTGAAATATCCGCTGGTGCGTTCGCGGCTGCTGAAGCTGTGGCGCGAGGCGCGGGTGCTGCGCAAGCCGGTCGCGGCCTGGGCCTCGATCGTCGAGGATCCGAACAAGCGCGCGGCCTATACCAGCAAGCGCGGGCATGGCGGCTTCGTGCGCGCGACCTGGGACGAGGTCACCGAGATCATCGCGGCGGCCAATGCCTATACGGCCAAGACCTATGGTCCGGACCGGGTGATCGGCTTCTCGCCGATCCCGGCGATGTCGATGGTCTCCTATGCGGCCGGTTCGCGCTATCTCTCGCTACTCGGCGGCGTGTGCATGTCGTTCTACGATTGGTATTGCGACCTGCCGCCGGCTTCGCCACAGACCTGGGGCGAGCAGACCGACGTGCCGGAATTGGCCGACTGGTACAATTCCAGTTTCCTGATCCTGTGGGGCTCCAACGTTCCGCAGACCCGCACGCCGGACGCGCACTTCTATACCGAGGCGCGCTATCGCGGCGCCAAGAGTGTGGTGATCTGCCCGGACTATTCGGAAGCATCAAAGTTTGCCGATCTGTGGATCTCGGTGAAGCAGGGCACCGATTCCGCCCTCGCCATGGCGATGGGCCACGTGATTCTGCGCGAGTTCTACATCGACCGTCAGGCCGACTATTTCGAGGATTATGCCCGGCAATATACCGATATGCCGATGCTGGTTCGGCTCGACACGCAAGACGGCAAGCTGGTGCCCGGCCGCCTGTTGCGCGCTTCCGACTTTGCGGGCGCTCTCGGCGAGAGCAACAATCCGGAATGGAAGACGGTCGCTTTTGACGAGGTGTCGGAGAGCGTCGTCGCGCCGCGCGGCTCGGTCGGCTTCCGCTGGGGCGAGAAGGGCAAGTGGAATCTGGAAGAGAAGGATTCCGAGGGCCGCGACACGTCGCTGCAATTGTCGCTCGCAAATTCGAACGACGGTTTCGACGAAGTGGCGTTCCCATATTTCGGCAATCGCGAGCACGATCATTTTGCCGGCACCGATCATCCCAGTGTGCTGATGCGCAAGGTTCCGGTGAAGAAGATCGCGCTCGCCGAGGGCGAGGCGACGGTTGCGACCGTGTTCGACCTGTTCGTCGCCAATTACGGCGTCGACCGCGGTTTCGGCGGCGAACATGTTGCCAAGTCGTACGACGAGAACGTGCCTTACACACCGGCCTGGGCGGAGACGATCAGCGGCGTGCCGCGCGACCAGATCATCACAGTGGCGCGCGAGTTTGCGCTCAACGCCGAAAAGACCAAAGGCCGTTCCATGGTCATCATCGGCGCGGCGATGAACCATTGGTACCACTGCGACATGAATTATCGCGGCGTCATCAACATGCTGGTGATGTGCGGCTGCGTCGGTCAATCGGGTGGCGGCTGGTCGCACTATGTCGGCCAGGAGAAGCTGCGGCCGCAATCGGGCTGGCTGCCGCTGGCCTTCGGACTCGATTGGAGCCGGCCGCCGCGGCAGCAGAATTCGACTTCGTTCTGGTACGCGCACACCGACCAGTGGCGCTACGAGACTGTCGGGGTGGATGAAATCGTATCGCCGACGGCCCCGCCCGGGCCGTGGGACGGCGCTTTGATCGACTACAACGTGCGTGCCGAGCGCATGGGCTGGCTGCCGTCGGCGCCGCAGCTGAAACAAAATCCACTCACCATCGCCAAGCAGGCGGAAGCCGCCGGCATGGAGGCGAAGGACTTCGTGGTGAAGTCGCTGAAATCCGGCGCGCTGCAAATGTCGTGCGAGGACCCGGACGATCCGGCCAACTGGCCGCGCAATCTGTTCGTGTGGCGCTCCAACCTGCTCGGCTCCTCCGGCAAGGGCCACGAATATTTTCTCAAGCATCTGCTTGGCACTTCGCACGGCGTGCAGGGCAAGGACCTCGGCCAGGCCGGCACCAAGAAGCCGGCCGAGGTTGCCTGGCACGACGACGCGCCGGAGGGAAAGCTTGATTTACTGGTCACGCTCGACTTCCGCATGTCGACCACCTGTGTCTATTCCGACATCGTGCTGCCGACCGCGACCTGGTACGAGAAGAACGACCTCAACACGTCCGACATGCACCCCTTCATCCACCCGCTGACCGCGGCGGTCGATCCGGTGTGGGAGGCGCGTAGCGACTGGGAGATTTACAAGGCGATCGCCAAGGCGTTCTCCAAGCTGGCGCCGGAAGTGCTGGGCGTCGAGAAGGACGTGGTGCTGACGCCGATCCTGCACGACACACCGGGCGAAATCGCGCAGGCGATGGACGTCAAGGAATGGAAGCGCGGCGAGACCGAGCCGGTGCCCGGCAAGACCATGCCGGCGGTGACGGTGATCGAGCGCGATTACCCTGGTCTCTACAAACGCTTTACCTCGCTCGGACCGCTGATGGCCAAGCTCGGCAATGGCGGCAAGGGGATGGCCTGGAACACCGAGCATGAGGTCGACTTCCTCAAGCGGCTCAATGGCGAGGTGAGCGAGGAGGGGCCGGCCAAGGGGCTCGCCCGCATCGAGACTGATATCGATGCCTGCGAGGTGATCCTGACGCTGGCGCCCGAGACCAACGGCGAGGTGGCGGTGAAAGCCTGGGAGGCGCTGTCGAAAACCACCGGGCGCGACCACACCCATCTCGCGCTCCCAAAGGAAGACGAGAAGATCCGCTTCCGCGACATTGTCGCTCAACCGCGCAAAATCATCTCGTCGCCGATCTGGTCGGGGCTGGAGAGCGAGAAGGTCTGCTACAGCGCCGGCTACACCAACGTCCACGAACTGATCCCCTGGCGCACGCTGTCCGGCCGCCAGCAGCTTTATCAGGACCATCTGTGGATGCGGGCGTTCGGCGAGGCGTTGTGCGTCTACCGGCCGCCGGTCGATCTGAAAACCGTCAAGCCGATCATTGACGCCAAACCGAACGGCGAGAAACAGATCGTGCTGAATTTCATCACCCCGCATCAGAAGTGGGGCATCCACTCGACCTATACCGACAATCTGCTCATGCTGACGCTGTCGCGCGGCGGTCCGATCGTGTGGATCAGCGAGATCGACGCAAGAAAGGCCGGCATCGTCGATAACGACTGGATCGAAGCCTACAATCTCAATGGCGCGCTGGTCGCGCGCGCGGTCGTCTCCCAGCGCGTGAAGGAAGGTATGTGCCTGATGTATCACGCTCAGGAGAAGATCGTGAACGTGCCGGGTTCCGAGATTACCGGCCAACGCGGCGGCATCCATAATTCGGTGACACGCACCGTGGTCAAGCCGACCCATATGATCGGCGGTTACGCCCAGCAATCCTACGGCTTCAACTATTACGGCACGATCGGAACCAACCGCGACGAGTTCGTCATCGTCCGCAAGATGGCGAAAGTCGACTGGCTCGATCAGCCGACTGCCGATCAGCCGCAAGCGCTTGCCGTTGCTCCCCCCTTGGAGGCCGCAGAATGAAAATCCGCGCGCAAATCGCGATGGTGTTGAATCTCGACAAATGCATCGGGTGTCATACCTGCTCGGTCACCTGCAAGAACGTTTGGACCAATCGCGAGGGCATGGAATACGCTTGGTTCAACAACGTCGAAACCAAGCCCGGCATCGGCTATCCCAAGAAGTGGGAAGACCAGAAGCAGTGGAACGGTGGCTGGCGACGCAAGAAGAACGGCAAGATCGAGCCGAAGATCGGCTCGAAATGGCAGGTTCTGATGAAGATCTTCGCGAATCCCGATCTGCCGCAGATTGACGACTATTACGAGCCCTTCACTTTCGACTACGAGCATCTGCAGAAGGCGCCGGAACTGCAGGCATTTCCGACCGCGCGACCGCGTTCGCTGATCACCGGCGAGCGCATGGAGAAGATCGAGTGGGGTCCGAACTGGGAGGAAATCCTCGGCGGCGAATTTGCCAAACGTTCGGCCGACAGCAACATGGACGGGATCGAGAAGGAGATCTACGGCCAGTTTGAAAACACCTTCATGATGTATCTGCCGCGGCTGTGCGAGCACTGCCTCAATCCGTCATGCGTGGCGTCTTGTCCATCCGGCGCGATCTACAAGCGCGAGGAGGACGGCATTGTTTTGATCGATCAGGATAAGTGCCGCGGCTGGCGCATGTGCGTGTCCGGCTGCCCTTACAAGAAAATCTATTACAACTGGTCGAGCGGCAAGTCTGAGAAGTGCGTGTTCTGCTTTCCACGTATCGAGGCCGGTCAGCCGACGGTGTGCTCAGAGACCTGTGTCGGCCGGATCCGCTACCTCGGCGTTGTGCTCTATGACGCCGACCGTATCGAGGAGGCGGCAAGTGCTGCCAACGAGCAGGACCTCTACGAGGCGCAGCTTTCGATCTTCCTCAATCCCAACGACCTGAACGTGATGGCGCAGGCGCATGCCGACGGCGTACCGGATGCGTGGCTCGAAGCCGCGCGCCGTTCGCCGATCTGGAAGATGGCGATGGACTGGAAGGTGGCGTTCCCCTTGCATCCGGAATACCGCACCTTGCCGATGGTCTGGTACGTGCCGCCGCTGTCGCCGATCCAGTCGGCGGCAGAGGCCGGCAAGATCGGCCATGACGGCGAAATGCCGGACGTGCGCTCTTTGCGCATTCCGCTCAAGTACCTCGCCAATCTGCTCACCGCCGGCAAGGAGGAGCCGGTCGCGCGCGGGCTCGAACGCATGCTGGCGATGCGGGCCTATATGCGGGCAAAGACCGTCGATGGCGTCGACGATGAATTGATTGCCCGGCGGGTGGGCCTCACCGGCTATGCGATCGAGGATATGTACCAGACGATGGCGATCGCCAATTACGAGGATCGTTTCGTCATTCCGACTTCGCACCGTGAATTGGGTGAGGACGCCTACGATTTGCGCGGTTCGTGCGGCTTTTCGTTTGGCGACGGTTGTTCGGGCAGCGAGCAGCAGAATTTGTTTTCGATGCCGAAGCGGCTGCGCATCCCGACGGGAGTGGAATAATGGCCAAGACCTTCAAAGTGCTTTCGGCATTGTTGAGCTATCCCACCGCCGAATTACAGCATGTCGTGCCTGAGATGCGCGCCGTGATCGGGACCGAGGGGCTGCTGCCGGCCGCAGCCCGGCGTGGGCTGGATATTCTTGATCGATGAACTGGCTGGCGGCGACCTCTACGATTTGCAGGAGCGTTATGTGCTGTTGTTCGATCGCACCCGGTCGTTGTCGCTGCACCTGTTCGAGCACGTGCACGGCGAGAGCCGTGACCGCGGGCAGGCGATGATCGACCTGCAGAACCTCTATGCGGAGCACGGACTTGCCGTCACGGGCGGCGAATTGCCGGACTTCCTGCCGCTGTTCCTGGAGTATCTGGCGATGCGGCCACCGCGCGAGGCCTGCGAGTTGCTGAGCCAGCCGGGGCATATCCTCTCCGCGCTGGCGGAACGGCTGCGCAAGCGCGACTCCGCCTATGCGGCGGTTTTTCGTGCGCTGGTCGCGCTCGCCGCCACCAAGCCGAACAAGGATGTCGTCGCCACGCTGCTCGAAGAGCCTGATCCGGCGGCCGACGACCTTGCCGCGCTTGACGAAGCGTGGGAGGACCAGCCGGTCCAGTTCGGACCGTCGGCGTCAAATTGCAAGGACGGCCTGATCGCACGCGTGCGCGCAGGACAGCGCCCGGCGCCGGGCATGCCGGCTAGACCGAAGACTACTCCGCAACTGCCGCGCTCTTGATGCTGCGATTTTAAGGATGTCACCATGCGCGAGACCGTCACCTATGTCGTCTATGGCTGGTATCCCTATGTCTGCCTGACCGTGTTCCTGGTCGGAAGCTGGCTGCGTTTCGAAACGTCGCAATACACGTGGCGGTCGGGATCGAGCCAGTTGCTGCTGCGGCGGCAATTGATGTGGGGATCGAACCTGTTCCACGTCGGCATCCTGATTATTTTCCTTGGCCATTTCGTCGGCCTGCTGACGCCGATTGTCGTGTTTGACACGATCGGCATCTCCCACACTGCCAAACAGTGGCTGGCGATTATCGTCGGCGGCCTCGCCGGCATCATGTGCTTCATCGGCATGTCGCTGTTGATTCATCGCCGGCTGTTCGATGCCCGCATCCGCTCGACCTCAAGCTTCGGCGACATCGCGATCCTGCTGCTGCTTTACCTCCAGCTGATCCTTGGCCTGCTGACAATCCCG
The DNA here is from genome assembly GCA_963806815.1 of uncultured Alphaproteobacteria bacterium. GTDB lineage: Bacteria > Pseudomonadota > Alphaproteobacteria > Rhizobiales > Xanthobacteraceae > CAWDZJ01. Next base: position 11,510 of record CAWDZJ010000035.1, on the reverse strand, counting down.
GTCTCGCTCAGCCATCTCGACGGCCATGAGATGGTGAAGTTCATGACATGGGCGCAGGGATTCTCGACGCTCCAGCCCGGTGTGTCGGCGCTGATCGTCGATGCCAGTCCGATCTTCAAGGCGCACCTGTTTCTCGGCATGACGCTGTTCCTGCTGTTTCCGTTCACCCGGCTCGTGCACATCTGGAGTGCGCCGATCTGGTATCTTGGCCGCCGGGGCTATCAGGTGGTGCGGACAAATCGACCGGAATCGATGCAGGCTCGTTCCCCGAGATCCGTCCCGGCCGAGTGAAAGAAAATTGCGCGGTCGTCGAAACTGCGTGCCGTCGTTCTGATTGGGCAACCGGACGCTGTACATTTCAGCCGTACTGCCGGTTCGAGTCTGAAAATTTATGTGATTTTTACTTTCCGCAACCGCGCAGCCTTGATTACGTGACCAGGCGACATGACGTCGCAGGATTGAAAGCCATGAATACTGGCACCGCGTTGATGCTGATCTACCTGGTGGTGACTGCAATCTTCCAGGCTATCTCGTTCGGCTTGAGCAAACTGGTCGATCTTTATGACCCGACCTGGAGCCTGTTGGCGTTCCTGGTCCTTTTCCTGGGCGCGTTCTGGGCCGCCTGGCCGGCGGCCGTTGCCGTCACCCAGAGGCTGATTCCGATGACCGATGACGAGCGGCTGGCAGCGACTGCCGCGTTTCAGGGCACCGCTCCGGCGCACAAATCATAAGGCGATAAGGCTGGCCTGGTTTCGATGAGCTTGCCGGCGGAGAAGTGTGTTCCGCTGTGTTTGCGGCTTATTCCGGGATTCGCTCCAGCACCAAGAGCGCGATATTGCTGCCTGTGCCGCCCGACATCATTGCAAAGGGCAGGCCGGCGAACAGCAGTGATTGCTGCAACGTCTTGGCTTCGGGCGGCGGCCGCAAGGCATCCGGCACCCGGATCGCCAGCGCGGCACGCGGCCGTTGGTTGGAATTGGCGATACTCTCGGTGCTGACAATCCAGCCGCCGGCGGCTTGCAACGCCTCCGCTAGTTCGGTTGCGAATGACGCGCAATCGGTGCAATCCCGCTGGTGAATGACCGTCAACGGCCGCGGTTGCGCGCCTGCCGGCAGCAGCGACCGGTCGATGATCTGCTGGCGCTGCGTCGCGGTCAGGCGCCGCGGCTGGAGCCGCAGCCGCAGGGTGGCAACTTCGGTCCGCAGCGCGTCGAGTTGCTGCTTGGCCTCCTCGGGGCTCGCGCCGCCGAGCTTCTCACGATAGTCCGCGACCCGGCGCGACAGCGAGGAAATGTAGGCATCCTTGTTGGCGATGATCTGGCGGTAGGACAGGAATACCGTCCCCCAGATCGCGCCGATTGCAATGAGAATGATGATCGCAAGCAGAACGGGGGCGGCGGCGACGGCCCTTGCTTCCCCGCGGAATTCGCTCGAGCAGGTCCGGCATGTCATCCTTCTCACTGCCATCTGGGACGATGTCCTTGCTCATGGACGGGATTATAGTCGGCTTTTCCAATTCAGCCATGACGCATTGTCGCTAGCAAGGCCCTGGGCTCGTCCGCCGGCCGCCGGCGCGCATCCCGCGTTATTGGGTGCCGTGCAACACTACAACCTGAGCAGTTTCCTCGCCGTCCCCGACAGGATCAGTTCCCGGTCGGCCGGCGCGAGACCGAGCTCATCGATCACGGCGATGGCCTGCTGCTTCAATCCCAGCAGCATGGGCGCATCCGACCCGAAAACCAGCCGGTCGACACCAATCGTCTTGATCGCGCATTCGATCGCCGGACCATGGTAGCTGACCGTGTCCATATAGATCATTTTCAAATAATCGCCGGGCTTGCGGGATATCCGCATCGGCTCGTAGGAGCCGAGAAAGAAGGCGTCGTCGCCAAGCGCATAGGCATAGTCCATGCGCCCGATAATCTCGCAGATGCCGCCACCAAGATGGCTGGCGACGAGGGTCAGGTTGGGGAAGTCCTCAAGAACGCCACGCACGATCAGTCGCGCCAGCGCCAGCGAGTTGTCGAACGGCCGGCCGACGCTCGATGCCAGCCGATAGATGTTCATGCGCTCCTCGCCAAAACCAATCGCGGGCGGGTGGAGAAAAACCGGAATGCCGAGTGCGGTCACCAGTTCAAAGAACGGTCGCGCGTCGTCATCGTCGGGATAGGCGCCGCGATGGCTCGAACTGATCAGCACACCCTTCAGGTCGTCTTCTTTGATTGCACGCTCCAGCTCGCGCAGATGGGCGTCGCCGCCGCCAGGGATCGAGGTCGCCAGCGCGACGATCTTGTCCGGATGGCGGTCGCGCAGCGACGCCATGTAGTGATTGGATTCACGCAGCACCGGCACCGCTTCTTCGCGGCTGAAGTTGCGCAGATAGTGACCGGCGCTTGAAATGACGCTGAGATCGAGCTTTGCCTCATCGTGCAGCTTGAGCACATTCTCGACGGTCGCCGGGCACTTGCCCTGCCAGAAATCGCGCGCCGCCTCTTGGGGCGGATGGACGTGAGTATGCCAATCTATGATCATGGATGCTCAATCGCGTATGCGGACTTCGCCAAGACGGGTCGCGGGTGGGCGGCGGCAAGGCAATTGTGATCGGATTCACGCCCCGACAATCAGAAAAGCACACCGCCACTCGTGTCGCACGATTAGCGCTGGTCTTCAGTTGGCGAACACAACGGAGGTGCCCAGCGGGACGCGATCGTAAAGGTCGACAAAGTCGTCGTCGACCAGATAGACGCAGCCGCGTGACACGAGCTGACCAATGGTCTTTGGAGCATCGGTTCCGGCAATCCTCTGCGCATCCTTGTCGAGCAGGAGAATGCGTTGGCTGGGAACGGGCTTCGATGCGTTGGCGCCGCCGCCGGGCGTGCCCTCCTTGGCGGCAACGCGCAAGACGCCATTCACATCGACACATTTATCGCTGATGGCGATGCCATACCGCCATGCGACGACATTCGGGCGCACCAGATACAGAAAGCGCTGGGATTTCTGGATGACGACCGAGCCGACCGGATAGTTGGTGCGGAAATAGACCGGCTGCCGGCGGAAGAAATAAGGCAGCTGGGAGTCGAGCTTCACCGGTGTGGCGCTGCCCTGACCACCGGCGGTGGTCGGCGCGGCTGTCGTGCGCGGGCCAGATTGTCCGCTGGTCTTGGTGTCACCGCCGAGGAACAACCAAAGCAGGACGCCAATGACCGCAATGCCGACAACGCCGACGGCAGCGATGATTATCGTGCGCCGATTCCCGTCTGTGTCCTGCCAAGCCGGCTGATCCTGGCTTTCCCAGGCGTCGACCGGCGCTTCGGCTGCATGGGGAACGCGGCCGCGCTCCGGTGGTGGTTCCGAATGCGCAAGTTCGGTCAGGGCCGACTGGGTTTCGACCCTCTCGATCGCCAATTCGAGCGCGAGCAACTGCGCGGAAATCTCAGGCTCCGGCACCGGCGGATCGCTGGATCGCAATTCGTGGGTCAGTGCCTGGCGCGCGCGATCGTATATTGCCCGGCGAGTTTGCTGGGTATTGGGATCGAGCGCGGCGATGGCGCGCGAAATGACTACCGAAAAATCGGCCATGGCACCGTGCCGTCGCTGGACGGACGCCTCATGATCTTCGTTGGCAAACGCAGCCGCAGCCCGCACGCCAACTGGTCAGCCAGTGTGGCGTGCCCGGCGGGATTTGGGAAGCGTTTGCAGCCCGGTCCGCGCCCAATGCGGCGGTTACTGGATCGGAGGGGCATAATGGATGCCACCAAGGTTCCACAATTGATTGAGGCCGCGCGGGATGCCGAGTTTTGACTTCACTCCGATATTGCGCTCGTAGACTTCGCCGTAATTGCCAACGTGGCGCACAATGCGAGCGGCCCAATCGCCACTCAGACCAAACCGTTCGCCATAATTGCCGGACGTGCCGAGGAGCCGTTTTACCGCGGGCTTGGTGGATTTGAGCGCTTCGTCAATGTTGGCAGAGCTCACGCCCAGTTCCTCGGCGTTGAGCATCGCGAACAGCGTCCACTTGACGACGTTGTACCATTGGTCGTCGCCCTGGCGCACGACAGGTCCGAGCGGCTCCTTGGAAATCACGTCCGGCAGGATGACGTGGTCATCAGGATTTTTCAGTTGCAGCCGTTCGGCATAGAGCTGTGAGACGTCGCTGGTCATCACATCGCACTTGCCAAAATCGTAGGCCTTGCGAATTTCCTCGGTCGATGGAAAAGCAAAGACCTCGTAGGCCATGTTGTTGGCGCGGAAGAAGTCGGCCAGATTGGCTTCCGTCGTCGTGGCGCCCTGTACGCAGACCTTCGAATTGTTGAGTTCGAGCGCGGTATCGATCTTGCGCGAGCGGTTTATCAGAAAGCCCTGGCCGTCATAATAGTAGACGCTGGCGAACAACAGGCCGTACTCGCCCTCGCGCGACATGGTCCAAGTCGAGTTCCGCGACAGTACGTCGTACTTCTTGTCACGCAGTTCCTGGAAGCGCTTGTCGGTGCCGACCGGGACGTATTCGACTTTGCTCGGATCATTGAAGATCGCAGCGGCAAGTGCGCGGCAGAAATCCACGTCAAAGCCACTCCATTGTCCTTTGTCATTCTTGGTCGAGAAACCCAGCAAATCCGGATTGACCCCGCACATGACGTTTCCACGGGCTTTGACGGCGTCCAACGTCTGGGCCGATGCCGGAGCATCAGAAAGCGTCCACGCAAGCAACAGTGCGAGAAGATAGGCGGGAAATCGCATCATTCTGGCTTCTCCGGACTTATGGGTGTCAGACTTCTGAGCATCATGCCTGGATCTCGCCGCGCGACGTACGAAGATCGGGCCGGCACGCGGCGCGAGAGGGACAGGCAGGGTTTACGCATCGCCTTGCCTGCTTCGTGGTGTATTGTTTAGCGGCCTAGTGTGGTAGATCCGAAATTCGTTATATAATTTGCGGCAGGTCCTCAAACGAATTTCAAATCCAAAACGACACTCGATCCATAAACTTGCTAGTGTCCTCCCTATCGAATCCGCAGTTCGTACGGAGCAGCCTGAATAGTACGACGAACTTCGGATTCGGGACACTAGATCGTGGCTGCTTGTCGAATGATGACCTTTGTGCCGACCGGTACGCGGTCATAGAGGTTGATCACGTCCGGATTGACCAGGCGAAAGCAGCCCGACGATACCGCGCTGCCGATGGTCTGCGGCTGATTGGTGCCGTGAATCCGGTAGACCGTACTGCCAAGATAAAGCGCGCGCGCACCGAGCGGGTTGCCTGGCCCGCCTGCCATGAAGCGCGGCAGATAGGGCTGGCGGGCAATCATCTCCGGTGGCGGGCGCCAATCCGGCCATTCAGCCTTGCGTGAAATGCGGACCAAGCCCTTCCATTGAAAGCCTTCCCGGCCGACACCGATGCCGTAGCGGATCGCACGATTGTTACCTTGCACCAAATAGAGAAAGCGCTCGGAGGTGTGAATGACGATCGTGCCCGGCTGCTCATTGGTGCGGAAATAAACCGGCTGGCGCCGGTAGGCCGCCGGTAGCATCTCCTCCTCGGGTCTGGGCACATATCCCGGCTGATCCTGGATCGACATCTCTTGACCGCGCAGCGAAATCGGTGCCTGCGCCTGGACCGATACCGCGCCCAAGGCGAGTAGGGCGGTCCCAGCCGCAAACGCCGGCAGCGCGAACAATCGTTGGAGCTCACGATACTTCATCATCTTCTCCGTACTGGCTTTAACCTCTGCGCCCCACTCACCCCCCCCTGATCCGGCCTTTGCGAGCAACGTGTCGCCAGCGTCCGTCTGGCCGTTCCGGCGACTATCGAGCACATCCTGTCCACCCTGCCAAGGGTGCAATGTGCCGCCGCTTGCGGGTGATTGTGGCTGCCGGATCGGCCCGGCGCAAGATCGCGAAATCCGGATTGTGCCAAGGATATCCAGCGGGGTAGGGCGCGACGCTGGCCGGAAATCTCCACTCTTGGGCCGAGGCCGCTGATGCCGATGCGCCTCAGGCAGGCGGCAAGGCAACCGTATGGTAACGCACGATATCATCCGGGATGTGCTATTGGCACGCGTGAAAACGATCGCAGATCGGGCGTGCCGTCGGTCGCAATTCCCGAATATTTGAGGAAGGAGAAGAATGACAAAGCTTGCAAGTGGTCTCAATCGCCGTGCGGTCCTCGGCGGAATTGCGTATTCGGGCCTCGGTGGCGTTGGGACATGGGCGTTGTTCGGGACCGGATTTGCCCAGCAGGTGTACAAGGAAATTCATCGAGCTCAAGCCCGGCGAATTTACCTGGCATCCGGAACTTTCGCCGGAAGGCCCCGTCGCCGTCGTGGTCTCGCTGCCGACCAGCGCGTCCATGTCTATCGCAACGGGGTGCGGATCGCGGTCTCGACCTGTTCGACCGGCAAGCCCGGCCACGCGACGCCGACCGGCGTGTTCACGATCCTGCAGAAGGACAAGCACCATCACTCCGTCGACCTACAACAATGCGCCGATGCCGAACATGAACCGGCTGACCTGGTCCGGCGTCGCGCTGCATGCCGGAAATCTGCCGGGCTATCCGGCTTCCCACGGCTGCGTGCGGCTGCCGATGGATTTCTCCGCCAGCTGTTGTTCCGTCACCCATATCGGCACGCCGGTCATCATTGCCAGCGGCCACTCCGATCCGCGCGAGGTGGTTCATCCCGGTCTGGTGCTCAGTCAGTATGCCGAGCATGAATTTGATGAAGCCGTGGCCAAGCTCAATAAGAAGCCGTTGCCCGCGCAATCGCACGATAATAACCCGACACCGCCGACCTCCGTTGTCGTCAGCCGCACCGATCAGAAAGCCATCATTCTCGAGAACGGTGAGATCGTTGTCGAAGGCAGCGCCTTTTTCAAGAACCCAGATCAGCCGGTCGGCAATCACGTGTTTATTCTCAACCGTGGCGATGACGGCCGCAGCGGCCTGGCGTGGCATGCGATTGGACATCATCCGACCGACGGCAAGGCTGTCGTTCAACCGGAGGAAAATGTAATTTTGCGGCTGAGTGCCGAACCGAAGGTGATTGAGGCTGTGAAGGCGCGCATGCATCCTGGAATGGTCATGGTGCTCACCGACCTGCCGGCTCATCCCGATACACGGACCAATCGCGACTTCGTCGTCATGGATGCCCGCCCGGCCTGACCGCAGCTCTGCCGTTGACAGGCGGAAACAAAGGCACGACGATCCGGGCGGCGCCGGGTAGCCGCCGTGAATGTTTTTCCGCGGAAGGCTTTGTGTTGCCCGGAAAAGCAGCCAACGAAAAAATTCCGATATTGAACGGGCTCACCCGAAAACCGCCGCGCCAGGCGAGGGAGAGCACAATGTTGGCAAAACTGATCGGAAAAAGGATTCCTCTGTTACTGCGGACAACGGTCCTGTTATCCGCGCTCGCGGGGGTGCTCGTTGTACCGGCCTCGGCTCAGGCTCCGGCGGAGCCGTTCGCGGGCAAGACCGTGCAAATGATCATCGGGTTCGGCGCCGGCGGCGGTTACGACCGGTGGGGCCGCACCGTGGCGCGGCATATCGGCAAACATCTTCCCGGTAATCCCAAGGTCGTGCCGCAGAACATGCCGGGCGCCGGCAGCTTCGTCGCCACCAGCCATATCTACAACGTGGCGCCGAAGGACGGCACGGTCATGGGCATCATCGCCCGCGATGCCGCGCTCGGGCCGCTGACGGGTGCGGTGGGCGCACGTTTTGATGCGACCAAACTGTCCTGGCTCGGCAGCCCGACCAAGGAAACCAATATCTGCATTGCTTATAAGGATGCGAAGGTCAAAAACGTTCAGGATCTCTACAAGACTGAGCTGATCGTCGGCGATACCGGTCCCGGCACCGGCACGCGAACCTATCCCAAGGTGCTTGCAGCGCTGCTGGGGCTCAAGTTCAAATTGGTCGGCGGTTTTCCGTCATCGTCCAACGTCATGCTGGCGATCGAGCGCGGCGAGGTCGAGGGGATTTGCGAGAGCCTCGACAGCGTCCGGAACCGCCGCCCGAAATGGATTGCCGACAAGACCGTCGTTATTTTGTTTCAGGGCGGGGCGGAGCCGAATCCTGAACTGAAGGGCGTGCCGTTCGTGCTTGATCTCGCGAAAACCGAAGAACAGAAGCAGGCGATCCGCTTTCTTTATGCCGGCCAGGGGATCGGCCGGCCGTTCGTGGCTCCGCCGGGCCTTCCGCCAGGCCGGCTCAAGATGCTGCGCGACGCCTTCGACGCGACCATGAAGGACCCGGAATTCATCGCGGATATCAAGAAACAGAAGCTCGATCTGGAGCCGGAGAGCGGCCAACACATCGCTGATCTGGTGGTGCGGCTCTATGCGACGCCAAAGTCGGTCATCGACAAGGTCAGCAAGATCATCAAGTGATTACGGCCCGCGCGATTTGTTATCACGCGCGGGCCTGACTTTCAGATGGCGTGCCGCCTTTGCCGAATCATCCCGTCCTAGACCGACGGGATGACCTTGAGCGCCGGGATCAGCGTGCCGAGCAAGGTCTGCGGCCATGGAATGGCGAGCAGCCAATCGAACAATAAATAGATGAACAGCGTCATGCCGATCGCCTGCGGCAAGACGAGTTTCCACCGTTCGTTGCCCTCAATGCGCATAAAGAGAATCACGAACAGTGGCACTGTGGGAATAAGCCCGATGGTTGCCATCGAGGCCATGAACGCCAACAACCAGCCGAAGAACAGGCCGGCCCGCTGCAGGATGACTTTGGTCTCGAGATGGCCGGTGCCGGACGAAAGATCCATGTGAATTTTCTGCTGGACCTCGCCTTTGGCTTCGTCGCCGACGCCAACATATTCCGGCGATTTCGGCTTGCGGAATATCTGGTTCAACAGACTGATAACCGCAAAGAACAAGGCCAAGGAACCGACGATCATGGGAACCAGCTTTGCGCTGAAATTCCAGGTTGAGGCATCAATCAGCATGCCGCCGATCAGGATGATCATGAACAGATAGAATAGGTTGGAGCGGTGAAAGACCGGCGCTCCGAAGTCGGTCAGCATCTTTCGAATGCCACCGTGAATTTTGACGTCTTCGACGAGCGGCCGCAGCAGACCGAGCAGCGCCATTCCCAGAACGATTGCAACGACTGGGCGCATTAGCCAGGACGCGCCGTATCTCTCCACCGAGATGAACATATAGCGCTCGATGATGTCGCCGAGAACGAAGCCGAGCACCAACGGCGGCCGCGGCCATTTGAGCTGCTTCATCGTCCAGCCCAGCACGCCGAAGAACAGCAGCGAGTACAGGTCGCCCCAGCTGGCGCGAGCCCTGGAAGGCGCCGATGCAAATGATGCCCAGTACGCAGCGGCAGGATGCATCGGTGTAGCGCAACGTCGCCAGCTTGGCGAACTGTCCGCTGAACATGAAGCAAAGCCCGGCGCCGAGAATGTTGGCGAGCGCCACGCTCCACACCATCGAATAGGTGATGTCGAGATTCTTGGTCAGCATGTCCGGACCCGGGTACCAGGCCGTGGATCAGGAACGCGCCGAGCAGGATCGCCATGCGAGGCGCTGCCCGGCACGCCGAAGGCGATGGTCGGCACCAGCGCGCCGCCTTCCTTGGCGTTGTTGGAGCTTTCCGACGCGATCACGCCGCGGACGTCGCCCTTGCCGAAGGTCTCTTGCGCGCCCTTCTCGGTGCGCGCCGCGTGGCCGTAAGCCAGCCAGTCGATCGATCGCCGCGCCGATGCCCGGGATCGCGCCGAGCGCCGCGCCGATCCAGGCCGCAGCGCAACACCAGCCACCAATTGTCGAAGACGTCGCGCGACGCCCTGCCACTGGCCGGGCTTGGTGTCGATCTTTTCTGCGTCGGTACGGCGATGGACGACGCGGCTGATCACCATGTCGCACAAGCTCGGGCAGGGCGAACAGGCCGAGCGTCACCGGCACGAACGGCATGCCGTCCCACAGATACAGGCTGCCATGGTCCAGCGCAGCGTGCCGGTCTGCGGATCGGCGCCGATCATGGCGAGCAGATGCCGAAGCCGGCGGCCGCGAGGCCGCGCAGCGGCGTGTTGCCGGACAGAACGGCCACCATCGACAGGCCGAGGACGGCGAACGCCAGCAGTTCCGGCGAGCCGAGATACAGCATGATCGGCCGCAGCACCGGAATGGACACCGCCAGCAGCAGCGCGCCGAACACGCCACCCAGCAGCGACGACATGTAGGCGGCGCCGAAGGCACGGCCGGCCTCGCCGCGCTTGGCCATCGGATAGGCCGTCGAGCACCGTTGCTGCCGAGCCCGCGGTTCCGGGCACGCCGAACAGGACGGCCGGGATGGTATCCCCGGTCGCCGTGACCGCCCCCATGCCGAGCAGGAAGGCGAACGCCGTATAGGGGTCCATGCTGAACGTGAACGGCAGGAGCAGCGCCATGCCGGCAGGCCGCCGAGCCCGGCAGGATGCCCAGGATCAGTCCCATCACCACGCCCGCCGAGAGGAACATCAGCCGGTACGGGTCCATGACGATCAGCAGGGCTTGCCCTGCCTCATGCAACATACTGCCTTCCATTGCCGCGCTGCTCCCCCCAGAGGAACGTGAGATAACGCCGACCTTCATCGGCCTCTTATTGTTGCAATAAACGGTCGCGTGTCTGGCCGCTCATTGCCGATAGATTCCGTGCCGACGAACCATACCGCGTCCCCGCGGCGGCCGCCCAATGGGCGCGGCCATTAGCACATTCCGGTATTCCGGTCAGGATATTATGGGCCGGTTGTTGCCCGTCTGATGTGAGTGTTGCGGGTTGTGTGACCGGCCACGACGGCTCTTGCTTATCGATCCGAATGTATGCGAATCCCACCGTCTGATACCACTTGCGCCATGGCCGAAGTCGCGTTCATGTTCCACCGCCGCCCGGCGGCAACAGCTGGCAGGTCCCTTTATTCGCGATGTAAGCAGAAGATTGGTCGGTCCGATAGCCACAATAGAAAATTGATGACTTAATGCTGCGCCAGGCTTTGCCATGGTCGCGGCCTCACCAGCCCTATCCAATCTGTGGTTGTGGTCGTGTTCGTGCTTGCTCGAACGGAAATATCAGATATTTGCCGATGCAAACAGCAACCCGCGCCATTCGGCAGTGGGCCTGAATGACCAAAGGAAGGGAAGAACCGCATGCTGCTGGATCGTATCGAGGGTGAACCTGATGACAAAGTTGCGTGGGCAGCGACATCGCGGCGCATGCTGCGGCGCTTCGGGATACGCTATGTCAGCCTCAATCCCGGCGCCAGTTATCGCGGGCTTCACGACAGCCTGATCAATTATCTGGGTATGCGCAGCCCGGCATGCTGCTGTGCCTGCACGAAGACCACGCCGTGGCGGTCGCGCATGGCTATGCCAAGGCAGCCGGCGAGCCGATGGCCTGCGTGCTGCACAGCAATGTCGGCCTGATGCACGGCATGATGGGACTGTTCAACGCCTGGTCGACCGGGTGCCGATGATCGTGCTCGGCGCAACCAGCATATGTCGGAATGAATAAATCAACAGAA
>CAWDZJ010000034.1:0-138033 GCA_963806815.1 uncultured Alphaproteobacteria bacterium | reverse complement strand
GGGGGGCGTCTTGATGTTGCTGTTCAGCCTGCGCAGCCTTTGGAACCGCCGCTTTGTCGCTAGTCTGACCATGCTTACCATCGCCCTCAGTGTGGGGCTGATCTTGGGTGTCGAACGGCTGCGCAGCGGAGCGCAGGACAGCTTCGCCAACTCGGCCTCTGGCATCGATCTGATCGTTGCGCCGCGTGGCGGCCAGTTGCAGATCTTGCTGGCCACCGTATTTGGTATAGGCGGCACCGGGCACGGGCATGGGATGGGACAGCTTTGAATGGCTTGAAGGCCTGCCGGAGGTTGCCTGGGCGGTTCCGATCCAGATCGGAGACAACCATCGCGGCTTTCCGGTGATCGGCACGACGACCGCGTATTTCAAGTATTTTCGGGTATCCGGTGGTCGGCCGCTGAGGATGGCCGAAGGCGTTGCTTTCACCGAAGCCGAACCAGATCGTGCCGTTGTGGGTTCAGAGGTCGCCGCGCGATTTGGATATGGCATCGGCTCGGTGATCAAAAACGCGCATGGGGCCGGCGAGAGTCTCGTTCGAAATGCATGACGATGCGCCGTTTACAATCTCAGGGGTGCTTGCCCCGACAGGCACCAGTGTCGACCGGATGGTCTACGTCTCGCTGGAAGGGTTCAATGCCCTCCACGCAAAGATCTCCGCGCCAATGGTTGACCCCCTTAATCCTGGGGTCATTCCCGCTACCCCTCAGGATGGGCAGATGAACGGTGAAATCGCGGACGTGCCCGGCCATAAACTGGAAAAGATAAATGCGGTCTATCTGGGCCTGGTGGATCGGACCGCGTGTCCTCGGCCTTCAGCGAGCGATCAACGAACGGACTGCCGATGCGTTAAGCGCGGTGTTGCCTGCAGTCGCCCTTGCCGAACTGTGGGGGATTACCGACATCGCCGAAACTGCGATGCGTCTGATGGCATGGGCCGTGGCGCTGGCAGGGGTGATCGGCATGGTGGTCATGCTGTCGGCAACCCTTGATACACGCCGCCGCGAATTTGCGATCCTTCGATCTGTCGGCGCAACGCCCCCCCGTATCTTTGGTCTGATCCTGACCGAAGCCGCCGTTCTCACCGCGGCGGGGCTGATGCTTGGCCTTGTTCTGCTTGCCTTGGCCACCGTTCTTTACCGACCCCATCCTGTTAGCCCGCTTCGGTCTGCAATTGGGTTGAATTTCTTCGGGACGCGCGAACTGGCGACCCTTATCGCCATTTTCTGCGCCGGGCTTGTCGCCTCGCTTATCCCGGCCATGCGGGTCTATCGCATGACGCTGGCTGACGGGTTGTCGGTTCGACTATGAAAAATAAAAGAGACTTCTCCATGACCATGTTCGCCCGTCTCGTCTTGATACTCTCGCTTGCCGTATCCCCGGGGCTCGCACAGGCGGCTGACCCTGAGGAAATCTCCTGGGATACGCTCGCGCCCCCGAGGCTCAGTGATCGAGAACCCGTTCGAGAGCCTGACCGACGAACAAATGGACACCCTGCGCCAGATCCTGCGGTTCGAGGCAGGGCAGAGCGGAGCGACGACGCCGATCGCCGCGCCGAGGCGCAAGCGTTACGCGAACAACTGGAGGAGGAAGGCCTCGATGTCGACGGATTGTTCGCCGCGCGCCTCGCGATAATGGAAAAAGCGAAGCGGCGGCCTCCGGCAGTGAACGAGGCACTTATCGGCAGCCGTGTCCGCCTGCCGGGCTATGTTCTGCCCTTAGAATTCAAGGATCGGAAGGTCGTCGAATTCCTGCTCGTGCCGACGGTCGGCGCCTGCATCCACACCCCGCCGCCGCCCGCCAACCAGATCGTCCATGTCGTGTATCCCGACGGCATCGAGGTCAACGGCCTGTTCACACCGGTCTGGATCACCGGGACGATGGCGGCCGAGAGGTCAGAACAGAATGTCGGGTTTTCTGATGGCCGGGCGCGAGTGTCAGTCAGCTACACGATGCGACCGGATCTGGTGCAGAAATACGGCAAATGATCACAAGGTTGTTGTCAGAGGGATAGGTCTTGAGCCGGGCAGGGCAGCCTCCTGCCTCTTGGGGATGACCAGTTACAGCACGTTCCAGTACATCCGAACCGTATCCGTTCGGCGTGAGCCGCCTTGCGGGCACTGGTCCAGATGGGTGAGCAAGTGACCGTATGGAGGAACCGTCCGGAATTTTGTTGGAATTTGGTGTGGCGCGTTCTCCGGGCACATGAAGGTATCGTTTTAGGCGGCAAGGTCAATTGGCTGATCGATGGGTTTTGTGGCGAGCGTCTGCCAGCCGAGGTCTCGCCTATAGCGCCGAGATGTTTATTGATACCGCGCAACGCGCCGAACTTGGAAATGGTCAGGCTGACCTGACCGGGTATTTTTAGACCAAGCATTGTGAGAAAATAACTTGGAAAGGAGCTTTGGCCATGCCGAAGAAGAGGTTCAGCGCGGAGCAGATTGTGACGCTGCTTCGTCAGATTGAAGTTTCGATCGTGCAGTGAAAATCGGTACCGGTTGCCTGCCGGGATGCGAGTATATCGTTGCAGAACTACGCGATGATCTGCTGAACGGTGAAATCTTCTACAGCTTAAGGGAGGTGCAGATTATCATCGAGCAATGGCGAAAGCACTACTAGACGGTCAGACCGCGCTCGTCCCTCAACTGCGGACCACCGGCGCCGCAGACCTTCGCGCCAAACGCAAGCCAACTAGATGAAATACTATTGATGCAGTAGCCTCTCACCCACAGATCCAAAAATCCGGCAGGTAATCCACTCGTATGCCATGGCTGGTGTGTGAGAAATATACGACTGTAATTTTGGGAGAAGTCTGATGTTGTCCCTCATCTTGACAATCAGAAAGTTGATTCAGGCGCTCTCCGTTGCGTGGAAGGACGTTGAGTTTCGGAATGTGCTTATTCTTTTGCTTGGGCTAATTGTGTCAGGAACCATCTTTTACTCCAGCATTGAAGGCTGGGGGCTGTTAAATTCACTCTACTTCTCCATTGTTACGCTTGCGACCGTCGGTTATGGCGATTTCGCGCCGAAAACAAGCGCCGGAAAGATATTCACGATATTGTATCTTTTTGTTGGGATCGGCCTTTTTGTGGCAGTCGCGCAAGGGCTAGCAAAAGGGCTTTTCAAAAATCGGAATGATAAGCATAAGCGGTGAACTTCAGGAGAGTGCCTGCCGGTATCTCATCGGCGCTGTTCCCAGCGGCCAGCTTCTTCAAACTGATATAGGATTTTCTAGATTGTGTATTTTATACGCATTGAAACTTCTTTTTGTGCGGCGATCTCCGGGCCAATATCATTGTACCTCCTATTGTACTGTCCCTAAAGGGACTCTAGCGAGCCTGCGATCTTTCGGTCCATACTTGGCTTCATTTTGAACTCGTTTCGGGCGAGAACAAATTAGTTCCGGCAATAAATGCCAAAGAAGTCGACTGAGCGAAATCTAGAATGGACAATAGGAAGGAATGTGCAATGGGCCGCGCAATAAAATCATTATTTCCCATGCTGGTCGTTTTCTTTCTCTGCACTCCATCCTTCGCGCAGCAATACGATCTCGTCATTTTGAACGGCCGGGTGATGGACCCGGAGACCATGTACGACAGCATCGCCAACGTGGCCGTCAAGGACGGACGCATCGTTGCTATCACCAAAGAACCCATCACGGGCAAGCGGACCATTGATGCCAAGGGCCATATCGTGGCGCCGGGCTTCATTGACACCCATTTCCACTGGCAGGCGCCGCTCGGCTACCGTCTCGGGTTGCGCGACGGCCTGACCAGCAGCATGGATCTCGAGATGGGCTGTGCGGGTTCCTATATCGCGGCCTGGTACAAAGCGCGCGCCGGCGTGACCCAGGCCAACTATGGCTGCGCGGTCAGCCACGAATTTGCCCGCGCGATGGTGATCGACGGGTCAAAGGGCGATTACTTGCTAAACGGTCCTATAGCCGCTTTTGAAACCCGGAAGAAAAGTGGCTGGAGCGTGCAGCGCCCAACCCTGGAACAGGGCAACAGAATTCTCAAGGAGATTGATAAGGGCCTGCAGGATGGCGCACCCGGCATCGGCAGCACTGTGGGGTACATGAGAGAGGGCGTATCTTCACGTGAGATGTACGAGGTGCAGAAAGTCGGGGCACGTTATGGCCGCCCGACCGGCGCACACACACGCTATACGCTCGGCACCGACACGACGGAGAACAATGGCGCGCAGGAACTCGTCGCCAACGCCCTGGCGCTTGGCGCCCCGGCGATCGTCCTTCACTTCAACAACCCCGGCTGGCGGCTTGCACACGAAATGATTTCCGGGCTTCAGGCTCAGGGCCACAACATCTGGGGTGAAATCTATCCATACGCTGCAGGTTCCACCACTTTGAATGCCTCGTTTCTGCAGCCGGATAGCTGGGTCAAGCAGTTGGGCAACCGCTATGAGGATACCTTGCAGGATCCGGTCACGGGTAAGTTCTATAACTTGGAGACATACAAGGCCGACATAGCGTCCGATCCGACCAAGCCGATAGTCGTGTTCAAAATGCCCGCCGAAGACGCGCCGAAGTGGCTGACGCTCAAGGGCGTCACCATGGCCAGCGACGGGGTTGGTGCCGAACCGTTCCTCGGCCCGTGGGATTTCCCGTTGGAAAAGCTGGGCAACACCCACCCCCGCACGGCTGGCTCCCGAGGTGCCACGATCCGGTTCGGTCGGGAATACAACATCCCCATGATGCAGCTGATGTCGATCCTCAGCTACAACGCTGCCAAGCATCTGGGCGATACAGGTCTGAAGTTCATGCAAGAGCGCGGCCGCATTCAGACCGGCATGGTCGCCGATATCGTGGTGTTTGACCCCGAACTCTTCACTGATAATTCGACCTACGAAAAGGGCGCCGTCCCTTCGACGGGAATGAAGGCCGTGATCGTCAACGGTGTTGTCACTGTGAGCGACGACAAAGTGCTTCCGGTCTTCCCCGGTCAGCCGATCCGGTTTGAACCGGAAGACAAGCCGCGCTTTGAGCCAATTTCAGTAGAGGCGTGGAACGCTGCCTTCTCGACCGGTATGCCAAGTACCTTCACGGGCGCCTTCCCTGTGGACGGTGGAAACTGATCGTGACGAAGCTACGCAAGGAGGCGCGATCATGCGTTTTTTGATCTCCTTGGTGGCGGCCGTATTGGCCGCCACCCATGCCTTGGCAGAACCACCAAAGGCGATCGCGTTTTCTGACCTTGCAGACCCGCTTGCCGTCGTTTTTCAAGACCCCTTCAAGGAGATGGGCTTCGATTTATTGAATGAGTTGAAGCTCCTGCTGTTCCTGAATCAGAAACTCTCGGAGAACACTCTTTCTGAAGAAGAGCGCGCCCGCCTGGATACGCGGCGCAATGCGGCGAAGCAAAAACTTGAGGCTAAAGGGCATAACATCGATGCTCTTTTGGCGCAGCGCTGGGATATCGCCCAAAAGCGGCAAACCGCCAGCATGGCCACGAACCCTATTCTCGATGGGGCCGAAGTCACGATTTCAGGATACCTGATCCCGGCGCAACGGGCCGAAGATGGCAGCCTTTTCGGTTATCTGGTTTCCCAAGTTGGGATGTGCAGCCATTTTCCATCCCCGCCACCAAATCAACTGGTTCGGGTCAGGCTGCGCGCAGATCAGTTGAACCAATCTTTTTACACACCGGTGCGGGTTTCAGGGCAGCTGAACGCGAAACCAAGCGATACGACCATATTCATCCTTGATGGCAAGTCGCGCATGCTGAGTGGCTGGACGCTTGATGCTAAAACCATCGACTGATCGGAATGAAGCAGGACTGACTTTCGCCATTTGCCCGAGCGAAACCGTCAATACCGGCACCCGACGACGTCGCACACCGGCACGTATGACACTTGCCACCATGATAGCGCGCTCAAAGAGTTTGACTGCCATCTACCCGAAGCGTGTGTAGCAAAAGAACAGATTGAAAAGGATAATGGGATGACGAAGAGAAAGCGCCTGCTGGTTAGCACACTAATATTGGGTGTCATGTCCGTTGCGCCTGCATATGCGCAGAACTACGATCTTGTCATCAACAACGGCCGGGTCATGGACCCGGAGACGATGTTTGACTCTGTCGCCAATGTGGCCGTCAAAGGCGGACGCATTGTTGCAATCACCAAAAAACCCATCACTGGCGACCAGACCATTGATGCCACAGGACATGTCGTGGCGCCGGGTTTCATTGACACGCATTATCATGCAACCGACCCATTCGCGTCCAAGATGGCTTTGCGGGACGGTGTCACCACCGGAATGGATCTTGAAGCCGGATCGTTCAACGTAAAGCAGTGGTATGCTGACAAGGCCGCAAGCGGCTGGCAGGTCAATTATGGAACGATGGCCAGCATTTTGTACGCACGCATGGCGGTCCATGACCCAGAGACAAAGATGGACGGGCCCGTCGACTTTTCGACGATGTCCGGCTACATCGCCAAGGCTGCCGCAGATGGCGTCCCGGGGTATGTGGAGACACGGTCTTCGATCAAGGACATGAACGCGATCATCCAGATACTGGATGAGGATTTGCGGCAGGGGGCTCTGGGGCTCGCCGCGCCCATTGCCTACATGGCGCGCGGTGTGACCAGCTACGAGTTGTTCGCGGCACAACGGGCTGCCGCGAATTACGGGCGTCCTGCATCGGTCCACACGCGCTATCACCTGATACAGGATACGCCGACCGAAGCCCCGATTGCGTTCGACGAGATCTTCACCAATGCCCTGCTTCTCGATGCGCCGCTCTTGATGGCCCACAACAACGATTACGGCTGGTGGGAAATCGAGGAGAAGTTGCAGCTTGCCCGCGCCAAGGGACTGAACATGTGGTCCGAGTACTATCCTTATGCCGCTGGTTCTACCGCCGTCGCCGCAGATTTCCTCAGTCCGTCCGTATGGAAGGACAAACAAGGGTATCGGTACGAGGATACGATTTATGATCCGATCGACGATGCCTATCTGACCGACGAAACCTATGCAGCACTGATCAAGTCCAACCCCGGCCGGTCCGTCGTAGTGGAATTCCCTTATCGCAAGAAGTGGATGGCGCAATGGTTGACTGTCCCACACATGACCATCGCCAGCGACGCAATGGCAGGCGTCGGCGCTGACGGTAAACTACTGCCCTGGGACGCCGACTGGACGGAGTACCGTGGTCATCCGCGCACCTCCGGCTCGCGTGGTGCCGCCTTCCGTATGGGCCGTGAACAGGGTGTGCCGCTGATGTTCACTATCGCGCAGGCCAGCTACTGGTCGGCCAAGCATCTGGGCGACACCGGGCTCGAGGCGATGAAAGACCGGGGCCGTTTGCAGGTTGGCAAGGTTGCCGACATCACCATTTTCGACCCCGAAAAGATCACCGATAACTCCGGATTCAAGGTTGGCCAGCACGGTATTCCGACCACCGGCATCCCCTATGTCATCGTCAACGGCACAATCGTGGTGAAGGACAGCAAGGTTCTTCCCGTCAAGCCCGGTCAGGAAATCCGCTTCCCGGTCGAAGCCAAGGGTAAGTTCAAGCCGATCGAAGTGGGCGGTTGGCTTAACGAGCACACGATCGGTCTGAATCCGGACTTGGCCACCATCGACGTGCATGACGACTCTGGCGCAGGAGCGGTGTTGCACGGCAGCAAATGAGCGCTGCACAGTTGATCTTCTTCTCATACCCAAGCGGGTAAAAGTATGAAGAATCCGAAACTTAAGAACTTAGCCGGGGCGGTTGTCGTTACCCGAGGGGGAGCAGGGTGGCAGTCTGCTCACCAGAGTTGCTCACTTGGGAAAGACCAGCGTGAATGCTCGTCCCACCAAAGGAAAGCCACGACATGCAATATCGCCATCTTACTATAGTTTTTATGATCACGATCGCGTCTGCCTTCAGCCCCGCATACGGCCAAGCAACTGATGGACAGCCCGTTGCAGCTAAGATCTCGCGTGTCGCGAAGGGACTTGCCGGGCGCGTAGGATTCGCGGCGCAGGAGATCGGCGGCAAGGAAGTCATCGCGTTCCATGGCGATGAGTTCTTCGCCATGGCCAGCACCTACAAGATTGCGATCGTCACTGCCGTGCTGGATCGCGTGGACAAGGGGCAACTCAGTCTCGACCAACTGGTCGAAGTCCCGCCCGACATGATGGTCGTGGGCGAAATCGCGCTTGCCGAGACATTCCCGCACCCCGGGATCCAGCTCTCGGTGGCGAACCTGATCGAGGTGATGATCACGGAAAGCGACAACACTGCGACCGACATCTGTATGGGGCTGGCAGGCGGACCAGCGGCGGTGACCGAGAACCTGCGCAGGATCGGGATCACCGATTTCAGGGTCGATCGGCTAACCGCCGAGATTCTCAGGGATTTCTACGGCTTGCCGGCGCCAGCCACGCCGGAAGTAGTCGCGGAGGCCTACAGGAACAACCCGGCACTAGTGATGGAGGCAGGTAATCCGCAATCTGGACTTCGAGGCGGATCCCCGCGACCACGCAACGCCCCTTGCGATGCTGCAACTCCTGCTTGCGATCGACGGTGGCACGGCGATGAGCCCCGAGAGCCGCAAGTTCCTGCTCGAAACCATGTCGCGCACGCGCACCGGCGTTGGCCGGCTCAAGGGGCTGCTGCCGAGAGGAACGCCCGTAGCGCACAAGACCGGAACCACAGGGGGAGTGGCCAACGACGTCGGTTTTATCACGCTACCCGACGGTCGACGGTTTGCCATCGCCGTGTACACGAACAGCAGCGAGACACCCGAGCCGGACAGGGATCGGGCGATTGCCGAGATCGCCCGCACGCTGTTCGACCACTTCTACTTGGGGCCGGTGGCGAAGCAATGAACGGCATGAACCTCGCGGTGGCGCACGCTCTGCCGGTGCTTCCCAACGAACGCAAACTCACGGACTAATCGATGCTGATGTCAACGCCGGAGAGAATTTGCAGCGGTTTTCCGGAGCAATAGTGCAGCACGGTATTCCGACGACCGGCATCCCCTATGTCATCGTCAACGGCACAATCGTGGTGAAGGACAGCAAGGTTCTTCCCGTCAAGCCCGGTCAGGAAATCCGCTTCCCGGTCGAAGCCAAGGGTAAGTTCAAGCCGATCGAAGTGGGCGGTTGGCTTAACCTGAAAAGGCTTCGGCTTCTGTGGTCCCAGCGGGGTTCCTAATGTCAAAGGCCTAAATTGGCACGCATGATCCGAAATTGGCGGCCATACGTAATCATCAACATGCACAACGAAGCCGAGCGCGAGATGCATTATACTAGGCGGGATGTACAGAGCGTTCGCAACGCTTTCTCGTTAATCATGGATGACGAAAGGAATCCGCTCAGAAATCCTCCACCCGCAAAACGGTTCCAAACAACGACCTATCTTGCGGTTCTATGAACCATGATATTTTGTGCCGCGGCTGGCAGCTGGTACTGGTACGGACAACTTCCTATGGCCCATATGCTGGTCATTCCTGGCTTGATGACTACACGTTCCATTTTCTCAGCGGCTGAACGCGGTTCGTTGACGTCAACCACTAGAAACACTGGGATATCTGACCAGGCTCGTAATGCCGGTGTACCGGTATTTTTCTGATCGCCATCGGCCACGCGAATACTAAATGAAAACCAGCAATATAAACAGACCGAAGCAACTTAAGCCGGACCCAGAGCAAGAATCCGTATGGGATTTTCCTCGACCTCCACGAATTGAGAAGGTCCGCGAGACTCTTCTCGTCGTTTTTGGAGGTGAGACCATCGCAGAGACCGAGCGTGGCTACCGGATTCTCGAGACCAGTCACCCGCCCGTCTACTATTTTCCCCCAAATGACGTTCGGCAGGAGTTTGTCGTCAAGATCCCTGGTCAGTCCTTCTGTGACTTTAAGGGGGTTGCAGAGTACTGGTCGCTCGCCGTTCACGGACGGTTCTCGGAGAAGGCAGCATGGAGTTACCCCGCTCCCACCCAATCTTTCATAGCTATCAAAGACTGTTTGGCTTTTTATGCATCGCGCGCCGACGCTTGCTGGGTTGGCGGAGAACCTGCGACCGCCCAAGGGGGCGATTTTTACGGCGGCTGGATAACGTCTCGGATTGTTGGACCTTTCAAAGGCGGGCTCGGAACCCTCGGATGGTGATTGAGACTGTTAAAATATCATTGCTTGGACGTTTCGCGACGAGCTGTCAGCGCGCGGCTAAGTCATTGGCTGCTCTCGCAATTGCCGCCGGGCTCTTTGGCGGGATGAATTCCGCAGCGACCATGGAGGCCCCTCTCTGGGACGCATTGCGATCCGGTGGACATATTGTGCTTTTGCGGCATGCCGTCGCGCCTGGGACAGGCGACCCAGCAGGGCTCACCCTCGGAGACTGCAGTACGCAAAGGAATCTTTCGGAGCGGGGTCGTGCCCAGGCAGCCCGCATCGGGAAGCGATTTCGCGAGAACGGCATCAAGGCGGCACGAGTCTATTCAAGCCAATGGTGCCGGTGTCTGCACACCGCAAAGCTTTTGACACTTGGACCCGTTAATGAACTTCCGGCGCTGAACTCTCTCTATCAACGCTGGGACAACCGTGTGCCGCAAACAAACGCTTTGCGAACGTGGCTGCGTCAGCAAGACCTAAGTGAGCCATATGTTCTCGTTACCCATCAGGTCAACATTACCGGGCTGACAGGGGTTAGCCCAAGGTCTGGCGAACTCGTTATCGTACAATTCTCGAAAGCCGGCGAATTCACAGTGATTGGAACGATTGAAACAGACTGACATCTCAAATGTCAGTTCCACCAATCACAAAGGCGTACGCCGGGATGCTTTTTGATCTTATTCAATGCTCCAGGTTCTCGATGTAGCCTTCAATTTCTCGAGCCGCAGATCTCATTTCAGGTGGGCGGGCCCGATTGCCGCATCACCGGAGCACGCTCTTTAGTGCCTTATTGGGCTCTCAGCCACCAATAAGCGTCATCCAGTGCACGCCCAAAAGATTGGTACATCTCGGCGATTTCATTCTCGTTGATAATCAGAGGCGGCGAGAAACCAATCCTATTTCCTATCATACGCATGATAAGGCCGTATTCACGGGCGCGCGCGAGCAGAAATCGGTTTAGCCCCACCTCTTTCGGGAAAGAAGACTTTGACTTCTTGTCGGATACCAGCTCGATGACGCTTAAAGCTCCGATGCTCGCGACCTCACCGGCCAAAGGATGGTCCGAAAAATTTTGAATGCCGTTCGCCATCATCGGCGCGATCGCTCGCACGCGCGACACAATATCGATTTCGCCATAGATATTAAGTGTTTCAAGAGCGACCGCCGCCGCCACGGGATGGCCCCCGAAGGTAAAGCCGTGATAGAATGCTCCCAGTTTGTGGGACTGGTCTGCAATCGGCTTGTATACGTCTTCCGATATCATGATCGCTGATATCGGCTGATATCCGGATGACAGCGCCTTGCCGCAAGTCAGGATGTCCGGCTTGAGCGCGTATGTCTCCGAACCCCACATATTCCCTGTGCGGCCGAAGCCGCAGATCACTTCATCGGCAACAAAAAGAACATCGTACCTTCGGAGCACGGCCTGTATTTTTTCAAAGTATGTTCTTGGCGGCATCATGACTCCGCCCGCACCGATGACGGGCTCCGCAAAAAAAGCGGCAACGGTATCGGGCCCCTCTCTTTGAATGAGAGCGTCCAGTTCGCCGGCCAGCCGGGTTGAAAACTCCTCCTCCGATTCGTCCGGTTTCGCATAACGGTAATGATGCGGGCATTGCGTATGAAGAAACCCGCGAAGCGGCTGATCAAAGCCGGCATGATTGTGATCAATGCCCGTTATGCTCGCGGCGGCAATGGTGCTTCCGTGGTATCCGTTCTTTCGGCCGATGATCTTCTTCTTCTGCGGCTGGTCGATCGCGTTGTTTCGATACCAAATCAGCTTTATCGCCGTGTCGTTTGCTTCAGATCCAGAACCTGTAAAGAATACCCGGGACATCGGGACCGGAGCCATTGCCAACAGCTTTTCCGCAAGCTGTATTTGAGGCTCATTGCTGCGCTGGAAAAAACTATGGGAAAATGGCAGCGTTTTCATTTGTCGATATGAAGCGGACGCCAATCGTTCTTCGCTGAACCCGAGCGACACGCACCACAGCCCCGCCATGCTTTCCAGATAGCCATTTCCATGCTCGTCAAAGAGACGAACGCCCTCGCCCCAACTCATGACGAGCGGCCCCTCCGTTGCGTTGGCAATTGCATCGGTAAAGGGGTGGAAAACCGTCGTAGCGTCGCGGGCGCTATAGGAAACAGGAGGGCTATTTACGTTCATTCCATACTCCTCAACGACGCTGCAGAGGTCACGGACAAGACCGCCTTTATCTTCCAATATGCCTGCCGCTTGTTGCTAGAACGTGCGGCCGCATTCATGCGCTGGGACGCAACCTAGATAACAAGCCTCTTCCCGGATGGCACGGCGCAAGTGCCTGGATTGGCCTTTGATCCGTCGGCGCTCTCCGGCCTGCTTACAACATACTGTTCGGCAGGAATAAAGCGAGGTTCGGAAACAATATCAGAATGACAATGCAGATCGCCATCGCGAGGATGAAAGGCAAAATCCCGCGAAAGATCTTTGACATAGGGATATCCCCGGCAATCCCCTTGACCACATAGACGTTTATGCCGATTGGCGGACTGATGAGGCCCATTTCCAGCATGATCACCATCAACACGCCGAACCAAATGGGGCTGAAGCCAAGATCCAGGATCATGGGATGGACAATCGGCAGCGTCAGGACCAGCATTGCAAATCCTTCCAAAAAACATCCAAGAACGAGATAGCTCAGCAATATGACGATCAACGATCCCATAGGCGACAGGCTCAATGATTGAAGCGATTCAGCGAAGGTCGTCGGAATTCCCGTCAGCGCAACGAATGGCGTAAACACACTTGCGCCGATCAAAATAAAAAACACGAACGCAGTGGTCGTCACCGAATCGAGGCACGCTTTCTTGAGCGCTTCGAAAGTCAATTGACGTCGCAAGGCCGCCAGCAAAAAGGCAAGAAATGCGCCGATTCCCGCAGCTTCAACCACGGTGAAAATTCCGCCATAGATGCCACCAATCGTGATTAATATGATGCCGACAGTTGGCAGGGCGCCAAGGCTTGCCTGCAGCCGAGCGTAAAGCGGGATTTTTGGTCCAGGCGGCCCCAATGACGGTTTCATCCAAGTCAGCAGGGTGATCGTAAGAACAAAAAGCGCCGCCAATAAAATGCCTGGCACAATTCCCGCCAAGAACAGGCGACCGATCGATTCCTCTGTCAGGATGGCATACAGGATAAAACCGGTGCTCGGCGGAATTAGGATTCCGAGCGTCCCGCCGGCTGCGATCGCGCCGGTCGCCAACTGACTGCTATATTTGTAGCGCAGCATTTCCGGCAGCGCGACGCGGCCCATCGTAACAGCACATGCGACAGACGATCCGGATAATGCGGCAAAGCCCGCACAACCAGCGATCGTTGCGGATGCAAGGCCGCCGCGCCAATGCCCGAGCCAGGCGTGAGCGCTTCGAAAGAGATCCTGGCTCATGCCGGACGCCGTCGCAAGGTTCCCCATAAACACAAACAGCGGGATCACCATGAATTCAGCGTTGGAGGCAACGATCAGCGGCTGATTTCGAAGCGTTGCAATTGCTGCATTCAATCCCTGCGTCGCCCAAATTCCTGCCGCTCCGACGATCATCATGACCATGCCGATGGGCATGCGAATCGCGAGCAAGGCGAACAGCGCAACAAGCCCGACAATACCGATCTCCGCGTCACTCAACATTTATCGAGATCCGGCGAGCTTCATTGCCGCTTTTGAAGCCTGGACGAGCAACACTATCGAATAGAGTACGAGGCCCCCGGCAATCACGAGATAAAACGGATACAATTGAACGAATAGCATGTTCGTCGCCTCGTTCTGATTCATTGCATCTAGCGAGCGGTCGACCGTGTACCACGAGACAAATAAGAGAAATATTCCGCCTGTCAGGCCGACGATAACGTCCAATCCCAACAGGGCCTTTCGACCGACGAAGCCGGCAATCAAATCAACTGCAATGTGTCCCCCGACCAATCCACAATACGCCATCCCAAGAAAGATCAGCAGGATCATGCTCATCTGGTCGAGATCGTTGACACCCAAAATTGGCGATTCAAACAATTTGCGCATTGCAACAGCAACGACAGTCAGACCCATCATGCAAATCAAGATCATGCAAGCGATGAACGCAAAGAACCGGGCCAGCGCGGAGCTGACCCGGTCAATCGATGTCAGGGCAGATCGCAGCATGGATGTCACTGATTGACGCCCATCCCAACGAGGATCGCGCCGACCGGCACTCCCTGCTTCTCCATGTTTTTCGCAAGCCTCTCCCGCGTCTTCTTCAGAAGAGCAACTGCTTTGCCTTGCTCATCGGGGGAAAAGACAATGACCTCCTGCGCACCACTTTTCCGTGCGCTCTCGATGATCTTGTTGCTCTCGAACTCGTAGACTTCTGATGCTTTCACACTTAACGGCTGACCCGTCGTTTTGTCGATCGTTGCTTTTTCCTGCGGCGAGAGCTTTTCATAGGCAGCTTTGTTCATCACTAAGAAAAACGGAGACCGCCCAAGCGGTAAGTCGACCGTAATATACTTGACGACCTCACCTAGCTTGAAACTGCGGATGGTGCTTGGGCCGGTCAACGCGCCGTCAATGACGCCTGTGCTCAAGGCGTTGTAGACTTGGTTGATCGGCATGGGAACAGGCGTGCCGCCCAAAGCTGAGATGACATCCGCCTGAACCTTGGAAGGCGTGCGAATTTTCATACCCTTCAAGTCGGAAAGCATTCGAACCGGTTTGTCATGCATGAGTAGGACCTGCGGCTCGCCGACCCAAAGGCCAAGCACTTTCACCTTGTTCCATTCCGGAGCGAGCTGCTTGTCGAGGACCCTCCAAAGTTTGTTGGTTCCATCAACCGCACTCTCGGTTACTGTCGGCAGTTCAATGACACCGGTTTTGGGAAACTGAGACGACGTAAATCCGGGCAGACCAAACGTGATATCGGCAATGCCATCTATGGCACGCTGATACTGGGCGACCGGTCCCTTTCCGAGGGAGCCGCCGGGAAATATTTTTACCGTCAGTTTTCCACCGGACATGGCGGAAACGTCCTTTGCCCAGGGCGCCATAACCTGGGCGTGCATTGTGTGTCGAGGTGACATCCAATGCGCCAGTTTCAAATCAGTCGCATAGCTCGGTGAGATGAGCATGCTGCCGAAGATAAATGCTGAAACGAAAAATCCATATTTATGTCTGTGACCGACAATACTATCGGACTTGTTCATTGAGACCTCCTTAGATTCCCGGATGAAGTTCATTTACATACAATAGTCGTTCAATTCCGAGCAACCGGATACGACCGGTAAACTGCCTTGGCTGGCTACAAAGTGATAGAAAGAATTAGGTCTCTCACCTAGAGGAATGCGAATATAGCACACGCGCTGATTGGCGATTTCTCGGCGGACCTTGCCACGAAACGACCGCTGAAGAACCCCTGCGGTTACCTCGCGGTCGCAGTTACGTAGCTCTCACGCCGTTCAAGGGGGTCCGCGCCAATACATCGGGATGCAGTTTAGCCCAGCAAGCCGAACGCACTTTCGTTTCGTTCCGACGGGCACAGGCTTGCACTGGAGTGAACTGCAGAGAGGACAATATTCCTCGCTTCGTAATGATGGGGTCCGGGGTTCGAATCCCTCTTGCGCACCACCTCTTCTACCAACCAAAAATTGGTCTGCAGCGCACTGGAGTGTGCGCCGGTGCAGTCGGGAGACGTGGAAGCGGGTCTCGAGAGCGCGGGCGGAAGGAAGACTGAAGCCCACGGTTACACTGCGATCCGGTTGCTGATCCTCACCGATGCCTGCGCGTCAGCTGCGCTGCGCGGACAATTGGAGGCCATTCCAGCAGGGGGCGGGACCATTCTCAAAGCACGGCAGACGGCGGGTCTTCAGGATCGAATGATGTGCCTTTGCCGCGCCGGGCGATCCGCCAAGCGCCGGGGATGAAGATCAGCAAAGCGACGACGGCGCCGGTCACGCCCTTCGCCGGTGTTGCGCCGCCTATGAGTTCCAGGACCACCAGGAACAGTATTCCGAGGCCCAACGCCAAGAGGATGATCCACACCACCCACAGTCCGGTGTTGCCCGCACGGAACGAGGCCGCGGGATTGGCGGCATGAATTCTCCGGAACAAAGCCCTGACAAACGGAAGATAGGAATCCGTTCGGTCGTCAAACGATCCCAGACGGATGTAGGCGTGCGAGCGCAGCACGATTTTGCCGTTCGATCCGCTGTGTAACGTGCATTGGCTATGATCGCCGCCAAACGATGGATATTTGATCAACCGAACGCCTATGACATCACGATAGTAAATCTTTTTGGCTTCGCCGCGATCGTGCCAAGCGATCGCATCCGGACCAAGCTGGAAAACTCGTTCGCGATCCAATAAACTGATGCGATTGACATAGGTCGGTTCATCCATCCTGGAGAAACCTTACGGTAACGGTTGCGCAATGTCTGGCGATCAATTTCACGCCATCAATGATGTCCTCCGAGCATAGAGAGACGGCTACAACGCGGCAATGCCCAAACAAAAGGAAGTCCGCATGACCGTACACACCAGAAACTGCATCCCAAATAGCGGACACAAGTTATGATCCCGGTTGGTCAAGCGATCCCAACATAGTTCGAATAGAATCAGGAGATATAGCTTTCCTTTTGCCCGCCCGAATGATGAATTGGCAACAGCCGTTCTTCGCCTTCCGCGGCAAAACAGAAGTTCAAGCTCCGTCAATCGGCCTGACGCGGACGCGACCAAGTTTATCATCCGCCGTCGCCCACGATAAAGAACGGTGCCCAGAAGGCCGGATAGGCGTTTGTCGGCTTTGAATTGTCGGCAATCATTTCAAGCATGGAGAGGCGCAAGGCTTGCGCCCTGCCGATATCGGTTTCGTTCGTCAAGCGGGCAAATGCGCCCGCGGTCAGGCGTGCCGCGGCCTCGTCGCCGACCGGCCAGTGCGAGACCAGGAGCGCACGCGCGCCCGCATAGGTGAACGCCTTGGCGAGGCCGGAAAGCGCCTCTGCCCCAGGCTTGTCCCCGGCGGCGGTATTGCAGGCAGACAGCACGACCCAGTCGGCGTTCAACTTCAGCTGCGCGATCTCGGACCCGGTGAGCAGGCCGTCGTCCTTGTCACTCACCGTGGCTGGGATGGTCAGCGCCAGCGACGGCTCGGCGAAATTGGCGACCAGCTTCGTCTCGCCGGCCACCAGTCCGTGAGTGGCAAAGTAGACGATGCGATACTGGTCGAGCTTCATATCCTTCACGGCCGCCTCGTTGGCCGCCTTGCCGAGCCGGAGTTCGCTGTCCGGCACGCCTAGGCTCTTGGCCACGGCTTTAAGTTCAACCGATGTGCCCGGTAACGGCGGCAGCGCGGCGATCAGCGCCTCCCGATTGGCGCGCGTTCCCTTGAAGTAGGAACGGAAGCTGAGCGTTTCGCCTTGCGCCTTCTTCCCGCGTGATGAGCCGGACGAATTGTCGCCGAACACAGGATCGCCGAAGCCGATAAAGGCATCGTTGGCCCGCCCCTTGCTGGCGAGGACGCGCAAGGCCTTCAGCGAAGAAACCGACGGCAGGATCGCAATGGCATGGCGCTTGATCAGCCAGGCCGCCTCGCGATAACCGGCGGCCGTGGATGGCACCGGGGCGGCGGGCTCTTCCGTCACCAGCACATTGAACGGCAAACTGGTCAAGGCGCCGGTCGGCACGATGACCAGGCTTTTTCTTGTCGCGGATCATGTCCTCGACCGGCGCCAAGATATCCTGATAGAGCTTGTGCGCGGTTTCCAGATTAAAACGATCGGATTTCGCGCCGCCCGCCGCTTCGATGGTCAAACCTTTTCTGAACTCGGCAACGCGCGCGGCAAGTGTTTTGGCATTCAGTGTCTTGCCCAAGGTCGTCCAACGGAAGTCGTCCTTGTTGATGGCCCACACGAAGACCTCCGAATCCGCCACCAGATAGAAGACCAACGCTTCATCCGGGCCCAATAGCCGACGGACCTCGGCGATTGGCAGCGGCTCGGGATTGGTCAACTCGCGATACTGCGGGAAACGCTCATTGAGTTCGTTTGCGATCTGGTCCTGCTCCTTCTCCACTTTCGTTCGCGCCGCGACCAACTGCGCAATGGCCCGCGTGTCGCGCTTGTCGGCTGGCGCCGAAAGAGCCTGGATCACGGCCTTGTCGATTTTCTGTCGTTGGGACGTGAGGTCTTGCTGCTTGCGGACCAGCCGGGCCAGCGCTTCGTCGCCGGCTCCAAATCGGGCCGCCATCTGCGACAAAGCCGCGGAAATCGCGGTCGTGTTGTATCGCTGAGCAGCCGCGAGCGCTTCGTCGCCCAATTTGGACACCGCGGATGAGTTCCCAAGGGCAACCTCATAGGCCATCTGCACGTGACGTTCATAGATGTTCCGCGTCGACTTATTGTTCCCGGGCTCGTTGGTGTCGCCGGCCGTGGCGCGCCGGAGATTTTGGGTCAGAACCAACGTGGCGCGGCGGGACATCAGCAGCGCCTGTTCATATTGACCCAGTTTGAAGTTGGCGTGCGCCAGACTGTCGAGCTTACGCGCGATTTTGGGATGTCCCTTGCCGAGCGTCCGCTCATCGATGTCGATGGCGCGCCTATACAGCGAAATGGCGTCGGAATACCGTTCCAGATTCACATAGGCGTTGGCCAGATTGTTGATGCTGGTGGCAACCTCGGGATGAATCTCGCCAAAAGCCTTCACCCTGATGTCGCGAGCCTGCTCATGGAATTCGGCGGCCTGGGCATATTGGCCCTTGCCGAACGAGACAAGCCCCAGATTGTCGAGCGCGACCGCCACCCTTGGGTGCGTCGGCCCAAGATTCTTTTTGTAGACCGCCAAGGCGCTTTGCAAGAGCGGCTCGGCTTCCGCATAGCGTTTCTCGGAGACGAACAGGCTTGCCAGATTGTTGCGGGTATCGGCCAGGCTCGGGTGGTCCGTTCCGAGCGCCTTCTCCTTGATTGCGAGGGCGCGTTCGTAGACCGGGATTGCTTCCGCGTTGCGGCCAAGGCCATAGTAGGCATTGCCCAAATTGCCCAAGGTATTGGCGACATAGGGATGATCAGGCGACAGCTTCTCGCTATAGATTTCAAGTGTCTTGGTGTAGAGGTCGACGGCTTTGGTGTAGTTGCCCTGTACGTTGTAGACATTCGCCATGTTGTTGAACGTGTTGGCGACGTTCGGATGGTCGCGGCCCAGTTTCTCGATGTAGATGTTCAGGGCCTGCTCGTAGTGCGAAAGCGCCTGCGCATAATGGCTTTGTGCGGCCAGGGCGTTGGCCAAATGATCGTGACCGCTGGCGACGTCAAGGTTATTGGGGACGCGTTTTTTCTTGTGCGCCTTGATGGCGTCTTCATAGAGCGCAATGGCCTCGTCATACCGTCCCTGCGCTTCGTACACGGTTGCCAGATTCTGCTGGGTCTGGGCAAAGTAGGGATGATCCCGACCCAGCACCTTTTCGTAAATTTTGAGTGCGCGCTTATAATTGGCGCTCGCCTGCGCGAGTAGATTCTGATTCTTCTGGGCATTGGCCAGATTGTTGAGCACAACGGCCACGGACCTATGGCTGCGTCCGACCTTGCGCTCAAAAATCACGAGCGCCTGCTCTAAGACCGGGATCGCCTGTTTGAACTGACCCTGTCGATCGTAGACCCGCCCCAGGTCGTTCAGCGCCACACCATAATTGAAATGACTTTTCCCGTAGCGCCTGGCGGCCGCCGCCTGGATGCGCTTGGCAATACGTTCGGCCTCGGCGTAGTTGCCGGTCTGCATGCTTTTGTCGTAGCGCGCCTTTAGCTCTTCAGGGCGCTGCGCGTGAGCAGGCCCGGTAACGAATATCGCGCCAATGGACAACGCCATTGTTAAAATAAGGAAGGCCGGCTTTACGCGAGCAATTGCTGCGAACAAATTCTTGATCATGAGAAATACCAATTCTTGCTGTGATTGGATTAAAAGTCGCACCACCATAACCAACGCAAAAAGCTCGCGTCTACCCGCGAGGTGAAGCGCTCCCGCAAGTTCCCGGCGATTGACATGCCGGAACGCGATGCCGGGGCCTTCGGCATTCGCCGCGCGGCCGGGGGCGCATACGGTCGGGCAGCCAATGGCTGCACTGCGCGGACTGCGGGTCGGGGACACTCAATCCATCGATGCCGCGACCAATTCGCTGCCTCGAGGGCCCACTCCAACGGTTCGCGAGGCCGCTGAACCTAATCGAGATTCTCCCGATGGCCCCCAGTGGGGCGTGAATATTCGCCCTTTGCCTGCCATTCTGCAAGGCTGGCGCGATGCTTTCTGGAGAGCACTATCGATTTTGGCAGCGACAACGAGATTCCGTGCTTCGTAATGATGGGGTCCGGGGTTCGAATCCCTCTTGCGCACCAATTCTTTTGGTCCTGCCCGGAGAGATGGGTGACAGATTGTTCCTAAGACCTGGGTGACAACCTCGTGCCGAACGAGTTGTCGATGGTCTGCAAGGTTCTCTTTTTCAGATCGATAGATCCGAGACCCACCGTTACATCTCGGTTACATCGGCCGGCCGCAAAAGATGGCAAGTCTGGTGACCTTCAGATCCCGAACCTGAAGATATTCAGTTTAAATCCATCCCTGCGACTAAATGAATGGTACCAAGTTAAAGGCATTGATAGCGTTTAACTTTTCCATGCTGTGCGCGGGATGCAGGCAGCGCGCCGGCTGTGATGCAAGTTGGATCCGCCGGCAAAGGTCAGGTATCCCGCTGACATGGCCTGCCGATCCGGGTTGTGTCGTCGCGGAATTCTCGCCAAACGTCTCGCAACGAATGGCGGACAAACGGCCAATGTCAGGGTAACGATATCGGCCGACGTAGATGTCCGGGAGGTCGTGCCTTGCCGCAAAAGCCCCATGTTCTTATCGCCGGCGCCGGAATTGGCGGCCTCACTGCCGCGCTCGCGTTGCTGCAGCGTGGCTACGACGTCGACGTTTATGAGCAGGCGCCGCAGCTGATGGAGCTGGGCGCCGGCATTCAGATCGCGGCCAACGGCACCCGTATCCTGCTCGCGCTCGGCCTTGGCGCGGCGCTGCGCGACACCGTCTGCGAGGCCGCCGGCAAGGAGGTGCGGATCTGGAATACCGGCCAGGTGTTCAAGCTGTTCGATCTCGGGCGAAGATTCCATTCGCCGGTTTGGTGCGCCCTACTGGTTCGTCCATCGGGGCGACCTGCACACGGTGTTGAAAAACGCTGTAGTCGCGCTCAAACCTGACGCGATTCATGTCTCATCCCGCTGTACCGGCTATAGCGAGGCCGCAGGGGGCGTCACGCTAGCGATAGCCGACGGCCGCAAAGTTGAAGGCGATATCCTGGTCGCGGCCGATGGGGTCCATTCGGTGCTGCGCCAGCAGATGTTCGATCCCTCGCAATCGGAGTTCGTCGGCATCATTTCATGGCGCGGCCTTGCCCCACGCAAGAACCTGTCGGCCGATCTGCAGCGCATGGTCGGCACCAACTGGGTCGGGCCAGGCGGCCATGTCATCACCTATCCGATCCACGGCGGCGAATGGCTGAACTTCGTCGGCTTCGGCGAGCGCGACGACTGGCGGGTCGAATCCTGGACCGAGAAGGGGACAAAGGAGGAATGCGCCGCCGACTTCAAGAACTGGAATCCGGCGGTGCACGAAATCATCGCTCAGGTCGATCAGCCCTACAAATGGGCGCTGGTCAGCCGCTCGCCGCTGCAGACCTGGAGCAGGGGCCGCGCAACCCTGCTCGGCGATGCCTGCCATCCGACGCTGCCGTTTCTGGCGCAGGGTGCGATCATGGCGCTGGAGGATTTGGTCGTGCTGGCGCGCTGTCTCGACAAATACGCCGACGTCGAGGAGGCGCTGCTGCGCTACCAGGACGCACGCGTTGAGCGCGCCACCAAGATCGTGCTCGGTTCGACCGAGACCGGCAAACGTTTCCACAATCGCACGCTGGCCGATCCCGCCGAGGCGGTTGCCTTCATGCAGCGTGAGTGGGCGCCGGACAAGGTGCGCACGCGTTACGATTGGCTGTTCGCGTACGACGCGATTAACGTCGCGGTCTGAATATTTCGGTGGCGCGTATCCGCCGATGTCAAATGCCAGTGCCATCGAGGTCGACCGACATGAACGATGATACGGCAAGGGATCGGCTGCGGGTTGGGCGCTTTCGCCCGCGCCTGCAGGACGAACTGCAGGAGCTGTTGGCCCTGCGC
This sequence comes from uncultured Alphaproteobacteria bacterium, assembly GCA_963806815.1. Taxonomy (GTDB): domain Bacteria; phylum Pseudomonadota; class Alphaproteobacteria; order Rhizobiales; family Xanthobacteraceae; genus CAWDZJ01. Next base: position 115,702 of record CAWDZJ010000034.1, on the reverse strand, counting down.
GAGCAAACGACAGAAAGCCGCGATCCGGTCGCACTCGACCAGCAAAGCGTCGGACGCCTGTCGCGGATGGATGCCCTCCAAGGCCAGCAGATGGCGCTCGCAGCCGAACGGCGGCGACAGGTGCGGGTTACCCGTATTCATGAGGCCCTGCGCAGGATGGACGCCGGTGAATACGGCTATTGCATCAGTTGTGGCGAGGAAATTCCGGAACGCCGGCTCGAAGCCGATCCGGCAGCGTATCAATGCGTGACCTGCGCCGCGTAAAACACAATACGGACAGTTCGCGGCTGATCGAGATTGAATGAATGCAGCCAACGATCGACTTGATGTTTCCGGTTGGAATCGCGCCGCAGTCCCGCGCTGGTTGAGCGGCTGCGCGGCCCGGACAAGACAAAGCCAGCCCGGAATTGTAGATGGGACGATTCCCGTCTTGCCCACGCCTTTAGCGTTGCCTGCATCTGAGGCAATGCCCACGCCACTGCCTGCGACTTAATCGCCCGTCCAGTTGTCCGCTCCCGGGAATTTTGGCACAGTAGCCGCCAAGATCGGGGCGTTCATACCCGTAGAATCAAATCCTTGGGAGGAGTTATGCGACAGACGACCATCTTCGGTGCGCTGCTGGCGGCCTCGGCGGTGCTACTGAGTCCCAATCTCGCGAGCGCGCAGAACAATAAGGTCTATGAGCTGAAAATCGCGCACTTCGTTCCGCCGACAGCACCCGGTCTCGAAATGGATCGAGAACTGGGCGAAGCGCATGGAGAAGGAATCCAACGGCGCGTTGAAGTTCAAGATCTATCCGGGTGCGCAGCTCGGCCCGCCGCCGAAATATTACGACATCGCCCGCACCGGACAGGCCGACATCACCTGGTTCGTGCACGGCTTCACGCCCGGACGCTTCCCGCTGACCGAACTCTCCAACCTGCCGTACGTGATGGCGCAGCGCGGAAATCGGCGCCAAGGTGCTCAACGATCCGGAGCTGCGCACGAAATATCTCGACAAGGAACATGCCGGCGTGCAGCCGCTGCTGCTGATGACGCATCAGCCTGGCAACATCCATACCGCCAAGGAAGCCGATCCGCACGGTCGACGACATGAAGGGCATGCGTCTGCGGTTCTCGTCCGCCACCATCAAGGACTTCATCTCCGCGCTTGGCGGCACGCCGGTCGGCCTGCCGCCGACGCAGATCGTCGAGAGCATGCAGAAGGGCACGATCGACGGCGCCTTGATCGATTACGGCGGCGCGGGCATTGCGTTCAAGATCGGGCCGGTGACCAAATACACGACCGAGATGTATTCCTATGTCACCAGCTTCTGCATCTGCATGAACCAGCGCAGCTTCGACAGGCTGCCGGCCAACCTGCAAGAAGATGATCGACGAACTCCTTCGTCGGCGTCGAAAAGCAGGTCGGCCACGCCTGGGACAAGCTCGACGACACCGGCAAGGCAGATCATGATGAAGGCACGGCATGACGCCGATCAAGCTGTCCAAGGAGCAAGACGACAAGTTCCGCGCCGTCGGCGCAAAGGTCGCCGACGCCAAGGTCGCCGAGCTGACAAGAAGGGCCTGCCGGCCAGTGACGGTCTACAAGATGATGAAGGAACTGGCGGCGAAGAACGAAAAAACCTCGCGCAATCTTCTGGACCCAGTAGGCCCTTGGACCAACTCTCCACATCTGCAGCGCGCGGCGAGGCCGTTCGGTCTCGCCGCCGCTGCCGTTTCTGATCTTCATGATGCTGTTCACGACCGTTGCCGTGGCGATGCGGCAGACTGTTCGATACGCCGGTGCTCGGCGTGGTCGACATCATGGAACTGGCACTGGTCGGCCTGATCTTCATCGCCATGCCGGGCGTGTTCCTGCGCGACGACAATGTCACCGTCGATGTCATCGATCAGTTCGTCTCGCGCAAGGCGCGGGTCGCCCTGCGCGCTTTTCGGGCTGCTGCTCACGTTGGTATTCCTGGTGATGATGATGGTTCACCATGATGCCGCAGGCGCTGGACAAATGGGAGTTCAACGAAGTCACCATGACGCTTGGGATCAACCGCGTTCATTCCACTGGATTCCGATCATGTTCGGGTTCGCCAGCGTCGATCGTCGCGACGCTGTCTGGGTGCATGTTTTATTACGTCCGCCACGGGTTCGCCGAAGGACGCAACGCTCGACGGCGAGAAAGAGCAATTCGAATAAAGCGTGACGTTGCTTCGTGGGGGCTGAGGCGGCATGAGTACGCGAACTGATCGGACTGCTGGCGATGGCGGGGCTGTTCGCCCTGATCATGCTGCGCGTGCCGGTCGCGATCGCCATGGGGCTTGCCGGCCTGCTCGGCTATGCCGCGATCGACGGCTGGGACCGCGCGTTCATCGCCGCCGGGCTCACGCCCTACGATCTCAACGAGAAATATTCGACCTCACGGTGGTGCCGCTGTTCATCCTGATGGGCGTGGTCGCGTCACGCTCCGGCATGTCGGGCGAACTCTACCGCGCCGCCAATGCGGTGTTCAGCGGCATGCGCGGCGCGCTCGCCATGGGCACGGTCGGCGCCTGCGCCGGTTTCGGCGCGATCTGCGGCTCCTCGCTCGCCACCGCGGCGACCATGACGCCGGTCGCGATGCCCGGAGATGCGCGCGTTACGGCTACGACGAGCGGATCGCAACCGGCGTCGTCGCCTCCGGCGGCATTCTCGGCGTGATGATCCCGCCCTCGGTGGTGCTGGTGGTCTATGCCATCATCGCCGAGCAGGGCGTGCCGCAACTGTTCGCCGCGGCGTTGTTTCCCGGCCTGATCAGCGCCGGCGCTGCATATCGTGGTGATCGTAGGCATCGGCTATCTGCAGCCGCATCGGCTGCCGGACAGCCCGTCGATGCCGCTGGCGGAGCGGCTCGAGCGCGCTGCAGGATTGTGGAAGATCGCTGCTCCTGTTCGGCGATCGCGGTCGGCGGGATCTATTCCGGCTTCATGAGCCCGACCGAAGCGGCCGCCGTCGCCGCCTTCGCCGCGATCGTGATTGCGTTCGCGACGCGGATCGATGAGCTGGCGTCGCTGCTGGAAGCGCGTGCTCGAGACCGTGTGGACCACCGGCATGCTGTTCATCATCGTCATCGGCGCCTTTCTGTTTTCCTACTTCATGGCGCTGACGCAATTGCCCAATTCGGTCACCGCCTGGGTGCAGCAGCTCGGCGTCGCGCCGTGGGTGGTGATGCCTGATGATGGTCGCGTTCTACGTCGTGCTCGGCTGCTTCCTCGACGCCATCAGCATGATCCTGATCACCGTGCCGGTGTTTCTGCCGCTCGCGCAGGCCTCGGCTATGACGGCATCTGGTTCGGCATTCTGGTGCTGGTCGCGGTCGAGGTCGGCATGATCACGCCGCCGGTCGGGCTGAACATCTTCGTCATCCGCGGCGCAGATGCCGGACATCGCGCTCGGCGACATCTATCGCGGCATCGTGCCGTTCCTGGCCGCGCACTTCGTGCTGATCGCGCTGCTGATGCTGATCCCGGCCCTGGCGCTGTGGCTGCCGAGCGTTCTTTATTGAACCTGAGTGAAGGGATTTGTTCAATGCAGGTTGATCCCGGTGTTCTGCTGTTGGGCAGCGTGGCGATGCCGGATGCGGAAAGCGTATTCCGCGCGGTGAGTGGCGAGCTCGGGCCGTGGCTCAAGCGCATTCCCGATGGCGAGACCGGCGAGCGCGGCCGCTGGATCTACTGGCAGCGCGACATGCTGATGAGCCATCCCGATATGGAGCTCGATCCCGACGCCGCGCCGCTGGTTCTGACACAATGGGACGGCACCTTGGTCCGCAAGACCGAGCTGGTACATTTCAAGCCCGGCGTCGATCCGGACACGGTCGTGTTCAAGACCGGCTATGCGGCGGCCGCGATTGCCTCCTATGCCATCTTCAAGCGGTTGCGCGCCGAAGGCGTCATTCCGGCGGGCGTGCGTTTTCAGGTCTCGCTGCCGACGCCAATGGCGCCGGGCTTCATGTATCTCAGTTCAGCGGCGCTGCCGGATTTTCTGCGGGTCTATGAGCGCGCGCTGCTGGCGGCGCTCAACGACATTCTCGCCGCGATCCCGCACCAGGATCTCTCGATTCAATGGGACATCTGCCAGGAAGTGCTGGTCTATGAGAACTACTTCCCGCACCGTCCGGCGGACTACAAGGAACAAATCCTGAGCGAGATGGCGCGGCTCGGCAACGCGGTGCCGCAGCCGGTCGAACTCGGCTACCATCTCTGCTACGGCACGCCGAAGGACGAGCATCTCGTCATGCCGAAGGACATGGGCATCATGGTGGAATTGCTCAACGGCCTGGTGCCGCGTCTCAAACGGCCGCTCGATTTCGTCCATCTGCCGGTGCCGAAGGCTCGTACCGACGAGTCCTACTTCGCTCCGCTCCGCGCCATGCGGCTGGCGGAAGACACGCAGCTTTATCTCGGGCTGATCCATCACGGCGATCCCGAAGGCGATCTGGCGCGTGCGCAAACGGCCGCGAAGGTCGTGCCGCGCTTCGGGCTTGCGACCGAATGCGGCTGGGGGCGCACCGATCCGCAGCGGGTTCCAGGTCTCATGCATGCGCATCGCGCGGCGATGGTTGCGCTGGGCGGCTGAACCGCTGCGAAACGCGATTTGAATGTTCGGCGTGATGGCGTTAAGCCGTCACGGCAACAACCTCTTCCGCCTGCCAGGATAAGTAACGAACCATGACAAAAAGCTGGGTCGAGAGCGCCAATACGGCGGACACCGATTTCCCGTTGCAGAATTTGCCCTATGGCGTGTTCTCCACGGAGGGAACCACTTCGCGCTGCGGCTGCGCCATCGGCGATCAGATCCTCGACCTTGCGGCGCTGGAATTGGCCGGCCTGTTGAAGCCGACCGTGGATGGCGGCGTCTTTCACGGACCGGCGATCAACACCTTCATGGCGCTCGGTCCGGCGGCGTGGGATGCAACCCGCGCGCGGCTGACCGATCTGCTGGTGGACGGTGGCGTTACCGCGCTCAAAGACGACGCCGCTTTGCGCGCCCGCGTTCTGATCCCAATGGCCGAGGCGACGTTGCATCTGCCGTTCCAGGTGGCCGAGTTCACCGACTTCTATGCCGGGCGGCATCATGCGTCCAACGTCGGCACCATGCTACGCGGTGCGGAGAACGCGCTGCCGCCAAACTGGTTTCACATCCCGATCGGCTACAACGGCCGCGCCTCCACGGTCGTGGTCAGCGGCACGCCGATCCGGCGGCCGCTCGGGCAGATGAAACCGGCGGCGGCGGACAAGCCGCTGTTCGGGCCGTCGCGCCGGCTCGATATCGAACTGGAAATGGGCGCCGTGGTCGGACAGCCCAGTACCATGGGCGAGCCGATCAGCGTGTCTCAGGCCGACGAGATGATCTTTGGCTACGTGCTTCTGAACGACTGGTCGGCGCGCGACATCCAGGCTTGGGAATACGTGCCGCTCGGTCCGTTCCAGGCCAAGGTGTTCGCCACCACCATCAGCCCGTGGGTGGTGACCAAGGCCGCGCTCGAACCGTTCCGGGTTTCGACGCCGGAGCGGGAGGAGGAACTGTTCCCCTATCTGCGCGAACCGAAGCCGATGCTCTACGACATTCATCTGGAAGCCTGGATGCAGCCGGAAAACGCGGCGCGTGCGACCAGGATTTCCGAGACCAACTATCGCTATCTTTATTATTCCGCCGGACAGCAGTTGGCGCATCACGCCATCGGCGGCTGCAAGATGAACGTCGGCGATCTGCTCGGCTCCGGCACGATTTCAGGGCCGGACCGTTCGCAGTACGGCTCGCTGTTGGAACTGTCGTGGGGCGGCAAGAATCCGGTTGCGCTCGAGACCGGCGAGACGCGCTCGTTCCTGGAAGACGGCGATACGATGATCCTAAAAGGCTACGCGCAGGGCGACGGCTACCGCATCGGCTTCGGCGAATGCGCGGGCAAGATTCTGCCGTCACCGCCGGAACCCAAGTAACGGCCGCCAGGTCACGGCCGCACGCCGGGGCTTTCCAGTTTCATGCCGCGTGCGCGCCACATCAGAAACGTTTCCAGCGCGACGTATTCCGGCGAGCCGTAGGCGTAGGTCTGCGCCCGCATGCCGATCAGGCAATTGCGCAGCCGGCGCTGCAACGAGCCGACGCCCTGCCATTCCAGACGATAGAGCGGATAGCCGGTTGGATGCGCCTGCGGGATCGCCACACCGGCGAGCTTCCGGCCCCAATTGTCATCATGGCATTGCGCGCAACTGAGATCGAGCTGGCCTTGGCGGGCGGAAAACAGCTTGCGGCCTTGCGCGATAAAGGGCGTGAGACGCGGGTCATCGCTCTTGATTGTCATGCCGCGTGATTGCCGCGCGACATAGGCCGACAGTGCCAGCAGGTCGCGGCTCTCATGGGCGAAGGCCGGCGCCTTCTGCCGGCCGGTGCGGCACAGATTGATGCGGCCTTCGAGATCGACCGGCTGTTTGCCGCCTGCGTCAAAGGCCGGATAGCGCGCGGCAACACCTTTCATGCTCGTGGCCGCTTCGCCGTGACAGTCGGCGCAGGCACGGTTGGCACTGCCGGCCTTGCGATTCCACAAAGCCTCGCCGTCGAGCACCCACAACATGGCGGGATTGGCGGTGTCGTCGTCCTGCATCGCCCTGGTGTCGGGACCCATCATGTCGTAACCGGAGCGGCGCTCGGACAACGGAATTTCGCCGGCGGCGAGTGGCCGCGCCGTCACAGCGGTGAATGCGAAAAGAAAGACCAGATAAAACCAGCGCTCCGCTGGCGACCGGCGGCTCGCAGCAATCATTGAAAAGAGCCGGACGCCGCTGGCACTCATTCGACCACGATCTTGGCCTCGGCCGTGGCCGTGAAGCCGTTGTCGCCGGTCCATGCGAACGCGACGGTGCCGCTCTCGGTGGCGCGGGTGAAAAAGGTCAGGAAGGGATTGGCCGCGGTGGCCGGATGGAAGGCCGCACGGAAAATCTCGTCGCCATTATAGGTCGCGATGAAAGACGTGATGATGTTGCGCGGCAGGCGCTGGCCAGTGGTCGAATAGCGAAAGCCGGTTTCCATCGGGTGCGAAATCAGGGTCTTGATTTCGATCACCTCGCCGCGCTTGGCGGTCTTCGGAACATTGAGGAGCGCGCGGGTCATATCGCACCGTCTTCCAGGCAGGCGCTGAGCGTGACGATGACTTCGGCGGAGGTCGACCAGAACGAGCCATCGCTCAATTCGGCGATGGCGATCACGTTCTGGGAATCGGCAAGCCGGATGCGGGTGGTGAAGCGGGCGCGGCCGGCACGGGGCCTGAGTTGCACGTCGATGACGTTGGGCTGCGGGTTCTGCTCGTTGAAAAGATGGATCGCCTTGACGTAGTCGCTTGGAATCATCGGGCTGTCGACCTCGACCATGCAGGTGACGGAATTGCCGTTCTCGACCAGCGGCGGCAGGTTGAGCGCCACCTTGCCGTTGTTGACCTTGGCTTCGCCGACCACCCTGGCGATCGCCTGTTTCATCGCCTCCGGCGTCGCACGTGCCGGACGCACGATGATCAGGGCTGTCGCGCCGGCCAGTGCCGCGCCACCCGCGATCTTGAACAGTTCGCGACGCGTGGTGCTTTGCCGATCGTCATTCCGCTCATGCGCCATGGCCTAATCCTGCAACGTGATGAGAAACGCCAACACGTCCTCGATCTGCCCGGCGTTCAGCACCGGCTTGCCGCGAAACCGCGCGGCGACGCGGTCGAGCCCTTCGATCCGGTAATAGGGCGGCATGATCGTGTCGGGATTGAGTTTGCCGGCATCAACAATCCGCAACCGCAATTGTGCCTCCGACCAGCGCGCGCCAGCGCCGCGCAAGTCCGGTGCCAGCGTGCCCTGAAACCGGACATCGGGAAACGGGCCGGAATGACACAACATGCAAAGCCCGACCTGCCGGTCGGTGACGATGGCGCGGCCACGTGTGGCATCGCCTTTGCGCCCGGTCAGCGAGGCCGGAATGGCGTCACCGACAACCTTCACCTGCGACGGTGCCGTTGCCGGAGCCGTGTCCGCGCGTGCCGTTGGTGGCGCTGCCGGTGACAATATGACGGCAAATCCGGTAACGGCCGACGCGAGAATTGCAGCGCGCCGCCTCAACCGAACACCTCGCTGGTGATGGTATTGAACCAGCCATTGGCGAAGGCGGCCTCCTGGGCGCGTACCTTCGCGGATGCGTTGCGGGGGCTGATGCCACCGGCGCCGGCCACTTCCTTGAGCATGCCGCCGTCCGGCTGATAGACGCCGGCAACGGTGATGCCGTAGTCCGGCGCGATCAGGCTATAGCAGGTGTTGATCAGCTTTGGCGATGTCGGCGCCTCGCCGGCCAGCAGCTTGACGATCGCCGCCGCGCAGACCTTGGCCTGGGAATTGGCGGAGAACGCCGACTTCGGCATGGCGCCGGCCAAAGTCGCGTCGCCCAGCACGTGAATTCCGGGAACGAGCTTCGATTCGAACGTCACCGGATCAATGCGGCACCAGCCGGTGCGGTCGGCAACGCCGGCAAGGTCCGTGATCCGCGCGGCCTTCTGTGGCGGGATGACATTGGCGACGGCGGCCTTGTGACGGCCGAAATCGGTGACCAGCGTGTTGGTGGCTGGCTCGACCGATGTGACCTTGCCGCCCTGCGACAGCCCGATCCATTCGATGTGAGCGGGATAGAGTTGCTTCCAGGCATCCTGAAACAGGCTCTGCTTGGAGAACTTGTCCTTGGCGTCAAGGATGATCAGCTTGGACTTCGGCTTGTGGGTCTTCAGGTAATAGGCGATCAGGCTTGCGCGCTCGTAGGGTCCGGGTGGACAGCGGAACGGATTGGCCGGCGCGGAAATGATGACAGTACCGCCATCGTCCATGGCCTCGATCTGGCGCCGCAATAGCGCGGTCTGCGGCCCGGCCTTCCAGGCATGCGGCATCTTTTCCGCAGCGGCCTGATCGTAGCCGCGCAACGCATTCCAGCGAAGATCGATGCCGGGTGCGATCACCAGCCGGTCAAAGCCAAGACGCTGGCCGTTGCTCAGCGTGACGATCTTCTTCTGCGGATCGACCGCCTCGGCGGTCGCGATTACCACGTCGACGCCGTCGGCAGCGATCCTGTCATAGCCAAACTGTTGCGCGGAAAGTTCACGCAAGCCGCCGAGCACGCCGTTGCTGAACGGGCAGGCGGTGAAGGTCTTGTCCGCCGTGACCAATGTGACTGCGATGCGCGGGTCGGCTTTTTTCACGACACGCGCGGCGGTCGCGCCGGCAAAGCCGCCGCCGATGACGACGACGCGCGGGGCGGCCTGTGCCAGCGCCGGCCGGGCCAGCAGTGACGCGGTGGTGCCGGCTGCAGCGACTTTCAGAAACGTACGCCGGCTGGTGCTGTTCGAAGATTGCGTCATCCGAAGCCTACTTCGCGCTGGCGTACCAGACCGCGATGGCCTGAATTTCAGGATCGGTAAAACCCTTGGCGATGCGGGTCATGATCGTTCCCGCGCGCTTGCCGTCACGAAAGGCCTGCATCTGGGTCACGATCTCCGCGGCGTCGCGGCCGACAAGACGCGGCACCGGGGTCGCGACCTTGGCGCTGGTGGCGTGACAGCCGGAACAGGCCGCCGCGCCTGCCGGCGGCTCGGCCGATGCTGCGACGGCCGCGCCGGCGGTTGCCAGAAGAATCAGCATGGCGGCAACGCCGTGCATGGCGCTCATGCGGTCAGGTCCCTGAAAAAGGCGGCGGCCTGTCGCGGCCGCCGCTTCCATTCACCTCAGGAGGTGAATGTGATGTTCTGGTTCTTCAGCGGGAACGAGCGGATGCGTTTTCCCGTTGCGTTGAAGTAGGCATTCAGTACGGCGGGCGCCGCGACGCAGATGGTCGGCTCGCCGACGCCGCCCCAGGGTCCATCGACCTTGGCCGGCATGATGATCGATTCCACTTTCGGCATCTGGGCGATCCGCATGGAGTTGAAGCTGCTGAAATTGTCCTCGACGATGCGGCCGTCCTTCACGGTATTTTCCTGGAAGAACAGCGCCGACAGGCCGAAGACGAACGAGCCGCAGACCTGCCGTTCGATCTGCGCCGGATTGACCGCGAAATTGGGATCGGTGGCGGCAACGATCCGGTGCACCTTGATCTTGTTGCCGTCGTCGACCGAAATCTCCGCCGCACCGGCGACGTAGCTGTCGAACGCCTTCATGTGGGCGAGGCCGCGATAGATGCCCTTCGGCGCCGGCTTGCCCCAACCGATCTGCTCGGCCACGGCATTGAGCACCGCGAGATTGCGCGGATGCTTGGCCATCAGCTTGCGCCGGAACTCGAGGGCGTCGACCCCGGCGGCGTGCGCAAGTTCGTCCATGAAGCATTCGAGATAGATGGCATTATGATTGATGTTGACGCCACGCCAGAAACCGGGCGGGACGTGCGGGTTGCGCATGGAATGTTCGATCAGCAGATTCGGCACACTATAGCCAAAGGCGTGTTCGCCCTTCGGCGATAGGCCCTGGAAGCTGATCGGGTCCATGCCCTTGCGCAACGCGGCCGGCCGCACGCTCGCCAGGATCGACTGACCGGAGAGGCGCACATGCAAGCCGGTCAGATTGTTGTCGGCGTCGAAGGTACCGACCAGCTTGCAATGCGTGATCGGATGATAGGTGCCGTGCGCCATGTCCTCTTCGCGCGACCAGATCATCTTGATCGGCGTGCCGGGCATCTGTTTGGCGATCAGCACCGCCTGGGTGACGTAGTCGCTGCGTCCGCGCCGGCCGAAACCGCCACCGAGCAGCAGCTTATGCACGTCGCACTTCGAAGCCGGCAGGCCGGAGGCCGCCACCGCTGCGGCGAACGCGCCTTCGCCGTTTTGCGTCGCCGCACCAGACTTCGCAACGCTCGGGCGTATAGACCGCCGTCGCGTTCATCGGCTCCATCGGCGCGTGGTTGAGGTAGGGATAATTGTAGACCGCTTCCACCTTCTTGGCCGCGCCGGCGATCGCGGCTTTGATGTCGCCGTTCTGATTGCCGACGAACGCCGGCTGGCTGGGATCGAGTCCCTCCTCCAGCCATTTGGCGATCGAGGCGCTGGAGACCTTGGCGTTCTCGCCCTCATCCCAGGTGATCGGCAGCGCGTCGAGCGCGGTCTTGGCGTGCCACCAGGTATCGGCGATCACGGCGACGCCGCTGTCGCCGACCTGCACGACCTTCTTCACGCCCTTCATATTGGCGACCTTGGCGGCGTCGAAGCTCTTCACCTTGCCGCCGAAAACTGGGCAGTCCTTGATCGCGGCATTGAGCATGCCCGGCAGCTTGAAATCCATGCCGTAGATCTGCTTGCCGGTGGTCTTGTCGACGGTGTCGAGCCGCTTCACGCCATGACCGGCGACCTTCCAGTCCTTCGGATCCTTCAGCGCGACCTTCTCCGGCGCCGGCAGCTTGGCGGCGGCTTCCGCGACCTTGCCGTAGGTGGTAGTGCGGCCGGAGGCCTTGTGGGTGATGACGCTGTTGGCGGCGCTGCATTCGGAGGCCGGCACCTTCCAGCCGTCGGCGGCGGCCTGAATCAGCATCATGCGCGCAGCGGCACCGCCTTCGCGGACATAGACGTGCGAATTACGAATGCCGCGGCTGCCGCCGGTGGAGAAGCTCTTCCACACGCGTTTGCGGGCGACGTTCTGGCCGGGGGTCGGGTATTCGGTCGTGACCTTGGACCAGTCGCATTCCAGTTCTTCGGCGACGAGCTGCGCCAGACCGGTCAACGTGCCTTGACCCATTTCCGAGCGGGCGATGCGGATGACAACCGTGTCGTCGGGCCGGATCACCACCCAGGCATTGACCTCGGGCGCGCCGTCGGCGGCGCGGACGATGTCCGGACCGAACGGAAGATTGAGACCGACGGAGAGGCCGCCGCCGACCGCGGCTGCGCCGATCACAAAGGAGCGGCGATTCATCTTGGGTACGTAATTCATGATCGCTGTCTCCCCTATGCCTTGGCGGCGGCGTGAATCGCCTCGCGCACCTGCTGGAAGGTGCCGCAGCGGCAGATGTTGGTGATCTCGGTGTTGATGTCTTCGTCGGTCGGCTGCGGCTTGTCCTTCAACAAGGCCGCGACCGCCATGATCATGCCGCTCTGGCAATAGCCGCATTGCGGCACGTCGTTGGCGATCCAGGCCTGCTGCACTTTATGCAGGGTGCCGTTCTCGGCGAGGCCTTCGATCGTGGTGATGGTCTTGCCGTTGAACTCGCTGACCGGCAGCGAACAGGAGCGCACCGCGCCCATGCCGTCGACGTGCACGGTACAGGCGCCGCAGGCGGCGATGCCGCAACCGTATTTGGTGCCGGTGAGACCGACATTCTCGCGGATCACCCATAGCAAGGGTGTTTCCGGTTCAACGTCGACGTTGTGGGTCTTGCCGTTAATGGTCAGGCGAACCATGCAATCCTCCTCCCGCGGCCTGTTCGTTGAGGCCGTAATTGTTCAATCGGGAGGGATGATAGCTTGTTTTGAATGGCTCCAGTATGGAAAAGCAACTCACGCGGGTGATCACGTCCGCGTGACAGACCGTCAAGAGCTTTCAGGCGGTATCCCCCAGCCACAAGTACGGCGCCATGAATATGAATGCGCCGTTTTTTGTCAGAGTTACGCCGGTTCCAGAAATGGCCGGCCGCGAATGTGGTCGGCAGCGCGTTCCGCGATCATGATCGTCGGCGCATTGATGTTGCCGCCGATCATGTCCGGGATCACGGAAGCATCGACCACACGCAAACCTGACATGCCGTGGACGCGAAGTGCGGTGTCGACCACAGCCAGATCGTCGTTGTCATTGCCCATCTTGCAGGTTCCCAGGGGATGGTGGGCGGTCCAGGCACTGCGGCGGATGAAAGCGTCGATGTCTGCCTTTGATTGAATGTCAGATCCTGGCTGCAGTTCGCGACCGCGATAAGGATCGAGCGACTTCTGCGCGATCAAGTCGCGTACCAGATCGATGCCGCGCCGCAGCGTGTCCCAGTCCTGCGGTTCAGCCAGAAAGTTCTGATGGATGGCTGCGCTCGCCCGCGGGTCCGCCGACCGCAGGCGAATTTCGCCGCGGCTTTGCGGGTGTAACATGACCGGGCGTGCCATGAAGGCATCGCGCGGGCGCGGACGAAGTCCCGGGAACCAGGGCTTTGCCTCCGGTGGAACCAGTCGTGACAGCAGCTGAATGTCGGGCTGCGCCAGCGTGGCATCGGTTTTGAGAAAGCCGGTCAAGGGGCCTGGCATCTCGGTGGCGAAGCCGGTGCCGAACAGATAGGCCTGCGCCATGGCGAGCGCGATCTTGTCATAGCGCAGGCGACCAACGAACGGACCGTCGCTCCTGCGTTCGTATTCGACAGGGACCGACAGGTGGTCCTGCAGATTCTGCCCGACCCCCGGCAGCGGATGGATGCAGGCAATGCCGTGGCTTGCCAGATGATCTGGATCGCCGATACCGGACAGCATCAGAAGCTGCGGGGAATTGATGACGCCGCCGGACAGGATGACCTCGCGCGCGGCGTGCGCGGTGCGCTTGTTGCCGCCGACCTGATATTCGATGCCGACGGCGCGAACCTGCTCGGTGAGGATACGATGAGCGAGCGCATTGCTGTGAAATGTCAGGTTTTGGCGGTGCAGGGCCGGGCGCAGATAGGCGACCGATGCGCTGCAACGCCTGCCGTTGCGGATGGTCCATTGCATCCGTGCCACGCCTTCGTTGCGGGCGCCGTTGTAGTCCTCGGTGGTGCCGTGGCCGGCTTCGTCGCCGGCGGAGAGAAACGCTTCCACCAACGGATCGGCATAGCGCGCGCGGTAGGTGGTGAGCGGCCCGCCGGCGCCGCGATAGGTGCTGGCGCCTTCGTTCCAATCCTCCGATTTGCGGAAGTAGGGCAGGACGTTGGCGTAAGACCAGCCGGTGACGCCCGACGCTGCCCAGCGATCGTAGTCTTCGCGATGACCGCGCACATAGGCCATGGCATTGATCGAGGATGAGCCGCCGATGACGCGCCCGCGCGCGCATTCCACCGTGCGGCCGTCGAGATGCGGTTCCGGCTCGGTGAAATAGCCCCAGTCGAACAGCCGGTCGAACAGGATGCGGCCCCAGCCGAGCGGCACCTTGATCAGCGGATGACGGTCCGAGCCGCCGGCCTCGATCAGCAGAACGCGGACGCCCTCATCCTCGCTCAGGCGGCCCGCCAAAGTGCAGCCCGCCGAACCGGCGCCGACAATGATGTAATCGTAAGTTTCGGTATCGGTCATCGCTTTGACTGCTCGGGAGGAACTTGGCGCGCGGCGAACGGGATCGCTCCGATCCGCCGCGCGCGGGGGTCAGGTTTATTTAGAACGATCTGGCTCTCAGGATTTTGGCGCCTCGGTCGAAACCTGTGACAGTGTCTTCTTCAGCAACTCCCACATGTCCTTGGTGGCGGGGTCGCTGCCAAGAAATTCGTCGCCGAGCGGCGCCAGGCGGTGAATGACTTCCTTCTGATCGGCTGCGCTCAGCCGGATGACTTCGGCGCCGTTGTCCTGCCAGAGCTTCACGGCCTTGTCGTTGAGTTCCTTGCCGCGGTGGCCGGCCCAGTTTTCAAGATCGCGGCCGGTTTTCAGCACCTGCTCCTGCAGCGGCTTCGGCAACTTGTTGAGCCAGGCCTTGCTGATCCAAAGACCAGTCGCCAGGGATCCGGATTCAATCACGGTCACGTACTTGGTCGTCGTGTAGAACTTCGAGGCGCCCATCACTGCAATCGACGTGCGGCAGGCATCGATGGTCTTCTGCTGCAGCGCCGGCAGCACTTCGGTGTAGGGCATGGGAACGCCGGTCATGCCGAGTTCACTCGCCATCTTGCTTTCCATCTTGGTGGCGAGCACCCGCATTTTCAAACCCTTCATGTCGTCGATCTTGCGAATCGGTGTCAGCGAGGCGATCGACGTTGGGCCATAGTTGAAAATAGTGGCGCCGATGACGCCCTGCTTGTCGGCCAGTGCCGCAAACTTGTCGCGGAAGGCCGGATCAGTGAAGGCGTTCTGGGCGTGCCAGAAGCTCTTGTAGATGCCGGGCGCATCCGTGACCTGAAAGCCCTTGTTGATTCCGGAAAAGAATCCGGCCGGCGAGATGAATCCAGCCTGTGCGCCGATTTTCAGATTCTCGATCTGGCGCGGAATCTTGCCGAGCTGGCCGGCCGGAAAAACCTCGACCTTGATCTGACCGTTGGTGCGCTTCTGCAGTTCTTCGGCATATTTCTTGCCGAGGTCATGCTGGACATCGTTGATCGTCACCATGCCGATGCGCATGGTGTATTGCGCCTGCGCGGACAAAGTCAGCGCGCCGGATACAACCAGCGCGGTGGCGATCCCGGTGATGGCTTTCATGGCTTTTTCTCCCTTGTGGCTGATTATTTGACGTTTCGATGATGTGGCTTGCCGGATGCATTCAGTTTAGCCCAGTGCGCGCACCAGGACGAGGGTCAGCCACGGCCAATAGCTGATGATGGCGAGCGCGACCAGATTGACGACGATGAACGGCGCGAGCCCGCGATAGAGGACCGGCAGCGGAACCCGGAACATGCCCTGCGTGACGAAGATGTTCAGCCCGAACGGCGGGGTGAACATGCCGATGCCGAGATTGACCGTCATCACCACGCCGAAATGGATCGGATCGATCCCGGCCGCCACAATCACCGGCTTCAGGATTGGCGCCAGAACCAGGATCGCCGACGCCGGATCGAGCACGCAGCCGACCGCGAGCAACAAAATATTGATCAGCAGCATCACCATCCATGGCGCCAGGTCCTGGCCCTGAATCCAGCCGACCATGGTCTGCGGCACGCCGGCGATGGTCAGGAGCCGCGCGAACAATGTGGCGGCGCCGACGATGATCAGCACCTGTGCGGTCAGATAGACCGCGTTGGTCGTGACCTTCCACAGGCCCCAAGGCGACAGGTCGCGATAGAGCAGCAACGTCACCACGATGGCGTAGAGGCAGGCGACGCCGGCGGCCTCGGTCGGCGAGAACACGCCGGTATAGATGCCGCCGAGAATGATCAGCGGCGTGCCGAGCGCGCCGGCGCCGTTGCCAGGTCGCCTTGCCGACCGCGCGCCAACGAAAAGGCGCCGCCCTCGCGGATGCCGAGGCGGCGGGCGACGTAATAGATGTAGAGCCCCATCATGACGCCGCGATCAGCAGGCCGGGCAGAATGCCGCCGAGGAACAGATAACGGACCGATTCCTCGGCGGCGACGCCGTAGAGTATCATGGCGATCGACGGCGGGATGATGCCGGCAATGGCGCCGGAGGCGGTCAACAAGCCGCTCGCCACCAATTCCGGATAGCCCTTCTCGCGCAGCGACGGATAGAGCATGCCGCCGATCGCGGCGACGGTGGCGGGGCTCGAGCCGGAGATGGCGCCGAACACGGTCGCGGCGCCGACCGTGGTCAGGCCGAGGCTGCCGCGCAGGCCGCCGAGGATCGACAGCACCCAGGTGACGAGCCGGCCGGAAATCCCGCCTTCGCTCATGATCGCGCCGGCCAGGATGAAGAACGGCACCGCGATCAGATTGTAATTGTCGATGCTGCCGAACAGCTCGGTCTGAATCATGCTCGATCGGCAGATCCATGACCCAGATCAGCGCCACCGACGCCGACGCCATCAGCACCGACGAAGATCGGAAGTCCCATCAGCAGCAGCAGGATGGGCAGCAGGACCATGGCCCAGATCATGACACGGCCGTTTCGTTCGATGGCGTTTGATCGTCGCTGGCGGGATCATGGCGCCACGTCCGCACGATATGCGCCAGCACCAGAACCACCATCAGGGCGAACGACACCGGGACGACCGTGTGGAGCACATCCATCGGCAGGCCGGCGACCTGGCTGCGGAAGTGGAACTGGGTGATCAACTTGCTTGCCTGATAGATGATCAGGGCACCGATCGCGAGAAAGATCAGATTGCCGATGGTTTCAATTCGCCACCGCCACCGCGCCGGCAGCATCCGGGTCAGAAGATCCATGCGCAGGTGGCCGTTGTCGCTGGTGACCAGCACGGCGCCCAGATAGACCATCCAGACCAGCGAATAGCCGAGCACCTCCTCCGCCCAGATGATCGGAGCCGCGAGCACATAGCGCCCGAAGGCGTTGGCGCAGATCAGCACAACGCTGCTGAGCAGGATGGCGCCAAGGATGAGACGGATGAGCGCCAGCGCCCATGTGGTGAGGATTCGCAATCTAATCACTCAGGTGTTGTCGGAATATCCCCTGCCGAGGGCAACCTGCACGGTTTGTCGAACGCCGCCAAGACCGAATCGATGACCGTCATGGGCTTGCTGCCGGAGGCTTCTCCAGCACCGTCGCGACATTGTTGCACGATTGCCTGAGCGTATCGAACATCGGAATTGCTTTCGATGCTGCGGAGCCGTCGGGCGAGGCGATCGAAGACATTCGTATGCCGCTATTTGTCGGTCGCGGCCGGCCGCTCGAAGCTCTGCACCATCTGCTCGCGGATGAAGCGCGGCAATTCGGCGAGATCGCAGGCGCCGGCACCACCGGCAACAGCGGCGGACAGCGACGCCAAGTGTCCCGGCCGACAGCGGCATCGGCACGCCGGAGATCGCACCAGTCGCAACCGCCGACATGACATCCTTGCGCAAGGTGCGCAGATCGAGCGTGACATCGGCTTCCGCGCCGAGCAGCACCGGGATCTTGCTGGTGAACCAGGGCGTCGCGGTCGGGGCTTCCTTGAGCACCTCCAGCATCTGCTCCATTTTCAGACCCTGTCCCAGCCCGAGCGCGAGCGATTCCGAGATCGACTGGATCAGCGCGGCGAGACCGAGATTGACGGCCAGCTTCATGGCATAGCCGGAGCCGGCCGGACCCATATAGACGACGCGGCGGGCGAGCACATCGAGCACGGCGCGGGCGCGTTCGACATCTTCCGGCCGACCGGCGGCGAGCGACAGCAGCTTGCCCTCGCGCACGCTTGGGATGGTGCCCAGCACAGGCAACTCCACAAGCCGCGCGCCCTTGGCTTCCACCTGCGGGGCAAGCTCGCGGCTGGTCATCGGCTGCAACGTGCTCATGTCGATGAACAGCTTGCCGTTGACGTCGGCGGAGAGAAAGCCGTCCGGATCCCGGAACACGCGGCGGACGCCGTTATCCTCGGTGATGATCGAGATGATGATGTCGGACTTTGCGGCGACCTCGCGCGGGTTGGCTGCGAGCGGCAGGCCGCGTTCCTTTGCCGCCTGCATGGCTTTGGGATGATGATCCCAGCCGATCACTTCAAAGCCGTGATCCGTCAGCCGCTGCGAGATCGCGGCGCCCATCCGGCCCAATCCGACAATGCCAACCTTCATGACGCTGCTCCCTGGTCTATATTTGTTTGATACGTTGATGGCCGAATGCCGGTGCACGGCCGGATTTCGAATGGTCCGTTAATTGACGCGGTGTGCAAAGCGCGGAAACAGCGCCTTGGCGTTGTCGTATTCGATCCTGCGGCGGAGCGCGGGATCGAGACCCGCGACCTTACGGAATTCAGCGATGGTCTGGTCCAGCACAGCTTCACCGTTGCGCGCGAACGGATAATCGGTGCCGAACAGGATGCGGTCCGGATCGGCGATTTCCAACAGGGCATGAACCGGCACCGGCGAGGCGGATTGGGCGACATCGTAATAAAGCCGTCTCAATTGGGCGGCGGCGCCTTCGGCAAGATATTCGCTGGCGCCGCGTTCGCTCGCGAGCGTGCCAAGCCGGAACAGCAGGAACGGGATGACTCCGCCGGCATGCGAAACGATGAAGCGGATGCGGGGATAGCGGGCGACGACCCCGGTGAACAACAGGTTCGTTATCGCGCGCGTGGTGTCGAACACCAGTTCGGTGTAGCCCATCGGATAATTGAAGCGCGGCAGGCCCATGATCGGCGGCCGGACCGGATGGATGAAGACGATTGCCGCGCGGCGATCGAGTTCGGCGTAGAGTGCGTCTTCCTCCGGGTGGCCGAGATAACGGTCTCCGGTGTGGCTCAGGAGATTGATGCCGTCGAGCTTGAGCACGTCGAGAGCATATTCGACCTCGCGGGCGGCGGCCTCCACATCCGGCAGAGGCACAAAGCCGAGCGCGCCGAGCCTGGTCGGATACTGGCTCACCAGGTCGGCCAGCGCCTCGTTGCTGGCGCGAACCAGCCGCCGGGTCACGTCGACATCGCCGAAAAAGGCGCCCGGCGACGCGATCGAGGTCATGACCGCCGCGATGCCGTGCTGGTCCATCAGTTCGAGGGTGTGCGGCAGGCTCCATTGTGGCCATGGATTTTCACCGCTTCCCATGACTCCAAGGCGTGCAAGTTCGGCCCGATAGACCGCGGGAATGACGTGCTGGTGGGTGTCGATGATTTCAGAACTGGCCATTCGCAGTCAGTCTCGCAACAATCACAGTTTTGCTCGCGTCCTTATTAAATCCGAAGTTCGTACGGAGCAGGTTGAATAGTTCGACGAACTTCGGATTTGGGACACTAGCATGCCAAGGTGGCCAACGCTGATCTGATCGCTTTCATCGGCCGCAGGCGCCGCTGTCAGATTACGGCACGAACGAACGGCGTACCGGATTTTCTTGCCAAGTTGAGGCGCCTGTTTTGTGCGTTCCGCATTTGGAGGACCTTACTGCAAGTCGCGACCGCCGTCTCAGATGCAGCGCATTTTTGTCAGTGACTCACCCTGCGTTGATCGGGCGATTGGTTGCTACCGGGTGTCTCCACGGATTTCGAGCGCGTTGGTGCGTCGCAACAAAAAATCACCCAAGTGTGGTTGAAACCTCCCGCGCGATTGATGCGCGCGTTTGCCTTCACGAAACAGTACTTGTCGATTGACAGTTTCACCACGCCGCTAGATGCTTGAAAGAAACGATACGGCGGCGTTATCAACCGCCCGGCTTTCGAGTCCGGCCTGTACCGAATGGCGGGCCGTTATAAAATGAAAAACAGGGAGGGTTGAAATGCAACGGCAACGTCGTCTTGTCATGAAATCCGCGTGTGCTGCCGCGGTTCTGATGGCACTTGGGCTGGCCAACGTGCCGGCACGCGCGGCCGAATACACCATGAAAATTGCGTTGGTGACCTTGGACGATACTCAGCACTGGTATGCCAACAAGCTGAAGGAGGTGCTGGAAAAGGCGACGAACGGGCGCGTCGAAGTGAAAGTGTTTCCGCGTGGCCAACTCGGTTCACCGGCAGCGACGATTCAAGGACTGCAACTCGGCACCATCGAGGCCGCGATGTACCCGATCGATTTCTTCGCCGGCGTCGACCCGCGTGCCGGTGTGTTCAGCATCCCCTATATGTTC
Organism: uncultured Alphaproteobacteria bacterium; assembly: GCA_963806815.1. Classification (GTDB taxonomy): domain Bacteria; phylum Pseudomonadota; class Alphaproteobacteria; order Rhizobiales; family Xanthobacteraceae; genus CAWDZJ01. The sequence continues at coordinate 95,379 of CAWDZJ010000034.1, read as the reverse complement.
AAGGATCGCGCGCACGCCAACAAGGTGCTGCAGGACAAGGATCTCTACAACTACACGCTGAACATGATGGACAATAAAGGCATTGTCGGTGTCATGATGGTCGGTCAGGCGGACGGCAGATACATCGCCAAGAATCCGATCCGGAAAGTTTCCGATTTCAGCGGCAAGAAGATGCGGGTCAACGCCACCGACGCCGAGCGCGAGCGGATGAAGCGGCTCGGCGCGACGGCCATTCCCATGGGCCTCGGCGAAATGCTGACTTCGCTGAAGAGCGGGGTGATCGACGGCACGATGAGCGGCATCTCGATCCACGTGAACTTCAATCTTCAGGACATCTCCAAGACGCTTCTGAAGACCGAGGACACGCTGCTGATCACCTATGCCGGCATCAGCAAGAAGTGGCTCGACAGCCTGCCGCCCGACCTGCGTGCGACCATCGTCAAGGAGGCACGCGCGCTACAGCCCTGGACGATCGATGCCTCCAACCGCGAAGACGTCACGCTGACCAAGAAGTGGCTGGATCGCGGTGGTGAGATCATCGAATTCTCGCCGGAAGACACCGCCTTGTTCCACAAGAAGATCGATTCGGTCGGCGCGACCGTGACCGCGAAGAACCCGGCGGTGAAGGCCTTCTTCGACAAGGTGAAGGCGGCGGGGCAGAAACATTAAACGGCCGGCGGGACACCAGCGGCGGCGGTGATGCCGATCGACCTCCCGGTTCGTAAGGACCGGGAGGTGACGCGTCATCGCACGGGCCGGAACCGGATACGTCACGATTGACGTCATCGTCACCACATCCCGGCCATTCCAAGGATTGTTTGAAATGTCGCATGATGATGCGAATGCCGCAGGCGCGGTGCCCGCCATGGCGAAGAGCGTTGCGCACGTGCTGCTGGTCAAGGTGCCCTATGTCATCGGCGGCATTCTGTTGCTGGCCGCGATCGCCATCAACTTCGCCAACATCGTCGGGCGCTACGTCTTCTTCACGGCCATCTACTGGGCGGAAGAGGTTCTGGTGTTCATCGTCATCTGGGGAGTCTTCATCGGAGCGGCCGCCATTACCTATCAGGGCGCGCATCTGCGGATGGACCTGTTCTCCGGTGCGATCCGGTCACCCTACAAACAAATCCTCGGCGGCCTGGTGGCCGTTCTCACGATCGTTGCGGCGCTCTATGCCGCGGTGCAGGCCTATTGGTTCGTGCTGGTCGATGTTCAGAACGGCAGTGACAGCGTCGCGGCCGACGTGCCTATGGCGATCCCGCACTCCGCGCTGCTGGTCGGCTTCAGTCTGATCGCATTCGCCGCGCTGGTACGGCTCGGCGCCTATATCAGCGACCGGTTTGAATAGTTCGTCTTGCGCACGTCGCGCGCATGACGGACTGGGCAGGATCAGTCACGGCAATCGCGTATCGAGTTGTTGTCGGACACTAAAATACTTCGGCGAGGGGGCGGGACGTCATGGGGTGGCTGCTGGCGATCATGCCGCTGGTGCTATTGCTTCTCGGCATTCCGATTTTCCTGATTTTGTTGACGACATCGGAAGCGGCGCTGCTGTTCCTCAAGCTGCCGTCGACCGTCATTCCGCAGGTGATGTTCGATTCGCTCGACAAGTTTCCGCTGCTGTCGGTGCCGTTTTTCATCTTTTCCGGCGAGTTGATGGCACGCGGTGGAATTTCCCAGCGGCTGCTGCGCTGGGTCACGTCGATCATCGGGACCATGCGCGGTTCGCTGGCGATGACGACCTTGGGCACCGCAACGATCTTCGGAGCGATTTCGGGCGCGACAACGGCGTCGGTCGCGGCGGTCGGCACCTTGACCTATCAGCCGCTGCGTGCGGCCGGCTATGACGAAAAATTCTCGTCCGGACTGATCGCGTCGGCCGGCGCGTTGTCGAACCTGATCCCGCCGTCGCTCGGCATGATCATTTATGGGGTCGCGGCCCAAAGTTCGATCATCGCCTTGTTCGCAGCCGGGATCATTCCGGGCCTGGTTCTTGCCGGTCTGTTTGGCGCGTACGTCTATTATTATGCGCTGCGCAACGGCATTCGCGAACGGGAAAAATTCTCCTGGCAGGAATTCGTCAGTTCAAGCCGCACTGCGCTGTTCGCGCTCGGCGCGCCGGTCATCATCCTCGGCGGCATCTATACCGGCGTGTTCTCGCCGACCGAGGCTGGCGGCGCCTCCAGCATCTATGCCATCGTCGTGACCTATTTCATCTATCGCGAGGTCACACTGAAGGACATTTTTGATATCGCGGCCAATTCGATGCGGATCACGGCGCTGATCTTCATCATCGTCGCCGCGTCCGGAATTTATGCCTGGCTGTTGACGATCAGCGGCATCGCGCAGTTTGTTCCCAGCCTGATTTCGGGCTGGAACCTGCCGCCCTGGCTGGTTCTTCTGGTCATCAACGTCTTTCTGCTGCTGGTCGGCACGGCGCTCGACACCGCCTCCGCGCTGCTGGTACTGACGCCGCTGCTGATCCCGATTGCCGGCGTGGCGGGTGTCGATCCGATCCATTTCGGCGTCATCGTGGTGATGAACCTGACCATCGGGACTTTCACGCCGCCGTTCGGGCTCAACATCTTCGTCGCACAGGCGGTGATGAAAGTGCCGCTGAAAGTTATCTATCCGGGCCTGGTGCCGTTCATCCTGTTGAGCATCGTCGCCCTGCTGCTGGTGACCTATATCCCGGCGCTGTCGCTTTGGATCCTGCAGTATCTGTTGTAGCCCGGCCGGCCGGCGCATGGCGCGGTATCGTTCCGCAACGGGGAGCGCAGGCCAAGCGGTGGGCGACAATGCGCGCCGGCAAGCACCGCCCAGGCCTTCCCGGTCTCTCCGCCGTACACAGCAATTGCCGCGCGACCCCTGCGGGACTTGCATAAATGGGCTCGAATCGGTCTATGACGATAGGTGTCAATGGGGCGTCCATTGGCCATCGGCGCTTCCGTCGTTCGATGCGCTTCCCAAAGCGGAACCCGTGCCGGATTTGTCCGCGTCGGCCATCCAAGCGAAAGGGTGTTCGCTGACACTAGGCGGCCCGAGGTTGGGCGATCGAAAACGCCGCGTTCCGCCGCCGTGATCATGTATGGAAATTCGTGATGAAGAAGGCAAAGAAGACGACCAAGATGGCGACCAAAAACAGCAAGGGCAAAGCGACCAAGCCTTCCAAGGCGACGCGAAGCACCAAGACAACAACGGCGCCGAGGCCGAAGAAAAAGAAGGCGGGAGCAAAGCCGGGTAAATTCACCCCAGGCGATTTCGAATTCCGGGTCGGACGCTCGCGAACAGGGCTTGGCTTGTATGCGCTCTCGCCGATCAAGAAGGGCGCCTGCGTGATCGAATATATCGGCCGGGACGTGACGGAAAAGGAAGTCGAGGCCAGTCGCAGCAAGTATCTGTTCGAGGTTTCCAAGACCCGGACGATCGATGGCGCGCCACGTTGGAATACCGCGCGCTACATCAATCACTCCTGCCGGCCGAATTGCGAAGTCGATATCTGGCGCGGCCACATCTACATCATGGCCAAGCGAAAAATCCAGCCGGGCGAAGAGCTCAATTACAATTACGGTAAGGATTATCTCGACACGTTCATCAAGCCGAAAGGCTGCAAGTGCGCGAAATGCGATCCGCCGAAAACGTCAGCGCGGCGGAAATAGAGCATTTCCAGGCGAAGTGGAAATCGGTTCGCCGTCCGGAAATGCGACAAATCAAAGACATAGAGCGCTTTTGGGATTTCCCCTAAATTGAAAGCTATCTATCTATCGCGCGAACGGCGTCGTCTGCCTTTCGCAATGATTCCATTTGAACGGATCATGATCCGAAATCGTTGATGGCCGGGGCATTAGTGCATGATCGGAAGAAGTTGAATTACTTCGTTCAAAAGATCATGCACTCAATCAACAAGTTAGAGCGCGATCGCAGACAAGTGTACGCGATCTGCGCGAGCTTGATTGCCCCGCAAAACCAGTATCCACTTTTGCTGATCGCGCTCTGACCCGGCCATCATAAAAATGCAGCGCGCAATTTGCGCGATCGCCGGGCTCAGCGCTTCTTGATCTTGGCGTCCGCTATCACCTTTTCCCATTGCGCGAAATTGGTCTTCATTAGCTTTTCAAGCGCCTCCGGGGAACTGGCGCGCGGCGTCATGCCGAACTTCAACATCCGCTCCTTGATTTCGGGGGAGGCGAGCGCTTCGCGCACGGCCTTGTTGAGGACATTGACGATCTCCGGCGGCAACCCGGCGGGGCCGCCAATGGCATTCCAGCTGGTCACATCGTAGCCCGGTAGACCGCTTTCGGCGACGGTCGGAACGTTGGGCATTTGGGGCGCGCGTTCATCGCTGGTTGCCGCGATCGGGGTGATCTTCTTGTCGAGAATCGATGGTGCCAGCGCGGCATAATATTCAAACGCGACATCAATATCGCCTTGCAGCACTGCGGTCATCAGGGCGGGCGACGTCTTGTACGGGATCATGACGACATTGATGCCGGCCATGGAACGGAACAATTCGGCCGACAGGTTCTGCGTGCTGCCTGGATTGATCGTGCCGAAGTTGAGCTTGCCGGGATTGGCCTTGGCGTAGTCGATGACGTCCTTGACGGATTTGAACTTCGAGCCGGCCTTGGTCGCGACGACGAGGCCGTAGGCCGCCGTGGTCGAGATTGGCGTGAAGTCGGTGAACAGGTCATAGGGCAGCGATTTGAACAGTGCCCGCGCAATGGTCAGGCCGTTGCCGATCATGGAAAGCGTGTAGCCATCGGGCTTCGCGGCCTTGACCGCCGCCGCGCCGATCGCGCCGCCGGCGCCCGGCCGGTTCTCGATCACGAATTGTTGGTCGAATTTCTCACTCAGCTTTTGCGCAACCATGCGCATCGTCACGGTGGCAATACCGCCGGCGCCATAGGGCACAATGATGCGTACCGCCCGGTCCGGATATTCCGCGCGGGCCGGCGTCTGGGCGCCGATCATAGCGGCGATGGCCAGCGTCAGGCCAAGACCGATGTGGCGAGCCCGAATTCGTCTGGTCGAATTTGCAGAGCCTTGAAATGTTGTCATTGATCCATCCTCCCGTTTGCAGAATGTTATGATTGGAGCGCCACCCGCGCCGGACGACACAGGCGGCAATCTTGAGCAATGGGGCGGAGCGCCGATGGTTTTCTTGCTCGGCAGCGGTCCACCGCCGGATAGTATATAAAGCCCGGGTAATCGCAAACCGGCATGAGGCGCGGCGATTTGACGTTATCGTTTACAGATGGCTGAGCTTGGGCATGATCTCGGTTGCGAACAGCGATTGTGAACGCATCGCATCCGCCAAGGTCATGCCGCCGAAAATGAACCCGCACAGCATGTAGTTCAGACCGATCGCCCTGATCTGCCGCTCGATCTCGGCACGCACCGTATCGGGCGAACCGACGATCGTGCTGCCGGCCTGCATTTCCTCCTCGACATCTTTCTTGGAACTCGCGGCGACCACCGGGCCCTGCACGTTCTCGCGCCAAAGCTTGGTCAGGCTGTCGTAGTAGCGTTCATGCGCCGGCTTGGCGATGCGCAACGCTTCGGCATCAGTATCGGCGATGACGATATGACGGTTGATGCCGATGGCGGTACCGCCGGGAAAGTCTGGCGAGGCAACGTCCGGTGCGCCGCGCTTTGCGAGCGCCGCACGATAGGCGGCGACATTCTTGCGCGCCGATTCGATCGGTCCGAGCGTGACGTAGTGATAGCCGCGCTCGCCGGCCCAGGCCGCGCCGCCTTCGTTCGATGACGGATACCAGATCGCCGGATGCGGCTGTTGCAGCGGCTTGAGTTCCATGGGGACGTTCTTGTAGGAGAACCGCTTGCCCTGATGGTCGAGCCGGTCATGGGTCAGGCCGTTGATGACGACTTCGAGGACTTCCTGAAAAACCTCCCGGGCGGTCTCGAAATCAACGTTGTGGAAGTTCATTTCGAACGGCGAGACGCCGCGGCCGACGCCGATCTCCAGCCGGCCATGACTGAGCTGGTCGAGAATGCAGATCTCCTCGATCAGTCGCAGCGGTGAATAGAGCGGCAGCAGGTAGCACAGCGGACCGAGGCGGATGCGCGTGGTGGCCCGCGCGGCGGCGCCGAGGAACACGCCGGGAATCGGCACGAGATTGAGCGGCGTCGCATGATGTTCGGCGACTTGGTAGCAGTGATAACCTGCGGCATCGCCGGCCGCGATGAATTCCAGGCGCTCATCATAGAGTTTCGCCAGCGGGCGGCCCGATACGTCGACGTGATCCCATAGCCCGAATTTCATGCAGACGTGACCTCTGTTTGGTTTCACCGGTGTTGTGAGAACGTCTCGATCGTTTAACGGCGGAGCTTGAGCGCTTTCAGTTCAAGTCGAAACATGAAGTTGCTCTATCTCATTATTTTGTCGCATTTCCGAACGCGAACCGGTTTCCACTTCGCCTGGAAATGTTCTCGAGCCTGTTTGTTTGAAATTGAATCGCCAAGGTTCCCTAACATCTTGATATGTCGCATGATCTTATCCGGAAAAGTCTGCACCCCTCGGGTCAAGCGCGAGGGCATGCTTTTCCGGATCATGCTCTAGCCCGCCGGCCGTAATCGTCGGGATGCCAGAAGTTCGCGTGCCAGCAGGGCGACGCCGAGCGCAAGCCCGGCAATGTCGGTCAGGTGGCCATAAGGCATGGCTCCTGCCGGAATGAACAGAAGCAGGCCGGCGATGCCGAAGCCGATGCGTGTTGCGACGTCGAGTGGCCGGGTGCAGTAGCCGGCAAACGCCGCGCAGATCAGCCACACGCCCATGAGTGCGGTCACGATCGCGATGACGACGTCGCCGGGACTACCTTCGAACAGCAGCGACGGCGCGCGCACGAACAGGAACGGAATGATGTAGGCGATCCAGCCGAATCGTACCGCCGCCCAGCCGGTCTTCATCGGATCGGTCTGCGCCAGCGAGGCGGCGGCGAAAGCGGCGAGCGCGACTGGTGGTGTGATCATCGACATCATACCGAAATACATCACGAACATATGCGCGGCCATCGGCGATACGCCGACCTTGACCATGGCCGGCGCGACCAGCGCCGCCAGCAGCACATAGACCCCGACCGTCGGCATGCCCATGCCGAGCACGATACAGACCGCAGCGGAGAGCACCAGCAGCAGCAACAGGTTGTCACCGCCGAGCTTGACCAGCACCAAGGTTAAAGAAAAGCCGAGACCGGAAATGTTGAGAACAGCGATGATGAAGCCGGCGGCGGCCGTGATCATCAACAGGTCGAGCGATGCCATGCCGGTCGAGCGGAATGCATCAATGAGCAGACGCAGGTCCAGCCGCTTGCCGTTGTATCCGATCAGAAACCCGAAGATGACCAGGACGACAGCGCCAGCCAGCGCGGATTCCTCCGGCGACCAATTGAGCCAAAACAGCGTGTAGATCAGCACCACGAATGGTGAAATGAAATGCCAACCACGCTTGAGCACGCCGGTGAGTGCCGGGATCTTCGATTCCTCCACCCGCGTGATGCCGATCCGGCCGGCCAGCAGGTCGGCCTGAATGAACAACGCAAAATAGTAGAGCAGGGCCGGCAGCGCGGCCGCGATCACCACGTCGCGATACGGCACCTGCAGAAACTCGGCCATCAGGAAGGCGGCGGCGCCCATCACCGGTGGCATCAGCTGGCCGCCGGTCGACGACACTGCCTCGATGGCGCCGGCAACATGCGCCGGGTAGCCGCCCTGGCGCATCAGCGGAATCGTGATCACGCCGGTCGAGGTGACGTTGCTCACCGCGCTACCGGAGATCATGCCGAACAGGCTCGATGCGGTGATGGCAATTTTCGCCGAGCCGCCGCGATAGCGGCCCATCAGCGCCAGGGACAGATCGGTAAAGAACGCCGAGCCGCCGGAAATGAACAACAGCTGCCCAAAGAAGACGAAGGCGATCACGATGGTGGTCGCGACCACCAGCGGTGTGCCGAGCATGCTGCCCGGGTCCCAGACGAGATAATAGGCCAGTTGCGTGAGTTTGACCGGCCGGCCGGCGAGATCGCCTGGAATCAGATGGCCGATCAGTGCATATCCGAGGAAGACGACAACGACGATTACCAGCGCCCAGCCGGTGGTGCGCCGCAGGGCCTCGATGACCAGGGGAACGGTGAGGAAGGCGACGACGAGGCCATCCATCGGCCGTGCCGTGACTTCTTCCGACAGCCTCGGGAAATGAATCGCGATATAGGCGCCGACGGCGAGGCTCGCGGCCGCCAAAATCCAATCATACCACGGCACCGATTCACGCGGCTGATCGCGCCGCGCCGGCTGGCTGATGTAAACCAGTGCCAGGCCGAGGGCGAGCATGCCGGCCAGGAACTGTTCGTTAAACAGCAGCAGTCCGAGCACGTTGCGATAGAATTCGACAGCCCAGGCGATCGAGCCCAGGGTCAGCAGCGTTGCGCCGATCGCGACCAGCCATCGAACCCCCGCTGACGCGGGGGCCGACGATTCCGGACCAAATTCGTCCGACACTTTGTTCGTACCTGTCTTGACTGTTGCCGCTCAGGCCGGTTTGGCCCAGCCGGTTCTGTTTGTTGCGGATCGGCGCGGTGATCAGTTGGCCTTCTTTGGCGGCCAGGCGCCGATTTCCTTGTAATATTTGATCGCGCCGGGGTGGTACTGCACCGGTCCGAGATCCTTGGCCATGCGCTCGGGCATGAAGCCGCGCAGCGGCGCGAAGCCCGCCGCCAGTGCCGGCTTGTTGTCGTGCATGGCCTTGGTCAGCTTGTAGACCGCGTCGTCCGACACGTCCTTGTTGGCGAGCACGAGATAGTCATAGGCGTAGACTTCGGTTGGCCCGAGAATGCCGACGCGGCCCTTGGCCGGCTCTAGCTTGGTGGCGTAGGCAACCGGCACGAACTTGCGCAGACGGGCCATTGCCTCGGGTGAGGGATCAATCGGCAGAACACGAACGCCGCCGACCTTAGCATCGGTTTCGGCAACCGCGCCGGCACCGAGCGCGAACATGAAGGCGTCGACCTTGCCTTCGGCGAATTCCTTGGCGCCGCCGATAACGTTCGGCACCGGAACCTTCTGCACGTCCTTATAGGTGACGTTACCGTTGGCGAGGGCGCCCTGCATCAGCACGTCGAGCACGCGCTGGCTGGTAAAGTCGGTCGGGATGCGCTTGCCCTTGAGGTCGGCGACGGTCTTGAAAGGCGAGTCCTTGCGCACAAACAGCACCGAGTAGAGCGGCGTCAGCACGGTGACGACCCGGACGTTTGGTTGCGGCTTGCCCTTGTAGATTCCCGTGCCGGTGACCGCATAGGTGGACTCTAGTTCGTTGGCGAGGCCGAATTCGATTTCCTTGGCATTGATCGCCGGCACATAGGCGCTGGTGCCGCCGAACGGCTGGATGCGCAACGGCAGGCCCTTGTCGGAAGCGAGCTTGGCGATGGTGGCGCCGGCGGAATAGGTGAAGAAGCCCTGCTTGCCGGTCCCCAGCCCGTACAATTGGGCGGCGGCCGGGGTGGCGGCGGCGACAGTGCCGATCAGCGCCGCCGTGGCGACGGCAAGGGTCGTGCGTGAAGTGACCATTTCAGTCCTCCCTTTTGGGTTCGATCCTGTTGGTTCCGATGGCGGCCAGGTTTGCGCGCCAATGCTCTCGGTCAGAGTGGCCTCTCTCTAACAGAATTGCATATGGCGGTCACGAGCGTGGTTATCGATCTTTGCCGCAGCCGTGTCGCAGGCCTCAGCCGGCAAAATGCGCCTGGTGGGCAGGTCGTCCTGCCCGCCAGGGTTGGAATTCATGCTGATGCAACAATAGGATCGGGTCGGCGCGCGGTCAGGGGCGCTCGGCCGCCTGGATGGCCCGCCAGATCCGCTCCGAGGTGGCCGGCATGGCGATGTCGCGGACGCCGAAATCCGACAATGCGTCGACGATGGCGTTGGCCAGCGCCGGCATCGCCCCGACCGTGCCGGCCTCGCCGGCACCTTTCACGCCGAGCGGATTGGAAGCGGTCGGAACCGGATTGCTCTTGACCTCGACCGCGCTGAGATCGGCCGCGCGCGGCATGGCGTAGTCCATGAACGATCCGGTGAGGAGCTGACCGGAGCCGTGCTCGTACCGGATATCCTCCATCAGAATCTGGCCGGCGCCTTGCGCAATCCCGCCGACGATCTGACCCTTGAGCAGCATCGGGTTGAGTACGGTCCCGACATCGTCCACCACGTTGTAGCGAACGATGTCGACGTGGCCGGTCTCCGGGTCGATCTCGACCTCGCAGACATGGCAGCCGTTGGGAAAGTTCTGATTGGGCGCGTTGTAGATCGCGGTTTCGACCAGGCCGAGCTCCATGCCCTCAGGCAGCTTGTTCGGATCGACCGCGGCCTTGGCAATGTCCTTGATCGTGAGCGTGGCATTGGTCTTCGGACTGGAGAACACGCCTTCGGCGAATTGCAGATCGTCCTGCGGAACACTGAGCAGATGGGCGGCAATGATACTCGCCTTGGCGACGACCTTGTCGGACGCGACTTTCATGGCCGAGCCGCCAATGGTGGCGGAGCGTGAGCCGCCGGTGCCCTCGCCGAGGAAAACCTGGTCGGTATCGCCCTGAACGTAATGGACCTCGTTCGGATCGAGACCGAGATGATCGCAGACGATCTGTTTGTAGATCGTCTCGTGACCCTGGCCGTGATTGACGCTGCCGGAGAACAGGGTGACCGCGCCGGAACGGTCGAAGCGGATTTCAGCGCCTTCGAAGCCCTGCGCGGCGGCGCGTTCGATGGTGTTGGAGATGCCGATGCCGCGCAGCCGGTTGCGTCTGCGGGCCTCTTGGCGGCGCTTCTCGAAGCCGGCGACGTCGGCCATGGCGAGGGCGATATCCATGCTGCGCTCGAACTCGCCGGTGTCGTAGGTGAAGGTCAGCGCCGTCTTGAACGGCATTGCCTCCGGCGCGATGAAGTTTCGTCGCCTGAGTTCCGCCGGATCGATCTTGAGTTCGTCAGCGGCGAGATCGACCAGCCGTTCGATTACATAAGCCGCTTCCGGCCGGCCGTTGCCGCGATAGGGCCGCACCGGATTGGTGTTGGTGAAAACGGCGGTGACGTCGGCATGGGCGGCCGGGGTTCGATAGACCCCGGCCAGCGTGCCGATGTTGCCGAAGAACGCCGGCATCCCGGTCTGCAGATAGGCGCCGATGGCGACGACCGACCTGACCCTCAGGCCAAGAAAATGGCCATCCTTGTCGAGCGCGAGTTCGGCGTCGGTGACGTTGTCTCGACCATGGGCATCGCACAGGAATGCCTCCGAGCGCGTCGCGGTCCATTTCACCGGCCGGCCCAGCAGCTTCGAGGCGAGCAGCACCAGCATCACCTCGTTGTAGACGGCGGACTTCATGCCGAAGCTGCCGCCGACATCGCCGGCAACGACCCGGACCTTGGTCTCCGGCACCTTCATGATGCGCGCAACGTCGCTACGATAGCCGTGCGCACGTTGCAAGGTGGTGTAGATCGCATAGCGATCTTGCGCCGGATCGTAATGCCCGACCGCGCCGCGCGGTTCCATGGCGGCGGCGGTGACGCGATTAACGACAAAATGATGCCTGACGACATGGTCGGCCTTGGCGAAGGCGGCATCGGCAGCCGCCTTGTCGCCGGCAAGCTGGATGAAGCCGATATTGTCCTCGCAGTCCTCCCAGACACGCGGTGCGCCGGGTTCCGCCGCCGCGGCGGTCGAGGTCACCGATGGCAAGATTTCGTATTCGACGTTAATCAGTTCGGCGGCGTCCTGGGCCTGCGCCAGGGTCTCGGCGACGACAAAGGCGACATAGTCGCCAACATAACGGACGCGATCTTTGGCCAGCGCGGGATAGGATGGTCGGTACCCAGGCGTGCCGCCGCGGCGCTTGAGCCCGCCTGGCACCGGCAGGTCGCCGAAGCCTGAGGCGGCCCAATCGGCGCCGGTCAGCACCGCCAGCACGCCGGAGGCGTATTTGGCGGCCGACGTGTCGATGGCGAGAATTTTGGCGTGGGCGTGCGGGGAGCGCAGGACATGGCCGTACACCATGCGAGGTAAAGCAAGGTCGTCGACATAGCGGCCGCCGCCGCGCAACAATCGCGGATCCTCGAACCGCGAGATCGACTGCCCAATGGCAAATTCGCCCATCCTTGCACTCCCACACTTTTAGCTGCGTTCCACGCCGCGCCATTGTCGGTCTATCTTCCGCGAGCCGGCGCATGGTGACAAGCGCATAGTACCGCTTCGTCATAATCCAACCGGATCGCGAATGCCGGGTGCCGTCGAAAACGTGCGCGCCGGCCGGCAACGCACTTCCGCACACGAGCCGCGTAGCGTAAAGGAGCGGCAAATCGTACGGACCCGCGCGTATCCATGATTCGTCTCGACTCCATCAGCAAGCAAAACGGCCACCAGATTCTCTTCATCGAGGCCTCCGCCGCTCTCAACAAGGGCGAGAAGGTCGGCCTCGTCGGTCCGAACGGCGCCGGCAAGACCACGCTGTTCCGGATGATCACCGGGCAGGACCAGCCCGACGAGGGACAGGTGGCGGTCGATCGTGGTGTCACGATCGGCTATTTCAGCCAGGACGTCGGCGAGATGGCGGGCCGCAGCGCGGTCGCCGAGGTGATGGATGGCGCCGGTCCGGTGAGTGAGGTGGCGGGCGAATTGAAGGCGCTCGAGACCGCCATGGCGGACCCGGACCGCGTTGACGAGATGGACGACATCATCGCCCGGTACGGGGAAGTCCAGGCGCGCTTCGAGGAACTGGACGGCTACGCGCTGGAAGGCCGGGCGCGCGAAGTCCTGGCAGGTTTGAGCTTCAGTCAGGAGATGATGGACGGCGATGTCGGTGCGCTGTCGGGCGGTTGGAAGATGCGCGTCGCGCTGGCCCGCATCCTGCTCATGCGCCCGGACGTCATGCTGCTGGACGAGCCGAGCAACCATCTGGACCTGGAAAGCCTGATCTGGCTGGAACAGTTCCTCAAGGGCTACGAGGGGGCGCTGCTGATGACCTCGCACGATCGCGAGTTCATGAATCGTATCGTCACCAAGGTAGTGGAGATCGACGGCGGCACGCTGACGGCGTATTCCGGCGACTACGAATTTTACGAGCAGCAGCGCGCGCTCAATGAGAAGCAGCAGCAGGCCCAGTTCGAGCGCCAGCAGGCGATGCTCGCCAAGGAAATCAAGTTCATCGAACGCTTCAAGGCCCGCGCCTCGCACGCTTCGCAGGTGCAGAGCCGGGTGAAAAAGCTAGAGAAGATCGACCGGGTGGAACCGCCCAAGCGCCGCCAGACGATCGCATTCGACTTTCCGCCGGCGCCGCGTTCCGGCGAGGATGTCGCGAGCCTGAAGAACGTGCACAAGGGTTATGGCAGCCGGATCATTTATGAGGGCCTGGATTTCGCCGTGCGCCGCAGGGAGCGCTGGTGCGTGATGGGCGTCAACGGCGCGGGCAAATCCACCTTGCTGAGGCTGGTGGCGGGCTCGACCGAGCCCGACGAAGGTACGGTGGCGGTCGGCGGCAGCGTCAAGATGGGATACTTCGCGCAACACACCATGGATCTACTGGATGGTGAGCAGACAGTGTTCCAGTCGCTGGAGGACGCGTTCCCGCAAGCCGGGCAGGGTTCGCTGCGCGCGCTGGCCGGCTGTTTCGGATTCTCCGGCGACGACGTTGAGAAGAAATGCCGGGTCCTATCGGGCGGCGAGAAGGCCCGGCTGGTGATGGCGAAGATGCTCTACGACCCGCCGAACTTTTTGGTGCTCGACGAGCCGACCAACCATCTCGACATGGCGACCAAGGAGATGCTGATCACGGCGCTGGCGCAGTACGAAGGCACCATGCTGTTCGTTTCGCATGACCGCCATTTCCTGGCGGTGCTGTCGAACCGGGTTCTGGAACTCACGCCCGAAGGCATTCACCAGTATGGCGGTGGCTACACGCAGTATGTGGAGCGCACCGGCCATGAGGCGCCGGGGCTGCACAGTTGATGCGCGCGGCGACGCGACTGCACGCGCCGCCGCAATTGTTCGCCATCAGAGCCCGAAAAGCTTCTCGGCATTTCCATGGGCGATGCGTTCCCTGTCGGCCTCACTCACGGGAATATGCTGCAGGAAGGCGTGCGCTGCCGCCATCGATCCATAGGGGTAATCGACCGAGAACATGATGCGCTCGACGCCGACCTCAAGCAGCAGGTCGAGGAACGTCGCGGGAAAATTAAAGCCGCCGAAGGTGTAATGAACGTTCTCGCGAAGATAGGCACCGAGCGGCCGTTCGAGTTTGGTCAAGCCCGTTGAGAAGTTCCGATTGAGCCGGTTCATCATGAAGGGCAGACCCTCGCCGAGGTGACCGATGACGATCTGCAGTTTCGGATGCCGATCGAACACGCCGCCGAGCATCAGGCGAATGACGTGGACAGCGGTCTCGATGTGCCAGCCCCAGCCGGCGCCGGCGAACATGGCGCTGACGGCCGGCGAAAACCCGCCATAGCTGGCGTCCACGACCGCCTTGGGCGGAATGGCCGGGTGAAGATAGATCGGGACATTGAGCGCTTCGGCGCGCTCAAGAATCGGCGAGAAGAACTTGTCATCCAGATAACGGCCGCGGGTGTGGCCATTGATGTTGGCGCCCTTAAAGCCCTGCTGGCGAACCCGGTGCTCCAGTTCTTCAGCGGCTTTATCCGGCGCCTGGATCGGCAAGGCGGCAAGGCCGGCAAAGCGCGTCGGATTGTTCTTGATCGCTTCGGCGAGAAAATCGTTGGCTTCGCGCGCGACCGAAATCGCCTCTGCCTCGTCGGCCTGCTCAACTCCCGGAGAATTGAGGGAGAGAACCTGCATGTCGATGCCGGCGGCGTCCATCTCCGCGATGCGTTTTGCTCCGGCGTCACGCAGTCCGTCATAAATTTTCGCGCCTTGAGCGCCGGACGCTTGAACGCGCTCCAGGAAGGCGCGGCCGGGGCCGGCGAGAAATGCCGGACTGGCGAAATGTTCTTCAACAGTGATGGTTCGCATCATCGCTCCGTCATGTGAGGCGTTGGCGCCGCGGCCCGGCGTCGCGAGCCGGACTGATGGTGTGGCGGGCTTTCGGGTTGGTTCAAGTCAGGCAGGACATTGTCATTATCAATATCATTATAACGTGAACGAACTCGGACTTAACAGGGCTTCCGAATTCGCGCGGATTTTGAGCTTTTTCAGCGGTTTGGCAAGATGGGCTGACGGCGTGGCCGGAATTCCCGCGGCGGTATTGCTGTTTCCTTCTCCCGCCAGCTAGAAACGCCGCTAGGCTCCATGCGATCGCCTGTCTTGCGCCTGATCGCAAGGCGTATCGGATTGTGCAGGAGAGGGTGAATGGGACAGCTGGCTGACGGGAAATGGACCACCGAAAATATTCTCGTCCAGCACGACGATAGCGGGCTCTATTTCAAGCGCGATTCCGTTTTTCGCGAGCGCGTCAGCAATGTATCCGGTGCCGCGTTTCCGCCCGAGCCGGGCCGGTACCATCTTTACTGCGCCGTCGCCTGCCCGTGGGCGCATCGCGCCACTTTGATGCGCACGCTCAAGAAGCTTGAGCCGTTCGTGACCCTGACCAACACCTTTCAGGAGCCCGGCGGCCAGGGCTGGTCATTCGGCGAACAGGGCCATGTCGTCCCCGGCACCGATCATCGCGCGCGCTGGCTGCATGAACTCTACACGATCGCCGATCCAACCTGCACGACGCGTGTGACCGTTCCGACGCTTTGGGACGCCAAGACGCGTCGCGTGGTCAACAACGAGTCTTCTGAAATCATTCGGATGTTCAACACCGCCTTTGTCGGCATCGCGGAACCCTCACCGGACTACTATCCGGAGGCGCTTCGCTCTGCGATAGACGCGACAAACACTCTCGTCCTCAAGGGCGTGAACAATGCCGTCAACGGCTGCGGCTATTCGATCTCGCAGGAAGCCTATGACAGGTCCATCAAGATCCTGTTCGCGACGCTGGACGGTCTGGAGGAACGTCTCTCAGGGCATCGTTTTTTGTGCGGCGACGTCCAGACCGAAGCGGACTGGCGGCTGTTTCCAAGCCTGGTGCGTTTCGACCCCTGCTATTATGTCGGCTACAAGTGCAATCTGCGCCGTCTCGATGAATACCCCAATCTTTCGAACTATCTGCGGGAACTGTATCAGACGCCCGGCATCGCGGACGTCTGCGATGTTGCCGGCATGAAGCGTGGCGTCTTCGGCAAGGCCGGTCCGATCGGCTCAAATGGAATCATTCCCGTCGGTCCGACCGTCGACTATTCGCGACCGCATGATCGCGACCGTTTCGCGCGGCCGTCGCGGTAACTTGCCGCAAGCCGTCCGGACGGTCATTCTATGCGCAGCAGCGCATGCCGGGCGCTGCAGAATTCCGAAAAGAAAAAATTCAGTGAGGGAGAACCGCATGCCCCGAAAGCCCGCAAGCTTGGCGCAAAGAACCTTCCCTTGTCGCGCGTCGCGTGCGGCCGGACGAAAGCTGGCACCGGTGGCGGCGGCGTTCCTGCTTGGCGCCTTCGTCGCCTGTCAGGCGACGGTCGCAACTGCGGCGTCCGACGATATCGGGGAAATCGTCGCGCGCAACATCCAATCCATGTTGCCGAAGGACGGCGTCGGGGGCGCGGCGGTCGTCGTGCGCGCAGGTGGCCGGACGCTGTTCTTCAACTACGGCAACGCCGACCTCGCCAGGAACCGGCCGGTGACTTCTGATGTGTTGTTCAACCTCGGCTCCGTCGCCAAGGTGTTCGATACCGCGTTGCTGATGCAGGCGGTTCTCGAAGGGGAAGTGCGTCTGGATGATCCGGTCGCCAAGTATATTCCGCAGTTGAGCAAGGGCGGCGACATCCGCCGCATCACCTTGGGTCAGCTGGCGAGTTATACGTCGGGCTTCGCGCTGCCGCAGGACAATCCGCCCTGGCCGATGCGTATCTATACGCTGGACGACTTCATCAAGGTCCTTGTCGAATGGAAAGCCGATGCCAAACACCGGCCCGGCAGGCAGATGATCTATTCGCATTCAGGTTTCCTGCTGCTGCACCTTGCCCTTGAAGGCCGTTTCGGCATTCCGTTCGGCGAATTGATGCAGCAGCGTCTGCTCGGCCCGCTTGGGCTGGACTCGACCGCCTTGCCGGTGCCGCCCGTGGACGCGGCCTTTCCGCGCGGGAGACTTGCGCCGGCGCTGGTTGCACGCGCGGTGCAGGGTTACGACGGTGACGGCAAGCCGGTCGGCGTGCCCGGCAATCTGCAGGGCTTTTTCCGGTGGCTCGGCGCAGGCCAGATGTATGCCTCCGCGCGCGATATGGCGGTGTTCCTGGCCGCCAATCTTGATGAGCTTCCAGGACATCGCACCCTGCAGATGGCGATGCGGGTCGCGCAGCAGGGCATCTTCCCGCTCTACGAGAATGTGATGCAGGCACTGTCCTGGGAAGTTCATCAGGGCGATATTACGATCGTCGACAAGAATGGCGGGCTCGACAATGCCACAAGCTACATCGGCCTGGCGCCTGGCGAAAAAATCGGCGTGGTAATTCTCGCCAATCGCGGCCAGCAGAATGCACCCAAGGCCGGCCGGACGATTCTGCGGGAGCTGGCGCAGACGGCAGAATCCGCAAGGCATTGAGTAATCGCATGACCACCATCGATATCCATGCCCACTTCGTTGACCGTCATTACCTTGATTGCCTCACGCGCATTATGCGGCTCGATGCCGAACAGACGACCGACGGCAAGACCCTGTTGCGGGATCGCGGCGCCACCGTCGCCTGGACCCGGCCCGACATGTTCGATGCCGGCCATCGGCTTGCCGATATGCGGCAGAAGGGCATCGACATGCGGGTGCTGTCGGTCAGCGCGCCGAACGTCTATCCGTTTCCGCCGGCCGAGCAGGTGCGAGATCGCACGCTACGTCAACGACGCGCTGGCGCGCTACTGCGGCGCGCATCCGGACAAATTCATCGGGCTTGCCAGCCTGCCGCTTGCGGACGTGTCCGCTTCGTTGCGCGAGCTCGACCGCGCCGTTCACGAGCTTGGCCTGAAGGGCGTCGCGATCGGATCAAACATCGGCGGCCTGCCGCTCAACGATGCACGCTTCGAGCCGCTGTGGGAAAAAATCAATGCGCTGCGGCTGCCGGTCGTGGAGCATCCGGTTTTTCCACGGGACACCGCCGACATGGGTGAGTTCGAACTGCCGTTGCGGGTCGGGCTGATGTTCGACACGACCTTGATGGCGGCGCGCATGATCTATGCCGGCATCTTCGAGCGCTATCCGGATTTCCCGTTCGTGCTCGCGCACACCGGGGCGGCGCTGATCATGCTGATGGAGCGGCTCGACAACGGCTACCGGCTGTTTCCCGATTGCCGGAAGTACATCGACAAGCTGCCGAGCGAATACGCCAGGCGGCTTTATTACGACACCTGCGCGTTCGGCCAGGACGCCTTGATGTTCGCGATCGGCGCGGTTGGTGTGAGCCAAATCCTGTTCGGGACAGACGATCCGTTCATCGGCTCCGACACCGCGCATGTGGCGCGCCTGCCGATTTCCGATGCCGACAAGGCGGCGATCCTCGGCGGCAATGCCGCGCGGATGTTCGGTCTTGCGTGACGGGTGCCGTCATCAGAAACCCCCGGTGGTGTTGATCCATGCGGACAATGCGGCCATGCGCGGTCGTCGCCAGCGCGATAGGCGGGCCGGTATCCTTTCAACCAGTCCGGGAGATTGTGTCCAATTGTTTATTTGCTTGGTGAGAATTCTGGCAACCGGTTGTGGAGGGTGCTAGCGTTGTTGCCAGATGAACGCGCAGGAGATGTTGAAGCAAATGGCACGGGAATTTATTTCAGGGACTTGGCAGCAGCAGCGCAGTTTTTCACCGGCCGTGATGACGCGCGGCGGACGCACCATCTGGGTTGCGGGGCATGGCGCGACCCATGATGACGATGGCCGTTCACTCGCCGGCAATTTCGAGGCGCAGGTTCATCAGTCCTTCAAGAACATCGCGCGAAGCCTGGAGCGCGCCGGTGCCGGCTTGCAGCACGTCGTCAGCATGACGGTCTACATTATCGATGCGCGTCACGGCGATCGCTTCACCGAACTGCGCAAGCAATATTTCCCGGAGAATTTTCCGGCGAGTACGCTGATCACGGTTGCCGGATTCGCAAAACCGGAGATGATGGTCGAGATCACGCCGGTCGCCGTCGTCGACGATGAATAGCCCAATATTTCGAATTGGTAACACGTCATGCGCGGGGCTCGTCCGCGCATGCATTCACAACAAATTCGTATCAATAAAATGATGGACTGCCGGCGCGCGCCCGGAAATGATGGCGCGACCGCCGCTGGCGGAACTGCGATCGGAAACCCGCATGACACAGAGTGATTTTGACAAGGCCGCGCCGCTCGTCACCTACGAGGCGGTGCGCGAGACCCTGATGGACATGGTCGACATCGCAAGCCCGACCGGCCGCGAAATCGACATGGCGCGCTATATCGTCGAGCGCCTGCGCGGCTGCGGCCTCGACGGCTATTTCCAATATGTCGACGAGGGGCGGCCGAACGCGGTCGGTGTGCTGCCGGGTGACGGCGAGGGCTACAACCTGCTGTTCACCGGCCACATGGACACCTCCTACGACGGCGACGAAGACTATCTCGTCGGAGAGGGCTTCAAGGCCAAGGCGGTGGAGCGCGACGGCTGGATCTGGGGGCTCGGCGCCAACAACATGAAGAGCGGGCTGGCGGCCGCGCTGGTTGCGCTCGAAGCGATCGCCAGGACCGGCATCCGCCTGCGCGGCGACATTTCCTACGGCGGGGTCGTCGGCGAAATCGAGAAGACCAATATCGAAGAGTTCCAGGGTTCGTCGTATTCAGGATACGGCATCGGTAGCAAACATCTGGTGACGCATGGTGTCACCGCCGATTACGCGATCCTGGCCGAGCCGACCAGCTTGCGCATCAGCACTGCGAATATGGGCGTGATCTGGGTGCGGATCACGGTCGACGGCACTGTCAGCCATTCGGTTTTTTCCAACCGACCCGGCGTGGTCAACGCCATCGAGGTGATGAGCGAGCTGCAGACCGATCTGAAAGCGTGGATCGCCGACTACGAAACACGCCATGAATTCATGGGCGAACGGCCGAATGTTACGATCGCCGCGATCCGCGGTGGCGCGGCCTGGCGGCTGTCGCGCAATCCCTATGAGTGCAGCCTCTATCTCGACATCCGCACCGTGCCGGGCCAGTCGACGGAGGCGATCAAGCGCGAATTGCGGCGCGTTCTCAATGGTTTCTGCGAGCGCACCGGCGCGGCGATGCCGGCCATGCAGCTTTACGTCACCGACCCGCCGATGTTGATTTCCGACGACCTGCCGGTGGTGGATGCGCTGGGTTCGGCACAGGCGGCGCTCACCGGCGAGCGGCCGGCTTCGATCCTGCGGCGGCCGGGCGCCGACGCAGTGCATTTCCTGCGCTATGACGTGCCGTGCGCGGTGTTCGGGCCGGGCGGGCGCACGCATCCCGATTCAAAGGGGCGGTTGATGCATGCGGTCGGCGAGCATGTGTTGATCGACGACGTGCTCATTGCCGCGCGCATCTATCTCGCCACCGCGCTCGACCTGTGCAACCGGCCGGCGCCGGACTGTCTGCCGTCGCGTTGAGGCAATCGCCTTTGCAACCCGGCATTTGATGCATGGGCAGGCATTTTTCGCCGATTCATCGCGACTTTTTTGTTCAGCCATTCCGGGCCGGATTGCTTGCCAGGGCGACCAAGTCTTCCTAAAGTTAAGCACTTTGTATGCAGACACCGCAAATGCCCTCTGGCGCTTGAAGCAGGAGCACGGCCCGCGGATGAACGTCCAGGAACGAGCAGGGACGTCGACTTCATCGCCTGCGAGTGCAGCGGCCTCGGGGTCCGGTGCAGCCGCGGCTATTCGGTGTCTGTCGCTCTCCAAGACCTACGACACGATGGAGGGCGGCACGGTCGTCGCGCTCGAGCGGATCAAGCTCGATGTCCCAGCCGGTGCATTTCTCAGCGTCGTCGGACCTTCCGGCTGCGGCAAGAGCACACTGCTCAAATTGCTCGCCGGCCTGATCCCGGCGACGGGCGGTGAAGCCCGGCTGTTCGACCGCCGCATCGCCGGCCCGAGCCTTGATGTCGGCGTGGTGTTCCAGGCGGCGACACTGCTGGAATGGCGCTCCGTCCTGGAAAACGTCATGCTGCCAATCGACGTTCTGGGACTTGACCGGCGCAAGGGGCGCGAGCGCGCGCTGATGCTGATCAAGATGATGGGGCTCGACGGCTTCGAGCGCAAATATCCCGGCGAACTGTCGGGCGGCATGCAGCAGCGGGTCGCGATCGCCCGCGCGCTGGTGCACGACCCGGCCATCCTGTTGATGGACGAGCCGTTCGGCGCGCTCGATGCCATGACGCGCGAGACCATGAATCTGGAATTGCAGCGGATCTGGCACGAGTCCGGCAAGACCATCATCCTGATCACGCATTCGATCTCCGAAGCGGTGTTTCTCGGCGACCGGGTCGCGGTGATGACGCCGCGGCCGGGCCGGCTTGTCGAGGTCATCGATATTGAACTCGCGCGGCCGCGCGAACTCGCCATCATGGGGTCGGCGGCGTTCGGCGCGATCGTCAATCACATCCGGCAGGTCCTCGATGCGGGGACCGCCGCGAACTGAACACCGGAAACTTGTGACTACGAACCAAGGGAGTTGGTCATGAAGTCAGTTACGAGGACAGTTGCGAAATTTGCGTTGCCCATTATTGCCGGCGTGTTGTTGGCCGGCGGTTCGGCGCTCACGAGCACGCCCGCACAGGCGCAACAGAAGCTTGAGAAAGTCGTCCTCACCCACGCGCTTCCCCGGTTGTCGCCGAGCTTCGCCATCGCCAGTTCGCTGCCGCAATATCTTGGCTACTGGAAAGAAGAAGGCCTCGACGTCGAGGTGATCACGACGCGCGGCGCGTCGGCGGCCGTGCAGCTTGTGCTCGGCGGCAAGGCCGACGTCTCCTACGGCAATCCGTCGGGCGCCATGATCGCGATCCAGAAGGGTGCCAAGATTAAGTTCTACTACACCAGCATTCGCGGCGATATTTTCGGTCTCGCCTTTCCGAAGGGCAGCGGCATGAAGAAACTCGCCGACGCCAAGGGCAAGACGGTCGGCGTGTCCAGCTTCGCGTCCGGCTCGACGCTCTATGCCAAGACCTTGCTCGCCAAGGCCGGCCTCAAACCCTCGGACTATGATCTGGTCGAAATCGGTGTCGGCGGCCGTGCCGCCGCCGCGGTCAAGGGCAATCAGGTGCAGGTGATCTCGCTATGGGACGAGGCATTCGCGGCGCTGGAGAAGGCCGGAATCGAGATCGAAAACATCTTCAAGGATCCGGACGCCAAGAATTTTATCGCCGGCTCATTGACCACCACGGATGAGAGCCTCGCCAAGCGCCAGAAGATGCTGATCGGTCTTGCGCGCGGCATCGCCAAGGCGGCGCTGTTCGAGCAGACCAATCCGGACGCCGCGATCCGCATCCACTGGAAGGTCTATCCGCAGACCGCGCCGCGCGGCGGTGTGACGGACGCCGCTGTCGCGGCGGAAGCCAAGGTGGTCGCGGCGCGCCGGCCGAAGCACGGCATCAACATGATGGGCACGAACAAGTACGGTGACATTCCGAAAGCCAACATGGAAGACTTCCAGAACTACCTGGTGGCGACCGGTGAACTGCCCAAGAAGCTGCCGGTCGACGACTACTACACCAATGCGCTGATCCCTGAGATCAACAAGTTCGATCATCAGAAGGTCATCGAGCAGGCCAAGAACTTCAAGATGAATTGACCAGCAAGGCCGGGAACAACGATGGCGGATATTGTGCGCAATGATGCGGTTGTGACCGAGCCCCGCGCCCGGCCGCGCCGCCCGTTCCGGCCGGAAACCATTTTGATTCCGGTCGTCGCCATCGTCCTGTTCGGCGGCTGGGAATTGTATTGCCGGACGCAGGGGATCAGCGACCTCCTGCTGCCGGCGCCCAGCCAGATCGTCGTCGCGCTGATCCAGGGCTTTCAATCCGGCATTCTGCTGGACGGCCTGCGCGCGACCTTCATCGAGATCGTGCTCGGGTTCCTGCTGTCGGCGAGCGTCGCATTCGTGCTCGGCACCTTGATCAGTCAGATCCGTGTTCTGGAAGCGACGCTCTATCCCTATGTCGTGGCGATCCAGACCATGCCGAAGATCGCGATCGCGCCGCTCATTCTGGTGTGGGTCGGATTCGGCATCGAGAGCAAGGTGATCATCGCGGCGATGGTGTCGTTCTTTCCGATGCTGGTGAACAACATCGCCGGCTTCAAGTCCACGCCGCCGCAGAAGATCGAGCTGATGCGGTCGCTGTCGGCCAGCCGCTGGAAAATCTTTCGTTATCTACAGTTGCCCGAAGCCTTGCCCTATGTCTTTGCCGGACTGAATATCGGCATCGTGCTGTCGGTGCTTGGCGCGATCGTCGGCGAATTTGTCGGCTCCAAGGAGGGACTCGGTTATCTCATCATCCAGATGAACTACAGCATGGATATCGCCGGCGTGTTTTCTGCGCTGGTCGTGCTCGGCGTGATGGGGATGGTGCTCAATTTCATTGCGCAATATGCGCGGCGCAAGATTATCTTCTGGCAGTCGGACCGGCCGGTGTTCCACTAACCTGGCTTTGATCCCGCGCGGTACGATATCGTCCGGCGCCGACATTTTCTTGATGCATCGCCGCGTCGGATGCTCGATAACAGGCGCCACCAAAAGCAAATCAACAAGCAATGGTGAGGAATCATGGCGCAATCAGCAAATGCCGAAGGGCACGTCCATCTGGTGGGCAGCATTGGGCTCGATACCGTCGACGACGTGTTCCAGACAGTGGGCCGGATACTCGGGCCGCGGTTGCGGCGCGTGCCTGATGGCGAACCGGGACCGCGGCGGTTGTGGGCGAGCTTTCAGTATCCGATGTTGCGGTCGAGCCCGTTCCTGCGGCCCGATCCGAGCGGCGCGGTGCGCAAGAATTCCGGCATTCCGCAACTCTGCATGGCCGAGGGGATCGACCCGGCCGAAATCAGTTTCGGCGAACTCGGTTATACCCGCGAGGCGCGCGCGTCCTATCTCGACTTCTGCGCGGCGCGCGATCGCGGCGACCTGCCGCGCAACGTGCGTTTTCAGGTCTGCATGCCGACGCCGATGGGCGTGATCTATGGCTTCTGCACGCCGCGCGATCTGCTGGCGATCGACGCTGCCTACGAGAAGGCGATGATCCGCGAGGTCGAGGCGCTGTGCCGCGCGATCCCGCATCACGATCTGTGCATTCAGTGGGACTTCTGCCACGAGCTGATCATCCTCGATGGCCAGCCCCAGGAGATGTTTCCGAATATCAAGGCCTCGCTCGATGACATCATGGCGCGGCTCAAGCGCATCTGCGAACCGATCCCGGACGACGTCGAACTCGGCTTTCATCTTTGCTACGGCGATTTCGGCGCCAAGCATTTCATCGAGCCGATCGATTCACGCGTGATGACCAATGTCTGCAATGCGCTGGCGCGCAGCATCAAGCACCCGATCGCCTACATTCATCTGCCGGTGCCGATCGCGCGCGATGACGATGCCTATTTCGCGCCGTTGGCCGATCTGAAACTCGCGCCCGAAACCGAGATCTATCTCGGCCTGGTCCACGGCGCCGATGGCGCCGCGGGCACGCGCAAGCGCATGGCGGTCGCTCACAAATATGTACCGAATTTCGGTATCGCCACCGAGTGCGGCATGGCGCGGGCGCGCAAACCGGAGCTGGTGCGGCATTTGCTGGAAGTGCACCGGGAGGTGCTGGATGAAGCGGCGGTGGAGGCGTAAATGTGAAAGGAAAAACAGGAACCACGCGGCCACAGCCGATTTCCTATTTGTGACGTCATCCTTCGAGACGCCCGCCTGCGCCAAAGCTTCGGCGGGCTCCTCAGGAAGAGGTCGACTTTGGCGATCCCTCGTGGTGAGGAGCGTCGCGCACCCATCTCGGACCCACCCGAGATGGAAAATAATGATGCGCAAGTCAGGTAGACCCGACTTACGATGCGTCTCGAATCATAAGGTATCGCGGGAAAACGCTCCGTGATGTGAGCCTGTCCTTGTTCGTGCCTTCTTTAATAAACCCGGTGCCGCACCGGCGCATCACGCAGCAGCACATCCTCGACATTCTGCCAGGCTGTGCGGAACAGGCCCTGCCAAGCCTGGCGCGTTATCCCGGCAATGTGCGGTGTGAAAATGACGCGCAGCGACGCCTCGCCGGTCAGGGCGAACAGCGGATTGTCGGGGCTTGGGGGTTCAGTGGCATAAACATCGATCGCGGCGCCGCCGAGCTTGCCTTCCATCAGCGCGCCTGCGAGCGCCGCCTCATCGACGATGCCGCCGCGCGCGGCGTTGATGAGAACAGCATCACGCTTCATCAGGGCCAGTTGTGTGGCCCCGATCATTCCGCGTGTCGCGGGCAGCAGCGGCACATGCAGGGAGATAATGTCGGCGCCCTGCAACAATTCGCTCAGGGTAACCGATGTCGCGCCGATCGCCGAGACGGCCGCCGGATCGCGCGGCGTCGGGTCGTGATAGATGATGCGGCTGCCCATGCGATGGAACGCCTGCGCGACCGCCAGGCCGATAGCGCCAAGGCCCACAATTCCGACCGTCATGTCTTCCAGGCCGGACAGATTTTCGTTGAGCATGCGGGTGCGGAAGCCGGCGTAGTTGCCGTTGCGGATTTCAGAGTCCGCCCACGCGAAACGGCGCAGCAGCAGGAGCGCGGTCGCGATCGCATACTCGGCCAAGGCGGCATTGCTGCCGCCGGCCACATTGGCGACCGGGATCCGCAGCGCCGTCATGCCCGCTTCGTCAAGCCGGTCGACACCGGCGCCGGTGACCTGCACCATCCGCACGTTGCTGCCCTTAAACAGGTCGGCGGGCAGGGCCGGGCCGACAGCCGGAATGACCAGCGCATCGGCGGCCCTGATGAGGTTCGCCAGTTCCGGATTGTCCGGGCGGTCATAGCTGATCGATAGCGTTTGCGGCGGCGTCACGCCGACACGCAGGAAATCGTCCTTCGGGCGCAGGCACAATACGGAGTTTGGCATGGCGATGATCTTGCGGTTTCAAATCTCGGGATGATGCGTGGAACGCGCCGCGCCGTTTTTGTCGCGGCTAGGCGGGGAAGGTGGCATCCTCGGTGCCGGGCCGGATGTCGTTGACCGGGAAGAAGCAGAGCAATTGTAGCGGTACCGTGCCGGTGTTGCGGGTCACGTGGCGCTCGCCGGGCGGAATGAGGATGGTGTCGCCGGCACGCAGCTTATGAATGCCGGTGTCGGAATGGGTCGCGCCTTCGCCTGCGAGCACGTAGATGCATTCCTCGAAGTCGCGATGCAGATGCGGGTCGCGTGGCGTCTCGCCTGGTTGCGGCACCGGAATCTCGACCAGCCGAAAGGTGACGCGCGCGGCGCCTGTTTTGGCGCCGACGATCTCCAGCGCCATCCGGCCGGGCAGGCCGATCTTTTCGGCTTCATTCTGGGTTACGACACGGGCCATTAGGATCCTACCTTGCCGACGCCACTTGTTGATGCCAACGGCAATAAACCATGACCTCTCATCGTCATCCAGAGGCTTGCTTCGCTCGCACCTCAGGACCGTCGATATTAGCCGACGCCACGCAGCCGCGTGATCTCGGCTTTGCCGCCTTGCACGGCTTCGAGCTGGCGGAAAATGTCGGCTGCTTCCTTGGCGATGGCGTCGGCGATGTCGTTCAACATGCGTTCGGCCTTCTCGACGGTGGCGTGCTCCGGCGTGCCGTACCAGCCGGTCGGCGCGATCGAGCGGATGTCGGTCAGCACCGGCTGGAAGGTTGGGGTGCGGCGCAGCTTGTCCATCTTGTGGCCGAGGCTGCGGTCGGAGCCGCGATCGATGCGGTCGAGATGAACGAGGTCCGGCCGATAGGCCAGCACCGCGAGCGCTTCGATCTCGCCGCCATGGGTCAAGCCGTTGCATTGCGGGCCATACATCTCCGCGGCAACGTAGCAGGCGTGCACGGTGACGACGCTCATGCCGTGTTCGCGATGCAGCGCCTCTGCCGCGATCGTCAGCGGCGCGGAATTGCCCTCATGCCAGTTGAGAATCAGCAACTCCTTGGCGCCGTGCCGCGCGGTGGAGACGCAGGTCTCGGTGACCAGCCGCATATAGGTGTCCGGCGTCAGCGAGATCGTGCCGGCATAGGGCATATGCATCGGCGTGACGCCAAGCGGTCCGCCCGGCAATACCAGGCCGTCCATCCGCTCGGCGACCGCGTGGGAAATCACGTTGGCGGCGAAGATGTCGGTGCCGGTTGGCAGGTGCGCGGCGTGCTGTTCGACGCTGCCGGCGGGCAGGATCACCAGCGGATTCTTGGCGAGCTGGCCGGCGATTTCCGGCTGCGTCAGGTCGATGAAGTAGCGGGTGGGAATGTCTGTCATGGTGCTGCTTTACGTTCAGGCCGCGTGGCGGCCATCGGCGCGGATGCGCGCGCGCACCGGCTCGATGATGTCGTTGAGCTTGATCAACGCGCCGTTTTCGTCGACCGAGCGCAGCGCGGCATAGACCACGGCGAGCGCGACAATGCCGTCATGGGCGGAGAGTTCCTTGATCTCGCCGGTGCGGCAGATGTCGGCGAACATTTCCAGCTCGTCCCGGAACATGTCGCTCTGCGGCAGCTTCAGTTCCTCGCGCGCGCCATAGCAATCGATGCCGCGCTGGATGTAGAGCGTCGAGGTCTCGTGCAGCTTGTCGGGGGTCGGCCAGTTGCCGAAGTCGAGTTCGTAATGCATCAGGCCCTTCTGGCCGAACACGCGGATGGCGTAGATGCCGGGCGAGGTCCATGACGCGCCGACATAGCCGAGCTTGCCGTCGGCGAATTTCAGCAACGTCATCGACTGGTCATCGACCTCGGCGCCGACCGGCGACAGCTTGGAGGCGATCGAGGAGACCTCGCTGATCTCGCCGCCAAGAAAGTGCAGCGAATCGAACTGATGGATCGCAAGCTGCGACAGCGGCCCGCCCGGCGCCTTGTCCTTGTACCAGCGCCAGGTCTGCGGGGTGAGTTCGAGCGCGCGCTCGTTGGAGAAGTTCGCCTCCATGAAGGCGACACGGCCGAGTTCGCCGGCATCGATTGCTTCGCGCATCAACCGCGTGCCCTTCAGAAGCCGCGCGCTGTGGCCGACCATGACCTTGATCTTGTGGCGCTCCTGCAGCGCCTCCATCTTGAGCGCGCTTTCGAGCGTGTTGGCGATCGGCTTTTCGGTGTAGACGTGCTTGCCGGCCTTGGCGACCTGTTCGGCGACCGGCAGGTGCTGTTCGTTGGGAACGGTCAGGATCACGCCCTTGATCGCCGGGTTCGCCAGCATGGTCTGGAAGTCGGCGACGGCGGGCACGCCCATTTCCGCCTCGAACGCCTTGCGCTTGTCCTCGGAGCGGGAATAGCCGGCAACGATCTGCAGCGCGGTTGATTTTTGCGCCGCGCGGGTCAAAACCTTGGCCCACCGGCCAAGTCCGACAATTCCAACCTTGACTGGTTCCGAGCCCATGAACGCCGCACTCCTTGCCGTTTTGCCCACTGCGAAGTAGATATCGTATTATCGTATTATCGAGCCGTCAAACCGGATGCCCCATGGACACGTTCGGCGTCATCGCGATTCAGAAGACGGCAGCCCCCTTGCGCCGGCAGGTGCTGGACGGGTTGCGCCAGGCGATCATTTCCGGCCGGCTCGCGCCAGGCCAACGCCTGACCGAGCGCGAACTGACAGCCATGATGGCGGTGTCGCGCACGGTGATCCGCGAGGCGCTGCGCCAGCTCGAGACCGAGGGGCTGGTGGTGATGATCCCCAACAAGGGGCCGGTGGTGCGCGAATTGTCGCTGACCGAGGCCAAGGATCTCTACCGCATCCGCGCGGTGCTGGAGGGGCTCGCGGCGCGGCTGTTCGTCGAGAACGCCGGCAAGTCGGAGGTCAAGCAGCTTGAAAATGCGCTGGCGATCGTTGCCGACGCCTACAGCAACGGCGACGCCGACGAAATCCTCGAAACCAAGAACAAGTTCTACGACATTCTCTATGCCGGCGCGAAAAGCGACATTCTCGGCGACATGCTGGCCGCGCTGCATGCGCGGATCTGGCGCTGGCGCGCGCTTGGTCTCAAGCATCCCAACCGCTCCAGCCGGCGTTCGGCGGAAAGCGTGCGCAATCTGAAAGCGATGCTGGCGGCGATCAAGGCCTCGGACGCCGATGCCGCCGAACGGATCGTGCGTGAGGAGACCCACAAAGCCGCCGCCGAGGCGATGGCGCTGTTGTCTGAGAGCGCGCCAGCCTGAGCGCGGCAGACGGATCGCGCCGCTCGCGCGGACCAGCGCGCCAACATTCCGAGGAGAACATCATGACCGACAAGCCGCAATCCTCCGCCCCGGCGTTCGAGAAGAAGCACTACAATTACGGCTCCTGGACCAAGGACCGGTTCTCGGAAGCGGTGACGGTGACCGGGCCGGGCAAGATGATCTTTCTCGCCGGCATCGGCGCGGAGGACGCTGAGACCGGCGAGATCCGCCACAAGGACGATTTCGTCGCGCAGTCGCGTTACGCCTACGAGAAAATGAAAAACGTGCTGGCCAGGAACGGCGCGACCATGGCCGACGTGGTCAAGCAGGTGACTTATGTCACCGACGTGCGCTTTCAGAAGGATGCCGGCGTCTGCCGCCGCGAAGCCTATGGCGATGCGCCGCTGCCGGCGCACACCTTCCTCAATGTCAGCCAACTCGCCTGGCCGCACATGCTGGTGGAATACGACGTGATCGCGATCGTGCCAGTGAGGTAATTTGACGAATTTAACCAGCGGTTTTTATTTTCATTCCGTTTTCTCATCCTGAGAAGGGCGCGTGAGCGCCCGTCTCGAAGGATCAGGAGACGACGTGAACGGCCTGCATGGTTCGAGACGCGCCGCTTTCGCCGCGCTCCTCACCATGAGGCCGGATTGCGCAATGAGATTGTACAATGATTAGCAATGAGATTGTGAAAAGACTTGGTGCAGACTTCTAAATCGCGCCGATCGCGCGTTCGAGCTGCAACTCGTAGTCCTGGAACGTCTGATTGTGCCGGTTGCGCGGCCGCGGCAGCTCGACTTTCAGCTCCATTGACAAGGTCGCCGGCCGGCCGCTCAGCACCAGCACGCGATCGGACAGATAGATCGCCTCGCGGATGTCATGGGTGATGAACAGCACCGTTTTCTTGGTGGCCTGCCAGATTTCCGCGAGCGCCTTCTGCATGGTCTCGCGGGTCTGGGCATCGAGCGCGCCGAACGGTTCGTCCATCAGCAATGCCGACGGATCGACCGCCAGCGCGCGCGCCAGGCCCACGCGCTGGCGCATGCCGCCGGACAGGCGATAGGGGTGATAGTTCTCAAAACCGGCAAGGCCGACGAGGTTGACGAATTTCTGCGCGGTGGCCTTGCGGGCCTCCCTGGTCATGCCTTGTGAGCGCAAGCCGAACTCGACGTTGCCGAGCACGGTCAGCCAGGGAAACAGCGCGAATTCCTGGAACACCACGCCGCGGTCCAGTCCCGGGCCGGTGATCTTGTGGCCGTCGAGATAGACCGCGCCGCCGCTCGCGGTATCGAGGCCGGCGGCGAGATTGAGCAAGGTGGACTTGCCGCATCCGGACGGCCCGATGATGCTGACGAATTCACCGTCCTCGATGGAGAACGAGATGTTCTCGAACACCCGAAGGGAAAGGGCCGTGTTCCAGCCTTCCTTGCGCTGATAGGTTTTGACCAGATTTTCGACTCGAAGCTCGCCCATGACCTGCTTCTGTTATTTGAGTTCACGCATGACGCCCCACCGCTCGACGGTGGCGACTTCCAGGCTGCGAAGGAACACGCGTTCGATCAGCAGTCCGACGATGCCGACCACCAGCAGTGAGCCGTAGACGATCTCGGAGTTGAAATATTCCCGCGCCCAATAGATGCGATAGCCAAGGCCGGCCGAGACCGAGACCAGCATTTCCGCGACCACCAGAATGCGCCAGCAGCGCGAGAAGGCCAGCCGGTAGCCGGCGATGATCGAGGGCAGGGCGGCGGGGATCAGCACGCGCCAGAACAGCGAAATGCCGTTGGCACCAAACGCCCGGCCGGCGCGGATCATCGACAGGTCGACGGTCTTGACGCCGGTCCAGGTGTTGAGCATCACCGTCAGAGCCACCTCGTACATGAGGATGCTGGTGATGGCGAGTTCGGTGAGCCCGAACCAGATCATCGAGAGCGGGAACAAGGCGGTACCGGGAATCGCCAACAGGAAATTCATCGGCGAGACCAGCGCACGCTCCCAGATCTTGAAGTACCCCATCAGAACGCCGAGCACGGTCCCGACCGCGATGCCGATGAAGGCGCTCTTGAACAGGCGGGCGAGAGTGGCCGAAACGTCGGACCACAACGTGCCTTCCACGGCCATGTTCCAGATGGCGGCGAAGATGCTGCTCACCGGCGGCAGGATCGCCTCGGGCATTCCGCTGAATCGCACCGCGAGTTCCCACAGCAACAGGATCACGATCAGAGGAACGACGGCGGAGAGAATGTTCTTCACCGCGGCGGTCAGCCCTCCCCCCGAACGCACTTCTTCGGGGGAAGGGGCCGTCGCCAGGCGGCTGTCGGGTGACGCTGCGAGTGTCATGTCATCATCAATCGCACGACGTCACCGCAATGACGTCAATCGTGGGGATCGAACTATTTGGCGGCCTTGGCGGCGGCTTCGGCCTTGGCGCCGAAACGCGTGTCGATCAGCTGGTCAAGCGGCGGCAGAGCCTTGATCTTGCCGGTCTTGATCAGAAAATCGCGGGTCGCCGGAAGATCGGCCAGGTCCATCTTGGTGAAAGCCGGGCCGCCATAGCGATCGGTCTCGTAGAGCATGACCTCGACCGAGGCCTTGTCCAGCGTCGCGCCGCGCTTCTTGATTTCGGCGATGTAGATATCCCGCGCCTCGTCCCTGTGCGCCTGGATGTAGGCATCGGCCTTGGCATAGGCGTTCATGACCTTCTGGACGACGTCCGGATGCTCCTTGAGGTATTTCTGGGTCGTCGTCAGCACGAAGGGATAGGTGATGTTGGCCATATCCTCGAACTGCTTGGCGCCGATGACCACCTTGCCGTGACCGCCTTGGACGATGCGCTGCATCGACGGCTCCCAGCCCAGAACGGCGTCGAACCGGTCCGGCGAGGAGGCCATGGCCGCCGGCATGTCGTTGACGCGAAGATTGGTGATCTGGAAGTCGCTCGCCTTCATGCCGTTCTTCTCAAGCAGCATGAGGAAGATCGTGTGCATGCCGCTGCCCATCTGGGTCCCGATTTTCTTGCCCTTGAAGTCGGCAAGCGTTTTCAGGTTGGCATTCTTGTTGTTGGCGACCAGCTTGCCATAATAGCCGCGGGCCGCGACGCCGACGGCGACCAGCGGAACGCCCTTGGCGACAGCGGCGAAGAACGGCACATGCGCGGATTCGGCGAACTGCAACGAACCGCTTGCCACGCCTTCAATGGCGACGGCGCCGCGGGCCAGCGGCTTCAAAGTGACATCAAGGCCCTCCTGTTTGAAGAAGCCTTTTGCCTCCGCGATGATGGTCGGCAGGCGGTTGACGCCCTGGCTCATGCCGATGGCAACCTTGGTCTGCGCGTGCGCGGACGGCGCAAACGCGGTCAGTGCGGCGACAATCGCGCTTGTCGCAAGCGTCAGAAGTGGCTTGTTCATGAATTCGTTTCCTCCATTCGAAGCGGCGCTTCTTCGTTGATTCAACCGACGGTTTTCTACTGGTCCGTTCGCTTGCGCCAATTATTTCTTATTTTCGTTCGGATTGCCATATTCGGTTTCAGCCGAATGATCTGCTCAGTCTGCGGTCAGTGTAACCCTCGTCTTGGTAACGCTTGTCTTGGTAACCCTTGATCTTGTGGTCCCTGGTCGAGCGGTGACCGAAGGGACGGATTGCCGGTTGTGAATTTAAGTTTGGCATAAGCCGGTGACATCGGGACGCACCGTTTCGCTCACAAAAAACAGATTCCGTCAGTCGAATTGATGCTCACGCCGTCCGAATTCTCCGTTCCTTCTTTCTATACCATCTGTCCGGCCGCTGCTGAAAAAACCTGCGGCAATTAAGCTCATGTATCCGCGTATTTCGCGGCTGCCCAACGTTGTCGTCCCGACGTCTTCGCGCGCGTGCTGGGTTCGTTTGGATGCCCGAAGGCCCACCACCCGACCCTCGTCAGCGCCCACAATGTCTTTGTCGTTCGCCGTCGACGCTTTTTCGTCCATGTCGCGAACCGTGATCCCAGACTGCCGTTGGATCGAAGATTTCGGCCGTTCGCGCGTGTCCACACCGTAATACGAGATTACGATACCATACGGAGCCGGGCCGGGCAGTCAAGTCACCACGGGAACACTTTGGTGAAGAGTCCGAGCCGTCATCAGGGCCACGAGGCGCCGGCGCTGGCGAGATCATCGTTCCCGACATCGGCACGCCGCCGATCTGTATCCAAGACCACATGAGCTTGGTCGAGGCACACATTTCGATGGCGGGATTTACGCGGCACGATCCACCCGCGTGCGCGCTGTTTCAGCTGACAGAGATCAGTCCGAGCCATGGCGATAAATGAAATGCGGTCATCAAAACATACATTAGCGTCATTCCGCTGATCGGCGACGGGACCGGCATCGCCGTGCAGAGTATATCGGGCTGGACCCGGAAAATCCCGTCCAAAGCGCCATGATGGCGAAGGTCGGTGCGGCCGCGAGACGAAGGAAGCCAGCCGCACCGGGAATAGCGGAAACGCCACTCCCGACACGCACGGCAATTGGATCTGTGCGAGTGTTTTGGTTCCTGCCCATCGCCGGCCGCCTCAGGCGTGAGCGTTGCAACATGAAGTGTCGGCCGACGCAGTCTTTGCTTCCGTTTCCGATTCATAGCGATCGTGATGGCGCACCCATTCCATCTTGTAGATCGTGTCTTCCCGTTCCGCGCGCCCGTTGGGCATGAGGTCGAGCATTCGGTATGTCCCCATCATCACCTCCACGCCACGGCCGTAGGTCGAATAGGTGTGGAAGACATCGCCGGCATCATCCTTGCGGAACGTGCTGATCCCCGGCCACTCCTCGCCCTGTGAGCGACCACTTGCCGTAATTGTAGTCGATCCGTCCGCTTGCCACTTCTTCCGGCGTAAAGCTGACGCGGAAATCGTAGTTGAAGTCGGTGCCAAAGGAGGAGACCCATTTAAACTGCCATCCCATGCGCTTGCGAAAGCGCTCGATCTCGGCGAGCGGTGCGCGCGAGACGGCGACGAATGTGACGTCGCGATGCGCGAGATGAGCGGTCATGCCGTCTGTGTGGTCCGCCATGTATGAACAACTCGGGCAACCTTGCTCCCAGCCTGGCGCGAGCATGAAATGCTGTACCAGCAGCTGGCTGCGGCCGTCGAACAAGTCGGCAAGCTTTTGACGGCCATCAGGCCCATCAAAGACATATGGCTTGTCGACTTGGACCTGGGGCAATTGACGGCGCAGTCGGGCGACCTGGTCAGCGCGTCGCGTCAGGTCCTTCTCGGCGGCGAGGAGATCCAGGCGCGCCGCAAGCCACTTGTCGCGTGAAACCGTCAGATGTGTTGTCATTGTGCATCTCCTTTTTTGG
This sequence comes from uncultured Alphaproteobacteria bacterium, assembly GCA_963806815.1. Classification (GTDB taxonomy): domain Bacteria; phylum Pseudomonadota; class Alphaproteobacteria; order Rhizobiales; family Xanthobacteraceae; genus CAWDZJ01. Next base: position 60,645 of record CAWDZJ010000034.1, on the reverse strand, counting down.
TCCGGCATCCGCCGGGTGAGATCGATGAGATGGTTTTAGGTCCGGCCGACGATGGGCTGGGAGTGACAAGTGTGTCGGGATTCCAATGGATTCACTGATCACTGCCGCGGCGCACGCGCTCGCAACTGGTAACCCGCTCAACGCGTTAAACTTCATCGCTTTGCGCGATGATGCGCCGGCGCTTGCGCTTCGCGGCATCGCGATGGCGCAACTCGGCGATCTTGATCGCGCCAAGGTTTTGTTGCGGCGCGCCGGTCGCGCTTTCGGACGCGGAGAGGCAGTCGCCCGCGCGCGATGCGTGGTCGCAGAATTCGAGATTGCGCTGGTATCCCGCGATCTCGGTTTATCGGCGAAGCCGCTCGATCAGGCACGGGCGTTGCTCGAACAACACGGTGACCGCGCCAATGCCACACATGCGCAATACCTTGCGATCCGACGCTTGCTCCTGCTCGGCCGCCTGGACCAGGCCGAGCGCCTGATCGAGAACTTCGATCCCGCGCCGCTGCCGATGGCTTCGCGCGCCGCATACCAACTCGCCGTCGCCGGGATTGCGATACGACGCCTTCGGGTCAAGTCGGCGCGCGCCGCGTTTGCCCTGGCCGCGCGCGCGGCGCGTGATGCAGGCATCACGGCGCTGACGGCGGAGGTGGAAAGCGCATCGCTGGCGTTGAAGTCGCCTGCGGCGCGCCTGATGAAACGTGGCGAAGAACGGCTTCTCATGCTTGACGGGGTCGAGGCGCTGCTGGCGTCAAAGGCGCTCGTCATTGATGCGTGCCGCCACGCCATCTGCCAGTCTGGCGATGTCGTCTCTCTCGAAACGCGCCCCGTGCTGTTTGCTCTGGCCCGCGCATTGGGTGAGGCTTGGCCCGGTGACGCGTCCCGGCAAGTGCTGCTCGCACGCGCATTTCGCGCAAAACATGCCGATGAGTCACATCGGGCCCGGCTGCGGGTGGAAATCGGTCGCTTGCGCCAGATGCTCCGTGACTTCGCCCGTATCGAGGCGACCAAGGATGGCTTTACGCTCGTGCCGGGTCGTGCCGCTGATGTCGCGGTTCTCGCTCCGCCGACAGACGAGCCGCATGCGGCCGTACTCGCGCTTCTGGCAGACGGCGAAGCGTGGTCGAGTTCGTCGCTGGCGCTGGCGCTCGGCGCAAGCCAGCGTACCGTGCAGCGCGCCCTCGACACTCTCGCAACTGATGGCAAAGTGCAGCCGATCGGTCGCGGCCGGGCCCGCCGCTGGATGACGCCTCCGGTGCCGGGTTTCCCGACAATCTTGTTACTCCCGGGAGTGCTGCCTGGTCACTAAATTGAGAGCATCACGCAAAGAACAACAAGCGAGAACGCACTCATGAAACGAACAGCGGCAAATATCGTTCGCGAATACGGCCCGTTTCCAGACGTCAGCCAAGTGCACGGTGTGAGTTTTGACGGCACCAATATCTGGATTGCAACCGGTGACACTTTGAACGCTGTTGACCTCGACAGCGGTGAAACCATGCGAACGCTCAAGGTCGCCGCTCAGGCCGGGACGGCGTTCGACGGCCGGTATCTGTTTCAGATCGCAGGAGATCAAATTCAGAAAGTCGACCCTGATACCGGACAAGTTCTCGCGTCCGTGCCGACCCCCGAAGGCGGAGCGTCCGGAATGGCCTGGGCGGAAGGCTCGCTGTGGGTTGGACAGTATCGCAACCGGAAAATCCATCAGGTCGACCCTGAAACAGGCGCGGTCCTTCGCACCATCGAGTCGAACCGTTTCGTCACCGGAGTGACCTGGGTGGACGGCAAGCTTTGGCACGGGACGTGGGAAGCGGATGAAAGCGAATTGCGCCAAATCGATCCGCTGAGCGGTGCGGTTCTGGAGCAGATGATCATGCCGCCCGGTTTGGCCGTCTCAGGCCTTGAGTCCAATGGCAGCGATACGTTTTACTGCGGTGGCGGCGACAGCGGTACGGTGAGAGCGGTGCGACGGCCGTCGTAAGGTTGGACGTTTGAAGTCCGGCATCGAAGCGTTGGCTCAAGGCGACCGTGCGTCTTGAGCGCAATGATCAGCCAATCGGCGCGTTGTTGTCAGTTGTTCTCAAAACGCCGATCTATGCTGTTTGTGCGCTCACGTTCGCGATCCGTCACTCCTGGCCCGCGACGGCGGCGATCTCATTCATCAGATCATCCGACACCATGATCCCGTCGGTAGCCGCGCGTTGGCGCATCGTGCGTCGCCGCGCGCCGGGCAGGCGCGTACCGTGCTGATCAGTCATCATGGCGGCAAGATCGGCAAAGCGCGTGAGCGCGCCGGGGCCGGCGATTCCGCTCGGGTCGATGGTGATCAGGAACTGGCCGGTGCCGGGCGGGTCGCCTTTGTCGTCAAGGAACGACGATGCCTCGGCGGCGAAGTGCGCGCCGGTCAGCCCGGCCGCGAGCAGTTCGACCATCAATGCCAGCGCCGTGCCCTTGGCGTCGCCGAGCGGCAACATGGTGCCGCGTAACGCCGTCTCCGGATCGGTGGTCGGTTCGCCCTCCGGCCCCAGCGCCCAGCCTTCCGGAATGCGTTCGCCGCGCTGTTTGGCGGCGAGAATGTTGCCGCGCGCGACCTTGGAAATCGAAAGGTCGACCACGATCGGCTCCGTGCCAGGCAGCGGACAGGCAAAGGCGATCGGATTGGTGCCGAAGATCGCCCGGTTGCCGCCCCAGGGCGCAATGGCGGCCGGCGTGTTGGCGAACATCAGCGCCACCAGGCCCTCGTCGGCGAGTTTTTCGACCGGATGGCCGGCAGCGCCGCAATGGTGGGAGCGGCGGATGCCGGCGGCAGCGATGCCGTTCGCGCGGGTCATGTCGGGCAAGGTCGCGAGCGCGAGGTCGATGGCCGGATAGGCAAAGCCATGCGCGGCATCGATCGCGGCAAGGCCGGGGCGGGTGTGCTTCAGGCTCGGCGTCGCCGCGCCGTCGACCTTGCCGACTTTTGCCTGCGCGGCATAGCTCGGCAGCCGCGACAGGCCGTGGCCCTTGAGGCCATCGGCTTCGGCCGCGACCAACGCACGGGCGACGCTTTCGGCATTACCGGCGTCGGTCTTGCAGCGGATAAGCGTTTTGACGACGAGGTTCTGCGCCTCGGCCAGAGTCAAAGTCGGCATCAGGAGCCTCTGGCCAGGTGATCGCGGATTTTTTCCGCCACCATGTGCGACACGCGGGTGTTGGCTTCCACGGTCACGCCGGCGATATGGGGGGTCAACAGCAGGTTGGGGCAGCCGGCAAAGATCCGTCCCCGTTCCGCGGTCAGCGGCTCGTGCGCGAACACGTCGAGCGCGGCGCCGCCGAGATGGCCGGCGCGCAAGGCTTCCGCCGCGGCGGTCTCGTCGATCACACCACCGCGCGCGGCATTGATGAGAATCGCGCCGGGTTTCATGCCGGCGATCGCCGTGACATCGATCATATTGCGTGTCGCGTCGGTCAGCGGCACATGCAGCGAAACGACGTCGCAGTCGCGCAGCAGCATCTTGAGATCGCACGAAGCGACCTTGCCCCAAGGCTGGTGCCAAACCTCATCATCCGCGGCGAGTTGTGGGTCAAAGGCGCAGACGCTCATTCCCAGCGCCGCAGCCACCGCGCCGACCTTGCGGCCGATGGAGCCGAACCCGACCAGCCCGAGACGCTTGTCCCGGGCCTCGCGCCCCATCAGCTTGGTGCGCGGCCATTCCCCGGCAATGACGCTGTCGCTTGCACCAAAAGCGCCGCGCAAGAGCACGAGCATCGTGCCGATCACCCATTCGACCACCGCCACGTCGTTGGCGCCGGTTGCCGGATAAATGGCAATTCCGCGCGCCCTGCAGGCCGTCACGTCGATGTTGTCGAGTCCGACACCGAGCCGTCCCAATGCCTTCAGCACCGGAGCCCGATCGAGCAGATCGCGATCCACTTGCGTGCGGTTGCGCACGATCAGCGCATCCGCCGTGGCCATGGCTGCCAGCAGATCGTCGCGCCGGTCGACCAGTGCCGGATCATAGACCACGTCATGGGCACCGAGGAGGCCATGAACGGCCTCCTCGTCCATGAACTCGGTGATCACAATCGCGGCCATGCGCCCGAGCCCGGGATCACGCGCTGCGGTAGAGCTTGGTCAGAACGAACTCGCGATGACCGAGCGCTTCCGCCGCGGTAAGCCGGCCGTTGGCGGTGCGCACGATCATGTTGATCAGCGCGTCGCCGGCCTGCGGGATGGTCAGGTCCCGGCGCAGGATGCCGGAGACGTCGACATCGATGTGTTCGGACATGGTGCGCACGGTGCGCGGATTGGCGCTGATCTTGATCACCGGCACGATCGGGTTGCCGATGATGTTGCCCTGGCCGGTCGGGAAGGTGTGCACCGCGTAGCCCGCCGCCGCCATCAGGGTCACGCATTCGGCCGCGGCCGAGGAGGTGTCCATATAATAAAGTCCCGGTCCCTTGGCAGGCGCCTCGGCCGGTTCGAGCACGTCGATGTAGCGGCACTCGCGGCCGATCTTTTCCAGATTGCCCAGCGCCTTTTCCTCGATGGTCGAAAGGCCGCCGGCGATGTTGCCCTTGGTCGGCTGCGAGTCGGAGAGGTCGTCGACCTTGTGGGCCTGGATGACGTCGTCCTCGTAGGCCTGCCAGGTCTTCATCCACTTCTCGCCGATCTCGGGGCTCGCCGCGCGCGCCTTGGCGAGATGCTCGGCGCCGGTGATCTCCGAGGTCTCGCCGAACACGCCGGTGACGCCCTTCGGGATCAGCTTGTCATACATGTTGCCGACGGTCGGGCATGAGCCGAGCCCGGTCGTGGTGTCGCTCTCGCCGCATTTGGTGGAGACCCACAGATCGGCGATATCGCATTGCTCGCGCTGCAATTCGGTCGCCCATTGCAGATAATCCTTGGCGACGCGGGAGGCGCGCGCGATCGTGTCGATGTCGCCGTGCAGCTCGATGCCGAAACCGGTCACCGGCTTGCCGGTCTTGGCGATGCCCTCGACCACGCGTTGGGTCCAGAGTTCCTCGATGCCGATGACGACGACGGCGGCGACATTGGGATTTGCGCCGGTACCGATGATGGTGCGGAAGAACAGGTCGAGGTCGGCGCCGAACTGCAGGCGGCCATAGGCATGCGGGATCGCCAAGGTGCCCTTGATATTGTTGGCCACCGCCTCGCAGGCCGCGTTGGAAATGTCGTCGAGCGGCAGGATCACCACGTGATTGCGCACGCCGACGCGGCCGTTCTCGCGCCGCCAGCCCTGAAATGACAGATCGCCGTTTGCTGTTGCCATGACGCTCACCACCGCTTGGTTTTGATGTTGTGGACGTGGACGTGCTCGCCCTTGGCGATGTCGGCCCTGGCCACGCCGATGTCCTGGCCGTATTTCCAGATCGTATCGCCGGACTTGATGTCGACCAGCGCGATCTTGTGGCCGATCGGCACATCCATCCTGGCGGTCAGGTTGAAGGCGGAATTGTCGGCCGTGACGACGCACAGCATGTCGGTTCCGGCCTTGAGGTTTTCGACGACAACGACACCGACGGTGTCCTTCTTGTCGTGCACCAGCAATTGCGGGGCGGCCATGGCTCCTCCCGGGGTCGTTTGTGTTTGCGCCAAGTCTTCTATAAGACATAAGACCAAGGAGTTCAAACCGGCAGCATGACGACAGAAGAGACCCGAGCATGAGCGGCGCAACCCTTCGCCCCGCGGCGGACGAGCGAGCGAAGCGGTCGAAGAGCCTCGGCTTCCGGCCGCTCTACGGGCAAGTGCGCGATGTTCTGATCCGCCGCATCGCCGACGGCGAATGGCAGCCGGGCGCCGCGCTGCCGAGCGAACTCGACATCGCCACCGATCTCGGCGTGTCGCACGGCACGGTGCGCAAGGCGCTCGACGCCATGGAGGCCGACAATCTGGTGGTGCGGCGGCAGGGCCGTGGCACCTATGTCGCGCGGCACGACGATGCGCGCATTCTGTTTCAGTTCTTCCGGCTGGTGCAGGATTCCGGCGAACGGCGGTTTCCTGACAGTCACATCGTCGCTGTCACGATTGAAGCCGCGGCGCCGGCGGCCTGCGAACGGCTTAAATTGCGGCGCAGCGGCCGCGTCATCGTGATCGAACGCACGCGTTCGCTCGCCAATCAGGTCTGCATCTTCGAGCGGATCGTGCTGTCGCGGGCGCGCTTTGCAGGCTTGGAAAAGCGTGCGCTGCCCAACAATCTTTACGAGCTTTACCGCGCCGATTTCGGCGTGACGATCACGCGCGCACAAGAGCGGCTCAAGGCGCAGGCGGCCTCACGGCGCGAGGCGCGCTTTCTCGGCGTCGAACCGGGCACGCCGCTGTTGGCGATCGACCGCACAGCGTTCGCCATCGACGGCGACCCGGCGGAATGGCGCCTCTCAGTCTGCCGCACCGATGGCTTTCATTATTTTTCGGATTTGAAGTAGGACAGCGCGCTGTTCACTCGCCGCGCGTCCGCATCGCCTCGTAGCCGGCGGTGGCGTCCAGCAACTCCATGGTGATGGAATCCTGCCGCAGCCGGCGATAGAGGCCGTCCATCTCTTCCAGATGATCGCGAATGTTGGTTTCCGCCGATTGCATGGAGGCGAGCCGCATGGCGTGCTCGCTCGCCAGTGATCGCGCCAGCGCGCGGTAAATCACCACGAAGAGCTGCTGCCGCAACAGCGCCGCGAACAGCGCGTCGTGATCCATGGTGGTGAACGGCAGGCTGCGCGATGGCCAGGACACGTCCGTCAGCGAACTGAGCCAGTCCGGATCGATCGGCAGCAGAACAGTTTCCTCCGGCTCCGTGAGCAATTTATGAGGACGGCCATTGTTGAACAGCACGACCCGTTCAACATCCCGTTCCGACCGCCAGGTTTCGACCTGCAGCAGGATGGAGCCGGTGCGCTCGGTGATGGCCGTGACGGTTTCCGGTGACGACAGGACCAGGCTCGGCGGATGGCCGAGGGCCTCAAGCCGTATCGCCACCCGTTCACCGACCGCCAGAATGATGACGGGACCGTGTTCGTGCTGATGGATGCGGCAGCGCTCGCTGGCGAACTGCGCAATCATGTCGTTGAACCGCCCGCACAGGCCGTGATCGGAGCCGAACACGACCATGCAAGCTGGGCGATGATCGGGGCGGCTGGTCGGCGTGCCGGCGATCTCGCCGGCCTGTACGACCGCCTGCAGCCCGAGTTCGATCGTGCGGGCGTAGATGCCGACCGCCCGCTCGGCGCGTTCAAAGCGCCGAATGCCGAGCCACGCCAACGACTTCATCGTCCGCACGACCGACTGCAGGTCCCGCGTGGTTCCGATCCGTCGCGACAGGGCTTCGAGAGTTTCCATGGCGGTTAGGTCATCAAATCCGTAGCGGCTTGCGGCGGTAAGTACGTGCAATCAGGGGTGAGCTCTGTCATGCCCCGCCTTCGCCGGCGGTGACATTTAATAATGATCCCAATATGAGTTCCTCTTCGCTCACGCCAACTCGGCCTTCTTCAACTCGCTTTCAATCATCGCCATCAGCCGTGTCCGGTCCTCCGCCGACAGCCGTTCGCCCTTGAGCATCGCCTCCTGAAGATCGCGGCATTGATCCGACAGCCCGCGACGGACCGCCATTTCAGCAGGCCGAATGCGGTCGACGGGAATGGTGTCGAATGCGCCGCCGGTCGCCGCCAGCAGCACTGCGATCTGTTCCGGGACCGTCAGCCGTTCGTGCTCGCCCTGGTTCAGCACCGCGCGCACGCGCAGTCCGCGATCGATGCGGTGGCGGGTCTCATCATCAAGCCGCGTGCCGAAGCGGGCGAACAATTCCAGTTCCTCGAACTGGGCGTAGGACAGGCGCAGGTCGCCGACCACGGCGCGGAAGGCGGGAAGCTGCGCCTTGCCGCCGACGCGCGACACCGAGCGCCCGATATCGACGGCGGGAAGCTGGCCTTTGCGGAACAGATCGGGAGACAGATAAATCTGACCGTCGGTGATCGAAATCAGGTTGGTCGAGATGTAGTCGGCGATGTTCTGCGCCTGGGTTTCGATAATCGGCAGCGCGGTCAGCGAGCCGCCGCCGTGCTCGGCGCGGAGATGCGTTGCGCGTTCAAGCAGTCGCGAGTGGGTATAAAAAATATCGCCGGGATAGGCCTCCCGCCCGGGCGGCCGCCGCAACAGCAGCGATAATTCGCGATAGGTGCGGGCGTGGTGGGTGATGTCGTCATAGATCACCAGGCTATCCCGCCCCTTTTCCATGAAGAATTCCGCGATCGAGGTCGCCGCATAGGGCGCGATGTATTGCAGGCCCGGCGCGTCCTCGCCGCCGGCCACCATGACAACGCTGTTGCTGAGCGCACCGGAGCGTTCCAGCGCAGCGATTGAGCGGCGCACTTCAGAGCCGCGCTGGCCAATGGCGCAATAGACCGAGATGACGCCGGTCTCGCCTTGATTGGCGATGGTCGAAAGCGCGATCGCGGTCTTGCCAGTCTGGCGATCGCCCAGAATCAGTTGCCGCTGCCCGCGTCCGATCGGGATTGCAGCGTCGATCGCCTTGATGCCGGTCTGCAGCGGAACGGAAACCGCAGCGCGCGAGATGATCGCCGGTGCGGGTCTTTCCACCGGCAGTCGACGATCGGTGGCGAGCGGCCCCTTGCCGTCGAGCGGGTTACCGAGCGGGTCGATCACGCGGCCCAGCATGTGCTCGCCGACCGGCACTTCGACCGGGCGGCCGGTGTGGCGGGCTTCCATGCCGACCGTGATCCTGGTGATGTCGCCGAGCAGGATGATTGCCGCCGCGCGTTCATCGAGATCGGCCACCATGCCGATAACACCGCCGGCAAAGCGCACGACCTCGCCGCCTGCTGCGTCGTGCAGACCGGCGACCTCTGCGATGCCGTCACCGGCCCGGATGACGGTGCCGATCTCCTCGGTTGCCAACCGGCCGCGACCGGTCTCCAGCGCGCGGCGCAGGACGTCACCGACTTGGCGCGGCACGATCTTGCTGAATGGTTGGTTGGTTGTCTTATTCAAAATCGTTTCCAGCGATATTGGCTGTTTTCGACCCTCTCCCGCGAGGGGAGAGGGTAGGGGGCCGAGACACGCATCGCTTCGATCATCACCGTCCAATCCGCGCCGTTATTATGGTCGCTCCCCGCCGCTGTGCGCGGGAGGGAAAAAGGGTTTTCAGTTTCGAAATGCTGCAATTCATCACCGCCCCTTGCCGGCACGGATCGCAGTCAATTCGTTCGCGACGCGATCCTGAAAATCGTCCAGATAGGAATTGATATTCCACGTTACCGTCTGCGAGCCGGCGGTCGCGCGCACACCCAGCGCCATCGCCGGATCGCGCGCAAAGCGGATCTCGGTATCGCCGCCGACGAGTGCGCGGATGGCGTGGCGGACCTTGTCACGCAAGTCCGAGGGAAGGTCGTGCGCAGTGGTGATCATGACTTCATTGCCACGCGTGGTCGCGGCTTGGACAAATCGCTGTCTTTCGCTTTCGCCCAGTTGCGCGAGCCGGTCGATGAACACCGCAATGACCTGCGGTTCAAGATCGGCGCGGGCGACATCCGACAACGTGGCGCGAACGACATCGTTGACCCCCTCGAGGGCCTTTGCTCGCAGGTCCGCGATCAATTCGTCCTTGTCGCGATCAAGCGCCTCGATCCAGGCGGCGCGATTTTGCCGGATCTCCTGCCGGGCTGATTCCACCAGCCGCGCGCGTTCCGCGCGGGCTTCGGCGTGGGCGTTCTCGATCAATTGTTCGCGTTGTTCGGCAAGTTCCTTGCGTTCCTGACTCAGCTTTTCGGCACGCTCCGCGGCATCGTGCTGGCTTTCCTCGGCGTCCCGCAGCCGCGCGGCGATACGGGCTTCGCGCGCGTCCATGGCCTTGATCACCGGCCCATAGAGATAGCGCTTGAGCAGCCACACCAGGATCAGAAAATTGATGACCTGGGCACCGGCGGTGAGCCAATCGATCTCCATCACCTACTTCCCGGCTTGCGCGATGGCGTAATTCCAGAACGGGTTGGCGAAGATCAAAATCATGGCGACCACGAAGCAGTAGATCGCGGTCGATTCGATCATGGCGAGGCTGACATACAGCGTGCGCGTGATGGTGTTGGCCTCGTCCGGCTGCTGGGCGATCGCGGCGACGGCCTGGGCGGCCGCGCGCGCTTCGCCAAGCGCAGGGCCGATCGCGCCAAATGAGATTGTCATCCCGGCCGTGAAAATCGAAACCGCAGCGATGATTTCAATGGCTCCCATATTCAACTCCTTTCAGCATCGGATTGCGGCGCCGGCCGAATCGTTCCGCCGCTCGGCTGGCTGCGTGCGGAGGCGGCGATGTAGACCATGGCGAGGACTGCGAAGATGTAGGCCTGGATCAGGCCGGTCAGCAGGCCGAACAGGCGCATGATTGCGGGAAAAAATAGCGGCGTGACGCTGATGAGAATGCCGACGATGATGGTGCCGCTCATGACGTTGCCGTAGAGCCGGACCGCGAGCGCGACGGTGCGCGAGATCTCGCCGATGATGTTGAACGGCAGCATGAAGATGGTCGGCTGAGCATACCCCTTCAGATAGCGCCAAACTCCGCGTTCGGTGATGCCGAAGATCGGCGCCGCCACCAGCACACAGGCCGCGAGCGCCGCCGTCGTCGACAGCGAGCCGGTGGGGGGATGATAGTAGGGAAAGACGGTGAGGATGTTGCTCACGGCGATGAACAGAAACAGCGTGCCGACGAAGGGAACGTAGCGGATGCCAACAGCAGCAACGGAGGGTTTCGTGGCGCCCTTGGTGTCGTCTTGCGCAATGCTGCGGATCTGATCGCGGATCGCGGTGACGACGACCTCAAGCAGGTTCTGCCAACGTGAGATGTGGTCTTCGACCGTGAGATGCCGCGTGATCAACCCCGACGCAACAACAAGGATCGCCATGACCAGCCATGTGAATGCAATGGTGGCGTTAAGCTGCCAGCCATGGAAATCCCACAGAACGACCTGATCGGGTGAAAGGCGGATCATGATTGCTGCATCATCGCTTGCGGTTCGTCATGGTTGGTTGGGCGGCTGTCATTGGCGCGGCTGTCATGGCGCAGCTTTCGTGTGCCGCGGCGGCCGCGTCGCGATCAGCCAGCCGGTCATGGCAAGCCGCGCGACGATTAGGCCGATACCGAAGCTGAACAGATTGCCCGGACCGGTCATTGCGATCGCGGCAAGGACCGCCAGCAATATCATCATGCGCAAGGTGAAGCTCATGAACAGCCAGAGTTCGGCCTGTTCGTGCCGCCGCATGCGATCGACCGTCCACCGCAAGCCCCATTGATGCAGCACTGCAAGCGTGCCGCCGCCCAGGAAGGCGATGACGTGGACGATATTCAGGTCAACAAAACTCATTTCTCATGTCCTTCCCGGTTGACCCACCACCAGGCGTTCAGGCAGCCGATCGTGAGGCCGAGGATCAGCAAGGTCAGCGTCCAGGAAAAGGCTTGTGGCGCGTGATGGTCGAGCCATACCCCAAACATCGCGCCGGCGATGGTTGGGACCGCGATCGCCCAGCCGACCAGTCCGAACATGCCGAAGCCGAACCATACGCTGTGCCGCCCGGTTTCGCGCGCGGCCTGCTTGCGTCGCGCCTTGCGGCCGACGATGTCGGCGATCTCGTCCTTGTGCTGGTTGCCGGGGTCAGAGTTGCTCATGCTGCAACCGGAGCTTGACGAAGCGGCGGGCGACCTCGGCCTCCAGGCGGGCGAGCGCGGTGCGGGCGGCGCGCTCGCGGGTGTCGAGGTGGACGAAACGGGCCTGAACCAGCGGGCGCAGTTCCTCTAGGCTCGCGCCCATCGAGCAACCGCGCACGGAGACGAGTACATCGCGTCCGCTCTTGACGAGGATGCCTTCATCAGAGCCGAGGAAGCGGACCTCGCCGTCGAGCAATACGTATTCAATGACGCCTGGCACCAGCGCGGTGACGAAATCGACATGGCGCGGCAGCAGGCCGAACGAGCCGTTGCCGGCTTCGGCGACCAGGCGGGTGATCGGCGTGTCGAGCAGGATCTGTTCGGGCACGATGACGCGCAGGCGCATGGCGGAAACGTCTGCGGGATCAGCGGCTTGAGGGTCATTTTGGGGCGTCATGGCGGCGCCCCGCGCGGCTGCTCGTGCTGCTGCTCGCCGACCTCGTCGATGCCGCCGATCATGTAGAACTTGCCTTCCTCGGTGCCGAGCAGGTCACCTCGGAGGATCTTCTCGCAGCCGGCGATGGTGTCCGCCAAGGTCACCGTGCGGCCGGGATAACCGGTGAACTGTTCGGTGGTGAAGAACGGTTGGGTCAGGAACCGCTCCAGGCAGCGCGCCATGCCGACCGTTGTCCGATCGTGTTCAGAGAGCTCCTCCAGGCCGAGCATGGCGATGATGTCCTTGAGCTCCTCATATTCCGCCAGAACACGGCGGACCTCGCGGGCGACGTGATAATGCCGTTCGCCGACAATTTCCGGCGACAACATGCGTGACCACGACTGCAACGGGTCAATCGCCGGATAAAGCCCCTGCGCGGCGCGTTTTCGCGACAGAACAATCGACGTCGAAAGATGCGCGAAGGTGTGCGTCGCCGCCGGATCCGTGAAATCATCGGCGGGAACATAGACAGCTTGGATCGAGGTGATGGCTCCTCGCTGTGTACTGGCGATACGTTCTTCCAGCGCCGCCAGTTCCGTCGCCAGGGTCGGTTGATAGCCGACACGCGAGGGCAGGCGCCCGAGCATGCCTGAGACTTCCTGGCCGGCCTGAATAAAGCGGAAAATATTGTCGATCAGCACCAAAACGTCCTGATTGCGGTCGTCGCGAAAATATTCGGCAATGGTCATCGCCGCATGACCGACCCGAAACCGCACGCCCGGCGATTTGTTCATCTGGCCGAAGACCAGGACCGACTTGTCCAGCACGCCGGCTTCGTGCATTTCGCGATAGAGCTCCTCGGCCTCGCGGCACCGTTCCCCGATACCGCAGAACACGCTGACACCTTGATAGCCGCTGACGGTGTTGTGAATGAGCTCGGTGATCACCACGGTCTTGCCGACGCCTGCGCCGCCGAACAATCCGGCCTTGCCGCCGCGCTCCAGCGGGCTCAACAGGTCGATCGCTTTGATCCCGGTCTCGAATATTTCCGCGCGGACCCCGCGTTGAAACAATGGCGCTGGCGCCGCATGAATTGATCGCCGTTCGATCGCGCCCAGTGAAGGACCGGCGTCAATGACATCGCCGAAAATGTTGATCATGCGGCCGAGGACCGCCTCCCCGACCGGCGCGGTCAAGGTGTCGCCGGTATCGGCGACCGGCATGCCCAGCGCCAGCCCGCGCTCGGCATTGAGCACCAGCCCACGCACGGTCTGAGGACCGACCGAGGCCGCCACCTCGATATAGATCGAGCCGTCGGCGCCGGTGCTCAGCAGGCGATTGATCGGAGGCGCTGCAGCGGAAAAGGCCACATCGACGACATCGCCATGGACCGCGACAATACGGCCCTGTGGCAATTTCTCTCGGTTGGCGATTCCGGTCATGGCCATGGCACAGGTCTATAAAGGTCCGCGATGTTTTGCATTTTTATCACAAAGTTCCTTCCCATTCCTTTGATACAAATCAGTGTCTTAATCGTTGGGTTTGCCATCATTTTCGCGCCTCCCGCGACCCGTGTCGTTGAGGGTCGGCCAGGGCGCGGGGGCGGGCGCCGAAAAGGAGTTCCAATGCAGCGTGCGACCACCGACGATCCGGGATTTCGATTGGTATCGGTAGAGGACTATGAGCCTCTCATCGGGGCGCCCGCCGTCGAGCAAATCCTCGAAAAAGCCAAAGTGCTGCAGGACCTCCATATCGCCAATATCAACTCGACCTATTATGGCGGCGGCGTAGCGCAAATCCTGTCATCGTTGACGTTGCTGATGAATTCGGCTGGTGTTCGGACTGGCTGGCGCGTGATTCAGGGCCGGCCGGATTTCTTCAGCATCACGAAGAAAATGCACAACGCGCTGCAAGGCGCGGATATCATTCTGACCGATCTGAAAACCAGCACCTATGAAGAGGTCGTGTATGAGAATGCAGTGCGCATGCATCTCGACCATGACATCGTAATCGTTCACGATCCGCAGCCGTTGCCGTTGATCCGGCATTTCCGCAAGGCGGCGCCGTGGGTCTGGCGCTGCCATATCGATTTGACGTCGCCGAATGCCGAGCTCTGGAATTACCTGAAGCAGTTTGTCGAACAATATGACGCATCCGTTCTGTCGCTGCCGGAATATGCACAAAATTTGCAATCGCCGCAGCGGTTCATCGCGCCGGCCATCAATCCGTTTTCGACGGCCAATAAGGATTTGAGCGAGCGGGAAATCGATGATCGCCTGGAACACTATCAGATTCCAACCGATCTGCCGCTTGTCGTGCAGGTTTCGCGGTTTGATCGGTGGAAGGACCCGCAAGGTGTGATCGATGCGTTCCGGATCGCACGAAAGAGTGTCGACTGCACGCTGGTGCTGGTCGGCAATATTGCGACCGATGATCCGGAAGGTCAGGAGGTCTTCGAATCCATCTGCCAATGCGCCGACGATCGGGTTCGCATTCTATCGGTTCAGGATTCAGCGCTTGTCAATGCGCTGCAACGGCGCGCGGCTGTCGTGCTGCAGAAATCCGTCCGCGAGGGTTTTGGGCTCACAGTGACCGAAGCGATGTGGAAAGGCACCCCGGTGATCGGCGGCAGGGTCGGCGGCATCAAGCACCAGATTGTTGACGGCGAGAACGGATTTCTGGTCGAAACCGTCGAACAAGCAGCCGAACGCATTGTGCAGGTCGTCAGCGACGCGGACCTGCGCCGGCAACTTGGGCAACGCGCCAAGGAATTGGTGCGCCGACAATTCTTGATGACACGATTGATGGAAGATTGGCTCGATCTCTTTGCTTCGTTCGAGCCCAATTTCCGATTGCGCGGCGACGCATGGCACGGCCGCTGGAACGGTGAACGTCATGACTGACAGTACGGGATTGGTGGTCTGGTTCGACGATCTCGGTCGACAGGATGTCGACAGTGTCGGCGGCAAGAATGCCTCACTTGGCGAGATGGTGCGCAACCTCGGAACCAAGGGTGTCAAGGTTCCGGCCGGCTTCGCGACCACCGCTGATGCCTATTGGCAGTATATCGAAGCCAACAATCTCAGGACGGAGATCGCCGGTGCGCTTGCCGATCTTGCCGGCGGAAAGGCTTCACTCGATGAGGCGGGAAGCGCCATCCGGCGCGCCATCGTGCGTGGTGAATGGCCGAACGATATCGCCCAAGCAATCCGGTCAGCCTATGACGAACTGTGCCGGCGGTCGGGCAAGGCCGATGTCGATGTTGCGGTGCGCTCAAGCGCGACAGCTGAAGATCTGCCTGATGCGAGCTTTGCCGGACAGCAGGAGACATTTCTGAACATTTGCGGGGCCGACGCACTGCTTGATGCCTGTCGCCGGTGCTTTGCCTCGCTGTTTACCGATCGCGCCATCATCTACCGTCAGACCAAGGGATTTGATCACCTTAAAGTCGCGCTCTCGATCGGCGTTCAATGCATGGTCCGGTCGGATGTCGGCAGTGCCGGTGTGATGTTCTCGATCGATACCGAAACCGGACTTCGAAAGGATCGTGCTGATCAATGGGTCGTGGGGGCTGGGCGAAAATGTCGTGCAAGGCACTGTCGAGCCGGACGAGTATCAGGTGTTCAAACCGCTCCTTGCCGAACACGCGGCTATGCCGATTGTCGAGAAACGATTGGGGGCTAAGGACCGCAAGCTGATCTACGCAACCGGGGCCGAAGCACCGACCCGCAATGTGCCGACATCGGCGGTGGAGCGCGCAAGTTTTGTTTTGTCCGATGACGAGATCATCTCATTGTCACGTTGGGCTTGCGTGATCGAAGATCATTACGGTCGGCCGATGGATATGGAATGGGCCAAGGACGGTGAAACGCAGGAGATGTTCATCGTTCAGGCCCGCCCGGAAACGGTGCAATCGCGGGCCGATGCCAACGTGTTTCGCTCCTACCGGGTCAAGGCCAAGGGGCGAACGCTGGTGACCGGTCTCAGCATTGGCGGTGCGGTGGTTACCGGACGGGTCTGTATGATCGACAGTCCGCGCGACATCGATCGGTTTGTCGATGGTGCCGTTCTGGTCACGTCGGACACGGACCCGGATTGGGTGCCGATCATGAAGCGGGCGACCGCGATCGTGACCGATCACGGTGGGCGCACGTCGCATGCCGCTATCGTGAGCCGGGAGCTTGGTTTGCCAGCCGTTGTCGGGACCGGCAGGGGGACGCAGGTGCTCGCCGACGAGCAGGAAGTGACCGTCTCCTGCGCTGAGGGCGATGAAGGGTTCATTTATGAAGGCGCCGCGGAGGTCGAGGTCGAAGATCTGGACCTGAGCCGAATTCCGGCGACGCGCACCAAGGTCATGCTCAATCTCGCCAATCCGGCGGCGGCATTTCGCTGGTGGCGGCTGCCGGCCGACGGTGTCGGCCTGGCGCGGATGGAATTCGTGATCAGCAACCACGTTAAAGTACACCCAATGGCGTTGGTGCACTTTGATTCCCTGAAGGATGAGGCCGCGCGGCGTGAGATCGCGGCGTTGACGGCGGCCTATGATGACAAAGGCGATTACCTGGTCGACCGCTTGTCACGCGGGCTCGCGCGCATTGCGGCTGCGATGCATCCCAAGCCGGTGATCGTTCGCATGAGCGATTTCAAGACCAACGAATACGCCAACCTGATCGGCGGGGCGGAGTTCGAACCGCGCGAAGAAAATCCGATGCTCGGCTTCCGTGGTGCGTCGCGCTACTACGCACCGCAATATCGTGAAGGCTTTGCACTCGAATGCCGTGCCATACGGCGGCTGCGTCACGCGTTGGGCTTTCGCAATGTGATCGTGATGATTCCATTCTGCCGATCGATCAAGGAAGCCGATCGTGTGCTTGAGGTCATGGCGGAAAATGGACTGGTTCGAGGGCAGGACGGCCTTGAGATCTATGTGATGTGCGAAATTCCTTCCAACGTGATTTTGGCAAAGGCATTCGCAACACGATTCGATGGATTTTCGATCGGTAGCAATGATCTTACACAATTGACACTCGGCGTTGATCGCAACTCGGCCGAACTGGCGAAATTGTTTGACGAACAGGATGAGGCGGTGAAATGGATGATCGGCAATGTGATTGTCGAAGCGCATAAGGCCGGTACGAAGGTGGGGTTGTGCGGGCAGGCACCAAGCGATCATCCTCAATTCGCGGAATTTTTGGTGGCCAGCGGCATCGATTCCATATCCGTGAGTCCGGACAGCTTTGTCGCAGTCAAGCAGCACGTCGCGCTGGCTGAGCGGCGATCTCAATCTTGAGTGCGGCAAGGCCAGCGCAAGCCGGAGAGTCGCGCGTTTGGAGATTTTTGTTTCAACAGAAGTTCATGACGGAGGATCATGCCATGATGGAGGTTTTGAGTGGTTTTTCCGGTAATGCCGTCGGCGTCCAGGCCAAGGGCCAAATAACCCGAGACGACTACGAGAATGTCCTGGTACCGGAAGTCGAATTCGGCGATCAAGCGCCACGGCAAGGTACGACTTTACTATCAAATAGGCCCGGAGTTTACCGGGATCGACCCCGGCGCGGCATTTCAGGACTTCAAGGTCGGCATGGAGCATTTCAGTCAATGGGAGCGGGTTGCCGTGGTGACCGATGTCGATTGGATTCGGCATTCGGTTCGGGCGTTCGGTTTTCTGATGCCGATCAAGATGGAGACATTCTCGATTGCCGAGGCCGAGAAAGCGCGCGAATGGATCAGCGCCGCCTGACAATGACGAGGGTGCGCTGCGCAGAAACGGAATTTAGTTACTGCGAGCCGACTTGAGCGAGCGACATTGAGCGAATTGCGTCAGGATCGAACGACCGGTGCCTGGGTCATCGTTGCGCCTATGCGCAACAGACGGCCTCAATCGGCTTTGGATCGCGGTGTTCGAAGTCTCCTTGTGCCGGCGCACGATCCGTCATGTCCGTTCTGTCCAGGCAACGAAGCGTCGTTGCCGGGAATCGTTGCGGAAGATCCGATGGATGCGCCGCCCGGTTGGCAAGTGCGGGTCGTCCCCAACAAATTTCCGGCTTTGCGGCCCGATTGCATTGTGTCGGCACCAGATGGTGCCCATGCTGTTTTTGCGGGGCAGGGTGCGCATGAGGTTGTCATTGAAAACTCGCGTCACGACTGGACACTTGCGACATTCGATGATGCCGCGCTCATGGCTACGGTCGCGATGTATCGCGCCCGGTTTGTGGCATTGGCGAAACGCCCGGGAATAGAATCGGTCGTCCTGTATCGCAATCAAGGCGAGGCGAGCGGCGCATCCATTCGTCATCCGCATGCGCAACTCATCGCTCTCGCTCAAGTGACGCCAAAACTGTCCGCCATGTCGTTGTGGGGGCAGCGCTACCATTCCGAGCACGGGCGGTGCGCGACCTGTGATGAACTCGCGTTCGAGATGGCACATGGCGAACGCACGATTGAGGTAACCGAGCATTTTGTTGCGCTGGCGCCGTTTGCCGCCGAGCGGCCGGGAGAAGTCTGGATGGTGCCGAGGCAGCACCAAGCGAGTTTCGGAGAAATCGGCGATCGTGCGCTTGACGATTTCGGCCGGCTGTTGCGGCATGTGTTGCGGCGTCTTGCCGACGTCTATAACGATCCGCCGTATAACTTCGCGGTGGAATCGGGCGGGCTCTCGCATCGAGAGGCGCCACATCTGCATTGGCGGTTGCGCGTCGCGCCTGTTCTCGTGAACTGGGGCGGATTTGAACTCGGCGCCGGAATGGCGATCAACCCGTCAAGGCCGGAAGACGATGCCGCGCTGTTGCGCGCGGCGCGCCTCGGGAACAATGAATAACGACCGGGTCTTGAGCGCACGTGCAAGCGTCCTGGCGTCGTCCGCCGCGAGGCGGAGATAGGTGCGGGCAAGCCGCGGCCATTTTTCCGGCGTGCGCGGGTTCGGCTCCAAAAGATGAGCGATGGCAAGCCGGGCCCGCAAGGTGGCGCGGTGGCAGCGGTAAAAGGCGAACAGGTCGTGTGGTGGACCATCATCGAGCGCGCGCAGCATACGCCGCTTGATGTAGCGTCCGGCCCAGGCACCACCGAGCCGTTCGCACTCCAGGCTGAGATAGGCGATTTCGTCGATCGGATCGATCGCGCGCAGGCGCGGGTTGAACTCCAGGCAGTCGATGATCTTGACCGGCGATTCCAGCCAGATGTGTTCGGGGCGCAGGTCACCGTGGGCATCGACGATGCGGTGAGCGTGGACGCGGTCGGCAATCACTTGCGCGCGACGGTCGAGAAACCGGCGTTGCATGCCGTCGACAAAGTGAATGAGACCCGCAGGCAGTTCCGGCCGTGCGTCCAACAGAACGCGGCGATTGTCCGCAAGGTCGCGGCGCCACGTGTCGAGATAGGACGCCGGGTCACGCGCGACCGGTCGGGCATGCCGATAGAACTGGGTCAGCGTCGACACCAGCCGATCAAGCTGCCAAGGCGCCACGCGCTTCTCCGCAAGCGCGTGTTCAAGGGTGTGGCTCTCGTCAAGGCGCCGCATTACGACGAGCCAGTCGATGACCTTGCCGGAGGCGCCGATCGAAAGTCCATGGTCGGATATCGTGAGAGCGGCGACCTCGATATAGACATCCGGGGCGAGGCGGCGGTTGAGGCGCAGCTCGGCCCGGCAGGCTGCTTCCCGCAACGCGAGGGTCGAGAAGTCCAGATAGGAAAATTGGACCGGCTTTTTAAGCTTGTAGACCCGCTGGGGTGTCAGAAAGACCCATGACATGTGGGTTTCGCGCCAAACGACCTCGCCCCGCGGCAGGCCGTAGACGTCCGGCCGGGACAAAAATGCGACCTTTTCAGCCAGCGTCGGCTCGGCAAGGTTGCTTTGAGGTGTGGTGGCGGTCCTCATGGCCGAGCAGTCCGGGTTAAAATACAGTCGATTGCGTTGATTCCGATCAATTCGTTTCGATTACGACAACGGCTAACGTGATGCAATTGAGAGCGGTGGCCGCGTTGCGGTGAGCGCGGTCACGGCAAGCCGTCTGGCAAGGGCGAGATGAACGATCTGGTCGTTCGAAGCGTGACAATCGAACCTGCTGGTGTGGCGGGCACCTTGCGTATTCCCAAAGCCGCACACGGCCTTGTCATCTTCGTGCATGGCAGTGGTTCGAGCCGCTTCAGTCCCCGGAATATGGCGGTCGCGGATGGTCTCAATGCGCATGGTCTGGCGACTTTATTGTTTGATCTTCTGACACCGCAGGAAGAACAAGACCGCGCCAATGTTTTCGATATCGGGCTACTGACCCGGCGTCTGATCGAAGTCGTCGATTGGATCGCGGCACAGCCTGCGCTTGCGCAATTGAGCCTTGGATTGTTCGGCGCCAGTACGGGAGCCGCTGCTGCGCTGGTCGGCGCGGTCGCACTCGGTGACCGGATCAAGGCGGTAGTGTCGCGGGGTGGGCGTCCCGATCTCGCCGGCCCCGCGCTTGAACGTCTCAGCGCCCCGACCTTGTTGATTGTCGGTGGCAATGATTTTGGCGTTATCGAACTCAACGAACAGGCCTATGCCCGTATCACTGGTCCGAAGGCGCTGGAAATCGTGCCGGGGGCGAGCCATCTTTTTCCTGAACCCGGTGCACTGGAGGCTGTGATCGAACATGCCGCGCGCTGGTTCGGCACTTACTTGCGGCAGGTTCCAGAAACGACTCAAGCTGATCTAGGACGGAGCTGAATCGGAGGCGCGACATGCCTTTCATCGACCGATTCCAAGCCGGTCGCCGGCTCGCCGCGGCGCTGGCAAAATTCAAATCAGGCAAGCCGGTCATCTTTGCTTTGCCGCGCGGTGGTGTGCCAGTTGCCGCCGAGGTCGCCGCTGCGCTCGACGCTCCGATCGATCTGATTCTGGTGCGCAAGATCGGTGTTCCCGATCAGCCTGAACTTGCCATGGGTGCGGTGGTGGATGGCCGTGAACCGATCACCGTGCGCAACGCGGACGTGATTCTGATGGCCGGCATCGACGAGGCGACGTTTCAGTCTGTCCGCGATCGCGAGCTTGCAGAGATCGAGCGGCGGCGAAAAAGCTACCTGGGCGATCGTCGGCATCCGGAGGTCCGTGGCCGCACGATCATCGTCATCGATGACGGCATCGCGACCGGGGCAACCGTTCGCGCGGCCTTGCGCGCCATGCGGTCGCGCAATCCAAAAAGGCTGGTGCTTGCCGTTCCGGTCGCTCCGACCGATGCCATTTCCGAGTTGGAGGAGGAAGCCGACGAGATCGTCTGCCTGGAAGATCACAAGCACTTCGGCGCGATTGGCGTCTACTATTCCGACTTCCGGCAGGTGTCCGATCAGGAAGTCAAAGACATCCTGGCGCGGTTTCCACCAGACGGTAACGATGGCGATGAACGACCACAGGCGTGATACGTACGCTGAAAATTTTTTGAGCCGCGCTCACGTCATCAAATAGTCAAATCGACGCGACGCAGATTCGGATCCTCCGGATCGGAGCCAACCTGAAAGCCGAGGTCCTTGCACATATCGAGCATGAGGTGATTTCAGCGAGAACCTGTCCGCCGATTTCACGCAGACCTTCGGCGCTGGCATAGTCGATCATCAGCTTCATCAGCTTCCAGCCGAGCCCGCGGCCTTTCCAATCGGAACGCAGCAAGATTGCATATTCGGCCTTTTCAAGATTGGTATCGCAGTGCAGCCGTACGATCCCGACCATTTCATTGGTAGGCTCGTGAATGGCGACAAAAGCCATGGCGCGCGCGTAATCCAGTTGAGTGAGGCGCGCGATAAAATTGTGGGTGAACTCTCGCACCGGCGCAAAGAACCGCAGGCGCAGATCTTCATGCGTCACACGTTCGAAAAATCGAAGGAACATCGGCTCATCTTCGGGCCTTACCGGCCGGGCAAAAATCGGCGTTTCATCCGCGAGCGCAAGATGCCGCTCCCATTCCTTTGGATAGGGTCTGATGGCAAAGCGTGAATTTGCCACCGTCTTAAATCGCGGATCGACCGGGCCGACGGCAATGCGCGCATCAAGCGCAATAACGCCTTGGTCGTCGACCAGCAACGGATTGATATCGATTTCCCGCACTTCGGGCAGATCGGCAGCGAGCTGGGAAAGCTTGACCAAGACCAGCGCCACGTCGCTTTCGCGTGCTGCCGGAATATTGCGATGCGCCTTCAGTAGCCGGGAAACCTGCGTCTGAGCGATCAGTTCATGGGCGAGTTTCAGATCGAGCGGCGGCAAGGTCAGAGCCTTGTCATTGATGACCTCGACAGCCGTGCCGCCATGACCCACGACCACGACGGGACCAAAGGTTGGGTCGTTTGCGATGCCGGCGATCAACTCGCGCGCCTTCGGCCGGGCGACCATGGGATGAATAGTTACGCCGGAGATGTCGGCATCCGGCCTGAGTGCGCGCGCGCGGTTCATGATGTCTTCAGCGGCCGTACTGACGGCGGCGGCATCCTTAAGATCAAGGCGGACGCCATCAACATCAGACTTATGCACGATATCACGTGATAGAATTTTCACGGCGACGGCCTCGCCGTTACCAAGGAATTGCGCAGCGACATGTGCGGCTTCCGCGGCGGTCTGCGCCATGACGGCCGGCGTGACTGGTATTCCGTAGGCCTGCAAGAGCTGCACGGTTTCGATCGGATCAAGCCATGTTCGTCCATCATCAATGACGCCGGCAAGTGTGCGTCTGGCGGAAGCCAGGTCGGGCTCGAAATCGGATGGCAGGCTCGGCGGTGTCTCCATCAGCATGCGCTGGGCGCGCGCATGGCGCACCAGGTGCATGATGCCCGACAGTGCGGCTGCCTCGGTCGGGTAGGAGGGTATGTTTGCCTTGGCAAAGTTCGCCGTGGCCGCACGGTCTTCGCCGATCCACACCGCGAACGCCGGCTTCGTCGGTAGGTGTTTGGCGCGCTGGGCCTTGATAACCTCGATCACCCGCTCCGCTGTGTCGCTCGCCGACGCCAGCATCGTCGGCACGTTGATGATCAGGATGGCATCATTGGCGGCATCGTCGAACAAGGCTTCAAGCGCCGCAGCGTATCGTTCGGCGTCGGCGTCTCCGATGATGTCGACAGGGTTCGATTGTGACCACGTGGCGGGAAGGACGCTGTCCAGGCGCGCGAGGGTATCTGGCGAGAGGCTTGCAAGCCTGCCGCCGAGATCGATCAGGCGATCGACCGCCAGCACGCCGATGCCGCCGCCGTTGGTCAGGATCGCAAGGCGGTCGCCGTGGAAAGGTTGTGAACGGGCCAACGTTTCGGCCGCATCGTATAATTCACTCAAGTCGTAGACCCGCAGCAAGCCGGCCCGCCGGAAAGCAGCATCGTAAACACTGTCAGATCCAGCCAAGGCACCGGTATGGGTAGACGCCGCCTTGGCGCCCTGCGCGTGGCGTCCGGCCTTGATCACGACGATGGGCTTGACGCGCGCCGCGGCCCGCGCCGCCGAAAGAAATTTGCGGGCATCCTTGATCGATTTAACATAGAGCAGGATTGCACGGGTGGTTCGGTCGGTCGCAAAGTAATCCAGGCAATCGCCGAAATCCACGTCCAACTTGTCGCCCAGCGAAACGACCGCGGAAAAGCCGAGTGCGTGACTCGCGGCCCATTCCACCAGTCCGGCGGCAACAGCGCCCGATTGCGAGATCAGAACCAGATCGCCCTTGTTCGGCAAACGGGTTGCAAAACTCGCATTCAGTTTTGCGGCCGGACCAAGCACGCCAAGACAATTTGGACCGACCAGACGCATGCCATGAGCGCGCGCGGCCAGTTCTGCCGACTCGGCAAGGGAGCCCGGGCCCTGTCCGAGGCCAGCAGTAATGATGATCCCAGTCGGTATTCCCCTGGTTCCGGCCTCTCTTATGAGTTCGGGAACGGTTGCGGGCGGCGTTGCCACAACAACCAGGTCGGGCGCCGCCGGCAAGGCGGCAATGCTGCCGTACGTTTTGTAACCGTCGATCTCAGGATGAGAGGGGCTGACGACATAAACTGATCCTGCGAAACCGCCGGCAACGATATTGGCGAGGATCATCCGCCCCAGGGAGTTTGGCCGTGGACTGGCGCCAATGACGGCTATCGATCGTGGTGCGAAAAGCCGATCGAGGTGATAAGTCGACATTCAAAATTCCATCGCGACTACAATTTTCACAATTTGAAAGCCATCTCGATTAGGAGATACTTGCCTGTTTGTCTCGTGTCCCTTATTCGAAGTTCGTTGTACTTTTCAGCCGGCTCCGTATGAACCCGGATTCGAAACACTAGCAAGTTTATGAATCTCATGTGATTTTGGAATTGAAATTCGTTTGAGGGCCTGTCGAAAATAATGGATAGAATTTCAGATCCTCTCCACGGAAGGCAATCATACAGATTGCTGGAAAGCTTGATATTCTTTCAATTCGCGGCAGCGAGTGAATCCTTCCGACGCTAAACCCCTGGATGATTGCCGGACCAGCCGCGGCAGGTTTGCTGTCGCGTCGAGATGCGCACTTGGTCAAAACACAATACATCCCAATTGTGACATCCGTCCGGATATTTCAGTGAGATTTCGGCCGCGGGATACGGCCTGAATTGTCCCCGAAATCATGCCGTTACAGGCTCTGCGGTCACGACGCCTTCGATAGGTGGCAAGCCCACGAATGCCGGGGGACGCAAATGATTTCGATATGCCGCAGTTAATCAACATACTCCGGATTTGTCATACCACCCAAACCGTGCCAGGGTTTGCCGAAAGACAAACTCGCTAAAGATGGGCGTCTCGGAGCCCACGCTGGGAGGATCGTCGATGTCGGACGCGGGTGATCAGGAGGCCGCCGCGAGGCGGCCGCTTGATAATTTCAATGCGATTCTTGCGCTATGCACAATCGTGTTCGGGATCGCGATCGTTATCCTGACACCGTATCAGGTCGACGTGCGGCCGGTACTGCTCGGCATGGGTACGACGGGGCTTGATCCCGCGACATTCCCGATGATGATCGGCGGCGGCTTTGTCCTGGTTGGTATCCTTTATCTCATCCAGAGCCGTACGCTGCACGAGCGGAACCTTTTCCGCGATCTTGATCGGGACGCCTTGATCAATGTCAGCGTGACGTTGCTGGTCGGCGTGGCCTATGTCCTCATCCTTGTGCCGCTCGGCTTTGTGATTGCCAGCGCACTTTGTGTCGCATCGCTTGCCATCTTCTATGGCGCACGGAATTGGCTGGTTATCGCTTTTGTGGCGATTGGCGTCCCGGCGGTATTGTTTGAAGCCTTCACAAGAATCCTGCTCGTGTCCCTCCCTGGTCTTCCGAGCTTCTAAGTTCATGCTGACATCAATTATCGAAAGTGCCGGCATGCTGCTCCGGCTCGATACCATCGCGATGATGTCGCTTGGTCTCGTGCTCGGCATCTTTGTCGGCGCGCTGCCGGGTTTCACGACCGTCATGGCGATGGCGGTCCTGTTGCCGATTTCATTCTTTCTGGATCCGATTGTTGGCATTCCCTTTTTGATCGGAGTTTACAAGGGCGGCATCTATGGCGGCAGCATTCCGGCCATTCTGGTCGGCATTCCGGGTACTGGCGCGTCTGTTGCGACGACATTCGACGGATTGCCGCTCACGCGAAAGGGCCAGTCGCGCAAAGCGCTCGAAATGGCATTGGTCGCCTCGGTCTTCGGCGACACGGTATCCAGCTTCTTGACCATCCTGTTGATCGGCCCGATTGCGCTGATCGCGATGCAGATCGGCCCGCCGGAACTTGCGGCCATCCTATTTCTCAGCATGCTCATCATTGTCGCTTCCAGCGCTGGCGTCATGGTAAAGGGCCTGGTTATGCTGCTGTTCGGTATGTTCTTCGCGATCATCGGACAGGATCCGATTGGCGCGCTCAGTCGATTTACGTTCGGCTTTTTTCCGATCGAGGCCGGGATCGAGTTGCTGCCGATGCTGATCGGCCTGTTCGCCCTACCGGAAATTCTTTTGGCGGTTGAAAGCAGAGCAAAAACGCTGCTCGACACTTCGAATGTCCGACCCGAGGGTGAGCGGCTGCTTTGGAGTGAAATTCGCGCCAGCGGGCGCACGATCGTGCGCTCCACCATGATCGGAGCGATTATCGGTGCGATCCCCGGGGTCGGGCAGGTTGTCGCGGCCTTCATGGGCTACACCGCAGCCAAGAGCGCGTCGCCGAATCCAAAAAGCTTCGGAACCGGAGTGCTTGACGGCGTTGCCGGGCCGGAAGCGGCCAATAACGCGGTCAATGGCCCCACCATGGTGCCACTCCTGACCCTTGGCATTCCCGGTGACAATATTACCGCCATTCTGCTCGGCGCTTTTGTCGCACAGGGCCTGCGGCCAGGGCCGCAATTGTTTAATGAGCAGGCGGTTCTGGTCTATGCGATATTGCTGTCCATGCTGGTGGCTTGCGTTCTGCTACTTGTGCTTGGCTACATACTGATCCCGGTATTTTCCAAGGTTGTCGCCATCAAGAAGGCCTATCTGGTGCCGTTGACCTTGGTGTTTGCAGTTGCCGGCATCTATATTTTCCGATCCAATCCGATGGACCTCATCTTTCTGTTCTTTTTCGGTCTGGTGGGATATGCCGCGCGCAAGTTCGATTTCGATATCACGCCACTGGTGATGGGCTTTATTTTAACGCCGCCGCTTGAATATGCGTTCGGACAGACGTTGATTCTTGGTCAATCCGGGCTGCTACACTTCCTGTTTGTCGATCGGCCGATCGCGCTGGCTATCCTGGTGGCGACGCCGATCCTGACATTCCTGATGTGGCGCCGCAGCGAGCGGTTGAGACGTTCACTGACGACGGACTAAACGACGGCGCAAATGCCGCACTGCAGACCTTCTTAAAAAGTCGACCCAATGGAGGAGACAATGGCAAAACGAAATCGCATTCTGGCTATCGGGATGATGGCGGCCGGATTGGTTGCAGGACTGGCTTTTAGTGGCAGTCCGGCTGCCGCGCAAAAATTTCCGGAAAAGCCGATCACGATGATCATTCCGCTCGGGGCCGGCGGCTCGCACGATCTGAACGGCCGCATTATGACCTCGGTGCTGCCGAGCATCCTGGGCCAGCCGGTGATCGTGCAGCTCATGCCGGGCGCGGGCGGTCAGAACGGCACAGCCGCGGCGGCAAAGGCGGCGCCAGATGGCTACACCTTGTTGTACACGCATAATTTCATCGACGAGCTGCAGCCGAATGTGAAAAAGCTGCCATATGACACCAACAAGGCTTTCGTCGCGGTCGCGCGGCCGAACACCGGCGATCCCATCCTGGTGGTGCGGGCGGACAGCCAGTTCAAGACGTTCAAGGAAATGATCGCCTACGGCAAGGCCAATCCCGGCAAGCTGAAATTCGGTCATAGCGGAAACTGGGGTGCCGTCATGGTGCCCGGTGCCATCATGCTGAACAAGGCCGGCGTCAAAGCGGTGCTGGTGCCGTATCAAGGCGGCGGCCCGGCCCTGCGTGCCGTATTGTCCGGTGACGTCGATTTCACCTTTGCGTTCCCGTCGGTCTACTACAGCAACGAAAAGAAACTGCGTCCGCTCGCGATCGTCGGGAACGATAAGTTCCTTCCTGGCGTGCCGACCGTTGCCGAGCTTGGCTTTCCGGAAATCACAGACCTGGGCATGATGCATCGTGTCGTGCTTGCGCCGCGGGGTATTCCGGCTGATCGCCTTGAGATTCTGCGCAAGGCATTCGCGGCACTTCCCAAAGACAAGACCTATAAGACGCTGATGAAGAAGCTCGGCGAGAACACTGCAAACATGGACGGTGCCGATTACGAGAAGGTGCGCCAGAAGCAGGCCAAGGACTATGCCGATCTGGTCAAGGGCTTTTCGAAGTAGTAAATACCTTCGGCGCGTGAGGCGCTCAATGCAAAGAATAACGCGATGACGTTATGGCCGCGGCGCGCGAACAATTGCGCCGCGGTTTTTTTACGGCAATATCGAAAGTCGGGCCTGTCAGGTTCCGGCAATCGCGCGGCGATTGCGCAGCCGCTCGGGCCGTGCGGTCGCTTCGGAAATTGAACAATACGGTGTCGGGATCGGTGTCTTGGTGAATTCCGGTCCGTTCTTGCCGGCCGCAATGTCGACCCAGACCGCCCAGTTTTCATCGTCGCGCGCTTCGAAATCCTCTCGGAAATGGCTCAGCCGCGATTCGGTTCGATAGATCGAGGCACCGAGGATGAAGCGCGCTGCCAGCAACATCGCTTCGGTTTCCTTCAGGCGCACCAGTTCATGGACGTGCGGGGCGCCTAGACCGCTGATCTGTTCGGCCAACTGATCGATCCGCGTGAGGGCATGCCGAAGGCGATCCTCGCGTTTGAGAATACCGACGTCATAGGCGAACATGATCGCCTGAAGATCGCGGAGAATGCGATCGGATTCGTCATTTGCGCCTTCGGCCATCGGCGCAACCGCCTCCCGGTGGAGCGCCTGAATTTGTCCGGCGTCGAGTGTCGACATGGCGCGCCGGTCAAGGTCTTCGATGGCGCTGCGGCCGGCGATCCAGCCATTGCCGACGCAAAGACCGATATGAAATCCGGCGAAGTGGTTGGCGCATCCGGCCTGCGCAAGACCGGCGACCAGCAGACCGGGGACGTCGGAGCGGCAATCCGGCGTCGTCCGCACGCCCATCTTGGTCATTTGATTCAAGGCATAGTACGGCGTCTTCCCGAACATGTCGGTGCGGGCTTCGCTGCCGAGCTTGCGGAAAAAATAATCCATCCATTGCACCTTGCTCCGGATGAAGTCATCCCGGATGCCCTCCGGGATCGCTGACATGTCGAGATAGATCGGCGCGCGGCCTTGTTCCTTCTCCAGCGCCATGGCGCGGGCGATCTTCGGAACGTCCGCCTCGTCACCCCAATCGGGATCATAGCGCCGCATGAACGCCTCACCTTCGGCGTTAACGAAGTGCGCGCCTTCCTGAATCGCAAAGGTGATGCCCTCGAAATAGAACTTCGGCGTGCCGGGCCGGACATAGCTGAACTCGGCGTTGCGCAATGCCGCACCGGCCTGGTAGGCGAGCAAGGTGCCCGTGCCGGTGATGTCGCGCACAAAGCCCGAGCGGAACGTAATGGCGTTGGTCGAGATAACCGTGGCGCGGGCCTTGATCACATGGAATTCGCCGGTGCGGGTGTGGACGCCGACGGCACCGGTGACCGTGCCATCATCATCGCGGATCAGCGCGGTAATGAACAGCCGGTCGATCAGTTGAACGCCGGCTTCTTCCAGGGCTCTGCGCAACAGCCAGCAAAACTCCAGCCCGCCGCCTTCCGGATACATGACGCGGGCGATGTCGAGCCCGCGCGTCGGCCGCCGCGCATAGCTGCCATCGGGCTGGCGCGGAAACTTCATTCCCATTGCTTCAAAGTCGCGCAACCGGGCAAACAACTCGGCCAACACCTCGCGCACCAGAAACTGATCGGCGACACCGTCATTGCCGGCGACGATTTCCCGCAGGATGCCGTCGTGGTCATCGTCGGGAAAAGCAACGATCATCCAGGCGTTGGAAAAGGCGGTGTGACCGGTACGTCCGATGAACCAGGAATCGACCAGCGTGACGCGGGTCCCCGGGGAGCCGTTGCGTTTGGCGCTCAGCGCGGCGAGGAGCCCGCCGGCTCCGCCGCCGACCACGAGCACGTCCGTCTCCGTCAGAACGCCATTAAATTGCGACATTAGGGCTTCCGTTTCCGCGGGGCCATTGTTCCCGCATTGCCTCTTTTACGGTCTTAGTGGGACCTGGGGTTCGAGGCAAACCGAATCGCTTGGTTTATTGATCAGGTTTCTCAATCGCGTCGTAAGGAGCGCCCCTGCAGCGGTTCACAGCGTCCCGGCGCGCTTGTGCTGAACGATCCGCCAAATCGAATAGACAGTGAGCGCCAGGAAAAACAGAACAATGGGATGCGACAACAGCGCGGTTGGATTGTCCTGAAACAGGATCACGGTCTGGCGAACATAGAGCTCAGTTTGCGGGCCAAGCGCAAAACCGATGATGAACGCAGCGAACGAAAAATCGAGCTTGCGCATGAAATAGCCGACAATGCCGAAGATCAGCGCGATCGCCACCGCAAACATGCTGTTGTCGGTCGCGTAGGCGCCGGCAATACAGAGCACCACCACGACCGGATGAATAATCCGATTGGGAAAACTGACGACGAAAGCAAACAGGCGCAGGCCGAGCTGCCCGATGAACAGGTTCAGAATATTCGCGATCGCCATGGCGGTGAAGATGCCATAGACGAGCCGGGCGTGATCCTGGAAGATCAGCGGACCTGGCTGGACGCCGTGGACGAGAAATGCGCCGATCAGGATTGCGGCGGACAGGCTCCCGGGGATGCCGATGGCGAGTAACGGAATCAGGTTTGCGCCGGTGACCGCGCTGTTAGCCGCTTCCACGGCGGCGATGCCTTCAAGACGCCCCGTGCCGAATTCCGCCGCATGCGGTGAGGCCCGCTTGGCGGCGGCGTAACCAAGGAAGCCGGCAACGACGGCGCCAATCCCAGGCAGCGCGCCGATTCCGGTCCCAATCAGGCTCGAACGCATGATCGTCTTGAAGCAGCCGCGCCATTCAGCCCAACTGACGATGCGATCTTCCCGCGGGACATCCTTGCCGAACGGGTTGATGCGTTGCGCGACGTCGGCAAGGCCGAGGACCTGGGCTTCGATCTGGATGATAATTTCCGACAGCGCCAGCATTCCGATCGTCAAGGGAATCAATGGGACGCCGTCTTCCAGCTCGACAAAGCCGAAAGTCAGTCGTGGCAGCGCTGACTCGACATCGAGGCCAATTGTGCCAATGAAGCCACCGGCGGCCGCAGCGATGACACCGCGAAGCAGCGATTGGCCGGAAAGCCCGGCGATGATCGTGAGCGAGAAAATCAGCACAGCCGCCATTTCAGGCGGCCCCATCAACAAGGCAACGACGGCGATCGGCGCGGCCACGGCAAACAGGACGATGTCACTGAAGCTGTCACCGAAGACCGAGGAATAGAGCGCCATCTTCAAGGCCTTGAGCGCCTTGCCTTTCTGCGCCAGCGGATAGCCGTCGAAAGCGGTCGCCGCCGCTTCCGGGGACCCCGGTGTGTTCAGCAGGATTGCCGCGATCGAACCGCCAAATGTCCCGCCCTTCATGATCCCGATCAAATAGGCGAGGCCGCCAAGCGGACTTAAATAGAACGTCACCGGGAGTGCGACGGCGATCGCCATCGGACCGTTGAGGCCGGGGATCGCGCCAACAACGATGCCTGTCACAACCCCCAGGCCGACAAGCACGATGTTCGTCAGCGTCAACGCATCCATCATTCCGGCGAGAAGCTCATGCACAGCCGGGCGCCCTTAAGGAAGTTGAACTTTAAAGAGATGGCTGAGCGCAAGATCGATAACGATCGGCGCGATGAGCGAGACGGCGATCAACTCGATCCAATGCCGGCGTCCCCCGACCGCGATCATGAGGACCGCGATGATACCGGCCGCCGCGGGAATGAATCCGCCGTAGTTGATGGCGATGAAGGCGAGGGCGAAGAATGCAGCCATTCCGCAAATAAACAGCCAGTTTTTCAGCTGAAAAGGTACGGCTGCGCCCGGCGGGTCGGCTGGAACCACAAGACGCGAGATGACCAGCAACGCGGAAAGTCCGGCGATCAGCCATAGCAAGGTGACCGGAAAAAACTTCGGTTCAAGGCCATAGTCCTCGCCGCCGGAATCGATCTGTAGCGGAACGATGACAAAAATTGTCAAAAGGCAGGCGGCGAAAAGAACACCTCCCGATATCAGATCAGCACGACGCACGAATCACCAATCCATGTTCATGTGCATTGATCTCGTCCATGAAATCAGACGATACCGCGGTGGAAGGGTGCCGCACGGACCAAGGATGGCCAGAGCGGCACCAATTTTAGGCGGCTCGTGCTATTTGAGCTCTTTCACCAGGGGCGCAACATCGGCCGCCTGCGCGTTGAGGAATTCAACCGTCTGTTTCGGGTCGCGATATTCGACAATCAGCTTGAACTTATCATGCAGTGCCTTCTGGACTTCGGGGTCCATGATGGCCTGCTTGACGGCGGCCGACAGCTTGGCAAGCACATCCTGCGGGACGCCCTTTGGGGCCGACAGCATAAATGTGTCCGTGAATGTGAAATCGTAGCCGAGTTCCTTCAGGGTCGGGATCTTCGGGTAGTCCGCCATTCGCTTCGGCGACATGGTTGCAAGCGGCTTCATCTTGCCGGCCCGGACCTGCTCCGTCCAGCCGCTGCCGCTCCAGGTTGTGTCGACGTGTCCGCCCAGAACCTGCTGGATGCCGGCAGCGCCGCCTTTGACCGGAACCATCTTGAAGGTCGCGCCTGACTTCTGCGCGAGGACCATGGTCATCAGACGCGAGGCGGCAACCTGCGTAGCGAAAGAAAGAGCTTTGCCGGATGTCTTCGACGATTTCAGCATGTCGTCGAGCGTATTCCACGGACTATCCGCTTTGACGACGATTGCGTCGGAGGGATAGGTCAGTGTGGCAATGTGCTGAAAATCGCCGATTTTGTA
This sequence comes from uncultured Alphaproteobacteria bacterium, assembly GCA_963806815.1. Lineage (GTDB taxonomy): Bacteria > Pseudomonadota > Alphaproteobacteria > Rhizobiales > Xanthobacteraceae > CAWDZJ01. The sequence continues at coordinate 28,045 of CAWDZJ010000034.1, read as the reverse complement.
AGCGATTTTCTTGTTGAGTTGCGGGGTCAGCGTATAGGCGGCGCTCGCGCCCATTCCAATGGTGTAACCGTCGGGATCAGCCTTCATGAGCTGGGTGGCCATCACTGTTCCACCGCCGCCGGCCTTGGTAACGGCAACAACCGGTTGGCCGAGGATTTTCGAAAGCTTGTCGGCAATGATCCGGCCGGTGGTATCGACAGCGCCTCCCGGACGGAATCCAATCCACATATTGATGGGCTTGTCCGGATACGATGCCGCTTCGCTTGCATGGGTTGTTGCAACAACCGCGAAGCCGGTCGCAAGAACCGCAAGAGACTTAAAGATCTGAGAACGCTTCATTTGTTCCTCCCAATGTTGGCATGAGTTGGCATGGGGTAATGGTGAATATCTTTGTTATTGTTGGAACCGACAATGCGCCTGCGCCTTTCGTCGCACGTTGACCAGTTCAGTATTCAATGCGCACGCCAGTCATTGACTGCTGCGCCTTAGCGCGGATAACCCTCGTAGTCAGGCTGAATCCGTACGTCGATGAGAAAGCATCGGCCGTTTTCGACAGCAGCGATGCCCGACCGAATCGTATCAACGAGCTGGCTTCGCTGATACACCGGACCTTTACCTTCGAAACCCTGCGCGCGCGCCATGCCGAGAATGTCAATTTCAGGACCTGATATTTTCTGGCCGATCGGAGCTGTTTCGGTTGGACGCTCACGTGCCAGCGACGTCGTCACTTGGTGCTGCTCGTCAATGTAGTACCCCTGATTATTCGCGATGATGATCAGAAGCGGGATATTGTGGCTCGCGGCCGTCCAGAGTGCGGCGACTCCCATGAGATAATCTCCGTCACCAAAAACGGCGATCGGCAGCCGGCCACTGCCGCGCAACGCCAGCGCGGAACCGACCGACATGCCCGGCGCGCCGCCGATGCCGGCGGCGCCATCGGCGCCGAGATAGTCGAGCGGATGACGAATCGGCAGCGCGTCAACATGCCATCCAAGTGGCGCGCGCATCAGGCAATACGGCTTGTCTGCCACTGCCGTGCCGATCGCAGCACCGATATCCCAGAGGCCAATGTCTTCCGGGTTTCCGGAAATCGGGTGGATTGGATCAGGGCTGCGGAAGCTTTCCTTGCGTGCGCGCAATCTGTGCGCGGCGGCTTGTTGGAAGCCTGGCGTGGCATGCCGTTCAATTGCGGCAAGTAGATCGGGCACGACGCGATCGGGCTCGGCCATGATATCAAGATCAACCGCCGTCAGCCCCATATGATCACGGGTCCAGCCGCGGTGAATGTAGAGATCAATTGAGCAGCGGATCACTTTTGCGCCGACGTCATCATCGCCCCACGCCTGCCGAAACAAAGTCGCCTGATCCCACCAGTCGAGGCTGAGGACGACGTCCGCACCGCGCAGCAACTCCACGCCTTCATCGAGAGCGAATGCGATGCCGGGTTCCGGACCATGAAGCGGATGATCGGTCGGAAAAGCTCCGGCAACCTTGAGATCGGTCAAGACAGCAGCACCCAGCGTTTCGGCAAGGCGGATGCGATCCTGCCAAGCGGCCTCGTTACGTGAGACGCGCCCTGCCAGGATAACCGGAAACTTGGCGTCAAGCAGGTGCCGTGCGGCCTCATCAACGAGAACGGGATCGGGCGCGGGCGATTGGGGCGCGCGGAAACGCTGCACGCTCGGCTTCCTGGCGGCCTCGTAGGGGAAGCTGTCTTCCTGCAGGCGCTGATCGAGGGTAATAAAGACCGGAGCTTTCGGTGCCGTGCACGCCATTTGATGGCCGCGCAGGATCGATTCGACCGCCGCCTTTGGCGACAGTGGCTGGTCATCCCATTTCACATAATTGCGTACCAGGCTGCCTTGATCCGCCGCGCTGTGCAGCCAGTCGATCGGCGTGCGCCGGCGCACGGAATCGAGCGGGCCAACGCCGCCGAGAATGACGACCGGCATGCGGTCGCACCAGGCGTTGTAGATCGCCATGCTCGCGTGCATGACGCCGACATTGCAGTGGACGATCACCGCCAAAGGCTGGCCGGTGACGCGCGCATAGCCGTGTGCGATTGCGACGGCATGTTCTTCGTGCAGGCACAGCAGAATTTCCGGTCGCGCGTTGCCAAGGGCATTGACGAGGCTTTCGTGCAGTCCACGAAAACTCGATCCCGGACACAGTGCGACAAATTCGATCCCGAGATCACGCAACAGAAAAGCGATTGTGTCGCTGTTCCAGAATGTGCCATCAAAATTCGACGGCACCTGCTGGAGCGGAGCATCGATCGTGGAAATTCGCTTTTGTTTGCTCTCGGCCATCGGATCAATCACGCCACTTATCAGAAGTCTTGCGTTTGCGGTTACGACGCGGTTCAAACCGCGGCATCACTGAGAAAGTTTGAAATTGTTGCAACCAGCGCATCCGGATTGTCGCCAGCAATATCGTGGCTGGCGGGGATTTCGATGCCCACCAGGCGAGGGTTGCACTGGCGGGCCTTTTCAAGAGCCTCGGGCGCCATCATGTCGGAGTTGTTACCGCGGATCATCAAAGCGGGGATTTGCAGTTCCGTTAGCATCGGCCACAGAAATGCCGGGACTGGTTGCGATTGACCGCTTTCCAGCGCGCGCTTGAAGTTATCGCGAAAAGCAAGATCGCGGCGCAAAACAAAACCATTCTCGGATCTTCTGAGAAAGGCTTCATAGCGGGTGCGCAGCGGATCATTGGCCGGAACTGCGGGATGGCCGTGATAGGCCATGGCTTCGTCGACCGTAGCAAAAATGTCTGGCTGCCCGCCGATCCGTTCGGCCACGTGGCGGCGGCCCGCTGGCGCGATGTCAGGCGCGAAGTCGACCAGAATTAGCGCCGCGGCGCGCTGCGGGTGCCAACCCGCGGTGGCGAGGCAGACGCGTCCGCCGAAGGAATGGCCGATCAGGATGGCTTTCTGCCAGCCAAGCGCATCAAGCACGTTTACGACATCGCCGCTCATGGTCTCCAGCTTGTAGTCGCGCTGCGGGCTCCAGCTTGATTTGCCGAACCCGCGCATGTCGATAGCGACGACTTCCCGGTCTTTGGCGATTTGGGACGCCGGGCCGATCCAATCGTAGGAGAAGAACGAAAGCCCGTGCACAATCAGAACCGGTGTTTTCCCCGGCTGCCCGAAGCGGCGGTAGGCGATCTCGACGTCACCGGACGAGATTCTGGAAGAGACGTGCTTGGCGAACTGATTTCCGGTCCGGTCATGGGTGATCAACCTGATTCGACAAATAGTGGACGCGTTCAACCCTGACCGACGACGATGCCCATGCCGGTGATCCATTCCGGGCACGAGGTGGTAATAGCGCAACTCGGTCTGCAACTGGCCGATCTTGCGGGCCGCGGCGGCGGCGGCAACCCAAGTACGCACCTCATGGGCACCGAAGCCAGCGACACGATCAATCTCCGAATTGGTCATCGAGTTGAAGCCCTCGATATTTGGGGAAAGGAACGTGTTCAGGAATTCGTGATCCCATTGCTCGCTGGGCGGCAGACATGGCCCCTTGCCGACGACCAGATCACGCGCGGCGCGAATGACGCGGCTCTCGCGCGCATCCAGATCTTCCTGTGTTGGAGCGTGCTGCTTGATCAACCGACGGGCGACTTCCGGCGGACTGAGTTCAAGCCGCGGTGTCGGAGGATCATGCGACAATCCGCCTGACCCAATGATCGTGATACGCAAGTCCGTGCCGGCGAGGAATTCACCGATCGCCGCGCCGAATGCGCGCACCCGCCGGAACGATGGACGTGGATCAGCCGCGCAGTTGATGAACACCGGAAGCACGTCGTAGCGGGCCAGCGCGCCGGTCAGCTTGTAGAGCGGAATCGTGGTGCCGTGATCAACCTTCATGTCGTGCGAGATCGCAACATCGATATCGCGGGAATGAAGATGCCGGGCGCAGTCCAGGGCGAAATTTTTCGGTACGCGCAACGGCCCACTCTCGAGATGCCAGTCCTTTGTGCCTACGGCCGCGAGGCCGATGCAGAACGGCGGCATCAATTCGTAGAAAAATCCGTTGAAGTGGTCCGGGCCGAACACCACCACGAGATCCGGATTGAATTTGTGCAATGCGGCTGAGGCCACGCTGAGTTCCCGGAAGAACTCGGCGTGGACGTTGGGTTCCGATTCCTCAACGTCGGTGGTCATGAGGGGGCTATGCGAAGCGCAGATGAGCTGAACGGTCATGTTGCTCTCCCTAGACACGCGTTTTAGCGAAAATGCTGTTGGCGAACATCTCTTCGACGGTCAGTTGTCGAACAGCGAGACCCTGTTCGTAGGAATAACGTGCCATCGTCGTGAGTGTCTTGTGATTTTGTTCGATGCCATAGGACCAGAAATCCTTGCCCATGGCCGCCTCGGTCGATTCCAGTTCGGCATTGACCCACGGCAGCGAGATCTTGAGGGCAGTCGTCTCCACAAGATCGGAATCGGCGATCTTCTTGGCCTGGGCGAATGCCTTGTAAACACTGGCGGCCAGCCATGGCTGTTTGTCCAGCACGTCACGGCGGATCCCAACCGCATGCATGATCGGAAACAGTCCCGACCGCTGAAAATACTCCTTCTCCGCCGCGCGGAAATCAGGAAAAAGCCGTCGGACCTTCGGGTGGCCGGCAACATAACAGGACGGCCGCCGCGCCGTCATCACCGCATCGAGTGCGCCATCGCCCAGCATTTGCGATAACGTGCCACCGTTAGTGTCGGATGTTAGGGGAAATCCCTCGGGCAGATTGAGTGGAAATTTGTCGCGCCGGCCCGGTGTCTCAAGCCCGGCTTGTACCCAGTTGACGTCACTGGCGGTGATGCCGAAATCGTCTTGCAGGAAGCCGCGAATCCACATCACAGCTGACATCTGGTATTCCGGCACTCCGATCCGTTTGCCGCGGAGGTCGGCCGGCCCCTCGATACCGCGATCTGTTCGGATGAAGATGGCGGAATGCCGAAACATGCGGGACAGAAACGCCGGAACCGCGACATACGGCGCTACACCGCGCGACAGTGCGATGAGATAGGGGCTGAAGCCTATTTCCGCGACTTCGAACTCGCCATGGAAGAAGGCGCGTTCGAAGCATTCCTCCACCGGCATTGTCAGGTAGTTGACTTCACACCCCTCGACCTGCACGCGTCCGTCGACCAGCGGCCGGACACGATCATAGTCCCATGTGGCAATCGTAATCGGCAGTCGACCCATGCCTGGCTCCTCCCATCGAACGCGGACTATAGTGGGCTAACGCCAAAAGTCCAATACTATGGACTTTAGCGGCGCAAAGGCGAATTTGGCCGTCGATGGAAACCACGAAGCCGCACCTTTACCCGTTCTGATCAATTCCTTGTCGATCGCGATCGATCGACGGAACGGATGATTGACCTGTCCAAAAATGCGATGGATAAGCAATTAATCGCGGCAAGGCTTGCAACCTGGCTTCAAATCACCGAGTGATATTGCGGTGCGACAAATTCAGAATCTGATTTAAGCGCGCGACGACCAGGCAGCGAAAAACATCATGAATACGGTTGTACCGACAGTTTCCGCAGTGTCACTCGATCTCGATCGCAGCCGTATCGCACGTTACCTCCAGCTTGCGACGCTGTTTCGGAATTGGATCACGGCCGGACAATGGCCGGTCGGGAGCCGGATCCCGAATGTTGAAGAGCTTGCGCAGGAATTCTCGGTTGCGAAGGGAACGATCCGCGAGGCCCTCGGGATACTCGAGGAAGAAGGTTTGCTGCAGCGGCTGCGGGCCAAGGGCACCTTCGTTCGCAGCGCGCCGGCGCAAAGCGGCACCCATAAGCTGGAGATCGATTGGACTTCATTGATCTCAGCGCATGAAGGCGTGGATATCGAAATCCTGGAAAATGAAGTCTGTAAGGCGCTTCCTCCACGTTATGCAAACGAGGGTATTGCAGCGCGCAAATATCAGATGATGCGAAGGGTCCATTCGCGAAATGGGGTGCCCTATTTGCTGGGCCGATTTTTCCTGGAGCATGAATTGTTCCGGAAGGGGCCGCCGGCAAATTTTCGGCGTCAACCGACGTTGCCGATCTTGCAAAAGATTGCCGGAGCCAGAATTGGACGCGCACGCCAGACTTTGACAATCGGCATGGCGGATGTCGCGGTCTCGTCACTGCTGAAGATTCCGATCAATTCGCCGGTCGCCTTCGTGCATCGCGTCGCGCTGGATCGCGACGGGACGATCATCTATGTTGGTGAGGGCATTTACCGCGGCGATACCGTTCGCCTCGAGATTGACTTGCGGTGACCTCAACGATGCATTGTGCAGTCCGCTGCCCGAACCGTTCCAGCAAGCTGAAATCTGGTCCGAACAATCATGCCATGCCCTGAATTATGGCGTTTTGCCGGCTGGGCTGCCAGCACATGCGGTGACATGGCTCATAAAATCAAAAATTGGTGGACCCGGACCGAAACACGATCGAAAATGAGATCACGACAATGACGAAGCAGCGTACAATCGACGTCCATGCTCATATTATCGAGCCGGAGACCATTGATCTTCTGACGAAGGAGACGCCAAAGGTCGCACCGAAGCTCAGCCGGATCGACGATGAATTCGCGGTCTTTGAAGTCGCGGGGCGCCCTTATCGGCCGTTCCCGCTGGGCGGCTGGGATCTTGCCCGACGCCTGCGCGACATGGACGCCGCCGGCGTTGACATGCAGGTGCTTTCAGTTCCACCGCAGACCTTTCTTTACGATCAGGACCCGCAACTTACCGCCACATCCTCACGCCTTCAGAATGAGCAGCTTTCCAGGTTGGTTGCCCGGCATCCGGATCGCTTCCTTGCAATCGGCACGCTTCCGATGCAGTCGCCGGATCACGCTGTCGCCGAGCTTCGCCATGCCATGGGAAATCTCGGCCATCGCGGTGTCATGATCGGATCCAACACGGCCGGGAAAAACCTTGATGATCCTGCGCTGGAGCGGGTGTGGGCGGCGGCGAACGAACTTGAAGCCTTCATCTTGATTCATCCGGTGCAGGTCGCCGGGATGGAACGTCTGCGCAGCTACTATCTGGTGAATTTGATCGGTAATCCGCTCGATACCACGATTGCCGCCGCCTCCCTTTTGTTCGGCGGTGTGCTCGACCGCTATCCGTCAATCAAGTTCTGCCTGTCTCACGGCGGCGGCTTTGTGCCCTACCAGGCCGGCCGTTTTCTGCATGGTTGGAATGTGAGGCCGGAGCCGAAAGTGGTGCTGTCCGAACCGCCGCAGGAGATCGTGAAGCGGTTCTACTACGACACGATCTTGCATGCGTCCCATCCATTGGAATATCTGATCAGCAGCGCCGGTGCAGACCGCGTTCTGCTCGGCAGTGATTATCCGTTCGACATGGCAATGATGAACTGCGCCGAGCACGTGCGCGGTCTGAATGTGCCGAAATCGGATCAAGGCACAATTCTTGGTGCCGAGGCGCAGCGGATTCTCAAAGTGTCCTGACACCGCAAACGGTCAATCGTTGCGCGCGGCGCCTTCGGTCAGCTTGGTCCTGATTTCGCTGTTGGGCATGACCCAGCCCAGGCAGCGCGCGACGTTTTGCAATCCGAGCACATGGAGGTCGTCGCCATACATGCTGGCGACGCAGTCCGACAGCACGATCACGCGATAGTCAAAATTGAAAGCCGTAAAGGCGGTGTTCAAGACACAGGTGTTGGTGTTGATGCCCATCAGGCAGACGTTCTTGATGCCGAGCGTTTCAAGCAGCGTGCGCAAGTCAGTGCCGTGGAAGCAATCGAGCCGCTTCTTGTTGTCGATGACATAATCGGTATCGGCCAGCAGCTCCGGAATGATTTCGGTGCCGGGCGATCCCTGCAGATTGTGGCCGTCGACCGTGCTGCGGCGGCCGGGCGTGAGACGGTCTTCCTCCTCGGTCAGGTCGTGCAAGGCGCGCCAGAACGGTGATACCATGCCTTCGCTGCCGAGCCCCGGAATCCGGCGGAACACCAGTTTAACATGAATGACCGGAATGCCGAGGCCGCGCGCGAAATCCAGAAGTTCCTTGGCTGCTGCAATTACGCGCCGCGAATCATCAGGCTTCGCGGCCATGGTGGCGACAGCGGGGTCGAGGTGGCCCCGATGCATGTCCACGGTGACGATCGCGGTTTCGCGCGGCTTTAGGACCAGGCCTGCGTGCAGGTGATCGATCATCGATGACCGATCGACGATTTCCACAGCCGTCATTTTGCTCTCCTCCATCAGGAATGGACCGCGTTGCCCGGTCAGGTTGACGATGACGCGCTCACTTGCGCCTTGCGAATAGTCTGCTCCAGCCACGCCGAGACCCATTTGCAGACGATGGCCGCGCGACCCGTATAATAATGATCGCAGTCGGAAACGATCCGGATCGTGCAGGTTCCCGCGGCGCGAGCGGCAAATTCCTCAGCCGGATAGGCATTGCGCGGCTCGCTGTCGCCACGCAGGAAAAGAGAAGGGCAGCGGATCCGCGGCGCCAGCGCAAGCACGTCGGGCAGTTCGGTCAGGTGATCGAGAAAGGTTCGCGCCGTGGTGACATACCACCAGCCCGGCAGCAGGATCAGATCTTGTTCGCGCCCTGCCGCCGCCAGATTCTCTGCATGTGTGGTGGTCTCATTAAGGCGATCTCCAGCCAACAAGCCGCGACTGCTGGCGATTGGAACGAGACTGCGACCGCCACCATGCGCCGACAACAGAATCAAAGCCGGCGTCTCCGGATGATCGGCGCAATGCCGGACGGCCAGCATGCCGCCGTGACTATGCCCGATCACGATCGGTGCGGGAAAGCCACGCGCGGAGAGCCACTGCGCGGCATAGCGATTGTCGGCGATCGCCTCCCGAACGGTCTGGAAGGCGCCACCGCTTGCATCGCGACTGTGCGGGGCCACCATGATGTCATGACCGCGCCGATTGAAGGCCAGTGACGCATAGCCAAGCCGGCTTAAGGTCGGCGGCAAAAAGCGTGCAGCACCGGAGTAGAAATTCTGGCAGTTGCCGTGCATCAGCAGCACGGCGCCCTTTGCCGGTTGCCCCCTTGGCGCGTAGAACAGACCGTCGAGGTGTTCGCTGTCGGTGGCGATGGAGACAAGTTCGAGTTCCATTTCGGCTTGATCACTCATCCCGGCCGCTCCATCGCAGGCGCCATTCTGCCGCGCTACTTTGATCGCTTGCTCTTCGATGGTATCACCGGCAACAACAAATAGGGCTGCCGGCTCTTTCCGAAATGCAGGGTGGTCGTGCCGCCAAAAATCTTCGCCGGCCGATCGATCGGATCGTTGTGCAGGAATGGTCCGCAGCCGGTCATTTCGTTCTTGAAATTGGACAGCCGTCCACCGCTACCGCCACCATATTCGTAATCCTTGCCGCGGATGGTCAGTGCGATGCGATATCCGGCCGGAATGACAATCGACGTCGGCCAGATCTCGATGTCGAGTTCAACGGGCTGGCCAGGTTTGAGCGGCTGCTTCTCGTCATGGCTATGATAGGGCCGGTAGGGCTTCGACAACTTCTTGTCGAGTTTGCGATGGGAGGCGCGCAGCCAGCCTTGTCCGACCGGGGTATGCGGATCAATCGCACCTTGAAACACGATCTCCTTCATGTCGCCGGAGTACACACGCAGGACAACGAACAGGTCAGCATCGGTGGTCGAGGACGATACGAATAATTTCAAGGCGGATGGCCCGGTAATCTCCGTCTCAGCCTTCAGGGGCGGCGTCAAAAAGGTCAGGCCGTCACCCATGGCATCGAAACTCAACTTCGCGCTGCTCGCGGTGCTGCGGGTCTTAAGCGCGATGTCAGTCGGGTCGAGATAGAACTTGGTCCATTTGGTTCGCTGCAGCGGCCATTCGTTTTCCGTGCGCTGGACAAATTTGTCGACGTGCCGCACCTGGAGCAGGACCTTCGGTTGCCGGTTCCAGCCGTTCTTGTCGCCCTTGAGGAAGTAGTCAAAGAACCGCTTCTGCAGCTCGCGGCCATAGTCGGTGTAGAAGTGCGTCCAGTGCTCGATACCGTGTCCCTCCAACCATTTCTGCTTGGACGCAGCGCGCACGAAACCTTCGACATTGCCGCGCGGATGCAGGCCCTGACCGCCCCAGTTCGACGCCGACAGGAACGGGACCGTGACCTTGTCCCAGATCGGTGATCGCGCTTTGTGGTATTCATCGTCCATCGCATGGGCGCGAATGTCGCCGCCGAAGTCACAGCGGTTTTTCTCCAGTTGCTGTTCGGAGTAGGTGTGCGGACCGCAGACCAGTTGGCCATGAACGCGCGAATGCTTCCCGCGTTCGCCGGCGCCATACTGCACGGTCTTGACCTGCATGTCGTACCAATTGGCCCAGAACGTCGACAGGATGCCGCCGTGATGAGTCATGTCGCGATACCAATCCGCGGCGCCCTCCCAGATGCACATGGCCGCAAGATGCGGCGGCTGCAATGATGCAACGTGCCATTGATTGCTACCGAAATAGGAGATGCCATTGAGGCCGACCTTGCCGTTCGACCACGGCTGAACGCCGGCCCATTCGATGCAATTGTAAAAGTCCCGGGTTTCGCGCGGCGAAAAGTGATCGATATAACCGGGGGAGCAACCGCAACCACGCGAATCCACCCGTACACAGACGTAATCAAACGGAACCCATTTTTCCGGATCGACGACTTCCCAGGCTTGATATTTATTGGTGGAACCGGCCGGTACATCCGGGTGTTGTTCGACCATGCGTTGCCATGCGCTCGGATAGCCGTCCTGGAAAGCAAGACCTTTGGCATACGGACCGTAGGTCAAAATAACCGGATAACGGCCATCCTTGATCGGCCGAAAAACATCAGCCCGCAGGACCAGACCATCGTCCATCTGGACCGGCACGTCCCAGTCGATCCGCATGCCGTCGCGAACTTCGCTGCGCGTCTCATGCGTTGCGGTGGAAGCGGCAGCGCCGCCGAGTGCCGTATCCATGATGTCCTCCCATCGTTCCGGTGCTGCCGTGCGGCAGCCCGGTCATGATTATTGTGCATTCAATCTTAGTATAAAATGCTTCGCGGTTCACGGGAACATTCCAGGCTCTGCGGTCTCGCGCCATTCGCCGTTATCGGGCCTTAAGACGCGATAGGGCCGCACGGGGCGTCGCCGGTGCAGCCAGACGCTCGGTTGTCGAAGATACGGCTGGTGCCGATGTGCGCAAGTCGACCCTAATTGAGCTTTCGTTAATTGAGCATTCGTTGTGCCGATTGCGCCGCTTGTATAATAAATGCGGCAGCAGCCCGAGGCGGCCACATTGGTTCACACGAAACCGCTCACACGAATACGTGCAGGCATGAATATTAAGTCAGAAACCTCACCACGCTCGACCATAACCTCGCCGCTGGCATCAGTCGCCGCGCTTCTGGTGTCGGTCGCGATCCTGGTCATGGGAAACGGGCTGCAGTCGACGCTTTTGCCGGTACGCGCGAGCTTGGAAGACTTCGGCGCGTTTGAAATCGGACTGATGGGCTCGGCTTACTATTTGGGTTTTGTACTTGGCTGCCTGCAGGGCGGAAAATTGATTGCGCGGGTCGGGCACATCCGTGCCTTCACGGCACTCGCCTCGATCGCGTCGACCACGGCGCTGGTGCACGCAGTGGCGCTCGAACCGGTGTCATGGATCGTGTTGCGCGCGATCACGGGCTTCTGTTTCGCCGGTCTCTATCTGGTGATTGAAACTTGGCTGAACGACAAGGCGGATAATCAGAACCGCGGCTTCGTCATGGGCGCCTATACGATGGTCAACCTTTCGATGTTGGTCATCGGCCAATTGATGCTGACATTGAGCGAGCCGCAGCGATTTCCGCTTTTTGCGTTTGCCTCCATCTTGATTTCACTTGCCGCGGTTCCGGTCGCTTTGACGACATCACCGCAACCGGCGCCGGCAACGTTCGTTAGGGTCCGGCTGTTGCGGCTATACCAATTGACACCCGTCGGTTTGATCGGGGCGTGTCTGGTCGGCACCGTCACCGGCGCCTTCTGGACACTCGGCCCGGCCTATGCCGCGGAAATCGACGCCAACACCGCCGAGATCGCGCTCTTCATGGCGATTGCGTCCCTCGGCGGCGCTCTAACTCAATGGCCGCTCGGCCGCCTGTCGGATCGCCTCGATCGGCGAGTTGTATTGATTGCCGCCTGTGTCATTGGCGCGATCGCGGCCATCGGGATTACTATTTTCGGTGCGCTTGGGGGTATGCGTCTTTTTTTGTTGGCGTTTGTTTTTGGTGCGGCTGCCTTACCGCTTTATGCGATTTGCGCCGCACACGCGTTCGATTTCGTCAGCCGCGAGGACTTTGTCGAAACGTCTTCGGGCCTCTTGCTGATCTACGGTGCCGGTTCGATTGCAGGCCCGTTGCTGGCATCCGTCATGATCCAAATCATCGGACCAGCCGGCTTGTTCACGACCATGGCTTTCGTTCTTGTCGTTCTGGCGGCATTTTCATTTTGGCGGATAACGCAACGTGCTATCCCACCGGAACCCGAGCGCACCGAGTTTGACTTGGTTTCGACCGCACCAACAATGGTCGCACTTGATCCCGAAGAAGCGCCCAATCCCGAAATGTCGGCTTCGCAATGATCGTCGATTTGGCCAAGCGCTGTGGCGGTGCTCGGCCCGTCATATCTCGAAAACAGCCTACAACCAGGCACGCTGATTTACGTCATTCGCATGACAGGATGAACCGCAGACTAACGCCGAGGCGAATTGTGTCATTTGAATGATGGTCGCTCGCTACAATATTTGGCATTTGTTCGAAGTTGACGCACAGTATTGCTATTATGCGAGAGGAAGTTTTCCAGGGCGGCGGTCAGGTAAACTGCTCGAACCCGGTCGAATCAAAGCCGCCGACTTGCCAGTTAACCGCATTGTTCGTAAGCTATTCATGAATCTCGCATCGAATGATGAAACGTTCCACCGCCGCCGGCGTTGGAATGTGCGAAAATCTTTTGTCACCAAGCGGCTCACGGAACATGGACAAGCAACAAGGCAAGATCGCGAATCCGCCGGCCGCGCAGCGGCAGGGAAAGGCGTCCGCTCGTCGCATCGCGCGCCTTCCGATACATGAAGCGGTACCTCATCATCGTTACTGGGCGGCGGATAGACGGATCATTATTGAGAATGTCTATCCGGAGATCGACGGTGGCAGGTATCCGGTTAAGCGAACCGTGGGAGATCGGATAGAAGTCTGGGCCGATATTTTTCGGGATGGGCATGACATTCTCAGGGCCGCTATCGTCTATCGTGGGATTGACGAGGAAGACTGGCATACAGCCCCCATGGAGCTCTCCGACAATGACCGGTGGGGCGGCTCTTTCATCACGGAACGCAATTCACTTCATTACTATACAATCGAATCGTGGACCGATGTCTTTGCGTCTTGGCGGCGAGACATCACGAAAAAAATCGATGCTAACCAGGACGTCGCGCTGGAATTGAAAGAGGGACGCGCGATCGTCGAGCGTGTCCTTGACAAGCTACCGAAGAAAGATTTGCAGCGTCTGCTCGATTCTCTTGAACAAAATGACGATGATGCGTCACCGCGGCTGCATCCGCTACTTGGAGAAGTGCTTGCGGACATCATGGCAGTCTACGGGCCGCGAGATGATGTGACGCGCTATTTTCGGACCCTGGAGATTTTTGTCGATCGGCGTCAGGCCACGTTCGCTGCATGGTACGAAATGTTTCCACGGTCGCAGGGTGCGGACCCGACGAAAAGCGCCACGTTTGATGATTGTATCGCGCGGTTGCCGGACATTCACGACATGGGCTTTGACGTTGTCTATTTCGTTCCGATCCACCCGATTGGCCGGATCAACCGCAAAGGACCGAACAATACGCTCAACCCGGGTCCGGATGATCCAGGAAGTCCTTACGCGATTGGCTCCGCTGAAGGTGGTCACGAGGCTATCCATCCTGGTCTCGGGACCGTCGATGACTTTGCCCGACTTGTTGCCCGCTGTCGCGAACTCGGAATGGAGATCGCGCTCGATTTCGCAATCCAATGCGCGCCTGACCACCCGTGGGTGCGGGAGCATCCGGAATGGTTTGTATTCCGGCCGGACGGCAGCATCAAGTATGCCGAAAACCCGCCGAAGAAGTATCAGGACATCGTCAATGTCAATTTCTATGGCCCACATCGTGAAGCGCTGTGGCAGGCATTGCGCGATATTCTTCTGCTGTGGGCGGAGCGCGGGGTGCGGATTTTCCGCGTCGACAATCCGCACACCAAGCCTGTCACCTTTTGGGAATGGGTCATTCGTGAAGTACAGATCCGCTATCCGGACGTGATTTTCCTCAGTGAGGCATTCACCCGCCCGAAAATGATGAAGGTGCTGGCCAAGGCTGGCTTCACGCAATCCTATACCTATTTTACCTGGCGCAATTTCAAGCAGGAGTTGATCGAATATCTCACGGAGCTGACTCAAACCGAATGCCGCGAATATCTCCGACCCAATTTCTTCACCAATACCCCTGATATCCTGCCGCCGTTCCTGCAAAAAGGTGGTCCTCCGGCATTCAAGATCCGTGTTGCCTTGGCAGCCACGCTGGCGGGAGTTTATGGAATCTACAACAGTTTCGAACTGTGTGAAGCAACTGCGATTCCGGGCACTGAAGACTATCTCGACTCGGAAAAGTATCAGTACAAATCATGGGACTGGAATCGGCCTGGCAATATCAAAGACTTCATTACCGCGCTCAATCGCATCCGCCGCGAAAATACGGCGCTGCAAGATTTTCTGAATCTCGAATTCTGGCGCGCTGATCATGATCGCATCATTTTCTACAGCCGAATGACGCGCGATCATGACAGCATGATCTTCGTCGCAGTCAATCTTGATCCGTTCGAAGCGCACGAAACGTTGTTGTGGTTTCCGATCGCGGAAATAGGACTGGGTGACAATGACGCATTCGAAGCGGAAGAATTGTTGACCGGCGCACGCCACCTCTGGCGCGGTTCTTCGCAACATATTCGCCTTGATCCCCATGTGAATCCCGTCGCAATCTTCCGGATCACGGTTTGGAAGCATGTCGACTATCGAACCCCCAATCCTTAATTTCCGACGGACGTGGAAATGCTAAGCGACGACCCCCTTTGGTATCAGGACGCGATCATTTATGAATTGCACGTCAAGGCGTTTTTTGACTCCAATGACGACGGCATGGGTGACTTTCGCGGGCTGTTGCAAAAGCTCGACTATTTGCAGTCGCTTGGCGTTACCTGCATCTGGTTGCTACCGTTCTATCCGTCACCGCAGCGGGATGATGGATACGATATTTCGGATTACCGAAGCGTCCATCCAAATTATGGCACGATGCGCGATTTCCGCGATTTCGTGCGTGCCGCTCATTCTGCCGGCATTCGCGTCCTGACCGAACTGGTCATCAATCATACCTCCGATCAGCATCCGTGGTTTCAGCGCGCGAGGCGAGCGAAGCCGGGATCGCGCCATCGCGATTGGTATGTCTGGAGCGATGAGGATCAGAAATACAAAGATACGCGAATTATATTTACCGACACCGAGACCTCCAACTGGGCTTGGGACCCTGTTGCAAAGTCATATTTCTGGCACCGGTTTTTCTCCCATCAGCCCGATCTTAATTTCGAAAACCCGCAGGTCATACGCTCGGTCATCGACGTCATGCGGTATTGGCTTGATTGCGGCGTCGACGGGGTGCGCCTCGATGCGATTCCGTACCTGTGCGAGCGCGAGGGCACCAACAACGAGAATTTGGCCGAAACTCATGTCGTGCTGAAAAAGCTGCGCGCGGCGTTGGATGAGCGCCACAAGAACCGTGTATTTCTGGCCGAGGCCAACCAGTGGCCGGAAGACGTGCAGGCCTATTTCGGCCAGGGCGACGAATGCCACATGGCCTATCACTTTCCGTTGATGCCGCGGATGTATATGGCGATTGCACAGGAGGATCGCCATCCCATCACCGACATCCTGCGACAAACTCCGGAAATTCCTCCGGATTGCCAATGGGCTATTTTTCTACGCAATCACGACGAGCTGACGCTGGAGATGGTCACCGACAGCGAGCGTGACTATCTGTGGGCCACCTATGCCGCAGACACGCGGGCGCGAATCAATCTTGGAATTCGCCGTCGCCTCGCGCCGCTGATGGACAATGACCGGCGCAAGATCGAACTCATGAACAGCCTGTTGATGTCGATGCCCGGCACGCCGATCATCTATTACGGCGACGAGATTGGCATGGGCGACAACATCTTTCTCGGCGATCGCAATGGTGTGCGCACGCCGATGCAATGGACCCCCGATCGCAATGGTGGGTTCTCGCGTGGTGACCCGGCGGGTCTTTATCTGCCGCCACTCATGGACCCGGTCTACGGCTATCAGGCGATAAATGTCGAAGCGCAGCTGCGCAGCCAGTCCTCGCTGCTCAACTGGATGCGCCGGCTGATCTCCGTGCGTCAGGCCCATCGCGTGTTCGGCCGCGGCGCGCTGACATTCCTTTATCCAGAAAATCGCCGTATCCTGGCGTTTTTGCGCCAGCATGAAGATGAAACGGTATTGTGTGTCGCGAACCTTTCCCGCTCCGCGCAAGCCTTTTCACTCGATCTGTCGCAGTTCAAGGGACAGGTTCCGGTCGAGTTGCTCGGGCGCAGCGTATTCCCGGTCATTCGAGACGGCGAGTACGAGCTTTCATTGCACGGCTACAGTTTTTATTGGTTTCTCCTGCAAGACGTGCAGAAGCTCGCTGCGACACAACAGCCGGTAACCGAAATGGCGCCGGAATACGCCACGCTCGTCATGGGCGGTGACTGGTCGAATTTCGCGCAGGACCGAGCCTGCACCATTCTGCTCCATGATGTCCTCCCGGCGCGATTGCCGAAGCAGCGCTGGTTTCGTGCCAAGGACGCAGCCTTGCGAAGTATCGCGCTGGCCGCCAGTGGGGTCCTGTCGAAAGACGACCATTCATGGTTCCTTGGACTGTTTGAGGCTCGCTTCAGCGAAAACGTGAAGCCGCAGCTTTACTTCATGCCGTTGGCCCTCGATTGGAAGGAAGTACGCCTTCAATCACCGGCCGCACAGGCGCAAACGATTGCCAAGACCCGGCGCGGGCCGCGCGAGGGGACGCTGTTTGATGCGCTCGCCGATGACCAGTTCGTATTGGAATTGATCGATCGTATCCGCAATGGCGCGCGTATCCCGTTCGGAAAAGGCGAACTACGCTTCAACCCAACGACCGAGTTTGAACATTTGCCAGCACCGGAGCAGCCGGCGATACGCCGGCTCGGCGCGGAGCAATCCAATTCATCGGTTATGATCGAAGACCATTTGGTCTTGAAAATCTATCGCCGGGTGGAAACCGGGATTCAACCCGAGATTGAAATGGGCCGATTCCTGACTGAGGTCGCTCATTTTCCAAATACGCCTGCATTGCTCGGAAGCATCGAGATTGACTTGCCCGCGAAGAAGACGGCGGCAATTGCTGTCGCGCAGGCTTTTGTCCGCAACCAAGGTGATGGTTGGGCGTTTACCTTGAGCTATCTCGATCGCTTTCTCGATGACGTCATCCTGCAAACGTCGGATCAGATTGCGCACCTGGATCCGGTCAGTGCACATGCGGTCTATCTCAATCAGATGCAGCAACTTGGAACGCGCACCGCGGAACTTCACAAGGCACTGTGTCCAGTGGAAGCCGACACTGCGTTCCAGCCGGAACCCGTTGCTGCGGCGGACGTGAGCGAGTGGATCAAGCGGGTGCGTCGCGAGGCGACCGGTGCGTTAGCCGCCCTTCGCAAAGCGCAACGCAAGCTGCCGCCCGCGGCAGCGAAAGCCGCCGGGCGATTGCTGGCCGATCGCAATGCCGTGCTCGAGCAGATTGGCGCCGGCATCCCAGCATCGCTTCAGGCGCTCAAGATCCGGACTCACGGCGATTACCATCTCGGTCAAGTCATCGTGGCGCAAAACGACTTCTTTATTATCGACTTCGAAGGTGAGCCGCGACGGCCATTGGAAGAGCGTCGTGGCAAGGATTTGGCCCTCCGCGATGTCGCCGGCATGCTACGGTCATTTGATTATGCCGCGCGCGCGGCATTCGATCAGGTTGCGCTCGCCCATGGCGACCATAGCGAAGAACTTGAGCGCCTTGTCGCCGGATGGCGAGCCGCGGTATCGGATAAGTTCCTGGCGGCATATTATGAAACAGTCGCCGGCTGCGCCGCCGTTCCCGCAGAACCGGAAATGGCACAGGCGGTGTTGCGGCTCTTTGTGCTTGAGAAGGTCTTTTACGAAATTCAATATGAACTCGCGAACCGCCCGGAATGGGTGACAATACCGTTGCACGGCGCAGTCGAAACCCTGTTTCCCGGCGGATAGTGACAAGCCATGGCAACCAGCACTGTCGATCACAACATCAACGACATCTTGGCGGCGCAGCACCAGGATCCGTTCGGCTATCTCGGAATGCATGTGACTGCGGACGGGCTGGTGGTCCGGAGTTTTCAGCCGCACGCACAAGCTGTCGATGTCGTCGACCGCTTGACGGGAAAGATTGCGGGATCGCTAAAGAACGCCAACGATACCGGTCTGTTCGTTGGGGCCGTTCCCGGCAGCCAACCTTTTTCTTATCAACTGCGAATTACATCCAACGGCGAACAAGCTCTGATTGAAGATCCGTATCAGTTCTCGGAAGTTTTGGGTGAGCTTGATGTCTACCTCCTCGCCGAGGGCAGCCACCGTGCGGCGTGGACCAAGCTCGGCGCGCACCGACAAACAAAAGACGAGGTCGATGGGGTTGCATTTGCCGTTTGGGCGCCGAATGCTCGCGCGGTGAGTGTCGTTGGCGACTTCAATGATTGGGACGGCCGGCGGCATCCGATGCGCAAGCGGTACGAATGCGGCGTGTGGGAAATCTTCCTGCCGGCGGTTCAACCCGGAATGCGCTACAAGTATGAGATCAAGTCGAGCAGTGGCGCCGTCCTGCCGCAAAAGGCGGATCCCTATGCCGCGCGCGCCGAACGGACACCGGCGACGGCATCGGTTGTCGAAGCGGCGTCCGCCCATGACTGGAAAGATCAGGAATGGTTGACGCGGCGGTTGAATGCCAACGCTCCGACCGCGCCGATGTCGATCTACGAAGTTCATCTCGGGTCCTGGCGCCGAAAGGCAGACGAGGGAAATCGCTATCTCACCTATGGCGAAATGCGCGAGCAGCTCGTGCCCTATGTGCGTGATCTCGGGTTTACCCACGTCGAATTCCTGCCCATCACGGAATATCCGTTCGATGGATCTTGGGGATATCAGCCGATCGGACTGTTCGCGCCGACAAGCCGATTCGGCAGTCCGGATGAGTTTCGTGCGCTGGTTGACGCATTTCATCAGGAAAATATCGGCGTTATCCTCGATTGGGTGCCGGGACATTTTCCAACCGATCCGCATGGGCTCGGGCTGTTCGACGGCACTCATCTTTACGAGCATGCCGACCCGCGGATCGGCTTTCACAAGGATTGGAACACCCTTATCTACAATTTTGGGCGAACCGAAGTCGCAAATTTTCTGACCAACAGTGCGCTCTATTGGCTGAAGGAATTCCATATCGATGGATTGCGCGTCGATGCCGTCGCGTCGATGCTTTATTTGGACTACAGCCGGAAAGAAGGCGAGTGGGTGCCAAATCGCTACGGTGGCCGAGAAAATCTCGATGCCATCGATTTCCTGCAACGGCTCAATGAAATCATTGAGGATGAGGTTCCGGGGTGCCGTGACAATCGCCGAGGAGTCGACCGCGTGGCCCAAGGTCTCGCGTCCCACGGCACAGGGCGGACTAGGATTCGACTACAAATGGAACATGGGCTGGATGCACGACACGCTCGAATACATGTCGTATGACCCGATCTACCGGCCGTATCACCATAATCAGCTGTCATTCGGGCTGATCTATGCATTCAGCGAGAATTTCGTTCTGCCGCTCTCTCACGATGAAGTTGTTCACGGCAAGGGCTCATTGCTCAACAAGATGCCGGGAGATGTCTGGCAGAAGTTCGCGAATTTGCGCGCTTACTATGTTTTTATGTTCAGCCACCCCGGTAACAAGCTGCTGTTCATGGGGGGCGAATTCGGGCAATGGTCGGAATGGAACCACGACATCGGCCTGGATTGGCATTTGCTTGATTCTCCTGCGCATCACGGCCTGCAGCAGCTTGTCGGCGATCTCAATCGCGCCTATCGCACTGTGCCGGCACTTGGCGAAAGTGATCATCACGAAGAAGGTTTTGTCTGGATCGAGCCGAACGACTATAAACAAAGCATTTTATCATTCATTCGACGCGGTCGAAATCCGGACAATTTTGTCGTTGCGATCATTAATTTTACTCCGATCGTCCGGAACGAATATCGGATCGGTGTGCCAAGTGCCGGCCGGTATCGCGAGATCCTCAATTCGGACTCGTCGTTCTATGGCGGCAGCAATGTCGGAAATGCCGGGGTAGTGACAACCGAACCGATTCCCGCTCATGGATTTGCTTGTTCGATCAAGCTCACGCTGCCGCCTCTTGCCGGTCTCATCCTCAGTCCGGTTAAATAGCAAGCCCATACGATTATGGCGACGAACGGCAATCGCATCGGTCCCGGCCTTCCGTACCCCCTTGGCGCGACCTGGGACGGGCGCGGGGTGAACTTTGCTTTGTTTTCAGCCAACGCCGAAAGGGTCGATCTTTGTATTTTCGATCGCGCCGGCCGACGAGAAATCGAACGGGTGACGTTGCCGGAATATACCGATGAGGTCTGGCATGGATATCTGGCCGACGCCCGGCCGGGTACACTTTACGGCTATCGGGTCTATGGTCCGTATGATCCGAACAATGGCCATCGTTTCAATCATCACAAGCTTTTGCTTGATCCCTATGCAAAAGCGATGCATGGCCGGCTGATTTGGAATGACGCGCATTTTACCTATCGTATCGGCAGTCCCCGCGCCGACCTGTCTTTTGATCGTCGCGACAACGCTCGTGGCATGCCAAAATGCGTTGTCGTCGATCCTGCGTTTACATGGAATGGTGATCGCTCGCCGCAAGTTCCGCGAGCCGAGACGATTATCTATGAGTTGCATACGCGCGGCTTTACAATGGGCCGCCAAGATATACCAAAGTGGTTACGCGGCACGTTCTCCGCGCTGGCCTTGCCGCAGATTATCGACCATTTCTGCGATCTCGGCGTTACCGCGATTGAATTGCTGCCGGTCCACGGATTTATTGATGATCGCCATTTGGTCGCCCATGGGCTTGGGAATTATTGGGGTTACAATTCGATTTCATTCTTTGCACCTGATCCGCGGTATTTGAGCGGCGAGGCGGTCGATGAATTCAAGACCATGGTCTTGAAGCTGCATGATGTCGGGATCGAGGTGATCCTTGATGTCGTGTACAATCATACGGCCGAAGGCAATCACCTCGGTCCGACATTGTCGTTTCGCGGCATCGACAATGCATCCTACTATCGCCTGGTGCCGAGCAATCCGCGCTATTATGAAGATTTCACCGGCTGCGGTAACGCATTCAATCTTCATCATCCGCGTATCATGCAGTTGGTGATGGATTCGTTGCGCTATTGGGTCGAAGAGATGCACGTCGATGGCTTTCGTTTCGATCTCGCGACGACCTTGGCGCGTGAGGCGCAGGACTACGATCCGCACGGCGGATTTCTTGATGCCGTTCGCCAGGATCCCTGCTTGTCCCGCGTAAAGTTGATAGCGGAGCCGTGGGATGTCGGCCCGGATGGGTATCGCGTCGGCCAGTTTCCGCCGGGATGGATGGAGTGGAATGATCGCTTTCGCGATACGGTGCGCCGGTTTTGGCGAGGCGATGGTGGTTTGATCGGAGAATTGGCCGGACGATTGAGTGCGTCAGCCGATCTCTTTTCGCATCAAGGGCGCCGGCCATGGGCCAGCGTGAATTTTGTAACGGCGCATGATGGATTTACGTTGGAAGACCTGGTCAGTTACAACGAAAAGCACAATCAGGCCAATCAGGAAAATAATCGCGACGGAACTGATGCGAATTACAGTTGGAATTGCGGAACTGAGGGGGCGACGACCGATGACGCGATCATCGCACTTCGCCAGAAGCAAAAGCGAAATCTGCTGACGTCATTGTTGATTGCGCAAGGCACCCCAATGCTGCTTGCCGGCGACGAACTTGGCAACAGTCAGAACGGGAACAACAATGCCTATTGCCAGGATGACGAGATCGGTTGGGTCAATTGGTCAGAGCACCAGATTGCCAGGCATGGTCTGGTCCCATTTGTTCGGCGCCTTATTGCTCTGCGAAAAACTCATCCGGCGTTTCGGCGCGACCGGTTCTTGGTCGGTGCGGTGGCCACCAACGACATCGAAGATGTGGTTTGGCTCACGCCTCAAGGTGTTCCGAAGACCGAAGAAGATTGGTCGTATCCCGACGCGCGGTGTCTGGCGTTTCTTCTTAACGGTCTCGGGCAGGGTGTCCATCACGATCAGGATGATGAACCGCACCTGCTGCTGTTTCTGAACGGCCATCACGATCAAATGCCGTTCATTTTCCCGCCGGCCTTTCCGTGGCGCTGGAGTTCGGCTCTTGGATACGTCAGTGGACGACGGTAACCAATCCGGTCCCGAATTTGCGCAAGGCGAGACCTATACAGTTGCCGCGCGTTCAACAGTGATCTTGGCGTCGCTTGAACGTTCCCAGGAGTGACGGTGATAAAGCGCAGCCATCGGATGCCGTTTGGAGCGACAATCGAAGAGAGCGGTGAGGTTGCATTTTCGCTGTGGGCACCGGCTGCACGGCGCGTCGATGTGCGATTGCAGAGCGTGCGTGGAGAACAGGATCTTCCCATGACGCAGCAGGCAGATGGCTGGTTTTCCTGCATATCCGGGGTCGCGCGGCCCGGTGATCTCTATTCTTTTATTATTGACACCGGTCAGGTCGTTCCAGATCCGGCGTCCCGCTACCAGCCTGAGGATGTGCACGGCGCAAGCGTCATCGTCGATCCGGCGGCATTTGAATGGGATGACGCCGCGTGGCGGGGACGGCCCTGGGAAGAAACCGTCCTTTACGAATTGCATGTCGGCACTTTTACGCAGCAAGGAACTTATGCGGCGGCTGCGGAAAAACTGTCCTATCTCGCCGGTCTCGGTGTCACCGCAGTCGAATTGATGCCGCTTGCAGAGGCGCCGGGGGGCCACAATTGGGGCTACGATGGCGTAAAGCTATTTGCGCCGGAAGCGCAATACGGTACCCCCGAAGATCTCAAACGCTTCATCTGCGAGGCGCATCGCCTGGGCCTGATGGTGTTTCTGGACGTCGTCTACAATCATTTCGGGCCGGAAGGGAATTATCTTTGGACCTATGCGCCGCAATTCTTTACCGAACGGCATCATACCCCTTGGGGGGCCGCCATCAATTTTGATGGTGAGATGAGCCGCGCGGTCCGAGATTTCTATGTTCATAACGCGCTTTACTGGTTGGAGGAGTTCAATTTTGATGGTCTACGGCTCGACGCCGTCCACGCCATCATCGACGACAGTCGACCCCAGATCCTCCTGGAAATCGCGCGCCAGGTTCGCAAGGTATTGCGGCGCCCCAACATCCATCTCGTGCTTGAGAACGACGACAACGCCACATCGTTGCTGGAACGGGGACCGCAGGGCGAGGCCGTTCTCTACGACGCGCAGTGGAATGATGACATCCACCATGTGCTGCATGTTCTGATAACGGGTGAGACGCATGGTTATTATTGCGACTATGCCGTGGATCCCGGACGCGATCTCGCGCGGGCTTTGACCGAAGGATTTGTTTATCAGGGCGAACAGTCACCGCACCGGGGGGACAAGAAACGCGGTGAACCCAGTGGAAATCTTCCGTCGACGGCGTTCGTCTCTTTTTTGCAGAACCACGATCAGATCGGCAATCGCCCGCTCGGTGACCGGATCACGAATGTTGCGCCCGCGGCTGCGGTGCGCGCTGCGGTCGCGATTGTCCTGCTGTCACCTTCGGTGCCGTTGCTGTTCATGGGGGAGGAATGGGGCAGCCGACAGCCGTTCAATTTCTTCTGCGATTTTGAGCCCGCTCTCGCCAATGCCGTTCGAGAGGGTCGCCGTTCGGAGTTCGCGCACTTCTTTCAAGCGGCGGATCAGGCAGCCGTGTCGATTCCAGACCCGACGGCAATCAGCACTTTCCAGGCATCGGTCCTGAATTGGTCCGATCAGGAGCGCGAACCGTACGCGACATGGCTGAATTTCTATCGCCAGTTGCTCGATGTCCGACATCGCCGGATCATGCCGAACCTTAAGAATGTGGCCGCGCTGTCCTCGGCGGTGCTTGGCACCCGCCGGCGGGTTGTCAGCGCGACCTGGTTGCTCGGCGATCACAGCCGCCTTTCCGTGTTGGTAAACTTCGATTCTGATTCAGTCCGGGTCGCGGTGCCGATCATTGGCGAGACCCTCTATGCCAGCGATCCAGGCATCGTCGCCGGCGCAACGGACGTTGAACTGCCGGCGTGGTATTTCCATAGCGCAATAGCACCTGGGCATCAGGAGTAGGGCATGGATGCGCTCTCTCGCCTTGTCGAATTGCTGGGAGTCGCGCGCTCCTACGAGGATGCCTTCGGACGACAAAAGCATGTTCCGGAGCAAACCTTACGTGCCGTTTGTGCCGCACTGGGATTTTCAGCCGACGATGATGCAGCCACGGAGGCGGCGGTCGCCCGTCTTCATGCCCAGCGTTGGACGGACCTTGGACCGCGAGTCGCGGCATTCCGTGGTCTTGATCGTCCGATCGAAATCATCGTGACGGGCCATGCACCGTTTCAAGACCTTGCCGTCGACTGGCAATTGCGCGATGAGGTCGGCGCGGTGCGCGGTGGAAGAGCGCTATGGTCTGAGCTGCACTTCGTCGAGGCAGCCCCCGATGACTTGGCGCCGGCGGAACGCCGGCTCTTGCGTGTCGCGGATCAATTGCCGGCAGGCTATTATGATCTCACGCTATGCATCACAGAGTCGGCCGGAGACCAAAACACGAACGCTGCTGATCGTCGCCCCGCAAAAAGCCTATGAACCGCGTGAGCTGGAAGGCGATGGGCGCGTCTGGGCATTGTCGACCCAACTCTATTCGCTGAAATCGAACAATGACTGGGGCATTGGTGACTTCGGGTCGCTTGCCGAACTCATGACCTATGCCGCTCGATGTGGCGCGTCCGGTGTCGGCATCAATCCGCTGCACAGTTTGTTCGTCGACGAGCCGGAGCGTGCGAGCCCGTATTCGCCGGGCAGTCGGCTTTTTCTCAATCCGCTCTATATCGATGTTCCTGCGAGTGACGATTTTGCGGAGAGCGAGGAAGCGAAGGAATGGGTGCTGTCGGCTGACGGGCGACGGCAATTGAGTGATCTTCGCAGTCGAGCCTTGGTGGATTATCGCGGTGTCGCTGCGTTCAAGCTCAAGATCTTAAAATGGATTTATGCAAATTTTCGCGCGCGGCATCTTAGCGATCCGAAAGACGAGCGCGCGGCCGAATTTCGTGCCTTTCAAGCCGACCGTGGTGAAACGCTACGGCGCTATGCGACCTTCGAAGTTCTTCGTGCGCGGTTTGGCGGCGATGATCCTTCGCTCCGTTATTGGCGCCACTGGCCGGAGAGTTTTCAGCGCCCCGACAACGACGCCGTCCGGGCATTTACCCAGGAACATATTGAGGAGGTCGAGTTCCAGGAATACCTGCAATGGCAAGCCGACCGGCAACTCGGTGTCGTTTCGACGTTGGCGCGTGATCTCTCAATTGGGCTTTATTGCGATCTTGCGATTGGAATCGACAATGGCGGCGCGGATGCCTGGTCCGCGCAGGAAGTCATCGCGCAAGGCTTTTCCGTCGGCGCCCCACCGGATCCATGGTCGCATGAGGGTCAGAACTGGGGATTTTCCCCGCTCAATCCCTCCGCCCTGCGCCGCTCCGGCTACCGCATGGTCATCGATGTGGTGCGCGACAACATGCGACATGCCGGTGCGCTGCGGATCGATCACGTCCTCGGTCTGATGCGAATGTTCTGGGTGCCTGATGGTCAACCGACCTCAGAAGGAACCTATGTCCAATATCCGTTTGATGAATTGTTGGCGATCGTCATCCTCGAGAGCCATCGCAACACGTGCCTTGTCATTGGCGAGGATCTCGGAACTCTGCCACCGGGGTTGCGCGAGGCGTTGGCGGAGGCCCAGCTTTATTCCTATCGACTCTGCTACTTCGAGCGAGAGTACGATGGCCGGTACCGCCGGCCCGAGGACTATCCGGCTGCGGCGGTCGCGGCGGTGTCGACGCATGACCTTCCGACGCTCACTGGGTTTTGGTCGTCGACTGATATTAAGCTGCGGGAACAATTTGGCTTTCTTCCGCCGGGCGAGGAGCAGACGAGGGCCAATGCTGAACGAGGCCGCGATCGCGGAGAGCTGATTGCGGCCATGCGGACTGCCGGGCTTTCGGTTGACGATATTTCCGATGTTGCCCCGCGGTTGGCGATCCACCGTTTTCTTGCCCGCAGCCGATCGCGTCTCGTCGTCGTGCAGATCGATGATGCGATTGAGGAAAGCGATCAAATCAACGTTCCCGGCACGCATCTTGAATACCCGAATTGGCAGCGGCGATACGCAAAATCGCTTGCGGAGATCTTTGCAGACCGACGGACCCAGGATCTCCTCGCCGCCATGCGCGAAGAACGGCCGGCGGCGTTTGCGACAATAGCGAGGATTGCAGCGACAATTAATCCGCGACGGCGTGCGATCCCCGTGGCGACTTATCGTCTGCAACTCAACGCCGGTTTTACATTTTCCGATGTCGAAAAAATTCTGCCCTACCTTCATCGGCTCGGCATCAGTCATATTTATGTTTCGTCATTCATGCGCGCGCGTCCCGGCAGTCCGCATGGTTATGACGTGACCGATCACGGTTCCCTTAATCCTGAGATTGGTGGTGAAGCCGCGCTGACGGCGTTATCGGAAACTCTGAAAGCCCTGGATATGGGGCTGGTCCTGGATTTTGTGCCCAATCACATGGGCATCGGATTGAGCGATAATGAATGGTGGCTCGACGTGCTTGCCTGGGGTCAGGCGTCGCCATATGCACCGTTCTTCGACATCGATTGGGAATCCGACAAGAGCGAGCTTGCCGGTAAGGTCCTTGTGCCCTTTCTCGGCGATCAATACGGTCGAATTCTTGAAAGCGGTGAACTGACGCTGCGGTTCAACGCTGCGGATGGTACCTTCAGCATCTGGTACTTTGAGCATCGCTTTCCGGTCCGGCCACGTGACTACGCGATCATCATCCGTCGAGCGCTGATGCGAGGCGAGCCGCCGGGTGATGCCGATCTGATCGCGCAATTGCGCGGGCTTGCCGACGGCTTCGCGGGGCTGCGCCCGGAGGGGTTGGGCCGGCGGCGCCAGGCGGAAATCCATAACCGCGGCCGGCAGCTTCAATCCGAACTCGCGGGGTTCGCCGTCGATCCCAGCCGCGCTGCGTGGCTTGAAAGCGCCGCTGGCGGCTTCGCCGGGACGCCGGGGCAACCGGACACATATATTGCCCTTCACCAGTTGCTCGAACGGCAGACCTATCGGCTTGCGTCATGGCGGGTGGCGGCGGATGAGATCAATTATCGCCGCTTTTTCGATATCAATGATCTTATCGGCATCCGTCAGGAAAATCCCGACTTGTTCGCGCAGACCCATCGGTTTGTCGAGCGCCTTATTGTTGAAGACAAGGTTCACGGGCTTCGCATCGATCATGTCGACGGGCTTTTTGATCCGGCTGGTTACTGCGAGTCTCTTTGCGCGTTGACCGACAAAGCATGTCGCGTGCGCGATGAAAGGCTTGGGATTTCAGCACACCAGAATGAAGCATTGCGGCGTTTTCCGATCTATCTTGAAAAAATTCTCGGTCATCACGAGCGGTTGCGGTCCGGCTGGCCGGTGGAGGGTACGAGCGGTTACGACTTTCTCGCCTTGTGCAATCGACTATTTATCCGGCCGGACGCGCTCGGATCGAT
>CAWDZJ010000033.1:0-287653 GCA_963806815.1 uncultured Alphaproteobacteria bacterium | reverse complement strand
CGCATCGTTGACCGGGGTGACATCGATGGTGATCGTGGCGGTGGCGGTCTTGTCGCTGTCGCTGACGTCCACCGTCAGGCCATAGCTGCCGACCTCGGGTTCGTCGACGGTCTGCGCCAGGGTGATGGTGCCGGTGTTCATGTCGATAGCGAACAGGCCGGCTTCGTTGCCGGCAGTGATGGTGTAGATCAGGTTGGCGTCGTCGACATCGCTGGCGACGACGTCACCGACCGCCGCACCGGCAACACTCTCCTCGGCGATGGAAAAGCTCTGATCGTCAATGACCGGCGCGTCGTTGACCGGGGTGACATCGATGGTGACCGTGGCGGTGGTGGACTTGTCGCCGTCGCTGACCGCGACGGTCAGGTCGTAGCTGCCGACCTCGGCATCGTCGACGTTTTGCGCCAGGGTCACGGCGCCGGTGTCGACGTCGATGGCGAACAGGCCGGCATCGTTGCCGGCGGTGATGGCGTAAGTCAGGCCGTGCTGTCGACATCGGTTGCGACCATGGTGCCGACCGCCGCGCCGGCGAGATTCTCTTCGGCGATCGAAAGGCCCTGATCGGAAATCACCGGCGCATCGTTGACCGGGGTGACATCGATGGTGATCGTGGCGGTGGCGGTCTTGTCGCTGTCGCTGACGTCCACCGTCAGGCCATAGCTGCCGACCTCGGGATCGTCGACGGTCTGCGCCAGGGTGATGGCGCCGGTGTTCATGTCGATAGCGAACAGGCCGGCTTCGTTGCCGGCAGTGATGGTGTAGATCAGGTTGGCGTTGTCGACATCGCTGGCGACCACGTCACCGACCGCGGCACCCGCAACGCTTTCCTCGGCGATGGAAAAGCTCTGATCGTCAATGACCGGCGCATCGTTGACCGGGGTGACATCGATGGTGACCGTGGCGGTGGTGGACTTGTCGCCGTCGCTGACCGCGACGGTCAGGTCGTAGCTGCCGACCTCGGCATCGTCGACGTTTGCGCCAGGGTCATGGCGCCGGTGTCGACGTCGATGGCGAACAGGCCGGCATCGTTGCCGGCGGTGATGGCGTAAGTCAGACCCGTGCTGTCGACATCGGTTGCGACCATGGTGCCGACCGCCGCGCCGGCGAGATTCTCTTCGGCGATCGAAAGGCCCTGATCGGAAATCACCGGCGCATCGTTGACCGGGGTGACATCGATGGTGATCGTGGCGGTGGCGGTCTTGTCGCCGTCGCTGACGTCCACCGTCAGGCCATAGCTGCCGACCTCGGAATCGTCGACGGTCTGCGCCAGGGTGATGGCGCCGGTGTTCATGTCGATAGCGAACAGGCCGGCTTCGTTGCCGGCAGTGATGGTGTAGATCAGGTTGGCGTTGTCGACATCGCTGGCGACCACGTCACCGACCGCGGCGCCCGCCACGCTTTCCTCGGCGATGGAAAAGCTCTGATCGTCAATGACCGGCGCGTCGTTGACCGGGGTGACATCGAGGCTGGCGGTCGAGGATGAGGAAAACTCGCCGTCGGACGCCGTGTAAGAAAACGTCGCCGCGCCGTCGTCGTTCGGGTCCGGCGTATAGGTCCAGGTGCCGTCAAGATTGTCGACCAGGTCGCCGTTGCCGCTGGTGAGCAGCAGCTCCGTTATGCTTGCGGTCGGGCCATCGACATCGCTGACGCCCGCGAGCAACTGGGCCGCAGTGATGATGCTGATATCGTCCTCGAGGCCAGCGCCAAGATCGACCGGCGCGGCCACCGGCGCATCATTCAACGGTGTCAGATCAAGGCTGGCGGTCGAGGATGAGGAAAACTCGCCGTCGGACGCCGTGTAAGAAAACGTCGCCGCGCCGTCGTCATTGGCGCCCGGCGTATAGGTCCAGCTGCCGTCGCCGTTGTCCTGCAATGCGCCACCGCCGCTCTGGATCGTCAGCGCGGTGATTGTGGCCGCCGGCCCGTCGACATCGCTGACGCCGGTCAGCAACTGTGCCGACGTAATGACGAGGATATCGTCCTCGGCGCTGGTCCCGAGGTCGACCGGCGCGGCAACCGGTGCGTCGTTCACCGCGGTGACGTCGATGGTCACGGTCGCCGAACTGTTGCGGTCGCCGTCGCTGACGTCCACGGTGAGGTCATAGAGGCCGACTTCGGCGTCATCGACATTCTGCGTCAGCGTGATGACGCCGGTGTTCACATCGATATCGAACAGGCCGAGATCGTTGCCGCCGGTAATGGCATAGGTCAGGTTCGGGCTGTCGACGTCGGTCGCCGCCACCGCACCGACCACCGCACCGGCCAGGCTTTCTTCGGCAATCGAACGGTTCTGATCGGAAATCACCGGAGCGTCGTTCACCGGCATGATGTTGAGCGTGAAATTCTGTTCGGCGGTGAACTCGCCATCCGAAGCAATCACGCGGACCGCGATGGTGTTGTCGCCATCGTCCGGCGTGCCGGTGAAGGTCATGCCATCGAAGGCAATCCAAGCCGGAAGCGGGCTGCCATCGGCCAGGGTGGCCGTCAGAACCAGATTGGCGGTGTCGATATCGTTGAATGCGTCGGCCGGCAGCGTGAAGCTGAACGGCGCCTCCTCGACCGCGGCCTGGTCCGCAAGAGCGGGCCCGGCGACCGGCGCTTCGTTGACATTCGTGATCGCCAGGCTGAAAGCCGCGCTGTCGTCGGGCGTGCCGCCGAGAGCCGCGTCGTCGACCACGACGGTGACATCAAAACTTGTCTTTGTTTCGAAATCCAGCGCCACGCCGGGCCGCAGATAGAGCCCGTCCGGCATCAGCGTGAAGTTGTTCGCGTCGGCGCCTTGGAGGCTGAGCACATTGGTCCCGAGCAGGTCGTCCACGATCGTCACATCGGCGACCTTGATGGCCGCGCCGGTATCGGCATCCTCGGGCAGCGCCATGATCACCGGTGTCACGACAACCGTCGGCGGATCGTTGACCTCGTCGACGTCGGAAATCGCCAGGGAGATGGCCGCTTCGCTGTCGGGGAAGCCAGTGAAATCCGGATCGTCGGCGCGAACGGCAACATCGAAGCTCGTCTTGGTCTCGAAATCGAGCGCAACGCCGGCATTGAGATAGAGCCCGTCACCGATAATCGAGAAGCTGGCGGCATCGGCCCCGGACAGGCTGAGATCGGCGGCGCCGACGCCGTCGTCGACAACAACGATATCGGCGATCCGGATCGGCTGCGTGGTGTCGGCGTCCTCGGCCAAGGTCGCGACCACCGGCACGAGGCTGACGGACGGCGGCTGGTTGGTCGAGGTGACATCGACCGTGACCGTGGCGGTGTCGGTGCCGCCGTTGCCGTCGGAGACGGTGTAGTTGATGGTCGCGGTGCCGTCGAAACCGCGATCCGGCAGATAGGTCAGTGTGCCGTTGTTGTTGATCACGACGACGCCTTTATCGGCGCTGGCTTCCGCGACAAAGAGCGTGTCGCTGGCGTCGCGATCGGTGTCGTTGGCGAGCACCGCGATATCGATCGGCGTGACGTCGTCGGTCGCGACACTTTCGCCGGTCGCCACCGGCGCATCGTTCTCGCCGTTGACGATGACGGTGATGGTCTGCGGAACGGTGTCGGGACCGGAGGCCGCATTGAAGCTGAACGTCGCCGTTACCGTCTCTCCCGCGCCCAGATAATCAAAGGCGGCGCGGTCATAGCTGATGGTGCCGGTGACGGGATCGTAGCTGAACAAGCTTTCAAGACCGCCGCCCGATTGCAGCGCAGCCCCCCCGGAGGGCAATGGTCCACTGGTCGATTGCAGCGCAAGGCCACCGGCGTACGGCTGCGGCGTATCGATGGTGTCCGGATCGCTGATGGTGACGTGATCGGCGACCTTCACGGTCACGATGTCAGGGGCGCCGGCATCGCCTTCGGGTACGGCGCTCGGATCGGAGGTCGTGACGATCGGCGCGGTGTTGCCGCCGACCACCTCGATCTTCTCGAAGGAATCGAACTGAATGTTCAGGCTGGAAAACGCACCCGACGCAGAACCGCTCGCCGCGATCTGCGCCTGATACTTCGCAAGCTCCGCCTGAAATTCCTCTGAATTGTAAATCTCGGGCGTGATGATCAGCCGCAGGGTATCGGTCCCCGAACCGCCGAAGTAGGTGTCGCCGGAAAGGCCATTTTCCGCCACGTCGTGAATGACGGTGTCGTTGCCGCGGCCCGTGCGCACGAAATCGCGGCCACCGTGAGCGTCGACCTGATCATTGCCGGCACCCGTGCGGATCCGATCATTTCCGTCAGTGCCGTCGACATGATCGTCGGCCCGGCTCCCGATGATGGGACCGCCGTGTTTCCGCCCACCAAAAATAGATCCGGGATTAAATCTGAACCGCGCCATCAATCACCGCTCCAAAACCGGCCGGCCGCTCAGGCCAAACCGGGTTGCCGACAAATTCTCTGGAGACGACATGTACACGATGCTTACTTCTCGATAATTCATTTCACGTCTAAAATTCTCTTGTTTATTGTCGGCATCGGCTTCACACCTGCTGCGCTTTTCTATTTTTAGTTCGATGTTTATGGGAATACGCGCGCTGGAGTTCCACCAAGACGACGCATCAACCGGTCTTTTGGCGGTCGCCTTGTCTGATGGTCCGACCTGGTTCTGAGCTTCATGCCGGTGGAACAACGAAAAGCCGTCTTGGAAAGACGTCTAGGAAAGCCATCTTCGCCATTTGCGCCGCCAAAGCCGCGAATTGTTCTTGGCCATGACCTCTTGATCATTTCGACAACTTGGTTCGAATTCCCTGATATCCGGTGATGTTTTTCCGCAATCGAAGTCGTTGGTTGACGGATTCTTTCCGGTTCACGCAGCGCCGGAACGCGGTTGAAGCGTGCCCTGGTTAAGGCATCCGATAAAATTCAATGGATATGCGGCAATGGATCGCTAACGAATGCATCGCCTAACGCCGGCGCCCGCGCAAACCGGTGCCGGAACACGAACGCATCACCGGGAAACAGCGGCGGGGAACAGCGGATCGTGAAAGGATGCGGAGCGGATGCGCCGGCAAGCACCGCGGCGATGGCCGTCGCTCATTTAAAGTTTGAAAGACAATCGTAACGCCAATTTGCTTACACTCGGTTAGACCTGCCGAGGAAACGCCCCCAGGCACCGTTTCCGCCGGACTGAACTCAATCGCATTCAACTGACGTATGGACATCGGCCGTGACAGCAGCGCCCCGAAAACCAGCAATGACGCCTCGCCGGTCGCGGCGGCACTGAAGAACTGCCGCAGTGCGTTCTGGAGCGTCGCGGTGTTCTCGGCCGGCGTCAATGTGATGATGCTCGCCGGCCCGCTCTACATGCTGCAGATCTACGACCGGGTGCTGGCGAGCCGCAGCGTGCCGACCTTGATTGCGCTGTCGCTGCTTCTGGTCGGAGCCTATGCGTTCCAGGGCGTGCTTGATGTCATTCGCAACCGGCTGGTGGTGCGGGTGGCGAGCCTGGTCGACCATGATCTGGAAGCGACGGTGCACGGCGCGGTCGTGCGGCTGGCGCAGCGCCCCGCGCCAAACGGCGAACGCAGCAGCCCGGTCCGCGACCTCGATCAGATCCGATCGTTCATGACCAGCAACGGACCGATCGCGATCGTCGACCTGCCGTGGATCCCGGTGTTCCTGGTGGTCTGCTATCTGATCTATCCCTGGCTGGGCCTGATCGCCCTGGGCGGCGCACTGCTGATGTTCGCGATCGCGGTCCAGACCGAACGCGCGAGCCACGAACCGTCTCGGACCATGGCGCAGGAGAACGGCGCGCGGCTGGCGATGATCGAGACCGACCGGCGCAACAACGAGACCATTACCGCCATGGGCATGCTGCCGTCGTTGACGCAGCGATGGTCCGCGGTCAATCAGCGCTATCTCGGCGCCAACGAGCGCGCCAGCGACCTGGTCGGCTCCTATGGCAGCATCTCCAAGGTGCTGCGGCTGCTGCTGCAGTCGGCCATGCTCGGCACCGGCGCCTACCTGGTCATCCAGGGCGAAATGACCGCCGGTGCAATGATTGCTGCCTCGATCATGATGGGGCGCGCCGTGGCGCCGATCGAAACCGCGATCGCGAACTGGCGGGGATTTATCGCCGCGCGCGAAAGCATCGCCCGGCTGTCGCAGGCCCTCGCCAGGCTTGGCGGGGCATCCGAACTGACGCCGTTGCCGGCGCCGCGCCATCACCTCGAAGTCACCGATGTCTCGGTCACCGCGCCGAACGGCGCAGACCGCGATCGTTTCGGGTCTGACATTTCTCGCTCGCGGCTGGCGACGCCATGTGCGTGCTCGGCGCGAGCGGAGCCGGCAAGACCTCGCTCAGCCGCACCCTGGTCGGCATCTGGCAGCCGGCGACGGGAACCGTCCGTCTCGACGGCGCGGCGCTCGACCAATGGACCTCCGAGGCGCTCGGGCCGCATATCGGATTTGTCTCGCAGACGGTCGAACTGTTCGACGGCACCGTCGCCGAGAATATCGCGCGCATGGACCGCAGCGCGGATCCGGAGGCGATCATCGAGGCCGCCCGTGCCGCCGGCGCCCACGACATGATCCTGCGATTGCCGGACGGCTACAACACGCCGATCGGCGAATCCGGATGCACTCTCTCCGGCGGACAGCGGCAGCGCGTCGCGCTGGCGCGCGCACTGTTCGGCACGCCGTTCCTGGTCGTGCTCGACGAGCCCAACAGCAATCTCGACAGCGCCGGAGAAAACGCCCTGCACGATGCTGTCCGAATGCTCAAGGCCCGCGGCGCCATTGTCGTCATCATCGCGCACCGCCGCGCCGCATTGGCAGTTTGCGACAAACTGCTGGTGCTCGCCGATGGCGGCCAGCAAGATCTTCGGCCCGCGTGACGAGGTGCTGCACAAGATTGTCCGTTGCGCAGGCCGCCAATGCACGGCGCGCCGCGAACCTTCGCGATCGTACCAGAGACCGCCGGAGCCGAGGCATGACACCCCGACCCGATCCCAGGGCGGCCATCCGCCGGCTCAATATCATCGGTTTTGTCGTGCTCGTTGTCGTGCTCGGTGGCGCCGGCGCCTGGGCCACGACCACGCAATTGTCCGGCGCGGTGATCGCACCCGGCACGGTGGTGGTGGAATCCAACGTCAAGAAAGTCCAGCACGCGACCGGCGGCATCGTCGGAGAACTTTACGTGCGCAACGGCGTCAAGGTCGAGCAGGGCCAGATCCTGCTGCGGCTCGACGAAACGGTGGCGCGCGCCACGCTCGGGATCGTGAGCTCGCAGATCGACGAACTATCCGCGCGCGAGGCGCGCCTCGATGCCGAACGCAACGATCGCGACACGCTGGCGTTCCCGGACACGCTCACCAAACGCCACGCCGAGCCCACCGTCGCAATCGCGCTCAGCGATGAGGAGAAACTGTTCCAGTCGCGCCGCGCGGCGCGCACCGGACAGCGGGCGCAGCTCAAGGAGCAGATCGCGCAGATCGAGGACGAGATCCGCGGCCTCGGCGCACAACGCGAAGCGACCGAGAAAGAGATCAAGTTCATCGAGGAAGAGCTCAAGGGCGTCGCGGATCTTTATAAGAACAAGCTGGTCACCATCGACCGCTTCATGAAGCTGCAGCGCGCCCAGGTCAATCTTTACGGCAGCCGCGGACGCTTCATCGCCGATGTTGCACGCGCGCGCGGCAAGATCAGCGAGATCGAGAACCAGGTCCTGCAGATCGACCGCGACTTCCGCACCGAGGTGCTCAAGGAACTGCGCGAGGTCCAGGGCAAGATCGCCGAACTGCACGAGCGCGAGACCGCGGCCAAGGATCAGTTGCGGCGGCTGGAAATCCGCGCGCCGCAGGCCGGCTTCGTCCATCAGCTGGTCGCCCATACCGTCGGTGGCGTCGTCGCCGCGGGCGAGACCATCATGCTGATCGTTCCGCGTTCGGACAAGCTCGTGGTCGAGGCGCATGTCGCGCCCCACGACATCGATCAGGTCAACGCGACCGCCAAGGTCGTCGCCCGCGTCATGGCCGGCAACCAGCGCACCTCGCCGGACATCCAGGGGACCATCACCCGTGTGTCCGCCGACCTCACCCAAGACAGTCCGACCAGCGCGCCCTATTATCTCGTGCGGGCCTCGTTGGCGGAGGAAGGCGTTGCCAGGCTCCACGGCATGAAACTGGTTCCCGGCATGCCGGTGACGCTGTTCGTCCAGACCCAGGACCGCACCCCGCTCGAATTCCTGATCAAGCCGCTCAAAGAGCAGATCGCTCACGCGTTCCGGGAACGCTGAGAACCGCCGAAGGCCTGATTAATTTGTAGGCAAAGGCTTTGGACAACGTGGCGGACCGTGGTCTTGCGACGTTGCGCCCCATTGTTCCGGCCACCGGCTGCTGAACATTTCCCCCGCGATCATCGTCCATCCGTCGACAGGCTTCGGAGCCGTCGGGCGCGATGCGGCCGCTCCGGCATCCTGCACGACCTAGACTCTTGTCTAGTGTGGTGGGGAATGGCGGATCGGCCGCAAATCTGCTTTTAATTCTGCATACGCGGAAGTCGCCGTTGCGCCGCCCGATCAACCGAAGCCGGCGACACAAAAACAGCGCGACGAACGAATTCAAACGGGAGGATTTTTCATGACGACCAACGGCAAGATGGACCGCCGGTCTTTCATCAAAACGACCGGCGTGGCCGCCGGGGCTGCGGCCGCCGCCACGACACTGGCGGCACCGGCCATCGCCCAAGCGCGGACGGAAATGGCCATCGTTTCGACCTGGCCACGCGACTTTCCCGGTCTGGGCATCAGCGCGCAGCGGCTCGCCAAGCGGATTCCGGAACTGACCGACGGCCGGATCCACGTGA
This sequence comes from uncultured Alphaproteobacteria bacterium, assembly GCA_963806815.1. Taxonomy (GTDB): domain Bacteria; phylum Pseudomonadota; class Alphaproteobacteria; order Rhizobiales; family Xanthobacteraceae; genus CAWDZJ01. Next base: position 278,863 of record CAWDZJ010000033.1, on the reverse strand, counting down.
CCTACTATGCGGCCGGCGAGAAGGTGCCGGCGTTCGGCTCCTTCGACGACGTCGCCTCCGGCAATTCTCAGGCCTATATCGGCGCGGACTATTACTGGAAGGGCAAGCACCCCGGCTGGGCCTATTTTACTTCGGTGCCGTTCGGCCTCATCTACACGGAAATCGATGCCTGGATTAAGTACGCCGGCGGCCAGGAACTGTGGGATGAACTGGCGGGCGGCTTCGGCATCAAGTGCTACAATTGCGGCAATACCGGCGTGCAGATGGGCGGCTGGTTCAACAAGGAAATCAATTCCGCCGCCGACCTCAAGGGCCTGAAGATGCGCATTCCCGGCCTCGGCGGTGACGTCTTGGCCAAGCTCGGCGCCTCGCCGGTGTCGCTGCCCGGCGGACAGATCTACGAAAACCTGGTCTCCGGCGCGCTCGACGCCACAGAATGGGTCGGTCCCTATAACGACTATTTCATGAAGTTCTACGAGGCGGCCAAATACTACTATTACCCGGGCATGCACGAGCCGGGTTCGATGCTCTCGCTCGGCATGAACAAGTCCTGGTTCAGCAAGCTGCCGAAGCTCGATCAGGCGATCATCGAGGCGGCCGCCAACGAAGAGAACTCCCGGCAGATGGCCGAGACCAACGCCAATAACGGCATCTATTTGACGAAGTTGATCAAAGAGCACGGCGTCGTGCTGAAAAAGTTCAACGACGAAATCTACGACAGCTTCGGTGAAGCCGCGCAGGCGGTATTCGAGGAAGCCCGCCAGCACAGCCCGCTGGCGGAGAAAATTCATGTCAGCTTCCTCAAGGCGCGTGACGATATCGGCCGCTGGACCGGCCTGTCGGATGCTGCCTATATCGACCAGCGCAACCGGGTGCTCGGGCTCACCCAAAAGAGCTGATGCACACCTGACGACAGGGAGGCGGAGCATCGCTCCGCCTCTTCTGGGGCGAATGTCGCATGGTCGACCAGCTTCATGCCGAAGGCGGAGGCGGACCCGTATTCCGCGCGGCCGCCGCGGACGGTTCTACGGTGCTGCTGTGCCGCGCGTTCGCGTGGTGCAATGTCGCGGCCCTGTTTGCATTCCTTGGCAATAATTACCTGAATTTCTGGCGCGGTTGGCCGGGCGCGACCGCGGCTCTCAGCAGTTCGCCGTTGCCGGCGGGGATGGCCGTCTATGGCTGGGCGCAGATCGCATTTTATGCGGTCGCCATCGTTGTCGCGATTGGCTTCGTCGTAAAAACTCCGGTGCGACCATTGCGTCGCGACGCCCTGACGATCTATGCGATCTCCGCCTATATCGTTCGCGCGGCATTTTGGGCCGTGTTGTTCATCGGACTTGCCGACGCCGCGTTGTCGTTTCTCCGGGTCGAAGGCTTTCTGCCCCAATTGATCGGCCAAAAGCTGACGGTCGACCTCGGCCGGCCGAGTTTCCGCGGGCTGTGGATTCACTTTCCGGCCGGCGTGCTCGGGATGATCGTCGCGCTGTTCTATCGCGGACTGGGCTTTCCCTGGCTCGGGCTGCTGGTGGTTGTCGCCGAACTGCTGATCGTCATCAGCCGGTTCGTGTTTTCCTATGAGCAGGCGTTCATGGGCGATCTGGTGCGGTTCTGGTACGCCGCGCTGTTCCTGTTCGCCAGCGCCTACACCTTGCTGGAAGACGGCCATGTCCGGGTCGACGTGGTCTATGCCGCGTTCAGCGACCGCACCAAGGGGCTGGTCAATGCCGTCGGCTCGGTCCTGCTCGGCATGTCGCTGTGCTGGGTTATCCTGGTCCTCGGCCTCGGCAGCCGCTCCACCGTCATCAACGGCCCGCTCCTGAGCTTCGAAGTCACCCAGACCGGCTTCGGCATGTATGTGAAATATTGGATGGCCGGATTTCTCGCCATCTTCGCCATCACCATGCTGCTGGAGTTCTGCGGCTATTTTCTCGAAGGCGTTGCGGATTATCGCGGCGAGCCCGGCAAAAGGCGGCTCGACGTCGAGACCGCCGGCGCCAGGCAGGAGATCTAGACCGCGATGGACCTGGTCTTCCTGCTGATCCTGATCCTGCTGATGATGACGGCGCTGGGCTCAGGATTTCCCGTTGCCTTCTCGCTGCCGGGCTCGGCGATCATCAGCGTCGGGCTTGCCGCGCTGGTCGGCTGGCTCGTCGCCGGCAACCCGGACGCCTTTTTCATCCAGGGCGGGCCGACGCAATGGCTGACGGCGGGCGTCACCAATTTCCGCGGCGTCTATTGGGAAGCCGAACGCGACACCCTGATCGCCATTCCGCTGTTCATCTTCATGGGCATCATGCTGCAGCGCTCGCGGATCGCGGAAGACCTGCTGGTGACGATGGCGCAATTGTTCGGCCCGGTGCGCGGCGGCCTCGGCATTTCGGTGGTGCTGGTCGGCGCATTGCTGGCGGCGACTACCGGCATCGTCGGCGCCACCGTGGTTGCCATGGGGCTGATCTCGCTGCCGGCGATGCTGCGCAACAACTACTCGCATCCGCTGGCGACCGGCACGATCGCCGCCTCCGGCACGCTTGGGGCAGATCATCCCGCCGTCGATCGTGCTGATCATTCTGGCCGACCAGCTTGCCGGCGCCGCCGATCAGGCCTCCAGCGCGCGCAAGGCGCTCTACAAGGCGACGACCGGACAATTGAGCCTGCCGTCCGACTTCGACGTGTCGGCAACCAGTGCCGGGGAAATGTTTCTCGGCGCCTTCATTCCGGGGCTGATTCTGGTCGCGGTCTATGTCGTGTTCATCGCCGCCATCGCCTTCGTGCGTCCGCGCATCGCGCCGGCCATGCGCTACGAAGGAAAGTTCGACCGGGCGTTCGCCGGCAAGGTGGTGATGGCGCTGGTGCCGCCCCTGGCGCTGATCTTCGTCGTATTGGGATCGATCATTCTGGGGATCGCGACGGTCAATCAGGCCGGCGCCATCGGCTCGGCCGGCGCGTTGATCATGGCCGGCTACCGGCTTCATGACGGACGGCGCGGCGCCTATTGGCCGGCGGCGCTGGCCTTGGTTTCGGTGATCATCATTGCCGTCGTCGCCTATAATCATCCCCTCAACATCAAGAACCTGGCGACCGGGACCGACTATGTCTGGCTGACGATTGCGATCATCGCCGTCGCCGGGCTGCTCGCCGGGCTGATCTGGAGCGGCTGGCGCGCGCTGGTGGTCGAGAACACGCTGCGCGGCGTCATGATCGAAACCGCCAAGACCACCGCGCTGGTGTTCATCATCCTGATCGGCGCGGCCATGCTGACAGCCGCTTTCCGCGGGTTCGGCGGCGAGGAACTGGTGCGGCATTTCCTGACCGGGATGCCGGGCGGGTTCTGGGGCCAGTTCGTCATCGTCATGGCGGTAATCTTCATTCTCGGCTTCTTCCTCGACTTCATCGAGATCGCCGTCGTCGTGGTGCCGATCGTCGCGCCGATCCTGCTGATGGATCCGGGCGCCAACGTCACCGCCGTCTGGCTCGGCGTGATGGTGGGGCTCAATATCCAGACCTCGTTCCTGACACCGCCGTTCGGCTTCGCGCTGTTCTATCTGCGCGGTGTCGCGCCGGCCGTCGTCAAGACCCTGTCGATCTACAAGGGCGTGATTCCGTTCATCATCATGCAATTGCTGGTGCTGGCCTTCGTCGCCGTCACGCCGCGGCTGGTCAATTATCTGCCGCAGCGGATCGCGCTGACATCGGCGACCGCGCCGCCGCCGATCAATCCGCGGCTGCAGCTCTGCATCGAGGACAATATCGCCGACCAGTTCCGCACCCGCGGGCAAGCCATCCGCGCCGCGATCGCGCAGGCGCGCCAGATCGATCCGACCGGCCTGCCGGCCGGACTGCGCAAGGAGGTCGCCGCCAGCTTCGACAAGGCGGACGCCGCGTTCGGCCTGCTCGATCAGGCCATCGCCGCAGAAGCGGCGATCGACGCGCGCGCAAAAACCTATGCGCCGCTGCATCACAAGGTCAGGGATATCGAGGCCGACATGCAGCAGCACGATGCGCGGCTGCGCGCGATACCGACCGAGTTGCGGCGTGCGTCGGGCCAGGACGCCGCCGCGCAGAAACGCCGCGCGGCGTTGAAGGCCGAGCGGGCGAGACTTGAAGCCGAACGCAAGCCGATGCAAGCCACCATTCCTGCCAATTGGAACGCGGAACACAAGGCGTTCACCCAATTGCTGCAGGCCGAACGCCGGGCCCGGCTGACCTACCGGCGCAATGTCGATTCGGCATACGAGCCGATCGCCAAGACGATCGAGATCATCGATGCGGTGCCCGCGCTTGCCGCGCTCAAGGGCGAATTGGAAGGCCTCAACGGCATCATCAACAGCCAGACGCCGCAGCAGGCTGCGGACAAGCTGGCCGTACTCCTAAAAACGCTCGGCGCGATCCCCGCGACCAACGACGTCCGCTCCGAACTCTCGAAGGCGCGCCGCGCACTGCGCGGCCGGCCGCCGAATAAGGACAATGCGCTGGCCGCGGTCACGGCGGCGTTGAGCAAATTCGAACTGGACGTTGCCTGGCGCCAGCGCGCCGCGCGCGATGTGCTCCCGGCGCTGCGCCGCTATGACGAAGCCATTCGCGACACGATCGGTCTGCGGAAACAGCCGCGGCTGCCGCACCAGACCGCGGTGGCGATCGCCGGCTGCCTCGCCTATCACCGCGACATCTCGCTGCAATTCTAAGACGCTTTCATTTCGCGTGGAATTATCGACGCACGATCTCCCGGTGCCGGCGGACGTGCGGTCGGCGAGACGTCATTCCGGCACGAAGGCGCCGGCTCACCCCCCGCCGGCGACTTTTCCACATCGCAGGCAATTCCGAGGTGGGCGACTTCCGGAAATAGCCGTATAAAATCGGAATCAATGGCTGGGCCGAATTTTCAAATTTCGGCAATTATATCTGAATACGATCGCGTTCGCGGCTAGAACCAGCCACACTGTAACCGATAGATGATCGCGCGCCGTCACGGTCCGTGGTCACGCCATCCGGTCGCTCAACCGAATCAGTTGGACGGGCCCGTGAAACCAGCTTTTGCCATTCGACCATTGCGTGCGGCGGCGCTCCTGGGGATCGCCCTGTCATGTGCGGGCTGCGCGTTCAATCCGGCGCCGGTGCTGTTCCCGGACGGTCCGATCACGCTGACCGAGCGCGATCTCATGATCGCCGCCGCGGGCCTCATTCTGATCGTGATCATTCCCGTCTATCTGATGGCCGTCGTCTTCAGCTGGCGCTACCGCGCCTCCGGCGGCAAGGGAACCTATGCCCCGAACTGGACCTATTCGGTCTGGATGGATTCCGTCGTCTGGCTGGTGCCGGCGCTGATTATCGTCATCCTCGGGACGATGGTGTGGGGTTACACGCACCGGCTCGATCCCTACAAGAAGCTGGCCTCGACGGTTCCGCCGCTCGAGGTGCATGTCGTCGCGCAGGACTGGAAGTGGCTGTTCATCTATCCCGCGCAGAACATCGCCGTCGTCAATGAACTGGTGTTTCCCAGCGGCACACCGCTGAGCCTGAAAATCACGTCCGATACTGTGATGAATTCGTTCTATCTGCCCGCGCTCGGCGGCCAGATTTTCGCCATGGCGGGGATGCAGACGCAGCTCAATCTCCTGGCCGACAAGCCGGCGCGCTTCACGGGCCGCAACAGCCAATACAGCGGCAACGGCTTCTCCAAGCAGTTCTTCGCGGCGCGCGCCACGACCAAGGAAGAGTTCGATGCCTGGGTCGCCAAGGTGAAGCAGTCGCCCAACACGCTCGATCCTGCGACCTACGCCGCGCTCGCCAGGAAGAGCATCGCTCATCCCGTGACCTATTATTCGGCGTTCGAGCCCAACCTGTTCGACAAGATCATCGCAAAATATTCCGCGACCGCCATGCCCGCCGGACATGCCCACGCCAAATAGTCCGACCTAGCCCGACGCCGCCCGACCCGGAGACCTATCGATGTTCGGCAGACTGACGATCGAAGCCCTGCCTCTCTACAGCGCGGTAGCCATCGGCGGGGGCGTGGTCACGGTTGGCGGTGCCTTGGCCGTCATGGCTGTCATCACGTGGTACGGGTGGTGGCGCACGCTGTGGTTCGATTGGCTCACCAGCCTCGACCATAAGCGCATCGGCATCATGTATATCGCGCTGGCGCTGATCATGCTGATGCGCGGCTTCATCGACGCGATCATGATGCGCAGCCAGCAGGCGATCGCGTTGGATTCCGGCGGCTACCTGCCGCCCGACCATTTCGACCAGATCTTCAGTTCGCACGGCACCATCATGATCTTCTTCATGGCGATGCCGTTCCTGACCGGGCTGCTGAACATCATCGTGCCGCAGCAGATCGGCACCCGCGACGTCGCCTTTCCGTTCATGAACTCGATCAGCCTGGGCATGACCGCGGCCGGCGCGGCGCTGGTGATGGTGTCGCTGCCGATCGGCAAGTTCTCCACCGCCGGCTGGACCGGCTACCCGCCGTTTTCAGGGATCGAGTACTCGCCCTATGTCGGGGTCGATTACTGGGCCTGGGCGCTGCTGATCGCCGGCGTCGGCTCGACGCTGACGGGCATCAATTTCGTCGTCACGATCCTGAAACGGCGGACCACCGGCATGACCCTGATGCGCATGCCGCTGTTCAGCTGGACGGCGCTGTGCACCAGCCTCCTGATGACCTTCGCCTTTCCCGCTCTCACGGTGGTGTGCGCCCTGCTGGCGCTCGATCGCATCTTCGGGATGCATTTCTTCACCAACGGCCAGGGCGGGAACATGATGAATTACATCAACCTGCTTTGGATCTGGGGTCACCCGGAGGTCTACATCCTGATCCTGCCGGCCTTCGGGGTGTTTTCGGAAGTGGTCGCGACCTTCTCCCGCAAGCCGCTGTTCGGCTACACCTCGCTGGTGCTCGCGACCGCGGCGATCGCCATTCTGTCGTTCACCGTGTGGCTGCACCACTTCTTCACCATGGGGTCGAGCGCCAACGTCAACGCCTTCTTCGGCATCACCACCATGATCATCGCGGTGCCGACCGGCGTGAAGATCTTCGACTGGCTGCTGACCATGTACCGCGGCCGCATCGACTTTCATCCCTCGATGCTTTGGACGATCGGCTTCATGGTGACGTTCGTGATCGGCGGCATGACCGGCGTTCTGCTCGCGGTGCCGCCGGTCGACTATCTGATGCACAACACGCTGTTCCTGGTGGCGCACTTCCACAACATGCTGATCCCCGGCGCGCTGTTCGGCTACTTCGCCGGCTACATGTACTGGTTCCCCAAGGCGATGGGCTTCACCTTGAACGTCAAGTGGGGCGTGCGGGCGTTCTGGCTCTGGATCATCGGCTTCTATCTCGCCTTCATGCCACTCTATGTGCTCGGCTTCATGGGGATGCCGCGGCGGATGGAAGACTACAATGTCGCCTCCTGGCAGCCCTATCTGATCCTGGCCGCGTTCGGCGCGTTCCTGATCCTGCTCGGCATCATCGCGCTCGGCATCCAACTTGTCGTCAGCTTCAAGGAGCGCGAGAACGCCCGCGATCTCACCGGCGATCCGTGGAACGGGCGCACCCTGGAATGGCTGACATCGTCGCCACCGGCGCCGTACAATTTCGCGGTGCAGCCGGTGGTGACGAGCATCGATGCGTTCCACGACATGAAGCAGCGCGGCGTCGCCTACCAGCGGCCGGCGAAGTACGTCGATATCGAACTGCCGCGCAACAGCGGCCTCGGCGCGATCATGGGATTGCTGGCCTTCATCCTCGGCTTCGCCATGGTCTGGTACATGTGGTGGCTGGCGGCGCTGTGCGGCATCGCGATCTTCGTCTGCGTCATCATCCGGACCTGGGATGACGACACCGACTTTGTCCTGCCGGCAAGCGAAGTGGAAAAGATCGAGAACGAGCGCTACGCGATGCTGGCGCGCGCGCCGCGGCCGCAAAGCGCGGACGCGCCGGGCTTCGTCCCGCACGCCATTCCGGGAACAGCGTCATGAGCGCCGAAGCAGCAGCCGTCGCGCGACGGCGCCATGCCGGAAGCCAACGAAACCTTCGAGCAGCGGGCGTTCGGCTTCTGGCTCTATCTGATGAGCGACGCCGTCATTTTCGCGCTGCTGTTTGCGACCTATGCCGTGATGGTTGCCAACAGCGCCGGCGGCCCGACCGGCAAGACCCTGTTCAGCCTGCCGAATGCGGCGGCCGAAACCGCCCTGCTTCTGACCAGCACGTTGACCTTCGGCCTGGGCTCGCTGGCGATGCGCGTGGGCGACAAGGGCCGGCTGCTGGCGTGGCTCGGCGTCACCTTCATCCTCGGGCTCGGATTCGTCTTTCTGGAAATCCGCGAGTTCACCGGCATGGTCGACATCAATGCGGGGCCGGACCGCAGCGGTTTCATTTCCGCGTTCTTTGCCCTGGTCGGCACCCATGGCCTGCACGTGAGCATGGGGCTGATCTGGATATTGATCCTCTCCGCGCAGGTGATGGTGAAGGGCCTGACTGGTCCGGTGGCTTCCCGGCTCTATCGCCTCAGTCTGTTCTGGCACTTTCTGGATATCGTCTGGATCGGCATCTTCTCGGTCGTCTACCTGCCAGGGATTCTTTAGATGAATACGTCAGCCAGCGACGACAAATACGGCCTCGGCACTTATCTGACCGGCTTCGTGCTGGCCGTGATCCTGACCGCCATTCCGTTCGGTCTGGTGGCGTTCGAGATGCTGCCGAAGTACACGACCCTGGTCGTCATCGCGATCCTGGCCGTAATCCAGATCCTGGTGCACCTGCATTACTTCCTGCATCTGGATTTCACCACCACGCCGCGGGAGAACCTGCTGGCGATCGCCTTCGCCGCGGTGCTGATTTTCCTGATGATCGGTGGCAGCCTGTGGATCATGTTCGACCTGCACCACCGGATGATGGTTTAGCGAGCGCCGCCATCGCGGCGCGCGCGCATCACACCGCCATCAAGCGATGCCGCGCCGGGCGGCCGGGAGCAAGGCTTTCCGCGGCTTCGATGATCGCATTGGCGTCGATGCCGTAGTGCCGGTAGAGATCGCCGATGGTGCCGGTCTGGCCGAAATGTTCGACGCCGAGCGAACGCACCCGGTGGCCCTGCACGCCGCCGAGCCAGGCGAGCGTCGCCGGATGGCCGTCGATCACCGTCACGAGACAGCAATCCCGCGGCAGATCGCCGAGCAGATGCTCGACGTGACTGACGGCATTGCGATCGCCGCGCGCGCGGGCACTCGCCGCCGCCGTCCAGCCGGCGTTGAGACGATCGGCCGAGGTCACCGCCAGGAGCGCCGACGTCCCGGCGGTCCTCGCCGGTCAGGCCGGTCGCCTCGATTGCCTCGCGCGCGACCGCGCCGCTATAGGCAATGACGAGTTCCGTGTTCGGCCCCGGCGCGCGCAGCCAATAGCCACCATCGATGATGTGCCGCGCCAGATCGTCGCCAATGGTGCGTGAGGGCTGTTCCAAGGCGCGCGTCGACAGCCGCAGATAGACCGAGCCGCCCTTCTGGTCGCGCAGCCACTCGCCGGGCCCGGCCTCTTCCTTGCCGTCGCGCTGGAGGTAGTCGAAGGCCCAGCGCAGGATGATCGCCAACTCGTCGACAAAGGCCGGCTCGAACGCGGCAAGCCCGTCCTGCGCCATGCCGATCAGCGGCGTCGCGATCGACTGATGCGCGCCGCCTTCCGGCGCCAGGGTGATGCCGGACGGCGTGCCGACCACGATGAAGCGCGCGTCCTGATAACAGGCGTAGTTCAAGGCATCGAGGCCGCGCTGGATGAAGGGATCGTACAGCGTGCCGATCGGCAACAACCGTTCGCCGTTGATCGAATGCGACAGCCCAAGCGCCGACAACAGGATGAACAGATTCATTTCCGCGATGCCGAGTTCAATGTGCTGGCCGCGCGGCGAGAAATCCCAGACGAACGTCGACGGGATCTTCTCCTTGCGGAATAGATCGGCCACCTCCGCGCGCGCGAACAGTCCGCGGCGATTGACCCAGGGACCGAGATTGGTGGAGACGGTGACATCGGGCGCGGTGGTGACGATGCGGTCCGCCATGGCGTGATCGGAGCGCGCGATCTCCTGCAGGATCAGGCCGAAGCCCTGCTGGGTCGACATCTCCGATGACGCCGGAAAGGCGAGCCGCGCCGGCACCGGGATCGTGGCAGCTGCGTGTCGGCGCCGGCCCTGCCGAATGAACGGCACCCGCGCGATGAAAGCACGCAGGTCAGCCTCGCTCACCGGCAGCCCCTCAGTGACATCCCATTCGTGGCCTTCGCGCACGCCTTGCGCCGTGCGCCAGCCGTCCATCTGCGTCGGCGTCATCAGGCCGGCGTGATTGTCCTTGTGGCCCTGGAACGGCAGGCCGATGCCCTTGATGGTGTAGGCGATGAAGCAGACCGGCCGGTCGTGGTCGATGCTCGCGAACGCCTCCAGCACGGTTTCCAGATCGTGGCCGCCGAGATTGGACATCAGCGCCAGCAATTCCTCATCGCTGCGCCGTTCGATCAGCGCTGTCACCGCGCCCTGATCGCCGATGTCGTCGTGGAGCTTCTTGCGGAACGCGGCCCCGCCCTGGAAACACAGCGCGGCATAGCGCTGGTTCGGGCAGGTATCGATCCAATGCCGCAAGGCCGCGCCGCCGGGTTCGGCGAAGGCGGCCTGCATCAGCTTGCCGTATTTCAGGATCACCACGTCCCATTCAAAATTGCGGAACATGGCCTCGATCTTCTCCCACAGCCCCTCGCGGATGACGGCATCGAGGCTTTGCCGGTTGTAGTCGACGATCCACCAGGTGTTGCGGATGCCCTGCTTCCAGCCCTCGATCAACGCCTCATAGATGTTGCCTTCGTCGAGTTCGGCATCGCCGACCAGCGCGATCATGCGGCCCTCCGGCCGGTCGCGCATCCAGCCACGCGCCTTCACGTAGTCCTGCACCAGCGAAGAGAACAAGGTCTGCGCCACGCCGAGCCCGACTGAGCCGGTCGAGAAGTCGACGTCGTCCTGGTCCTTGGTGCGCGAGGGATAGGACTGCGCGCCGCCGAGGCCGCGAAACTGTTCCAACTGCTCGCGGCTTTCATGGCCGAACAAATATTGGATGGCGTGAAAAACCGGGCTGGCGTGCGGCTTGACCGCGACCCGGTCCTGCGGGCGCAGCACCGCGAAGTAGAGCGCCGTCATGATCGTCACCAGGGAGGCGCTGGAAGCTTGGTGACCGCCGACCTTGAGGCCGTCGCGATTGAGCCGGATGTGATTGGCATGATGGATCATCCAGCTCGCGAGCCAGAGCACCTTGCGCTCGATGGCATGCAGGATCGCGAGATCGTCATCCGCGTGCTTTGTGGTGGACGGCTTGGGTGTGGTGGTCACGGGATGGCCTCGTTCCGTGTCATTCGGAATGGGTTCGGAATTGGCGGCACAATGCGCCGTTCGCCATGGCAGCCGCTATCGTTTTCAATCACAATTTTGTATGGTTTTGGCATATCCTGCCAATTCACCACGCCTGGAGCCAGTTCCATGCCAATCGCGAACCTGGATGCCATCGACCGCAAGATTCTCGGCCATCTGCAGCAGGACGGCCGTCTCAGCCTGGCCGATCTCTCGGCCAAGGTCGGGCTGTCGCCCTCGCCGTGTCTCAGGCGGATCAAACTGATGGAAAAGGCCGGCGTGATCGCCCGCTATGTCGCCGTGCTCGACCAGCAGGCGGTCGGGCTGCCGGTCAGCGTGTTCGTCTCGGTGAAACTCGAACGGCAACGTGAAGACGGGCTGGCGCGCTTCGCCAAGGCCATCGCGCGCTGGCCGGAAGTGCTGGAGTGCTATCTGATGACGGGCCCGCGCGACTATTGGCTCCGGGTGGTGGTGCCGGATCTCGCCGCCTACGAGCAGTTCCTGAAAACCAAGCTGACGCGGCTTGACGGCGTCGCGTCCATCGAGTCGAGCTTCGCGCTTGAACAGGTCAAATACACCAACGTGCTGCCGATCGCGTGATCGCGCGCAGACGGTCCCGCCGATCAATCGCGTCGACCCGCCGCAAGCGGATTCACAACCGGTCGGTCAGCGACGGCCATTTCCTTTGCCGTTCGGATACCAGATCTTCCACCAATATTCCGGATTCTGGACACAAGACTGGCCGTTGCCCGAGGCTGACTCCCTGCATTGTGCCTCGGTGGAATAAAGGCAACTCATCGTCCCAAAGACGGTGTTGTCCTGCGTGCACCAAGGATAGACGCGATGCGTCTGCGCCGCTGCCGGACTTTGGCTGAACGCGGCCAGCCCCAGGATCGCCAAAGCCGCTATTCGCAAAGCGCTCATGATTTAACTCCTGTCTTCGAGGGAGCATCCACGCCGCCGTTTCGAACGCGGCAACGTGGCCGCATTCTACCTGAATTTGCCCGTATGGTCCTTTGCCAACGGCCCATCGATGATCATCGGCCTTAAAGGTTGATGTGCGGTTGCCGCCTAAGGCCTTGATATCTCGTATGACCTCTTTCGTTTAACACCGGCGCTTCGCGATTTGTTTCCGACCTCACCAAATTGTGTTTGCGGTCCGGATGCCGAGCGATATCAACTTTGCCGCAGTCCGGCGGCCCTAAGGGCCGAGTAGGAAATCCCGAAGTCGCGCTCCAGCCGTATCATCGTGCCGCGGATTTCAGCGCCGACGCCTGAATCTCTTGATCGTGCCGGGCAATTTCATTGCCATATGCCATTTGCTGATAATTGCCGGCGATCTGATCGGCATAGGTCTTGAGCAGCATCGCCATCGCAGCCTTGTCGCCGACATTCGGCGCAGCTGCGCGCGGCCACAGCATATTCACGCAACAGATGACCCGTCCATTGGCGATGACCGGCACGGCAATGGCATAGAGCTTATCAGTCAAGAGCGGATAGCGGTCCGTTCCACCGGTGAAAGCGGTGTCGCGCTCGCCATAGCCGCGGATTCGGGTTTCCTTCAGCACGGCAAGCATGGCGCCCACGGCCTTGGCATCGTTGGCTCCGAAAATTTCGGCCAAAATGCCGTCACGCTCGGCCTGCGGACAAAAAGCGAGATAGACGCGTCCGACGGCCGAGTTGCGCATATCCACATGGTCGTCGATCTCGGACCGGTTCACCAGCAGCGGCGTCAACGCACGATTGGTCTCGACAATGCGCATGCGCGTCCCATCGCGCACCAGGACATCGGACGGCCAAGCCACCTTCATCGCCAATTGTTCCAGGACAGGTATGGCCGCGCGCACAATTCTGCCGACGAATGGACTGGTTGATACTTCGGACGCTGACGGGATCTGCACGTTGGAGCGGTAAAGCCCGTCGGCGAGGCTGCAATGGATGAAATTGGCCTGTTCGAACGTGGCCAGGATCCGGCGCAGCGTGGATTTGGGCAGGTCGGTGGCGCGGTGCAGATCGGCGAGGCTGCAGGCGCCTAGCTGGCAGAGCGTTTCGATCACCGCAACGCCGCGCTTGAGCGCCCGAATTTCCTTAACCGCCAGAGACATGCGAGCCACCGCCTACGTGTGCCACTTGGTGGCACGCCAAAGCATTGTAATCCGAAACCGGCGGCAATGTGCGCTATCGGATGAAAAACCTAACGCAACGATGGCGGCCGGATTGGCAGCCGCGGAAAGGGAGACGCGATGGATACGCCGCGGAGCAACGCCGGCCGGGAGGTGTTTTTTGTCGGCAGCATCGCGCTGCCGGACGCTGCCACAGTGTTCGGCACGATCGGCAAGACCTTCGGCACGGCCGTGCGCCGTATTCCGGATGGCGAGACCGGCAATCGTCTCGGCTGGATGGAATGGCAGGAGCCTTATCTCGCGCGCAATGCGCTTTTGGAACGCGTGCCTTCGGAAGGCGATTGGCGCAACCCAACGGCGCCGCAGCAATGGCAGCAGAAGAACTGGTTCCGGCTGCGCGCGGACGCCGCGGCGGACGATCTCGATCTCGGCGACATCGGCTATGCGAACAGCGCGATCGCGTCCTATGCCGCGTTCGCGGAGCGCAAGCGCGCCGGCGACGTCGCACCCGGCGTACGGTTCATGGTCGCGATTCCCTCGCCGTTTAATCTGATCAACTTCCACTTCGCGCCCGAGCAGCGGGCGGCCGTCGAGCGGGCTTACGAATCCGCCCTGCTCGCCGAACTCGACAAGATCGTCGCCGCCGTGCCACCGGAAGAGTTGGCGATCCAGTGGGACTGCGCGCATGACATGCAGGCCTATGACGGCGCGCGGCCGACGTGGTTTGCGGATCCGCAAGCCGGCATCGAGGCGCGCCTGATCCGCATCGGCGAGCGCGTGCCGGCCGCGGCCGAACTCGGCTACCACTTCTGCTATGGCAGCTTCGGCGGCCGCCATTTCGTCGAACCGAAAGACATGGGCGCCATGGTGCGGCTGGCGAACGCGCTATCGCGCGGCGTCAAACGGCAGATTGACTGGATCCACATGCCGGTTCCGATCGAACGCTCGGACGATGATTATTTCGCGCCGCTGCGTGATCTTCACCTGCAACCCGGCTGCAGCTTCTATCTCGGTTTGATCCACGACCAGGATGGCGCTGCGGGAACGCGCCGGCGCATCCACGCCGCCGAACGTTATTTCAGCAACTTTGGGATCGCCACGGAGTGCGGCTTTGGACGGCGGCCGCCCGAGAGCGTCGCGCAACTGATCGCCCTGCACGCCGAACTCGCCACGAACGGCTGACGCCGCCGCCCGTCGGGACCGTGCCACCAGGCGGCACTGCCATCTAATTATCTCGAAAATTGATCCTGTCAGCGCTACCAATCGATAAACTGCTTATAATGAAAGCAAAATGAGTGGCCGGACCGAGAATGTCCGCCATCGGGAGGAGAAAAGATGAAAAAGAGCGTGTTCGCAGCACTCTGCCTGGCCATGGCCGGAATCACCCCGGCGGCGGCCCAGACCACCATCCTGTTCAGCAAATTCGCGCCGCCGCCGTCGCCGACCAACACCCAGGTGATCAATCCCTGGCTGAAGGAGATCGAGCGCGTCACCGAGGGGCGGGTCAAGATCGTCACGCCGCCGCAAAGCCTCGCACCACCGCCCGAGCAGGTGAACATGGTCCGCAACGGCGTTGCCGACGGCGCCTTCCAGTTCAACGCCTTCCTGCAGAAATCGCACCCGCTGCTGCAAATCGGCTTCCTGCCGGGAACGATGCATTCCGGCAAGGCCGACGCCGTGGCGCTGTGGCGCACCTATGAAAAGTTCTTCGCACCAAAGCACCCGTTCAATGAAGTGAAGCTGTTGGGCTTCTTCGCCTCGCCGCCCGGCCACATCTACAATATGGAGAAGAAGCCGATACAATCCCTTGCCGATCTCAAGGGCAAAAAGGTCTGGTCGCTGCCGGGCCTCACCGCCCAAGCGATGGGCGCCACCGGCGCCTCGGTCGTGCCCGGCCCGGCGGTGCGAATGTACGAGATCATCTCCAAGGGCGTGGTCGATGCCTTCTGCTGCATCGAATACGGCGATCTTCAGGCCTTCAGGGTGCTGCAATATCTCGGCGCGGTGACGACCGTCGACGGCGCGGTGTTCTCGCCGAAATTCTCGGTCTTCATCAGCAACGCCAAGTGGAAGCAGATTTCGCCGAAGGACCAAGCCGCCATCATGGCCATCTCCGGCGAGGCATTGGCGCGCCGCTCGGCCGGAATCGACGCGCAGAACGCGGCGGTAAAGAAAAAGTATCTCGCCGACGGCGGCATCATCGTGCCGGCGACACCGGCCTTCAACGCCGAACTGAAAAAGGCCTGGGCGCCGATGTACGAGAAATGGATCAAGACCGCCGATGCGATGGGCGTCGACGGCCGTGCCGCGCTCGATTTCTATCTGGCCGAAGCCAAGAAGGTCGCCGCCGAAAAATAGCGCTCGGAATCCCTGGGCGAGGACCGGACCATGCTTGTGGGGTGCTGGCGCTTCCTTGACCTTGGACTGAAATCCATCATGGCGATCTTTCTGTTCACCATGATGGCGATCACGGCCGTCGACGTCGTCGGCCGCTATCTGTTCAATGCGCCGCTCTCCGGCGGCTACGAAATCGTGCAATATCTGATGGCGCTGGTGGTGTTCGCGGCACTTCCGGTCACCACGGCGGCCGACAGCCATCTCAGCGTCACGCTGATCCCGCCGCGCATGGCGGGCGGAATTGGACGCGCGCATCGCATCGTCGTGGGCTTGGTTTCGATGATCGCGCTGGTGGTGATCGCCTGGCGCATGGCGGAGCAGGCACGCATTCTCGGCCAATCGCAGCAGATTTCCGGCTACCTGCAACTGCCGCTGGCGCCAATCGCCTGGACGATGGCAGCGCTCGCCGGACTGGCGGTGATCATCATCGTGGTGAAATTTGCCGCCGCCGTGCTCGGCCGCGAGGACAATGTGCCGGGCCACGAGGCAACACCGCTCGGGATCGACTGATGCTCGCCTCGCTCATCGGATTTGCAGTGGTCCTGGTGCTGGCACTGATCGGAATTCCGCTCGGCTTCGCCCTCATCCTGGTGGGCGCGATCGGCTTTTCGATCCTGCGGGCGGCCATGGTCGGCAACACGCTGATCGCATTCGGTGATCATGGCGTCACGGTCGATTGGGGCAACCTGAGCGCCGGCTTCGCCATGGCCGGCCAGCAGATGTTCGACATCTCAACCAGCCACGGGCTGACGGTCATCCCACTGTTCATTCTGATGGGCGCGTTCATCCATCGCGCCGATCTGTCGACCGAGCTTTACAATGCGGCCAACGCCTTTGTCGGCCATCGGCGCGGCGGCCTGGCGATGGGAACGATCCTGGCCTGCGGCGGGTTTGCCGCCGTCTGCGGCTCCTCGGTCGCGACCGCGGCAACCATGGCGCGGGTCGCCATGCCCTCGATGCGGCGCTTCCAGTATGCCGACAGCCTTTCGGCCGGAGCGATCGCTGCCGGCGGCACGCTCGGCATCCTGATTCCGCCCAGCGTACCCATGGTGATCTACGGCATCCTGGCCGAAGCCGACATCGGCAAATTGTTCATCGCCGGCATTCTGCCCGGACTGCTGTTGATGGGCCTGTTCATGTCCGCCGTCGCCATTCAGACTGCGCTCGACCCCGACAAGGGGCCGCCCGGCGAAGCGGTTTCGTGGCCGATGCGCTGGCGGGCGCTGTCCGGGGTCTGGGGCGTGGTCGTGCTGTTCGTCGTCATCATCGGCGGCATCTATCTCGGCGTGTTCACGCCGACGGAAGCCGCCGGCATGGGTGCCGCCGGCGCATTCCTGTTTGCACTGCTGCGCGGCAAGCTCGGCTTCGGCGCCGCCTTCGACGCACTGGTGGAAAGCGGCATCACCACCGGTATGATCTTTGTCGTCACCTTCGGCGCGCTGGTGTTTTCGAATTTCATCAACATCGCCGGGCTGACGACGGCGTTGACCGACTGGATCGCGAGCCTGCAGACGTCGCCGTTCGGCGTCGTCCTGGCGATCTGTCTGATCTATGTCGTGATGGGCTGCGTGTTCGACAGCCTCGCCATGCTGATCCTGACAGTGCCAATCTTTGCCGCCATCGTTAAGCCAATGGGCGTCGACCTGATCTGGTTCGGCATCGTCGTCATCATCGTCATCGAACTCGGCCTGATCACGCCGCCGATCGGTATGAACGTGTTCGTGGTCAACGCCGCGCTGCCCGATATCGCGGTCTGGACGATCTTCCGCGGCATCTGGCCATTCCTGCTGGCGATGGTCGTCTGCCTGATCCTCATCCTCGTCGCACCGCCGATCGCGACGTTTCTGCCGCGACTGATGTGAAACACACGGGCCGTGATTGCCTTCTGACATTCCCCGCAACAATCAAGAACAAACGGAGAGACCGCCATGCCCGCCGCCAAGAACGTCCTCTGGATCATGGCCGATCAACTGCGCTGGGACTACCTGTCGTGCTACGGACACCCGAGCCTCAAGACGCCGCATATCGACGCGCTGGCGGCGCGCGGCGTGCGCTTCGACCGGGCCTATGTGCAATCGCCGTTCTGCGGCCCGTCGCGCATGAGCTACTACACCGGCCGCTATTGCCGCTCGCATGGATCGACATGGAACGGCTTTCCCTTGCGCATCGGCGAACGGACGTTAGGCGATCATCTGCGGCCGCTCGGCGTGCGGCCGGCCATTGTCGGTAAGACCCATATGGTTGCCGATACCGAGGGCATGGATTGGCTGGGGATCGATCCGGGTTCGACCATCGGCGTGACGCTGGCGGAATGCGGGTTCGAGCCGTTCGAACGCGATGACGGCCTACACCCCTACGGCGAATATGATCCCGATCCCGCCTACAACGACTATCTGCGCCGGCAGGGATTCAACGGCGACAACCCATGGGAGGACTGGGCGAACTCGGCCGCCGGCGATGACGGCGAAATCCTCTCCGGCTGGCTGCTGCGCTACAACAACCGGCCGGCGCGCATTCCGGAAGAGCACTCCGAGACGCCATATATGACGCGCAGGGCAATCGACTTCATGGAAGAGGCCGGCGACCAGCCCTGGCTGTGCCATCTGTCATTGATTAAGCCGCACTGGCCCTACATCGTTCCCGCGCCGTACCACGACATGTACGGGCCGAACGATGTTCTGCCGCCGGTGCGGTCCGAACTGGAACGACAGACCGATCATCCGTTGTTGCGCGCCTATCAGAACTCACGCGTGTGCCGGGCGTTCGCGCGGGACGAGGTGCGCGAGCGCGTCATTCCGGCCTATATGGGACTGATCAAACAACTCGACGACCAGATGGGCAGACTGTTCGCCTATATGGAAGAAAAGCGTCTGCTCGAGAACACCATGATTGTCTTCACCTCGGACCACGGCGACTATCTTGGTGATCATTGGATGGGTGAAAAGGATCTTTTCTACGAGCAGACCGTGCGCGTGCCGCTGATTATCTACGATCCGCGATCCGAAGCTGACGCCACGCGCGGCACGGCCTGCGGCGAGCTGGTCGAAGGCATCGATCTGGCGCCGACCTTCCTGGACTATTTCGGCGGAGCGCCAAAGCCGCACATTCTCGAGGGCCGCTCGCTTTCCCCGTTGCTCCATGACACCCAGCCGCCGCCGGATTGGCGGCGATACGTCATCTCTGAATACGACTATGCCACGCGCGACGCGCGCCTCGACCTCGGCATCGATCAGAACGATGCGCGCACGATCATGATCTGCGACAAGCGCTGGAAGTACGTGCATTGCGAAGGCTTCCGGCCGTTGTTGTTCGACCTTGAGACCGACCCGCAGGAATTTCACGACCGCGGTGCTGATCCGGAATGTGAAGCCGTTCGCCAGCGCATGCGCGAAGCGATGTGTGACTGGGCGCGCCGGCATCACAATCGCATCACACTCACGCCGCAGCGGATCGACAAAATGTCGGGCGGCGAGCCGGCGGGGATTCTCGTCGGCTTCTGGGACGAAGCGGACTACGAAGAGATATTCAAGAAGCCGTTTCCCGAACGGCCGTGAAGGAGCGACCGGCCCTCACGGCTTTTGCTATCGCTTCGAAAAGCAATCCGGGGGAATGCAGGCGCGCTAAAATAAACGTGGCCGCGTTTCCGCGGCCACGTACTCCATTCGGGTTATGATCTTATCGGCGTCAGCGACGGCCACCGCCGCGACCACCGCCACGACCACCGCGCGGGGCACCGCCTCGCGCCCCACCTTTCGGTGCGCCGCTGCGTGCACCACCACGTGGCGCGCCGCGGGCGCCCGACGGCGGGCGGCCGGAGCGCGAAGACGCCTTCGGCGAACTGCGGCCTTTCGACGAGGAGCCCGACTTCGGCCGGCTCGAGGACTTGCTGCCGGATTTACTCCCGGACTTGCTGCCGGACTTGCTCTGCGACTTGCCGCTGCTCTTGCCCTGCGATTTGCTGCCGCTCTTGGACTGCGACTTGGACTGCGACTTGGCGCCTGAGCCGGACTTTGATCGATCGCCCGGTCCGGCTGTCTTGCCCGCGCCGGGACCGCCTTTGGTGTTGGCACCGGGGCCGCCCTTGGATGCGCCGGGACCGCCCTTGGCCGTGCCGGGACCACCCTTGGATGCACCCGGCCCGCGCGCGTCACCCGAGGGACGTCCGCTGCCGTATTTTTGGCGCGAGGCCTGATCCTTATACGGCACCGAGCCGCGATGCGCGGGATTATGCTGCCAGTTGTTCGAATTGATCGGCGGGCGGCCGACGTTGATGTTGTTGTAGCGATTGGCATTGACGTAGACGTTGCGGCGGCCCCAGTCCCAACGGTTCCAGCCCCACAGCGAGTTGGAGATGGCGTAGCCGGCACCCCAGAAGACACCCCCGACCAGCGCGGCGCCGACCGGCGGCGGCAGGACATAGGGCGGATAGTTCGGCGCCCACCATGACCCATAGACTGCCGGCTCGTAGACCGGAACGTAGACGACGTCAGGCTGCGCCGGCTGGATGACGATCGCCTGGCCCTGTTTCTCGACCTTTTGATATTTGTTGGTCTTGAGGTTGCCGCTATCCTCGGCCTTCGCACGCAGGAACTGAATCTGGTCCATCACGGCGGCCTGTTGGGCCAGGAAGGCGTCACCAACCTTCTGCGTCCATTCGAGCTTCTCGCTCATGTTCTGCAGGACGTCGGGAAACGGCACCAGCGACTTCACGCTGGGGTCCCAGCTTTCGGCTTCGAGCGCCTTGGTCAAGGCATCGCCCTTGAGGTTGGCGTGCGCCTTCTGCCATCGCGCGGCCTGGACGATCTCCAGCGGATAGGTCGCGGCCATCAGAACATTCGTCAGGAGTTCGTCCGGATAGAGCGCGATCGGCGCCAGGATCTGCTGTAATTCCGCATTGCTGAGCTGCGGGGCATCGGCAGCCTGCGGCTGCGCGTCGGCCGGCTGCGGCGGCGCATCGGCCGGCTGTTGTTGCGCCCGCAAGCCTTGCGGTGCGACGAGAACGATTGCCAGCAGCAACGCTCCCAGCCAGTTCGCGGTATGTCTAACTGTCATCGTAAATTCCTCCGCTTGATTGGTATTCCCGGCTGATTGTCGCCGGCGGAACGGTTTGAGAGTGCGCCCTCTCGGCCGCAAGTTTGGTACGATCAAGACCGGCGGTGCTAGGGTGCTTTCAATTTAAGAGAATCATGAAAGCGCTCTATCTCATTGTCGTATCGCATTTCCGGACGGCGAACCGGTATCCGCTTCGCCTGGAAGTGCTCTAGAGTGCGATTCGGCCAGTTCGAATCGCGCTGACCACATAACATCTTGGTTTGTCATATGATTTTATCGGAAAAGTCTGCAACTTTTCCAAATCATACTCTAATTCGCCGTGGCCAACCTCGTTCTTCGGATCAATATAATATATAGAGAGTGAACGGCCTGGACGCGACCCCAACGTTCTTCTTCCTGAGAATGCCGTAGTCGCATCGTTGCGCGTTTACCTATTATTTTACCGTGGAACTTTAGCGATCACCTATTGGCACCACGGCCACGGCCTCGATCTCGACTTTCGCTTCATCCTCGACCAGCGCCACCACCTGCACCATGGTCATGGCCGGGTAGTGCTTTCCTATCACCGCGCGATAGGCATCGCCGACGTCGCGAAGCCGGGACACATATTCAGACTTATCGGTGACGTACCAGGTGAGCCGGGTGATGTGCTCCGCAGCGCCGCCGGCTTCTCGCACCACGGCAACAATATTTTCGAGCGCCTGTCGCACCTGCGCCACGAAATCCGCGCTTTCGAATTCCTGATCGGCATTCCAGCCGATCTGGCCGGCGACAAACACCGCGCGGCCTTCCGCGGCGATTCCGTTTGCGTAGCCCCTCGCCGCCTTCCAATTGCGCGGATGCAGTATCTGGTGCGGCGTTTGCGCGACTGTCATGACATCGATCTCGATTGACGGCTGTTCGCATTCACTTGGCGTCGGACCTTAGGCGGAAACGCTGAATTTTGCCGGTGGCTGTCTTCGGCAAGGCATCGGTGAACTTCACCGAGCGCGGATATTTGTAGGGCGCGATCGTCGCCTTGACGTGATCCTGCAGCCGCTTGGCGGTGTCCGTGTCGGCCGCGATGCCATCCTTGAGCACCACATGGGCCTCGACGATTTGTCCGCGCTCCTCATCCGGCGCGCCGATGACACCGCATTCCTTCACGTCGGGATGGGAGAGCAGTGCCGCCTCGACCTCCGGGCCTGCGATGTTGTAGCCGGCGGAGATAATCATGTCGTCGGTGCGGGCGGCGAAATGAAAGCGGCCGTCGGCGTCCTGATAGAATGCGTCGCCGGTCAGGTTCCAGCCGTTGCGCACGTAGGTTTGCTGCCGCGCATCGGCAAGATAGCGGCAGCCGGTCGGGCCGCGAACCGCGAGCTTGCCGACTTCACCAAGCGGCTTCTCGTTCATGTCATCGTCGAAAATCTTGGCCTCGTAGCCGGCGACCGGGCGGCCGGTGCAGGCGGGGGCGGCATCGTCAAGCCGGTTGGTGATGAAGATGTGCAGGAGTTCGGTGGAACCGATGCCATCGAGGATCGGCTTGCCGGTCTTTTCGGTCCAGTCCTTGAACACGGGGGCTGGCAGGGTTTCGCCGGCCGATACCGCAACGCGCAGCGACGACAGGTCCGCGCCCTTGTCCATCGCCGCGAGCATCACGCGATAGGCGGTCGGCGCAGTGAAGGAGATCGTCGCCTTGTAGGTCTCGATGATCTCGATCATGTTGGCGGGCGAGGCGTTTTCCAGCAAGGTCGCGGTCGCACCGAAGCGCAGCGGAAAGATCGCCAGACCGCCCAGCCCAAAGGTGAAAGCAAGCGGCGGCGAGCCGACGAACACGTCGTCCGGCGTGACTTTCAGAACCTCCTTGGCGTAGCCGTCGGCGATGATCAGCAGATCGCGGTGAAAATGCATGGTCGCCTTGGGCTCGCCGGTGGTGCCGGACGTGAAGCCGAGCAGCGCGACATCATCGCGACCGGTCTTCACCGCCTCGAAGCGCACAGACTTGCCAAGCGCGACGCGATCGAGCTCGGCGTCGTGGTTGGCGGTGCCGTCGAAGCCGATCACCTGCTTGAGGAACCGGCTGTGCTTGGCGCAGGCCACCATCTCGTCCATCAGCCGCGTGTCGCAGAGCGCAAGCGAGATCTCGGCCTTGTCGACAATCTTTGTCAGTTCGCCGGCACGCAGCATCGGCATGGTGTTGACCACCACCGCGCCGGCCTTGGTCGCCGCCAGCCAGCACGCCACCATCGCCGGATTGTTGGCCGCGCGCACCAGCACGCGGTTGCCGGGCTTGACGCCGTAATCCTCGATCAGCGCATGGGCGATCCGGTTAGTCCAGTCGGCGAGTTCCTTGTAGGTGCGCTGGCGGCCGTTGCCGATCAGCGCGACCTGATCGCCGAAGCCGCGTTCGACCATGCGGTCGGTCAGTTCGACCGCGGCGTTGAGTTCTTCCGGATAATCGAAATCGCTGAGCGGCAGTTCCGGCCACATGTTGGCCGGCGGAAGATTGTCGCGGGTGAAGGTGTCGGTATGCGCTGATTTGCCAAGCATGATCGTTCTCACGAAAGGACTTGTCTGGCGATGATGACCTTCTGCACTTCGGACGCGCCCTCGTAGATGCGCAGCGCCCGAATTTCACGATAAAGCCGTTCGACCACGTGACCGACGCGCACCCCGTCGCCGCCGTGAATCTGCACCGCCTTGTCGATGACGCTCTGCGCGCGCTCGGTGGCATAAAGCTTGGCCATCGCCGCCTCGCGGGTGACGCGCGGCGCACCGCTGTCCTTGGTCCAGGCGGCGCGATAGACGAGAAGTGCTGCGGCATCGACATCGAGCGCCATCTCGGCGAGATAGCCCTGCACCATCTGCAGTTCCGCAAGCGGCGCGCCGAACAGTTCGCGCTCCCTGGCGCGCTTCGTCGTTTCATCCAGTGCGCGGCGGGCGAAACCGAGCGCGGCGCGCGCCGACCGTGGTGCGGAACACGTCAAGCGTCGCCATCGCGATCTTGAAGCCTTCGCCCGGCGCACCGATCATGGCGGACGCCGGCACGCGCGCCTTGTCGAAGCGGATGCGGGCGAGCGGATGCGGCGCGATCACGTCGATGCGCTCGGCTATGGAAAACCCGGCAAGGTCCTTCGGAACAATGAAGGCCGAGAGGCCCCTGGCGCCCGGCGCCTCGCCGGTGCGGGCGAACACGACATAAAGATCGGCGATGCCGCCGTTCGAGATCCAGGTCTTTTCGCCGTCGAGAACGTAGTCGCCGCCCGCCTGCGTCGCCGCTCATCGCGATGTTGGCGACATCGGAGCCGGAGGCCGGCTCGGTCAGCGCGAAGGCGGCGATCGCTTCGCCCCCGCGCGTGCGCTTGAGCCATTGCCGCTGCGCACCATTGCCAAAAAGGCTGATGGCACCGGCTCCCAGACCCTGCATGGCGAAGGCAAAGTCGGCAAGGCCGTCGTGGCGCGCCAGCGTCTCGCGCATCAGGCAGAGCGTTCGGACATCGAGCGTGCCGGGCGCGTCCGGGTCGATGGCGGAATGCGTCAGCCAGCCGTCGCGGCCGAGGCGTGCGACCAGACCGCGGCAGGCGGCATCGACATCGCCGTGATCGACCGGCAGGTGCGCGGCGCACCAGTCATCGATCGCAGCCGCCAGCGCGCGATGGCGTTCCTCGAAAAACGGCCAGCCGAGATAGCTCTTGTCCGCCATCAATTGCCCTCGAAAATCGGCTTGTCCTTGGCGACGAAGGCGCGGTAGGCGCGCTCGAAGTCCCTGGTCTGCATGCAGATCGCCTGCGCCTGCGCTTCCGCCTCGATCGCCTGCTCAAGCCCCATCGACCATTCCTGATTGAGCTGCGTCTTGGTGATGCCGTGAGCGAAGGTCGGACCAGACGCCAATTGTTGCGCGAGCGCGAGCGCCTCGATCTCGAGCTTGCCGGCCTCGACCAGCCGGTTATAGAAGCCCCAGCGTTCGCCTTCGGCCGCGCTCATCGTGCGGCCGGTGTAGAGCAGTTCCGCCGCACGGCCCTGCCCGATAATGCGCGGCAGGATCGCGCAGGCGCCCATGTCGCAACCGGCTAGGCCGACGCGCGTAAACAAGAACGCGGTCTTGGCCTCCGGCGTCGCGAGACGCAGGTCGGACGCCATCGCGACGATCGCGCCGGCACCGACGGCCACACCGTCGACGGCCGCGATGATCGGCTTGCCGCAATTGAGCATGGCTTTCACCAGATCGCCGGTCATGCGCGTGAAAGCGAGCAGGCCTTTCATGTCCATCGCAACTAGCGGACCGATGATATCATGCACGTCGCCGCCGGAGCAGAAGTTGCCGCCGTTCGGCAGGATGACGACGGTTTTCACGTCGTCGGCGTGGCGCAGCGCCTGGAAGGTGTCGCGCAGTTCGGCATAGGACTTCAAACGTCAGCGGGTTCTTCCGGTCCGGCCGGTTCAACCGGACGACGGCGACGCCGCCATCCATGCGCCAGAGAAAATGTTCCGGCGCGCCTGCGGCCATCGCGGTCATAGTCCGCCCTCCCATTCGCTGCTGAAGGTCCTGAGCTTCGCCGCCATCTGTTCGGCATCGCGCACCGAGATGCCGGCGAGCAGTTCGTCGATCCAGCGCTCGTGCGCCGCCGCCATCTCCGCGAAGGCCTTGCGGCCTTTTACCGTCAGCCGCACGAAGGAGGTGCGGCGGTCGCCATCGCGCTGCGCGCGCACGACAAAGCCCTCCTCCACCAGCCGGCTGACGATGCCGGTGACGTTGCCGTTCGAAACGAGCAGGAAGCGCGACAGCTCGCTCATCAGCATGCCGTCCGGCTTGCGCCACAGCGCGGCCATGACGTCGAAGCGCGGCACCGTGACGTCGAACTGGCCATTGAACCGCTCGCGCGTTTCGCCTTCGATTAACCGCGTCGCCCGCAACAGCCGGATCCACAGCCGCAACCGCGCCTTGCTGTCGTTGTCATTGCCTGGTGCGGCCCGCGGCGCGGTCACCATGTTTCGCCTCCGGAAACCGAGATAGTCTGCCCGGTGATGGCGGTGCCGGTGGTGCTGCACAGAAATAACACAACGTCGGCGACCTCCTGCGGCGCGATCAGCCGGCCTTGCGGATTGCCGGCGGCGAGCGTCGCGCGCACGTCGTCGGCGTCACGCTTTGTGGTCGCGACGATGCGTTCGACCGAACTCGCCAGCATCGGCGTGTCGGTGTAGCCGGGACAGACCGCGTTGACGGTGACGCCGGTGCCGGCGGTCTCCGCGGCGAGCGCGCGGGCGAGCCCGACCACGCCGTGCTTGGCCGCGACATAGGGCGCCACATAGGCATAGCCCTTGAGCCCCGCGGTCGAGGCAATGAAAACGATGCGCCCGAAACCGCGCTTGCGCATGCCGGAAAGCGCCGGCTTCACGGTGAGAAATGCGCCGGTCAGGTTGACGCCGAGCGTCCGGTTCCAGGCCTCGAGCGAAGTCCGGTGCGCGGGCGCGCTTTCGGCCATGCCGGCATTGGGGATGACGATGTCGATCGCCGCGCCGTCTGCTTCCGCCTGCGCGTGGATTTCCGCCATCGCCGCTTCGTCGGTGACGTCGGCGACCACGGTGCGGATGTTTGGATCGCCGGCGGCGATTTCCGAGAGCGGTTCGGCGCGCCGGCCGCATATCGTCACCGTCGCGCCGGCCCGCGCCAGCGTCGCTGCCACCGCAGCACCGATGCCGGTTCCGCCACCGGTCACCAGCGCATGATGTCCGTCGAGCGCGGCCATCGGTTGCTACACCTGCGTCGATACCGCCTCGGCCTGTTCGGCGAGACGGTAGAGTTGATCACGTCCGGGCCGATAGGGATCCGGCCAGTTCTCGCCCCGGTCACCGAGCCGCGCCGCGGCCCGCAAGGTCCAATAAGGATCGGCGAGATGCGGCCGCGCCAGACAGACGAGATCGGCGCGACCGGCCATCAGGATCGAGTTGACATGGTCGGGTTCAAAAATATTGCCGACCGCCATCGTGGCCATGCCGGTCTCGTTGCGGATGCGATCCGAGAACGGCGTCTGAAACATGCGGCCGTAGACCGGCCGGGCCTGGATGGATGTCTGACCGGCCGACACATCACAAATATCGACGCCGGCTTCCCGCAGCAGGCGCGCGATCGCGACCGCTTCCTCCGGCTCGATGCCGTCGGCGCCGACCCAGTCGTTGGCCGAAATGCGCACCGAGATCGGCTTGTGTTTTGGCCAAACCGCGCGCACCGCATGAAACACTTCCAGCGGATAGCGCATGCGGTTTTCAAGACTGCCGCCGTATTCGTCGGTGCGCGTGTTGGTCAGCGGCGTGATGAAAGAGGACAGCAGATAGCCGTGCGCGCAATGCAGTTCGAGCATGTCGAAGCCGGCGCGGTCGGCCATCTCCGCGGCGGCGACGAACTGGTCGCGTACGCGGTCCATGTCGCCGCGGTCCATCGCGCGCGGCCGCTGGTTGCGCGGCGACCACGGCACGTCGGACGCGGAGATGAGCGGCCAGTTGCCGTCACCGAGCGGGGCGTCGGCCTCCTCCCAGCCGAGTTGGGTCGAGCCCTTTGCTCCGGAATGGCCGAGTTGGCAGCAGATCTTCGCGTCGGTCTCGGTGTGCACGAAATCGACGATGCGCTTCCACGCCGCCTCGTGCGCGGGTGAATACATGCCGGTGCAGCCGGGCGTGATGCGCCCTTCCGGGCTGACGCATGTCATTTCGATGGTGACGAGACCGGCGCCCCCCTTAGCGCGCTCGCCGTAATGCACGACATGCCAATCGGTCGGACAGCCGTCGACCGCCTTGTATTGCGCCATCGGCGAGACCACGATGCGGTTCTTCAACGTCATGTCGCGCAGGCGGAACGGCGCGAACATCGGCCGGCGCACCGGCGCGTCGCCGCCGCCGGCCTGATGCTGGAACCACGCTTCGGCGCCCTCGAGCCAGCCCTTGTCGCGCAGGCGAAGGTTCTCATGACTGATGCGCTGCGAGCGCGTCAGCAGCGAATAGTTGAACTGCACCGGATCGAGATGCAGATAGCGCTCGACCTCCTCGAACCAGGCAAGCGAATTGCGCGCGGCGGACTGCAGCCGCAAGACCTCGGTGCGGCGGGCGTCCTCGTATTTGCGGAACGCCGCGGCCATGTCCGGCTCGCTGTGAAGATAGGACGCCATGGCGATCGCACTTTCCATCGCCAGCTTGGTTCCAGAGCCGATGGAGAAGTGCGCGGTGGCGGCGGCGTCGCCCATCAACACGATGTTGCGGTACGACCAGGTCTCGCACAGCACCCGCGGAAAATTGAGCCAGCCCGAGCCGCGCAGATGGCGCGCGTTCGAGATCAGTTTGTGGCCGCCGAGATGTCCGGCGAACAGCCGCTCGCAGGTCGCCACCGATTCCGCTTGCGACATCTCGCCGAAGCCGAATTTGTTCCAGGTCTCGTCCGAGCATTCGATGATGAACGTCGCGGTATCGGCGTCGAACTGATAAGCGTGCGCCCAGACCCAGCCGTGCTCGGTCTCCTCGAAGATGAAGGTGAAGGCGTCGTCGAATTTCTGGTGCGTGCCAAGCCAAACGAACTTGCACTTGCGATAGTCGGTGTTGGGCTTGAAGTGCTCGGCGAATTCCGCGCGCACGACCGAATTGAGCCCGTCGGCGGCGACAACGAGGTCGTGGGTCTTGGCGAGTTCTGTCGCGGTGGCGATCTCGGTTTCGAAGCGCAGATCGACGCCGAGTTCGCGCGCCCGCCGCTGCAACAGAATGCAGCAATTGCCTGCGCCCGATGCCGCAGAAGCCGTGGCCGGTCGAAACGATGCGCTCGCCGCGATAGTGGACGGCGATGTCGTCCCAATAGGCGAAGTACCGGCGGATCGCCACGGCGCTGACCGGATCATTCGCCGCGAGATTCTTCAGCGTCTCCTCGGACAGCACGACGCCCCAGCCGAAGGTATCGTCGGGGCGGTTGCGCTCGAAGACCGTGATGTCATGCGCGGAGTCGCGCAGCTTCATGCTGATCGCGAAATAAAGACCCGCCGGGCCGCCGCCAAGACACGCAATTTTCATGACCAGCCACCTGTCCATCGTGTCGTGGCGTGATCATGGAACGGCGCCGCAGATATTTCAAGCTTAAATATTTAAGATTAAAGCTTTTCGGCGCATGGCGATACTTCGCGATTTTTCAGTGACTTATTTGGAGATTCCGGCCCGTTTGATCATGCCGCAGCAACCGCTGCCCGCGGTCTTTTGGGGAAAGTCGCGTCTGCGTCGGGTCCCGCGAAAGCGGGAACGGGCCCATGCCGGCGGGCCGGCGATGACCGGCGGGCACCCGCTTTCGCGCTGATGAACGGAGCCCTAGACCCGTGATCGAATGGCAGTGCCGCCCTCAGGACGCCGGCATCTGGAAGCCGGGTGTCGAGTGGGAGAGCGCCATCTCCTCCTCGGTCATGACTTCGGCGATCTTCTCGAACAGCGGCGAGGACAGATAGCGTTCGCCGGTATCCGGCAACATGCACAGGATCACCGAATCGGGGGCGGCCTTCTCGGCAACCTGCATCGCGATCGCGAAGGTTCCGCCGCCGGAAATGCCGGTGAAGATGCCCTCCTTCTGCGCGAGCTTGTTCGACCACTCGATGGCGGCCGGTCCGGGCACGGGAATCAGTTCGTCGTAGTAATGCTTGTCGATCAATTCCTGCAGGACGAGCGGAATGAAGTCCGGCGTCCAGCCCTGGATCGGATGCGGCTCGAAAGCCGGATGGCTCACGGCCGGCGCGCCGTCGGCATCGCGCTCCTGGGCCGTGCCGCTGCCGACAAGCTGCGCATTCGCCGGCTCGCTCAGGATGATCTTGGTGTCGGGCCGTTTCTCGCGCAGCACGCGCGCGACCCCGGTGATGGTGCCGCCGGTGCCATAGCCGGTCACCCAATAATCCAGACGCTGGCCCTCAAAGTCGGCAAGAATCTCCCGCGCGGTCGTGTTGGCGTGGATCTTGGCGTTGGCCGCGGTCTCGAATTGGCGGGCATAGAACCAGCCGTTGGCGTCGGCCAGTTCCTTGGCCTTCTGATACATGCCGAAGCCCTTGGCGGCGCGTGGCGTCAAGATGACCTTGGCGCCGAGAAAGCGCATCAGCTTGCGCCGCTCGATGGAAAACGATTTCCGCCATCGTCACCACCAGCGGATAGCCCTTGGCGGCGCAGACCATGGCAAGGCCGATGCCGGTGTTGCCGCTGGTGGCCTCGACCACGGTCTGACCGGGCTTGAGCGCGCCGGAGCGTTCGGCTTCCTCGATGATGCTGACGGCGAGCCGGTCCTTCACCGACGACGCCGGGTTGAAATACTCCGCCTTCACGTAGAGTTTGACATGCTTCGGCGCCAGATTGTTGACGCGGATGCAGGGCGTATCGCCGATCGTATCGAGAACACTTTCATACACGCGTCCGCGGCCGTCGGTGGTCCGCGATCCGGTGCCCGAATTTCTTGAAGCCACGACGGTTCTCCCTGACATTGCTTGATATCGATGCGATATTGGACGGTTGCGACGCTGCATCCGTGTCATTGATCCGGCGAATATCGACCCGGCAAATATCGCGAAAGTGATCGGATTCGAATGACAGGCCGGAAAACGAAACTGTTTTCAGGGTACATGGCTCGCTTACCCAGGGTCAACATGGGGCGTATTGTCACTCTGGAAGACCCACTCCAGGGTTGGCGTGCCGGCAATCTGCAATGCCTATTCATCTTGAATTTTCGAACCAGTGCGGCAATCGGTACTGGACCGGCAATTGCGATCACGTTTCAGTTGCCAAATTGTCATTTGCCAAATTGAAAAATCACGGTCGCCGGCCATCAGCCTGGCTTGAAGGGGGAGAGCCCGGACACCATTGGTGCGGCCTATGGCGACAATTATCCGCGTCTTGCCGCGATCAAGCGGACCTACGATCCAACAAATTTTTTCTGTTTGAACCCGGACATCAAGCCGGCAAAATGACCGGCAACAACTGCGATTGATCAGGCCGATAGCGCGGCCGGGCTATGTTCGAGCCTCGGCGCAACCGCGCGCTGCCTAGCAAACGCCGCCTGGATTTGTCCATTGCAGCCCGCACCGGCCTGGGCGGCCCGGGTAGCTTGCAATCACTCGATAGGCTAGGTTATTGGTGTTTTGAGTTGCCCTGCCGCGCCGGCCGCGCGCGGCCGCAGACCGGTTTTCCGAAAGGACAAGTCATGGCTGGACCGTTGTCGCATGTCCGCGTTTTGGATCTCAGCCGCGTCATGGCGGGCCCCTGGGCGACCCAGTTGCTGGCGGACCTTGGCGCGGACGTGATCAAGGTCGAGCGCCCGGAGGTTGGCGACGAGACCCGCGGCTGGGGGCCGCCCTTCCTCAAGACCCGCGACGGCACCGAGACCCGCGAGTCCGGCTATTTCCTCTGCACCAACCGCGCCAAGCGCTCGCTTACAATCGATCTGACGCAACCGAAGGGACAGGCCGTCATCCGGGCATTGGCGGCAAAGTCGGACATCGTGTTCGAGAATTTCAAGGTCGGCACCTTGGCACGCTATGGCCTCTCCTATGAGGATCTCAAGGCGGTCAATCCGCGGCTGATCTATTGTTCGATCACCGGCTTCGGGCAGACCGGCCCGCGCAAGAACGACGTCGCCTACGATTTCATGATTCAGGCGATGGGCGGCTTGATGAGCATCACCGGCGAGGCGGATGGCCGCCCGGGTGGCGGGCCGCAGAAGGTCGGCGTGCCGATCCTCGATCTGATGACCGGGATGTACGCTACCATCGCATCGCTGGCGGCGCTCGCGCATCGCGAGGTGTCCGGCACCGGCGAATATATCGACCTCGCCATGCTCGACGTGCAGGCGGCGATGCTCGCCAACCAGGCGATGAACTATCTGCTCACCGGCAAGACGCCGCAGCGCTACGGCAACGGCCACCCCAACATCATGCCGCAACAGGTGTTCAAGTGCGGCGACGGCGAGATCGTGCTCGCGGTCGGCAATGACGGCCAATACGCAAAGCTCTGCGACGTGCTCGACCGGCCGGAATTGCGCGACGAACGCTTCGTGCGCAATGCCGGCCGTGTCCGCGATCGCGATGAACTGATCGGCATGCTGACGGAAGTCTTTGCCGGCTGGGACCGTGACGCGCTGCTGGCCGCGCTGCAGAAGGCCGGCGTGCCGTCGGGCCCGATCAACACCATTCCCCAGGTGTTCGAGGAACCGCAGCTCAAGCATCGCGGCGCGGTGGTGGAGATGGATCACCCGCTCGCCGGCACGCTGCCGCAGGTTCGCAATCCGATCCGCCTGCAGAACGCGCCGATCGTCTATGACCGGGTGCCGCCGGCCCTCGGGCAGCATACGGCCGACATCCTGCACGAGCTCGGCCTCGCCGACAGCGAAATTGATTCCTTGAAGCGCGAGGGCGTCATCTGACGCGTGGGAACGGCCATGTATTACGATCCCCGCCAGAACGATCACAAGCTGCCGCACAATCCATTCGCGGCGCTGGTGGTGCCGCGGCCGATCGGCTGGATCTCCACCGTCGACCGCGACGGGGTCGTCAACCTGGCGCCCTACAGTTTCTTCAACATCGTGTCGTCCTATCCGCCGTTCGTGATGTTCTCCAGCAAACCGCGCAAGGATTTCGCAGCGCAACGCGGAGGACACCGGCGAGTTCGTCGCCAACATGGCGACCTACGAACTGCGCGAAGAGGTCAATGCCACCTCCGCCACATACGGTCCCGCGATCAGCGAACCGGCGGCAGTCGGCTTGGAGATGGTCCCATCGTGCCAGGTGAAGCCGCCACGGGTCGCGCGATCACCGGTCGCGCTCGAGTGCAAATATTATAAGACCGTCGAACTGATCACGTCCGACGGCGTTCGCAGCGCGTCGTCCATGGTGATCGGGGAAGTCATCGGCGTTTATATCGACGATTCCGTCATCGTGAATGGCCATGTCGACGTGACGCGGATGAAGCCGATCGCGCGGCTGGGTTACATGGACTATGCGGTGGTCGACCGGCTGTTCAGTATCCCGCGGCCGGCCGCGCCCGAACCCGAAATCGCGCCGGAAGATGCCTACGACGGCGGAACCGCCGCGCGCAATGCCTGACCGCTCAGCGGTTTGCGCATTCGGCGCCATGCGACAGGCGCCGCCGGCGTGCGGTCACCGCTTGGCCTGAAACGCCGCGCGGCCGGCGTCGAGTTCATCCATGATTTCGGGCAGCCGCGCGTCGGCCGCGTGGCCGAGACTGTCAAATAAACTGCGGCCATGGCTGTCGATGCCGACCACCAGCGGCCCGAGATTCGCGACCCGCAGCTTGACCAGACGATAGTGCGAAACAAGGTCGTCCCAGGCGACATCCACCACGCTCTTGATCGCGTCGGTATGGAGCGGCGAGCCGCCGCCCAGGAATGACAGATAGACGCAGCCGACCTCCTGCATGGCGTCCGCGCAGGCGCGGTCGAGACCGCCCTTGCCGCCAACCAGGCGCAACTTGAAGTGCCGGATCAGTTCCGGCATCAGCGGATTGAAGCGCGTGCTGGTAGTCGGATTCATATAGAGCACGTCGAAGCGGCCGTCGCGCTCCTGGCTGTAGCTGCCGAGATGAAACAGCGTGCCGCCGGTGATGTCGATCGGCAGCGGCTTGCCGGCGCGCATATGGTCGCGAATGCGCTCGTGGGTCGGCAGTCCGGCGGTCAACACGATGTCGCCATCGAGCAGCACGAAATCCCCGGCCGATAGATTGCGCACATCCGCTTCGCTCAACGGCAGCTTCAGGCGGACGTCTTCGCGCATCGCGGACCCCTACTCGAAGCGAATGATTTCGCCGCTGTTGAGAATACGCGCCGAGGCGCGGCGGTTGATCCAGCAATTGAAACAGACCGCGACCGGGGTGAAGCCATGGCCGGACGCATATTCGATGTTCACCGCGAGCGCCGTCGTGTCGCCGCCGGTTCCCATCGGCCCGAAACCGGTCCGATTGACGGCCTTGAGCAGGCGCTCCTCCATATCGGCGAGCACCGGCTCCGGATTGCGCTCGCCGAACGGCCGCAAGGCCGCAAGCTTGGCGATCTTCGCGCAGTGATCGAAGGTGCCGCCGATGCCGACACCGATCACGACCGGCGGGCAATGTTGCGAACCGGCCTTGAGGACGCAATCCATCACGTATTTTTCAATCACCGCGAGCGACGGAAAACTGAAAATCTCCAGCGCCGCCCAGCGGCCGGAGCCCAGCGCCTTGGGTGAGCAGGTGATCTCAAGATAGTCGGCGCCGTCGACGAGATCGAAGCTCATCATCGGCATGTCCTTGCCGTGATAGCTGCGTTCGTTGGTCAGGGGATTGGTGACGTGTTTCAGGATCGGCGGATCGATGGTGGCGACCAGATGATCGAAGCCGTCGCTGATCGCCTGCCTGATGTTGCCCTGCATCTGTGCGGCGGTGCCGACCTTGACGAAGTACACCGGGATGCCGGCGTCGGAGCAGACGTGGCGGCTGGTGTCTTCCGCCGCCTGCGCGCTGCGCAACATCATGGCGAGAATCTTGCGGGCGCCCTCGTTGGTCTCGGCCTCATAGGCGGAGCGCAGCGCTTGTTTGGTATCCTCGGGGATTTTCTTCAGGCAGCTTCCGTAAAGTTCCGCCGCCACCGTTTTCACCGCGTCGTAGGTAATCGCCACGGCTCGCTCTCCACCCCGAACTCTTTCGGACGCTCGTCCGCTTAGGTCAATATACTAGCTCTCTGGTCCAAGATTGTCTAACACCGGGGCTTGAACAACGCCGGTCGGCGATGGCGGAGACGCCTGTTCCGACTATCGGTTCCGGCAGACGATGGAGGTCAGCGCCCGTGACAGTGACGAGCCTTCCGCAAGCCCTGCTGCTGACCGTGGTTCCGCCCGACCTTCGGGCCGCGCTGGCCAAACGCTGCGCGATCGTCACGACCGATGCCGTGACCGGCTGGCCGGCGGCGCCGGCGCGCGGGATCCGCATTGCCGTTACGACCAGCATGCACGGCATTGATCATGCGACGCTCGATGCCCTGCCGGACCTGGACATCGTTATCTGCAACGGCGCCGGCCTCGACCGGATCGACCTGGCGGACGCGCGCCGCAGGAATATCGCGATCTGCAACACGCCGGACGAGCTTGCCGACGATGTCGGCGAGGCCGCCATCGCATTGACCTATGCGACCATGCGCAGGGTCGCGGAAGCCGACCGCTTCGTCCGCGCCGGACGGTGGACGAAGGAACGAATGCCGCCGTCGACCCGCGTTGCGGGCAAGGTCATGGGCATTGTCGGCTTCGGCAAGATCGGCCGCCGGGCGGCGCGGCTGGCCGAGGGCATCGGCATGCGGATCATGTATCACGGCCCGCGCGCCCAACCGGACGTGCCGTATCCATACGCCGCCGATCTGAACGCGCTGGCGCAGGCGGCGGACGTTCTGGTGATCTCATGCCCCGGTGGCGAAGGAACACGCCATATCGTGAATGCAGCGGTGTTGGAGCGGCTGGGGCCGAACGGCTATCTCATCAATGTGTCGCGCGGATCGACCGTCGACGAGGCCGCGCTGATCGATGCGCTGCGGGACGGCAAGATCGCCGGCGCCGGGCTCGACGTGTTCGCGACCGAGCCCAGTCTCGACCCGCGCCTGCTAGCATTCGACAATGTCGTGCTGCAGCCGCATTCCGCTTCGATCACCCACGAAACCCGCGTGGCGATGATCAGCCGGTTGATGCGCGAGCTGGATGCCTACCTGTCCAACCCGTGATTTTTAGCCACCCGGCGGCGCGGAGCCCCTCGCATCTGTGTGCAACGGCCGGTGATCAGCGATGCCGGGATTGCAAAAGGCCAATAGTCTAGTTATTGTGTACTTTCGTTAGGCAGGCGAGGCAAACCCGTGGCGACGAGCGACACGACAGGAAAATCGGCGGTGGATTTCAGCCGCAGCGCGGTTTCCCGCTATATCCAACTTGCGAGCCTGTTCCGGCGCCGCATCCAGTCGGGCCAATGGCGCCCAGGAACGCAGACGCCCACCGTCGAGGATCTCGCTGCCGAATGCGGCGTGGCGCGCGCCACCATCCGCCAGGCGCTGGATGTGCTGGCCGAAGAAGGCTTGATCGAGCGTTTCCGGGCCAAGGGAACGTTCGTTCGCGAGCGGACGCAGGAACAATTGTGGTGCGAGGTCGCGACCGACTGGTCGGGTCTTCTGATGTCCCGCGAAGGCGCCGTGATCGAAGTCCTGTCCGACGAACGCGGACAACGTCCGCCGCAGGTGCCCCATCCGATCGGCGAATTGGCGCCGTCCTATCGCCGGGTCCGCCGCCGGCACGCGCGCAACGGCTCGCCGTTCCTGCTGGCGGACAATTACATCGACGATCGGCTGAGCCGCGGGATCTCGAAAAAAGTACTTGAGACCAAGACTTCGCTGCGGCTGATCGCCGACATTCCCGGGCTGACGATCTCCGACGCGCGCCAGACCCTGACAATCGGCACCGCCGACGTGGAGACAGCCGAAGCGCTGAACCTGCCACTGAATGCGCCCGTCGCCTGCGTCCATCGCTCGGTGGCGGACAGCACGGGTTGCCTGGTGTTCATCGGCGAAGGCATCTATCGCGGCGATCAGGTCCGCATCGACCTGAAACTGAAATAAAGAAAGTCAAAGCCGCGCCCGCGACCGATTGGCGGTCGCGGTGCTGACGGGCTCAGCCGGTCAATTCGCGCCGCACGATCGCGGCACCCTCCACCATCGCCTGCATCTTGGCGAAAGCCAGCGCGCGGGTGAGATATTTCATCCCGCAATCGGGCGCGACGACAATGCGGTCGGCGTCCACATACGGCAGTGCCTGGCGGATACGCGCCGCGACGGTCTCGGCGGTCTCGGCATTCGCATCGCCGAGATCGAGCACACCGAGAATGATGGTCTTGTTGGGCAGGCTGGCGAGGACCGCGCAATCGAGGTGCGGCTGTGCGGTCTCGACCGAAACCTGATTGACCGTCGATGCGGCAAGCTCCGGCAGGAACGAATAGCCGGACGGCTTGTTGGCGACCCGCGCCGCATAGCCGAAGCACAAATGCAGCGCCGTGACCGCGGTGATCCCGGCGAGCGCCCGGTCGATCGCCGGAAGGGCGAACTGCCGCGCCAGCTCCGGCTGCGCCTGCAGAAACGGTTCGTCGAGTTGAATGACGTCGGCTCCGGCGGCCACCATCTCCCTGATTTCATCGTTGAGCGCGGCCGCGCAATCCATCACCAGCGCCGCATCGTCGTTATAATACTCGTCGTGCAACTGCTGGGTCATCGTGAACGGCCCAGGAATGGTGACCTTGATCGGCCGATCGGTCTGAGCGCGCAAAAATTCAACATCGCGGACTTGAACCGGACGGGTGCGGCGGATGGGGCCGACCACCCTTGGCACGATCTGAAAGCGGCCGGGCGTGCGCGCCGGCACCTGCGCTGGATTGTCGCTGTCCAAGCCATCCAAAGCGGTGGCGAAACGGTTGGAATAACTTTCCCGGCGCATCTCGCCGTCGGTGATGATGTCGACACCCGCGCGTTCCTGCTCGCGGATCGCGATCAGAGTGGCGTCGTCCTGCGCCTCCTGCAACAGCGGCTCGTCGATGCGCCAGAGTTCGGAGGCCCGCGCCCGCGGCGGAACGATTTCGGCGAGCCGCTTGCGGTCGATCAGCCAATCGGGCTGCGGGTAGCTGCCAACCAGCGTGGTTGGAAACAGTTTGGCGGAGCGGGTGGCATCGGTCATGGGCGAATTGCACATTCTGCGCCGGCTTGGCGCGCTTGGTCTGGAGCGTTACGGGCCGGCTGTTTCATCGCTCAGCCGGCCCGCCATCGTGAAGTGGTTTCGGGCTATTACGGCTTCCAGTCGCGCGCCTCCTTCTGGACCTTGGCCAGGTCGAACGTGTTGGCACCATCGATGAACTCGTTGTCGACGATGTCCTTGGCGTCGATCTTCTGTTTGATACCGCGTTCGCTGGTGAAGACATCGATGAAGGTCTGCACCTGGTTGACGTCGATGAAGCCGAAGCGCTTGTCGGGACGCCGGTTGATATTCCACGTATGCGACACGAATTTCAGTTCCGCCAGTCCCTTTTTCAGCGCGGCGGCTTCGTCGCCGCGCTTGGCGCTTGGATTGACCTTCCAGTACATCTGCAACGCTGCTTCCGGACCGGCAAGCAGGAAGGCGGTGGCCTTGGCAATGCCGCGGGTGAATTTCTGGAACGCGGCATGCTTGGCCTTGATATTGGCTGCGGTGGCGTAAAATCCACCGTTGCCGACATCGCCCAGCACGGGATGACGGATATAGCGAAGTTTGGCGCCGCCCGCCTCATAGCTGGCGTAGAGCGTATCCCAGAACGACAGGACGTCGACCTTGCCGTCTTCGAGCGCCGCCAGTGACGACGCGCCGACCCCGACCGGCAGGAACGTCATGGACGCCGGATCGACGCCGGCGTTGCGGGCAATCGACTTGGCCATGAAGATGCCGGGGCTCTGCATCGAGCTGACGCCGATGCGCTTGCCGGCGAGGTCCTTGCCGCTCTTGATGTCGGAACTGGCCTTGTCGGCAAGGTAGAAACTGGAGCGGGTATAGGTCTGATAGATGAACTTGCCTTTGACACCCTTCAAATACGCCTGGAGCGCCGGCTCCCAGACGATATGGCCGACATCGGCGTCGCCGGCGGCAACGAGTTGGACGGTGAGCGGACCGCCGCGCGCATAGCGGACTTCGACCTGGAGCCCCTCCTCCTTGAAGAAGCCGGCCTGTTCGGCGACATAGACCGGCAGATAGACGATGCTCGGAATGCTGCCGGCAGCCAGGAAGACGAACTTGTCCTGAGCGGCAACTGGTCCCTGGCTCGCCATCAGGCCGAGCGCGACCAGCGCTCCGCGCAGGATATATGAGAGTTTGGCTCGCATTGGCTTTCCTCCTGTTCAATTGATTTTCGTTGTTCACCGGCTTTGCCGGCGGCTTGGCGTCGCACCGCCCCTCCGGCTCCGTATCGCGAGGTCAGGATTTCTGTTGCTCCCAGAAGGTGTAGTACTGGGCCACGCGGCGCAGCAGGAAGCTCATCGTCAGACCCATGATCGACAGATAGATCAGCACCGAGAACACACCGGCGGTGTCGATCTCGCCCTGGCGCATGATGATGAGAACGCCGAGGCCCTTGGTGCCGCCGATGAATTCGCTGACGATGACGCCGATGATCGCAAACACCAGCCCGATCTGCAGTCCGGCGAACAGGAACGGCAGCATGCTGGGCAGCCGCACGCTCATGAAGGTCTTGAAGTGGCTGGCCTTGAGCGCGCGCATCAGTTGGATTCGCTGCGGCTGGACGGCTTTCAGCCCGGCCACGACATTGATGAAGATGGGAAAGAACGCGATCAGCGCCGCCGTGACGATCTTCGACTGCATGCCGAAGCCGAACCAGATCAGAAACAACGGAGCGACGGCAACCTTCGGTACGGTCTGCAGCGCGAGCACCAGCGGGTAGAACATGCGCTCGACCAGCGGAACGAGCGCGACCATCGTTCCGAACAGCACGCCGGCGGCGATCGCGAACGCAAAGGCGATGAGAATTTCAGCGAGCGTGATCGGCAGATGCTTGTAGATTTCGCCGCCGACGAGATCCTTGAAAACCCGCGCCACGATGGTCGTCGGCGCCGGCAGGATATAGGGCCGCACCGCCAGGATAACCGTCGCCGCTTCCCAGATCGCGAGGATGGCGAAGATCGCCAGCGCCCCCATGAGAAAATCGTTCTCCAGCAGCCGGTTCGCGTCAAAGCCGCGTTTGCGCGTTTCGGGCACGTCGCCGGCGATCACCTCCTGGCTCATAAGGTCCCTCCCTGGGCGTCGAGGAGTTTCCTGAGCCGTCGCACGTAGACGCCAAACTGGTCGGACGCCATCAGATCGATCTCGCGTGGCCGTGCCAGATCGACGACCACGTCCTCCCGGATCGAGGCGGGACGTCCGGTCATCACCAGCACCCGGTCCGACAAAAACGCCGCTTCCGGAATCGAGTGGGTCACGAACACGACCGTGGTTTTCGATTCCAGGCTGATGCGCTGAATCTCGAGGTTCATCTGCTCGCGGGTCATGGCATCGAGCGCGCCGAACGGTTCGTCCATCAGCAACAGCGAGGGCTTGAGCATCAATGCCCGGGCGATCGCGACCCGCTGCTGCATGCCGCCGGACAGTTCGTAAGGATATTTCCGTTCAAAGCCGCCGAGACCGACCAGTTCGATCAGTTCGCAAGCCCGCTGGGCGCGGCGAACGCGGTCGGTGCCATTCACTTCGGCCGGCAATTCGACATTGGCCTGAACGGTACGCCAGGGAAACAGCACCGGGTCCTGAAACACGATGCCCATATCGAATTCCGGCCCACGCAATTGGCGGCCGCGCAGGAATATCCGCCCTGCGCTCGGTTCCAACAATCCCGCGATCATCATCAGCAGGGTGCTTTTGCCGCAGCCCGACGGACCAAGCACCGAGATGAACTCCCCGGCTCCGATCTTGCACGACAACGAATTCACGGCATGGACCGGCACGCCGTCGCGCGCGCGATAGGTCCGGGACAGCCGCTCCAGTTCCAGCAGCGGAGCGGTATCGGCCGGGCCCACGCTCTCCTGCCCCGGCGCGCTATCGACACGCGCTGAGCCGCCACGAGAAGCGGTGTCAGCGCCTTGCGCCATGCTTGCTTGCTCGCCTTGTTCGACATTTCCGACAGCGACGGCTGATGTCACCGATGGCGCTCCTCATCGCGGAAAGCGTTTGCAATGCGGACATGCATGTCGATGACGCTGTTGACCGGCCTATCTGATACGATGCGGAGGCTGGAGGCGGAGCTGAACATCCTTGGATCTCCGCGCGCCAATCAAAGCGTCATGTCAGTTGAAACTGTGACACCGCCATTGCGGAATTGGCCATTCGACCGCCGTGCCTTTGACGAAGCCTTGCGCACCGAAATTCGCCGCACTGCCGTCATCCTCCCCATGGTCCTCTTTGGTATTTACCGAGGCGCCATCGCACAAAAGATCATTAACATGGCCTATTGCTTCATGCAAGGCGGCGGAGACGGCGGCGCATTGGCGCAGGCGCCTTTAGGCTTCCTGCCGGATTGTCGCTGCGGGTGTGCAAAAGCCCATCGCGGCTTTGGTGATCGTGGGCCCGCCTCACGGTATCAGCAAGACCGAGCCGGTGGTGCGGCGCTGCTCGATGTCGCGGTGGGCAAGGCCCGCATCCGCCAACGGATAGCGGTGATTGGTCACGATACTGACCTTGCCGCTCAGCACCACATCGAACAGGTCGTTCGCAGTCGTAACCAGGTCATCACGCGTGGCGGTGTAGTCCGGCAGACTCGGATGGGTGAGAAAGATCGATCCAAGTTGGCCGAGCCGGCGCGGCGCAACCGGTTCGGGGTCGCCGGAGGCTTCGCCGAACGAGGCCAGGATGCCGCGCGGGCGCAGCACGTTCAACGATCTCTCGAAGGTGGTGCGGCCGACGGAGTCATAAACAACAGGAACGCCCTCGCCTTTTGTCACCGCGCGAACGCCGGCAACAAAATCGTCGTAGAAGAAAATATGATCACAGCCATGCGCGCGCGCCGTCGCGACCTTGTCGGGACTGCCGACTGTGCCGATGACGGTGGCGCCGAGATGTCTGGCCCACTGACTGACGATCAGGCCGACACCGCCCGCCGCGGCATGGATCACAATGGTATCGCCACGCTGGACTTTGTAAGTCGCATGCAGCAGGTAACGCGCCGTCATGCCACGCACCATCATCGCAGCTGCGGTTTGATCGTCGATGCCATCCGGCAGCTTGACCGCACGCGCGGAGGGAACATTGCGCGCCTCGGCATAGGCGCCGTCCGGCCCGCAAACGCAGGCGACCCGGTCGCCAACAGTGATGTCCGTGACATCCGACCCGACCACCTCGACGACCCCGGCGCTTTCGATGCCGAGCCCCGACGGCAGCGATTTCACCGCATGCCGACCGCGCCGCGCCAGAATGTCGCGAAAATTAACGGCGATTGCGGTCTGGCGGATGCGGATTTCGCCGGCGCCGGGGGCGGCGAGCGCAACGTCTTCAACGCGCAGAACCTCCGGTCCGCCGGTCTCATGAAATCGAATGGCCTTCATGGGGCGCCCCGATTGTCGTCGAACTTCAAAGTAAGCGCTGCGGGAACGATTTCCAACCGCACCAGTTCTTACCAATTAAACGTTCCGCCATGGGAGTTTCAGCCATGCCAGCCATCAAGCCGCGACCGAGGCCGCAGGACGAGCAGCCGACCGAAGATGAGATCGCCAAGAAAGACTTGGGTCCTCGCGGCGGCTGGCACCCTCGCCGCCGAGATTCTCGATATGCCGGAGTTCGACGGCATTGCGTCCATCGGCATCAGCCTGGTGCTCGGGGGCACGGCCGTGTTCCTGGCGCGGGAAAGCAAAGATCTGCTGATCGGCGAGCAGGCTCGCATTGCGACGCGGAAATCGATCCTGCGCATCGCCCGGGATCATTCCGGCGTGACGGGCGTCGGACAGCTGATCACGGTTCATTTGGCGCCTGATCAGATTGTCGCCGGCTTGAACATCGATTTCGACAATCAGCGTCATGCCTCGGAGGTCGAAACCATCGTCAATTTATTGGAGACACAGATCAGAAAGACGCATCCCGATGTCATTGCTCTTTTCATAAAGCCGCACAGTGGATTGAACGCTAGCCATACGTAGTTCGCAAATTGTCAGAGTTCCGATCTAGCGCACAGATCGTTCTT
This sequence comes from uncultured Alphaproteobacteria bacterium, assembly GCA_963806815.1. Lineage (GTDB taxonomy): Bacteria > Pseudomonadota > Alphaproteobacteria > Rhizobiales > Xanthobacteraceae > CAWDZJ01. The sequence goes on along the minus strand of CAWDZJ010000033.1, from coordinate 236,172 downwards.
GGACGCGCTCTCGCAACAGCCTAATATCGGCATTCGCATTTCTCCTTTTTCCATGCCGGGTGAGTAACAGCGATGACGCGAAGAGCCATTTCATATGACCGCATGTTGATCGGCGGCGAACTCGTCGAAAGCGATAGCGGAGCGTGGGACGAATCCGTCAATCCCGCGACCGAGGAGGTCATCGGGCACGCTCCCGCCGGGACCGCGCGAGACGTGGATCGCGCGGTCGAGGCAGCCGGCAAGGCCTGGCCGGAATGGGCCGAGCGCAGCCCAAAGGAACGGGCGGAGACGATGCGGGTGTTCGCGGACCGCCTGCTTGAGCGGGCCGACGAAATTCTGCGCATCGAAGTCATGGACACCGGCAACACGATCACGCCGATGCGTGGCGACGTCAGAGCCGGCGTCGACAGCCTGAACTACTACGCGGGCCTCGCCTACGAACTGAAGGGCGAGACGATCCCCGGCACGTCCAACATGCTGCACCTCACGGTTCGCGAGCCGTACGGCATTGTCGCCCGTATCGCCCCGTTCAATCACCCGCTGATGTTCGCCGTGGCACGAACCGCCGCGGCATTGGCCGCCGGCAACGCGGTCATCGTCAAGCCGCCGGAAACCAGCCCACTGTCGGCGCTCTTGCTGGCGGAGGTGGCGCGCGAATGCCTTCCGGCCGGCATCTTCAATATCGTGACTGGGCTCGGCGGTGTCGTCGGTGACGCCATCATTCGCCACCCCGATGTCAAACGCATCGCCTTTATCGGTTCGACAAAGACCGGCCGCGCGATCCAGAAAGCGGCGGCAGAAACCGGCGTGAAAAATGTCACGCTCGAGCTCGGCGGCAAAAATCCGATGATCGTGCTGCCCGATGCCGATGTCGATGCAGCTGCTAAGGCCGCCATTTCCGGCATGAACTTCGCGTGGCAGGGGCAGTCCTGCGGCTCCACCAGCCGCCTGCTGGTGCATGAAGACATCTACGATGCCGTGCTCGACCGGGTAACCGAGCGGGTGGCGAAGCTCAAGCTTGGCGATCCTCTGTCAGCGGAATCGGAAATGGGTCCGGTCAATTCCGCATTGCAGTATCAGAAAGTGCTGCACTACATTCGCGCCGGCCAGGAAGACGGCGCGCGGCTCCTGACCGGTGGTCAACGGCCTCCCGGTGAGGATTTCAAGCGCGGCTATTGGGTCGAGCCAACGATTTTCGGCGACGCCAAACAAAGCATGCGGATCGCGAGCGAGGAAATCTTCGGCCCCGTTCTCACCGCCATGCGCTGGAGCGATCTCGACAGCGCGTTCAAGATCGCCAACGCCGTGGAATACGGCCTGACGGCGTCGATCTGGACTCGCGACATCGGCCAGGCGCTGAAGGCTGCGCGCCGGGTGCGGGCCGGCTTCGTTTGGATCAATACCGTCGGCGCGCATTACACGGCAGTTCCATTCGGCGGCTTCAAGAACAGCGGTGTCGGGCGCGAAGAAGGCCTTGAGGAACTCTACAGCTACACCGAAGCCAAGACGATAAATATCGCGATCAATTGATCGCCTGCGAAACTAGGGCGCGGGAGGCTGCTGCCATTTCCGGGGCATTTTCGGCAGTGCCCGGAAACGCGCCTCAATGTTTCATTTGCGAGCCGGCCGAAAAGGCGGCAACATTCCCATCTGAATGAGGCCGTTTAAGTGCCTCAGTTGCAGGCGGCGATCCAACAGGTCGTCGCCTGGTCCAACAAATCCGGGGAGACCAAACGATGCAACGCTTTGTGGGAATGTCCGACGACGCGGCAACTGGTGTCGCCAAGGCGACAATCGAGGGCTCCAATCAACTCCTTGGCCGGACCTCAAATCTGGTCCGTATCCTGTCCAACCACACACCTTATCTCGCGCGCTGGTTCCTGGGATTCGTCGCCGCTGTCCGCCAACCCAATCTGGGCGCCGTCAGCGACATGCGGCTCCGCAATCTGGCGACGATCAAGACCTCGATGGCTAATGAATGCAGCTATTGTACCGCGCATACGTCGATCCTCGGCCAGACACTCGGGTTGACCGAAGGCGAGATCGCAGCGATGCAGAGCGATACCTATCGCAGCGACCCGCTGTTCAACGAAAAAGAAAAGGCCGTCATCGCCTGGTCTGACGCCGTCACGCGCAATACCGCGAAAAGCGACAAGGCGCTGTGGCAGGAAATGAAGCGGTTGTTTTCCGACGCGGAGATCGTGGAGATCACGCTGGCGAGCGCCATGTTCAACATGATCAATCGTCTCAACGACACATTCTGGACCGAACTGGAATCGCCGGAATACAACCGCCGGCAGGGCAATGCGGTTCGCGGGCTGACCATAGACGATATCGAGGCTTACGCTTCCCGGTTTGCGCCCACCGGCCAGGCCGCGCGCGGCGAGACGCGCACCGAGGCGGCCGAATAGTCTTTCAGGCTGCCGCACAGCCCCGATGCGCCGGCTTGGATTCAATTCCGGCCATGCGTGGCTCGACCGGCTATATCGCCGCGCGTGGTAGCGCTTACGCCTGCGGGTTTTTGGACGCGTCACGTTTGACGGCGCCCGGCGCCTTTAACACCGGTCAATGCCGTTCGCGGCTGCTGGCGTCTGCATTCCGCGAAGGCCGAGCACAGCTTGGCACTCCAATTTTCCATCCCGCGACATTGACCGGGGGCCCGCCAAACATCTGAAACGCGCCCGTCCCGCTGGCGTGGCTGAACCATCATCGTCTCCACGTAGCGCGACATTGACGGTGATTGCGCCGGAACGTTGACAGCGGTCGGGACAATTTTCTGAAACGTGCACGGCTCGGCGGCGCAGCGCGGCCGTCATCGCCTCCGCACACCACGACTTTTACCGAGGCCGCACCAATTATCTGGAAACCTCCCGGCATGCCGGCGCGCCCCGCGCCTGCGGGCACCGCGGGCCGGCTGGCACTGCGGGCCTTTCATCGCGTCCATTTTCCGACCAACGGACCAAACTTTCAGCGCCGAATGCACAAGATTAGTGCTATATAGCTCTTGTGCTGTGGAGTTAATTGGGTGCAGTCTTGCCGTGCCGGCCGGCTGGTATCCGGCAAAACCGCGCGGACGGGTGCCTTCGCTTCCGCTGGTCTCATGTCGGTCGCGCGCAACGTTTTTCGAACGTGAAACGGGACGTCATGGCAGCCGCTGCTTCCAAACAGACCGCGATGTTGCAGGCCGTTGTGGAGGCTTTCAAAGACGAGCAGCGTCCCGGGCTGTCGAAGATCGCCCAGCTTTATAACGCCATCGCCAGGATGACCGCTTCGGGACAGCTTTCCGACGGCGCGAAACTGCCGGGCGAACGCGAGTTGTGCGTGGCGCTGGGCGTCAGCCTCGGCACGGCGCAAAAATCCCTGAACCTGCTGATGAACGATGGCGAGGTGGTGCGCGAGCACGGCCGCGGCACCTATATCCGTGCGCGTCGGCAGGCGCTCAATAAGCTCTGGCACTATCGCTTTCGCGATCCCCAAACCGGCGACTTCTTCCCGGTCTATGCCAAGCTGATCGACCGCACGCCGACCCGGCCGGACGCCGCCATCGTCAGCGCGCTCGGAGCCGATGCAAATGGCTATATTCGCATCCGGCGACTGATGAACATATCCGACCGGTTTTCCTGCTGGAGCGAGATGTTTCTCGGCGCAACGCGCTTTGGGCGGATTCTCAAGTTTCCGATTTCCGACGTTGAAAGCGTTAACCTCAAGCAAATTCTGGCCGAAGAATTCAACGCCCCGACGCTGGCGGTTTATCAGACGGTAAAAGCGCAGGTCCCGACGCGGGAAATATCAAAGCGGATCGGCGTGGCCGGCAAAACGCCTTGCGTGCTGTTGCAGATCGTCGCCACCAGCCGCCGCCGCGCGCCCATCACCTTCCAGAAGATCTTCGTGCCACCGGTGGACTACGAATATGAGTTGACGGAAGCGCCGGTAGAAACCGCACGGTCGCTGGCAGCCTAGCGCCATGCGTTTTCCATCTCGCCGACAAGGACGACGCAAGGGGCGGACTGCACCAAAGGAACGACAAACAAGGACATGAATTTTGTTCGGATGGCGTATCGGCCGGACGAGACACCATCCTCACACAACGGAGGAGTCAATGACAAAGCAACTTTTTCGCGCAATCAACTTTCGTGATCAGACCGCGCGCGCATGCCCTCAGCCGCGAAATTTCCTGAACGGCCTTGCGGTTGCCGCAGCGCTTGCGGTTCCGCTGGCGATTCCCTTGGCTGTGTCACCGGCTTCGGCCGAGAGCCGCCGCCCCTAAAATGGAACTGAAATTCGGCCATCCCTACGCCGAAAACCATCCGCTGGCGCAAGGCGCGGTCAAATTCGCCGAGATCGTCGGCAAAAAGACCGGCGGCAACATCAAGGTCAACGTCTTTCCCAACAGCACGATCGGCAATCCGCGCGCGCTGATGGAAAGCATGCAGATCGGCGTCGTCGATATCGCGCTGGTGCCGACGACCAACGCCGCGACCTTCTATCCGCCGCTCGACATCTTCTACCTGCCGTTCCTGTTCCGCGACAGCGAGCACGCCTACAAGGTCGCCGACGGGCCGGTCGGACAGGCAGCTCTATGACGGCATGCTCAAGAAGGTCGGCATCCGGACGCTGGCCATGTACGAAAGCGGCTTCCGGACCATCACCACCAAGAGCACGCCGGTCCACATGCCCGACGACATGAAGGGCATCAAGTTCCGGGTGGTCAACAATCCGCTCAACGTCGCGACCTTCAAGGCGCTCGGCGCCAATCCGACGCCGATGCCGCTGAGCGAGGTGTTCACCGGCCTGCAGCAGGGCACGGTCGACGGCCAGGACAACCCGATCGGCAATGTCGTCGCCTTCGGCTTCGACAAGGTCCAGCGCTACATCACCCTGTCGCATCACCAATGGGCGGGCATCATGTTCCTGGTGAGCGACAAGACCTGGGTCAAGCTGCCGCCGGACGTGCAGAAGATTTTCACGGAAGCCGCGATTGAGACCCAGAACTGGGAGCGTCAGGAACTCGACGCGCAAGGAGTCGGAATATCTCAAGGACATGAAGGCCCATGGCATGACGGTGATCGAGTTGACGCCGGCACAGACCAAGGCGTTCCAGGAAAAGATGAAGGCGGTCTGGGACGAATACCAAGGCAAGATCGGCGAGAAGCTGATCAAGGCCGCTGTCGACACGCAATAGGCTGCCAGCATCGGCGCGGGATCCAATTTGGAACATTGGATCTCGCGCCATTTCCGCTTGATACAACGAGCCGCACGGTGACGACCCGGCAGGCCGCATCCGAACGCATCATCGAACACACCATGACCTCCATCCGCAAAGCCCTGACGTGGTCGGAACTGATGCTCGGCGGCGTCTGCGTCCTCGCGCTTGCAGGCATGGTGGCTCTCGCCGCGGCGGCCGTGTTCTTCCGTTTCGTCGTCAACAGTTCGCTCGCCTTTCCGGACGAAGTGGTGCGCTACCTGTTCATCTGGTCGGTGTTCCTGGGCTCCGCGATCGCGCTGCGGCGCAACATGCATGCGGCCGTCGAGATGGCCGTCGACTGGCTGCCGGCGCGCGCGCGACGTGCCGTGCTGATTTTCGCAAATCTGCTCTGCATCGGCTTTTTCATCATCCTGACCGTCTACGGCATCAGAATGGTGATCACGGTCTATCCGCAGATCTCGCCGGCGCTCGAAATTTCCATGAGCTGTGTCTATGCGGCGGTGCCGGTCGGCGCGGTCTTCATGCTGCTCTATGCGCTGGAATCGCTTGTCCTGGATCTGTCCACGCGCGCCGCGCCGCCGCCGGTCGCGGCCGAACTGCTGAGACCTGCCGAGGACCGCGCACCATGGCCACGGCCATCATCTTCCTGTCACTGTTCGGACTGCTGCTGGTGCGGGTGCCGATCGCGGTCGCCCTGGGCCTGTCCTGCGTCGCCGGCCTGCTGTTCGGCGGCATCACGCTTGATATCGTCATCCAGCGGATGGTCGCGACCAACAATTCGTTTCCGCTGCTGGCGATTCCGTTCTTCATCCTGGCCGGCGAGATCATGTCGATCGGCGGCATGTCGCGGCGGCTGGTCGACTTCGCCGGCGCGCTTGGTCGGCCATTTCCGCGGCGGGCTGGGCGCGGTCGCGGTGCTGAGTTCCGGTTTCTTCGCAGCGCTGTCGGGCTCCAACGCGGCGACGGTCGCCGCCATCGGCGGCGTCATGAACGCGCCGATGGAGGCGCAAGCGGCTACCGGCCGGTCTTCACCGCCGCGACCATCGCCGCAGCCGGCGTGCCCGGCATGATCATTCCGCCCAGCATCCTGCTGATCCTGTATGGCGTCGTCACCGGCGTCTCGATCGGCGATCTGTTCATCGCCGGCTTTCTGCCGGGCATTCTCGTCTGCGTCAGCATCCTGGCGATGAACCGGCTATCTCAGCCGGTTCGAGAACGTGGACGCCGACCGACGTTCGCCGGCTTCGGCCATGATCTGCGCGAGCTTCAAGTCCGCGTTCTGGCCGCTGCTGATGCCGGTGATCATCCTGTCGGGCATCTATGGCGGCATCTTCACGCCGACCGAGGCCGCGGTCGTCGCCGTCGTCTACGGCCTGATCGTCGGCTTTGCCTATCGCGAACTGAGCCTTGCGCGACCTCTATCAGGCCTTCCTGAAGGCGGTGCTGTCGACGGCCATCGTGATGTTCATCATGAACAATGCGGGGTTGTTCGCCTGGCTGATCACCATCAACAGATCCCGCAGACCATTTCGAGCTATCTGGCGGCGACTCGCCGGAACCAGGCGGTCTATCTGCTGTTCGTCAACATCCTGCTGCTGCTGGCCGGTTGCATCATGAACGCGGCCGCGGCAATCGTGATCTTCACCTCGATCCTCTATCCGGCGGCGATGTCGTTCGGCATCGATCCGATCGTGCTCGGCGTCATCATGGCGGTCAATCTCAGCATCGGCACGGTAACGCCGCCGCTCGGCGTCGATCTGTTCATCGCCTCGGCGATCACCAAGGTGCCGCTGGAGCGGATCGTGGTCGCGATCGTTGCCCTATATCGGCGTCGATGATCCTCGATCTGTTGCTGATTTCCTATTACCCGCCGCTATCGACCATTCTTCTCAGCCTGATCACCTTGAATGCCGCAGCTACCGTTTCGACGCATGCATCACGGAAGATGCGCGCCGCGGCGACCGTGAAATGAAAGGAATACGTCAATGAACAAGATCGTCGGCGGACAGGCGAACGGCGTCCCTGGGAGGACATGAACAGCGGCGTCATCCGGACCGCGATTGCGCCGGATCTTCTGGGCACGGCGACGATCTCGCCGGCCGGGAATTTCGAGGCCGGGTCCTACGCGTCGCTGACGCTGACCTATACGGCCGGACGTTATGGCATCGACGATTCCGGCTCGCTGCGGGTGTGCTTCCGCTTTGCCTCCGACCAGAGCAACCCGCAATTCAGCGATCCGAAGGCGGCCAACTATACCACCGTCGAAGCGTCCAACGGCGCCATACTCGACGTCCGCTTCGATCCCGAAGGGCAATGTCCGGCCCTGGGACCGCACGCTGTTCATCAAGGTGGTGCGCGGCTTTCTGCACGGAAGGCGACCGAGATCATCGATCCGCTTCGGCGTCACCGAATTCGGCTCGCCCGGCATGCGGCTGCAGACCTTCTGCGAGAGGACCTTCGAATTCCGTGTGCTGGCCGACCCGATCGCGACTTTTAATTTTCAGCCGCTGCCGGTGCAGCCCACGATCGCCATCGTGCCCGGGCCGCCGGAGCGCTATATCGCGGTGCTGCCGACCTTGCGGCGGCCCGGCGAGCGCTTTTCGCTGAAGCTCAAGGGCGAGGACAAATGGGGCAACCCGTCCGACCGTGCAGCGCGCAGGCTGACCCTGCGGTCGCGCGGCGCGATCGACGGTCTGCCGGCGCATGTCGACGCTCGCACCCGGCCATTTGCCTGCGAGATCGACGGGCTTTCGGTCGCCGAACCCGGGCGAGGTGGCAATCGAGTTGCTCGACGACGCGTGGCGCGGTGCTGGCCGAAACCAATCCGCTGCGCATCGCGCCGGCCGAACTCGTTCAGTTCTGGGGCGACATCCACGGCCAGTCCGAGGAAACCATCGGCACCGGCAGCGCCGACGAATACTTCGCCTTCGCGCGCGACCGCGCCTTCGTCGATGCCTGCGGCCATCAGGGCAACGACTTCCAGATCACGCAAGCGTTCTGGCAGCGAGCTGAACCGGCTGACGGCCGACTTCGACGAACCCGACCGGTTTGTCGCGCTGCCCGGCTATGAATGGTCCGGCAATACCGCGCTCGGCGGCGACCGCAACGTCTATTTTCCGGAAGAGGGCCGCGTGATCCGCCGCTCGTCGCATGCGCTGGTCGAGGACCAGTTCGATCGCCGACACCGACTGCGACACCGCCGACCGACTCGTTCAAGGCCTTCGCGCATCATAAAGAGTTCGACGTCGTGTGCTTCGCCCATTGCGGCGGCCGCTATGCCGACATCGGCCTCGCCCATGACGGCCGGTTCGAACGCTCGGTCGAGGTGCATTCCTCCTGGGGCACGTTCGAATGGCTGGTGCACGATGCCTTGAAGGCGGGCTACCGGGTCGGCATCGTCGCCAACTCCGACGGCCACAAGGGCCGGCCCGGCGCGAGCTATGCCGGTGCGGGCAAGTTCGGCGCCATCGGCGGCCTCACTTGCTACTTGATGCCGGAGCTATCCCGCGGCGCGCTGCTGGATTGCCTGCGCAAGCGGCGCCATTACGCCACCATCGGGCGGTCCGGGCGGGCGGATGTTCATCGACGTTCGCGCCCGGTTCGACAGGCCGGCGACACTCTTCCACGACGATCCGGCGCTCGGGCCGGCGGAGGGTCATCCGGCCGCGGAAGGCGATGATGGGCGATATCGTCCATTTGCCAGGATGGCACGATCGCGTTTGACGTCGATGTCCACACGGCGGCACTGATCGAGCGGATCGACATCTTCAACGGGACCGAGCTGATCGAAACCGTGCGGCCCTATGCCGAAAGCGATCTCGGCGACCGCATTCGTGTCGATCTGGGAGGGCGCGGAATATCGCGGACGTTTCCGCGAAGTGATCTGGGACGGCACGGCGGCTTTTCCACGATGACGAAATCGTCGCGGCGCGCCCGATCAATTTTTTCAACCGCGACAAAGCGCTGGTCAGATCCGGAGAAAACACGCTGACATGGCTGGCGCTGACCACCGGAAATTTCGGCGGATTTGATGCCGTGCTCAAGGACGGTCGCGGCGGCCGCCTGATCTTGAACACGCCGCTGATTCAGGCAGACCTGGCATTGGCCGATATTGGGTGGGACGACATTGTTTTTGACAATTCAGGCGATCTGCCGCGGTTCATCAGGATCAGCCGCCTACCGACCAACAACGAACATCGCGCGGCAAAGTTCACGCGCAAAATCGTTCTGCGCGAGCGCGGCGACAACGCGATATTCCTGCGACTGACGCAGGAAGACGGTACCCGCGCCTGGACCAGCCCGATCTATCTGTTCCGATAGAGTATGATCCGAAAAAGCATGCCCTCGGGCCTGACCCGAGGGTTGCAGACTTTCAGTGCGCCGGTTCCCACAATGCCGAAAAATGCTCTACTGTGCCCCGGTGCAAGCTGTATTGACCTTGACCAAGTAAGGGCACGCGCATCATTTCTACAGTTAAATCCATTGCTCTGCGCGACATTGCGTAAAAACCCAAATGACCGGCAAAATCCTAAGCCAGCGTTATCTTGGAGAGGAAACCAAAGATGAAAGTTCCATATCGACTTTTTTCGGCCGGCATCGGACTCCTGTTGCTCGGCACGGTGTTGCCGGCAAAAGCGTAAGGTCCATCATTCCCAGGCGAGACCATCTCTATTTATGTCGGCACCAGTGCCGGCAGCACCTATGATGCCTATGCCCGCATCCTCGCGGAACGCATGCCAAACCATATTCCCGGCAAACCCGCGATGATTGTCCGGAATCAGCCGGGCGCCGGCGGCGCGAAGGCGGCAAGCTACCACTACAACGTCGCACCGAAGGATAGGACCGTACTGGGGATAGTCCAGCAAAACCTGCCATTGTTTCAGGTTTTGTCGCCAAGCCAGGCGCAATTCGACATGGGCAAAATGAACTGGATCGGTGTCCTCACCGATATCTCCAGCGTCATCGCCGTTTCGAAGGCCACCGGCGTGAAGGATATCGCCGGCGCAAAAACCAAGGTGATTGCCGTCGGCTCGACCGGCCGTGGCTCAGAGACCTATCAGATCCCAACGCTGATGAACGAACTTCTCGGCACCAAGTTCAAGATCATTGCGGGCTATAAGGGCGTGGCGGGCATGGATGTTGCAATCGAACGCGGCGAGTTGCAGGGCCGCGGAGGATCGCTCCTGAGTTGGACATCGCGCAAGCCTGATTGGATCCGCGACGGCAAGATCCACTTTATGGTTCAGATCGGCCTCGAAAAGGCCAAGGACCTTCCGGCCTCCGTGCCGCTGCTCGCCGACCTGGCAACCGATGCCAAGACCTGCAAGATGATGGAACTGGTGTCCTCAGCCGGCGCGGTCGGACGCGCGCTGGTCGCACCACCGGGCCTTCCTGCCGACCGGGTCAAGGCGCTGCGAGAGGCGTTCGACGCCACGGTTGCCGATCCGGCGTTCATTGCCGCGACCGCCAACCGCAACATGCCGCTTATTCCGGCTTCGGGCGCCAAGGTCCAGAAAATCGTCGAGGAAACCGTCTCGGCACCGCCCGAGGTGACGAAACGGCTGCGCACGATTCTCGGCTTTGACAGTTGATCTTATCGATCAAAAACGGCCGGCGGCGACGCCGGCCGTTCTCTTTTCAGGACGACAGCCCCATTTCGCGAAACACCGCCTTCAGCAATTCGCCGTCGGGATTTGCGAACTGTTCCGCCACTTCGAAATGATGCAGGCCAGGCAAATCAAGCTCTGTCACGCGGTGGCCGCGCTGGCGCAGGGCCGCTGCCCAGTCTCTGGAATGGCGGCGGAACTCGATCTGTTCGCGTTCGCCATAGGCAACGACCATCGGCGGCATGCGGTCCGGGATCTGGCGCATGGCGCTGTTGCGCGCGGTCATGGCCTCGTCGAGGCTTAGATACTCGTTGCGCGAACACAACCGTACCGGTTCCAGTTCGTACATGCCGCTCGCCGCAAAAGCGCCCTTGATGACGTCGGCCGGCAAGCCCCATTCGGTCCAGTCGGTGACCGCTAACAATCCGACCACGTGGGCACCCGACGAATGGCCGGCAACATATAGTTTGTTCGCATCGGCGCCAAAGCTTGCGGCGTTGTTGTAGACCCAGGCGACGGCCGCGCGGCATTGGCGCACCAATTCGTCCAGCGTTACATTCGGCACCAGCGCGAAATTGACCGGCACGAACGTCGCGCCCGCGTTCACGAAGGCTGGCGCCTGAAAGCTGTTGTTGTCCTTGTGCCATCGTGTCCAGGCGCCGCCGTGATAGTACACCACCACCGGCGCGCCCGGCGCGGGCGCCGGGAAGATATCGAGCTTCTCGTCGTCCGACGGGCCATAGGAAACATCGAGCCGGCAATCGAGCCGCGCGCGGACGTCGGCGCTCAATTCGCCGTGACGTTTCATGTAGTCGTTGGCATTGGGCACCAGCTTGCGCTGATTGTACTGATCGTCGAGTTCCTGCTGAGTGTAGTCGAGCCAGACCTTCTTTTCTTTGACGTCGCCGGCCATTTTGGTGCTTCCTCCCGTGTCGGCCCGCAGTCTAACGCCCACTGGTTCGCGATCAAATCGTCGAAGGCCCCGACCTATTGAATGCTCGCACCGCGCCTCCGGACCATTTGAGCGATCCGATCAGAAGGCGCTCGATGTGAAATAATTCGATCGCAGGATCCGGACAACGATCGAACGGAAGCGCGCGGGCGGATTATTTATGGACCATTGCAGCCGGCGGCGGCGCAGCGGCCGGCGATATCAAAAACGTGAACCAGACGTTCCAGCCCTCGGGCCGATGTTCGGAGCCGAATTCCTTGTAGCCCTTGAGATTCACATAGCCCTGCATGTCGCCGACCGGGAAAATGTATCCAATCTGCGGACCAACGCCGAACACTCGCGATTCAAAGGCGCCGAGCCGGTCGCCCGCCCCGCTGTCCGGACTCAATTGCTGATAGGCATAGCCGACCAGACCGACCATCAACTGCTTGGTCAGAAACTTCGATGCGCCCCAGTCGACGTGCAGATCGACGCCACTTTGATAGTCGGTATGGGTATTGATGAAATTATAGGTCAAGCCCGCGACGATCGAAAATTCGTGGCCGGTCTGCGGGTTGAAGTAAGTATAGCCGCCACCGCCATCGATCGAGGCATGCCCGAGGCCAAGATTTGCAAGCCGATCCTTGTCGTAGGTTCCGACCGGAATGCCGCCGGTGATGTAGGTCATGAAATTATGGACACCGGCGTTCCAGCGCAGCGAGAATTGCGGGATCAGATCGGCAAATCCCGTCACCGTGTCGGTCCGGCTGCGGGATGTGGCAATCGGGATCGGACCGACCGAGCCGGTCAAGGTGGCGTCAACGGAAACCTTGTTTCCCCCGAACGGTATCAACAAGGCGACTGCCGCCTGGCCGCCGAGGATTGGCGATGGGAACACATATTGCGGAATGATGATGCCGAGGTTCGCATCGCCGGCCAGATTGGCCTTCAGATTGAGGTTCAGGTTGCCATTAATCCCAGCCGCCTCGATTTGCCGTGCAATCGCGACGTCGCCCCCCGCGGTGACTGAGGTATGGTAGTAGATCGTCGCGAGCGAAAACCCCGGCTGCTGCGGCGTTGCCGCGAGGCTGCCAAAGAAGCCGGGAATCCAGAAACTCACACCGCCTTCATCAGCCAACGCGGGTTGCGAGACCAGAAGGCCGATCGCAGCCGCCGCCAGTTGCGCCGCTTTTCGCACTCGCGATCGAATCATGACAGGCCCCCTACTGAGTGATTCTCGATACGTTCTTCCCAAGGGACCGCATCGCCGCGCCCACCACAAGCGGACGAACGCCCCGCCGCACAGCTTTTTCGACGTCTAAATGCCGAGGCTAATCAATAGCGCGCGCCAAGGTCTATCCGAATTCGGCAGGTCAGACGCCTTGCCCCAATATTCCGCCCAGGCCGTGTCATAACGGCCACACCAAATGAGCTTGAGACGAAATCTTGAGGCCGATGAGACGCCCCTAATTGAATACCGAAAGTCAGCAGGTCCCTGTCCAGCCGCGAAACGGTAGGATGATACGAGGAGCGAATCCGCGCACGTTTTGTGCTAAACATCGCCAATCGAGAAGCGTAATCGGCCGCCATGAAGCCGAAACCTGGGCCGACTTTGAAATCGGATCGACAACGTCATGCCGAGTGGTGGGACTTTCTCTTTTGGCGATCCGAGCCCCTACCAGAATACGATCCGTGCGGCCCAGGCGGACGTGGTGCCAACTGGAAAAGGCGAATTCAAAGCCGAACTGACCCAGATCAATCTCCATCAGCTCTGGCTGCAGCGCGGTCATGAACAATTGCCGCGGATCATGCACTATACGCCGACAACCGATCGCGCGCCGATAACCTTCGCCGGAAATTCAAATCGGTCGGTTGTCTATCATGATGGCAGAGAGCTGTCTGGTGGAGAGATCGTCGTCACCGCCCCAGGCTCGGTTCACTACCATCGCAGTTCCGGCCCCTGCGACCTGAGTGCGATGTCGCTACGGCCGGAAGACCTTGCGGAATTTGGCCGCGTTTTCGCAGGCCGGGACCTGCAGGTGCCGTCCGGCATGCAGATTTTGCGGCCGTCGGCGAAGCTCCTTTCACACCTGCGGCAACTTCACGAAGCGGCCGTGTTCATGGCCACCAACACGCCTGATATCCTGACGTCGCCGGAGGTGGCACGCGCGCTTGAACACGAACTCATTCATGTGATGGTCAGATGCCTGACGGAGGGCGAGACGATCGAATTAGGCGCGGGCCGTCGTCGCCATCACGCCATCATGGCCCGGTTCAAGGACTACCTCGCCGCCAACGGCGATAAGCCGCTTTATTTGTCTGATCTGTGCGCGGCGACCGGCGTATCGGAGCGGACATTGCGCAGTTGTTGTCAGGAGCATCTCGGCATGGGGCCGATACGCTATTTGTGGCTGCGGAGAATGCATCTGGCGCAGCGCGCGCTGGTGTCGGCTGCGCCCGAGACGACGACCGTGACACGGATTGCAACCGATCATGGCTTCTGGGAATTGGGCCGCTTCGCCAATGAATATCGGTCGTTGTTTGGCGAACTCCCGTCACTGGCCCTGCAGCGGGAGCCCAACGCCAGCGCGGCGGGTTTGTAGATCAGACCGCCACCGCGAATGGTAACCGGATGCAATTTCGGCAATCGAACAGATTGATGCTGCTTGCCGAAATTGCATAGTCACCGTCAGTTGCCGGCTGGCATATAGCCGTCGTCAGTGGCTGGCATAATGTCGCTCCAAGATCGGAATACCGCCGCTCTTTAGGATAATTCGGCCACAAATTTCAATCTATCATTGTGCTAATCGCGCTCTAATACGCGGAAGCCAACGAGAAGTTCAAATCTTTGAAACGCTGGAGGACCTCACAGATGCCTACGTTCAGAAATGCCGGGCTCGGCCTGGTCGCATCGCTGGTGACAGCGATTGCGGTCATCGCGCCGGCGGCTGCGCAGGAACAAAAGCCCAACATCGTCATCATCTGGGGTGACGATGTCGGACAATCCAACATCAGCGCCTACTCGCACGGCGTGATGGGCTACAAGACGCCCAACATCGATCGCGTCGCCAAGGAAGGCGTGATGCTCACCGACTACTACGCCGAGCAAAGCTGCACGGCCGGTCGCTCCTCGTTCATCACCGGACAGTCCGGATTGCGCACTGGCCTGACCAAGGTCGGCCTGCCGGGCGCCCCGCTCGGGCTGCGCAAGGAAGACCCGACCATCGCCGAACTGCTCAAGCCACTGGGCTATGCGACCGGCCAGTTCGGCAAGAACCACCTCGGCGACCGCAACGAGTTCCTGCCGACGGTGCACGGCTTCGACGAGTTCTACGGCAACCTCTATCATTTGAATGCCGAGGAAGAGCCGGAACTGCCGGACTATCCGAAAGATCCGTCCTTCAAGGCCAAATACGGTCCGCGCGGCGTGATGGACTGCAAGGCATCGGACAAAGACGACACGACCGTCGATCCCCGCTTTGGCAAGGTCGGCAAGCAGGTCTGCAAGGACACCGGCCCGCTGACCAAGAAGCGGATGGAAACGATCGACGATGACATCGCTGCCCGCGCCGTGGAGTTCATGGAGCGGCAGGTGAAGGCCAAGAAGCCGTTCTTCCTGTGGGTCAACTTCACCCACATGCACTTCCGCACCCATCCCAAGCCCGGCAGCGTCGGCCAGTCCGGCCGCTGGCAGAGCCCGTATCACGACGTCATGATCGACCATGACAAGAACGTCGGCACGATCCTCAAGGCGATCGACGATCTCGGCATCGCCAACAATACCTTCGTCATGTACTCGACCGACAACGGTCCGCACATGAACAGCTGGCCGGACGCGGCGATGACGCCGTTCCGCAACGAGAAGAACTCGAACTGGGAAGGCGCCTACCGGGTGCCGGCCATGTTCCGTTGGCCCGGCCATATCAAGCCCGGCACGGTGTCGAACGAGATGGTGTCGCACCTCGACCTGTTGCCGACCATCCTGGCGTTGGCCGGTGACACGCAGGTCAAGGACAAGCTGATGAAGGGCTACAAGGTCGGCGACATGACCTACAAGGTCCATCTCGACGGCGACAGCCTGGTGCCCTACCTGACCGGTAAGGAGCAGAAGAGCCCACGGGTGTCGTTCTTCTATGTTAACGACGATCAGCAACTGACCGGTCTGCGATACGACAATTGGAAAATCGTATTTATGGAGCAGCGCGCTCCGGGAACCTTGCGCGTCTGGGCCGAGCCGTTCACCAACCTGCGGGTCCCGAAGATCTTCAACCTCCGGACGGACCCCTACGAGCGGGCGGACATCACGTCAAACACCTATTATGATTGGCTGCTGGACCACGTTTTCCTGCTGGTTCCCGCGCAGGACTACGTTGGAACGTTCATCGAGACCTTCAAGGACTATCCCCAGCGGCAGAAGGCAGCCAGCTTCAATATGGACGAGGTCTTTGAGAAGCTGAAAGAAGGTGCCAGCAAATAAAGCCGAAAACCTAACTCGAATGACGACCGTGGCCGGCCGTGAATTGCGGCCGGCCGCGACAATTGCAAATCCACGAAAGCCGCGGGTATCTGAAAAACAGTCGCGGCGCTCGGAATTGCAAAAATCACTTTTTTATTTTCCGCAGAGGAGAGCCCGAATATGAAACGCGCTCTGCTGACACTCGCTTTCACTTTTCTGACGTTCGCCAATGTTGCGGTCGCGGCCGACGCCCTGCCGTCCTGGAACGACACCGCAACCAAGAAGGCCATCGTCACATTTGTCGAACAGGTTACGACCAAGGGTTCGCCGAACTTCGTTCCGCCGGATGAACGCATCGCGGTGTTCGACAACGACGGGACCTTGTGGTCCGAGCAGCCGATGTATGTGCAGCTCGCGTTCGCGCTCGACCGGGTCAAGGCGATGGCGCCGCAGCATCCGGAATGGAAGGACAAGCAGCCGTTCAAGGCGGTGCTGGAAGGCGACATGAAGACGCTGGCGCAGTCCGGCGAGCACGGCATTGTCGAGATCATCGCCGCCACCCATGCCGGCATGACCTCGGAGGAATTTTCCAAGATTGTCACCGACTGGCTTGCGACCGCGCGGCATCCGCGCTTCAAGCGGCCCTATACCGAACTCGTCTATCAGCCGATGCTCGAGCTGCTCGCCTATCTGCGCGCCAACGGCTTCAAGACCTTCATCGTGTCGGGCGGCGGCATCGAATTCATGCGGCCCTGGTCGGAAAAGATCTACGGCATCCCGCCCGAGCAGGTGGTGGGGTCGTCGATCAAGACCAAGTTTGAAATGAAGGACGGCAAACCTGTTCTCATGCGGCTCCCACAGGTCAACTTCATCGACGACAAGGCCGGCAAGCCGGTCGGCATCAACGAGTATATCGGCCGCCGTCCGATCGCCGGCTTCGGCAATTCCGACGGCGATTTCGAGATGCTGCAATGGACCACGGTCGGCGCAAGCGGGCCTCGGCTCGGCGCCATCGTCCACCATACCGACCCCGAACGCGAATACGCCTATGACCGCAAGTCGCCGTTCGGCCGCCTCAACAAGGGGCTTGATGACGCCGCCGCCAACAAGTGGACGGTGATCGACATGAAGACGGACTGGAAACGGGTGTTTCCATTTGAAAAGCCGTAGGCTACCAATCCGCCAACCGGCGAAGCCGATCGTCATTCGCTTCGCCCGATGTCCGATTGGGAAGCCCCGGCCATGAAATCCCTGTTCACCGTTTCGGCAGTGATCGAAGTGGGCGCCGGATTGGCGCTTCTTTTGGCGCCTTCGGCGGCAGCCGCGTTGCTGTTCGGAACGCCGATGGAAACTCCCGCCAGTATTACTCTTGTGCGGCTCGCCGGCGGCGCGCTGCTGGCTCTGGGCGTCGGGAGTTGGGTGGCGCGCTCCGGGCAAGCGGGACCTCATAGCGCCGGCATGATCGCCGCCCTGCTGGTCTACAACATCGCGGCTGTCGTCCTGTTCGCCTACGCCAAGCTTGGCCTCGGCGCACCTGGTACGCTGCTATGGATGGTCGTCGGCCTGCATGCGGCAATGACGGTCTGGTGTCTCGTTTGCTTGCGCAGCGTCAGCGCAAACGGCGATATCCACGCTTAGGCAGTTGCCGCGGCATGCGTTAGACTGACGCGCGGCACGAGCTCCGCGCTTCAGCCTCTTGCAAGTGCCGACCGATTTATCGAATGGATTACACGCGCCGAGACGACGAACGTTGGACCCCTCATGAAACCTGCCGGTCGCCAGCCCAGATCCTGGGCGATGATATTGAGCGCCATTTTGCTCGCGGCTGGGCTGTCCGCAGCGGCCATGATGGCATTCAGCGGCCCAAAGGTCCTCGCGGCCAGCCAACCTGACGACGGCTCGTCTAAGGCGCCGACTTATGTCGGCAGCGAAACCTGTATCGGATGCCATCAGGCGACCGGCAAGTTGTGGCAAACTTCGCAGCACAAGCACGCGATGGCGCACGCCAATGAAAAAACCGTCCTTGGCGACTTCAACAACACAACCTTTGACTATTACGGATTGCAGTCGCGGTTTTATCGCAAGGATGGAAAATTTTTCGTCGAGACCGACGGCCCGGACGGCAAACTCGCGCCCTTCGAGGTCAAGTACTCGTTTGGTCTCGACCCGCTGCAGCAATATCTGATCGAATTTCCCGACGGCCGACTGCAGGCGCTGTCAATCGCGTGGAACTCACGGCCCAAGGAAAAAGGCGGCCAGCGCTGGTTCCACCTCTATCCGAATGAGCAGATCAAACACGACGACATCCTGCACTGGACCAAGCTTAATCAGAACTGGAACTTCATGTGCGCCGAATGCCATTCGACCGGCGTGCGCAAAAACTACGACGCGGCCCAAGACCGGTTCAAGACCACCTGGGCGGAGATCGATGTCGGTTGCGAAGCGTGCCACGGCCAGGGCTCGCGCCATGTCGGCTGGGCCAAGGCAAAGCAAAGCTGGTGGCCGTTCAACAAGGTCGACGATCCGTCCATGGGACTTCTCGTGCGCTTCAATGAACGCGAGGGGATTAGCTGGGCGCCAGATCCGCGAACCGGCAATCCGTTGCGCAGCATCACGCCCGCGACACTGCGCAAGGAGGTCGAGACCTGTGGGCTTTGCCATGCCCGCCGCAGCCAGTCATCCGAGAACTGGGTGCCGGGACGCTGGCTGTCGGAGACTCATCTGGTCTCGCCGATCTCGCGCGGGCTCTATCACGCCGACGGCCAGATGCAGGACGAGGTCTACAATTACGGCTCGTTCAAGCAGAGCAAGATGTTCGCGGCCGGCGTTACCTGCAGCGACTGCCACGATCCGCACAGCGCGAAGCTGAAATTCTCCGGCGACAATGTCTGCCTGCAATGCCACGACCCCGCAAAGGTCTCGACCGCCGCGCATCGCGGCCACGCCGATGTGAAACCGCCGCCGGGCTGTGTCTCCTGTCATATGCCGGCGCGCACCTACATGGTGATCGACAAGCGGCACGATCACAGCTTCCGCATTCCGAGGCCGGATCTGTCGGTCAAGCTCGGTACGCCGAATGCCTGCAACGATTGCCACACCGACAAGTCGCCGGCCTGGGCGGCCGCGGCGATCGAGCGCTGGCATGGACCTGACCGCAAGGGCTTTCAGAAATACGCCGCCGCTTTCCATGCCGCCTGGAACAATGAGCCGGGCGCGGGTGGGCTGCTGGCGAAAATCGCCGCTGACGGCAATACGCCGGCCTTCGCGCGGGCGAGCGCCTTGGCCGAGCTAAGCGCGCACCGGTCTTCCGCCATTCTGCAATTGCTGGCGCAGGAAGGGCTCAGCGATCCCGATCCAATGGTCCGGATTGGCACGCTCGACATGCTGGACGGCATCCCGGCGCGGCAGATCTGGCCGATCGTTGCGCCGTTGTTATCCGACTCCAATCGCGGCGTGCGCATTCGGGCAGCCGCCCTGCTCGCGTCCGTCCCTCCGGCCAACCAGCCGCCGGCCGATCGCGCGCGCTTTGAACGCGCGGCGGCGGAGTTCCTGGCAACGCAGCGCCTGAATGCTGACCGCCCGGAGGCGCGCGCCACGCTGGGGAATTTCTACGCCCGGCAGAACCGCCCGGCCGAGGCCGAAGCCGAATACAAGGCGGCGCTGCGGTTGAGCCCGCAATACGCGCCGGCCGCGATCAATCTCGCCGATCTTTATCGCAACCTTGGCAAGGATGGCGACGGCGAAAAGGCATTGCGCACCGCGATCGCCGTCTCGCCGCGTGACGGTGGGCTACACTATGCGCTCGGTCTCACACTCACCCGCCTGAAGCAGCCCGGCGAAGCGCTGACCGAACTGAAGCGCGCTCATGAGGTCGAACCCGACAACGCGCGATATGCCTATGTCTATGCGGTGGCCTTGCACTCCGCCGGAAAAATCTCGGAGGCGATGGCGGTTCTCGAACAAAACCTCGCCAGGCATCCGCGCGACAACGAGACGTTGTCGGCGCTTGTCAGCTTCAATCGCGAACGCGGCGATTTAGCCGCTGCGCTGAAATATGCCGAACAACTGGCCGTATCCTTTCCGCAGGATAACGCGCTCAGCCAACTGATAAACGAACTGCGACGCCAGACGCGGAAGCCAAAACCGTAGCACAGCCGCACGGGGCGGAACACGACAGCCATCATCGTCGCGCGCCTCAATCCGCAAGCACTGTATCGATGATCGGCCGCGTTGGCCTCGTGCCGACCATCCGTCATTTCTGCTGAGATGATGTATGACGTTGCGTCACCATCAATCAAAGAGCCCGAGAATATCCATTTGCTATTCAAGCCCCGATCACGAATGTATTCAGACGCCAGAATAATTGGCGCTAACGCGGGTCACACGATTTCGACGCTCAATTTCCACTAGCTCTAGACACGCTGTCCGGAGCAGATCACAGTACCGGCAACGGAAACGGTGTTCGGTCGTCTCGATTCCAAGTTCAGCGATAAGGTGTATGCGTTAATCCAGGCGGTCAGCGTAGATAATGACACCCGGTGTAAGCCGGAAGTCCGAAAACAATAGCAGTGTCGCAACGGAGGAAAACATGAAGTCTCGTCATATCGGCCGTCGGCTGGGCATCGCGGCAGTATCAGTGCTGTTTGCGGGTGCCATGCTGGTCGGGGGAATACCGTCTGATCCAGCCTCCGCGCAGGGAATGACAAAGGTCCGCGCAGCCTACATTCCGGTCGCGACGTGGCTTCCGGCCTGGATTGCGCTGGATGAGGGCTACTTCAAGAAGCACGGCCTCGACGTCACCTTGATGCCGGTTCAGAACATCTCCATCCTGCCTGGCACGGTCGGCCGCCAGATCGACATTGCCCCGACCACGGCCCCCGACCTGCTGAAAGCGGCCGCTGGCGGACTGGATGTCGTCGCGGTCGCCGGCCAGACGATCGAAACCTCGAAAAACCAGGTCGTCCAGGTCATGGTGAAGCCGGATTCGGGCATCAAGGGCGTCAAGGACCTCGCCGGCAAGCGGATCGGCACGCCGACCGTCGGCGCGGTCATTCATGTCTCTGTTCTGTATTGGCTCAAGAAGAACGGCGTCGACCCGAATTCGATCCGGGCGGTGGAAGTTCCGTTTCCCAATATGGAAGACCAGTTGAAGGCCGGCCGAGTCGACGCGGTGGAATCGCTGCAGCCCTTCGTCAACAAGATGCTGGCGGGCGGCTACAAATCGATCGGCGATCCGGTCCTGTCGGTCGGCGACCCGGTGCTGTTCCCGTTCTGGATTGCCCAGGGCGCATGGGCACGCGCCAACAAGGACGTCATCAAGAAGTGGATCGCGTCACTTGAGGACGCCAAAAAGTACATCAAAGACAATCCCAAGGGTGCGCGCGTGATCCTGGCGAAATACACCAAGCTGCCCGAGGCCATCGTCCAACGCATTCCGCTTCCGGAATTCCAGTTCACCATCAAGCCGGAGCAGCTCAAGGTCTGGATCGACGTTCTGAAGGATCTCGGACAACTCAATCAGAACCTCGACGCAAACAAGCTGGTCGTGACTGTTCAATAAATGTCCGTGGTCAATCCGACGCAGGCGATTCCGGCAGACACGTTGTTTGTCTGCCGCGATCTCACTCTGCACCTTGCCCATCACGAAGACCGCAAGACGATCCTGGAAGACATCAGCTTCGATGTTGCCAAGGGCGAGTTTTTCACGATCGTCGGCGGTTCGGGCACGGGCAAGACCACGTTGTTGCGATTGCTGGGCGGACTGACACCGCCAAGTTCAGGAACGATCGACTATCGCGGACAGGCCATCGCCGGCCCTCCTGACGGCGTGGTGATGGTGTTCCAGGATTATTCCCACGCCCTGCTGCAGTGGCGCACCGTCGCGCGCAATGTCGCGCTCGGGCTGGAAGGCAAACTGTTCGGAAGCGCCTTGGACGATCGCGTGATGAAGGCGCTGCGGATGGTGGGACTGGAAGCCAATGCCGCGGACTATCCGTGGCAATTGTCCGGCGGCATGCAGCAACGTGTCCAGATCGCCCGCGCGCTGGCGCTTGAGCCGGCGGTGCTGCTGATGGACGAGCCGTTCGGCGCGCTCGATGCTATGACCAAGGCAACCTTGCAGGACGAACTACTGAAGGTCCACCAGCAGACCGAGGCCAGCTTCATTTTTGTCACTCACGACATCGAGGAAGCCGTTTATCTCGGCGACCGCGTCGCGGTGCTCGGCGGTCCGCCGGGTCACGTCGCGCGGACCTTCGCCATCGACCTGCCGCGGCCGCGCGACCAGATGGAGACCCGCCAGTTGGCGGCGTTCATGCAATACCGCCGCGATATCCATGACGCGATCGTCGCGGCAATCGGAGGCAGCTAGCGTGAAGGCCGCGCGCTGGATCAACGTGCCGGGCACGGTCACCTTGCTCGCGCTGATCGCGGGCTGGGAGGCGCTGGTCCGCTCCGGCGCGGTGCAGTTCGACTATCTGCCGGCACCATCCGCCATCCTGGTTGCGGCCGGCGCGCTGCTGGCTTCCGGCCAATTGATCGGCGATGCGGTTCATACCGTGATCGCGGCGCTGTCGGGTTGGGTGATCGCCTGCGGCCTCGGCATTGCGCTTGGCGTGGCGCTTGGCCTGTCGCGGCCAATGCGGCGCTATTCGATGGCCTCGATCGAGGTGCTGCGGCCGTTGCCGGGCATCGCGTTTGCGCCGGTCGCAATCCTGATTTTCGGCTTCTCAATCCAGACCGAATTGCTCATCATTGTCTATCCGAGTGTTTGGCCCGTTCTGATCAATACCATCGGCGGCGTGGCGAGTGTCGGCGTGCGGCTCAACGATGTCGGACGCACCCTGCAACTCGGCAGGATGCAAACGGTCCGAAAGATCGTGTTGCCGGCCGCCCTGCCGACGATTCTGGTCGGCGCGCGGCTGAGCCTTGGCATTGCGCTTGTTATGGCAATTATCGCCGAGATGGTCGGCAACCCCGCCGGCCTCGGCTATGCGGTGGTGCGCGAACAGCAGGCATTGCAACCGGAGAACATGTTTGCCTATGTGATTTTCATCGGCCTGCTCGGCATCGTGCTCAACGCAAGCCTGGTCGGATTGACCGGCATCGCCCTGCCCGGCGGCGCGACACGGCAGCGCGCGACATGAGCACCGCCACCACATCCACCACCATGCGCCGGCTGCGCGCTGCGCTGCCGCCGGTGCGCGGACTTTTGCCGCTCGCGGTCTTTCTGATTGCCTGGGAGTTGATCCAGCGCGGCCCGTCGCCGTATTTCCCGCCACCAAGCCTGTGGTGGGCGAGCTTTGTTCGGCTCGCGCACGCCGGTACCTTGAACGAAGCTCTGCTCGAAACGCTCTCGACCATCCTGTTCGGCCTGGTGATCGCCAGCGCCGCCGGCGCCGCGATCGGCATTGCGTTCGGCCTGTCGCGGGCGTTGCGGCGCGCGCTCGAACCGACCCTGGAATTCCTACGCGCGGTTCCGCCGCCGGTCGTGGTGCCGGTCGCCGTGCTGTTTCTCGGCTATGAAGAGAGTTCTGAAGCTGCTGGTCGTGACCTGGGCCGCGATCTGGCCGATCCTGCTCAACACCACATCGGCCACGATGCGCATCGAGCCGCTGCTGATGGATGTCGCGCGCTCGTTCCGGCTGTCGACAGCGGAGACGATCCGCAAGATCATCATTCCGGCGGTATTGCCGGCGATCCTGCTCGGCGTCCGGATCGCCGTGCCGCTGGCGATCATTGTCACATTACTGGTCGAAATGCTGACATTGCTGCCGGGCGTCGGCGCGCTGATCATTCAGGCGCAGCGCAATTTCCAGTCGGCGGACGTCTACGCGCTGCTGGTCCTGATTGGCCTGCTCGGCTTTGTGCTCAACAATGCGTTCGCGGTGCTGGAAGCCCAGCTTCTCAGCCGGTTCCCCTCTCGTGCCGGTGATAATCAGCTTTAAAAAAGGCATCCAATCATGGAAGTCGGATTTTTCTTCTGGCCGTTCAATCCGGACCTGGTGCGGCGACTGGCGGCGGCGGCGGATCGCTATGGCTACGACATGATCGGTATCGCCGACACGCCGGGCAATGCCATGGACCCCTGGGTCGCGGCGACGATGGTGGCGGAGGCAACAAAGACTGCGCGGGTCGCGCTCTGCGTGACCAATCTGGAGTTGCGACACCCTTCCGTCTCGGCTGCAGCCATCGCCTCGCTTGCCATGCTGACCGATGCCGGTTGCGTGCTCGGTATCGGCGCCGGCCATAGCGGCACCAAAAATCTCGGTCTGCCGAGCACCAAGCTCGGCGAATTGGAGGAAGGCATCAGCTATATCCGCACGCTGCTCACCGGCCAGCCGGCAAGCCTTGGCGGCGGCCGCGCGCAGATGCCCTGGATCAAAAAAGGCGCGGACGTGTTCGTCGCCGCGTCGGGTCCACAGACCTTGCAAGCCTCAGGACGGGTCGCGGACGGCGTGTTCGTCAATTACGGCTTGAAGCAAGAGAACATCGCGCAATCCGAGGGAACCGTGCTCGCAAGCGCACGGCAAGCCGGACGCCCGGACAGCGACATCGAGTTGTGGCAGATCGCGGCGCTCGACTGCGATGAGAACAGCGAAACGGCGCGCAACAAGATCGGCGCGATCCTCGCCTTCATGGCCGCGGGCTACATTCTGGGCGATGCGGACCTCGCCAAGCGCGGGGTGCCGGAGGAGTTGCATGCGCCGCTGAAGGAACTGCGCCAGCTTTACAGCACGCGGCCGGGCGATGCCGACGCCGCGCTGGTGACGCGGCTGGGGCTGTTCCCCTATCTGGCCGAACGGTTCGCCATCTACGGCACGCCGGAGCAATGCGCGGAGCAGATGCAGCGCGCCAAGGCGGCCGGGCTCAAGCGCGTCATGTTCACGGTCAGTCTTGCCACCGACCCGGTCCGCACCGTCGAACTTTTCGGCGAGAAGGTTCTGCCCCGCATTCGATAAGTTTGCGCCGCCATGGCGGCCACGTGACAACACCGGAAGAACTGTGCGCCAATGAACTTTACCCATGACAGCTTCGCAAGCCGCGTTCTGTTCGGGCCGGGCATGCGGGCGCGTGCCGGTGACGAACTGGAACGGCTCGGAGCGCGGCGCGCCGTCGTTGTCGCCGGCGGCCGCGCCGGCGAAGCCCAGGCATTTGCCGACACGCTCGGTCCGCGCTGCGCCGGATTGTTTGCGGGCGCGCGCATGCATACGCCGGTCGACGTCACGGAAGATGCGCTGGTCAAAGTGCAATCGCTCGGCGCCGATTGCCTGGTGGCCTATGGCGGCGGATCATCGATCGGACTGGCCAAGGCGCTGGTACTGCGGACCGGCCTGCCCCAACTCGCGCTGCCGACGACCTATTCCGGTTCGGAAATGACCGCAATCCTCGGCGAGACCCGCGACGGCACCAAGACGACACAGAAGTCGCCGAAGATCCTGCCGGCGGTCGTGATCTACGATCCGGAACTGACGCTCAGTCTGCCGCCGGCGAGCGCCGGACCGTCGGGGATGAACGCCATGGCGCATGCGGTCGAGGCGCTCTATGTGCCGGAGCTTTCACCGATTGTCACCTTCATGGCCACGGAAGCCATCGGCGCGTTGGGACGTGCGCTGCCGCGTATCATCGACAATCCCGAGGACATCGCGGCGCGCTCGGACGCACTCTATGGCGCGTGGCTGGCGGGCGCCTGTCTCGCCAGCGCCGGCATGGCGATCCATCACAAGCTGTGCCACGTCCTCGGCGGAGCGTTCGACCTGCCGCATGCCGAAACCCACAGCGTGCTGCTGCCCTACACCACGGCGTTCAATCGCGATGCCGCGCCGGCGGCGATGAAACGGATCGCCACTGCGCTGGGCAGTGATGACGCGCCACAGGCGCTCTACCATCTGATGCGGAAGGTCACGCCGAGAACCAGCCTGCAGGCGCTCGGCCTGAAGGAAACCGATCTCGACCGCGCCGCCGAGCTCGCCGTCGCGACGCCCTATCCCAATCCGCGTCCGGTCAAACGCGAAGGGGTGCGCCAACTTCTGGCTTCAGCGCTGAACGGCGAACCGGTGTCATTCTCCGATTGAGACGCATTCCGTACGTTCGGCAATCCGAAGGCCGCGCCGACCGGCAAAGCTATCGGCCGGTGAAATGCGGCTTGCGATTCTCGCGGTGCGCGGCCATTCCCTCGTCGACGTCGTGGCTCCATTCCAGTTCGCGCCGCAGCGCGTCCGACAAGTCGCGCGCGGCCTGAAAGCCGGGCTCGCGCCGCGCCTGCATGATGCGCTTGGCGCCGCGGGTCGCAAGCGGACCGCTGGCGGCTATCTGTTGTGCCAGCGCCGTCACCGCCGCCCGCAGCGCGGCGGCCGGATGAACTTCCTCGACCAGCCCGATCCGCAGCATTTCCGCGGCATCGATAGCCTTGCCGGTGCAGATGAGCTGAAGCGCTCGGCCATAGCCAACGACGCCGGGAAGGCGAACCGGCGCGCCCGCGCCGGGAAAGCCGCCCCACGCCGCTTCCGGCATCGCCAATGTCGCGGTATCGGCAGCGAACCGGATGTCGCAGGCCAATGCGAGTTCCGATGCCCCCGCGCGCAGCGGACCGTTGATGCCGCACACGACAACCTGCGGCAGCCCTTCCAGTTCGTCGAACACCGCGTTGGCCATCAGGACGAACCGGATCACATCGTCCTTGGACATGCTCGCCCGGATCGCAGGATTGAGCAGTCCAAACGAGAACGTCTCGCCGGCGCCGGTCACGATCACGGCCTGGACATCATCGCGCGCAGCAATCGTGCGCACAGCCTGGCCGAGCGCGGCCATGGAATCCGGAGTCAGCCGGTTGGCGTCAGCGGCATTGTCGATGGTGATAGTCGCGACGCGATCATCGACTTCCAGACGCAGATGATCCGAACCCGTTTCGATCCGCGGCATATCGATCGTCCCCTGCTTGCGGCCGACTGCGATGTCCGGCTCCGGCCCCGGCCCCAAAAATATTTCCAAAGCGGCGGCCTGGCGATATCACGGCCACGGAACAGAAACCACATTCTACAAGATGCTGCGACACCTATTCGCCCATGCGCCCGCGCCGGCCGAGAATGCCGATGCGCCAAACAAGCCAGGCGGACAATGCCAGGAATACCAGCGCGATCGGATGCCTGATGATGAATGCCGGATTGCCATCGGCCAAGGTCATAGTCTGCGCCAGAGCCAGTTCGAACTGATCGCCGATCACGAATGCGATGATGAAAGCGACCACCGAAAAATCAAAGGCCCGCATGAGCAGTCCCAGCACGCCGAAGGCGAGCATCAAGCCGACGCCGAGCATGCTGCCGGTGGTGACGTAGGTTCCCACGACGCACAGCACAAGCGAGATCGGAAAGATCACCGAAGCCGGCGCCTGGACGACCTTCGCCCAGAACCGCAATCCGAAATAGCCGATGAACAGGTTCGTCACGTTGGCCATCATCATGGCGCCGAACAGGCCATAGATGAGGCGGCCCTGTTCCTGAAACAACAAGGGGCCGGGCTGGATGCCCTGAATGATCAGCGCGCCGACGATCAACGCGGCAGTGACGTTGCCGGGAATGCCGAGCGTGAGCAGCGGAATGAGATTGGCGCCGACGACCGCGCTGTTAGCCGCCTCCGCCGCAGCAATACCTTCGAGAGATCCCTTGCCGAACAGTTCCGGATGTTTCGACGATCGCCGCGCCCAGTCATAGGTGACAAACGCCGCCGCGGTCGAGCCGATGCCTGGCAGCGCGCCGACCAAGGTGCCCATGGCCGCGCCGCGCCATAGCGCGCCCTTGGCGGACGCATATTCGCTAAAGCTCAGGCGATAATTGGCGGGATTGGTGGTGTCCATCGGCAGCGCCGCGGCCTGTCCGCGATCGCCGCTGACAAGCTGGCGCAGGATTTCACCGACCGCCAGCAATCCGAGCGCAACGGCCGGCAGCGGCAGGCCGTCATAAACCTCGACGACACCGAACGCGAGCCGCGGCGTCGCGCTGCCGGGGTCGAGGCCGACCGTGCCGCACAGCAGTCCGAGGAACGCCGCCGTCAGGCCGCGCGCCATCGACGTGCCGAGCAGGCCGGTGATCAAGGTCAGCGCGAAGATCATCAAGGCCGCGATCTCGGCGGGGCCCATCTTCAGTGCAACGATCGACAACGGGGCCGCGACCGTAAACAACACCAGATCGCTCGCGGTATCGCCCGTTACCGATGAGAACAAAGCCATCTTCATGGCTTTGAGGCCCTTGCCCTGCTTGGCGAGGGGATAGCCATCCAACGCCGTCGCGGCGGCGTCCGGCGTGCCGGGCGTGTTGATCAGGACCGCCGGTATCGCGCCGCCAACGGTCGAGCCCTTGTTGATCCCGATCAGAAAGGCGATGGCGGCGAGCGGGGACATCGAAAAGGTAAAGGGCACGGCAATCGCAATTGCCATCGGCGCGTTGAGACCGGGCACGGCGCCGACAAACTGGCCGAGAACGATGCCGGCGAGAACCCACATCGCGTTGGTCAGTGTCCAGGCATCGCCGAGGCCGGTGAGGACCGTCTCCATGAGGATTCCTCTCTCAGGGCAGCGGACGGCGCAGGACGATCTCAAAAATCGTCCAGATCAATGCGGGTAACGCAACTCCGCCAATGACCAGCCACAAGGGCCTGCGCTCACCCATCATCAGCATGAGGCCGAGCACCAGCACGGGCGCCGTCACCGCGAAACCGACATAGGCCAGACCGATCCAGGTGATCGCGCAGATCACGACGGCAAGCATCGTCTTCCCGGCGGTGTCGCGGACAGGAGCGGAGCCCGCGATCGGCCTGAAAGCCTGCACCAGACCGCAGACGGCAATGCCGATGGCCGCCAATGTCGGCATCGCGCGGGCCGGGAGTGCCGCCGTCGGCGTCGGTTCCGTCTGGGCGGGGATGAGCCAGAGCGCGGTCGCGATGCCTGCTGCCGCGACAACGGCACCGACGATGCGCTCCGTTTTCAACGCACCGGCGTCATGTTCCAGCTGGTCGGCCATGGCGGCTGCTCTATTTGGTCGCCGCGATCAGGTCTTTCGCACCCACGACCTCTTCCCTGATCAGCTTGGTGAGGCCGTCGGGCCCGAGGTTTTTCAATTCCATCTGCATCTTCTTGCCGGCAAGATCGGCGACCTTGTCGGATTTGACGGCATCATCGATGGCCTTGGCCAGGGTGGCACGAACATCGGCCGGCAGACCTTTCGGCGCCTGGAACTGGAAATAGAGATCTGCCGCGTAGTCGATACCGTTGGCTTTCAGATTCTTGACATCCGGGGTCACCACCAGCGGTCCGTCGTTCAGGTTTACGATGACCTTCAGCGCGCCGCTTGTGACGTGCTTGTGGTGCGCACCGGCATTGAATCCAACGTCGACGTGACCGCCGAGAACCTGCGGAATGGTCGCGGCACCGCCCTTGGCCGGAACGATCTTCAGATTGATGCCCTTTTTCTTCGCGATCAACTGGGCAATCAGATCAAGCTCCTTGCCCATCGATCCGACGGAGGCGGAGCCTTTTTTCCTGGCGTAGGCAACGAACTCGTCGAGATTGTTGAAGGGCGCGTCCCTCCTGGCCATCAGCACCATCTGGGTCTTGGCGACGGTGCCCAGATAGGTGAAATCGTCGGGCGTGTAGGTGAGCCCTTTGACGATCAGCGGGTTCGTCGTTAACGCACCCGTCACGGCCATGCCGATCGTATAGCCGTCGGGCCGCGCGAGTTTCAGTTGCGTCAGCATGACGCCACCGGCCGCGCCCGGCTTGTTCTCGACCACCACCGTCCAGCCGTATTTTTTCTCCATGGCATCGGCGACGAGACGCGCGAGCGTGTCAGCACCGCCGCCGGCGTTATAAGCGACCAGCATCTTGATCGGCTTGGTCGGCTTCCAATCAGCCGCGATGGCGGGCAGAGCCACGGCGATGGACGAAACCACGATCGCGGCGGCGAACGCTTTCACAGCTCGTTTCATCATCATTCCAACCTCCCTGGGCGTTGTCTTGTCTGACATGTTTTAAACGAGCGCCGTTCTTCGTGCGCTTTCGCTCATACCCGCGGCGGCGGGGTTCCGCCCGCAACCGCCTTTCCAAGTTCCAAAACGGCGGCTGTCCCGCCCAACCGATCAATAAGAGCGCGCTGATCGCGCTTCGCCTGGCGATCCACATCTTCCGGATCGCAAATCCGGCGCAATTCGCTTTCCATCGCGGCGAGCACTTCGGCGTATTCGGCGCTGTTCGCCAAGTCCGTCGTTTCTTCCGGATCGTTCGCAAGATCAAACAATTCCGGCCGGTAGCGGACGTAGTAATGATACTTCCAGCGCCCCTTGCGGAGCATGTATCCGGCCGTCTCGGAGCCGACGGCATGGTATTCGCTGAACACCGGACGCTCGGGATCCGACGGTGCCGACGCAATCGCGAACAGCGAGCGCCCGGGACGGCCGGGCATGGCCTGGCGCGCATCAAGCCCGGCGCTCTCCGGCAGGGTCACCGAAAGGTCGAGCAGGCTCACCGCCGTTTCGCAGACGCCCTGGCCGATCCCCGGCCCGGCCATCAGCAACGGCACGTCGACCGATTCACGATAGAGGTTCGACTTGCCCCACAGGCCGCGCGCGCCGAGATTGTCGCCGTGGTCCGAGCCGTAGATCACACGGGTCGTATCGGCCAACCCGGTGCGCTCCAGCGCCGCATTCAGCCGGCCGACATTGTGATCGAGCCAGGACACCAACCCGTAATAGGCGGCGATCGCCATCCTGCGCTCGGTCGCGTCCTTGAAAGTTGTTTCGTGGCTCCAGAAGTCGTCGTGCGCCTGATTCCAAGGATGCAGCCGATAGCCGTCGCGCGGGTTCAGCTTCGGCTCAGGGAGGCTGTCGAGCGGATAAAGGTCGTAGAATTCCTGCGGTGCGATCAGCGGAAAATGCGGCGCGACGAAGCCGACATAGAGACACCAGGGTTCCGCGCGCCTGCCTGCGGCCTGTTCAAGCCATTCAACGGCGAGATCCGCGACCGCCCGGTCGTAGCGGGTGTAGTCAGAACTCGCCCGGGCCAATATCCGCGCCGAGCATCCGTTTGTTTGTCGGCCGTATCGGCAGCGGATCGCGGATCGATGCCCAGACCATGCCGACGCCCTTGTACAGGTGCATCGGTATATGCTCGGTATCGAAGCCGGTCGGGAGGTCGTCCTTCTGATAATGCAGCTTGCCGATCAACTCCACGGCAATGCCGGCGTCCTGCAGCACATGGCCCCAGCCGCGCACCCGGCCGTCATAGCCGAATGAATTGTCCCAGTAGCGGCATTGATGAACGTATTGGCCGGTGGCGAACGCCGCGCGCGCCGGAACGCAGATCGGCGACGGCGTCACGGCATTGGCAAAGCGCACGCCGCGTGCCGCCAGTCGATCGAGATGGGGCGTCCTGACGAACGGATGGCCGGAGCAGCCCGTCGCGCGCGCCTGGTGTTCATCCGACAGGATCACAAGCGTGTTGGCCGGTTTCATTGCGACCGGCCTCCGAAGGCCCGCTTGCCGGCCGCAACCTGCAGCTTGTCGATAATCCTGAAAGCGAGTTGTTGCTCGCGCGGGTCGAGTGCGTCGAGCAGGAATTGCTGCCGTTCCTGCATGAAGGGAAGCGTCTGAATGAAGACGTCCCGCCCCTTCTTGGTCAGCCTGACATGGACCTCACGCCTGTCATCGTCCAAGCGGCGCGCCTGGATCAGTCCGGCAATTTCCATCGCCCGGAATGTGCGGCTCAACAGCCCGCGATCGGCGCCGGTGATCTCGGCCAGTTTGGCTGCGTTCAACTCCCCGTGTGTTTGCAGGAGCGACAGAACCCGCCACTCCGGCAATTTGAGGCCGCCGGCCTTCTTCAAGACCGCACTGGCCTGACGATTAAGCGTCGAGTGCAGGCGCGCCAGACGAAACGTCAGGAATTGATCGACCGGCCGGCCGCCGGTGACCACCTTCAGATTCGGCGACGATGATGCGCGCGCAGCCATGGCCGTCCTTGCCCGATGCCCATTATATTTGACTAGTCAATAATTGACTACACAATGAACAGGCCGTCAAGTCGCAATACCGTTTCCGGCGAGGCAGATCGGGGAATATGGGAGCGGCGGGACTGGTGCGTGACCAGCCCTCGTTGCTGACAGGCTCCTAAAATGACGATGCGGCGGATGCGACCCACGGGATGATCACGTCACGAAGTGAATCTGCGCAACCGGTGAAACTGTGCATCCCGCTGCATCTTGCCGCGGCCGCGGGCGAAACAACTCTCGAGCCGCCGGGGCGACGGGGCCTATTTTCAAGACGTAATGATCCCAATGGCCTTATTGCGAAAATATGCGAGCGTTCCCTTGCTCACGATCCTGTCGGCATCGGTCAGCGCATGCGGCTCGATATCTTCGAGACCTCGAAGGCGATCGTAGAGCGCCCCGAAATTAGCCGCGCAGGCGTCCAACAATTGCTGAAAGTTGTCGATGACGAAATACGCCTGCTGAAAGTCATCGATGATGTAACGTGTCCGCATGATCCGTTCGAGGTCGAACCTGATGCGGTGTGGTGACGGATCCTCGATCGCGAATCGACTTTCCGCCACGGATGACATGATGCCTGCGCCGAATATGCGCAGGCCATGTGCGCTCTCAATCAGCCCGAACTCAATCGTGTACCAATAGAGGCGCGCGAGGTTGTGCAGTTGGCCGCGCCGCAACGCGCGCTGGCCGCCCTTCCCATAAGCCGCCATGAAGTCGGCATAGACCGGATCGGCCAGCAGGGGCACGTGACCAAAGATGTCGTGAAAAATGTCCGGTTCCTCGAGATAATCCATCTCGAACTCGTCGCGAATGAAGGCGCCAGCCGGGAAGCGGCGGTTTGCCAGATGCGCGAAGAACACATCATCGGCAACCAACCCGGCCACCGGCACAATGCGCCAGCCGGAAATCGCCTCAACGCGAGCGCTCAATTCCGCCATGTCGGGTATGCCGGCCTGTGACAACCGCAGATGATCGGCTGCCTCCAAGAATTGGCCACACGCGCGTCCCTGCAGTGCGGCCCAGCAACGCGCGAACAGACGATCCCAACGGTCGTGCTCGTCCGGCAGATAGTCCGGCCAGCACTGGTCAATCGTGCCGTCGGCCGCAGGCACGGCCGCCGCGCAACGCTGTTTTGAGTTCAGAGGTTTTGCATCACGGTCCACGCGGACCTCCCGCAAAACATCAGCTTGCCTTCAGCACGCCGCGCTCGATCTGGTCGGCCTCGATCGATTCGAACAACGCCTTGAAGTTGCCTTCGCCGAAACCGTCGTCGCCCTTGCGCTGGATGAACTCGAAGAAGATCGGGCCGATCACGGTCTTGGAAAAGATCTGCAACAGAATGCGCGTGGTGCCGCCGTTCACGACGCCCTCGCCGTCGATCAGGATGCCGTGCTTCATCATGCGGTCGATCGGCTCGCCGTGGCCTTTCACCCGCTCACGCGATCTTTCATAATAGCGTTCGTTCGGGCCGGGCATGAATTGAAGCCCGCGCGCCGCAATGGCGTCGGCCGAGGCGTAAAGATCATTGGTGCCGACGGCGACGTGCTGAATGCCCTCGCCCTTGTACTCCTTGAGATATTCCTCGATCTGGCTTTTCGAGTCCGCGCTTTCATTAATCGGGATCCGAATCTTCCCACATGGCGAGGTCAGCGCCCGGCTGTGCAAGCCTGTCAACTTGCCCGCGATGTTGAAGAAGCGGATCTCGCGGAATCCGAATACGTCGGCATAGAACCGGTACCAGGTATCCATGTTGCCGCGCACGACGTTGTGGGTCAGGTGGTCGATATAATGAAAGCCGACGCCCACCGGCGCCGGATCCGGCGTGCCGAGCCACGCATATTCGTCGGCATAGGGCGAACCCTTGGCGCCATATCTGTCGACCAGATAAAGCAGCGAGCCGCCGATTCCGATCAGGGCCGGGACATCGAGCGACTTGCCGGGTCCGATATATTCCTTCGCGCCGAGATCGAGCGCGCGCTTCAAGGCATGTTGCGCATCAACGACACGCCATGCCATCGCCGGCGCGCAGGGACCGTGCGCCGCGACAAACCGGGCTGCATGCGTATCAGGCTCGCGGTTGACGAGATAATTGATCGTGCCTTGACGGTAGAGCGAAATGTCCTTCGTCTTGTGGCGAGCGACCTCGATGAAACCCATCCGCCCGAACAGCGCATCGAGCCGTGCCGGTTCCGGGTGCGCGAACTCAACGAACTCAAAACCATCGGTACCGGCGGGATTGGCCGGGCCGATCGTGGCCGGCGGCGCATCGTGTGGAAAGGGGCCCATCGCAACCTCCTGAATTCGTCACCACACATGATGGCGCAAAAGGCCCGCAATGTCCTTGCATACTCCGCATTTTTCGACCATTTTATGCTCATATCATGCGTATGTTTCTTCTATTTTGCGAGGTTCATGCATGGATCAAAGTGACATCAAGCTCCTGGCCGCGCTCCAGGCGGACGGCCGGCTGACGAACTTCGATCTCGCCGAGTCGGTCGGCCTGTCGGCTTCGCAATGTTCCCGCCGCAGAACCGCGCTGGAGCAAGACGGCGTGATTTCGAGCTATCACGCCCGTCTGTCGGAGAAGGCGCTCGGCTTGGACATCGTGGCGTTCGTGCAGGTGACGCTGGCGACCCATTCGCCGGACAATTCCAAACGGTTCGCCGCGCTGGCAGCAGGGCTGGAAGAGGTTCTGGAGGCCTATTCGCTGACCGGAGAGGCGGACTATCTGGTCAAGCTGGTGGTACCCGATCTCAAAGCGCTGTCGCGAATCCTCAACGAGGTCTTTCTGCCGCATGGCAGCGTGGCGCATGTGCGGTCCTCGATCGTGCTCGACAAACTGAAGCAGACCGCGCGTTTGCCGCTTTCCCATCTTTCTCAGAATCCGGCCCCGAGCGCGAAGCCGAGTCGGGCAAAGCGGCGATAGCCGGCACCCGAGATGTGAATTTCATTTTGCATGAACCGCGATGAACCTCAGCAGCGCGAACGCGCTGTGACCCGCAACCAACAAATCCATTGATCAGTCCGCGCGCTGCCGCTCCCTTGCTGGACCGCAGCAACACAATCGCGTTGCCTGTCATTTTTGCTTTCCTGCCGGCATCCAAAGGGTGCAGGATGAAATTCATGAAACGTTGCGAGGTGTGCGATGGCCAAGGTTGAGTTCCGCTATCTGAACCGCGATGAAGTCCAAGGTCTGCTGCCACCGGCCGCCGCACTTCTCGATATCGTTGAATCCGGTCTTGCGGCACACGGAAATCGCGATGTCGTGCTGCCTCCCAAGTCTCACATCAATTTAGATGACCGTTACAACGGCCATTTCAACATTCTGGTCGGCTGGTCCGGGCCCATCGATGTGGCCGGCGTGAAAGTCGTGGGCGACTACGTCGACAATTACAAGCATGGCTTGCCGTCGGAGGTCGCTATGTTGACGCTCTATCAACCGCGAACCGGCCTCCCCATCGCGCTGATGGACGCCACCGACATTACCACCCATCGGACCGGAGCGGTCTCCGGTATCGGGGCCAAGCACTTGGCTCCCGCGGAATCAAAGATCGTCGGCCATATTGGCGCACGCGGAACCGCCTTCGCGAATATCGCGGCGCTTGCCGCGCTTTTCACGCTTGAAGAGGTTAGAATCACCAGCAAACGCAGGGAAACACGCGAAGATCTCGCTCAGCGAATTCGCAGCGAGTTGGGAGTTAAGGCCGTGGCGGTTGAAACCGTCGAAGCCACCGTTCGCGATGCGGATATCGTGGTCGAAGCGACACGACTTGAGAAACCGACTGTCCTGATCGCCGACGCATGGCTAAAGCCGACATGTCTTCTCATCACTTACGGCTGGGTGATGGCGGTCGACCCGAACACTGTCAAACGAGCGACCAAGATCGTGGTCGATGATTGGGAGCAGTGTTGCAAGGGCGGGCAACTCTACCCCCTGATCGAGCGTGGCGAACTGACGAGGCGCGACATCCATGCCGAGATCGGTGAAATAACGGCGGGCCACAAGCCCGGCCGCGCTGCCGACGACGGTGTGATCGTGTTCTGGCATCGCGGATTTGCAATCAGCGATATCATGCTGGGTCATTACATCCATGCGCAGGCTGAAAACGCAGGCATCGGCCAAATCCTGACGCTGTTCGATCGCGACGACGAGTCGCTTCGTTAATTCCTATTCAGCGTTTAGTTTGAGCTGAGGATCGACAAAATAGTTCCCTCGGGTCCGGTCGTCATTTTCAGGAATCGTTGCGATGACGTCCAGCAATG
The DNA here is from genome assembly GCA_963806815.1 of uncultured Alphaproteobacteria bacterium. Classification (GTDB taxonomy): domain Bacteria; phylum Pseudomonadota; class Alphaproteobacteria; order Rhizobiales; family Xanthobacteraceae; genus CAWDZJ01. The sequence goes on along the minus strand of CAWDZJ010000033.1, from coordinate 199,679 downwards.
GCGATCAGAATTGATTGAATCGTGCCTGTTTCTAAATATGTCGCGGATGTCTTTGCTTATTTCATGAGCAGGCGACTGCCCGGCTCGCGTACATTCACGCAAGACCACGTGCCATAGGCTGCTATGGACGCCATAAATCAATCAAGGTAGCTTGGCTGTGCGATGAAATTTTATTGGCAAGAAAGTTGCTACAGACGGCATACCGAAATCACCAGTACCCGGTTCTTCTATTCAAGGGAGACTACGCGATGAGGTGTTTCACAACGTCAGTTCGCCTTCTACTTGCAACCACCTTCTTTGCTTGCGCGGCCATTGCGACCCCCGTCTCGACCGCAAGGGCGGAACCACCAAAGTTTGTCAAAATTGCCGGCAGCGGTCTTGCCGGAACATGGTTCAGAATCTGCGCCATGGCGGCGGCGATCCTCAATGAAAAAGTCGACGGCACGACTTTCTCTGCCACGCTTGGTGGTGGCATAACCAACATACAACGCATCGAAAGTGGAAAGCTGGAAATGGGACTCGCCATGACCAGCGGCCTCGGATTCGCCGAATTCGGCAAAGGCCCGTTCAAGGCCAAGCCCACGAAGGACGTCTCGGCAATCACCGTGATATTCCAAAGCCCCTACCATCTGGTGGTCCGGGCCGACAGCCCGATCAAGACACCGGCTGATCTGGCCGGCAAAAGCATTGCCGTCGGCAAATCGGGCTGGTCGACCGAACTCTTTGCGCAAGCGCTGCTGGAGGCCTACGGGCTGTCCTACGACAAAATCAAAAAGGCAGGCGGCAAAATCCATTTCGTCGGCTGGGGCGAGATGGCCCGACTGATGAAGGATGGTCGGATTGATGCGGCCTTCTTCGCCACGCCGGTTCCGGTGCCACAATTGCTGGATGTGACGACGGCAACCCCGATCCGCGTATTGGGAATTGGAAAAGAACAGCTGGCCTGGTTCGCGAAAAACTATCCGGCCTACTATCCAATGACGATCGCGAAAGGCTCATATAAGGGCCACGACGAGGATGTCACGACCCTCGGCGATTCCGTGACGCTCGTCGTCAACAAGAAGATCGACCCGGACACGGTCTACAAGGTTACCAAGGCGCTGTTTGAAAACAAGAAGCTTCTGGCCGACGTTCACGAGGCAGTGTCTTCAATGTCGCTTGAAAATGCCTTGAAAGGCGTGAAGGTGCCCTTGCACCCCGGTGCCTACCGCTACTTCACCGAAAAGGGCGTCAAGGTTCCTGATGACATCACACCGAAAAGCTGACGACCGATCGTCGTCGCTTTTCCTTGTCGTTGTTATGCCTGAAAGGCTGTTGCGGTTTCCATACTTTTTGATCGGTCAGTCCGATGTCATCTGAGGCGGAGACACCGACCAAAGGCCTTTCGCGATGGGCCAATGCCGGCCAGTGGGTCATTTCCCTTCTGGCCGGTGCCTTCTCGCTGATATTTCTCGCTTTCGCCATTGACGGTGGATATGAGACCTACCAGCATCGCACGATCTTTCTGACGTTCTGTCTCGTGCTCGCCTATGCGCTGCGGTCGCCCACTGGGCGGACTCCGCGTTCAAAACCTGAAATTGTGTTGGATGGCATCTGTATCGTCCTAGCCATCGCGGCCGGAACCTACGGCGCGCTGTATCATGACGACATCCTGCAGCGCGAAGGCAATCCCGTTGAGCTGGATATCTGGGTCGGCGGCGTCCTGATCATATTGACGCTCGAAGCGACCCGTCGGACGGCGGGACTGGCGCTGACAATCATCGCCTGCACGCTTCTAGCATACGTGTATTTTGGGCCATACCTGCCTTCGATGATCGCGCATGCCGGCTATGATTTTCCCGACATCATCGCCGCCAACTACATGAGCGATCAGGGGATGTACGGCGTGATCCTCGGGGTGACGGCGGATTTCATCTTTCTGTTCGTGATTTTTGGCGCGCTGCTGGAACGCGCTGGCGCGGTCAACCGGTTCAACGATCTGTCGCAGTCGATCATGGGGCGACAGACCGGCGGCCCGGCCAAGACGGCGGTGCTGGCGAGCGGGCTCATGGGCTCCATCAGCGGCTCGGCCGTCGCGAATGTCGTGACGACCGGTACCTTCACCATCCCGATGATGCGCAAGCTCGGCTATCCGCCGGCATTCGCCGGCGCGGTCGAAGCCGCGGCATCGACGGGCGGCCAGATCATGCCGCCGATCATGGGCGCCACGGCGTTCGTCATCGCCGCGACGCTCGGCGTACCCTATCTTGCGGTCGCCAAGGCCGCGCTGGTGCCGGCAACGCTCTATTTCTTTTCCGTCGGCATGGCCGTCCATTTCATGAGCCATCGGCTCAATCTGAAAGGCCTGCCGCGCGATCAATTGCCGAAATTCCTGCCGTCGTTGCGTTCGAGCCTGGCGCTGCTGTTGCCGCTCGTCATCATCATCTGGGTGTTGATGCGGGGATACTCCGTGATATTCGCCGGTCTTGCCGGCATCGCGAGCATCGTCGTGATATCCTGGATCCGCAGTGATACCCGACTGACGCCGCCGAAGCTCTTCGAGGCGGCACAGATGGCCGGCAAGAATATCGTCGGCGTCGGGCTTGCCTGTGCCACCGCCGGGCTCATTGCGAACGCCATCGCGATCTCGGGCGCCGGCATGCGCATTTCGAGCATCACCATGTTCATGGGCAATATTCATCTGTTGCTGGCACTGGTGTTCGCGATGTTCGCGTGCCTCATCCTCGGCATGGGCATGCCGACGGTCGCCGCCTATGTCATCGTCTCGACGCTGGGCGCGCCGACCTTGGTCAATCTCGGCATGCCGCAGATGGCGACACACATGTTCGTGTTCTTCTTCGCCATCATCTGCAACGTGACCCCGCCGGTCGCGCTGGCGGCATTCGCGGCGGCGCCGCTTGCCGGCATGGAGTCAAAAGCGTGGAAGGTCGGCGTCGAGGCTTTCAAGCTGGCGCTGTCCGGCTTCATCGTGCCGTACTTCTTCATTTTCAATTCAGCGCTGCTGTTGGAAGGCAGCCTGTACGCCATCGTCATATCGGTATCGACCGCCTTGCTGGGCGTGATCGCCCTGAGCGCATCGACGATGGGCTTCTTTAAAGCGCGTTGCAATGTGTTGGAACGCATCATATTGTTCGGCGTCGCCCTCGGGCTTCTCTATCACGACATCTGGATCAATCTGGCTTCCGGTGCGGTTATGGTCGGGCTTTATTATTTGCAGAAGCAACGCGCCGATCGTTCGGCCGATGAAACGACGGCACGCGCCACCGGGCAGGTCGGTTGAGTCCCGTGCCCGCGTCATCATCCCATAGCGATGACCGCGTCTCGATTGCGTCCTTGCGCTACTATGATTATCCAGCACTGCGATGGGCGGTCGACCAGTGGTGGACGACGCTGAAAGAAGCCTTTGCGCGCCAGGGGCTGGAAAACTTGCCGCAGGGCCTCAACCGCGACGGCGGCGGGATGGACGCGGCATGCCAATCGCCGGACTTGATATTCGGGCAGACTTGCGGCTTTCCGCTCATGCACGAACTGAAGGATCATGTCCAGATCGTTGCAACCCCGCACTATCGATCCGACTATTGCGAGGGCCCCTATTACCGCAGTGTCATTCTTGTCCGCGCGTCGGAACACCATCCCGACCTGCAAAGCCTGGCAGGCTCATGCGTCGCCGTGAACGGCCTGCGGTCGTTCAGCGGCTATATCGCATTGCTGGCGACCTTTATGGACCACATCGCGGCCGAACCGTTCTTCGGACAGGTGGTTCTGACAGGGAACCATCTCAATTCGATAAAGGCCATCAGCGCCGGTGACGCCGATTGCTGCGCCTGCGATTGCGTCAGCTATGAAATGATCCGGCATCTGCATCCGGATCTCTACAAGACCGTATCCGTTGTCGCGGCAGGACCACTGGCTCCCGGCCTGCCCTACGTGACCGCGATCGGGCGCGATCAAGGCATCCTCAGACGCCTGCGCCTGGGGCTCCTGGAAGCGATGGAGCAACGCAGTGCCGCCGCCGCGCGTCACGCCCTGCTGCTCGATGGCATCGCCATTCTCACGATGAAAGATTACGAACCGATCGTGGACTTGGCGAACCGCTTGTCAGACCGCGACGCCGATCTGTTGCTTCCCGCCGATCGGCGCGATGTGAGAGAGCGATATGCCTAGAATGGCGTCAGCAACTAGGCCATTGAAATGGTGGTGCCCAGGGGCGGGATCGAACCACCGACACCGTGATTTTCAGTCACGTGCTCTACCAACTGAGCTACCTGGGCCTCAAGCGTGCGATTCAGGCAGTTTGAATCGCGATGACCATCTAACATCTTATTATGTCGTACGATCATTTCGGAAAAGTTTGTAACTTTTTCGGATCATACGTTAGCGCGCGATCAATTTCGGCCGTGGCCGATTTGGCATCCAGTCGCGCGCCAGGACTATGACTTTCCGCATGATCTTGTCAGCGAGCCGGTTACCCGCTCGATGGATCATGCAACTCCCCTCCCTCGCATTGAGGAGCGGCAAGAGCGCGGGCGGTTATATAGGCTCGATTTCGCCCTGTCCAGGACTGTCCGTACGGTGGTTACCAGAACTCCGCCGCCCAATCCGCCAAGCCGCTCTGCCGAGCAATTCTACCAAGTAGTTCTGCTACGTCGGCATGCTGCTTCGCTCAGCTTCGGCGCTCGATCGGCCAAGCGGCGCAATGGTTTCGATCAATCCCAATGGGCGGCTCCGCTGCATTCGTTCGCCCGCGACCCGCATCCTTGCCGCGGGCAGCTCAGTCCCCACCATCGTCCGTGCGCGGGCTCGCGCCGCCATCTTCATCCTCGTCCTCGACCACCGGCACCGCATAGCTGCCGGACAGCCAGCGATTGAGATCGACATCGGCGCAGCGCCTGGAGCAGAACGGCCGGTAGCGGTCGATCGACGGCTTGCCGCAGATCGGGCATGGCTTGCCGGGCTGGGTGGTAATCTCGTCTGCCATAAAGCCCTATAACCCGATCGGCCGAAGCGGGAAACCGGGGAAAGGCTAGCACTACTTTGGCAGATTAACTTGGCGTTAAGATTTACGTTCGGAGCTTTGATCCTTGGGGATCGGAGCGATGGCTATGGCGGGGACCGAGGATTGGAATTCGGAATTACGGGCTTGGCTTGCACCATCTTTAGAGAAGCTGGGTCATAAGGCGCGTCGACGCATGTGTCCGCTTTACTTGGCGGGCCTTATCGGCCCCGGCGATCGCAAGAGCATTCAGCCGATGGCTGAGCGGCTTGCCCCAGGCGACTACAATCAACCGCACTATTTTGTTGCTGCTGGTGTGTGGGATGCGGCGCCATTAGAAACAGAGCTCCTGGTTCAAGCGGACCGGCTCGTTGGTGGCAGTGGTGCAGTCCTGGTGATCGACGATACTGCGTTGCCGAAGAAGGCAGTCATTCGGTTGGCGTCGCGGCGCAATATGCGTCGGCCCTGGGCAAGATCGCCAACTGCCAGACGCTGGTCTCGGTGACGCTTGCGCGGCGAAGTTCCGGTGATGGTGGCTCTGCGGCTTTTCCTTCCCGAGAGTTGGACGAACGATCGGGCGCGTTTGCAACGGGCCGATGTTTCGACTGAGTATCGTATGGCCCGAACGAAGCCGGAGATCGCCCTGGCTGAAATCGATCGCATGATCAGCGCCGGTGTTCGGTTTGGCTGTATCGTTGCGGATGCCGGGTACGGCCTCAGCGCACCGTTTCGCCAGGGGCTTACGGCGCGCAAACTCGCCTGGGCCGTCGGCATTCCTCGTGACCTCAAGGTCTATCCTGTCGACGTACAGCTTCTCTGGCCAACAGCCGTCCGTGGCCGTCCTCGTCGACGATCCATCTCGGATGTCCTGTCCATGCCGGCGGAAACAATGCTCGCCGATGCCAACTGGCGAACTATCAGTTGGCGCAACGGCACAAAAGGAAAGCTCAAGGCCCGCTTTGCTGCACTTCGTGTGCGCATCGCCGACGGGCCGCCGCAGGGGATCAGGGACGAAGGTCAGCAGCATCTTCCAGGCGAGGAGGCATGGCTCATCGGTGAGCACCGCTCGTCAGGGGAGCGGAAATACTATCTCGCCAATCTTCCGGCGCGGGCGGACCTGCGTACATTGGCGGCCACCATCAAGGCACGATGGATCTGTGAGCAGGCGCATCAGCAATTGAAAGAAGAACTCGGTCTTGACCACTTCGAAGGACGATCCTGGCAGGGACTGCATCGCCATGCACTCATGACAATGATCGCTTATGCGTTCCTCCAGACCCGCCGCCTGACAGCGGCGCGGAAAAAAAGAATCAGCGGCCCACCGCCTCAACCAAGTTTGCCCGCTGCGCGACACGCCATCGTCAATCTCATCCTTCGACCGCCACCTCAGCGATGCCCGCATTGCCGAAAGCGGATCAGCACAAGACGGCAAAATGATAATCTGCCAAGTAGTGCTAGGTTGAAAAGATATGTGAAGCGAGACATTCGATCACCAAATTCGTCTCTACAGATACTCTTGCAAATCTATCTAATCCGCCTCGATTTGCTTTATTGAAGCGTTTGCCAGACGTTGTGGATTATTAATGGGGGAAGGCGGGTCTGCAAGCGGCTCTTCGGTACCATTCCGAGCAGTCCGTTTTTGCGGCGCTATTGGGGGCCAAGCGGACATTGCAAATTAATGAGTACACGCCCTAGCGGCCAACTACCTTGCCTTCATCAAGCTCCCATCGATTCGAATTTGGTTGCGCGCTCATAAGTCCGCGCCCTAGTGTCCCGAATCCGAAGTTCGTACGGAGCAGGCCGAATAGTACGACGAAGTTCGGATTCGGGACACTAGCCGCCCGCGACAATCAGATCGTCTGATTGTATTCCCCGACCTCGGCGTGGGTACGCAGGACAGCGTCGACAGCGTGGAACATATCGCGCATGCGCGCTTCCGAAACCGGGCTCTCAACCACGACCACCAGTTCCGGCTTGTTTGACGAGGCGCGCACCAGGCCCCAGGTGCCGTCCTCGACCGTTACGCGCACGCCGTTGACGGTCACGAGATCGCGGATCGGCTGGCCGGCGACTTTCGCGCCCTTCTGCTGCGTGTCCTGAAAATGCTTCACGACGTCGTCGACGATGCCGTATTTCAGTTCGTCGTCGCAATGCGGCGACATGGTCGGCGAAGACCAGGTTTTGGGCAGAGCGTTTTTCAGATCGGCCATGCTCTTTCCCGGATTGCGGTCAAGCATGTCGCAGATCGCCAGCGCCGAGATCAGGCCGTCGTCGTAGCCGCGGCCGAGCGGCTTGTTGAAGAAGAAGTGGCCTGACTTTTCGAAACCGACCATGGCGCCGATCTCGTTGACACGACGCTTCATGTAGGAATGACCGGTCTTCCAGTAGTCGGTCTTGGCGCCATTGGCCTGCAGAACCGGGTCGGTCATGAACAGGCCGGTCGATTTCACGTCGGCGACGAAGGTCGCGCCCTTATGCTGCGCCGAGATATCGCGGGCGAGCATGACGCCGATCTTGTCGGCGAAGATTTCCTCGCCGTCATTGTCCACCACACCGCAGCGGTCGGCATCGCCGTCGAAGGCCAGGCCGACATCGGCGCCGGTGCGCTTTACCTCGGCGGCGATGGCATGGAGCATTTTCATGTCTTCGGTGTTGGGATTGTATTTCGGAAAGGTGTAGTCGGGATTGCAGTCGAGCGGGATGACCTCGCAGCCGATCGCTTCCAAGACGCGCGGTGAATACATGCCGCCGGTGCCGTTGCCGCAGGCACAGACCACCTTGAGGCGGCGCTTCAGCTTCGGACGGTCGGTGAGATCGGCGACATAGCGTTCGCCAAATCCATCCACGAACACGTATTCGCCGTTGCCTTTGAGGTCGAATTGCGCGCCGAGCACGATTGCCTTCAGCCGGGTCATTTCATCCGGTCCGAAAGTGAGCGGGCGGTTGGCGCCCATTTTCACGCCGGTCCAGCCGTTGTCATTGTGCGAGGCCGTCACCATGGCGACGCACGGCACGTCGAGGGCGAACTGCGCAAAATAGGCCATCGGCGTGACCGCCATGCCGATGTCATGAACGCGGCAGCCGGCCGCCAGCAATCCGGACACCAGTGCGTATTTCACCGACGACGAATAGGAGCGGTAGTCGTGGGCGGTGACGATGTCAGGCCGTGCGCCCAATTCGTGGATCAGGGTGCCGAGGCCCATGCCGAGCGCCTGCACGCCCATCAGATTGATTTCGCTGCCGAGCAGCCAGCGCGCGTCGTATTCGCGAAAACCGGTCGGTTTCACCAGCGGTTCGGATTCGTAGGCGAAGGTGTTGGGCGTCAAGGCAGGCTTTGGCTGCGGAAACATGCGATCTCCCCGGCGTCCATGATCGGCATCGAGCCCGTGCATAGCCGATGCGTGGCGTGGGGAAAAGCTCGGCAGCCGGGATTCGGTTCCCGGCACCGGCAGGCTCAAGCCGAAAAACCTATTGTTCGAGAACGAGCTTGCCGCCGGAAAACTCATAGCGCCGCAGGCGCGACAGAAATGACAGGCCCAAAAGATTGCCGCCGAGCGCCTCGTCGGGCAGCACCATGGCACGGACGTCGCGCACCACGATGCCGTCGATTTCCACCTCGCGCAGCCGGACCGGCGCGCCGCGGATGGTGCCATTGGCGGTGCCGACCTTGGCGGTGAAATCCCGTTCCGCGGGATAGATGCCGACACGGCCGGCGTCCTTCATGGTCAGCGCGATCATCGAGGCGCCGGTATCGACCATGAACCGGAGCTTGCTGGCCGTCGACGAGGCCGTCAACGGTGAAATGGCCCTGGCGGTTGCGCTGGACCTCGACGGTTCGGGGATAGCTGGAAGTCGGCGCGGGCGTGCCGCGGTTCGATGAGACCTTCATCGCCGTGGACGTGGGCAGCGAATAGGCGAAATGATCCGCATAGCGCGCGGTCAGAACCGAGACGCCGAGTAGGATGGCCGCGAGGACGAACAACTGCCGCATGGTTCCATCAAGGTTGGTGACGGGCCACCAATATAGGCTGGAGCCATTGCGAAAATGCCGCCTTGATGGCGGCATGGCGGCCGGCATCGCGCAGCATGGTGATCACCGGGTTAAGGCGATTGCGCACCGGTGTCCCGAATCCGAAGTTCGTCGTCCTATTCAGCCTGCTGCGTACGAACTTCGGATTCGATAAGGACACGAGCTAAACTATGATTTCTAGTGTGGTTTTTGGTTCAGAAGTTCGCTTGAACAGAAAGCCGAGAGAACCTGGCGAACGTCTGAACCACCACGCTAGAGCGCGGTTCGTTCAGTCTGAATCGCGGTGCCCGCGTAACATTCTGTATTGTCGTATGATCTTTTCGGAAAAGTCTGCAACTTTTCCGGATCATACTCTATCGCGCCGATCACCCCGATCGCGGCTTGGCGCGGCGTGTCGGCGGCGCCTGCAACGGATTATCCGGCCAGGGATGGCGCGGATAGCGTCCCTTCATCTCGGATTTCACCGCCGCATAGCTGCCACGCCAAAAGCCCGGCAGATCGCGGGTCATCTGCACCGGCCGGTGCGCCGGTGACAGCAATTCGATCAGAAGCGGCACACGGCCGCCGGCAATCGCGGGATGAGTTGCCAGGCCGAAAAGCTCCTGCACCCGGATCGAAACTTTCGGTCCGCCCTCGGCGTCGTAGTCGATCGGCACCCGCGAGCCGGTCGGCGCCTCGAAGTGGGTCGGCGCTTCCTGTTCGAGCCGGCGTTGCAAGGGCCACGGCACAAGCGCCTTGAGCGCCGCGGCGAAGTCATCGGATGACAGATCGGCGAGTGCGGTCTTGCCGGCAAGCGCCGGCACCAGCCAATCGGCAGCGGTCGCGGCGAGCGCGGCATCCGACAGATCGGGCCACTCCTCGCCCTCCGCGTTACGCAGGAACATGACCCGGTCGCGCCATTGCCTGAGCGGCTTGCTCCAAGGCAGGTGATCAATGCCGAGACGCAAAAGGCCGGCAGAGAGAATGGCGGCGGTGTTTTCATCCGACGCGACGGCGAACGGCCGATCGCTCAACACCAGCGCGCCAAGGATGCGACGGCTGCGGCCGCGCAGGCTGGCGCTGGCGGCATCGAATGTCACGTCATCGCCGGTCGCAATCCGCTCGGCAAAGCGGGTCTCGATTTCGGAGAGCGCGATCGGCGCGGCCAGTACGATACGGCCTTGGGTGGCGGTGCCCGTCATTTCCGCTATCGCGAGGAAGGGCTCGCGCGCAAGCGCGGAGGCCGGATCGAGGGCGGCGCCGCGGCCATTGGCGAGCAGGAAGGCGCCGTTGTTCCCGCGGCTTCGCGCGATGCGGTCGGGATAGGCGAGCGCAAGTATGGTGCCGATGCTGGGCGCGTCGATGTGCGACGGGCGCGGCTCCCCTCCCCCCGCGCGCGGTGGGGAGGTGTCGGGGGTGGGGGGTACCTCACGCGCAGTCGAAGACCCACCCACCCCAACCCTCCCCACCCCTCGCTTCGCTTCGTGGGGGGAGGGAGTCGGCTTCGGGTGCTGCGTCTCCTCGCGCTTGACACTGTCCAATGCCACTTCCGTCCATCGCTTTGCCATGGCGCGGGCGTCCTGCGCGCGGCGGCCGCGGTCGCGGCGAAAATTTTCCAGCCGATGAGTTAGGTCGACGTCGTCGCCGCCGAGACCGCGCTCGGTCAGAATGATCGCGATGTCAGCCGCAAGCCGTGCAGCACCTTCACGCGCGCCATCGACCACCATGCGCGCCAGCCGCGGCGGCAGCGGCAGCGCCCGCAGCGCCCTGCCCTCCTCGGTGATGCGGCCGTCGGCATCGATGGCGCCGAGTTCACGCAGCAACGCCTTGGCTTCCGCAACGGCAGCGGCCGGCGGCGCATCGAGAAACGGCAGCATGGCCGGATCGCTGACGCCCCATTGCGCCAGATCGAGCATGAAACCGGAGAGGTCGGCTGCGAAAATTTCCGGCCGATTGGCGGCCTCCAACGACGCGGTCTGCGGTTCCTCCCATAGCCGGTAGCAGACGCCCGGTTCGGTGCGGCCGGCGCGGCCGCGGCGCTGATCGGCCGACGCACGCGAGACCCGCACCGTCTCAAGCCGCGTCAGCCCCACATTCGGCTCATATCGCGGCACGCGTGAAAGGCCGGAATCGACGACAATGCGCACGCCCTCAATGGTCAGCGAGGTCTCGGCGATGGACGTCGCCAGCACGATCTTGCGGCGGCCGGGCGGCGCCGGGGCGATGGCGCGGTCCTGGGTGGCGGCATCGAGCGCGCCGTAGAGCGTCACGATATCGACCAAAGGATCGTCGATGCGCTCGCGCAGCATCATCTCGCTGCGGCGGATTTCGGCAGCGCCCGGCAGGAACACCAGCAGCGACCCCTGCTCCGCCCGCCTGGCCCGCAGCGCGGCATCGGCAACCTGGCGCTCGATCGGCGTGCGCGGATCGCGGCCGAGGTAGCGGGTCGCGACCGGAAAGGCGCGGCCCTCGCTCTCGATCAGCGCGGCACCGCGCAGACATTGCGCAATACGGCCACCGTCAATCGTCGCCGACATCATCAGCAGCCGCAAATCCTCGCGCAAACCCTGCTGCGCGTCGCGCGCCAGTGCCAGTCCGAGATCGGCATCGAGCGAGCGTTCGTGAAACTCGTCAAACAGAACGGCGGCAACGCCGTCGAGACCAGGATCATCGAGAATGAGGCGGGTGAAAATGCCCTCGGTAATCACCTCGATGCGGGTTGCGCGCGAAACCTTGGAGCCGAAGCGCACCCGCAGGCCGACGGTCTCGCCGACCTGTTCGCCGAGCGTCGCCGCCATGCGAGCCGCCGCCGCGCGCGCCGCCAACCGGCGCGGTTCGAGCACCAGAATTTTCCTGCCGCGCGTCCAAGACTTTTCCGCCAGCACCAGCGGCACGCGTGTGGTCTTGCCTGCGCCGGGCGGCGCGACCAGGACGGCGGAATTACCCGACGCCATCGCGGCCGTCAGCGCGGGCAGCGCGTCATCGATCGGCAGTGCTTCAACGAAGGTTCGCATCGGAACGGTTCATAGCCGTTCCGCAACGGGAATGGGAATTATCGTTTGTTGTTGGATCGACCCGAACCCGGCCGCCCAACGCTTTCATAGACAAAACCATGGCGGGTCATGTCTTCCGGCCGGTAGATGTTGCGCAGATCGACCATGACAGGCCGACGCATGATCGTCTTGAGCCGTTGGAGATCGAGTGTGCGGAACTGCTCCCATTCGGTCACGATGACGATTGCGTCGCTGTTCTCCGCGCAGGCATAGGCGCTGTCGCAATAGGTCACCTCGGGCAGGATGGCCCTGGCATGTTCCATGCCGGCGGGATCGTAGGCGCGGACCCTGGCGCCGAGATCGTGCAGCGCGGTGATGAGCGCGATCGAAGGCGCCTCGCGCATGTCGTCGGTATCCGGCTTGAAGGTCAGGCCGAGCACCGCGATCGTGCGGTCGCGCAATTCGCCGCCGAGCGCGGCAGCCACCTTGCGCGCCATGGCGCGGCGGCGCATCTCATTGACCGAGACCACCGCCTCGACAATGCGCAGCGGCGCCTCGTAATCCTGCCCGGTCTTGACCAGCGCCAGCGCATCTTTCGGAAAGCATGAGCCGCCGACGCCGGGACCGGCATTGAGAAACTTGGTGCCGATGCGATTGTCGAGCCCGATGCCGCGGGCGACTTGCTGCACGTCGGCGCCGACCTTCTCGCACAGATCGGCGATCTCATTGATGAAGGTGACCTTGGCGGCGAGGAAAGCGTTGGCCGCGTATTTGATCAGTTCGGCGGTACGCCGCTCGGTGTAGAGGATCGGTACCTGATTGACCGCAAGCGGCCGGTAGAGTTCGGCCATCAATTCGTTGGCGCGCGGATCGTCGGTGCCGACGACGATGCGATCCGGCTGTTTGAAATCCTGAATGGCCGCGCCTTCGCGCAGAAATTCCGGGTTCGACACCACCGCGATGTCGGCGTCGGGACGGATCTCGCGGATGATGCGTTCAACCTCATCACCACTGCCGACCGGGACGGTCGACTTGGTGACGATCACGGTGAAGCCCGACAGAAACGGCGCCATCTCCTTGGCGACCGCAAACACATTGGCGAGGTCGGCGCGGCCGTCACTCGCGCGCGGCGGCGTGCCGACCGCGATGAATACGGCGTCCGCTTCGGCGACCGTGGCGGCGAGATCGGTGGTGAAATGCAACCGGCCGCCGCGCACATTGCTGGCGATCAGGTCGGTCAGCCCCAATTCAAAGATCGGAATTTCGCCGCGCCTGAGCCCGGCAATCTTGTCCGCGTCCTTGTCGATGCAGGTGATGGTGTGGCCGAGGTCGGCAAAGCAGGCCCCAGTCACGAGGCCGACATAGCCGCAGCCGATCATGGCAAGTCGCATGACAATCCGGAATTAGGGTTAAGGCCGTTTCGTGGTTAAGGCCCGGGAATGGGCCGACCGGGGTCTTAGCAGAGTGATTTCGCCCTGACGAGGGTGCCGGATAGGGCACCGCTGGGCGCGAGGCCGCCACACATGGACTCTTTGTGAATTGGATTAATGACGAATTTGTCTCAAGAGGGAGCGGTCTGAGCCCGATTGAGATCGGCGATTAGTATGATTACGCCAGAACAAACCGACCGGGTCGCGTGGGTCGACTACGCCAAGGGCTTCTGCATCGTCATGGTGGTGATGATGCATTCGACCTTGGGCGTCGAAGCGGCCGCCGGCGCGGACGGCTGGATGCATGTGCTGGTCGAATTCGCCCGTCCGTTCCGGATGCCGGACTTCTTCCTGCTCTCGGGCCTGTTCCTGGCACGGGTCATCGATCGCGACTGGCGCACCTATCTCGACCGCAAGGTCGTTCACTTCGCCTATTTCTATCTGCTGTGGACCGCGATCCAGTTCGCGGTGAAGGCGCCGGTGTTCGCCCAGGCCGACGGCTGGGCGGGCGTCGTGTGGCTTTATATCGAGTCTTTCTGGGAACCGCTCGGCACGCTGTGGTTCATCTATCTGTTGCCGATCTTCTTTGTTGTTTCCAAGCTCGCCCGCGACTGGAAAATCCCGCCGCTCGTGGTCTGGCTCGCCGCCGCCGCGCTGGAGATCGCGCCGATCGCCACCGGCTCGACCGTGATCGACGAATTCGCCGGGCGGCTGGTCTATTTCTACACCGGCTACCTGCTTGCTCCGCGCATTTTTGCACTCGCGGCCGAGATCCAAATCCATAAAGCGACCGCAATCTGTGGTCTGGTGGTGTGGGGCCTGATCAACGGCGCGCTGGTGTTTGCCGGCTATTCCCTGCTGCCGTTTGTGTCGCTCGCGCTCGGGCTTGCCGGCGCGATCGCGGTCGTGTCGGTGTCGGCATTGATGGCGCAGCATGACGTGTTCGCGCCGCTGCGCTATTGCGGACGGAACTCGATCGTCATCTACCTCGCCTTTTTCCTGCCGATGGCGGCGACGCGCGTCATCCTGCTCAAGACCGGTACCATTGCGGACATCGGCACTATGTCGGTCATCGTCACGTTCGCCGGTGTCGTCGGCGCGCTGGTGCTGTACTGGCTGGTCCGCGGCACGCGTTTTTCGTTCTTGTTCGAGCGGCCGGACCGATTCTGGATCGCACCGAAACCAGTCTATCGCGCGCAGCCGGCGGAATAGTCGGCAGCGAAAAACCGCGCGATCAGAGCAAGCCGAATTGCTGCGGCACCCCTCATTTTTTGATTGCGCGCATGATCCTGTCCGAAAAGTCTGTCGACTTTTCGGGGTCATGCGCTAGCGCTCCGGGCCGGGACGGTGATAATGCGGGCGTCTGTCCAAAAGCGAGCCATTCCATGTCCGCAGCGCCTAGTCCAAAGCCGGTGAAAAAAGGCGACCACGTCTTCCTGGTCGACGGCTCGTCCTATATTTTCCGCGCCTATCACGCGCTGCCGCCGCTCAACCGCAAGTCCGACGGCCTGCAGCTCAACGCCGTCCTGGGCTTCTGCAACATGCTGTGGAAGCTGTTGCGCGACATGAAGCCGGAGGAGCGTCCGAGCCATCTCGCGGTGGTATTCGACAAGTCGGAAAAGACCTTCCGCAATGAGCTTTATCCGCAATACAAGGCGCACCGGCCGGACGCGCCGGAAGATCTGATTCCGCAATTCGGCCTGATCCGCGAAGCGGTGCTCGCCTTCGATCTGCCGTGCCTGGAGCAGATCGGCTACGAGGCCGACGACCTGATCGCGACCTATGCCCGCGAGGCGCGCGAGAAAGGCGCGACCGTCACCATCGTCGCCTCCGACAAGGACCTGATGCAGCTCGTCGGCAACGGTGTCGAGATGCTCGACACCATGAAGGACAAGCGAATCGGTCCGGCGGAGGTAATCGAGAAATTTGGCGTACCGCCGGAGAAGGTGATCGAGGTGCAAGCGTTGATCGGCGATTCCACCGACAACGTGCCGGGCGTGCCCGGCATCGGCGTGAAGACCGCCGCGCAACTGATCGGCGAGTACGGCGATCTGGAAACGCTGTTGTCGCGGGCCGAGGAGATCAAACAGCCGAAACGGCGCGAGGCATTGATCAACAATGCCGATATCGCGCGCCTGTCCTACAAGCTGGTCACGCTCGACGATCACGTGCCGCTCGACGTGCCGATCGCGGACATCGCAGTGCACGATCCCGATTACCGCCGACTGGTCGCCTTTCTCAAGGCGATGGAATTCAACACGCTGACGCGCCGGGTCGCGGAATTTTCCGACGTCGATGCCGGCGAAATAGAGCCAGACGGTCGGCTGATTGCCGGATCATCATTGCCGGTACCGCGGGGCGGCGCCGAGGATTCAGCGCCAACAACAAAACCCCCGCGCAGCGACGGCGCCGAGCAAGGCCGGCTCGATCTGTCTACGCCGAGAGTCGCCGCGTCAGCAGCCCGGAAAGGTGATTTCGGCGATTTGAGCCCTCATGCACTCGCGGAAGCGCGGGCGGAGGCTGCGAGCAAATCCAAGTTCGATCGCTCAAAATACGAAACCGTGCGCAGCCTCGACCGGCTCAAGGACTGGATCGCGCGCGCACACGACATCGGCGCTGTCGCCGTCGATACCGAAACCACCAGCCTCGATCCGATGCAGGCGGAACTGTGCGGTTTTTCGCTGGCGCTCACGGCCAACGAAGCCTGCTACGTGCCGCTCGCGCATCGCGACGGCGGCGAAGGCGGCGGCGACGGGCTGTTCGCCGGCAAGCGGGCGGCCGATCAGATCGAGGAAGGCGCCGCGCTCAAGGCGCTCAAGCCGCTCCTTGAAAATGCCGCGGTGCTGAAGATCGCGCAGAACCTGAAATACGATTGGCTGATCTTTGCCCAGCGCGGCATCGACGTGCGGCCGTTCGACGACACCATGCTGATGTCCTATGTGCTCGATGCCGGCAGGAACAGTCACGGCATGGACGACCTCGCCGAGCGCTGGCTGAGTCATCAGACCATCCATTACAGCCACGTCGCAGGAACAGGGAAAGCGCGGGTCACCTTCGACAACGTCGCGATCGACAAGGCGACGGAATACGCCGCCGAAGACGCCGACGTGACCTTGCGGCTGTGGCAGGCGCTCAAGCCGCGGCTGCCGTCCGAGCATGTCACCACCGTCTACGAGACCCTGGAACGGCCGCTGGTGCCGGTGCTGGCGCGGATGGAACAGCGCGGCATTTCGATCGACCGGCACGAACTGTCGCGGCTGTCCGGCGATTTTGCCCAGCGCGCCGCCGGCCTCGAAGATGAAATCAAAACGCTTGCCGGCGAGCCGCTCAATCCCGGCAGCCCCAAACAGATCGGCGATATCCTGTTCGGCAAGATGGGGATGCCCGGCGGCAAGAAGACCAAGACCGGCGCCTGGTCGACCTCCGCTTCGGTGATGGAAGAACTCGCCGAGCAGGGCCACGAATTGCCGCAGCGCATCCTCGACTGGCGACAAGTGTCGAAATTGAAATCGACTTACACCGACGCGCTGCCGAGCTTCGTCAATCCGAACACGCACCGGGTCCACACCAGCTATGCGCTGGCCGCCACCTCAACCGGCCGCCTCTCCTCTTCGGAACCCAATCTGCAAAACATTCCGATCCGCACCGAGGAAGGCCGCAAGATCCGCCGCGCTTTCGTCGCGGACAAAGGCCACAAGCTGGTCTCGGCCGACTATTCTCAGATTGAGTTGCGGCTGCTGGCGGAAATCGCCGACATCGCGGCCTTGAAACAGGCGTTCCAGGACGGCCTCGATATTCACGCCATGACGGCGTCGGAAATGTTCGGGGTGCCGGTCAAGGGCATGCCGGCGGAAGTGCGCCGGCGCGCCAAGGCGATCAACTTCGGCATCATCTACGGCATCTCGGCATTCGGGCTCGCCAATCAACTCAGCATTCCGCGCGAGGAAGCCGCCGCCTATATCCGGAAATATTTCGAGCGCTTCCCCGGCATCCGCGACTACATGGAAGCGACCAAGGAATACTGCCGCAAATACGGCTACGTGGTCACGCTGTTCGGCCGCAAATGCCATTACCCCGAGATCAAGGCGCCGAACCCGTCGGTGCGCGCCTTTAACGAACGCGCCGCGATCAATGCGCGGCTCCAGGGCACCGCGGCCGACATCATCCGCCGCGCCATGATCCGGATGGAGCCGGCGCTCGCCAAGAAGAAGCTCGGCGCGCAGATGCTGCTGCAGGTGCACGACGAACTGGTGTTCGAGGTGGCGGACGGTGAAGTCGACAAGACCCTGCCGGTCATCAAGCAGGTGATGGAAGACGCGCCGATGCCGGCGGTTTCACTGTCGGTGCCGCTCGCGGTCGAAGCCAGCGCCGCGCACAACTGGGATGAGGCGCATTGAGGCAGTGAATTATTCGGACGGCGGCAGCACCGCGATGGCCTCGATCTCGAACAGCGCGCCATCGACAGCCAGCCGGCTGATCTGAACGGCGGTGCTCGCCGGCGGCGCCGACGTGTTGACGTAGCGGTCGCGCACTTCGAAGAACACCGGCAGGTGTGCCATGTCGGTAAAGTAATTGGTGATCTTCACGACATTGCTGAAATCGGCGCCAACGGCCGCCAGTGCGGCTTTCAGATTCTCGAACGCCTGCGTCGCCTGCGCGCGGAAGTCGCCCGCGCCGGGAAACTTGCCGTCCAGATCAAGCCCGAGTTGCCCGGCCATGAAGATGGTGCGGCCGGGACCGGTCACTTCCACAACGTGGGTATAACCGCGCGGTTTCGGCATGGTCGCCGGACTGATAAAGCGCGCCTTGCTCATTTGGTTTCCTCCCAGTCTTGATTTCGTAGCTACCTGACACTCGACCCGGTAACGAATGACCTCATCCTTCGAGACGCCAGCTTCGCTCGCTCCTCAGGATGAGGTTGAAACAATCAATTCCTCATGGTGAGGAGCGCCGGTACGGCGCGTCTCGAACCATGAGGGATCGTGATCACTCATGTCGATCACGCGGTTGTACTTCGCTCTGAAAGATCAAGTTTCACCGCGGCGCTGCCTCTAGCATCGGCTTCATCACCGTCCAGAGATCGTTCTTGGCCTCGAAGCCGATACCGGGAATGTCCGGCATCGTCACCCGGCTGTCGACCACCGCGCAATCATCGGCGAAGCCGCCGAACGGCGCAAACACCTGCGGGTAGGATTCGTTGCCGCCGAGCCCCAGCCCGACCGCGATATTGAGCGCGAACTGATGGCCGCCATGCGGCACGCAGCGGCGCGGCGACCAGCCGTGCGCGCGCAGCATGTCGAGCGTGCGCAGATATTCGACCAGACCGTAGGACAAGGCCGGATCGAACTGCAGCACATCGCGGTCCGGCCGCAGGCCGCCATGGCGAATCAGGTTGCGGGCGTCCGGCATCGAGAACAGGTTCTCACCGGTGGCGAGCGGCCCCGCATAGCGGGTCGCGAGCGCGGCATGCAGCAGATAGTCGAGCGGGTCGAGCGGCTCCTCGTACCAGCGCAGGCCGTAGGTCGCGATGGCGTCGCCGAAGGCGAGCGCGGTGTCCAGATCAAACCGGCCGTTGACGTCGACGCAGAGGTTCTCGCCCTTGCCGCCGAGCAGTGTCAGCACCGCCTCAATGCGCCTGATATCACCGGCAAGGTCCCTACCGCCGACCTTTATCTTCACGGTGGAATAGCCGCGGTCGAGATAGGACTTCATCTCATCGACCAAGCTCGCGACATCCTTGCCGGGATAATAGTAGCCTCCGGCGGCATAGACCCAAGCGGCCGTGTCGGCCGCGCCATCACGATAACGATCCGCGAGCAGGCGCCAGAGCGGCACGCCTTCGGCTTTCGCCAAAGCATCCCACAGCGCCATGTCGAGCACGCCGACCGCGACCGAGCGCTCGCCGTGACCGCCCGGCTTTTCGTTGCGCATCACCACGTGCCAGGCCTTGACCGGATCGATCAGGCCGCGCGGGTCCTGCAGGTCTTCCGGTTTCGCAGCCGCGAGCCGTGGAATGAAGCGCTCGCGCAGCAGGCCCTGCGGCGCATAGCGGCCGTTGGAATTGAAACCGAAGCCGACGACCGGCCGGCCGTCGCACACCACGTCGGTGAAGACCGCGACCACGCTCGCGGTCATGGTCGAAAAGTCGATATAGGCGTTGCTGATCGCGGAGGCGATCGGAACGACAACATCGGTAATGGCGGTGATGCGCATGATTGGTCCGCTCCAGGGCGCTCCCAGCCGCAACCGGCGAGCGCACGACCGGCAAAAGAGCGCGCGATCATAATGCCTTGCGCGCCGGCCTCAAGGGTGCTCCAAATCGGCGCCGCCGCAGCGCCCGGATCACTTCCGAACCTGTTCTTCCTGTTGATGATTTGGCTTTTCCGGCGCCAGGTGCCGCGACCCTCTTCATCGCTGTCACGAATCCTTTGCTATGGTATGCGCGTGCAACCGAGGAGTCCCCGACCGCCATGGCCGCAAGACAACAAAGCCTGAATGAGACCGCCGCCCCGCCGCACGATACGGGCGCCGCGCGTCTGCGTTTGGCAGCGATTATCCGCGCCCGCTCGTTCGGCTATGGGGAAATCAAGCTGGCCTCGGGCCGCACCAGCAACTTCTATTTCAACATGAAGCCGACCATGCTCGACCCGGAAGGCGCCGCCCTGATCGCGGAACTGACGCTCGACGCGCTGGGCGATCTCGATATCGATGCCATCGGCGGCCTGGAAATGGGCGCGGTGCCGATTGCCGGCGCCATGGCGCAACTCAGTTTTCTGCGCGGCAAGCCGGTCTCGGCGTTCTTCGTGCGCAAGCAGCCGAAAAGCCACGGCGCCAAGCTCGCGATCGAAGGGCTGGCGCCGGGCGAGAGCATGCAGGGCAAACGCGTGGTGGTGGTCGAAGACGTTACCACCACCGGGGGCTCGGCGATGAAGGCGGTGGAGACCCTGCGCGAGGCCGGCGCCGCGATCGTCATGGTCTTCACGATCGTCGATCGCATGGAAGGCGCCGACGAAACCTTTGCCGCCGCCGACCTGCCGTTCCGCTCGCTCTACACGGCGACGGAATTTCTCAACGGCTGATGCCGCCGACATCGTTCCTCCGTTATTGAACTCTCATAGTGCCAGACTTGTGTGGCCGAATTTTTGTGATGGTCAGTTGCGGATCACGTCAATGATGCAAGGCCGGACAACCTGGCGCAGCCTTCCGCTGTCGTCGACATGGCGCTCGGCGATGGCTGTTGTTTTTGCGGCGGGGTTTTTGTTTGGATTGCTTTTGTTGCCGGCCCCGGCCTGGGTGCAGGCCACCGACGGCGCGCAACCAGCCGCGACTTCTGCGGTCGGCGCGGTCGGCGCGGGCGTCCTGAATGGCGCCGCGCTGAGCTGGCACTGGTCACTGCCGTTTCTCGGCCTGCTCGCGACCATCGCGCTCGGGCCCAGCCTGTTCCCGCGGATCTGGCATGCACATTACGGCAAGATCGCCTTTGTCTGGGCCACGCTCGCGATTGCACCGCTCGCCGCGCTCTACGGCGTCCCGACCGTGGCGTCCGAACTCGTGCGCGTCATGCTGGCCAATTATGCCAGCTTCATGGTGTTGATGCTCGCGCTCTATGTCGTTGCCGGCGGCATTTTGTTGACCGGCAATCTGCGCGGCACGCCGCTGACCAACACCGCGATCATCGCGGGCGGCACCTTGCTCGCCAGCGTCATCGGCACGATGGCAGCGGTTGTCATGCTGATCCGGCCATTGATCCGCGCCAACGCGCACCGCCTGCACAATGTCCACGTCATCGTGTTTTTCATCTTCCTGGTCGGAAACGTCGGTGGAGCGCTGACGTGGTTCGGCGATCCGCCGCTCTATGCCGGCTTCCAGCGTGGCGTTCATTTTTTCTGGACAACCGAGCATATCCTTGTCGAGACCGCGATCACCGCAGGCGCCGTGCTCGCCGTTTTCATTGTCCTCGACCTCATCCTGTTTCTGAAGGATCGCCGGGTCGCAACGGTGGGAGAGAGCGCACCGCCGCGCAATCTGCGCCTGCGCGGCATCATCAATATCGTACTGATCGCCGCCATCATTGCCACGCTCTATATTTCCGCGGCCTGGAATTCCGGTATCGCTTTCGAAATTCGCGGCACGTCATTTGCCGCCGAGCATATTCTGCGCGACGCGGTGTTGCTGCTGATCGCCATCGTCTCGCTCGTTGTGACGCGCGAAGAGCACCGCGAGGTCAACGGCTTCACCTGGGAGCCGATCGGCATCGCCGCGGTGCTGTTTGCGGCAATTTTCGTCTGCCTGATTCCGGTGCTGGCCATGATGCGTGCCGGCGCCGACGGCAGCTTCGACTGGCTGATGACCGCGGTCGACGGCGACTCTGGCAGTACACGCGACGTCGCCATGTTCTGGATAACCGGTTTGTTGTCTGCGGCGATCAGCAACGTTCCGGGCTATCTGGTGTTTTTCGATGCCGCCGGCGCCAATCCAACCGCACTGATGGGGCCGCTCGCCACCACCCTTGCCGCGATTTCGATGGGCGCCGTGTTCATGGGCGCGCTAAGCTATATCGGCAACGCGCCGAACTATGTCGTCTACAGCATCGCGCTCGAACGCGGCATCAAAATGCCAGGCTTCTTTGGCTATCTGTTGTGGTCAGCAGCTTTTCTGGTGCCGATCCTCGTTGTGGTCACCTACGTTTTCGCCGGCTGGATTTGACCTTGGCGGGCGCCTTGCGGGCCGGCCTGGCATTTTTCGACGTGGTCTTCCTGGCTGCTGATTTGGCGTTTGCCGCTCGCTTGGAACGCGAAGGCGCGCCCGGCAACACGGCAATCGCCTCGATTTCCAACAACGCGCCGTCGCGCGCAAAATCCGTGATCGCGATCGTAGTGCTCGCAGGCGGCGCCTTGGTGTTGAGATACTGATCGCGAACGGCGCGGAAGATTTTCAGATGCGAGGTGTCGAGCAGATAATTGTTCACCTTGACCAAGTGCTCGAAGCGCGCGCCGGCGGCGGCAAGCGCGGCTTTCAGGTTCTCGAAAGTCTGAATCGCCTGCGCCCTGAAATCTCCGGGTTCGCCGACGATGTTCCCGGCCCGGTCGATGCCGAGCTGACCGGCGATATAAATGATCCGGCCGGGAGCGGTGACCTCGACCACCTGGGTATAGCCGGGCGGCTTGGAAAGCGTTTCGGGATTCTGATACCGAACCTTGGATGCCATGATCGTCCCCTCTTGCGTTGTTTGCCTGGCGCGACCGGCGCCCTGTTTTGTTGCCGCCGTCTCGCCGATACAGCAAGTTGAATTGCGAGCAAGATATGTGAAATAATAGCCTTGGTGGTTTGGACTTGGACGATATCGACGCTTGCGGACGATCCGCCACAATTCGGCCACCAGAAAACAGCCGGCCATGGTGGAATGGGCTGGGTGCGGATACCATTTGTTTTGCGAATGCGGCGCGGCAGCGGCCTGCCGGATTTGCCCCGTTGCAGCAGGGACGCCGTCAAAGTAGAAATTGCGCCCCTTTGCGCATGAAAAAGTTGATAATACAGGACACCTTGGCTCGGTAGCCGGCTACAGGTTTTTTTTGAGGTGTCCATTGGAGTGGAATGTGTCGGTAGCCCTCAAGGGCCAGCAGCAAAAGTCTCGCGTCCGGCCGGGATGGCCGGCGGTGATTGCGATTGCCGCCGTGGGGCTCGTGCTGCCGGGATCGGCGTCCGCCCAGGGCCTTTTTGATTTTCTGTTTGGCGGATTCCGCCCTCCTCCAACTCGGTCGCCCCCGGCTGGGGGCTATTCGAGCCCGCCGGGCGCCGCGCCAGGGCCGCGTGGAGCAGCGCCGTCCGTGCCGCGGGCGAGTGGTGGCGGTTCAAGCGTATTCTGTGTCCGATTGTGCGACGGGCGCTATTTTCCGATCCGCATCCATGCCGGCAGCACACCGGCCCAAATGTGCAGCGCCTTCTGTCCGGCCAGCGAAACCAAGATCTATCGCGGCGGAAATATCGACTATGCCGTCGGACCGGATGGCACGCGGTATTCGACCCTGAAAGCCGCGTTCGCCTATCGCGAAAAGCTGGTACCGGACTGTACCTGCAATGGCCGTGATCCGTTCGGCTTGGCCAAGATCAACATTGATACCGATCCGACCCTTCGCCAGGGCGACATTGTCGCGACGACCGGCGGCTTCATGGCCTTTACCGGTGCTTCGAATCGCGGCGGGCCGAGCGAATTCACGCCGATCCAGGACTTCCGGGGCCTCGGAGCGAACTTGCGGGAAAAGCTGACCGACACCAAAGTCGCACCGGCGGTGCCGGTGCCGCCTCCAGGGGAGGCACCCGCATCTCAGCCGACGCCGGAACCTGCCGCCAAGCCGCCGGTGCCGGGCGCCACCGACATGGGAAGCCCCAACCGGCGCGCTCAGGACGCGAGATAGCTGACCACTTCCTCGGCAAGCGAGAGCGACGAGGTCAGTCCGGGCGATTCAATACCGAACAAGTGTATGAGTTCCCGGCAGGCCATGGTCCTTTGGCGCGTCGACGACAAAATCCGCCGCGGGTTCGCCGGGGCCGGTTATTTTCGGCCGGATGCCGGCATAGTCCGGAAAAAGTGACGCGTCCGGCAGGCCCGGCCAGTAGCGGCGGACGCCCTCATAGAACAGCTGCGCGCGGCCAGGATCGACGTCGTAATTTTCATGGTCGATCCATTCCACGTCCGGCCCGAAACGCATGCGACCGGCAAGATCGAGCGTCACATGTACGCCGAGACCGCCGACGACCGGCGCGGGATAGATCAGGCGCGAAAAGGCCGGCCGGCCGCTGAACCCAAAGTAATTGCCCTTGGCCAGGACCTGTCGCGGTATCCGAGCCGCTGGATAGCCTTCGGTCGCGTGGGCCAATTTTTGCGCGCCGAGCGCTGCGCAATTGATCACGGCATCAACGGTGATTGATTGCGCCGCGTCACCGGCGACATGCACTTCCCAGCCCGAAGCGGTTTTGGACAGCCGCTCGACCCGGGTGCCGAAGGCAATCATGCCGCCGCGATCCTCCAATTCCCCGCGCAATGCCAGCATGTAAGCATGACTGTCAAAGATACCGGTTTCCGGCGACATGAGCGCAGCGACGCAGGTCAATTCCGGTTCCATCCGCCGCGCCGCCGCGGCATCAATTATTTCGAGCCCTTCAACACCGTTGGCCTGTCCCTGCCTCGCGAGTTCTTCCAATTTCGGGCATTCGGCATCGCCTGTCGCCACGATCAGCTTGCCGTACTTGCGGTGCGGAATGCCGTGCGCCGGACAGTACTGGTAGAGCATGCGATTGCCGCGCGGGCAGTGCCGTGCGCGCAACGAGCCGGTCGGATAGTACATGCCGGCATGGATCACCTCGCTGTTGCGCGAGGATATGCCGGTGCCAATCGCATCCGCCGCCTCCGCAACCACCGCATCATGGCCGGACAGCGCCGCCTGGCGCGCCACGGCCAATCCAATGACGCCTGCTCCTACGACGAGAATTTGCATGGTTGGGGCGTTTCCTTGCTGGTGCCGGTTTGACGACAGGCGAGCGCGGGCGAAAATTCCGGCGACCTTAAAAGCACAGCCCAATCGCGGAGGCAAAAGCCTGTTGCGCCGGTGGTCTGCTGATGCCGTATTTCAAACCGTTTGCCGCGGGCGGCCGTTGCAAGTCGGCAAGCCAATCGCCACTTGATTGAGCGCAAGGCGGGAAAACCCGTTCGCCTGCAGGTATTTTCCTTAAATGCGCCATCGCCCCGTGTCCCTATGGCGGCGAAGTGGAGAGATTGCCATGTCGCGAATCAGTGCACTTGCAGTTGCCATTGGACTTCTGCTCGGGCTCCCCCCGGCCGGCATGGCACATGCTCAGACCACACAGGTTGTCGGCGGTACTCACGGAACAGACAAGATCATCGTCATCGCCCAGGGCGGGCGAAGTGGCGGCGGCCACAGTTTCGGCGGCGGCGCCGGGCGCAGTTTCGGCGGCGGCAGTGTTCGCAGCT
The DNA here is from genome assembly GCA_963806815.1 of uncultured Alphaproteobacteria bacterium. Classification (GTDB taxonomy): domain Bacteria; phylum Pseudomonadota; class Alphaproteobacteria; order Rhizobiales; family Xanthobacteraceae; genus CAWDZJ01. The sequence continues at coordinate 174,265 of CAWDZJ010000033.1, read as the reverse complement.
ACGGCAGTGGCGGCCGCAGCTTCGGCGGGCCGGGTGCCGGCTATCGCAATTTCAGTCCGCGACCAAACCCCGGCTATCGCGGTAACGTCAGAACGCGATCCAACGTCCGAACGCAGCAATATCGCCATTACAATCCGTCCACGCTCCGCTCGCGCAACAGTCGTAGCTATAGCCATCGTGCGACCGGTCCAGCCAGCCGGCGAACGGTGAATAGAACGACTGCACCGTTTGCGCGGACGGCGGCACACCGGCGTGCCGATGCGGTGGCGCGCAGTAACCTGCGCGGCCACGCCTTAACGAATTCGGCTTTCCGGCCGCATGCGCATCGGCCACCCGGCACGTGGCCCTATCGCGGCGGTTACTGGCATGACCGCTGGCGTCACAACTGGTACCCCTACGCCGTGGTCGGCTGGGTCGGCCCCTGGTTCTGGCCCTATGCCTATTACGACGCCTTCGATTTCTTTTTCTTCTCGTACGCGTATGACGACTTCTGGCCCTATGCCTATGATGACGTTTATGTCGGCGTCTACGGACCGTATGCCTATATCGATTCCGCCCCGGCAGTGGCCTCGGCCAGGCCCGGCGGATCGGGACGGCCGGCGCGGCAGCGCAAGCCGATCGATATCTGCAATGCGCAGACGCCCGATCTCGTCGCACTGCCGGTCGAACGGATCGCGAAGACCGTCGAGGCGACGCCGGAACAACAAAAGCTGCTTGAGGCGCTGAAGGAAGCCAATACGAAAGCCATCAAGATCCTGCGCGATGCCTGTCCCTCCAGCCTGCCGGCAACACCGCCGGGCCGTCTGGCGGTGGCTGAAACGCGGATCAAGGCGATGCGCGAGGCCTTGTCGGCGATCGGCCCGGCGATGGATGCATTCTACAACGCGCTCAACGATGAGCAGAAGGCGCGCTTCAACGCCGTTGGCGCGCCGGAAGAAGAAGTCGCGAGCCGCGACAAGGGCGACCTGACAAAACTGTGCGGAGCGAAGGAACCGAATGTCGTCGGCGTTCCAATGAACAGCATTGAAAAAACGGTCCGTCCGACGGACGCCCAGAAGGCCGCATTCGGCTCGTTCAAGGACGCGGCCGAGAAGGCCGCGGCCGTGCTCACCGCTGATTGCCCGACCTACAAGGCGTTGACTCCGACCGGGCGGATCGAGGCGATGGAACAGCGGCTCGATGCAATGATCAAGGCGCTTGAGACGGTGTCTCCGGCGCTGACCAGCTTCTATGACGGCTTGAGCGACGAACAAAAGGCCCGCTTCAACGATCTCGCACCGCCGCGGAGTTAACCGGAACTGATCCATAGAGCGTTTTCGATTTAAGTGGAATCATGAAAGCGCTCGATCTTCTTGTTCTGTCGCGTTTCCGGACGGCGAACCGGTTCCCACTTCGCCTGGAAATGATTCAAGGTGGACCAGCGAAAATCTGAAAAGCAAAAGGGCGGCCGCGTGGCCGCCCTTTCGATTCCAAGAAAACCGAAATCTTCTATTCGGCAGCGATGCGCACTTCCGGTGCGGCCGCCTTGACGTCGGCATCGACGTGTTGCTCGAACTTGAGGAAGTTCTCCTGGAACATGCGCACCAGATCGCGCGCGGTCCGGTCGAACTCCGCCTTGTCCTGCCAGGTCTTGATCGGGTTGAGCAGATGCGGCTCGACGCCCGGCAGCGACGTCGGGACCGCAAATCCAAAATAAGGATCGGTGCGGAACGACGCGTTGCGGAGCGAACCGTCCAGAGCCGCCGTCAGCAACGTGCGGGTCGCCTTGATCGGCATGCGACGGCCGATGCCGTACTTGCCGCCGGTCCAGCCGGAATTGACCAGCCAACAATCAACGTCATGCGCGGCGATGAGTTCGCGCAGCAGATTGCCGTACTCGGTCGGATGGCGCGGCAGGAACGGCGCTCCGAAGCAGGTGGAGAATTCCGGCTGCACGCCGACCAGGCCCTTCTCAGTGCCGGCAACCTTGGCGGTATAGCCGGACAGGAAGTGATACATCGCCTGCGCGGGTGTGAGCTTGGCGATCGGCGGCATCACACCGAAGGCGTCGGCGGTCAGCATGATGATGTTTTTCGGATGCCCGGCCCGGCCGGTGCGCGAAGCATTCGGAATGAAGTCGAGCGGATAGGCCGATCGCGTGTTCTCGGTCTTGGAATCATCGTCGAAGTCACAGACCCGGGTCTCCGGATCGAACACGACGTTTTCCAGCACCGCGCCGAAGCGATTGGTGGCGGCGTAGATCTCCGGCTCGGCTTCGGCCGAGAGGTTGATGCACTTGGCGTAGCAGCCACCCTCGAAATTGAAGATGCCGTCGGGCCCCCAGCCGTGCTCATCGTCACCGATCAGGGTGCGGTTGGGGTCGGCGGAGAGCGTCGTCTTGCCGGTACCGGAGAGGCCGAAGAACAGCGCTAAGTCGCCGGCCGGTCCGACATTGGCCGAGCAGTGCATCGGCATCACGCTTTCGGCCGGCAGGTAATAGTTGAGTGTGGTGAACACCGACTTCTTCATCTCGCCGGCATAGGACGAGCCGCCGATCAGAACGATCTTGCGGGAGAAATCGATGGCAATGATGGTTTCGGAGCGGACGCCGTGGCGCGCGGGGTCGGCCTTGAAGGACGGCAGGTCGACGATGGTGAGGTCGGGAACGAAGTGGGAGAGTTCGTGGCGTTCGGGACGGATCAGCAGGGTGCGAATGAACAGCGAGTGCCAAGCCAGTTCGGTATAGACCCGCGTTTTGATCCGGTACTTGTGATCGGCGCCGCCATAGAGATCCTGCGCGAACAGGTTCGTGCCCCGCGCGTGAGCAATGAAGTCATCACAAAGCAACTGAAACTGTTCGGGCGTGAGCTTGCGGTTGTTCTCCCACCATACGGTCTTCTCGGTCAGCGCGTCGCAGACGGTGTGTTTGTCCTTCGGGCTACGGCCGGTATGGATGCCGGTCTCGGCGCAGAACCCGCCACCCTGAACGAGAGAGCCTTCGCCCGCGGCAATGGCATGTTCGTAGAGGGCGGGTTCAGCCAGGTTCCAATGAACCGCAGCCAAGCCCTTAAAGCCGAATTTGTCGGCGCCGAATTTGTCGTTCCGCAGACCCGTTTCTTGCACCGAGACCTCCCCACACGTGGCCGGCCCTGTTCTGGGTCCGGAACCTCAAGATGATAACACTATAGCCGCTCAGGGCGACCTGGCGGCCAAGTATATCGGCCGGCCGGCGGGTGCGCGACGTCTTAGCCGTGATCATCGGCCATGCCAAGATGTTTGAATTTAACAACGCAGGCAGGCGGGGAAATTGATACTGCTCAATTAAACAGCGTCCGCCTGTTCACATTTTTCCTGCCGCATCGCAACACGAGCATCAGGAAACGGCGCGTCCTCTGCGGATTTCAGACGATCGCGATCGCCAATGGGTACCGCTGATCGATCGGGCCATCGCCGTCAAACGGCGCGCGCGCGATCGGCCAGTTGTCTAAGAACCGCGCGCAACCGTTCGGGCGAAACCACCCGTTGCGGAAAATCAAGCCTGAGCATCGCATCGCCGAGAGCGAGGTCAATGCCTTCGGGATCGATCCCGGTCGCGCGCCATTGTCCCTCGCGGGCGCCGAGCAGCTTGACGGCATAGAGCCGTATGGCCTCGGTATGATCCGCGTTCATGTGCGCGACCGCGCCTTCCTCGATCTCGATCATGGCCTCGGCGCCGCTCAGGTCGGTCAGCACGTCGGCGGCAATCAGGTCGGCGGCACGGGCAAACCCGCCGTTAAGATGGGCGGAGGCAACCTGCATCCGCCAGAAGCCGAAATCCGCGAAGTCGGCATAGAGTTCGGACTTGGGATGGCGGGCCAGAAAGCGCCGGCGAGCGCGAACCCCATCGGCGCTGGCGCGATCGAGCCGCTCCATCGCGCCGATCACGGTCAGGCGCGGATGCGCTAGCGGGTCACCCTTGCCAGTTTCGGCGAGCAGGATCGACGCACGGGTGTCGGCGTCGAGATTGGCGGTATGGGCCGACAGCCGTGACGTCAGGATAATCGGCGCGCCGTCAATGTCGGTCGCCACATTGACCAGGGTACAGAACGGAACACCCGCGCCGGCCATCAAGGTGCCAAGCGCGCCGCTGCGGACTTCGCGCAGAAGCGTCTTGGCGATCTGTTTCGGATCGAAGTCCTCATTCGACGGCATACATGTCTCGCTGTTGCTGATTCCCATTCGGTGACGCTGTGCGGCGGTGGCGCAGCTCCGCTGCCGTTAACCTTTATGGTAAAATTCTGGCAAAGCCGCACATTTTCAAAAATATACCGAAAAATATTGCTAGTCTTCGGCGGAACCATGCCTTTGCCAGGGGATTGTCACAATTCGGCCTAGCTTTACACGATTGTCGGTTACCAATTCGACCGTCACGGAACAGGTATTCATGCCAACAATCGCTCTCGTCGACGACGATCGCAACATCCTGACCTCAGTCTCAATCGCTCTCGAGGCCGAAGGCTACCGGATCATGACATATACGGACGGCGCATCCGCGCTCGACGGTTTCAAGTCGAGCCCACCGGATCTCGCCATCCTGGACATCAAGATGCCGCGCATGGACGGAATGGAGACGCTGCGACGGCTGCGGCAGAAATCCGATGTGCCGGTGATCTTCCTCACCTCCAAGGACGAGGAGATCGACGAGTTGTTCGGTCTCAAAATGGGGGCCGACGATTTCATCCGCAAACCGTTCTCGCAACGTCTGCTGGTGGAGCGGGTCAAGGCGGTGCTGCGGCGCGGGTCGCCGAAAGACGGCGTGGCACCGAAGGAAACCGACGCCAAGGTGCTCGAGCGCGGCCTGTTGCGCATGGACCCTGAACGGCACACCTGCACCTGGAAGAACGACCCGGTCACGTTGACGGTGACCGAATTCCTCATTCTGCAGGCGCTGGCAACCCGGCCTGGTGTGGTCAAGAGCCGCAATGCCCTGATGGATGCGGCCTACGACGACCAGGTGTATGTTGACGACCGGACCATCGACAGCCACATCAAGCGTCTGCGGAAGAAGTTCAAGGCCACTGACGACGATTTCGACATGATCGAAACGCTCTATGGCGTCGGCTATCGATTCAAGGAAATGTGACCCTGGCTCGAGCTGCAGCATGTCATGCGGCTCGAGACTTAGTGATCCGATTCTAACATTCGCACCCCGAATTCAGCCGGCGCTTTTGCGAATGTTAGAATCGACGGACCACTAGCAAATATATGTTTCTAGTGGAGTTTTGGATTTGACATTCGCTTTGCTGACCTGCTCCCAGGAGGGTAGCGAATGTCAAATCCACTCCACTAGCGGCGAGCGATCTGGCCGGAGCAATCGGCGGGTGGTAGGCTTGCGGGGGCGACGTCATCGGGGCACACACCCCGGCAGACCGTAACAAACGTGCTCGATCGATCGGCGAACACTGAACACCCCGAGGTCGATGCCGAACGGCCCGACGAGGTGTCCGCACGTCCAGAGCGCGCCGGCGGCCGCGGCATCCGGTCGCTATTTCGCCGGTTCTGGCAATTCCTCGTTACCCAAAGCTCCTCCAGCCTGACGCGCCGCATTGTGTCGCTCAACGTCGCGGGACTGCTCGCGCTGGTGATCGGCATCCTCTACCTGTCGCAGTTCCGCGCCGGCCTGATCGATGCGCGGGCGCAGAGCCTCCTGGTGCAGGGCGAAATCATCGCCGCGGCGATCGCAGCTTCCGCCACCGGCGACACCGAACCCGGCACGATCACGGTCGACCCCGACAAGCTGCTCGAACTCAAGCCTGGCGAGAGCTACGGCCCGCCGGAAGATGTTCTGTTCGCCTACGAATTTCCGATCAACCCGGAGCGGGTTGCGCCGGTATTGCGCCGTCTGGTGTCGCCGACCAATACCCGCGCACGGATCTATGACCGCGAGGGCGTCCTGATCCTCGACAGCCGCAGCCTCTACGGCCGCGGCGACGTGCTGCGCTTTGAGCTGCCGCCCCCCGATACCGAGAAGAAGTCGTTCCTGGAACGGACTTTCATCGCGGTACGAACTTGGCTTGGACGCGGTGACCTTCCGCTTTATCGCGAGATCGGGCCGGAGCAGAACGGCAAGCAATATGGCGAGGTTGCGCGCGCCCTGGCTGGCAACAAGGCCAGCCGCGTGCGCATCAACGAACGCGGCGAGGTCATCGTTTCGGTCGCGGTGCCGGTGCAGCGTTTCCGCGTGATCCGTGGCGCGCTGATGCTGTCCACACAGGGCGCCGATATTGACAACATGGTGATGGCCGAGCGGCTGGCGATCCTGAAAGTCTTTCTGGTCGCCGCCGCGGTGATGATCGTGCTCTCGATGCTGCTCGCCGGCACGATCGCGGAACCGATGCGGCGGCTGGCCGACAGCGCCGAACGCGTGCGCAGCCGAATCCGGTCGCGGGTGGAAATTCCCGATTTCACCAAGAGGCGCGACGAGATCGGACATCTGTCCGGCACGCTGCGCGACATGACGAATGCGCTCTACAGCCGGATCGAGGGAATCGAGAGCTTCGCCGCCGATGTGGCACATGAGTTGAAAAATCCGCTGACGTCGCTGCGCTCGGCAGTCGAGACATTACCGCTGGCCAAGACCAAGGAAAGCCAGGGGCGCCTGCTCGCCGTCATCGAGCACGACGTCCGGCGGCTCGACCGGCTGATCTCCGATATTTCCGACGCCAGCCGGCTCGACGCCGAGCTCCAACGTCAGGACATGGAACCGGTCGACCTGCGCCGGCTGCTGAACACCGTGGTCACGGTCGCCAATGAGGTCCGGACCGACGGTGTGCCGGTGCACCTGAAAATCGAAGGCGCGGCGAAGCAACCGCTGTCGGTTCCAGGCCATGATTCCCGGCTCGGACAAGTGATCAACAATCTGATCGACAACGCCCGTTCGTTCTCCCCGCCCGATGGCAACGTGCGGGTGACGTGCCGCCGGCTCAAATCGGAAATCGAAATTATCGTCGACGACGACGGCCCGGGCGTGCGGCCGGAAGCGTTGGAGAAGATCTTCGAGCGCTTCTATACCGACCGGCCGCATCAGGGCTTTGGCCAGAATTCCGGCCTCGGCCTGTCGATCTCGCAACAGATCGTCGCCGCGCATGGCGGCCGCATGTGGGTCGAAAACCGTCTCGGCGTCGGTGCCGGTAGCGACGGCGAACCGCAGGTGCTGGGCGCGCGGTTCATCGTGCGGCTGCCGGCAGCGTGATGGCGCACGACCGCGCCACCCTGCACGCCAGCGCTGTTCTGATCGGCCCTTCGGCTGTCCTGATCCGCGGGGCCTCGGGTTCGGGAAAATCGCATCTCGTGTTCGATCTCATCCAGGCCGGCGCCTGCGGCCAACTGCCATTCGTTCGCCTCGTCGGCGATGATCGGATCCGTTGCACAGCCGTTCACGGCCGGCTGATCGCGCGCCCGGCCGAAGGGCTCGAAGGGCTCCTCGAACTGCGCGGCGTGGGACTGCTGCGGCTCGCCTACGAGCCGGTCGCGCAGGTTGGTCTGATCGTCGATCTCGGTGTTGCCGCCTCCGCACGGATGCCAGATCGTCCTGATATCGAGGCGGAAATCGACGGCGTCCGACTGCCGAGGCTCGCGATCGCGGTCGGGGAGGATCCGCTGCGACTGGTCCTCGCTCAAACCCGTTGTGAACCCGCGCTGGAGATCGAAATGCCGTCCACGGTGGCGGTGCCCTTTGCCGGATCACGGAACCATCAGGGCTAATCCGGAGTCGACGGAGTGCGGAAAAGCTGCCATCCAGGGTGCTTCGATTTGCTGCACTTTCCGCAGCGCACCACCTTCCCAAATAGTCGCGATAAGGCCCTTGCGCTTGGGCTTTGGATGGTCAAGATGATGCCCCTTTCGTGCGGTGCACCCAAGGCGCCCGCGAGGAGTCTTGGATGATCGGCCTCGTTCTGGTTACTCACGGTCGGCTCGCGGTCGAGTTCCGCTCCGCTCTCGAACATGTTGTTGGTCCGCAGACCCAGATCGAAGCCGTGACGATCGGGCCGGACGATGATGCCGAGCAGGCGCGCCTGGATATCATCCAGGCGGTCAAGCGCGTCGATTCCGGCGACGGGGTCGCGATCCTGACCGACATGTTCGGCGGAACGCCATCGAATCTCGCCATTTCGGTCATGAGCCAGCCCAATGTCGAGGTGGTGGCGGGCATCAATCTGCCGATGCTGGTCAAGCTGGCCAAAGTGCGAGAAGAATATCCGCTCACCGACGCGGTGGCGGCAGCCCAGGAGGCGGGCCGCAAATACATCACGATTGCGAGCCGCGTGCTGTCCGGGAAATGAATTTGGACAAACCATCCGCTCCCCAGGTCCCAGCCGCCACATCGGATGGCGGCGGCGCGATCGTTCGCGAGCTGGTAATCGTCAACAAGAAGGGCCTACATGCCCGGGCCTCGGCGAAATTCGTCCAGACCGTGGAACGGTTCGACGCCGAGGTGAAGGTCACCCGCTGCAACGAAACCGTAGGCGGCACGTCCATCATGGGACTGATGATGCTGGCAGCGGCGCCGGGCACAACGATCGTGGTCGAATCCACCGGACGAGAAGCGGCAGCGGTGATGGACGCGCTGACCACATTGATCGCCAGCCGTTTCGACGAGGACGACTGATCAACGACCGCGGCAGGACGCGACATCAGCAACCGCCACAAACCCGTGTCGCGTCAGTTGTGATTTTCCTGCAATGAGCCTGCCGTACTGGTCGCAGGACTTTCTCATCCCGTACAATTCGCACTCGAAAAACATCCAAGGAGAGCACGATGACGGCCGACAACCAGGACAACAAACCGGCACCAGTCGTTACGGCGGCCGGCAATCCGACGGCACCGCTGTTTCGCTATATCGACCGGCCGGATTGTCAGGAGACCTTCGCCGACACCATCAGCGGTCTCTATTTTGATGGCCAGTCGCTGCGGATCGAATTCGCCGTCAGCCGGGTTGACGAAATGACCGCCGGGCAGCCGGTGACCGGGCGCCGATATCCGGCGGCACGGTTGGTGCTGCCGCCAGCCGCTGCGATCGATCTCATCAACAAGATGCAGCAGATCGCCCACGCTTTGACCCAGGCGGGGATCGTGCGCCAGACGCCACGCCAGGCGACGGCCACCACGAAATAGCTGCCGGGGACTCGAATATTGGCGCGCCGGCAATCGTGCGGGTCGCGCGGCACTGACGCGGAAGCCGGCGGTACGCCCGCCGGTTTTCGCATTCCACAAAAACGTATGCCGTGTCGATGACCGTTCGCCTTTGTGGCCATGCGCCGATGTCGCGCAATTCTCATTGCGCCGGTGTGCTGATCGGCTTGCCCAACGTCGCACGCAGGCCAAGCTTACCTTTCTGATTGAGCTATGTTTTTCGTGGCATCGAAAATTGGCGCCAACGACATAAAGGTTTCTTTATGTCCACGTTGCAGACGCCGCCGCACCCTGCTATAGGCACGGCCAAGAGCACCGGCTGGCCGGTTACCCTTTCACCGCCCGTTTTCATCGCAGGATCAAGAATCACCATGACCGCTTCCTCGAAAGCCAAAGCCGTCCCCGCCAATGACTATGCCGTCAAGGACATCAGCCTCGCCGATTGGGGCCGCAAGGAAATCGACCATCGCCGAGACCGAAATGCCGGGCCTGATGGCGACGCGCGAGGAATATGGCCCGAAGCAGCCGCTGCGCGGCGCGCGCATCGCCGGCTCGCTGCACATGACGATCCAGACCGCGGTGCTGATCGAGACGCTGAAGGCGCTCGGCGCCGACGTCCGCTGGGCGTCCTGCAACATCTATTCGACGCAGGATCACGCCGCCGCCGCGATCGCCGCGGCCGGCACGCCGGTCTTCGCCATCAAGGGCGAGAGCCTGAAGGATTACTGGGACTACACAGCACCGGATCTTCGAATGGGCCGACGGCGGCACGCCGAACATGATCCTCGACGACGGCGGCGACGCGACGATGCTGATCCATCTCGGCCTGCGCGCCGAGCAAGGCGACACCGCGTTGCTCGAACAGCCGACCAACGAGGAAGAAGAAGTCCTGTTCGCCGCGATCAAGAAGCGCCTGACGGAACAGCCCGGCTGGTACGAAAGAACGCCAAGAACATCCGCGGCGTCACCGAAGAGACCACCACCGGCGTGCACCGGCTCTACGAGATGCAGAAGAAGGGCAAGCTGCTGTGGCCCGCCATCAACGTCAACGACTGCGTCACCAAGTCGAAGTTCGACAATCTCTATGGCTGCCGCGAATCGCTGGTCGACGGCATCCGCCGCGGCACCGACGTGATGATGGCCGGCAAGGTCGCGATGGTCGCGGGCTTCGGCGACGTCGGCAAGGGCTCGGCCGCTTCGCTGCGCCAGGCCGGCTGCCGCGTGATGGTCTCCGAAATCGATCCGATCTGCGCGCTGCAGGCGGCGATGGAAGGCTATGAAGTCATGACGATGGAAGATGCCGCGCCGCGCGCCGACATCTTCTGCACCGCGACCGGCAACCTCGACGTCATCACCGTCGACCACATGCGGGCGATGAAGGACCGCGCGATCGTCTGCAACATCGGCCATTTCGACAGCGAGATTCAGGTCGCCGCGCTGAAGAACCTCAAGTGGGACAACATCAAGCCGCAGGTCGACGAGATCGAGTTCCCCGACGGCAAGCGCATCATCCTGCTGTCGGAAGGCCGGCTGGTGAATCTCGGCAACGCCATGGGCCATCCGAGCTTCGTGATGTCGTCGTCGTTCACCAACCAGACGCTGGCGCAGATCGAGCTGTGGACGCAATCCCGACAAGTACGAGAAGCAGGTCTACGTGCTGCCGAAGCATCTCGACGAAAAGGTCGCGCGGCTGCATCTCGCCAAGATCGGCGTCAAGCTGACCGAGATGAGCCACAAGCAGTCGACCTATATCGGCGTGCCGAAGGAGGGCCCGTTCAAGCCGGAACATTACCGGTATTGATCGGCCGCAGAATCGTAACCTCAAAAGAGCCCTCTCCCTTCGGGGAGAGGGTTTTTTGTTGTCCGCACGCTACGCCCGTGCGGACAATGGCCGTGCGAGAACGGGAGCGCCCGGCAATGCGGTCCGGCGCCCCATGGCTAATTGGCCACGCCGACCCAATATCAGTGTCACGCGCCTATTCGCTTGGCTCCTCTTCAACCCGATGCTATCTCCGCGCCCATGACGACGCAGCTCTCGCATATCCGCAACTTTGCCATCATCGCCCATATCGACCACGGCAAGTCGACGCTTGCCGACCGGCTGATCCAGATGACCGGCGGGCTGACCGAGCGCGAGATGCGCGAGCAGGTGCTCGATTCCATGGATATCGAGCGCGAGCGCGGCATCACCATCAAGGCGCAGACCGTCCGGCTGAACTACCGCGCCAAGGACGGCGAGACCTACGAGCTCAACCTGATCGACACGCCCGGCCATGTCGACTTCGCCTATGAGGTCAACCGGTCGCTGGCGGCCTGCGAGGGCTCGCTGCTGGTGGTCGACGCCAGCCAGGGTGTCGAGGCGCAGACGCTGGCCAATGTCTATCAGGCGATCGACAACGATCACGAGATCGTGCCGGTGCTCAACAAGGTCGACCTGCCGGCGGCCGAACCGGACAAGGTCAAGGCCCAGATCGAGGAGGTGATCGGGCTCGACGCCTCCGATGCGATCGAGATCTCCGCCAAGACCGGGCTGAATATCGACGGCGTGCTGGAGGCCATCGTCAAACGGCTGCCGCCGCCGAAGGGCGACGCCGCCGCGCCGCTGAAGGCGCTGCTGGTCGACAGCTGGTACGACCCCTATCTCGGCGTCATCGTGCTGGTGCGGATCTTCGACGGCGATCTGAAGAAGGGCCAGACGCATCCGCATGATGGGCACCAGGCGACGCTACGACGTCGAACGGATCGGCGTGTTCACGCCCAAGATGGCAGGAGGTCGGCGAACTCGGCCCCGGCGAAATCGGCTTTCTCACCGCCTCGATCAAGGAAGTCGCCGACACCCGCGTCGGCGACACCATCACCGATGAGCGCAAGCCCGCGCGCGAGCGGCGCTGCCCGGCTTCCGCCCGGCGCAGCCGGTGGTGTTCTGCGGCCTGTTCCCGGTCGACGCCGCCGACTTCGAGGACCTGCGCGCCGCCATGGGCAAGCTGCGGCTCAACGACGCCAGCTTCTCCTTATGAGATGGAAACGTCGGCGGCGCTCGGCTTCGGCTTCCGCTGCGGCTTCCTCGGGCTGCTGCATCTGGAAATCATCCAGGAGCGGCTGGAGCGCGAATTCGATCTCGACCTGATCGCGACCGCGCCGTCTGTCGTCTACGAATTGATCATGACCGACGGCAAGCGCGATCGAGATTGCACAATCCGGCCGACATGCCGGACGTGGTCAAGATCAAGGAGATCCGCGAACCCTGGATCGAGGCGACGATCCTGACGCCCGACGAATATCTCGGCGGCATTCTGAAGCTCTGCCAGGACCGGCGCGGCAACCAGATGGAACTGACCTATGTCGGCAGCCGCGCCATGCTGAACTACGACCTGCCGCTCAACGAGGTGGTGTTCGACTTCTACGACCGGCTGAAATCGGTGTCCAAGGGCTATGCTTCGCTTCGACTATCACCTCACCGGCTACCGGCCGGCGACCTGGTCAAGATGTCGATCCTGGTCAATGGCGAACCGGTCGATGCGCTCGTCCATGCTGGTGCACCGCACGGCGCGCCGAAAGGCCGCGGCCGCGCCATGTGTGAAAGCTGAAGGAACTGATCCCGCCGCACATGTTCAAGATCCCGATCCAGGCGGCGATCGGCGGCAAGGTGATCGCCCGCGAGACGATCTCGGCGCTGCGCAAGGACGTGACGGCGAAGTGCTACGGCGGCGACGTCACCCGCAAGCGCAAGCTTCTGGAAAAGCAGAAGGAGGGCAAGAAGAAGATGCGGCAGTTCGGCAAGGTCGACATCCCGCAGGAAGCCTTCATCGCCGCGCTGAAGGTGGATGGGTGAGCGACGCGCTGACATCCAACTCGATCGTGAAATCGGACCGGCCTGAATTCAGCGGCGCACCGGAATCGCGTCCCGCGCAAATCGCCGTCTTAGCCACAGCTGTTGCCAAGCTAAGTCTTGACACAAGCGATGTGGCCATGAACGGTTCGCCCGTCAGATTCGCCTCATTGAATTCGACACATAGATCGGCTCAAACCGGAGGGGTTCATGCCATACAAGTTCGAACTCTATAAAGACAAGGCTGGCGGATTTCGCGTTCGCTTCAAGGCGCCGAACGGCGAAAACATGTTCGGCACCGAAAGCTACACATCAAAAGCAGCCGCGACCAACGCCATCAAATCGATCATGAAGAACAGCCCGAACGCAGCCGTCGATGATATGACCAAGGAGGTCAAGGCGGCCAAAGCTCCCAAAAAAACTTCCAAGAAAGCGAAGAAAAACGCCAAGAAGGCCTGATCTTCACCTGTTGAATTGAATTTCACTGCCGCATTGGCGGCACGCGCGGTGCCACGCCGCAAAGCAAGGCCGCGCGGGATGTTCAAGATGGATTTAAGAACAACGTCGCGGCTTTTCCGGTCGCGACGTTGTATTTCAGCCATGCCCTAGACGCGAAATTTAACGCCGAACGCGGTTACTTGCACTTGGCGTTGCAGGTCTTGGCGCGGTTGCCGCACTGGCCCTTGTTGTTGGTGCGTTTGATGCATGCGTTCTCCGCATCCATGCACTTCTGCCGGCAGGTCGCCTGCGCGGACGCCTCTGAGACAATCAGATTTGGCGTCATCATACCGAGAACACACGCCGCAACGACACTCGCGATGATCCGCATGGGCTTCCTCCTGTTGAAACGGACGAAGACCATTACAGCATCGCGAAGCGGGTTCGATCCAGAACAACCTTGGTCGGAAATCCCACGGTCAGCACGCACGATCAATAGGCAACGACGATCCTGGTATTGCGAATGCCTTCCTGCCGCACCAGGGAAAACAGCACGGCGGCATTGGAGGGATGCAGCCGTACGCAGCCATGCGAGGCACGGCGCCCCAGCCGCCGAATTTGATTGGTGCCGTGGATGGCATAGCCCTTGTGGAAGAAAACCGCATACGGCATGGGCGCCCAATCATACTTGCGCGAATGCCAGACACGTTCGAGCCGCTGCGGCCGGTAGCTGCCGGATGGCGGACCGCCAGCACGCCCGGTCGAGACCCGCCATGAATAGCGTCGTGTGCCATCGACAATCACCGACATGCGCTGAGACGATTTGTCGACCCGCACCACCAGATCGGCGGCGGCAGGGCTGGCCGCGCTCAAGGCGACGATGGCAGTGGCTCCGGCAACGGTGACGGCAATGGAACGCATGACTCCGATTCCTTCCTTCCGGCTTTCTCCATCGGTTCAAATTGCTGCGCATTCTCGCGTAATGATCTTACAGTTCGTTTCAAGTGCAGCGCATCGCTGGCTCGCGATTGCGTCAGTGGTTAAGCCCAAACTAACAAACCGCGACAATTTCTGCCGCCGGCATTAACAGGCCTGATCCGCCGGCACCCCGCATGTCGGAACCGAAACGCCTTGCGTTTCAAGGTACTTGGGCTTCCGCGCGAGCGCCGCGTCCCGGCAGATCACGGTAGCGCACCGGCTCGCCATCACAATGCTATTGCGCTAATATTTTCCTATGATGACGAATCTTTCGACCGCATCGTTCCTGATCGCCGCTGTGATGCTCGCTGCGGGTGGCGCCGGCGCGCAGGATCTCGGCACGCTCCATCCCAAGCCGCTGCCGCCGTTGGCCAATCCCAACGATCCAAAACTCGCGGCGAAGGAACTGTTCGCGCGCAAGACCGGGCCCGCCGACATGCGGGCCAACGCCATCGGCTTTTACACGCACGGCTGCCTCGCCGGAGGCGTCGCATTGCCGATCAATGGCGAGACTTGGCAAGTGATGCGACTTTCGCGCAATCGCAACTGGGGTCATCCCAATCTCGTGCGCCTGCTGGAGCGGCTCGCGAACAAAGCCGCCAAGGAGGCGAATTGGCCGGGCCTGCTGGTCGGCGACATGGCGCAGCCGCGTGGCGGTCCGATGTGGACAGGCCATGCCAGTCATCAGGTCGGCCTCGACGCCGATATCTGGCTGACGCCGATGCCGGACCACGAATTGACGCGCGAGGAGCGCGAGGAAATGTCGGCCACCAATGTGGTCGCTGCCGACCGGCTTGATGTGGATCCAAAAATCTGGACGCCCGCGCATGTCGGCCTGATCCGGATCGCCGCACAGTTCAAGGAAGTCCAGCGCATCTTCGTCAATCCCGCGATCAAGAAGGCGCTGTGCCGCGACGCCGGAAACAACCGGGCATGGCTTGCCAAGGTGCGCCCGTGGTGGGGCCACAATTATCACATGCATATCCGCATGAGTTGTCCGAGCGGCAGCGCCGGCTGCAAGAGCCAGCCCTCGCCGCCGGCCGGCGATGGTTGTGGCAAGGCGATGGATTGGTGGTTCCGGGAATCGGTCCGGTTTCCGAAGCCGTCGAAAAAGCCGGCAAAACCGCGCCCGCCAATGACGATGAAGAGTTTGCCGGACGCCTGCCGCCAGGTTTTGCTCGCGCCTTAGGCGCGCCATCAGGTGATCAACGGCTTGGTGACCACCGCGCCCTGGATCAATGTCAGGATGACGATCAATCCGAATGCGCAAGCGATGACGATCGCGGCATAGCGCAGCGCGCGGTCTTCAGACGCTTTCATCAGCACCGGGGCGCCGGTCCAGGTAAGATAGTAGGCATAGAGGCCGAAGATCGTCAGGAACGCGAGCCCCGGCAGCAAAAGAAAAATTCCAGCGAGCCAGACCGGCGTGAAGGAATAGATCGAGAGCTTGAGGGCGGCGGTAAAATTGCGCGCGCCGCCGAAGCGCGGCGCCAGCCCGTTGACGATGAACGCCACCACATAGACCGTGACGAAGGCGAGGACGTAGGTCAAAAACACGTCAAGCACGCCGCGGTCGACCGGGACGCGGGCGGTGCGGCCATCCGCATCGACAACGCCGATCAGCGATGTCCCGACAAACCCGGCAAGCGCGGGAATGAGCGCCAGCACCGCGACGTATAAGAGGAGTTCGGTGTTGGCATTGACTTTCTCCCGATCGATCACCGGCCACTCGGTCCGCGGCGTCAGCAGAATCGCCCGTGCGCGTTTCAGGACGTCCATCGTCTAGCACCCCGCATTCGGCCGATACCAATCAACGCGTGGAAACCCAACCGCGAAACAACACCCATCGAGACCGCATACTACATCTAATTTTCGCTGCCGACGCCATGATGAACCTTGAACAGGTTGGTGGGATCGTATTTGCGCTTGATCGCAAGCAGGCGATCGTAGTGCTTGCCGAAGAACGTTCGCTGCCAGTCCGGCTCGAAATAATCCGCCTCGTTCATGTAGGTGCCGCCATCGGGCGTGGCTTCGCGCAGGATCTTCATCGCCGCACTGATTGCCGCGGTTGTCTTGCGCCCCGCGGGAAGGTTTGGCTCGTGGCCGGCGACCCCGGGGAACGTGTTGGCCTGCCGCGAGGCCAGAATGACAAGGGTCGGCAGCATCGAGGACGAGCGGATTGACACTGGTTTCCCGTTCGCGCGCGAGCACGTCGGCCGGCGCGCCCGCCAGCCCCTTGTTGATATGGATGCGCTAGGTGCGCATGCCGTGAGGCATCGAACAGCGCCTGCGCCAGCGCCTCGGCGTTGGAAGGCGCAAACAGGTTAATCGGCAGCCAGCGCGACTGATAGGTGTTGATAAATCCGCCGACTTCGCCCTGGTTCGACGGCCACCAGAAAAGATCCTTCTGCGCGTCCGGACGCCGGTCGATGGTGACGAATCCGGGTCGTTTTTATTCCAGTAGTCGAGGTCCCACATCCCTGAGAACGGATAGGTCTTGGCATTCAACACGACCCGATGATCTTTCGGTAACCCATCGACAAGCGGCGCCCAGGCCGCCCGCGCCTGTGCCTCGTCGAGATCGAGAAATGTCATGAACAGTTCGAGCGAATTGTCCGTCCTGATCGCGATCTGCTCTCCCCACGTCGGGTTGTTCAGCGCTTGCGGGTAGAACGCCACGAACCGTTCGATCAGCGCCTTGAAAGCACGATCGTTCGGGGTTGTTATGGTACCTTGCAGCAGACCGAGCGTCGTCGGCCGTTCATGAGCGCGAAGCGTCACCTTGGTGACCACGCCGAAGGTCCCGCCGCCGCCGCCACGCAGCGCCCAGAACAGGTCCGCGTTCTGCGCCTGGTTGGCAATTCGTACTTTGCCATCGGCAGTCACCACCTCGTATTCAAGGACACTGCCGGCGCCGGTGCCATAGCGTTTGGAAAAGCTGCCATAGCCGCCGCCCTGGGTAAATCCGCCGGCCGCGCCGACGCTGGTGCAGCCGCCACCCTGGACATAACGGCGGTTGGCAGACGCCACCTGATGAACTTCGATCCAGAGCGCGCCCGCCGCCGCCGTGACCGCCGGGACACCAGGTGCGGCGCCGGCGTCGCCCGTGATCCGGAAAGCGTCGTGATAGGTGACGTCGCGCATGTGGTGGGTCCACACCAGCAGCGAGTTCGGCGCGCAATTGCGGCCCAGATAATCGTGGCCCGCCCCCTTGATCACCAACTTGACGCCGTGCTCGCGGGCGAAATTCACCGCGGCTGCGATATCGGCCGCGCTTTCGGCTGCGACGGCATAGGGACTGATCGCGGCGGTCCAGGCATCGAGCCAGCCATTGGTCTGCGTCCCGCCGGGCTGATCCTGAATGAAGAATGGATTCTTGAGTCTGATCAAGCCGTGTCGCGCAGGCCGCGCCCGCGGCTTCGGCCTGACAGGGGGCAAGCGGCGAGGCGACTTCGATCAGCCGGCCACCGACTTTGGCGCGCAGCTTCGCCCATTCTGTCGCGCTCGGCCAATTGGCCCTTGTCGGTCGCCGGCGCGGCGTCCGCGCTTCTTGCTGCCGCGAGATCCGGTACCCATGCCGGACCAATCAAGGTTGCGCTCGATGTCGCGATGGCTCCATTGAGGAAATTTCGTCTCGATAGCGGCATGATTGCTCCCTTGCCAGCGGTCTTGCGCGATTTCGGACAGTGTACAGTAGTGCGACAAGATTGCCGACGTGCCTGCGTCAGATTTCGCAGCCTCACGAACGCCTGCGCCCGGCGCTACCTGGAATGATCGGATCGACCATCAATGTTTCCGCCCGAGCGCATCGTTTGTCTGACCGAAGAAACCGTGGAGACGCTCTATCTTCTCGGCGAGGACCATCGCATCGTCGGCGTGTCCGGCTATGCGGTCCGGCCGCCGCGGGTGCGGCGCGAGAAGCCGCGCGTGTCGGCCTTCACCTCGGCCGACATTCCGAAAATTCTCGCGCTCGCGCCCGATCTGGTGCTGACCTTTTCCGATCTGCAGGCCGACATCGCCGCCGCGCTGATCCGCAACAACATCGCCGTGCATGCCTTCAACCAGCGCGACATCGCGGGCATCCTGACGATGATCCGCACGCTGGGCGCGCTCGTCGGCGCCGTCGACAAAGCCGGCGCGCTGGCGGCCTCGCTGACGCAACGGCTCGAAACGATGCGCGCGCAAACGGCCGCGCGCGCGCTCCGGCCCAAAGTCTATTTCGAGGAATGGGACGATCCGATGATCGGCGGCATCGGATGGGTCTCGGAACTCATTGCCGTCGCCGGAGGCATGATGTCTTTGCCGAACAGGCGCGCGCCAAGAATGCCAAGGACCGGATCGTCACGGCCGAAGCCGTGATCGCGGCCGCGCCGGATATCATCATCGGCTCCTGGTGCGGCAAGAAGTTCGTCGCCGGAAAGGTCAAAGCCCGCGCGGGCTTTGCAGCCATCCCCGCGGTCCGCGACGGCTACCTGCACGAGATCAAATCGCCGCTGATCCTGCAGCCGGGACCGGCGGCCTTGACCGACGGGCTCGATGCGCTCGCCGCGATCATCGATGCATGGCGTGACGCGCAGAACTAGTCGCCGGCACTATTTTTTACTTGTTTGATCCGCCAAGGTCCGCATCCTGCCGGCAAGATCGTTCAGCGCGGCGACCAGCGCCGGGCCTCCGCACAGCGTGTAGCGGCTCGCCAGCGCGATCCGCCGCTCCGGCGGATAAAGCGCGGCGAGCGCCGGGTGAGTCAGGAACAGCGCGCCCTGATCGCCGGCGCGGGACGGCGGGTCTTTCAGGACGAGAAAATCCGGCCGCATGACCAGCAGGAGTTCGAGCGGCAGATAGCCGCCGAAGCCAGCCGGCGCGCCCGGCGGCGGGCGCAGTCCCGCTTCGGCCAGGAGCGCCGCCACCAGACTTTTCGGTCCGGATGCATAGCCGCCACGCTCGACCACCAGAGCGGTTGCCGGCGGCTTGCGCGCGGCGGCCTTCAGGCGCGCAAGCGCGGCGTCGAGCTCCGCCACCAGCTTGTCCCCGCGCGTGGGATGACCGACCAGCGCCGCTACCTCACGAATCTGCCGCCGCGCCAGCTCGAATGTCGGTGACCAGCCCGACCTCGACGATGCGAAAGCCGAGTTGCACCAGCATCCGCCGCGTCGCCGTGCGATCGATCGGGCCGACCAGAACAAGGTCAGGCTTGAGCGCTACCGCGGTCTCGGCCTGCCAGTCGAGGATCGGAAAATCACGCGCCTTTCGCCGCCACGACCGACAGAGCAGGATCGGCGGCATAGGGCGACAACCCGGCGATCTGCTGTGGGTCGGCCAGCGCGACGATCAACTGATCGGCGCAGAGATTGAACGAAGCGATGCGCTGCGGAATGCCCGAGGCGGCCAGCGCCGGCGTTGCGCCGGCGAGCGCGATAAGCAAAGCCGCCAGGATCAATCGCTTGATAAGCCGTTGCGTCGAGCCCGCCATCAAGAGCTTGTCCGTTGCGTCGATCGGCTGCGATCCCATTGGATGGTCGCGCGCGAAGCTGTAGGAAGTCCTCCTGAGAAAGGCAAATGATGGATCGCGCGCGCCGTCCCGGTATCCGGCTCAATCTGGCCCTGGCCGCCATCGTCCTGGTGCTGCTTGTGGTTTCGCTGATGGTCGGGCCGGCCGGACTGTCGCCGCGCGGCGTGCTGGCGGCGCTGATCGGCGGCGACGGCGCGGCCGGGCTGATCGTGCGCGAAATCCGGCTGCCACGGGCGCTGCTCGCCGCGCTGATCGGCGCGACATTCGGCCTGTCGGGCGCCGCCCTGCAGGGGCTGCTGCGCAATCCGCTGGCCGAGCCCGCGCTGTTCGGCGCGCCGCAGGCGGCGGCAGCCGCAGCCTCGTTCGTCATCGCCTTCGGCTTCGTCGGTGCGACGTCGCTGGCCGTGCCGCTCGCGGGCATTGCCGGGGCGCTGGTCTCGATCGGCGGGCTGGTCGCGATCGCCGGCCGGCGCGCGAGCCTCACCGTCACCCTGCTGGCGGGGCTGGCCTTTGCAAGCTTTGCCGGCGCGGCAACGGCGCTGATCCTCAACCTCGCGCCTAATCCCTATGTCGCGCTGGAGATCGCTTTCTGGCTGCTCGGTTCGCTGCAGGACCGCAGCGCCGATCATCTCCTGCTGGCCACGCCGTTCTTCATCGCCAGCTGGATCATGCTCGCACTTTGCGCCCGCAGTTTCCGCGCGCTGGCGCTGGGCGAGGACGCCGCGGCCTCGCTCGGCGTCCATGTCGACCGGGTGCGCCTGATGGTGGTGATCGGCGTGGCGCTCGGCGTCGGCGCGGCAGTGGCTGTTGCCGGCGCCATCGGCTTCATCGGCCTGGTCGCGCCGCACCTCGTGCGACGCGCGGTCGGCTACGATCCGGTCCGGGTCATGCTGCCGGCCGCGCTCACCGGTGCCGCACTCCTGATCGCGGCCGACATCGCGGTGCGGCTGGTGCCGGGCGCCATCGAGATCAAGGTCGGTGTGGTGACGGCGCTGATCGGCGTGCCGTTCTTCCTGGTGATGATCCTCACCGAGCGGCGCATGCTGGCGGATGGTCCGTCATGACTGATGCTGCGCCCGCACCCATCCTCAGCGTCGAACGATCTGTCGGTCCGGTTCGGATCGGCGCTGATCGTCGATCGCGCCGCGTTGCGGCTGCAATCCCGGCGAGTTGGTCGCGCTTGTCGGCCCGAACGGCGCCGGCAAGACCACGCTGATCCGCGCGCTTGCCGGGCTGGTCACGGCAGACGGCGAGATTGCGATCGGCGGCCACGCGCTCCGCACCATGGCCGCGCGCGAGCGCGCCAAGACGATTGCGTATCTGCCGCAGGGACATGTGTTTCATTGGCCGATGAACGTCGGCGATATCGTCGCACTGGGCCGCTATCCGCATGGCGACCGGTTTTCACCGGTCAGCCCGTCCGATCGCGCGGCGGTCGCCCGCGCTCTGTCCGCCACCGCAACGGAGCAGTTCGCCGGCCGCGCGGTCACCAGCCTGTCGGGCGGCGAACGTGCGCGGGTCGCGCTCGCGCGCGCGTTGGCGACCGAAGCCGCGATCCTCCTTGCCGACGAACCGACGATGTCGCTCGATCCGCGCCATCAGCTGACGGTGATGGAGCTGTTCCGGCGTGCCGCCCGTGCCGGCAGTACGGTGCTGGTCGATCCTGCATGACCTGACACTGGCCGCACGGTTTGCCGACCGCGTGCTGGTGATGGCCGACGGCCGTCTGGTCGCGGACGGCAATCCGCGTGCGGTGCTTTCGCCATCGCTTATCGCCGAGGTTTTCGGTGTCGAAGCCGTTATTGTCGATGCCGGGTCCGAACCGGTGCCCCTACCCTTGCGGCCAATTTGACGCATTGCGTCCAAGAGCGCTAAATTTTCAAAATTATCACAATAATTTCATATAGTTACCTGAAAAATAGCGGAACACATCATCGCCGGTCCGGACCGAACGTCATCATCTGTCCAAAACCCCGACAGTGGCCTTCCAACATCGGACGGCACAGGCTATGCAATGGCTGCTCCCGCCGATCACGGATAATTTTAGTCCCTGTCAGGTCTTGGTACCGTCGTGACGGTTCAATCGGTCACTCCCCTCTCGCGTAGCAGCCAGGTCGCCGCCGAAGGCGCACCGGTGGTGATGGCCGTGCGCGGCCTGACACGGCAATTGCGCGATCGCGTCGTCAATAACAAGATCGACCTGACCTTGCGGCGGGGCGAGTTGCTGGCATTGGTCGGTGACAACGGCGCGGGCAAGGCGACGCTGCTGAACGTCCTGGCCGGCTATGACCGGGCCGATCAGGGCGAGATCCTGATCGCCAACGCCAAGGGCGTGCTGAAATCATTCGGCACGCCGACGCCGCGCAGGGCGCGCAAGGCCGGCATCTGCCTCATCAATCGACGATCGGCATTGGCCGGTGACCTGTCCACCGTCGACAATATTCTGCTCGGGGCCCGCGGACTGTTGCGGCCCCGGCTTGCACGGCGCTCCGCTCGTAAGCGCGTCGCAATCCTGCAGCAATTGTTGAATTTCCAGTTTCCGATCGACATCCCGGTCGATCAATTGGCGGTCGGCGACCGGCTGCGGGTCGAAGTCCTGCGGGCAATCTATCTGGGCGTGCGAATCCTCGCACTCGACGAGCCAACCTCGGTGCTGCCGCTGCAGGATTCCGAAAGCCTGTTCGAAACCCTGCGCAAACTTGCGCGCGAGGAAGGACTTTCAGTCGTCTTCACCACCCGTAAGGTTGATGAGGCGCGAAAATTCGCCGATCGCATCGCCGTCCTGCGCGGCGGACACAAGGTCGCGGACGCCGGCGCCGCGGGACAGGACCGCGCCATGCTATTGGCGCTGGCCATGGGCCGCATCATGCCGAAGCCGACCCCCGGCTTTCGGGCCACCGGCGAGCCCGTGCTCGAAGTCGAAAAGGTCGAAGTGCTCGGTGCGCATCGGCGGGCGAACCTCAATCAGGTGTCCTTCGATGTTCGTGCCGGAGAAATCGTCGGCATCGCCGGCATTCCCGGCAACGGCCAGGCGACGCTTGCGGCACTCGCCAGCGGCCGGGCGCGGCCGAACGCGGGAAAGGTCACGCTGTTCGGCACCGAAATGCACGACTTCAATGCGACCACGTTCATGCGGGCGGGTGTCGCGCAATTCTCCGAAGATTCCTTCCGCACCGGCGTGATCGGCGAGATATCGCTGGAGGAAAATCTTGTGCTTGAGGAGATCCGCCAGCCGTGGTGTCAGCAGCGCGGCTTGTTGCAAAAAAAGGCCATCCGCGCACACGCCAATGAAACCATCGCGCGCTATGAGCTTGACTGCCCACGGCCCGATATTCCGGCCGCAGCGCTGTCGTTCGACACCATCCTACGGCTGGCGATGTCGCGCAGCTTCGACCGCGAACCGCGATTTATGATCGCCCATCGTCCGACGCATGGGCTCACCATCACCCATGGCAGCGAGGTCCATCGCCGGCTGACTGCAGAACGCGATGACGGCGTCGGAATTCTGCTGATCTCGGAGGATATCGACGAACTGCTCACACTCTCCGATTCCATCGGCGTGCTCTTTCGCGGCCGTCTCAGCGTGCCGCAACCGACAGGCGCGTTCGATGCCCGTTCGCTTGGATTGATGATGGGCGGGCAAGGTTCGATGGCCTTCGATTGGGCCGGATGGGGAGACGGCACGTGAGCGCGGTGGCGTGGCGTGGGCGCAACAGGTTGGCCGTGACCGCGATTCCGGTCATGGCCGTTTTGCTTGCGCTGGCATCGGCGGCAATTCCGCTCGTGTTATCCGGCAACAACCCGCTGCAGGCCTTCGCCGCGATGGCGCGTGGCGCATGGGGTTCGCCCGCCGCCATCAGTGCGACACTGGCGCTGGCCGGACCGCTGCTGCTGAGTGGCCTCGCGGCCCATATCGCCTTCCGCGCCGGCCTGCTGAATTTCGGCGGTGAAGGCCAGCTTGTCATGGGCGCAATCGTGGCGGCGGCGTGGGGCGCAAGTCCGATCGCCGCCCTACCCTGGCTTGCCATTCCCCTGGCGCTGGCGACCGCCGCGCTGGCCGGCGGCGTGCTGATGATGATCCCCGCCGCGCTCCGGGTCCGGCATGGCGTCAGCGAATTCATCACCACGCTGCTGATCAACGCCATGATGGCGGCCCTGATCGTCATTCCGCTCCCCGGATCGCAGGCGCCGTTGGCAGCGATCTGGGCAACCGCTCAAAAGGCGCTCGCAGTCGCCGACTATTCGCTCGGCGCCGGTATGGTCGGGCACCTTGCACTGCCGATTGCCCTGGTTGCGGCATTCGCGCTGTTTTATCTGTTGCGGTGGACGCTGTGGGGCTTTGATATCCGCGCCGTTGGCGGCAATCCGTCCGCCGCACAATTCGCCGGCATTCCGCATGCCGCGACATTGATGCGCGTCGCGCTGGTCTCCGGCGCGCTGGCCGGCCTCGCCGGTGCGATGATCGTCGCCAGCTTTGCCGGTCCTTGGTCGCCGGCCACAATGCACGGCTTAGGCTATGCGGGAATTGCGATCGCGGTCCTCGCGGGCCGCTCGCCGCTGGCCGTGATCGTGTTCGCCGCCATCGCGGCGAGCCTGATTTCCGGCGCGGCCGCGTCGAGCCGGACCGTCGGGACACCGGCACCGATTGCGGAGATCATTCTGGCGGTCGCAATGATCATTTCTCTGATCGGAAACCAGATGACGGCGCGGCGCTGGAGCGCCGTGAGATCGATCGAGGGAGCGGCATGAACACCGCGCTCGTCATTTTCAACGACCCGGCGTATTGGGCGATGCTGCTCACAATGGCGGCGCCGCTGTTGCTTGGCGTCGTCGGAGAACTGATCTGCGAACGCGCGGGCGTCCTGAACCTCGGCATCGCCGGCACGTTCGTCGCCGGCGCGCTGGTCGCGGTGCTTGTGGTTCAGGCCTCCGGGGAACCCTGGGACGGCGTGATCGTTGCCGCCGCGGCGGGAATTGGAATCGGCATCGTCTATGGATTGTTGATCGGACCGCTTCGGCTGCCGCAACCGATCACCGGCATTGCCGTTACACTGCTCGCGATCAGCCTGTGTTATTTCATCGTCCTCGCAGTGTTTTCGGACGTGGCACGTATTCCCACGGCGCCGCCGGTCGCGCACCTCCGGGGCTTGGACAATCTGCCAAGCGAGATCGCCCGCATTCCGATTGTCGGTCAGGCATTGTCGCAATCGGCCGTCGTGACGTTCCTGACTCAGGTGCTGGCGCGCACATCATCGCTGACCGGACTGGCAATTGTTGCGGCCATTGTCGTGGGCTATATCTTTTACCGCACGCCATGCGGCCTCGTGATCCGGGCCTGCGGCAACAATCCTCACGCCGTCATAACGCAAGGCCGTTCCGTCAACGCGCTGCGGATCGGCGCTGTCGCCGTCGGCTCGGCGCTGATGGCGATGGGCGGCGCCGCCATGACTATTGGTGCCGCGGAACGATTTAGCGTCGAGGGAATTTCCGGCAATGGCTTTCTGTGCGTCGCTCTGGTGACAATCGCCGCATGGCGTATCGGCCGCGCACTACTGGTGGTGCTGCTGTTCGCCGCATTGCAGGCCTATCATGCCAGCCTGCTGCATGCTTCTGGCCTTGGCGTGGCATCGCAGATCGTCGCGATCCTGCCCTATCTGTTAGCGCTCGCCGGACTCGTGGTCATGAGCGGCAATCGCCGGCGGCCGCTGGCCTTGCCGGATACCTTCCGGCCGGAACATTTCGGGACTTCAGTTTGAACCATCGACCGGCCACCCGCCTCACGGCGCAGGTCAATTCCGAACCATCGCCAGACCACGCCGCAACGCGGCCCGGCCCCGGGCCAGCCAATCCGCGGGTGCTGGCGCCGGTTCATCATCGTCCAGCAGCCGCAGACCGACCATGGTTACCCGACCACCGTCGACGGTATGGGCAACCAAAGCGACAAGCCCGAGCGGCAGGACGTCACCGATCTTGGCGGGCCGGCCAAGGTGGTCGGCGAAATAATCGGCCAAGGTGGTGGCGGCTTCATCGGTCTTGACCGGCAAACCGTAGATTTCGGCCAGTGCGCCGAGCCCCACATCGCCGGACAGGAAGAAGTCGCCGAGCAGCCGCGGGTCGGGCGTTGACGGCGGCGGCATTTCGACGAAAAACCGATCGAGCGCCTGTGCCTTTTCCGGCGGCGCGAGCAAATAGACGTAGTCGCCCTCCCGGACTGACTCAACCTCGGTCGGCATCAGCACCGCTTCGTCGCGTACGATCAACGTCGGTTTGGCCCAATGCGGAATCAATCGCCGACGCAGATAGGGACTGTTCGGCGCCACCGAATAGCCGACCAGTTCCTGAGCCAACTGTCCCGGCAGGTCGAGTTCGACCCGGCGTGGCAGCGGATCATTGCGGCGGAAGGCGACATCCAAGCGGTGCGCGGCAAATTTCAACGACCAACCCTGAATCAGCAACGAGGCCAAAACAACGACAAAGGCCACATCGAAGAACATGAAGGCGTTCGGCAGCGTGACAAGGAGCGGCACGGACGCCAGATAGATCGCCACCGCGCCGCGCAATCCCACCCAGGAGATGAACAGCTTTTCGCGCCAGGGAAACCGGAACGGGGCAAGGCAGAGAAAAACGGCAATCGGTCTCGCGACCAGCATCAGCGCCAGCGCCACAACAAGTGCTGGACCGATGGTACCGATCAGCCGTTGCGGCCAGGCCAACAGCCCGAGCAGCACGAACATCACGATCTGCGCGAGCCATGTCACGGCATCGAGAAACACGATGACGGTGTTGTGGGCGCGAGTCGGCCGGTTGCCGATGACAAGTCCGGCGAGATAGGCCGCCAAAAATCCGGAACCATTGAGCGCGGCCGCAATTCCGAAAATCAGAACGGCTCCGACCGTCACAAAAGGCGCATGTAGGCCCTGCGCCATGGACACCCGGTTGAGCATCACCACCATGATGCGGCCGCCGAAATAGCCCACCAGGCCACCGATAATGGCTTGCTTGCCGAGGGTCACAGCGACCGTCTGCCAGGCTGCATCGCCCTGAAGCAGGATCTCAATCAAGGCGACCGTCAGAAAGATCGCGACCGGATCATTGGTTCCGGATTCGATTTCGAGCGTCGCTCCGACGCGCGGACGCAAGCGCAGACCGCCGGCGTGGGCCAGGAAGAAGACCGCCGCCGCGTCAGTCGAGGCAATGATCGATCCGACGAGCAGCGCCTCGACCCAGCCAACCCCGAGTGACCATTTCGCAACCGGCGCGACCAGTGCGGCGGTCAGAATAACTCCGACCGTCGCCAGCGTCAGGGAGGGACCGATCACACTTCGGAAGGTCGCAAAACGGGTGCGCAAACCACCGTCGAACAGAATGATCGCCAGCGCCACCGAGCCGACCGTATAGGCGACCCTCACATTGTTGAATTCGATGCCACCCAGGCCGGCTTCGCCAGCCAGCATGCCGACAATCAAGAAGATCAGCAGCAGCGGCGCACCGAACCGCAACGCGATGAGGCTCGAGAGGATTCCCGCCAGCACCAGAAGGGCGCCAAGCAAAATGCCGATACTGACGGTGTCGAGGACTTCCATCGAATCTCACAATCGGTTTGGTGTACCCATACCTTATTCGGCCTCGCAATTGTTCGCGCGCGCGTTAAAACCGGCAAATTCCGAGCGGATCGCAGCCGTCACGGCTTTTATTGTGCTCGCCATGCCGGTCGGGATGCCTTGGCGAGCCCTGCAAGGCTGCCATGCGTTGCCGCGAACGCGACTGGCGTGCCGCCCGCGGCCGTCGTATGCCGACTTGCCGATCTCGCACGAGGTTGCATTGCGCCCCCCTGACCAAGGAATTTCGAAACCCCCGTCCGTTCGCCCTATTGCCATCGGCATTCTGTGCGGCACGGGCGCCGCGATCGGCTGGGCGATCGGATTTGTGGCCGCCCGTCATGGCCTCGATGTCGGGCTGCGGCCGGTCGATATCGCATTCCATCGTTTCGTCTGGGCCGGCATCTTCTTTCTGCCGTTCGTGACCCGGCTTGGCTGGTCCGATCTCGGCGGCATCGGATGGCCCGCCGGCCTGCTGCTGGCGGTTTTGTCAGGCCCGGTGCAGGCATTGATCAGCTACACGGGGTTCACCGTAGCGCCACTTGCCCATGGTGGGCTGATCCACCCGAGCGCGGCGGCGCTGGGCGGCATCCTGCTTGCGGCACTCGTGCTCAAGGAGCCGCTGTCGTGGTCGCGCCTGTTCGGCGCTTTCGCGATTGTCGCCGGCCTGGCGGTCCTCGCCGCGGAGGCGTTGACCTCCCTCAACGTGGCGGCCTTTCGCGGCGACCTCATGTTCATGTCCGCCGGACTGATGTGGGCGGTGTTCGGCGTATTGCTCCGCAAATGGCGGATTGCGGGAACGCGCGCGGCCGCGATCACCTGCGCGCTGTCGCTCGTGATCTACGCACCGATTCACGCTGTTATATTCGGCTTTGCCCCAATGCTGGCCGCGGGTCTGTTTCAGAATTTGTTGCAGGTTGCAGTGCAAGGTCTGTTTGCCGGCGGGTTTGCGATCTATCTCTATGCCCGTGCGGTGACCAATCTCGGCGCCGGCCGCGCGGCGGTATTCCCCTCACTTGTACCGGCTTTCACATTGCTGATGGGATTTCTCGTGCTCGGCGAAGTGCCAACGATGCTTCAACTTATTGGCCTGGCGGTTATCGCCGTCGGATTCCGTTTTGCGCTCAAACAATAATCAGTGCTGAAATAATGCGCGGCCGTATATTGAACTCTCATTTCACATTTTGTTCACACTGGAAAAGCCGATTCAGTTGTGCGATTCTTTAATCGTAGCCGAATCAATTTGAGTCTCGCGGCGGCGTGGAATGCAGACACGCAGCTCAACGCACGGGAGCCGGGGGGATCTTTCCAAAGCGGCAATCCGATTCGCAGCGACCAATACCTCACGGTGCGTAGGTCTTAATGTGGTCAGCCGGAGTGGCGACCGGCCCGCAAGACTTCAATGATTCGGTGCATTTGGGCGTAGTCAGCAAACGGCAAAACCGGTGCTGGCTGCGCCCTGATCTTTTGGAAGCAAGCGTTTTGCGCGAACATTTTTGCGCCCGCCAACCTTCTCCTGCATCGCGCCGAGATTTCCTCACGCCTCCGGGCCGGCATAGCGGCCGGCGGTATCGGGAAACAGCGACTTGACGATCTTGAAATGCGAGATGTCGACCGTCGCGTCCATATGGAGAAAGATTGCTGCATCGCGAAACAGTTTTTCAATACCGAAGTCGAGCATCACGCCATTGCCGCCGTGAAGCTCCAGCGCGTGCTGCGCCACCTGCAGCACTTCCTGCGAGGCAAATACCTTGACCATGTTGCACAGCACATCGGCGTCCGGCGCGTCGGCATCGACCGCGCGTGAGGCCCGCGCCAACAGCGCGCGGACGGCTTCGAGCTTGATCGCCATATCGGCAAGCCGCGACGCCACCACCTGATGCTTGATGAGAATGCGGCCACCCTGGACGTAGTTTTGAACATAATCCGCAGTGCGCTCGAACGCGGCGACGCCGACACCGAGATTCTTCGCCGCCTGAATGATCTTGCCGGGACGGAAGTAGACGCCGGCCTGCCCCAGGGCGTCGCTCTCCGCCAGCAGGTGATCTTCCGGCACGCGGCAGTCCTCGAACACCAATTCACCGTTGTTCATGAAACGGCAGCCCATGGTCTCGTTGCAGCGAGCGATGGTCAGCCCCGGCGTGTCGCGCGGTACCAGAAAGCTTGATGTGCCCTGCAGCATGCCGACGCTGGAATTGGTGTTGGCATAGACGACGTACAGACCGGCGTCGTAGCCGTTGGAGATGAACTGCTTGCGGCCATTGATGACCCATTCGCCGCCCTGCTTCACCGCGCGGGTCTGCATCGCGGCTTCCGGAACGTTGTAGGGCAGCCAGCGGTCCGAGGCGCCGCGCGGTTCGGTCAGGCAATGCGCCAGCAGGAATTGCGGATCTTCGACCAGACGCCTGAACCAGCGCTCCTGAAGATGGCGCGGCGCGCGATGGCGCAGCAAAACTGAAACCTTCCAGTTCTGCACCAGCTTGTCGGCAAGGCCGGAATCCCCGCGCGCGATCTCTTCCGCGATCAGCGCGAAGGTCTGCACCTCGGTACCGGGCTCCAGCTCGATGCCGCCGAATTCCTCCGGCACGCCGAGGGTGCGGATACCGATCACATCGGCGCCTTGCAGGATTTCGGGTGGCAGGCGGCCTTCGGGGTCCATCTGCCATTCGCGCTGCCAGTTGGCGCGCATGAAGGGCGTGACGACGTCATCGACAAATTCACGGCAGGTCTGCCGCATTAGGCGCTGGTCTTCGGACAGGTCCATGTCGGACATGATCATCGCTCCACTTCGGTCGCGTGTTGGGCGGCATCATGCGGGGGTCGCACGACTCTTCCGGCCGCAATCTCATCGTCATCAAACTAACATCTGGCAGTCGCTATAACGACATCCATCCGAATCGCGGCAAGGAGCCCTCTTTGATTACCCCCACTGAACGGTCCCACGCGGACCGGTTGAACAAGGCCATTCGGCAGAACCGCCCATTGTCGCGCCAGGGCCTGCTTGAACTGCTGTTTGCCCAAATGTTCAAGGGGCTGGTCTATCCCCAGATCTGGGAGGACCCGGATGTCGACATGGAGGCACTGGCGATCACGCCGGACAGCCACGTCGTCGCGATTGCTTCCGGCGGCTGCAACATTCTGTCCTACCTGATCGCCGATCCCGCCCGCATCACCGCGCTCGATCTCAACAAGGCGCACATTGCGCTCAACCGGCTCAAACTCACGGCCGCGCGCGAACTGCCGAGTTGGGACGCGTTCTATCGCTTTTTCGGCGAAGCCGATGAAGCAGCCAATGTCGCCGCCTATTGGCGCTTTCTGGCGCCGCAGCTCGATGCCGATACCCGCACCTATTGGGAAGGCCGGCAAAAGTTCGGGATCGGATCGCGGCGAATTTCGATCTTTTCGCGCAATCTTTACCGCTACGGCGCGCTGGGGCATTTCATCGGGTTCGTGCACGCACTGGCGCGCGCCTATGGCGTCAATCCGGAACACGCCCTGCGCGCGCGCACGCTGGATGAGCAACGGACCTTCTTCAATACGACGATGGCGCCGCTGTTCGACAAGCGGCTGGTGCGCTGGATGGCCTCACGGCAATTGGCGCTCTATGGATTGGGCATCCCGCCGGCGCAATATGCCGCCTTGGCTTCGGCCGGCGGCGGCGACATGGCGAGCGTCATCCGCAGCCGTGTCGAGCGGCTCACCTGCAATTTCAGTTTCGACGACAACTATTTCGCATGGCAGGCGTTCGGACGTTCCTACGGCGACCGGGACGCCGGGCCGTTGCCGCCGTATCTGAAACGCGATCGGTTCGAACTGGTCCGGCAGCGGTCGGATCGGGTCGAATTGCTCAATCGCTCTTTCACCGAATATCTCGAAAGCCGGACTGACGCCTCGCTCGACCGCTACGTCCTGCTGGACGCGCAGGACTGGATGACTGACGCGCAGCTCAACGCGCTGTGGCGGGAGATCACCCGCACCGCCCGGCCGGGCGCACGCGTGATCTACCGCACCGCCGCCGAGCCGACATTGCTGCCGGGCCGGGTCGACGACGCGATTCTGAGCCGCTGGACTTATGAAGAGGCGGCCTCGCGCGATTACACCGCGCGCGACCGCTCCGCCATCTATGGCGGCTTCCACCTTTATATCCTTGCCAACTGAGCCATGGCTTCGTCGCTTCCCGCCGCAGATCTGATGGACCGGATCTACCGGCTTCAGCGCCATTTCTATGACGCCACGCGCAAGCATTATCTGCTGGGCCGCGATCAGCTGATCGCGCGATTGGAGGCCGGCTCCAGTGAACGCGTGCTGGAAATCGGCTGCGGCACCGGGCGCAATCTGATCGAGGCCGCAAGCCGCTATCCAGACGCGCGATATTTCGGCATCGACATCTCGACCGAGATGCTGGCCACCGCGAGGCACAATATTGAACGGGCCAGGCTCGGCGACCGGATATCAGTTGCGCGCGGCGATGCTGCCGACTTCGACCCGGTTGTTCTGTTTGCCGAGGCGCAGTTCGAGCACATCTTCATGTCATACTGCCTGTCGATGATTCCGGACTGGCAGACCGCGCTCGAATCCGCGATGGCCCGGCTCGCATCGGGTGGCCAACTCCACATCGTCGATTTCGGCGGTCAAACAGACCTGCCGCGCTGGTTCCGCGCCGGGCTGCGTGGCTGGCTGTCGCAGTTTCACGTCACGCCGCGCGACGATCTTGAACCGATCCTGCTGACGCGGGCGCAATGCATCGGCGCCAGCGTTCGGGTCGAACGGCCGTTTCGCGACTACGCGCAATATGCCGTCATACGACGGCCGGCGGCCCACATGTCCCGCCCCGAATAAGATCGCATCACCTTAAGATCGCATCACCTTGTGTGGCATTCGGTGGTGACCGCACCGCGGGTCAGCATGGCGCTGTTACCCTTAATCCAGAACGTCATCGTCGCGTCGGCGTAACGCGACCCCGATCCCGACATCGCGATCGGCAGCACGATCGTGCGCTTGCCTATCGTGAGACGCGCGGCTTTCATTCCCTCGAAGACGACGGTGAGTTGCGTGCCGTCCTCGCAAGTGTAGCGAAAGGACTTCTGGGAATAAGCCATGCCGCCGAAGCCTGACAACATCAGGCTGACGGCAACGCCAAGGACTACTTTGCGCATCGGGACGCCTTTCTTCGTTTCGCACCAGCCGGAACCTCTGCTCAGGTGCGACGTTCTAGTTCCGACCTGTAAAAAGGAGGATCCGATGCCGATCGTACTTTGGCTGCTGGGCGTGCCGCTCAGCATTGTTGTGTTGCTGATGCTGTTCGGCGTCTTATCATTCTGACGGCATTTGCGATTTTGCTGTGTTTATATCCGGGGCCCGGCTCAGCCGGGCTCCCGTCGTTTCGCCAACATCATGCCGCTTTGCGCGTCGCCAGAAACTCGCCCATGCGTTCGAGCGCCTTGACGATGTTCGCGGTCGAATTGGCATAGGACAACCGGACATAGCCCTCGCCCAGGACGCCAAAATCGGGCCCGCCGATGATGGCGACGCCGGCTTCCTCCAACAGCGCGTTCGCCAACGCCTTGGCCTTCCAGCCGGTCGCGGAGATGTTGGGATAGGCGTAGAACGCGCCCTTCGGCGTCGCGCAGGTCACGCCGGGTAATTTGTTGAGACCGTCGACCACGACCGTGCGGCGCGCATCGAACTCGGCGACCATTTTTGTTACCGCGTCCTGTGGCCCGGTCAGCGCGGCGATGCCGGCGAACTGCGTTGGCGCATTGACGCAGGAATAGAGATTGACCGCGAGCTTGCGCGCGTAATCGTAGAGCTTGCCCGGCCACACCGCATAACCGAGCCGCCAGCCGGTCATGGCATAGGTCTTCGACCAGCCATTGAGCAGAATCAGCCGGTCGCGAATGTCCGGATAGGACAGCAAACAAACATGATGCTCGCCGTCATAGACCATGTGGTCGTAGATCTCATCAGACATGATGGCGACGTCCGGCCAGCGCGCAAGCCCCGCCACCAGCTTGTCGACTTCGCTCTTCGGCGTGACGCCGCCAGTCGGGTTGGCCGGCGAATTGATGATCAACAGCCGGGTCTGCGGCGTGATCAGCTTCAGCGTCTCCTCAGCCGAGAAGGCAAAACCGTTTTCCTCGCGGATTGGCACCGGCACCGGCCGCGCACCGGTGAACTCGATCATCGAGCGGTAGATCGGAAAGCCGGGGTCGGG
Source organism: uncultured Alphaproteobacteria bacterium (assembly GCA_963806815.1). Taxonomy (GTDB): domain Bacteria; phylum Pseudomonadota; class Alphaproteobacteria; order Rhizobiales; family Xanthobacteraceae; genus CAWDZJ01. The sequence continues at coordinate 140,549 of CAWDZJ010000033.1, read as the reverse complement.
ATAGAGAATGTCGACACCCGGTTCGCCAAACATCAGGATTGACATGAACATGGTCGGCTTACCGCCCGGCATGATCATGACCGCGTCGGGTGACACCTCGACCTCGAAACGCTTGTGGAGATCGGCGGCCACCGCCTCGCGCAGCGCTGGTATCCCGTTCGCCGGCGTATAGCCATGATGGCCGTCGCGCAGAGCCTTGATCGCCGCCTCGACTATATGCTCCGGGGTGCGGAAGTCCGGCTGGCCGATGCCGAGGTTGATGATATCGCGGCCCAGGGCGGCAAGCGCGTTGGCGCGCGCCAGAACGGCAAACGCATTTTCCTCGCCGATCCGGTCGAAAGCCGGCACGGTTTTCAACATTGGCGTCCTCTCCTGTCAGCCGAAGCCAAGCAGCCGTCTTGATGCGGGAATCCGAGCTAAAAATCAAATTCGCCGGAACATGAAGACGCCTGGTGCCTGGAGGTTACTTTTGCGCCGGGCACGGCTATCTTGCACCATGGATATCCTGGCCGACATCGGCATCATCCTCGGACTCTTCGTGTTGAACGGCTTTTTCGCCCTGGCCGAAATGGCGATGGTATCCTCGCGCCGCATCCGGCTGCAGCACATGGCGGATCAGGGCAATCGCGCCGCTGCCCGCGCTGTTGCATTGCTCGCCAATCCCGGCCGCTTCCTGTCGGCGGTTCAGGTTGAATCACTGCCATTGCGATTCTGTCCGGCGCGGTTGGCGGGGCGACGCTGGGCGCCCGCCTGGCGCCGTTGGTCAGCCAGATTCCCGGCATCGCGCCGCATGGTCCGCAGGTGGCGGTCGCGCTGGTCGTGGTCGCGATCACCGCGCTGTCGGTGATCATCGGTGAACTGGTGCCGAAGCGCATCGCGCTGTCCAATCCGGAACGGATCGCGGCATTGGCGGCGCAACCGTTGCATATCCTGACAATCATCGCGCGTCCGTTCGTCTGGCTGCTGGAAATAACAACCGGCGCGCTGCTGACGATCCTGCGCGTGCCCGAGCGCAGCCCCGATGTCATGACCGAGGAGGAGGTGCGGTTCGCCATCGCCGAGGGAACCGAGGCCGGCGTCATCGACGAAGTCGAACAGCAGATGATCCACGGCGTGCTGGCGCTCGCCGACCGCCCGATCGCCGCGATCATGACGCCACGGCCGGACATCTACTGGATCGATCTCGACGATCCGCCCGCGGTGACGGCGCGCGAGATTTCCGACTGTCCATATTCGCGCGTGGTAGTGGCGCGCGAAGGCAATCTCGGCCGGGCGCTCGGCGTGGTGCAGAAAAAGGACCTGCTCGACAGTCTGATTGCCGGCAATATGCTCCAGATCGAGAAGAATCTGCGCGAACCGCTCTACGTTCCGGAAGGGGTGTCGGTGCTGCAAACCTTGGAAATGTTCCGCCGAACGCCGGTGCATGTTGCTTTCGTGGTCGACGAATATGGCGACTTGCTGGGGCTGGCAACGCTGACCGACGTGATGGAGGCGATCGCCGGACAATTGCCGGAAGAACACGAAACGCCCTCGGAAGCCATTATCCAGCGCTCCGACGGCTCATGGCTGGTCGACGGCCGCGTCGACATTAACGATCTGATCGCACGGCTCGGCGTGGCCGAGACTGACGGCGCATTTCACACTTCGGCCGGCCTCGCACTCCATCACCTCGCCCGCATTCCGGTGGAAGGCGACCGGTTCGATATTGCCGGCTGGACCGTCGAAGTGATCGACATGGACGGCAGACGAATCGACAAGCTGCTGTTCATGCCTGCGCAGACAACGCCAGCCGGTTCTTGACAGCCCGTTGCGTGTTCACGACATTTTCTGTTACGGCGGCCTGATTGGTCGAATATCCACTTTCAAATTTTCATCATTTGAAAACTCACGTCGACCTATCTACTCCATCTGCACCGCATCAACACGGTTATGTTTTTGGCCCTGCCAGTTGCAGGTGTTGACAGCGTTGGTCCCGGAAGCCGATGCTTCCTGCCATAAATATTGCGGCGGACAAAAAGTACCGTCGCGCTTGGGAGGGAGAAAATCATGTCCATTCGAATGGTTCTTGGCGCGTGCGCGGTTGGAGCGTTGCTCAGCGCTGGCGTGAGCGCGCAGGCGCAGGAGACGATCCGGCTGCGGATCGCGTCTGGCCATCCGCCGGCCAACACCTACGTCAATCTGATGCAGAACTTCTTCGTGCCCGAGGTGACCAAGCGCGTTGCCGCGAAAACGAAATACAAGATGCAGTTTGTCGAGGGTTACGGCGGCGCGATGGTCAAGGTCGCCGATACGCTGGAAGGCGTGCAGTCAGGCATCATCGATATCGGCGGCTTCTGTTTCTGTTTTGAGCCGTCGAATCTGCCGCTGCATGCATTCCAGGTCATGCTGCCGTTTGGCACCATGGACCCGGTGACCAGTCTCAAGGTCGCACGGGCGGTCTACAAAAAAGTCCCCTATATGAGCGAAGTGTTTCAGAAGAAATACAAACAGAGGCTGCTCGCGCTGATCGCCGACAACGGCTACAACCTCGGCACCAATTTCGAGTGGAACAAAATTTCCGAGCTGAAGGGCCAGAAGCTCGCCGGCGCCGGGCTCAATCTGAAATGGCTGGAATTCGCCGGAGCGGTCCCGGTGCAAGGCTCGCTGGTCGAGGCCTATACCGGCATGCAGACCGGTGTCTACAACGGCTGGATCATGTTTCCCTCGGGTTGGATCAACTTCAAGCTCTTTGAAGTCGGCAAATATTACACCGAGATCGGCTTCGGCGCGATCACCTGGCACGGCCTGACCATCAATTCGGCACGCTGGGCCAAGCTGCCGAAGGAGGTGCAGGCGATCATTCTTGAAGTCGCCAAGGAGTATGAGGAAAAAACCGGCTCCGTGAACAAGGCCGCTTATCCCAAGCAGATTGCCGAACTGAAAGCGAAGAACAGTGTGGTGCGCACCCTGCCGGATTCTGTCCGGCAGGATTGGGCGACATCACTGGCCAAGTGGCCGGCCCAGATGGCGAAGGACCTCAATGCCAAGGGCCTGCCGGCAACTTTGGTACTGGAGACCGCGCTCAAGGCCGCCGAAGAAAACGGCTACAAATGGCCGGTGCGTTACAAGATCCAGTAACCTGAACGACGAACGGGCGGCCTCGCCAAATCGTGATGGCCGCCCGCCTCACCGATCACAACGCAAGATATTACCGGCAGTCCGACGAAGTTCGCCGACGGCCGGGGGAGCCGCAACCCGTTTCGGCATGCCGCCGAGTTGACAAGGTCCGTGGCCGGCGGAGAATGCGGCACCAACAAAAATAACGGCATACAATCCAGGGAGGAATTTCATGAAAATCCGAAATGTCATCCTTGCGTCCGCCGTTGCGGCCATTGTCTTCGCCGTGGCCGGCGCTTCAGCGTCCGCGCAGGAAACCATCCGGCTGCGGATTGCATCCGGGCATCCAACCGCCATCACCTATGCCGGCTTGATGCAGGACTTTTTCGTGCCGGAGGTGACCAAGCGCGTCGCGGCCCGCACCAAATACAAGATGCAATTCGTCGAAGGCTATGGCGGCGCCATGGTCAAAGTGTTCGACACCTTGGAAGGCGTGCAGTCCGGCATCATCGACATCGGCGGCTTCTGTTTCTGCTTCGAGCCGTCGAACCTGCCGCTGCATGCATTCCAGATCATGCTGCCGTTCGGCACTATGAGCCCGAAGATGAGCTTGAAGATCGCGCAGACGGTCTATGACAAAGTGCCATACATGTCCAAGGTGTTCGAGGACAAGTACCGGCAGAAGCTGCTCGCGATAACGACCGACAATGGCTACAACCTCGGCACCACCTTCGCGTGGGACAAGGTGTCCGAGTTGAAAGGCCAGAAGCTCGCTGGCGCCGGCCTCAATCTGAAATGGCTGGAATTCGTCGGCGCGACGCCGGTTCAGACCAATCTGCCGGAGGTCTACACCTCGCTGCAGACCGGCGTTTACAATGGCTTGATCCTGTTCCCATCCGCCTGGCTCAACTTCAAGCTCTACGAGCCCGCCAAATATTATACCGAGATCGGCTTCGGTTCGACCACCTGGTACGGGCTGACCATCAATACCGCACGCTGGAAGAAGCTGCCGAAGGAAGTCCAGGACATCATGCTGGAGGTCGCCAAGGAAATGTCGGTCAAATCCGGCGAAATGACCGAGGCGCAATATCCAAAACAGATTGCCGAACTGGCCAAACGGGGCGCGGTCATCCGCAAGCTGCCGGATTCGGTGCGTCAGGACTGGGCCAAGTCGCTGGCCGGATGGCCGGCGGAAAAGGCCAAGGAGCTTGATGCCAAGGGCCTGCCGGCAAGCCAGGTGCTGGAACTGACAATCAAGGCGGCCGAAGACAACGGCTACAAGTGGCCGGTGCGCTACAAGATCAAGTAATGCCGACGCAGGCGACGGACGGCAAAACCGTCCGCCGGCCGGCGGGGACGTGGGGAGACGCCTGTGTTTGACCGAATGACCAACCGGCTGGTCTACGGGCTGCTTGCGATCGCGGCCCTAATCACGTTCGCGCTCAGCTTCCTGGTGGTCGCCGACATCATCGGGCGCGTTGTCTTCAACAGTCCGGTCAAGGGCACGCCCGAAATCGTGTCGATGTCGATCGTGATCATCTGTTTTCTGCTCGCGGGCTATTCGGTGCAGAGCGGCAGCATGATCAAGGCCGACATTCTGGTCGCCAAGCTCGGCGCCAAGGGCACACTGGTAACGACGATCATCACCGCTGTTCTCGGCATCGGCTTTTTCTTTCTGATCGGCTGGGGCAGCTTCGAACCGCTGGCGCATGCCTGGTCGAGCGGCGAATACGAGGGCGAAGGCGCGTTGCGGGTGCCGGCCTGGCCGGCGCGGCTGGTCATCATGCTCGGCGGCTTTCTGGTCGCCGCGATCTATCTCGGACAACTGGCTACCGCTTTGCGCGCGCTGTTCGGCGACAAGGATCACGAGGTATGACCGCCTCCCCAAACCCATCAAACGGCTGAGGACGCACGATGCTTGGCAGCACCGACATGCTCGTGATCGTCGTCGTCGTACTCGTTCTGGTGTTCGGCGGCGTGCACATCGCGGTCGCACTCGGCGTGACCGCGGTGTTTGGCATCTATCTGATGCTCGGCGACATGGAGATCGTCAGGACCTTCGTCGCCAACACCGCCTACGAGGCGCTGCGCGACTACGTCTTTGCTGTCATTCCACTGTTCATCCTGATGGGCGACTTTGTCGCCAAGTGCGGCGCGGCAAGCGATCTTTATACGCTTGCCAACCGGCTCAGCCGCTGGCTGCCGGCGCGGCTGGCGGTCGCCACCATTATTTCCAACGCGTTGTTCGCCTTCGTCACCGGCACCAGCATCGCCGCGGCGGCGGCATTCTCGCGCATCGCCTATCCGGAAATGATGCGCTACGGCTACGATCGGAAATTCGCGCTCGGCTGCATTGCCGGCAGCGGCTGTCTCGGCATGCTGATCCCGCCCTCGGTGCTGATGATCGTGTGGGCGGTGCTGACCGAACTGTCGATGGGCAAATTGTTTCTGGCCGGTGTGCTGCCCGGCCTGCTGCTGGCCGCCTGTTTCTGCGTCTATGCCGTGGTTATGGCCGTGATACGGCCGGATCTGGTCGGCGAAGGCGTCGAGAAGCCGCTGGCGCGGGCACCGCTCAGTGCCTCGGTCAGCACCGAGACGCTCGAAGAAGAGCCGCTCGGACCGTTGCTCATCAGCACCGGCATGGTGATCACGCTGATCGTCGGCGTCCTTGGCGGAATCTGGTTCGGCTTCTTCACACCGACCGAGGGTGCCGGCGTCGGCGCGGTCGGCGCGCTGATCCTGGCGCTCGCCAAGGGCATTCGCGGCCAGGAGATCTGGGAGGTTATCCTCAACGTCGGCCGCACCTCCGGCCCGCTCCTGCTGCTATTGTTTTGCGCCCAGCTCTATGCGCGCGTCCTGTCGATGACTGGCTTTACCGAGTTCGCCAAATCCTTCCTGCTCGCAACCGGTGCCGGCACCTGGGGCATCCTTGCGATGATGCTGGTGATCTGGATCGTGCTCGGATGCCTGATCGATTCCATTTCGATCATCCTGCTGACCGTTCCGATCTTTCACCCGATCGCGACGCATCTCGGCATCGATCCCCTGGCGTTCGCGATCATCGGCATCCTTGCGGTGGAAACCGGACTGCTCACGCCGCCCTTCGGGCTTCTGGTGTTTACGGTCAAGGCCGCGGTTCCCGACCGCAATGTTCAACTCGGCGAAATCTTCTCCGGCTCGATCCCCTATTGGTTCCTGCTGATCGCGGTCATCCTCGTTGTCGCAGTGTTGCCGCAAATCGCGACCTTCCTGCCGAGCCTGTAGAATTCGCGCCACGGGGAATCTTGGAATAGATGTAACCTCGGAGAAGTGAGCTATGTCCGATTCGACACAATCGGCCATTGTGAGAAGTTGGGCCGGAAACAACTATGACCAGTACCGCCGAGCGGCGACGGGCGTTTCGCGAACTGCATGAATCAGGATGTTTCGTGCTGCCTAACCCCTGGGATATCGGCACCGCGCGCTATCTGAAACATCTCGATTTCCACGCGATCGCCACATCGAGCGCCGGTTTCGCCTTCGCGGCCGGGCTGCCCGATACCGACTGGGCCGTGTCGCGCGACACGATGCTGCTGCACATTCGGGAAATGGTGCTGGCGACTGACTTGCCGGTCAATGCCGACTTTGAATCCGGCTATGCCCATGAGCCGGAGCCCCTGGCGGCCAATGTCGGCCTGTGCGCCAAGACCGGAGTTGCCGGACTGTCGATCGAGGACGCGACCGGCGACAACGACAAGCCGCTTTACGACCTGGACGACGCGGTCGCGCGCATCCGTGCCGCACGCGGCGCGATCGACGCCATCCGCGCCGATGTCATGCTCACCGCCCGAGCGGAATGCTTTCTGGTGGGCCATCCCAATCTCGACGAAACCATCCGCCGTCTGAGCGCCTATGCCGAGGCCGGCGCCGACTGTCTCTATGCCCCGGGCATCCGCACCGCCGAGGAAATCAGTGCAGTCGTGAAGGCGGTCGCGCCGAAGCCGGTCAATGTGCTGGTCGGAAGCGACATCGGCCTGTCGGTGGAGGATCTGGCCAGGCTTGGCGTAAGGCGGATCAGTCTCGGCAGCGCCCTTTCGCGCGCGGCATGGGGCGCCTTCATGCGGGCGGCACACGAGATCGCCGAGACCGGGCGGTTCACATCGCTCGCAGCCGCGGCGCCCTATCGCGAGATCAACGAATTTTTCCGGAGTGAACAAAAAAGCCGGACACCGTGAGCGTGGCCTGCCCTCAGGACTTTCGCATGCGAAACCTCAACCCATTTCCGAATGCCCGCGCCGTGCCGCACGCGCTTGTCGCCGCCGCCGTCCTGGCCGCTTTGGTCACGGTCGCAAGTCCGGCGGCAGCCCAGAATTGCCGCCGGACCGGGACCGACGTGACCTGTGACGACGGCCGGGTCGGGCAATTCATCGGCGACGCAATTGTCTGGCCGGACGGAACGCGATCGCGCGCCGCACCGCACCCGTCGGTGATCATCGGCAACAGGCCCTCGGTCAGCGTCGGACCTGGGGTATTTGTTGGAGAGGGCAAGGGCAGCGTGCCGCTCGACGATCCAAACAGTCCGCATAAAAGGAATTGCGCGCTGCTCGACGGCATTTCGTATTGCTACTAACGGTCCATTGATTCCGCCATTTGCTCCGGGGACTCACACGTTGCACATTCTCATTACCGGCGCGGCCGGCATGATTGGCGCCAAGCTGTGCGCGCGGCTCGGCGCGGACGGCACACTGAATGGACAGACGATCGCGCGTCTGACCCTGTTCGATCTCGCCGAGGCGCCGCGGCCGGCCTTCGTTACGGCACCGGCCGCCATTGCAGTTGAGACCGGCGATCTTGCCGCGCCCGGCGTCGCGCCGCGGCTGATCGGCACACGGCCGGACGTGATCTTCCACCTTGCGGGTGTCGTCTCGGGCGAAGCCGAGGCCGACTTCGACAAGGGCTACCGGGTCAATCTTGACGGTTCGCGCGCGCTGCTGGAAGCGATCCGGGCGGTCGGTGACGGCTACCGGCCGAAGGTGGTGTTCACCTCGTCGTATGCCGTGTTCGGCGCGCCCTTCCCGCCAGTGATCCCGGACGACTTCCATCTCACGCCGTTGACCTCCTACGGCACGCAAAAGGTCATCATCGAGGCACTGCTGGCGGACTATGCGCGCCGCGGCTTTTGCGACGGCGTCGGCATCCGCCTGCCATCGATCTGTGTGAGGCCAGGCAAGCCGAACAAGGCGGCTTCCGGCTTTTTCTCCGGCATTATCCGTGAACCATTGGTGGGCCAGGAGGCGGTGCTACCGGTTCCGGAAGACATTCTGCACACCCACGCCAGCCCGCGCGCCGCTGCGGGATATCTGGTCCATGCCGCCGGGCTTTCCCGGGAGGACCTTGGGTCGCGCATCAATCTGACCATGCCGGGCGTCGTCTGTACGGTCGGGGAGCAGATTTCCGCGCTGTCGCGTATTGCCGGCGAGAAGGTCGCGGCACGCATCCGGCGGGTGCCGGACCCAGACATCATGCGAATTGTCGCCGGCTGGCCGCATCAGGCTACGGCGGACCGGGCGCGCGCGCTCGGCTTCCAGCCTGACCGGAGCATCGGCGACATCATCCGCATCCATGTCAAAGAGGATTTAGGCGGAAGTTTTGTGGAATAACGGCCCCGCAGGCTCTGCAACCGGTGCAATCTGTCCCAATCCAGCACCGAACGATGTAGGTTGAGCGGCGGTTCAGGTTGTGATTTTTGAGTTCAAAACGTCGCAAAGCTTATATAAAAGCCCAATCCATGCGTTTTACATCCCCATTGATCCCGGCGACGCTCGTGCGGCGCTACAAGCGCTTTCTGGCCGACGTCGTGCTGGAAAACGGTGACATGATCACCGCGCATATCGCCAATCCTGGCGCGATGCAGAAGCTCGACGCGCCGTTTTCACGGGTATGGCTGTCCCGCTCGGACAATCCCGCGCGCAAGCTGGAGTTCAGCTGGGAACTCGCAGAGGTCGACCTGGGTTCGGGTATCGAATTCGTCGGCGTGCATACCGCCCATCCCAATGTCCTGGTCGCCGAGGCTCTGGCCGAGGGGGCTATTCCGGAATTGGCGGGCTATGAATTCACCCGCCGCGAAGTCAAATACGGAACGAATTCCCGCGTGGACTTCATCCTTGAAGCCGCCGGCCGGCCATCTTGCTATCTCGAGATCAAGAACGTGCACCTGATGCGGCGCCGGGGCCTTGCCGAATTCCCGGATGCGGTCACCGACCGCGGCGCCAAGCACCTGCGCGAACTCGCCAACATGGTGTCAACGGGCGCGCGCGCGGTCATTTTCTATCTCATCCAGATCGGGTCGGCCGACCGCTTTTCGATCGCCCGCGATATCGACCCGGTCTATGCCGAGGCCTTTGACCGGGCGCGGATCCAGGGGGTCGAGGCGCTCGCTTACCGCTGCAATATTTCCCGCGAAGGCATCGAGATCGCCGAACCGGTTGCTATTATCGAGTGACTCCCGGCCCCTACCGGAATGCTTGCACCAGCCCGGGCGTTGCTTACATTGCAAACAGCAGAACCCACCCTCCGACCCCTTTTGCCGCTGGAGCGCGGTATCGCCGCAAAGAGCGTTCATGAATTACGTTGATGCGACCGCAGCGCCGTTGCGCAAGAACGGACAGATCAAGGTCCACGGCCCGGCAGCCTTCGAGGGCATGCGTAAGGCTGGCCGGCTGGTTGCAGAATGCCTGGATATGCTGGTCGGCGTGGTCGAGCCGGGCGTGACCACCGAGTCCATCGACAATCTGGTGTTCGAATTCGGACGCAAGTACAAGGCGATCCCGGCCACGCTGATGTACCGGGGGTACCGCAAGGCCACCTGCACCTCCATCAATCATGTCGTCTGCCACGGCATTCCGAACGAAAAGCCGCTGCGTGAAGGCGACATCGTCAATATCGACGTGACCCTGATCGTGGACGGCTGGCATGGCGATTCGAGCCGCATGTACACGGTCGGTCAGGTGCCGCGCCGCGCCGAGCGGCTCATCGACGTCACCTATGACGCCATGATGCGGGGCATCTCGGCGATCCGGCCTGGCGCCACGACCGGGGATATCGGCGCGGCCATTCAAAGTTTTGTCGAAGCCCAGCACATGAGCGTGGTGCGCGATTTCTGCGGCCACGGCCTCGGCCGCCTGTTTCATGACGAACCGAACATCGTGCATGTCGGGCGGCCTGGCGAAGGCATCGTGCTCAAGCCCGGAATGTTCTTTACGGTGGAGCCGATGATCAATCTCGGCCGGCCGCATGTGAAGGTACTGTCTGACGGCTGGACGGCCGTCACGCGCGACCGCTCGCTCTCGGCCCAGTTCGAGCATACGGTGGCGGTGACCAAGACCGGCGTCGAAATCTTCACGCTGTCGCCGGCCGGCCTCGACAAGCCACCCTTCGGCAAGTCCGGCGCCTAGCCTTCGGCCTCTGCATTTTCAAAAACCTGACCGGATTCGCGCCCAGCGATGGCGTGGCGCGTTACGCTGCGGGATTGCGGCCATCCGCGGCCATGATTTAACTTTTTGATTTTACAATCTATTCTGGAAGCGCACATGATTTCCTTTGATCGCGCTGCGACCGGTCGATTTGTCGGTAGATCATTCTCAAAATGTTTGGAACTTCCACGAATGATCGTCACCTGAAAAGCGGACCCTAGCAGCCTGAAAGCTGACGTATGCCACGATTGCGGAAGACCTGTCCCAGCCCGGCTTTTGCAACGAGCCGGCCACACAAGCGCCGGAGGATCTCATGTTTAACAAAGTTGTCATCCGGCCGGATGCTCCGCCGAATCCGACGACACGATCGGCGCAGCCAGGTTCGCCACGTCCCTACTTTCCCGTTCCATCGGCGGTAAAACAGAATCCGTTCGACGTCTATTTGTCAGTAAAGAAAGATCGTTTACGGCTGGCGACTCAAGAATTCTATGAAACCCAACTTGTCAAAAAGAACCTCGTCTTCGTGCGGATGCTCTGGCCGCTGACGGCGCCTGGGATCAAGCACATTCTCAGAGACAACGCCGCCAATTACGAACGGCCGTCCTTCATTCGCTCCACCCTCTCGACCATCGAAGGCGATGGATTGTTGTCGGCCACGGGCGAGCGGGCACTTCGTCTGCGCAAGATCGTGGCCGGAGCTTTTGGACAGAAAAACCAGTTGAATGGCCACGACGCCTTTCTTACGCACAATGTCATCCTGCAAAATGAAGTCGGCAGGCGCGAAAATACGCAGCAATCCTTCGATCTCGATCTGCTCCTGAGCGCGTGGGCGGTGAACGTCAATGTGGCGCTGATCTTTTCCGATGACGCGGTCCCGCATCCGGAAACGATCCTGCATCTGGTGCGGACACGCGCAGAGAATTTCAGCAAAGACGCCGGCTTTCTCGTCAGCCTGCCGCGGCAATTTCCGACCCCCGCGCGACGCAAACTCTGGAACGCACGCGAGACCTATCTGCGGGTTGCGTGGGATCTGCTGCAGAAACGCCGGCAGCACCCGACCGAGGGCGACGACCTTCTCAATCGCCTGATCAATGCGAAAGACGCAGATACCGGCGAGACCCTCACCGACGCTGAAATCGTGGACTTCACCATCACCTTTCTCTCGGCTGGCATCGAGACCACGGCCGCAGGCCTGGCAGCCACGCTATATCTCCTGGCGTTGTTTCCCGATATCCAGGAGCGTGTCCGGAAGGAGGCGCTCGCCATCTTTGGTGGCGGCCGACCAACTCCGGATGACTTTTCCAAATTCATCTATACACAGGCGGTGGTCGATGAGAGCCTGCGCTACTATCCGCCGGTGCCGATCACGGCCAGGCAAGCGATAACGGACGATGAAACGCCGTTCGGACCTGTCATGGCCGGCGACATCGTCTCGATATTCGTCTGGGCCGTGCACCACAACACCCTGAACTGGGACGATCCGCAGGAATTCCGTCCCGAGCGCTTTCTGCCTGGAAACGTTGCCGAAATCCCCACCTATACCTACCTCCCGTTCGGACGCGGGGCGCGACAATGTCTCGGCCGTCAGATCGCCCGGCGCGGCATCACGCTTGCAGTCGCCGAGTTGCTCGCCAACTTCGAGATCACGCTCGACCCGACACGCCCGTTCGAAATCCGCGGCGGATATAGCCTTCTGTTTCCCCATGGCCTGCACGTGACGGCTAGCCGCCAAGCGTCATCGTGACCGCAAGACGGCTGACGAGGGCCCCTCATCGGCAGTTTCGCCGGTGCGAACATGCATGGCGGCGGTAGCTTTACCGCAAGCCGAATTTGCAAAAGGTGGTAATCTGGTCATCCTGCAGACGGGCGCCAAGCGATTCCGTCCGTCTTGGGACGGGATGTGCGGGTGGACGGCCAGACAGCCACAATGTCCGACGGTGACGAAAAAGACGACGGCGTGAAGGACCAGTTGGCGGGCCTTGCCGAGCAGGCTCCGCATTATCATGGTCATCGCGAACGGCTGCGGGATCGCTTTCGCGAAGCCGGGGCGGACGCCGTTTCCGACTACGAGCTACTTGAACTGGTGCTGTTCCGGGCACTGCCGCGCCGGGACGTAAAACCGCTTGCGAAGCAATTGATCGCCAAGTTCGGCTCGTTCGCCGAAGTGGTGTCGGCGCCGGAAACCCGGCTCGCGGAATTGAAGGGCCTGGGCGAGGCTGCCATCACCGAACTGAAGGTCGTGCAGGCGGCCGCCAGCCGGCTTGCGCGCGGCCAGGTCCGGCAACGGCCGGTGCTGTCGTCATGGTCGAGCGTGCTTGATTATTGTCGCACCGCGCAGGCGTTTTCGGACAAGGAACAATTCCGCGTCCTGTTCCTCGACAAGCGCAATCAGCTGATTGGCGATGAAATCCAGCAGATCGGCACGGTCGACCATACGCCGGTCTATCCGCGCGAGGTGGTCAAACGGGCGCTCGAACTGTCGGCCACCGCCATCATTCTGGTGCACAACCATCCCTCCGGCGATCCGACGCCGTCACGCGCCGATATCCAGATGACGCAGCAGATCGTTGAGATCGCAAAGCCGCTCGGCATTTCGGTGCACGATCATCTGATCGTCGGCAAGGAAGGTCACGCCAGTTTCAAGGGGCTGCGGCTGATCTAAAGTATTTCCCGGCGAAGTCGAAACCGGTTTGCCGTCCGGAAATGCGGCACATCAAAAAGATGGAGCGCTTTCGTGGTGCAGTTCAGATCGAAAGTGATCTGACGACATCCGCTGTTGGTGGGAGACCGAATTGTCGGCAGCGCTCGCGACAGCAAAGCGATCAATTCTACCAGACCATCCCGATCAGCAGCGTCAATTCGCGCGCGGCTGCCACAAAGCGGCGCCAACCAGCGCTGTGACAACCAGCGCGATGCCGGCGATCTGGGTCGATGTCAGTGTTTCGTCGAGCAGGACGACGCCGAGGCCGGCGGCAACCACCGGCTCGGCATAGGACAAGAGTGAAGCCCGCAACGGACCGATCATCGAGATCGCGATGAAAAAGGCGATCATTGCGAAGGCGTAGAAGCCCGCCGCACCAACAAAGCCGACCCAACCGATGCCGGTCTTCGGCAAAGCGAACTCACCATGCGCAGCGCAGAAAGTGATAAGCAGCAGGCTGGCAACGGCCGCCATGTGCAACGTCACCGGCCGCGAATCGCCTGCGCGAAAAACGCGGCTGGAAACCGCGATAACGGTACCGAGGCCGAGTGCGCCGACCAAAGCCAGCGCGACCCCCTTGATTTCGAGATGGCCGCCGCGTGGGTGAAGCGCCAGCGCCAAGCCGCCGAAGGCGAGCACGATAGCCACGATAGTCCGCCAGCCGAGCTTCTCCCAGCCGCAGGCGCCAAGTATGAGGGTCGCGACCAGCGGAAACAGATAGAAAACGAGGATGGCCAGCGCCAGCGGTATCGAGCCGATGGCGCCAAGAAGCGCCCAGGTATAGACGGCGGTAACGGCGCCGAGCGCGCCGGCAATCCAGCCATCGCGTGCCGGCAGGCCGAGCGGCACCTTGCGCAGGCGCAGCCAGATGACCAGAGCCGCGGTCGGCAGAATGAAGCGGATCGCCGAGACGCTCAACGGGTTGCTGCCATTGTGATAGGCGAGGCTTGCAGATGTGTTGGCGAGAGCGAATGCAAGGGAGGCCATCAGCGCCAGCGTCATACCGATCCAGTCGCGCGATCGCGGGGTTGAGGACATGGCAGGTCTGCTTCCTTGTTGTTCGGTCCGCTGGCAGGCGTTCGGTTATCCCACGACAAACGAGAGAGGCCGCCAGGGACCGGCCGAAAGTCATGCCGATGAATGATCTGAAATTCTACTTCTTCATCAACTGAAGCGGGCCGGCGCTGGCCGGAATGCGGATCCAGGTGGTGGAGCTGTCTTCCTCGAAGCGCCATTCGCCGTTGCGGCCGCTGACCACCAATTCACCGCGATCCATGCGCCATGCCAGCGGCGCGAAGGCCGTGACCGCCGCATCGCAACCGGATTTCACCTGCAAGCGAAGGCGCCCCTGCCCGGCCGGCGCATTTTCAAGCGTCAGCGCACAGATTGACACGCTGGCATTGCGGCTCAACGACCAATCGCCGAACATCTGTTCGGCGGTCGGTTCCTTGACGCTGGCGGCAGCCTGGTTTTGCAGAAAGAAGATGCCTTCGCCGCGGCGCTCGCCCTCGAACAGCCCGCCCTCGACCTCGAAAAACTCGATCAGCTTGGCGCCCTTGTCGTCGAACAACGTCAACAGGTCGTCGGAGCCAAGCGACCATGCGGCCGCGGTCTTCAGGGACGGAAACAGCTCCGCGCAAGTCGGCCCGAGTTCGACCTTGCGGCCGCCGGGCGGGTTTTCACTCTGGAATGTCACGGCGCAGGACTTATCACGGGGGGCGTTGGAGAATTCCCAGACCCCGGTCATGGTCTTGGCTGGCGCGCCGGTCGGCGCAGGTTCGCTGGTGGTTACCGTTTCGTCAGCCGGCGCCTTGCTCGGGCTCTGGGCATAAGCGGGCGCGCCGAAAGCGGCGACAAGCATCAACGCAAGGCAATAGTATTTCCGAACCATGGGACTGCCCGTCTCGACATCGGGCCAACGCTAACATGCGCGAACGGGTCCGTCATCGCATGCGCGCTTTAACGGTAAACAAGCCCCGGATTTGGCCCCGGCAATGCCGCCAGGCGGCGGGCGCCCGTCACTCTGTCCGGCTATCCGGCTGCCATGGGGTTTCGAACACGGGCGTCAGCGGCGGCTTGCCTGCCGACCAGGCGACCAGATTGTCGACCACCAGTTGATCCATCAATTGCCGTGTGTGGGCCGAGGCCGAGCCGAGATGCGGGAACAGCACGATGTGCTCCATCTCGATCAGTTCCTGCGGCACTTTCGGCTCGTCGACAAAGACATCGAGCCCGGCGGACATGATGGTGCGATCCCTGAGCGCCTTGATCAGAGCCGGCTCGTCGACCACCGAGCCGCGCGCCATGTTGACGAGAATACCATTCGGCCCGAGCGCAGTCAGCACCTCGGCGTTGATCAGGTTTCGCGTCGCGGCGCCGCCGGGAACGATCACCATCAAGGTGTCGACGGCGTGCGCCATGTCGATCAGCTTCTGATAATAAGGATAGCCGACATCATGCTGCTCATTGCGGGTGTGATAGACCACCGGAACGCCGAAGGCGTCGAGCCGGCGCGCGATCGCCCGGCCGATACGGCCCATGCCGACCATGCCGACGGTGCGGTTGCGCAAGGTCGCCGGCGTCAGCGGATAGCCGGCCTTGAGCCATTTGCCGTCGCGCACGTAGCGGTCGGCCTGCGGAAATTCCCGCACCGTGCACAGCAA
Organism: uncultured Alphaproteobacteria bacterium; assembly: GCA_963806815.1. Lineage (GTDB taxonomy): Bacteria > Pseudomonadota > Alphaproteobacteria > Rhizobiales > Xanthobacteraceae > CAWDZJ01. The sequence continues at coordinate 124,638 of CAWDZJ010000033.1, read as the reverse complement.
CAATCCGAGCGCGGTGTCGGCGACCTCCTCGTTGAGGACGTCCGGCGTATTGGTGACGACAATCCCGTGCTCGCCCGCCCATGCGGCGTCGATGTGGTCATAGCCGACGCCGAAGTTCGAGACGATTTCCAGCTTCGGAAATCGCGACATCAATTCCCCGTTGATGCGCTCGCTGGGCGCGGCGCTGGCGATGGCGCGGATCCGCGGGCCGATCTCGGCAAAGAAGGCTTCGCGGTCCTTCGCTGCGCTGAGCTTGTGTGTGGCGAAATGCGGCTCAAGCCCTTTCACGATCACCGGCTTGGACGGTCCAATCAGCAGCAAATCGGGCTTGGAATTGGGCATCAATAAATTCCTGCCATTGAATTTCGGTCACCACGGCGCGGCGCCATGCGTCGGCACGCCGGCCATCCGAGGATTGCCCGGCCGTTCAAGTTGCCCGCTACACGAGCGCCGTCACCGGCTGTTCGATGAAGCCACGGAAGGCGGCCAGCAATTCCGCGCCGAGTGCGCCGTCGACCACGCGATGGTCGCACGACAAAGTCACCGTCATCTGGCTGACGAATCGCACACCGCCATCCTCGGTCTCGACCGGCGCCCGGCGGGCGGTGCCAACCGCGAGGATCGTCGCGTGCGGCGGGTTGATGATGGCGGAGAACTCACGGATGCCATACATGCCGAGGTTGGAAATCGCCGAGGAGCCGCCCTGATAATCCTGCGGCTTTAATTTGCGCTCGCGCGCCTTGGCCGCGAGGTCGCGCATCTCAGCCGAAATCGCCGTGACCATCTTGGCCTCGGCCTGGCGCACCACCGGCGTGATCAGGCCGCCTTCGAGCGCGACCGCGACGCCGATGTCGGAATGGCGGAAGCGCAGGATGCGGTCGCCGGCCCATATCGCATTCGCCGCCGGGACGCGCTGCAGCGCCGCCGCCCAGGCCTTGATGATGAAATCGTTGAGCGAGAGCTTGTAGGCCGGATTGCCGGCGGCATCCTTGGGAGCCGCGGCATTCGCCTCCTCGCGCATGCGGATCAGCCGGTCGATTTCCAGATCGCTGGTCAGGTAGAAATGCGGCACCGTCTGCTTGGCTTCGACCAGCCGCGTCGCGATGGTCTTGCGCATGGTGTCGTGCGGGACTTCCTCGAACGGCACCTCGCGATAGAGCGCCATGACCTGCTCGGCGCTCGGGCCGGCTGCGAGCGGCGCGGTCGCGCGGCCAGCGCCGCTGGCGGCGGAGGATTCGATATCGCGCGCGACGATGCGGCCGCGCGGACCGGAGCCTTTGACGCGGGTAAGATCGATGCCGAACTCGGTGGCGAGCCGGCGCGCAAGCGGAGTGACGACGATGCCGCCCGCGATTGTGGCCGGGCCATGATGACGGTCGGGCGTGCGGACCTCGAAAAACGGGTTCATTTCACCGGCACCGTTCTTCGCGGCAACCGGCGTTATTGGAGACTGCGCGGGTGCGGTGGGAGCCTTTGGCGTTGCAGGCGCGGTCACTGGCGATGGAGCCGCCGCAGCGCGATCGGATGCAGCGGACGATGCACCGCCGGCAGCGTCGGCGACGATGGCCACCACGGCGCCGACCGCGGCGATCTCGCCCGCCGGAACATTGATCGCAGCAAGCACACCGGCCGAGGTCGCCGGCACTTCCATCGAGGTTTTGTCGGTCTCGATCTCGAACAGATTCTCGCCGGGCTTGACGGCATCGCCAACCGACTTGAACCAGACCGTGATCTTGCCCTCAGCCACGGTCTCGCCGAGCTGCGGCATCAGGATGTCCATCTTCACTCCCCCGAATTCCAAACCGTCATTGCGTCAGCACCGGAGCCTTCCGCGCGCATCATCACCAGTTCAGCGAAATGTATTGTGTCTCCAAAAATTCCATCAGACCCTCATGCGCACCTTCGCGGCCGATGCCGCTCTGTTTGGTGCCGCCGAAAGGCGCCGCCGGATCGGAGACCAGACCGCGGTTGAGGCCGATCATGCCGAAGTCGAGTTGTTCGGAAACCCGCATGCCACGGCTCAGATCCTTGGTATAGAGATAGGCGACCAGACCATATTCGGTGTCGTTGGCGCGGTGGATGACTTCGTCCTCGGTCTTGAAGGTCTGGATCGAGGCGACCGGGCCAAAGATTTCCTCGCGCAGCATGTCGGCGCCGTCAGGCACCTGGGTGAGCACGGTCGCCGGATAGAAGAAGCCGGCCCCGTCCGGCGCCTTGCCGCCAGTCAGCACCTTGGCGCCTTTTTTGGTCGCATCCTCGACCAAGCTTTTCACCTTGTCGCGGGTCTCGGCATTGACCAGCGGCCCAAGCGCGACGCCGTCCTCCAGGCCGTTACCCATCTTGAGCGATTGCATGCGCGCGGTCAGCTTGCTGGCGAAGGCGTCGTGGACCTGTTCGTGCACGTAGAAACGGTTGGCGGCGGTGCAGGCCTCGCCCATGTTGCGCATCTTGGCGATCATCGCGCCTTCGATGGCGGCATCGATGTCGGCATCCTCGAACACGATGAACGGCGCATTGCCGCCGAGTTCCATCGCGGTGTTGACGACGTTGTCGGCGGCGCCATGCAGCAGCTTGCGGCCGACCTCGGTGGAGCCGGTAAAGGAAACCACGCGCACGCGCGGATCATGCAGCATGGTATCGACCACCGCGCCGGAGCGCCGCGAGGGAATGACGTTGACGACGCCGGCCGGAACGCCGGCCTCTTCCAGGATCGGCATCAGCGCCAACATGGTCAGCGGCGTCTCGGAGGCCGGCTTGAGCACCACCGGGCAGCCAGCGGCGAGCGCCGGGCCGATCTTGCGGGTCGCCATGGCGGCCGGGAAATTCCACGGCGTCACCAGAACAGCGACACCAGCAGGGCGGTGATGTACGAAGATGCGCGCGCCGCTCGAGGGCGCGCGGCCGACATCGCCGGTGTTGCGGACGCCTTCCTCGGCGTACCAGCGGAAGAATTCGGCGGCGTAGGCGACTTCGCCGCGCGAATCCGATAGCGCCTTGCCGTTCTCGATGGTGATCAGCTTGGCGAGCCGTTCGGCGTCGCGCATGATCAGGTCGAACGCCTTGCGCAGGATCTCGCCGCGCTCGCGCGGCTTGCGCGCGGCCCAATCGCCGAAGGCGGCGCTGGCGGCGTCGACCGCAGCCTTGGCGTCATCCACACTGGCGCTGGCGACGGAGGCAATCGTCTTTTCCGTCGCCGGATCGATGACATCAAAACGCTGGGAGTCGGACGCCTTGCGCCATTGGCCGCCAATCCAAAGGTCGGTCGGGACGTTGGCAAGAAGATTGTCGTATCGTTCACTCATCATGCTGATCCTTGGGCGCGCACGGACTTGCGATTGTTGGAACGTCCGCCGTTATGACTTGTCCGCGGTTTTTATTTCGACAAGGACGTTGCGGTAGGTCTCGGTGCCGCGATTGTAGAGATTGTGAACCTCTCCGGCATCGCGCCAGATCGCCTCGCCGACAACGTCCTTCGGCTTAATTGATTGTCCGTCGATGGTGACGATTTCAATGTCGCCACCGGTCATCGGCACGATGACATAGGGCAGATCGTGCCGGTGCATGCCCTTGTCCCTGCCGGGTTCGACGGCGAGCTCCCATACGCGCACGTGATCGTTTTCGAAAATGATCCTATTGCCGATCGGTCCGAGAGCGACTTCCGGACCGCCATGAGCTTGCGTCATCCTCTCCTCCCCGCCGGTCAGGAACCGAGCGATTTGCGCACCCTTTCGACGATGCGATCGGCGTTCGGCAATGCAAGATCTTCCAGTCTGTCAGCGGCCGGCAGCGGAATGTGCGGTGTTGTGATCCGCACCGGCGGACCATCGAGATCGTAAAACGCCTCGTCGGCGACGATCGAAACGATCTCCGCGCCCCAGCCGCACAGCCGCGGATTTTCCTCAACCGTGAACAGCCGATGGGTGCGGCCGACCGAACCGAGAATGGTCTGGGTGTCGAGCGGCACCAGCGAGCGGACGTCGATCACCTCGCAATCGATGCCGTGTTCAGCCTTGAGCTTCTCGGCGGCAGCCAGCGCGCGCGGCACCATCAGCGCCAGCGCCAATATGGTGGCATCCTTGCCGGGGCGAACAATCCGCGCGGTGCCAAGCGTGTCGAGAATCTCGCCGTCCGGCACCTCGCCCTTGGTGGCATAGAGCGATTTGTGCTCCAGAAAGATCACCGGATCGGGATCGCGAACCGATGCGGCCAGCAAGCCGATCACGTCGAAGGGTGTCGACGGCGCCACGACCTTGAGGCCGGAAATCATCATCGCCCAGTTCTCAACGCTCTGGGAATGCTGGGCGCCGAAGCGCGAGCCGGCACCATTGCCGGTGCGCACCACCAGCGGGCATTTAAGCTGGCCGTTCGACATGTAGCGGCTCTTCGGAAATTCATTGGCGATGTAGTCGAAGCACACCGCGAAGAAGTCCGAGAACATGATCTCGGCGATCGGCTTCAGACCGGTCATCGCCGCGCCCATGGCGGCGCCGAGGATCGCCTGTTCGGAAATCGGCGTATCGCGCACGCGCTTCGGCCCGAATTTCTCGTAGAGCCCAACGGTCGCCTTGAACACGCCGCCGGCTTTGGCCACGTCCTCACCAAGGAAGACCACGTCGGGATCGCGCTCCATCTCCTGCGCGATGCCACGTGCGACCGCGTCGCGGTAGGTCAGTTCCGCCATGCCCAGCCTCCATCCGCATAGACGTCGGTCGTCAAGATATCGTCCGGTGGCATGGGTGCCGCCTTGCACTTCTCGGTGGCGTCATTGACCATTTGTAGGGTCTCGGCCTCGATCGCGGCAATGACGTTTTCGGCGATGCCGAACTGCAGCAGACGCTGGCGGTACATCTTGACCGGATCGCGCTGCAGCCAGGTATCGAGTTCTCCCTCGGGGCGGTACTTGGCGGGATCGGCGCGCGAATGTCCGCTGTGCCGATAGGTCATGCATTCGATCAGCGAGGGTCCGCCGCCATTGCGCGCCATTTCAATCGCGGCCTGCGCGGTGCGATAGACCTCGTCGGCGTCGTTGCCGTCGATAATGATGCGTTCCAGGCCGTAAGCCGAAGCGCGATCGGCCGCCGGATGCTCGACCGCGGTCACGTCGCCGATCGGGGTATATTCCATGTAGAGATTGTTTTCGCAGACAAAGACCACCGGGAGTTCCCAGACCACCGCGAAATTCAGCGCTTCGTGGAACGCCCCGATATTGGTGGTGCCGTCGCCGAAGAAACAGACTGAAACGTCCTTGTCGCCCTTGTATTGCGCGCGCCAGGCCGCGCCGCAGGCGATCGGCAGATGCGCGCCGATGATGGCATAGCACCCCATCACCCCGTGTTCAGTCGAGGTCAGATGCATCGAGCCGCCCTTGCCGCGCATCAACCCGTTGTCGCGCTGCATCAGTTCGCCGAGGACCTTTTCGAATTCGACGCCGCGTGCGAGCGTATGGGCATGACCACGATAGGTGCAGAAGCTCAGATCGCCCGGCTTCATCGCCGCCCCGAAACCGGCCGCGACGGCTTCCTGGCCGAGCGAGAGATGGCTGGTCCCCTTCACGAGATTTTGCAGGAACAAGTCGAAGGCGCGCTGCTCGGCCTCGCGGATCTCCACCTGCATGCGGAACATGCGAAGCCTTGTTGCCTCGCCGATATCGTCATTCAACCGCATGTCGGAATCGACGGACGCCTGCGCTTGGGCTGTATTGCTTGCCATTCTCAAACCTCGGGCACGATGACCAGACAATCGACACGACGCAATCGCGACGGTGCCGCTGTTTCAATCGCCGGTATCAGGGCCTGCTCGTTGAATTTGTCAACCGGCGCCAAGCGGGATGATGGCGGCGCCGATCCGGGTTCGCACCGGGCCGCCCGCGGCACCCGCCGGGCCGGCACGATATCAACCGCGCGGGCCGGATGCATCCCGAAAAAGGCCCTAATGTCAGTCGCTGGATCAATGGGCCGCGGCCTGCCGGCTGCCGAACGACCGGCTGAGCGGCAAAGACGTTCATATCGCCCCCGACCGCCGTGGTTTGCCCGACCTTGGTGGTTAACGACCGCCGTCCCCAGGATTGCCTTGACCGCACGCCCCCCCTCGGGCAAGAGCGCGATCGAACATTGCCATGCCCGCCGGTCCACAACATATCTTCACGCTGAGAAGCGTCCAGACCATCCGCAAGATCGTCCTCTTGCTGGCGGTCATGGTCGGATTCGTGGCGTTGACGGTCACCGCGTCGCGCTGGGCGGAGATGTCGGCGGTCCGGTACGCCATCGAGTGGATCGGCGTCGTCCTGATCGTGGTCTGTATCGTGGGACGGACCTGGAGTTCGTTCTATATCGGCGGACGCAAGAACCGCGAGATTGTGCGAATCGGGCCCTATTCGGTCAGCCGCAATCCGCTTTACCTGTTCTCCTTCATCGGCGCGGCCGGCGTCGGCGCGCAATTCGGCAGCCTGACGATCGCGCTGTTCTGCGTGCTGATCGCATGGCTGGTGTTCCGCCTGGTCGTGAACAAGGAAGAGCGGGCGCTGACGGCCCGGCTATGGCGACACCTACCGGGCCTATGTGGCGGAGGTGCCGCGCTTCCTGCCGCGGCTGTCGCTGTGGAAGAATGTCGACACGCTGACGATCAGCCCGCGCTCGGTGATGATGACCTTTCTGGACGCCTGCATATTCCTGCTGGCGATCCCGCTGGCTGATGGCATCCGGTTCCTGCAGCACGCCGGCTATCTGCCCGTGCTGCTGCAATTGCCGTGACGGCAGACCGCGCGCGACCGCCCGATCAGCGGCCGCCGCTGACCCGCTCGCGGTGAATGAGATAAAGCCCGGAGACGATCACGATTCCGGCGCCGATCAACGTCGCGGGGCCCGGGATGTCGCTGAACACGAGATATCCCAAAATGGTTACCCAGACGATTTGGGTATAGATGAACGGCGAGAGCACCGAGGCCGGCGTATACCGATGGGCGATAATCAAGAAATAGTGCCCGTAGGTGCCGAACGCGCCGCAGATCACCATCAAAAAAATCACCAGCGGATCGGTCGGCGTCGACCAGACGAACGGCACGATCAGCGTCATGACCGCCGCGCCCACCATGTTTGAATAGAACAGGGTGGTTTCATTGGAATCCGCTCGCGCCAGCATCCGTGTCGCGATCGCATAGAACGCCAACGAGAGCGCCGCGCCGAAGGATAAAAGAACCGCATAGTGCATGCTGGGATTGGTCGGCTGGGTCACCACCAGCACACCGGTAAATCCGACGCAGATCGCGATCCAGCGCCGCCAACCGATCCATTCGCCCAGGATCGGCCCGGCGAGCGCCGCCACCAGAAACGGCGTCGAAAACACGATCGAAAGCGCCTGATCGAGTTGGAGATAGCGGAAAGCGGAAAAATTGAACAATGTCGAGATCAGCAGCAGCGCGGAACGCCCCACCTGGAGAACCGGCCGGCCGGTGACCATGATTTGGGGACGCTTGACCGGATTGGCGATCAACAGCGCAAAAGCCAGCGCACCGACATAACGCGCCCACACCACCTCCAACGTATCCATGTGGGCGTTGAGCCACTTCGCCATCGTATCGAGGACGGAAAAGCACGCCAACGCCGCGCACATGAAGGCAATGCCGGTGAGGCGCTGACGGCGCTGGAGAGCATGATCATCCATGCGCCTTGACCCGCCACCCTGAACCCGAACTGAAAAAGCGACGATCCGCCATCAGCGGCCACCGCTCACGCGCTCGCGATGAACGAGATAGAGCCCGGACGCAATCACGATGCCGGCGCCGGCCAAGGTGGTGTGATCCGGGACATCGCAAAACACCAGGAAGCCCAGCGTCATCGCCCAGATCAGTTGGGTGTACATGAATGGCGAGAGTACGGAAGCCGGCGTGTGGCGGTGCGCGAGAATCAATAAATAATGCCCGAGCGTTCCAAACGCGCCGGTGACCAGCATCAGCGCGACGATGCCAAGGCTGGAGGGCGTGGTCCAGACGAATGGAACGATCGCGCTCATCACGATGGCCCCAACCATCCCGGAATAGAACAGCGTGGTTTCGTTGGAGTCCGAGCGCGCCAGCAGCCTGGTCACAATGCTGAAGAGCGCAAAACAGACCGCCGCGCCGACCGCGAAGATCGCGGCAAAGTGCATTTTTCCGGTACCCGGGCTGCGTGACGACCAGAACGCCGGCAAAGCCGACCAAGATCGCGATCCAACGCCGCCAGCCGACCCACTCGCCCAGCAGCGGCCCGGCCAGAACCGCGACCAGGAACGGGGTGGCGAACAGGATTGCCAGCACCTGATCGAGTTGAAGGTAGCGGAAGGCGGCGAAGTTCAACAACGTCGCCAGCAGCATCAGCAAGGAACGGAACAGTTGCAGGACCGGCCGGCGCGCGCTGATCAGGCCTGGGCGGGTGATCGGGTTGGCGATGAACAACACGAACACGTAGGAGCTGGTAAAGCGCGCCCACGACACCTGCAACGTGTCCATGTGACCGACCAGATATTTGGCGGTGGCATCGAGACAGGCCAGGCACAGCACCGCCCCGCACATGAAGGCGATGCCGGTCAGGCGCTGTCTGCGTTCGTCTTCGGGATTGGTCACACGCTCGCCTTGGATGCAGGTTGTTGGCCGGTCGGGCCCTGGCACGGGCGCCGCGGCCAGCCGCGCGCGACGGCGTTGGAGGTTCGGAATCCGCAAGTCCAAGGTTCTGTGCCACACTCGGTATGGCAGGGCCACTCGGGTCTGTGCAATGCCGCTCCTCGTGCAGAGCCAGGCATGAGGAGGCCGTCCCGCCTCATCCGGATGCAGCGCCCTATGACACTACCCAATGGAACGCCGCCGACATCCTTATCCGCGGCAATTCTATCGGCTCCAGCTTCCGCGACGCCCTGAAAGTCTGGTTTCAGATCGGCTGCCTGTCGTTCGGCGGGCCGGCCGGCCAGATCGCCACCATGCATCGCATCCTGGTCGACGAGCGGAAGTGGATCGACGAGGCGCGGTTTCTGCATGCGCTGAATTTCTGCATGCTGCTGCCGGGACCGGAGGCGATGCAGCTTGCGACCTATATCGGCTGGCTGCTGCACCGGATGGCCGGCGGGCTGATCGCCGGGCTGTTCTTCATCCTGCCCGGCGCACTGGTGATGCTGGGCCTGAGCCTGATCTACGTGCTGGCGAGCGGCGTGCCGGTGGTGGAAGGCGCGCTGTTCGGGATCAAGGCCGCGGTGCTGGTGATCGTCGCCCAGGCGGTGATCCGCATCGGCAGCCGCTCGCTCAAGACGCGTCCGCTGATCGCCATCGCAGCCTGCGCGTTTGTCGGAATTTTCGTTCTGGCGCTACCGTTTCCGCTGATCGTGATCGCGGCCGGCCTGTTCGGCTATGGGATCGCGCGTCGCGACCCGGCGTTGCTCGGGCTGAAGCCGGCGGACACCCAAGCCCTGCTCGCTCCCACCGCGCGCAAGAGCTTTGCCGCTGCCGTATCGTCATCGGCCTCATCCTGTGGTGGGCGCCGGTCGCGCTCGCCGCGCTGACGCTCGGCGCGGATCACGTGCTGGTCGCCATCGGTGTGTTCTTTTCCAAACTGGCGGTGGTCAGTTTCGGCGGCGCGTATGCGCTGCTCGCCTATATGACGCAGCAGGCGGTCGAGGTTTACGGCTGGCTGCGGCCGGGCGAAATGGTCGACGGTCTGGGGCTGGCGGAAACCACGCCGGGCCCGCTGATCCTGGTGACGCAGTTCGTCGGCTTTCTCGCCGCCTTTCGCGCGCCCGTCACCGTTCGATCCGTTGCCGGCCGCGTTCCTCGGCGTCGCGATGACCTTGTGGACGACGTTCGTGCCGTCGTTCCTGTTCATTTTCGCCGGCGCGCCCTTCATTGAGGATCTTCGCAACAACCGGCGGCTGGCCGGCGCGCTCGCGGCGATCACCGCCGCGGTGGTCGGCGTCATCCTCAATCTCGCGGTCTGGTTCACGCTGCACGTGCTGTTCCACGACATCACCGAAAAGCAGGCCGGGCCGCTGCGCTGGTTTGCGATCAATCCGGCGAGCCTCGATTGGCAGGCGGCGATGCTGACCGCCATCGCCGCGCTGGTCGTTTTTTGGCTCCATCGCAGCCTGATTACGACCGTCGCGCTGATGGCCGCGCTCGGCATCGCTGTGCGGCTGGCATTCGGTGCAGCGGCCTGAATTATGTTTCAGCGTCCATTGCGCTGGCGTGCCAATGGCGCAGGCGCCAGGTTGCGAAATCAGCGACAGCGCGAAGAAGATCGCGATGCCGGCGACCGACAACAGAATGAGCGCGGCGAACATGCGCGGAATGTTGAGCCGGTAACCGGCCTCGACAATACGATAGGCCAGCCCCGAACCGGCGCCGGCCGAACCTGCGGCGATTTCCGCCACCACAGCGCCGATCAGCGACAGGCCGCCGGCTATGCGCAGGCCGCCGAGAATATAGGGCATCGCCGAAGGCAGCTTGAGCCGGACCAGGCGCTGCCAGCGCGAGGCCTGGTAGAGTTCGAACAGGTCGGCAAGGTTGCGATCCACCGAACGCAATCCAAGCGTGGTGTTCGACAGCACCGGAAAGAACGCGACAATCCAGGCGCAGAACAGCACCGCCACCGGCTGCGAGAGATAGATCAGCAGCAGCGGCGCGATCGCGATGATCGGCGTCACCTGAAGGATCACCGCATAAGGGTACAGCGAATATTCGATCAGCCGCGACTGGTTGAACAGGATCGCGAGGCCGACGCCGCCAACAGCCGCCAGCGCGAAGCCTTGCAGCGTGGTGATCATGGTGACGAGGAGAGAGGCACTCAGCACCGGCCAGCCATCGACAAGCGCGGAAGCCACGCGCGACGGGCTTGGCAGTACGTAGGTCGGGATGTCGTTGACCCGCACCACCAGTTCCCAGGCGGCGAGGCCGAGCGCGAGCGCGAAGACGGGAAGCGCGATGCGCAGACCACGGTCGATCGCGCCGCGACCACGCGACTCGCCGGCCGGCAGGTCGGTACTCATGCCGCATTCTCCGTAGCCATCGCCGCGGCCAGAGTCTCGGAAACCTGCCGGCAATAGGCGGCATAGGCGGCGGAGGTCCGGAATTTTTCATCGCGCGGATGCGGCACATCGATCGTCACTTCCCGGAACACCCGCGCCGGACGCTGCGTCATCACCACGATGCGCTCGGACAGAAAGACCGACTCGAATACCGAATGGGTGACGAAGATCACGGTCTTGCCGAGTTGCTGCCAGACCGCCAACAGATCGTTGTTGAGCTTGAACCGGGTGATTTCGTCAAGCGCGGCAAAGGGCTCGTCCATCAGCAGCACATTCGGCTCGGTGACCAGCGCGCGCGCGATCGAGGCCCGCATCTTCATGCCGCCGGACAATTCCTGCGGATAGGCCTTGGCAAATTCCTTGAGACCGACAAGCTCAAGTGCGGCAGCAACCTGCGAGTCAGCGGACGCGCGCGCGGCATGGTGCAGCGACAGCGGCAGCCGGACATTTGCCGCGATGTCCGCCCAAGGCATCAGGGTCGGCTCCTGAAAGACGAAGCCGATGGCATTGGCGCGTTCGCCCGGCCGACCGGTTGCGCCGTCCGCCCACGTCACCGCGCCGCGCGTGGCCGCGGTCAGGCCGGCGATAATGCGCAGCGCCGTCGACTTGCCGCAGCCCGACGGCCCCAGCAGGGTCACGAACTCGCCCTGCCGGACGGTGAGATCGAACCCATCAAGTGCGGAGACGCCGCTGGCAAACGCCTTGCCGACGCCGGACAGCGTGACGATCGGTGCTCCCGCCTTCGTCATGCGCGATCTTTAAGGTTTCGGCCGCAGGTCGATCCCGACCTTCTTGTTGACGAATTGCAGCGTGTAGGCCTTGCGGTAATCGAGACCGGCCTTGACGACACCGACCTTTACCATGGTGTCGTAAAAGTGCTTCACACGCGCATCACTCATCGCGCCGATGCCGGCCGTCAGGGCCTCGCCGGAATCGACAATCCCCCGCGCGCGCATGGTCGCGACCGCATAGGCGATGAGACCATCGTTCATTTCCGGGTTGCCTTGTTTGATCAGCGCGTTGGCCGCTTTGTTATCGCCATAGATATAATTGTACCAGCCGATGATCGAGGCATCGACGAAGCGTTGGACGAGATCAGGCTTGGTGTCGATCAGACGTCGATGCGTCTGGATCAAGGTCGAATAGGGATCGTAGCCCTCGTCGGCGAGCAGAAAGACCTTCGGCTTGAAGCCGCCGATCCTCGCGATGGTGTAGGGCTCGGACGAGACATAGCCCTGCTGCGCCGAGCGCTTGTCGCGCAGGAACGGCTGCGGGTTGAAGGTATAGGGCCGCACTTGGCCGGCGCTCAAGCCGTATTTCGCCTTCATCCATTGAAAATATGTCGCCACCGCTTCCGGCGCGAGATAGAGGGTGAGCTTATTCAGATCGGCCAGGCTGTCGATACCCTGTCCCGGATGCGCCATCATGATGGCGGGATCTTTCTGGAACATCGCGGCGACCTGCACGATGGGGATGCCATTGGCCACCGCGTCGAAGCCCTTCAGCGTACTGCCGCTCATGTAGAAGTCGAGCCGGCCGGCCGCCAGCAGAATCTCGTTGTTCACGCTCGGCCCGCCGGGCACGATGGTGACGTCGAGGCCGTATTTGCGATAGGTGCCGTCGGCGACGGCCTGGTAGAAGCCGCCATGCTCGGGCTGCGGCGCCCAGTTGGTGCCAAAGCGCACCTTGTCGAGCTTCTGGGCAAATGCCGGATTGGCGGCGAGCATCACCGCCAATGTACAAGCGACGACGACGCCCCACAGTGACTTCATCGGCCGATCCCTAATTTGCGCGGAAACCGATTGGACAATAGGTGAAGCCCACCATGTTGCCTAGAGCACGCTCGGATTGGATACGGTGGCCGTCGCTTCATGGCCTCTTGATCGGACGCGTCATATTCACCAGACATTTACGAAACCCGCTGCGCCGGTTTCCAGATCATCAGCCCCGTTCCGGATTGCCGCGGCTCAAACGGCTTGCGACCGATTCCAGCGTCAGTCCCTGAACGAGAATCGTGAACAACACGACGCCATAGCAGGCCGCGAGTATTGCCTCGCGATAGGGCATGACAGGCAGGCTGAGTGCCAGGGCGATGGATATGCCGCCTCGCAGACCCGCCCAGGTCAGCACACCGATCGCGCTCCAGCGCATGCGGTAGCGCGCCGGCAAAAGGCGCATCGGCAGCACGCTGGTGAACCGGATGGCAAGGCTGAGCAACGCGGCCGCGACCGCCGCGACCAGCAGCGGTACGGTGGCGTCGATCACAAGAATTTCCAGGCCGATCAGCAGGAACAGCAAGGCATTGAGAATTTCGTCGATCACCGACCACACGATGTCGAGATGATTTCGGGTTTTCTCGCTCATGGCCCGTTCGCGGCCGCGGCTGCCGATCAAGATCCCGGCCACAACCACCGCAACCGGACCTGACAGGTGAAAGTGCAATGCGATCGCATAGGTCGCCGTCACCAGCGCAAAGGATATCATCAGTTCGACATTGTGCTCGTCGATCCAGCGCATGCCGAGATAGGCGATATATCCGGCGACCAATCCCAGCACACCGCCGCCGACAGCCTCCAACAGAAACACGCCAAATATACTGCCGGCCGTCACGTCATCGTTGGTCCCCGTCGCGATTCCGACCAGCAGCGTGAAGACAACGACGCCGACGCCGTCATTGAAAAGGCTTTCCCCGGCGATGGTCGCCTGCAACGGCGCCGGCAGGCCGGCCCGCTGCAATGCCCCAAGCACGGCGACCGGATCGGTCGGCGCCACCACGGCGCCGAACACAAGGCACCAGATCAGCGGGACCGGATGCCCGACCCACTGGAACACATACCACATCGCCGCACCCATCAGGCCGGCGGAGATGACAACGCCAAGCGTCGCCAGAGCGAGAATCGTCCATTTGCGATCCCACAGGCTGGTGAAGCTGACCTCGATGGCGCCGGCAAACAGCAGGAAGCTCAGGGCGCCTTCCAGCAGGGCCTCGGACAGGTGAGCCGATTCGAGAATTTTGCCGAGCCGGTCCTTGCCGTGAAAACCTGGAAAGGCATATTCGGCGCCGATGAGCGCAAGCGAGACCGCAAGCGCGACGATGAGGATGCCGATCGTTCGCGGTAGGTGCAGGAGCTTGGCATTGATATAGCCAAACAATGCAGCCAGTACGAGCAGAAGCGCAGCAAGATCGAGCGTCGTCATCTGTGCATTGCGCAGAATTGCCCGCCGCCCGTCAAGCACAGGTCGGCAATGACTGATGTTTCACCGCGGAACGCGTGCCACTGCCAGCGGGCAATTGCGCGTTCGAACCCTCAAACTACTGTTCGAAGCGCGCGATGAACCACTTGAGCAGCTTGATCCAGACCTCGTCCTTCCCCACGGCGTCTTCGTAGCCGTGATCGAGGTTGGGGTTGTCGTTGACCTCCATGACCACGAAACCCGAATCGGTCTGCTTGATGTCGACGCCATAGAGGCCATCGCCGATCGGCTTGGCGGCGCGCACCGCGATGTCGATGAGTTCCGAGGGTGCCTGATCAATGCCGAAGGTCTTCACGCCGCCTTCGCGCGTGGAACCGTCGGCGCCGTGCTTGAGGATCTGCCAGTGGCCGCGGGCCATCTTGTACTGGCAGACGAACAACGGCTCGCCAGCGAGCACGCCGACCCGCCAGTCGAACGTGGTCGGCATGAACTTCTGTGCCAGCAACAGGTCGGTTTCCTCGAACAGTTCATCGGTGATGCGCTTGAACTCCTCGGCGGTCGTGACCTTGTGGACGCCGCGCGAGAACGAGCCGTCGGGAATCTTGACCACCAGCGGCAGCCCGAGTTCATCCATCGCCCGCTGGAGATCGGGGGTGTCGGCCAGCATCACGGTCGGAGGCATCGGCACGCGATTGGAGTTAAGCAACTCCATCAGATAGACCTTATTGGTGCAGCGGATCATCGACATCGGATCGTCGATCACCGGCATGCCCTCCTGCCAGGCGCGGCGGGCGAAGCGGTAGGTATGATTGTCGATCGAAGTGGTCTCGCGAATGAACAGGCCGTCATACTCGGCCAGTTCGGCGAGTTGGCGCTTGGTGATCGGCTCGACGTCGACCGACATCCGCTCCGCAATGCGGGCAAAATACTTGATGGACGCGGCCGAGGATGGCGGCAATTTCTCGTTCGGATCGTACAGCACCGCGAGATCATATTTGGAGACGGATCGCGCCTTGGGGTCGCGCCATTCCCGCTTGGTATGCAGATGCAGCGCCTCGCGCAGGAACACGCCGTCCTCGCCATTGAGCCGGTTGATGGTGCGCGGACGAATGCGCTCGATGCTCAACCAGCGGCCCGGCTCGACGGTGACCTCGAGCGCCGGGCAGCGGAACCAGTCGAACAGCAGCCGGCCGAACGGCTCGAAGCGGCTGTCGCGCACCAGGCCGAAACAGACCAGGAGCTTGAATCCGGCCTCGACCTGGACATCGCCGCGGCGGGCGCAGCGATTGAGTTCGTCCTCCAGTTCCGGCAGCGCATGCTCATAGAGCTTGGATTCGCGCAGCTCCAGCATGGTCTCGACGGCCGGCACGATGCGATGGCCACGCGCTTCGGCCAGCAGCGAGGCGTAATAGCCCTTCGATTGATAATTGTAGGAGCGCGACAGATTGATGAGCTTCGGGCGTCCGACGTCGAACAGGCGCGGCCGGGCGAGATAGTCGCTGGTCGCGATCACCTTGTGGGGGGTTTCGGCGTTGGGAAAATCCCTGGGCTGGTCAACGAGAATGACCCAGCCGGTCATTGCGGCATTCCTCTTTCTCTAGAGCGCTTTCAATTTAGTGGGATCATGAAAGTGCTCTATCACTTTGCTTTGTCGCATTTCCGGACGGCGAACCGGTTTCCGCTTCGCCTGGAAATGCTCTCAGGGCCCTGGCTTCGTCGCGTGTATCCCTTTTGCGGCACGCTCGTTTACAAGCTTCGGAATCGGACCACTCGGACGCGACCGGTCTTGCCGGGCGCACGAAAGACGTGCCCGCGGCGAGCCCAAGCCTCGTGACGGTGATCGCAACAGCATGGTGGTGGCCGTTTGGGTATGGCGCGCGAACCGGACGTTCATCGCTGCCGTGATCAAATCCCGCTCTGGCGCTCCTGTTCCATCGCATGTGATAGCCTGAAAAAAAACCGTCCGCCACGTCAAACAACATGGGACCGTGCCTGAGTCACGGTCTTGTCACAGCTCAGTTGCAATGACCCCGCATGCGCCGTCTCCGGTCATTGCGATGCCAGGCGGCGCTCGAAGCGCAGGGCGGGATGACCATCGGCGTAATAGTCCTCAAGCGGCCGAAATCGCGATAGCCGGCCTTGCGGTAGCGCGCGATCGCCGCCGCATTGTCCGCGCGCACCTCAAGCCGCATGACAAAGCGCTTGCGGGCGACGGCGGCCTGCTCGGCCGCCGCCAGCAGCGCGGTGCCGATGCCCCGGCCGGCCTCTTCAGGCTGGACCGCAATCGAATAGAGCCGGGCCGCTATGGCGCGCGGCCGAAATAGAACGACGGCGTAACCGGCCAGTGTCCCATCGCGGTCGGCGACGATGACGGAGGCCGACGGCGACGCCATCAGCCGGCGGAAGCTGCGGCGTGACAGACGATCGCCCGGGAAGACGCGGTCCTCCAATTTGACCATGGCGTCGAGATCGCCGCGCCGACCGTCGCGGATGCGGGGACCTGTCGGCGGGTGCTGGTGGCTGTCGGTGCGCATGGCAGCACGATCCGGGTGATTCACGAAATGGGACAACACCCCAGCGCTTTGCGCTTTTCCGGAGTGCCGTCAACGATCTGTTTGCCATTTTCGGCATGGCGCGACGGCGAAAAAATTCCCGTGAACCTCCCTCGCGACCGGCGCGACTGATGGGTACACGGCCCAAGCGGCCGCCCCGGAACCCGAAGGAAACACTCCAATGTCCATGCCGAAGATCGCCGCGACGGCCCTCACCGCTTTCGCTCTCGCCGTTGGTATTGCCGGTCAGGCCGCCGCCAATGACTACGGCTACGGCTACCGTTCCCACAGCTACGGCTACAACGGCTGCCGCTACGTCAACGAATATGACGGCTACGGCAACTACATCGGCAAGACCCAGAGGTGCCCGAAGCACCACCGCAGCTACAACCATTCCTATCAGAATTACGGCAATTCCTACGGCGGTTCGCACCAGAACTACGGCAATTCCTATCGGAATTACGGCAGCAGCTACTGACAGCCATCTGTCATTACCAGTTGCAGTCGGCGCGTGCGCCCCCCATCCACCCCCGCGTCGACCTGCACAGCCCGCCCGGACCCCAAAGTCCGGGCGGGTCTTTGCGTTTCAGGGTGCGCCAATTCGCGCGACCAGTGGGGCCCGTTTTGGCCGCTATAATTGCGTGGAATGTTGTCGCGCCGTTGATCGCCTCGTAATACAATCTTTATTCAGCTTGCCGGTTCCGGCAAAAAACCACATGCTGGCGGCTGAAGTGGCTGATTGTGGCAACCCCCGATAGCGAAGTTGGGGGGCCGTCAATAAGATGGAGTAGGCAGCGATCTTCGAATGACAACAACAATCCGGTTGACCGGGTTGTCGTCATCAATCCGGAGCCCGCGATCGCCCCGGATCGTCTGAGGCGAATTCCGCGGCGGCACTGTGTGCAGGGCGCCTTTCGTCTCTCGGCCATCCTTCAACCGCATTGTCCGCTCGCTGTTTCGTTCGCCGTCCGTATCGTCCGTTTGCTGAATAATCGTCTTCAAAAGGGAGGAGAATAAAACCATGAATTAGAGGCTTTCCCGCCGCACTTTCGTCGCCGGCGCTGCCGGTGTCGCCGGCGCCGCCGTCACCGGCTCGGCGCTCGCGCAAGCGAAGAAGGACCGCAAATATATCCTGGCCACCGCCACCACCGGCGGCACCTATTATCCGGTCGGAGTCGCCATCGCGACGCTCACCAAGGTCAAGCTGGAACCCAAGTTCAAGGTCTCGCTGTCGGCGATCGCCTCGGCCGGATCCGGCGAAAACGTCAAGCTGTTGCGCGAAAACCAGGCGCAATTCGCCATTCTGCAAGGCCTGTTCGGAGCCTGGGCGGCCAAGGGCACCGGCATGCTGAAAGCCGACGGCCCCCAGAAGAACATCCGTTCGGTCAGCATGCTGTGGGTCAATGTCGAGCACTTCCTTCTCGAAACCGGCCTCGCCAAGACCGGCACCATGGCCGACCTGAAAGGCGTCAACGGCAAGAAGTTCTCGATCGGTGCGCGCAATTCCGGCACCGAAGGTTCCGGCCGCACCATCCTCGCCGGGCTTGGCATCGATCCCAACAAGGCCTTCGACGTCGTCTATATGGGCTACAACCCGACGGCCGACGCACTGCAGAACGGCAACATCGTCGGCGCCAACATCCCGGGCGGCGTGCCGGTGACCGCGGTCACGCAAACCTTGGCGAAGATGGGCGACAAGATCCGCGTGCTCGACTTCACCGACGCCGAGGTCAAGGATTCCAACAAGGATGTCGGCGTCGATCTGTGGACGCGCTACGTCATCCCGGCGAAGTCCTATCCGAGCCAGGACAAGCCGATCAACACGGTCTCCCAGCCGAACTTCTTGGCGGTCAACGCCGATGTCGATGAAGAGGCGGTCTATCTGGTGACCAAGGCGATCTACGATAACCTCGCCTTCCTCAACAACATCCACAAGGCCACCAAGGCGATGGCTCTCGACAAGGCGATTGCCGGTCTGCCGGCGCCGCTGCATCCGGGCGCGCTGAAGTTCTACAAGGAAAAGGGCCTGACCATTCCGCCGGCACTGATGCCGACCTGATCGCGGTATTGCGGTCAGCATGACGAGAAGATCGAACGGCGGCCTCGATTGGCCGTCGTTCGCATATCGAGCCGGCGCCTAACAATAAAAAAAGCGGTGCCGTTTGGTCCGCCGAGGGAGCGGTCCGGGGGAACGACACATGACGGATGGACGTGAGGCGACGCTCGGCCAGCGCCGAACCGCTACCGAACGACGTCGATACAAATCTCGAATACACGACGGATCTCGGCGAGTTCGAGCAGACCGTTCGCAGCGAGAAGAGTTGGTCGGGCCCGATCGTGTTCTGGGTCGGAATCGGCGTTTCGCTGATCCATCTTTATCTGAACACGTTCGGCACGATCTCCGAACTGTGGTTCTCCGCCATTCATTTCGCCTGCTTCGGTTTCCTGTGTGCGCTGGTCTATCCGATGATGCGCACGCGCAGCCGCGGCGCGACGCTCGCGGTCTCCGTGATCGACGTTATCATTGCGCTCGCCGTACTGGCGGCGGTCGCCGGGTTCTTCATCGGCGAGGACGCGTTCTATCTGCGCGGCTCGAACTTTGTACTGAGCGACTGGATCTTCTCAATCCTCGCGGTGCTGCTGTGTCTTGAACTGACGCGCCGCACCACCGGATGGATCATTCCAACCATGATCGTGGTGGCGCTCACCTATGTCAGCTGGTGGGGCCGCTACGTGCCGGGCGTGTTCAACTTTCCGGGATTGACCTGGGAAACGTTGTTGTTCCGCAGCTTCTACGGCGATGACGGCATGTTCGGCCTGATCGCGCGGATCTCCTCGACCTATGTGTTCATGTTCATTCTGTTCGGCGCCTTCCTGGTGCGTTCCGGCGCCGGTGACTTCATCATCAACCTGGCGCGGGTGTCCGCCGGCCGCTTCACCGGCGGCCCCGGCATGGTCGCGGTGTTCGGCTCCTGCCTGTTCGGCTCGATCTCGGGCTCGGCGGTCGCCAATACCGTCGGTACCGGCGTCATCACCATCCCGCTGATGCGGCGCGCCGGCTATGAGGCGCGTTTCGCCGCCGGCGTCGAAGCCGCCGCCTCTACCGGCGGCCAATTGATGCCACCGATCATGGGTGCCGGCGCCTTCGTGATGTCGAGCTATACTCAGATCCCCTATCTCGACATTGTCGCGATCTCGTTCCTGCCGGCGCTGATGTATTTTTTGTCGGTCGCGTTCTGGGTTCGCATCGAGGCCAAGCGCACGCGGATCGCCGGACTGGTTGATGACGACACACCGAGCCTCGGCCAGGTGTTCAAGGACGGCTGGCATTCGCTGGTGCCGATCTTCGTGCTGATCGGGCTGCTGATCTGGGGCTATACGCCGACCTATGCGGCCGGCTTTGCCATTGTCGCTGTCGTGGTGGGGTCGTGGCTGAGCAAGAAGCCGATGGGGCCGCGCGCGGTGCTGGAAGCGCTCGCCATCGGCCCGCGCAACATGATCAGCACCGCGGTGCTGCTGGTCTCGGTCGGGCTGGTAGTCAATGTCATCGGCACCACCGGGATCGGCAATACCTTTTCGCTGATGATCGTGAACTGGGCGGGCGGCAGCCTGCTGGTGACCATCATCCTGGTTGCGCTCGCCTCGCTGGTGCTCGGCATGGGATTGCCGGTGACGGCCGCCTACATCGTGCTTGCCACGCTGTCGGCCCCGGCGCTCTACGAACTGATCACGCGCTATGAGCTGGCCGTGGCGTTCTCCAACGGTCAGATCCCGGAGATGGCAAAAACGGTGCTGATGTTGGCCGCCCCCGACAAGATCGCCGCGCTCGGTCAGCCGATGAGTCACGCCGCCGCCACGGCGCTGGTCGATCTCATACCGGCCGACATGACCCGTACCGTCATCGAGCAGGCGCTGTCGCCGGCCTATCTCACCGCCGCGCTGCTTTCGGCGCACATGATCATCTTCTGGCTGTCGCAGGACAGCAACGTGACTCCACCGGTCTGTCTTGCCGCCTTCGCGGCGGCAACGATCGCGAAAACGCCGCCGATGTTGACCGGCCTGACGGCGTGGAAGCTCGCCAAGGGGCTCTACATCATCCCACTGTTGTTTGCCTATACGCCCTTCCTGGTCGGGGACTTTTGGGAATCGCTGGCAATCTTCTGCTTTGGCACCATCGGGATCTATTGCCTCTCGGGCGCCTGGGCCGGCTATCTCGAGGGACCGCTGCCGATCTGGGTGCGGCCAATCCTGGCCGGTATCGGCCTCCTGCTGCTGTGGCCGAACAGCCTGTTTTGGAACGTCGGCGGGCTCGCGATTTTCGCCCTGTTCATGGTCCTTAGCATCCGCGCCGAACGGCGTGCCGCCAGGCGCCGGGCCGCCGTGGCGACCGCAGCCGCCGCCGACGGGTGAGGCCGAGGTTGGAAATTTCGCAGTCCGGCGTGCGGGAATAGCGCGGTTCGAAGCGAAACACTTGCTTCGGCGACCGCACTTGTTGTTAATCGTTCCAGCTTCTCAATTCGAGGAATTACAACCATGACGACTGTCCTCAGCCGAATCCTGATCGCCCTTTTCGCTCTCGCCCCGACCGCAGCCTTCGCACATACCGGTCACGGTGAAGCCGGCGGCTTTGTGCACGGTTTCATGCACCCGGTCGGTGGCCTCGATCACGTGCTGGCGATGGTGACAGTCGGTCTGTTCGCCTACCAGCTCGGTGGGAAGGCGCGTTTCCTGGTGCCGGCAAGCTTTGTTGCGGTCATGGCAATCGGCGGGATGTTGGGGATCTCGGGTATCACCGTGCCGTTTGTCGAGGTTGGCATTGCGCTGTCGGTGGTGGTGCTCGGCGCCATCATCGCGCTGCGCCTGCATGCGCCGGTCGCGATCGCCATGGGGGTCGTCGGTCTGTTCGCGGTCTTCCACGGCTACGCCCACGGCGCGGAAATGCCGGCCGGCGCCTCCGGTGCGAGCTATGCCGCCGGGTTCATGATCGCCACGGCGCTGCTTCATGTCTCCGGCCTGGCCGCCGGCGCACTGATCGGCCGGATCGCCGCGACGCGCGGACGGCTGGCTTATCAGCTTAGCGGCGGGGCGGTCGCGCTGGCGGGGCTCGCCTTGCTGGTTGGAATTGCCTGATCGTTTTCAGAGATCCGTTTTCAACACCCGCGCGCCGTGGCAAGCACAGCCTCGGCGCGTTATTTTTTTTCACCTGTGGAGCCCGTTTCTCAAACAACTTGTCGCGCCTTAGCCTTGAACAATTCTTATTCTAATTTGTGGCGCCAAGGTCACGTTGCGCGAAAACCGTTGATTCCAGCGATGTTCAGATAGACACACCGTAATTTACCTCCATTAATCTTTGCAGCGCGGCGGGTGGTCGCGCGAGATGACTGGGGGCCCGAACGAATGATTTTCGATTATTGTGAAATCCGCACTTGGCGTGCCGGCTTGGGGGCCGCGGCGCTGGCGGTGATGCTGGCCTCACCGATCGCTGCGCGCGCAGAGGAACCGGGGATTTGGGAGCGCGAGAAACTTACCGGCGACTGGGGCGGCGCTCGGAAGGCACTTGAAGACAAAGGCATCAAATTTGAAATTGAGTACATCGGCGAAGTCTTCAGCGTCCTGTCCGGCGGAATACAACGCGGAACGACTTATGAGGGCCGTCTCGGCCTGACGGTGGAGACCGATCTGGAAAAGATCTTCGGTTGGACCGGCGCCAAGATCGAAGGAAAAATATTTCAGATTTACAATAGCGGCCACAACGTCGCGGACTACGCAGGCAGCATTTCCGATCCGAGCAATATCGACGCGCTACCGACGACGCGCCTGTTTACCTTGTGGTTCCAGCAGGATTTCGGCAAGGCCGGATCGTTCCGGTTCGGACAGCTCGCCGCCGATGACGAGTTTCTCACAAGCGACACAGCCGGTGGCCTGATCAACGGGACATTCGGCTGGGCCAATATCATGGCCGCCAATCTGCCGGCTGGCGGACCGGCCTATCCTCTGGCGACTCCGGGCATGCGGCTGGAACTCAATCCGACTGACAACGTCAAAGTCCTGGGCGCGGTGTTCAGCGGCAATCCGGCCGGTGCCAACTGCAAATTGGAAAACCCGCAGGAGTGCAACAAGTACGGCACCACGTTCAGCTTCAGTGGCGGTGCTTTCCTGATCGGCGAAGTACAATACCTGCTGAACCAGGATGAAAAATCGACCGGCTTGAAATCGGCCTACAAGCTCGGGGCCTGGTACCATACCGGCAGCTTCGCCGACCAGCGCCTGGGCTCAGACCCGTCCGGCCGCATTATCCCGCTAGCGCTGGCGCCCGACTATGACCTCAACCACCGCGGCGATTGGGGAAGTCTATGGCGTCATCGACCAGATGATTTGGCGCGGCACCGATTTCGAGCGTGAGCGTCTTTGCACGTGGCGGGGCCGTGCCATCCGACCGCAATTTCCTGTCGTGGTATGTCGATGGCGGTATCGGCGTCAAAGGGTTGTTCCAAGGCCGCGCCGACGACACGCTGACGTTCGGTGTCGCCTATTCGAAAGTCAGCAATGATGCGGCGGCTGCAGATCAGGACATCGCTTACTATTCTGGCTCGCTCTATCCGATCCGCAGTGGCGAAACGGTGCTCGAACTGAGCTACATCGCGCAAGTGGCGAAGTGGTGGACGATCCAGCCCGATCTGCAATACATCATCCGTCCCGGCGGCAATGTACCCAACCCCGATGATCCCACTCAGACCATCGGCAACGCCTTCATCATCGGTCTTCGATCGACAATCAACTTCTAGGAATTTGACCGTCGGGAAATGTCTCGGGTAAACGCTCATGCTGATGGCCGCGGGTTCGCCCGCGGCCATTCTGCGGTCTTGGCGAAAACCGGCATGGCTTGGTCGTGGGTGCGGCCAGTTGATCTGATGATCCTCGTGCATTTCGAACGACGTTGAATTCCTTTGTCTGGAAGATCATGCCCCCAACCAAGATGTGAGAGCGCGAACCGCAGATAAGCGGACGCATTTTGCGCAAGCATCACCCGCCGAAGCGACACAATCTGCGCGGCTTGATCGCACCGCAATAACCGGCAGCCACTTTTTCTGATCGCGCTGCGGACCCCGTGCGCCATCGGGTCGCTTGCCTTCGCCCGCAAGTTTTGTATCAATGGTCATAAGCTAAAAGTTGCGTTCGGAACCAATCCGGACGCGCGAAAAATTGCCATCCGACCGGGAGGAACGCTTATGACCTTGTACAAGGGCTTATTGTCGCTTGCCGCCGCCGTGCTGTTGACGGCCGGCACCGCCGCCGCTCAGACCGAGATCAAGCTCGGCCATGTCGGCAATCCGGGTTCGCTGTTCGACAAAACCAGCCAGGAATTCGCCAAGCGCGCCAACGCCAAGCTCGGCGACAAGGCGAAAGTGCTGGTCTTCGGCTCCAGCCAGCTCGGCAACGATTCCGACATGCTCAAAAAACTCAAGCTCGGCACCATCGATCTGGCGCTGCCGTCGACCGTGATGTCTTCACAGGTGCCGCTGTTCGGCCTGTTCGAGATGCCCTATCTGGTCAAGGACCGCGATCACATGGCGAAGATCCGCGATCAGATCGTGATGCCGAAAATGGCACCGGCAGCCCAGAAGGCCGGCTACCGCATCATCGGCGTGTGGGAAAACGGCTTCCGTCAGATCACCAACAACAAGCGCCCGATCAACAAACCCGAAGATCTTCAGGGTATCAAACTGCGCACGCCGAAGGGCGAATGGCGGGTGAAGATGTTCAAGGCCTATGGCGCCAACCCGACACCGCTCGCGTTCTCGGAAGTGTTCGTCGCGCTCAAGACCGGCGCGATGGACGGCCAGGAGAACCCCTATGCCCAGATCTATCCCGCCCGCTTCTACGAGGTGCAGAAATACCTGTCGAAGACCGGCCACGTCTACACCCCGGCCTACCTGACCGCAGGCGCAAGCTTCGCCAGGCTCGACCCGGCGGTGCAGAAGATCCTAATCGAGACCGCTCAGGAAATGCAGCCGGTCGCGCTCAAGATCGCGGCGGATCTCGACGACGAATTGCTCGGCAAGCTCAAGGCCGCCGGCATGCAAATCAACGAGGCGGATAAGGAGGCCTTCATCAAGGCCAGCGCGCCGATCTACAAGGAGTTCTCCGAGAAGGTTCCGGGCGGCAAGGCGTTGGTCGACCAGGCGCTGGCGCTCGGCAAGGGCTCCTGATCAGCGCCGCGAGGCGATAGGCAAGGTCGCCGCCGTCCGGATTGACGATGCGCCATCGGCGCGTCATTGGCGGACGGCGGCGCTTTTCATGTCCGGCGGGGGATGTCTCCTGACACGAGACATTGAGGAATGGATTTTCTGAAGTATTTGCGCGCGGGGTTCGAGCGGCTGCTCGAAATGATCGTGGTCGCGCTCGTGGTTGCGCTGACGGCATTGGTCGTGTGCGGTGCGGCGTTCCGATATGTCGGCCATTCCCTCACCTGGTATGACGAGGTCGCCTCGATCGGCCTGGTCTGGCTGACCTATTACGGCTCGGCGCTGGCCGCGCTCAAGGGTGCCCATATCGGCGTGCCCGGTCTGGTCAACGCCATGCCGCCGAAGGCACGCATCGCTGCCGTGCTGTTCGCGGAGGCCTGCGTCTTTGTGTTCTTCACCGTGCTTACCGTTACCGGATTGGAAGTCCTTTCGGTGCTCAGCGGCGACACGCTGGTGAGCCTGCCGGAGGTCCCGTTGCAGTTGACGCAGTCGGTGATCCCGATCGGCTCGGTCCTGTTCATGATCGCGGAAGCACTGCGGCTGCCGCAATTGCTGCACGAGGCCGCCGGCAGCGGCATTGTCGATCCCGAACTGAAGGAGGCGATGGAACACGCCAGCCAGGCCTACGACCCCGACACGGCCGGGAGGAATGATCGATGACGATCCTCCTGATGCTGGTCGGCATGATCGCGCTGGCCTTGATCAATGTGCCGATCGCGATCTCGCTCGGACTGGTCGGCATGGCCGCGATTGTCGCGACCCAGGGCACGCCGATGCTGGTCAACAGCGCGCTCGTCATGTTCGAGGGCGCATCGAGTTTTCCGCTTTTGGCGATCCCGCTGTTCATCCTGGCCGGCGCGATCATGAACGCCTCCTCGATCTCGCGCCGGCTGATCGCTTTTGCCTCGGCGCTGGTCGGCTTCGTACGCGGCGGGCTCTCGATGGTGACGATCGGCGCCTCGATGTTCTTCGCCGAAATTTCCGGCTCGGCCGTCGCCGACGTCGCCGCGCTCGGCTCGATCCTGATCCCGGCGATGCGCCAGCGCGGCTATTCCGGCGCCTTCGCCGCCGCGGTGAGTTCCTCCGCGGCCAGTCTCGCGATCATTATCCCGCCGTCGATTCCCATGATCCTTTATGCGGTCATGGCGCAGACCTCGGTGGTGAAGCTGTTCGTCGCCGGCATCGTGCCGGGCATCATCGGCGGATTCGGGCTGGCGCTGGCGGCCTATGTCCAGGCGGTGCGCTACAATTTTCCGATCGAGGAACGCTTCCAGCTGTCCAATGTCTGGCGCACCTTCAAGGAGGCCGCCTGGGCCTTCGTATTGCCGGTTGCGATTCTCGGCAGCATTTTCGGCGGCTTTGTCACGGCGACCGAGGGCGCCGGCATGGCGGTGGTGGCCGCGCTCGTGGTCGGCGGACTGGTCTATCGCGACATCGACATCCGCCACCTCTACCGCGCCTGCGTCGACGGCGGCGTGCAGACCGCGGTGGTGATGCTGCTGGTCGCAAGTTCGGCGCTGATCGGCACCTATCTGACCGAGGCGCAGGTGCCGCAGAAGCTCGCCGCCAGCATCACCGATTTCACCAGCAACAAATATGCCGTGCTGTTGATCATGAACGTTGCGTTCCTGGTGCTCGGCATGTTCCTGCACTCGGCGGCCGCGATCATCCTGGTGATCCCGATCGTAATGCCGGTGATCAATGCGGTCGGCATCGACCCGATTCACTTCGGCCTGGTGGTGACCCTCAATCTTGCGATCGGCCAGCAGACCCCGCCGGTCGCAAGCGTGCTGATGGCGGCCTGCACCATCGCCAAGGCCGACATCTGGGAAACCACCAAGGTCAATCTGCCGTTCATCTTCACGTTGTTGGTGGTGCTGTTCCTGTGCACCTACGTGCCGTTCGTGTCGCTCGGGCTGGTCGAATTCTTCTATGGAAATTGAGACGTCACGGCTTTTGCGGGCAATACTTCCGTGTCCTGGCGGCATGATTTAGATTGAAGGCGATCCGGCCGCACGCGGGCTTGCTCATGACAAGTCAACTGCCGCCCGGCTTCAGAAATCCAATAAGGAGTGCTCCCATGCGCATGCTGCTGAAAATCAAGATACCGGTCGAGCACGGCAATCGCGCCGCGAAAGATGGCACGATGGTCAAAGCGTTCGAATTCGCTGAAGGAAAAATTAAAGCCGGAAGCCGTCTACTTCTCAATGGATGACGGAATGCGTTGCGCCTACGTCTTTTACGACATCAAGGATAACTACCGGTTTCTCGAAATTCACGAGCCGCTCTTCGCCAGCATGGGCGCCTTGATCTACGACGCGCCGGCCCTCACCTGGGACGACATGGCACGAGGCTGGGCCGATCTTCAGAAACAGCAATAGCAAACGCGCCCGCGCAGTCCGCGCTTCTGTCAACCCGACCGACAACGAATAGCTTGCCGATCACTATTGATGCTGTTGCGGCGCGACGTCATCGCCTGCCGCATCGGTACTCATCGCCAGCACGCGCGCGACATGGAGTGCCTCGCGTCCCGATCCGTCCCTGATTTGATGGCGGCAGGAGGTACCGTCGGCAACGATGATGGTGTCGGCATCGGCCGCGCGCACGGCCGGAAGCAGCGACACCTCGCCCATCGCCAGTGACACATCGATGGTGTCCGCGGCGAAGCCGAAGCTGCCGGCCATGCCACAGCAGCTCGAATTCGATGGGCTCGACCGTGAGATCCGGAATCATTTTCAGCACATCCTGCACCGGGCTGAAGGCGTCGAACGCTTTCTGATGACAATGGCCGTGAACGAGCGCGCGCGCGGCAATCCTGCCAAGCGACGGCGCGAACCGACCGGCTTGCGCTTCCCGCACCAGGAACTCTTCAAACAAATAGGTCTGGCTGACCAGCCGCCGCGCAGTCTCGCTCTTGATCATGGCCGGGATTTCGTCGCGGAAGCCGAGCAGGCAGCTTGGCTCCAGGCCGACCATCGGCACGCCGCGCGCGAGAAATGGCTCGACCGCCGCGATCACCCGCTCCGCCTCGGCGCGGGCGCGATCGACCAACCCGACCGACAGGAAAGTCCGTCCACAGCAAAGCGGGCGCGCGGAGCCGTCAACGGGTTTGGCGATGTGAATCTGATAACCGGCGGCGGCGAGCACGTTCACCGCCGCGTCAAGATTTTCGCGCTCGAAATAGCGGTTGAAGGTGTCGGCGAAGAGGAGGAGTTCCTTTTCTGAGTTACCTCCCCCCTTGTGGGGGAGGTCGGTCGGCGAAGCCGACCGGGAGGGGGATATTTTCTGAGCGCCTACATTGACGCCTACCCCCCTCCCCATCCCTCCCCCACAGGGGGGGAGGGAGCGGCGGGCGGTATCGTCATCAAAAATATCCCGTCGCCATTTCGGCAACGTCCGCCGCGCGGAAAAGCCGGCGATGGTTTCCGACAATTTCGCTGCGCCAGGCAGCACGTCGCGCAGATTGAACAGCCAGGGTACGCGCGCGGCGTGGGGCGCATAGTGCGGCAGATAGCCGACCAGACGCTGATGCAGCGAAAGCCCGTGCCGGGCGACCCGCGCGGCATCGACCTCGATCTTCATGCGCGCCATGTCAACGCCGGTCGGACATTCACGGCGGCAGGCCTTGCACGAGACGCACAGTTTCATGGTCTCGGCCATGTCCGGCGATGTCAGCGCCTCCGCGCCAAGCTGGCCGGTGATGGCGAGCCGCAAGCTATTGGCGCGGCCGCGCGTGACGTCACGCTCGTCTCGGGTCACGCGGAAGCTCGGGCACATCACGCCGGTGCCGGTGTTGCGGCAGGCGCCGTTGTTGTTGCACATCTCGATCGCGCCCTGAAAGCCGCCGCCGGCACCGCTATAGGCCGACCAGTCCAACGCGGTTTTCAGATCGCCGGCGCGGTAGGACGGTCCGTAACGCAGCACGCTGCGATCGTCGAACTTCGGCGCGCGGACGATCTTGCCGGGATTGAACAGGCCCTTTGGATCGAAACGGTCCTTCACGTCCGCGAACGCGCCAGCCAGCCGGTCGCCGAACATCGGGGCGTTGAATTCCGAGCGCACGATACCATCGCCATGTTCGCCGGAATGCGAGCCCTTGTATTCGCGCACCATGGCGAAGGCTTCCTCGGCAATGGCGCGCATGGCTTTGACGTCCTTGTCGAGGCGCAGGTTGAGAACCGGGCGCACATGCAGACAGCCGACCGAGGCATGCGCGTACCAGGTGCCGCGGGTGCCGTGCTTCTCGAAGATGCGCGTCAGCCGGTCGGTGTATTCGGCGAGATGTTCGAGCGGCACCGCGCAGTCCTCGACAAAGGACACCGGCTTGCCGGCCTCCTTCATCGACATCATGATGTTGAGGCCGGCGGTGCGCACCTCGGTGATCGCGGCCTGCAGTTTGGGATCGAGCACCTCAACCACGCCGCCCCACCTGGCGCCGCTGTTATCCCAGCCAAAGCCGAGATCGCCGATCAGATTTTCAAGCTGCTTGAGCCGGCGCAGATTTTCGTCCTGATCATCCTCGCCGAATTCAACCAGCAGGATCGCGTCCGGCTCACCGCGCACGAATTGCAGCAAGGTCGGGCGGAACAGGGCGATGTCGCCTGCCAGCTTGATCATGGTGCGATCGACCAGTTCGACCGCGATCGGCTTGAGCCGCACGATGTGCTGGGCGGCGTCCATCGCGTCATAGAAGCGGCCGAAATGGCAGGCGCCGACCGCGCGGCGCCCAAGCAGCGGCGACAGTTTCAGTTCGATCCGTTTGGAAAAGGCGAGCGTGCCTTCCGAGCCAACCAGTATATGCGCGAGGTTGACGTCGTTCCGGCCGGGCACCAGGGCGTCGAGATTGTAGCCGCCGACCCGGCGCTGCACCTTCGGGAAACGCGCGGCAATTTCATCAGCCTCGCGCGCGCCGAGCGCCATCAGGTCGTGCGCCAGCGGTTTGAGCGGCGAACTGGTCGGGATCTCCGACAGGTCGGCGCCGACCGGACCGAAATGCGCCTGCGCGCCATCGGCAAGTACGGCATCGATCGACAGCACGTTCTCGCGGGTATTGCCGTAACGCAGCGAGCGCGCACCGCAGGAATTGTTGCCAACCATGCCGCCGATGGTGGCGCGCGAAGCGGTCGAGATGTCGACCGGAAACCACAAGCCATGTGTTTTCAGTTCGCGGTTGAGTTGATCGAGCACGATGCCCGGCTCGACCCAGCAACGCCGGCCAGCGACATCAACTTCAACGATGCGGTTGAGATATTTCGAACAGTCGATCACCACGAATGATTGATGGTCTGCCCCGATTGCGAGGTGCCGGCCGCCGCGCGCCAGCACGCTGACGCCTTCGGCGCGCGCAACCGCCATCGCCCGCTCGGCCTCCTCCATCGCGCGCGGCT
Organism: uncultured Alphaproteobacteria bacterium; assembly: GCA_963806815.1. Lineage (GTDB taxonomy): Bacteria > Pseudomonadota > Alphaproteobacteria > Rhizobiales > Xanthobacteraceae > CAWDZJ01. Next base: position 94,218 of record CAWDZJ010000033.1, on the reverse strand, counting down.
CGACGACGCCAATCGGCATGATCTGATAATGCGAGGCGTCGGTGGCATAGCGCCCGCGGGTGAAGGCGTCGAACCGCACTTCGCCGACTGCTTCGGCCTGAAGTCGCCGCTCCAGCCCCGGCATCACCGTCGCCGCCATTTCCATTCCCCCGCCCGATCGCCCAATTGTTTTCTTCTATCGCCGACCCCGGCAATATTGCCAGCAAATGGCCCAACGCCTGAAGACACAACACAATTAAACATGATCCTATTTTTAGGATGATGGGTTTCAAACCAAGCGACAGAGCTCGGCCGCGATCACATTCAAAAAATGCGCGCCAAGAGACTTGACTGCCTGCCGCATTCGTCCTTCATGGCGGCAACTTGCGAGCCGGCCCGGGCGAACCCGGGCCGAACGCTTTGTATAGCAACAAAATTCGCCAGCCAGAAGACTGCCTGACGTACGTCAGAAGCAATTTCGTCAATGTCTCAGAATTCCTCGCGCGCGATCGGCCGCCATGTTCTGCATATTCCGGGGCCGACCATGCTCCCGGACCGGGTCCTGCGGGCCATGGATACGCCGCTGATCGACCATCGCGGTCCCGAGTTTGCCAAGACTCACCAAGCGGTGCCTGGAAGGCATCAAGACCATTTTCAAGACCACCAATCCGGTGATCATGTATACCGCGACCGGCACCGGCGCCTGGGAAGCGGCCCTGGTCAACACCCTGTCGCCCGGCGACAAGCTGCTGTTGGTGGAGACCGGCCAGTTCGCCAAGCAATGGACAGACGATGGCGCGGAAAGCTCGGCCTGCAGGTCGGAGTTGATCAAGACCGACTGGCGCACCGGCGCCGATCCGGCCGCGATCGAGGCCAAGCTCAAAGAGGACAAGGGCCACACCATCAAGGGCGTATGCGTCCTGCACAACGAGACCTCCACTGGCTGCCTGTCGCCGATTGCCGAGATCCGCAAGGCGATCGACAACGCAGGCCATCCGGCGCTGTTCATTGTCGACACCATCTCCTCGCTGGCCTCGACCGACTACCGGCATGACGAGTGGGGCGTCGACGTCACGGTCGGCGGCGCGCAGAAAGGCCTGATGATGCCGCCCGGCATGTCGTTCAATGCCGTCAGCGATAAGGCGTTCGCCGCGGCCAAGACCTCCAAGCTGACCAAGTCGTTCTTCGTCCTGGGACGACATGCTGAACATGAACAAGGCCGGCTTCTTCCCCTACACGCCGGCGACGCAGATGATCCAGGGCCTCGCTGTCGCGATCGACATGCTGCACGAGGAAGGGCTCGACAACGTGTTCGCGCGCCATGACCGGCTGGCGGAAGCCACCCGCCGCGCGGTCGAGGCCTGGGGCCTCGAAACCATCTGCCGCGATCCGAAGTACTACTCGCCGACCATCACCGCGGTGCTGACTGCCGGAGGGCATGGACGCCGACGCGTTCCGCGCGCTCGCGCTCGATCACTTCAACATTTCCTATGGCGCGAGCTTCGGCCGCTTCGCCGGCAAGATGTTCCGCATCGGCCATCTCGGCGACGTCAATGACGCCATGATGATCGGTGGCCTCGGCGCCACCGAGATGGCGCTCGGCGCTCGCCGGCGTTCCGCACAAGAAGGGCGGCGTGCAGGCGGCGATGGACTACCTGGTGTCGACCCGGACCAGTGCGGCGCGTCAAGCCGCAGAGTGACCCCGGCTTCTTTTTATTGTAAGCTGATCGTGGCCGCGCCCAAGTCGGCTTGAGCCGACTTGCGAACAATTCTTCCAATCTTCGGGCAAGCCCGAGATTGGTGGGCGGCCACGATGCGTTTTGGCTTTCTTCCAGCGCATTGGTGAATCGCCGCAACAGCAAAGCGGAGGACGCGCCATGGCCATCCAGGGTCTCGGTTACGTTGGGGTGCGGGCAAAGTCGCTCGAAGACTGGACCGACTTCGGCAGCAAGCTGCTCGGCATGCAGGTGACCGACCGTAGCGCCAAAAGTCTGGCGTTGCGCATGGACGACCGCAAGCAACGCCTGATCGTGAACGAGGACGGCGGCGAAGGTGTCGGCGTCTTCGGCTGGGAAGTCGCCGATGCGACGGCGCTGGCACAGGTCGCCGGCCGGCTGGAACAGCATGAGATTGCTATCACGCGCGGCACGCGGGCGCTCGCCGACGAGCGCCGGGTCGCCGACCTGATCGTCTGCGCCGATCCGATCGGTAATCGCGTCTGAAATTTTTCATGGACCGGAACTCGCATCGACGCCGTTCCGGCCCGGCCGCAGCATTTCCGGCTACCGCACCGGGCCGCTCGGGATGGGGCACGCCGTGCTGCACGTGAAAGAGCTCAGCGAGGTGCTGCCATTCTATCAGGACGTGCTCGGCTTCCGGCTCAGCGACTACATGCTACGACCGTTCAAGGCGTATTTCTTTCACGTCAATCCGCGCCATCACAGCCTCGCCTTCATCGAGACCGGGCGCCACGCCACGCATCATCTGATGGTCGAACTCTATCATCTCGACGATGTCGGCCAGGGCTATGATCTTGCCTGCAATGAGAACGACCGCATCGGCGTCACGCTCGGACGCCACATCAACGACGAGGTGACATCGTTCTACGCCAATTCGCCCTCGGGATTCATGATGGAGTACGGCTGGGGCGGCCGCTCGCTCGACATTGAAAACTGGCAACCGGAAGAAGTGCCGTGGGGTCCGAGCATGTGGGGCCATGAGCGCATGTGGATGAGCGAGGAGCAGCGCCTTGCCGCGCGCGCCTTGCGCATCGACGGCGCGTCCAAGGGCCTGCGCCGGCCGGTCAATGTGCTGGAGGGCAATTACAAGCTCGCGCCCGGCACCTGCGCCTGGTGGGACGGCATGCGCGGCGAGGCGGCGGAGTAGTGGTCTTCATTCGTCATTGTCGAGCTTGACATCGCAAGTCGTGTCTACACGACTTGCAACAATCTAATGTGCTCGACCTCGGGCAAGCCCGAGTTCGAATGCAATCCGGCACCTAAGAATCCAGTTTATGAGATGGATGCGCGGGTCGAGCCCGCGCATGACGAAATACTACGATTTGCAAATAGGTCCTACGCCGCGTGCGCTGACAGATCGCCCTCATGGTGATCGCGCAGCAGCCGGTTGGTAAAGCCCGCAACCGCGGTCAGTGTGGCGTCCGGCGCCCCACGATAGGGGGTATGACCGCGCGCCCGGCAGCAGCGCAATTTCGACCGGGCAATAGCACTCCCGCTCGGCGGCGGCGAGTTGCGCGACGGTGCCGTACTGGTCGTCGTCGCCCTGCACGATCAGGATCGGCACCCGGATATAAGCGAGTTCCTCGGTGATATCCCAGGTGCGAAATTCGGGCTTGAGCCAGGCGTCGGCCCAACCGAGAAACGCATTGTCCGGATCAGCGTGCCAGCGCGCGAGCTTGCCGCGCAATTGGCCGTTGCCATAGGACGCGCGCACCTTGGCGATCTCGGCGATCCCCATGTCCTCGGAGAAGAAGTGCGGCGCCATCAGCGCCAGCCCGCGCACGCGATGGTCCTGGACACTGCCGGCATAGATCGCGGCGATCGAGGCGCCGTCGCTGTGGCCGACCAGCAGTCCGCGGCGAAAGCCGATCGCCGTCCAGCACGCGCGGCAGCACGTCGCGCGCCTCGTCGTGCATGAAGGTGACCGGCCAGCGGCAACGGCTGCGGGCTCGACCGGCCATAGCCGGCGCGCGAATAGGCAAACACCCCGGCACCGGTCGCCGCCGCCAGCCGGTCGGGAAAATCGCCCCACATGCCGACGCAGCCCAGGCCCTGATGCAGCAGCACCAATGTCGGCGCCTCATCCGGCCGTGGGCCGACCATGCGGTATTCGAGCCGCTGGTCGCCGAGTTCGAGGAAGCCTGAGTCGGCAAGCGCTGTCATGGCTGGCGCATCGCCATCCTGCGAAGCGGAATCAGCCCGCGCATCTGAGACGGCATCGCACGCCGAGCCAGCATTGCGCAGCGGCTACAGCGACAATCGTAGCTTCCATCCGCGCGAGCTTGAAGCGCTGGATCTTGCCGGTGGCGGTCTTCGGCAGATCGGTGCGGAACTCGATCCAGCGCGGATATTTGTACGGCGCAAGCTGCTGCCTGACGTGCTCCTGCAGGAGGCGCGCAAGCATCGTCGCCCGCTCGGCTGCGCCTTGAGCACCACGAAGGCCTTCGGCTTCACCAACCCATCGCCGTCGAGCCAGCCGACCACCGCGACTTCCAGCACTTCGGCATGGGTCTGCAGCGCGCCTTCGACCTCGAACGGCGAGACATACATGCCGGACACCTTCAGCATGTCGTCGCGGCGGCCGCAATAGACGTAGTAGCCGTCCTCGTCGAGCATGTACTTGTCGCCGGAGCGGGTCCATTCGCCGAGGAACGTCGCGCGCGATTGCGCGCGGTTGTTCCAGTACATGATCGCGCTGGTCGGACCGCGCACCAGCAATTCGCCCATCTCGCCGGGCGCCACCTCGACGCCGTCGTCGTCGACGATCTTGAGATCGTAGCCCGGCACCGGCTTGCCGCTGGTGCCGTATTTCACCTCGCCCGGCCGGTTCGAGAGGAAGATGTGCAGCATCTCGGTCGAGCCGATGCCGTCGAGAATGTCGACGCCGTAGCGCTCCTCCAGCGCCGGCCGACATCGAGCGGCAAGCGCCTCGCCGGCCGAAACGCAGAGCGCATCTTCACATCGCGATCGGCCGGCGCGCGCGGGACTGGCGAGGAATGCGGCATAGAAGGTCGGCACCGCGAAGAACAACGTCACCGGATGCTTGCGCAGGAGATCCGCGACCGCGTCCGGCGTCGGCCGGTCCGCGAGCAGGACCGTGGTGGCGCCGACAGACATCGGAAACGTCAAGCGCGTTACCGAGGCCGTAGGCGAAGAACAGTTTGGCCACCGAATAGCAGACGTCGTTTTCGGTGATGCCCAGAACCGGCGCGGCATAGAGATCATCGGTCAGCCGCAGATCGGCGTGGACATGCACCGCGCCCTTGGGCTTGCCGGTCGAGCCCGAGGTGTAGAGCCAGAAGCATGTCGTCGCGTGTCGTCGGCGCGGTATAGGGCTCGTCCGCGCGTCGTTCTCGATCAGGTCCTCGAACCAATGATGGCCCGAGCCGTCCTCGCCGGAGACGATGACGTGGGCAAGATCGGGCGCAGTCTCGATGATCTCGGCGAATTTGCGGATAGAGCTGCTCCGACACCACCAGCAGCTTGGCGCGGCTGTCGCTGAGCATGAAGCGATAGTCGTCCTCGGTCATCAGGGTGTTGACCGGCACCGCGACCACGCCGGCCTTGATCGCGCCGAGAAACGCGGTCGGCCAGTCGATGGTATCGGTCAGGCAGATCAGGATGCGCTGCTCGCGCGAATGCCGAGAAAACGCAACACCCGGCCAAACCGCTCGACCCGGTCAGCGAGGTCGCCGTAGCTCCAGGTACCGCGCGTGATCGATATAGGCGGCCTTGTCGGCGCGGCCGGCCGCGAGATTGCGTTCGAGAATGTCGGCGGCGAAATTGTAGACGCGCGGAATGGCGTCGATTGGTACCGGCTCGCGTCCGGCGGCCGGCGATGCGGCCGCGGAGGCGGTGTCAGCGCGTGTCATGGTCGGGGCACGTCCTCCCGGACGGGTATAGTTTCATCGGTATGCGCACGTTCGTCTGTCGGCGCTTTTGGCGCGTGTCGGCGATCATTCCGGCCGGTGCCCGGGCGGGCCTCCGGCCTTGAAAGCCAATTATGCAGGCGCCCCACCCCGTCCGCAACGCGTTTGCAACCGCTTTCGATCCATGGGCATGGGTGGGCGGCCGCCGGGCCCGAAATGGGCCACGAAAGCCTTTTTACCGTGGTCACTTCGTGCCAAGTTCGAGCCCCGGCGCTACCGCAGCGCCAAACAGCCACCGGGAGCAGACGTCATGATTACCAGCCGCGACCGCATTCTGACCACCCATGTCGGCAGCCTGCCGCGCAACGAAGACCCTCAGTCGACCTGCTGATCCGCCGCGAGGCCGGCGAGCGATCGACAAGGCGCAGCTCGCTGCCGGAGATCGACAAGGCCGTGGCGGATGTCGTCGACGCGGCAGGTCGACGGCCGGCATCGACATCGGCAATGACGGCGAGCAGCCGCGGTCGGCTTCCAGACCTATGTGCCGCAGCGCATGTCCGGCTTCGGCGGCGAATCCCAGCGGCCGCGCGGGCGCGACCTGCAAGGAATTCCCGGAACTGCGTCGACATGCAGCGGCTGCTGTTTCCCGAGCCGCAGCCGCAGCGCGAACGCGCCGGCGGCGATCGGCGAAGTCCGCTACTCTCGATACCGGGCCGGTCAAGGACGAGGTCGCGCGGCTTCAAGCGGCTACGCGCGACGGCAAATTCGCCGAATGTTCATGACCGCGGCCTCGCCGGGCATCATCGCGACCACGCTGATCAACAGCCTACTACGATTCCGACGACGACTATCTGACGGCGCTCGCGCGCGAGATGGCGAACGAGTACCAGGCGATCACACGACGCCGGACTGATCCTGCAGATCGACGCGCCCGATCTCGCCATGGCGCGCACCATCAATTTCCAGGACAAGTCGGACGCCGAGTTCGTCAAAATCTGCGAGCGACATGTCGCGGCGATCAACACCGGCATCGCCGGCATTCCGCGCGACCGGGTGCGGCTGCATGTCTGCTGGGGCAACTGGGACGGCCCGCACATCTACGACATCGCGCTGGAGCAGGCGCTGCCTGCCGATCCTGCTCAGGCCAATGTCGGCGCGCTCTCGATCGAGTTCGCCAATCCGCGCCACGCACACGAATACGCCGCGCTCAAGCGCATCCCGCTGCCGAAGGACATGGTCCTGATCCCGGGCGTGATCGAATCCACCAGCAATTTCGTCGAGCATCCGGAAGTGGTGGCGCGCCGGATCGAAGAGCGGTCGACGCGGTCGGCGACCGCGAGCGCGTGATCGCCTCGACCGACTGCGGCTTCGGCACCTTCACCGGCCGCGAATGGGTGATCGCGCCGGTGGTCTGGATGAAGCTGAAGTCGCTGCGCGAAGGCGCCGACATCGCCTCGGCAGCTGTGGGGCACGAAGGCGGCGTGATAGCGCCTGTTAGCGACACCCCGGATCCATCGCCCTTCGAGGCTAGCACGCTCAGGAGGACGCCGATCAGCGACGGCTTGCCGGCAGGCTTTGAAATCGCAGGAGAAGACATTGGGGCACATAGCCGCTTTCGGGCCAGTACCCATTCTTTGACTGCCCGTTCGACGCCATGGCAAAATGCGCGCAAAATACTCGACCAGACCAAACAACCGGCGCCGCGATGTTAATAGCCCGCGTGAAGGCCTATACTGCCAGCGTACCCATACCGGCCACGGCGTCCCGCTCGAAGCAGTAAAACGCCCAGGTATCATAGCAATCAACTTGCAGAAGCACCGAGGCAGCTCGCCATGGACCAAGCCGCCCGCCCGAGTTCAGCGCCGAGGACATCAACCCACGCCACAATTGGGGCCGCGCCCTGCCCTCGCTCGGCATCATGGGCGTCGATTTCGAGGAGCGGGTCGATTACCGCCGCCTGCACCGCTACCGGCTGTCGCGCGCCAGGCAGGCGCTGGAAAACTCCGAGCTCGGCGCGCTGCTGGTGTTCGACGTCAACAACATCCGCTACATCACCTCGACCAAGATCGGCGAATGGGAGCGCGACAAGCTCGCGCGCTGGGCGCTGCTGACCCGCACTGGCGAACCGATCCTGTGGGATTTCGGCTCGGCCGCAATCCATCACAAGCTCTACGCGCCGTGGCTGGAGCCGGAGAACTGCAAGGCCGGCCTGATCGGCCTGCGCGGCACCGTCGCCCCGGCGTTCGGCCTGATGAAGCGGCATGCCGAGGAGATCGCCTCGCTGTTGAGCGAGGCCGGCGTCGCCGACATGCCGGTCGGCATCGACATCATCGAACCGCCGATGATGTTCGAACTGCAGAAGGCCGGGGTCAATGTCGTCGACGGCCAGCAGGTCATGCTGGAAGCGCGCGAGATCAAGTCGCAGGACGAGATCGCGCTCTGAACCGCGCCGCCGCCATGGTCGACGGCGCCTATCACATGGTCAACGAGGAACTGAAACCCGGCGTGCGCGAGAACGACATCGTCGCCAAGGTCAACGAGTTCCTCTATCGCCACGGCTCCGACGACGTCGAAGCGGTCAACGCCATTTCCGGCGAACGCTGCAATCCGCACCCGCACAACTTCACCGACCGGCTGATCCGGCCCGGCGATCAGGCGTTCTTTGACATTCTGCAATCGTTCATGGGCTATCGCACCTGTTACTACCGCACCTTCAATGTCGGGCGCGCCACGCCGGCGCAGCACGACGCCTACAAGAAGGCGCGCGAATGGCTCGACAATGCGATGGAGCGCATCAAGCCCGGCGCCACCACCAGCCATATCGCCGAAGCCTTCCCGACCGCGCCGGAATTCGGCTTCCCCGATGAAATGTCGGCGCTTCGGCCTGCAATTCGCGCACGGCCTCGGCCTCGCGCTGCACGAGCGGCCGATCATCTCGCGGGTGATCTCGATGGACCATCCGACCGAAATCAAGGAAGGCATGGTGTTCGCAATCGAAACCTATTGCCCGGCGACCGACGGCTATTCCGGCGCGCGCATCGAGGAAGAAGTCGTCGTCACCGACAAGGGCTGCAGGGTCATCAGCCTGTTCCCGGCGGAGGAACTGCCGATCGCCGCGCGGTACTGATCTCCCATCGGCCGAACGGCGGCGCGACCCATGGACAAGGCGGCGAAACCATCCACTCCCGACCGGTCCCATATCGCGCCGGTCCGCTCGCGCGAAGAGCTGATCTACATGCTCACGCGCGCCTGCGAACTTGAGCACACTGTCTCCTGCGTCTATCTGTTCGCCGCCTATTCGCTCAAGACCGACGCCAGCGAAGGCGGGCTGACACCGGCGCAGGCCGCGATGACGCGGCGCTGGAAACACCAGCTGATCAAGGTGAGCCGCGAGGAGATGCTGCATCTCGCGCAGCTCACCAATATCTTGACCGCGATCGGCGGGGCGCCGCACTTCCAACGTCCCAATTTTCCGCTGCGCCGGTCGTGGTCGCAACTCAGCGCGCACGTGTCGCTCGATCCGTTCTCGGAAGCGGCGCTCGAACATTTCATGGATATCGAGATGCCGGAGCCCGGCATCCTGTCCAGCGAGGAGCAGGCGGCAGCCGAGGATATACACCGCAACGTGCTGGCGAGACTCAGCGCAGCCGCGCCGGACCTGGCACGGGACCTGCCGATCGGCACGCCGTTTGATGTCGACTACGCCACGCAGGGCGAATTTTATCACAAGATCATGGCCGCCTTTGATCAGTTCCCAAAGGAGGAATTGTTCATCGGCCCGCCGGAGGCTCAGGCCAAGGCGCGCCATCTCGATTTCGGCGGCCAGCTGTTCGCGGTCGTCGACGCGCATCCGCGCTGCGACGCCGATCGAGATGGTGGTCGAACAGGGCGAGGCGCCGAGCGCGGCCCATCCCGACGCGCATTTCTGGGTGTTCGCACCATGCATGCGGAATACCAGCGAGGCCGCCGCGGCAGGCCGCAGAGCGTGGCGAGCGGTTCGATCCGGTTCGCCCGGTCGTCTCCAATCCGATGACGCGCTACAACGCCGATCCGTCCGGCGGCACCCTGATCACCGATCCGCTGACCCATCAGATTGCCGACATTTTCAATGTCTGTCTACGACACGATGCTGCTGATGCTGATGCGCTTCTTCGCGCATACCGAGGAAAGCGAGGAGGAGCTGGAGACGCTCGCCCAGGCGACACTGCGCTGATGACCAATGTGCTGGCGCCGCTCGGCGAGGCGCTGACGAAAATGCCGGCGGGCCATGCCGGTCCACTTGGCCGGCCGAACGGCGGGGCCGGGCTTCGGCTACAATCGCGACATCCAATTGCTGCCGCACAAGCGTTCGGCGTGGGTCTTTTTTGGCGAGCGGCTACACAATCTCGCCGTGACCGCTCAACCCGGCTCTGGGCGGCCGCAGGATGAGAGTTGCCGGCGGAAGTCGAGAGGCGGTCGCCGGCCTGCAGTCGCTTGCCGTGCGATTTCGCGCCGACGGACCGGACCTGGGGCGCCGCCGCGCAGCTGCCGAGTTCCGCACCATCGGCAAAGGTCGATGGCATCGGCATTCGGCCGTTGCCGAATGGCCCTCTGATCATCAGCGGCCTTGAAGCCATTCGAAATTCAGGCGGCGAAGCGCTACCGGTCAGCGCGGAGATGGCGCTGTGCCGCTGCGGCGGCTCGAGACACAAGCCGTATTGCGACGGCACCCACGGCATCATCGGATTTCCGAGCGCGAAGGCCCCGAACAGCGGACGCCGGACAGGGTCGGCGACTATCGCGGCGCCGAGATCACCATCCATTTCAATCGGCTGCAATGCGCCTCGGCGCTGGAATGCGTGCACGGCCTGCCGGCGGTCTTCAAGAAGGGTGGCAAGCCGTGGATCACGCCGGACAATGCGACGGCGGAACAGATCATGGCGGCGATCGGCCGGTGCCCCTCGGGCGCGCTGCGCTACACCGTCAACGACGCAACCGGCCGCAGCGCGACGAGCCGCCGCGCATCCACATCCGGCACGACGGTCCCTATGAGGTCTCCGGCAGCGTGCCGCTCGCCACGCCGAACTGGTGCGAAGGCGCGACGCCGCGAACACTATACGCTCTGCCGTTGCGGCGCCTCGCGCAACAAGCCGTTCTGCGACGGCTCGCACTGGCGGATAAATTTCCTCGACGAGGGTAACTAGACCGCGTCGCAGCACCGGCAACCAACCGCACAACAAACAAACGGAAACGCTCCATGAATGATTCAACGAACGGCCGCGCCGCACCGCCTTTCAAGGCCGATGTCGTCGGCAGCCTGCTGCGGCCCGATGTGATTCATGAGGCGCGTGCAAAGCAGGCGCGTGGCGAGATCAGTCCAAGTGAGGTGTGGGATCTGCAGACGCGCTGTATCGAGGATGCGGTCGCCCTGCAGCAGGCCGTCGGATTGCAGGTCTGCACCGATGGCGAATTTCACCGCCGGCACTGGTTTCTCGATTTCATCGAGAAGATCGACGGCGTCTCGATCGTCGGCGGCCTGCCGACCAAGTTCCACAACGAGCAGGGCGACATCGAATTCGCGCCGCCGCGGGTGGAAGTCGCGGCAAGCTTGAAGCGCAGCCAGTCGCTTGTCGGTCGACGACTTCACCGCCTGAAGCCGATCGCCGACCGCGCCGGGCTTATGCCCAAACAGCCGATCCCCTCCCCGACGCTTCTGCATTTCCGCGGCGGGCGCGCGGCGATCGACAAGGCCGCCTATCCCGACATGGACGAGTTCTTCGCCGACCTCGCGCAGGTCTATCGCGAGGAAATCGCCGCGCTGTATGACGCCGGCTGCCGCTATGTGCAGATCGACGAAACCAACCTGCCGTTCCTGTGCGACCCGGCGTTGCGCAGGATCACGCGCGGCGCATCGGCGAGACCCGGAAGACTGGTCGAGACCTATGTCGCGCTGCTCAACGACTGCCTGCGCGACGTGCCGGCCGACATGACGGTCGTGCATGCACATGTGCCGCGGCAATCATGCCAGTTCCTGGGTCGCCGAAGGCGGCTACGATCCGATCGCCGAACTGGTGTTCAGCGGCATCAACATCCACGGCTTCTTCCTCGAATACGATACTCCGCGCGCCGGCTCTTTCGCGCCGTTGCGCTATCTCGGCAAGGACAAGATCGCTGTGCTCGGCCTGGTGACGACCAAGAAGGCGAAATTGGAGACCGAAGGACGAATTGAAGCGCCGCATCGACGAGGCCGCGCGCATCGTGCCGCTCGAGCGACTGGCACTGAGCCCGCAATGCGGCTTCGCCAGCACGATCGAGGGCAATCGCCTGACCGCCGACGACCAGAAGCGCAAGCTCGAACTGGTGGTCGAGACCGCGCGCGAGGTGTGGGGCAGCGCATAATTCGGGCTTTGGTCATTCCCGTTCGTCCCCGCGAAAGCGGGGCCGAGGGGCGCAAAACGAGACGTCAGCTTGTGGCCGCTGGATTCCCGCTGGAGCCTGTGCTCCGCCCGGCGAAGCCAGACCAGGTGCGGGAACGATCGGAACGAGCGCCGTCGTGCGTGCCGACACTGGTCAAACCGCCCGTTGCCTATTAGATGAAGGCGACGACTTCGCTGCCCGCCGGTGGCGCCCCGAAACCGAGCCGGACATCCGCCATGCCAGCCAATACCGCCGAAGCCACAACGGACACCATCGGAGCCGCCGAACAGAGCGCTGGCGGGCCCGCCCGTCCATTTGGCGAAAGCGGCCCGGGGCGTTTACTGCGGGGCCTGACGGGGCGGTGCCCGAGTTGCGGCGAAGGCCGCATGTTTCGGGCCTTCCTCAAGGTCGCCGACAACTGCAATGCCTGCGGCGAGGAGTTGCACCATCACCGTGCTGACGACTTCCCGGCCTATTGCGTGATCTTCATCGTCGGTCACATCGTCGTGCCGCTGATGTATGCGGTCGAACTGGCGTTCGCGCCGGCCTATTGGCTGCACATGGCGATCTGGCTGCCGCTGACGCTGATCCTCACAATCGGCCTGCTGCAGCCGGTCAAGGGCGCCATCGTCGCGCTGCAATGGCAGCTCGGCATGCACGGCTTCGAGGACGCCAAGCTCGCCCGCGATGCCAAGGCGTCAGGGGCCACGCTGGCGATGACATCGCGGCCCGTGTCGGCGGAATCCTGACGCAATATCCACGCGATTGTTTGTTTGTCCGAAAGGTGCCGCGATCCTGTCGTGGTTCCAGAAGTGGACGGCCGCTTTTTTCCTCGGGCATAGTCCTCTCACCTGACGAATCGCTTCGACCGCGAAGTCCCGGCCGGTTACAGGCGCGCGATGGCTTGGCCGCCAGCCGCACCAGGGCTGGCGCGATCGTCACAGAGACGGAGACCGCCGTTCGTGTCCGACGACGCACCCACTCCCGGCCAGCATGATCTTCGGCGGACGCTGCGGCTCGGCGGTGTCGTGCTGTTCGGCCTGTCCTACATCGCACCGCTCGGCATGCTCGCCATATATGGCGAACTCGACCAGATCTCGAAGGGCACGCCGTCCGGCGCCTATCTGCTTGCCACGGTCGCCATGCTGTTTACCGCACTCAGTTACGGGCGCATGGTCACGCTCTATCCCGTGGCGGGCTCCGCCTACACCTATGTGCGCCGTACCATCGGCAACCATTTGGGCTTTCTCATCGGCTGGATGGCAATGCTCGACTATATCCTGCTGCCGGCCGTCGCCTGGCTGCTGGGCGGGGTGTTTGCCTCGTCAGTCACGCCCGGCATTCCCATGGCAGCGTGGATTTTGATCTTCGTCCTGGCCACGACGGCTGTCAACGTCGGCGGCATCATGCTGGCCGAGCGCATGAACTATGTCCTGATGGCAGTTCAACTCGCCGTGCTCATCCCGTTCACGTTCATGGCAGCGCATCATGTCTGGGCAACATCCGGACCTGCGGCGCTTGTCTCATCGATCCCTTTTTCCGGTCGGAAATCCCGATCTCGGCAACCGTGGCCGGGGCCGCCTTCGCCGCCCTGTCCTTTCTGGGTTTCGATGCGATTACCACCCTGTCGGAAGAAACCGTCAATGCCAGGAAAATCATGCGACGCGCCATCCTGACCGTGGCGCTCGTCTGCGGCACACTCTTCATCGTGGTTTCCTACGTCACGGAACTTGCCCATCCCGGCACCGGCTTCCGCGACCCGCAATCGGCCGTCGACGAGATTGCCCATGCGGTGGGCGGCAATTTCCTGAAGGTCCTGTTCATAGCGGGCATACTGACGACGCAGGCCGCCGGCGGGGTCGCCATGCAGACCACCGTCGCCCGACTTCTCTACGCCATGGGCCGGGATGGCGTGTTGCCGCGGCCTTTCGCCTATCTGCATCCGCGGTTCAAGACCCCGGTCTTCAACCTGGCGCTTACCGGGCTGATCGGTCTCGTCGGTCTCATCGTCACCGTGGAAACGGCGACCACATTCATCAATTTCGGCGCCTTCGTCGCCTTTACCTTCGTCAACCTGTCGGTCATCGCCCATGCATGGAAGACCCGCCGCCAACGGAGGACTGGCCGGGATGGCTTTATGGCTGCTGCCGGCCGCCATCGGCGTGGCCGCAACAGTATGGCTGCTGCTCAATCTCGGAAACCGCCGCCCATATCCTCGGCGGAATCTGGCGCGCGATCGGCATCGTCTATCTGGCCGTGCTGACCCGCGGGTTCAAACGGCCGCCGCCGGAGATCACGATGCCCGCAGAAAAGTAGCTGATCGACCTAATTGTCCCGACGGCTATCAAATCTATACGAACTCTTTTTCGTGCACCCAGGCGGCCTGCCGCGGCACCTTCTTGGTGCGATCCCACTCCTCCAGCATGGTCGGCGCGATTTCCTTCAGCTTGTCGAGCTGACCCGGCTTGGCGGTCCAGTGCGTGACCTCGACGCGATTGCCGCTCGGGTCGAAGAAATAGATCGACTTGAACACGCCGTGGTCGGTCGGCCCGACCACGGCGAGCCGATAGCTTCGGCATTGGCCTTGGCCTCCAGCATCCCGGCCACGTCCTTCACCCGGAACGCAATGTGCTGCACCCAGTCCGGCGTGTTGGGGTCTCTGCCCATCGGCGGCGAATTCGGCAGTTCGAAGAACGCCAGGATGTTGCCGTTTCCGGCGTCGAGAAAGACGTGCATGTAGGGATCTGGCGATTTGGTCGACGGGGCCCTGTCCTCCGCCATCGCCATCAGGAAGTCCATATTGAGGACCTTCTGGTAGAATTCCACGGTCTCCTTGGCGTTCCTGCAGCGGTAGGCGACGTGATGAATCTGCTCGATCTTCATGGTGTTTCCTCGTTTCATCAATTCGTCCAGCGGCGCGGGCCGTAGGCCACGCGCGGTGCAGACGGTTTTCCATTGGTGAAAATTATGCGCGGGCCAGCGCCGGCTGTGCTTGATCTGGATCAAGCGGCACAGCGATCCCGCGTATGTGCACCTGGCGAGGAAACAGTGCGCGAAAGGCGTCGCGACCTATTTGGTCGCCGCCGCGGCCTTCTCCCGCAGATGCGGAAAATTCTCGGTCAGCGAGCGAACCGGGATAGTAGGTCGGCGCAAACGCCGAATGGGACCGGATATTCTCGAACCATGTCTGCACGCGCGGCAGGTCGGCCCACTGGGTATCGAGGCCGAGGTCGGCCATGCGGACCACCGCCGGCATCACCGCGACATCAGCCAGCGTGATGTCCTTGCCGAGCAGCCACGGACCGCCGCTCTTCTTGATCTCGGCATCCATGCGTTCATAGGTCCGGCGCAGCCGCGCCAGCGCGGCCCGCATCTCGGATTGCGGAAAGCCGGTGCGGCCCATCGCCAGCATGAATTCCTTGCGCAGCGGCTTCGATTCGGCGAAGGCGATGAACTCCTCCTCGCTCATCTTGGCGAAGCGCGGCAGGAAGGCGAGATTGAAGGTCGGCACGCGCACGGCGGCGGCCGGCATCTCGTCGATGAAGTGCATCAGCGCCCGCATGCTGGCGCGCGCGACCGGATCTTCCGGCGTGAAGCTCGCCGGCTCCGGCTCGACCTCGTCGAGATATTCGGTGATGACGTTGGAATCGATCACCATCGCGCCGTCGTGCACCAGCGTCGGCACCACGCCGTTGGGATTTATCGCCAGATAATCCGGCTTGAGCTGGTCGCCTGCGAGCAGATTGAGCCTCACCTCCTCGAACGGCAGCCCTTTGGCGTTGAGCACGAAGCGCACCCGCTGCGAGCAGGTCGATTGCGGCGCGTTGTAGAGGGTGAACGACATAAGGCTTGTCTCTCCCGTTGTTCTTCAAGCCAATCCCGGACTTCAGAAAGTCGACTTCATCCGCAGATGGTCCATGCGATCCATCGACTGCACGTCAATCCGGCGCTTGGTGCCGTCCTGTAACACGTCGAGCGGCACCGCGACACCGGCGCGACCGAGCGCCCAGACCTTGCGATAGAAGTCGGCGAGGTTCTTGGCCGGCGTGCCGTCGACACCGACAACGATGTCACCGGCTTCAAGGCCGGCTTTGGCGGCCGGGCTGTTGGCCGTGACGCGGCGCACGACCAGCAGGCTGTGCAGTTCCACGATGTTGACGCCGAGCCAGGGACGCGGCGGATGCGCGGCGCGGCCATTGGCGATCAGATCGGCCAGGATCGGAGGCAACAGATCGATCGGCACAAACATGTTGCCGGGCACCTGGTCGCCCTCGCCCGGCGCGTCGCCGACAACCAGCGAACCGATGCCGACCAGCTTGCCGTCGCGCGTGATCAGGCCGGCGCCGCTCCAGTTGGCCGCCGCCGGAATGGTGAAGATCGCGCGATCGAGCAGATATTCCCAGTAGCCGGGAAACTCGCGGGTGCTGGCGACGAAAGCCGGGGCAAGACCATCGCGGCCACCGTGACGGGCGATGATAACGCGGTCACCTTGTTTGACATCAGCGGCCTTGCCGAGCGCCAGCGGCCGCGCCTTTAGCGACGACAAGGCGCGCAGCAGGCCGAAGCCGGTGTCGTGATCATAGCCGACGATGTCAGCCGGTACCGTGCGGCCGTTACTGGTCTGGACCTCGGCGGCGTGCGCCTCCAGCATCAGATAGCCGATGGTGAGGATGAGACCGTTGTTGTCGATGACGACACCGGTGCCCTCGCGTTCGCGTCCGAGCGTTTCGCCGGTACGCGCATCCGGATTGATGAAGGTCTTCACGCGCACCACTGCGGAGACGATTTCATCAAGCGTTGGCGCAGCCGATGGGGCCGATGTCTGGGCGTGCGCAGGCGCGGCAAGGACCAACGCAAGCCCAATGGCAACAACAGCTAGGAGAGGCGCGAAACGTGCGCGACGCTGCCTGCGAGGATCGTTTGCCTTTTTCAGATCGCGCATGGGAGCCTCCATCAAAGCACCCGGACCGCGCACAGTATAGCGTTCGCAAGCGAAAAGACCGATCCCAACTGCGTTATCGCCGATGGCCGTCCGGCGCGCGACCTACGCCACTTTGGACGGCCCGATCCCCATTGCGGCCTCGAATTCGGCGCGCACCGCGGCCGGCTGGCCGATATGGTGCTGAAAGCCGGCGAGCCGCGTTCCAAGGACCGGATATTTGCTGTAGTCCTCCAGCGGCACGCCCTCGACCAGCGGCTTGTACAGCACGTTCGGCAGCGGCACGCATTTCGCAACTTCGGCATCGCGAATGACGCCCTTGGGATCGCGGCCGGCGGCGACCGCCTCCATCTCCTCGAAGAAGCGCTGGCGCATCATCACGATGCCGATGTCGCTGGAGCGCAGATTCTCCTTGCTGCGGTCGGCGATCACGCCCTGCCCAACCCAGGCGACGATGTCCTGATTGATGACGTGGCTGGTGATCCAGCGGCCGTTCTCATCCTTGACCGGGCTTGCCACACGTCGGCACGCGTTTCTGCACATAGGGCTCGCGGCCCTTCGGCACGCGCACGAAGAACCAGGCGATGCTGAGCGTGTTCTCGTCGTCGACCGGCACGCGCCATTCGAAATGGCCACCAAGGAAAAATCCGATCGGCCACAGCGCGACCCGTCCGACGGTCCAATTGATATGCTGCTCGTCCGAGCCCTCGCGGACGCGGCGATAGATGAAGCCGTGCTCGAACTCGTCGAATTTCAGTTTCAGATGGCGGGCGGCCTTGGACGCGCTGTCGCCGCGCAGATGCGCGCCCCAATTGTCGTGCATCCATTCGAAAGTGCACCGGGTCGGCGGAGTTCTCCTGGCACTGAAACCAGTTGCACGGCACCTCGGCGGTGACGATCTCGCGGAAGCCGTGCGGCCAGGTGAACGCCTCCCAGACCGGCAGCTCGGGCACCGGCTGCGGACCCATGTAGGTCCACAGCAGGCCGGCCAGTTCGCGCACCGGATAGGCCGCGACTTTGCAGCGCTCGCGCGAGCGCTGACCGGGATTGGCGATATCCTCGAACGGCTGTTCGATGCATTGGCCGGCCTCATCCATCAGCCAACCGTGATAGGAGCAACGGATGCCGGCCTCCTCGACCATGCCGTAGAGCATGTCGGCGCGGCGGTGCGGACATTGCCGGTCGATCAGCCCGAAGCCGCCAGCGAGATCCTTGTAGAGCACCAGATCCTCGCCGAGCAGGCGCATCGGCTTGATCGCCATGGATTTCGAATTCGCTGGCGCCGGCGATCGGCATCCAATAGCGGCGCAGCAATTCCCCCATCGGGGTTCCCGGCCCGACCTGCGTCAGCATCTTGTTCTTTTCGGCGGTCAGCACATGCGGCTCCCTGTTACATCTTTTGCATTGTTCTTGTTCCAGTGTGGCCAATCAGGCCCTGCCGCGCAAGCGGATCGCCATGCATTCATGAGCGTTGACGCATGCACCGATGAACACCATATCAGTGAGCATCAACAGCCATCCGTTTGTTGACAATTTGTTTGATCGAAGATGAGGAACATCAATGCCCGCATCGCAAGCGAAAATTGCAACCGCCTCCGGCAGCCGCTACCTGCAACAGCTGTGCAAGCACTGGAGCCACAAATTCAGCGTCGACTTCACGCCGGAGCACGGCCGCATTCCGTTCGACGAGACGCGAACGTGCCTGTTGGAAGCCTCTCCGGAAGCGCTCGACCTGCGGATTGAAGCCGGTGACGACGAGGCGCTGACCCGCACCCAGACGACGGTGATCAATCACCTCAAGCGTTTCGCCTTCCGCGAGGACCTTGGCGGGGTGGAATGGTCGCGGGTGGCGTGAGGGCGCAGCGCGGCCGCCACACCGTCAGCGCGCCTGCGGCCAGTTTTCGCTGCGCACGGCATTGACGACATCGCGAATGGCATCGATCACCAGTTGCGGCTGTTCCTTGTGGATCTCATGGCCACTGTTGGTTTCGGTGATGTGCCTGGCATTCGGCACCAGCCGGGCGAGCGCGGCCTGCGCCTGCTTTTGCGCCTTGTCGGTGACATAGCCGAAGTCGGGCGGAACGCTGGCCGGCAGTACGCCGGCCGCGATCATCGCCGGGACTTGCGGCCCCCAGGGCCGGTCGGCGGATAACACAATCAGGGGAAGCGGCCGCAGCGGCGGCGCGGCGCGAACCTGCTGGAAGCTGCGGTCCGGGTCGATCCGTTCCAGATCCGGATACATGGCCAGGCCTTCCCGGATGTCGCCGGCCATCATGATCCTCTGGATCTTCCATTGTTCCGGCGTCTCGGCGTCCTGAAGCCCCTCGGTGAGGGCGTCGACGAGGACGAGCCCGGACACGCTTTTCGGATGGAGGCGCGCATACAGCTTGGCGATCAGGCCGCCATAGGAATGTCCCACCATCACCACAGGGAGCGGAACCCTGGCGGCCTGCAACAGAGCGTGCAGATCGGCGACGGCGTCCTGCGCGGTGGTCGGCTGCGGCACCGGATCGGAGCGGCTGCGCGCGTCGCCGACCGGCGTGCCGGGCCGGTCGTAGGCACAGACCCGCGTGAACTTCGCCACCGCGGCGTAGACTGTCGGCGCGTTCTTCTCGGTGATGTTCCAATCATCGGCGGAGCCCCTCAGGCCCGACACCAGCACGACGGTCGGCGATCCCGTGCCCCGACATTCCAGGAACATCTCTCGGCCGCCGCCAATATCGACAAGGCCGGTGAAGTCGGAGGCGGCGGACTGAACAGCCACCGGATTGGACACGGCAATGAGAACGGCAAGCGCGAGGGCGCGACCGGAGCACCGGCTGACGATCAGGCCCGATTTTGCGAACCGCGCGATCACTTGGGAAAACCGATGACTTCCAGATTGAGCGGCAACTGATTTTTATGTGGTCCGCTCAGCGCGCCAGCGTCGATTGGCGCAACGCCGCCCGCGAACAGCGCCTTCTCGTCGGTGACGCGGCCTTGACCGGTGAAAGACGTAAATACATAGGGCAGGCCGTTGGACAAGAGCGGCGAAACGCCGTCCATGACATGGAAGTGGAGATGCGGCGCGTCGGTGTTGCCGGAATTGCCGAGCAGCCCAAGCACCTGGCCCGCCGTCACATTGTCGCCCGGCTTGACCCGCAAGCTGCCCGGCTGCATGTGCGCATAGAAGGCGAAACGCCCTTCCCCGATATCGACGACGACGTAATTGCCCAGCGCCATCTGAAGCGAGATGCCTTCGGGGAGCTTGCCCGGCACCTGCTCGGGCCGGTCGGCCGCCATCGCAACGACAGTGCCATCGGCGACGGAATAGATCGCGCTGCCGTAAAAGGCATAGCTTGAGAGCTTGTCGATCGAACCGGATGCCATTTTGTTGTTGGCGTCCAGTTGCACAAAATCGATGGCGTAGCGTTCGGCAACGCGGATCGCGCCATTGATCGGCAAGGTCGCACCGCGATGATAGGTGATGGTGTCGCAGCAGCCGCCGGCAACCACCCAGCGCGAGCCCTTGAGCGGCGGCGCGATCACGACCGCCGGCTTGCCGACGTCCAGGGGAGCGCCGATGAAGGATTGCATCTGTGGCGGCTGCGGCGTGGGATCGTGGTCGCTGCCGCTTGACGCCTTGCCTTGCGGCTTGCTGACGGCAACTTGAAAACGATGCTTCAGGGCGCGCGGAACCGTGGCGTCCGCGGGCAACGTCACGTCCATGAACAGGACGCCCGAGCCGCCGGCCGGAAACGCGGCGCCCTTGCCGGCGGCGCTGAGGCGAAGCCGTTTCACCAGCGCCTCGCCGGCGAGCTTATCAAGGACGGCTCCGCCGGCGGCATCGAGCGTTTCGATCGTATTGAGCGCGATTGCGCTGGCGCCGATATTCATCAGCACGATCTCGTAGACCAGATGCCTGCGGGCATCGGCGCCCATCACGGGATTAGGCGGCGCAACCGGCGTCGCAAGCAGCGGCGAGAGGACCTCCGGCGCGGCCGGTTCCGCCAAAGCGGGTGAGGCCGGTAAGACCAATGCGAGCATCGCGACGATCGCGAGAGGCCCACCGGTCAAGGCCAGTGACGATTGCGCCAAGGCGGTCATGCAGATCATATGGAAGCTCTCTCCGTTGCCTGAAGCCGGACAAAAGTCGTGGCCGCGAGGAACGTAGCCATCATGGCAGCCCATTGCGACGGTGTCGCAGCGAAACGCGATGGTCGCGGGTCGTCGAATTCGTTCGTGGGGGCGGCTCCGGCCGCTTCTAGAATATTTTCCTTTTATGCTTGACGGCCTCCTTTGGAAGGATTATTTTCTTATCGTCTTGCTCGCCGAGGGCGTCTTTCGGAGACGTTCGGTCGACGGAGCAAGGTGCGGCTCCTGCTGGCGCGGGTCGTGACCGCATCACCGGGCGTCCGGGGCTCCACCTCACACAATTGAAATTATTCAGTTATTTTTTAATATGGAATATCAACCCCCGGACAAACCTCGCCAGGGGCACACAGAAAATTGACATTTAAACCTTTAAGTTATCGGAAAAGCTACATATAGAAAATATCGAATAATTCCTTTGCGCTTATTTTCTGTGGGTCGTAATTTATGGGCGGAACTGCCCTCGAACGCCCGTTCGAGGGAAATAATTCTCTCCTGGTTCCAAAAATCGCCCGTCGGAGGATGGGCGCACAAATATGGAACTTCCCTTGCCGATGACACTGCAGGGGATGGGACATGCTCAATGGAGGACATCGCTATGCAGATCAATCGCCGCCAATTTGGGGCACTCGCCGGGGCTGCAGGGCTTTCGGCCGGGATGGGCGGTTTTCCCCGTCTTGCCTTCGCTCAAGGTGCACCGGACGCCTCACAGATCATCACGGGAAAATCTCCAGAGATGATCGTTCTCAATGCCAAACTCGGGGTTATGGAAACCCCAATTTCGCTACTGCGGAAGCACAGTCATACGCCAAAGGAAATTCTGTTCAATCGTCTCCATTTCCCGCATGAGGGCAATGCAGCGTGGTATGGCACGACCGCAGCTCCGTTCATGCCGATAATCCATCGGATCGATCCAAAGGATGTCGTCATTGGCGATCGCGAAGCCGGTGTTCTAAAGTCCCATGAGTACGACGTGATCGAAAAATGGCAGATTTCGCGCGAGCCAGCGACTTGTCTCTCCAATGTCCGGGCTCCACCAAGCTTCTCCTCAAGTTGATCGATCACTGAATAAAACTGCTGAAGGTGGGCTAGGCGATCAAGTTTTATGAGGATGCCGAATCCAAGATAGGGTAGGTGAGCAGATGCAGAAAATCATAAAGCAGTCCGATAATGCTGAGTGTCCGTCGTCAAACAATTGAGACAAGTGGATGTGGTTGTTAATCATTGATCTGCTTGTCCCCAAATGGCTCCCGGCCGTCGCCATTGTGAACGAGTTCGATGCCGATCGTGCCATCGTTATTGCCGCGGGCGTGATTGGCTTTCCGGTTTTCGGGCGTGCTCGCGACAACTTTTCCCGCGCAGTCAATAATATAGTGGATACCCAATAACGGATGTCTATCGAAAAACCGCTTCCATCGCATCGCGTCGCCGGCTGCTCCGGAGTAGACGACATGGCCATCAATGCATGCCGGGCCACTGATGGTATGGATGACGATTGTGTGAACTGCCTTGCGCAATGGGCCGGACGTTGCCGCGCGAACCTCCGATATGGAGGTCTGGATCAGCGCGCACATTAGTGCAGCCGACATAAAGTATCGGCAGCCGTCAAATGGCGATGACATACGGATTGTCATGTCCGGCTCGCCTTGGCCACTCGGTTTGATTTCGCGCCCTTCCCGGATCGATAGCCTGTCGGCAACCTAAAACTGGCCGGGTCACGCGCCTTTGGCGCGGCCCGGCCATAAAAACAACAGTCGTCGCAGATTTCTTGAAATTCCTCGACGCTTTGAATTCCAGCCTACTTTTCCAAGCCGGTCGGCACTTTCTGATTTTCGCTTTCCAGCTTCATGCCGGCCATCAGCGCCATGGTCTCCATCAGCGCGGCGAAATCCTTCTGCAGATATTCGTCCGGATTTTTCTGCAGCGTCGCCGCACCGAAATGCGCCTGCAGCATTTCGCGGGTCGCCGCCGTCACCGGCATCGGCACGTCGTTTTCGCGCGCGAGCTCGAGACCGAGATCCAAATCCTTGCGCAGCAGCTCCGGCGTAAAGGTCGTGGTCCAGTCGAGATTGACCAGCGCCGGCGACTTATAGCCGGTGAACATCGAGCCCATCACTCCGTTGTTCAGGAACGCCAGGAAGGCATGACGTGGCACGCCCATCTTGTTCACCAGCAGCGTGATCTCGATCAGGTTCTCGATCACCACGCCGAGCATGACGTTGTGCGCGATCTTGCAGACGCGCGCGAGTTCGCCGTCGCCGACATAGGAGACGCCGCGCGGTGCGAACACTTCGATCATCGGCTGCGCCGCCTTGAAGGCGGTCTCCGGTCCGGAGGCGACCGCAGACAATTTGCCGGCCTTGATCACCTTGGCGTTGCCGCTGACCGGGCAGCACAGATAGTCCGCACCGGCCGCCTTCAGACGGCCGCGGATGTCGACGAATTCATCGACCGCGATGGTCGAGCAATCAACCACCACCTTCGGCATCTTGCCGTTGCCGGAGGCAACGCCAGTCTTGCCAAAGAGAACCTGGTCGAGATCCTTGCCGGTCGACACGATGGAAAACAGCACGTCGACATCGGCGAGCTCGCTGAGATTGTCGACGACCTTGGCCCCGTGCGCGGCGAGCGGCTCGGCCTTGGACTTGGTGCGGTTCCAGACCGCCACCGAATAGCCGGCCTTCAAAAGCCGTTCGGCCATCGGGTAACCCATGCGGCCCATGCCGATCCAGCCGATTTTCTGCGTGTTCGTGGCCATGCTTCCAACTCCCTCGGTCGCTACCCGTTTTCATTGTGTGCGCCCCGGCGCGCGGCCGGTGTCATGAAGGGCGCCTTACTAGCACACGACGCGAAGGCTGCAATGTCGCGCACATGGGGCCACCGTCGGGCTTCGCGTGGGCAAAGGTTGCCGACCGGTGGGCCACGACAGCGGATTTCATATTAATGAAATCGTGCCGTCAGCCGGTCGAACAATCGATAGGCCAAGCGGCAGAACAGCGCGATCAGGATAATGCGGACGAGCTGGAAACCGGTCACCAGCGGCGCGTCGAGCCCGACCACCTTGGCGGTCAGCACCATTTCGGCCATGCCGGCCGGCGCATAAGCCAGCACCATGGTCGGCAGCGGCAGTTCCATCAGTTTCGCGACCGCGAAGGCGAATCCGGCCATGGCCGTGATGGTGATGAGCACGGCCAGTGCGGCCGCCAGCATGAAGCCGCCGAGGCGGGTGAGAAACTCACGCCGAAACTGGGTCCCGAGCGATATCCCGATCGCGACCTGGGCAATGACGATGACAATCGCCGGCACGCGCCCGGACACCAGTCCGCTGGCGCTGGCGACCGCGGCGACAGCGAGCGGCCCGAGCAGCCAGCGGTTCGGCGCATTGAAGCGGGTCAGCGCGGCACCGGCGAGCGTGGCAGCGGCCAGCAGCACGACGGTCATCAGCCAGGGCATATCGGGCACCTGAGCGACCGGATGGCCCAGGCCCGGCGGACTGAAGTGGAAGACCATGAAGGGCGCGATGCTCACGATCATGAATACCCGCATGATCTGCGCGACCGTGATCGGCTCGGGCGTTGCGCCATAACGCGGGGCGATATTAGCCATCTCGACGACGCCGCCGGGTATCGTGCAGAAGAACGCCGTGGTCTTGTCGAGACCGGTCAGCCGCGCCAGCAGCAGCGCGGTGAAGCAGCCGACAATCATGGCAAAAAGGGTGCCGCCGAACATCAGCGGCAGCAGCACGATCAGCTTGAGCACCACGGTCTTGGTGAACAGGAGCCCGGTCGAGGCCCCGACGATCATCTGCCCGCCGGCGCGACCATAACTGGTGGTGCGCAGCGGGAGCCCGGCAAGGCTGAGTGCTGCGGTCGCAAACAGCGAACCCAACATCCAGGGCAACGGCAGATGGATATAGCGGGCGAATGCACCGCCCGCGATCCCGACAGCCAGCGCGCCGAGCATGCCCGGCCATTGCGGGTCCCAGAACCACAGCCAGCGGCTACCGGCCCGTTTGGTGGACGGCGCATCATTCGGAGTCTGGGGATCAGGCATGCGGGTTGTTTTCGCTGGCGTATTAGATATGAAACGACCTTGCCGGATGCTGTCGAGCAGAATTATTCTCCCGGCCGCTTGATCGCGACCGTGTCAGACCGAAGCCGCTACGACCGCCTAACGAATTCAATTGGCGCACAGTCGATCCGGAAAGGTCCGCACCTCTTCCGGATCGTGCGCACAAGGGACGAAAACGCCGCAAAGCCGGCCAATCAGGAGAAAACGCATGTCCATGACTTCGAGCCGGCCGCTGAGCCAGGGCTCCGCCGAGCCTGTCACCTGGAATTTCAAGCTGCTCGCCCAGCACGACCTGGGCGGTTTCGGCGGCATGGGCGAAGGCATGTCGGTGCAGATCGCGCCCGACGGGCGGCGCATCCTCTGGATGGCGCACGAGAGCGCGCCGAAGAATTTCACCGGCGTCGACGTCTCCGATCCCCGCAAGCCGCAGGTGGTCGTGCAGACCGACCTGCCGCAGAGCCATATGCGGTCCAATTCGCTGGAAACCGCCGGCAATCTCATGGTGGTCGCTTATCAGGTGCAGAAGGTTGGGCTGCAACCAGCCGGTTTTGAAATCTTCGATATTTCGGTTCCTGAAAAGCCGAAGTCGATCGCGTTCGTCGACCGTTCCGGCGCGACGTCGCGCGGCGTGCATCAACTCTGGTTCTGCGACGGCGAATACGTCCACATGGCCGCCGGCGCGCCGGACTTCAAACCGACCAACCCGGCCGATGACCAGTTCTATCAGTGCTGGGACGTGCGCAATCCGTCGAAGCCGGTCGAAATGGGCCGCTGGTGGATGCCCGGCACCAAGCAGGGCGACAACGTGATGCCGCCGCCGCGCCATGCGCTCGACAAGGGCTATCGCGCGCACAACACCAACGTCTATCCGCAGCGGCCGGACCGCTGCTATCTCGGCTATATCGACGGCGGCATGTTCATTCTCGACATTGCCGACAAGAACAATCCCAAGCCGGTGTCGCACTGGACCAATTCGCCGCCCTATACCGGCTTCATGCACACCGTGGTCCCGCTGTTCGACCGCGGCCTGATGCTGGTGACCGACGAGTCGACCGAGAACAACGCGAAGGACTGGCCGAAGCTGATCTGGATCCTCGACGCGCGCGAAGAGACCAATCTGGTGCCGATCGCCACCTGCCCGCTGCCGGATCACAAGGCGTTCGCCGCGAAAGGCCGGTTCGGCGCCCATAACATCCATGAGAACGTGCCGCTGCCGACCTCCTGGCAGAACGATCAGATCGTGCTCGGCACCTTCTTCAACGGCGGTCTGCGGGCCTTCGACATCTCCAACCCGTATCAGCCGCGCGAGATCGGCACTTTCGTGCCGCCCGCACCGCCGCTGGCGCCCACCGGCACGATCCAGATGAACGACGTCTTTGTCGACGAGCGCGGGATCGTCTACACCGTCGACCGCCATGTCGGCGGACTGTATATCCTGGAGATGGAATTCTGATCTTGGCGTCGGCCGCAGCGCACCTACCTCTCCACTCATGTGTGGAGAGGTCGCGACAGGGGTGAACCGCGATATGGCTGAACCAACGGTGTCAAGGCGACCGACCGGCGGCCGCCCCCGTCACGCCCACCCTCTCCCCGCCCATGGGGAGAGGGAGTTCATCTGATGCTCGACCTTTTCCCCTCAAAACAAGCCGGACAATTTGGGCGCCGCCTGCGCCGCGAGCGCGGCGCGCGGGTTCCGGTCACGATCGTCACCGGCTTCCTCGGCGCGGGCAAGACCACGATCGTGCGGCGGTTTCTGGAATCGCCGGAGGGCCACGGCACCGCCGTCATCGTCAATGAATTCGGCGCGGTCGGCATCGATGACGCGCTGGTGCGCGCCTCCAGCGACGAAACCGTGCTGCTCGGCAATGGCTGCCTGTGCTGCACCACGCGTACCGATCTGCAGATCGCGATTCCGGACCTTGATATCGGAGCGCGAGCGCGGAGCGATCCCGCTCTTTCCAACGTATCCTGATCGAGACCAGCGGGCTCGCCGATCCCGGGCCGATCCTGCAAACCTTCGCCACCGACCGCGCGCTCGGCACCGAATGTTTTGTCGAGGTGGTGGTGACCGTGGTCGATGCCGTCAGCGGGCTCGCCACGCTTGACTGGTCGGCGGAAGCCCGCAAGCAGGCGATCCTGGCCGACCGGCTGGTGATCTCCAAAACCGATCTCGCGGATGACACCGCGACCCGGCAACTTGTCGCGACGCCTGCGGGAACTCAATCCCCGCGCGGCAATCGATGTCGCGGTCGGCGGCAATATCGATCCGCGCTGTCTCCTGGCGGCAGATCCAGCACAGCAGCCGCATGACGCGGCCAGCGATCGCCATCACGGCTTCATCGCCGAAGCCGTGCATACCGACGACATCCGCAGCTTCGTGATCAGCGATCCGGCACCGATCCGCTGGGCGGCGTTCGAGCAGGCGATGAAGGTGCTGATCGAACTGCGCGGTCCCGACCTGCTGCGCGTCAAGGGCTTTTTGAATGTCGAAGGCTGCCGCGGTCCGGTACTGGTGCAGTTCGTGCAACATTTTGCGCATCCGCCGGTGGAACTTGATTCCTGGCCGGCGGACATGGACGGCAATCGCCTGGTCTTCATCACCCGCAACATTCCGGAACAACAAGTGCGGGACTTGTTTGATGCGGTGCGCAATCTGATCGACGACCAAATAACGAACCAACCACCTAGTCGCATAAATTTGGCGTAAACATTGCGGTCTGACGTGCGTAGCGCGCTGCTGCGTTTTTGGCATGCCTCCTTCTCACTTTTTCGTTTCCGTCACGTTTTTAGTTTCCGCGCCTGAGATTGCTGGAATAGTCTCAATCTAGAAACGTTCTCAAGAAAAAACGGCAGGTCAACCGATGGCGAATGCTTCGCCGTCGTGCCTGACCGAGCGCCAATTCTCAGGGAGATGAACGTCCATGACCCAACGCATTTCACTCAATGTGAACGGCAAGATCACAACGATCGATGCCGATCCGGACATGCCGCTGCTCTATGCGCTGCGTGACGATCTCGGGCTCAACAATCCGCATTTCGGCTGCGGGCTGGCGCAATGCGGCGCCTGCACCGTGCATCTCGACGGCGAGGCGATCCGCTCCTGCGCGACGCCGGTCTCCGCCATCGGCGATGGCAAAGTCGTGACGCTCGCCGGCCTCGGCACCCCGGAAAATCCGCATCCGGTCCAGAAGGCCTATGTCGAAGAGCAGGTGCCGCAATGCGGCTATTGCATCAACGGCTGGATCATGACGGCGGCGGCGTTCCTCAACAAAAAGAAGAACCCGAGCGAGGCCGAGATCAAACAGGCGCTGGAAGGGCTGAAATGCCGCTGCGGCACCCACATGAACATCCTGCGCGCGGTCAAGCGCGCCGCGACGATGATGGGTTGAGGGAGGCGATCATGACAAAGATGGACAAGCCCACACACGTTCTCGCGCCGCGCCCTGCTCAAGGCCGGCGGCGCATTCGTGGTCTCGATCGGCATGCCGGTCGGATTGAACACCGTGCTCGCGATCAATGCCGCGCAGGCGCAAGGCGCAAAGCCGCCGCTGATACCGGAACAACTCTCCTCCTACATCGCGATCAATGCCGACGGCAGCGTCTCGGCCTATTTCGGCAAGATGGACATGGGCCAAGGCCTGTTTGCCGCGATCGGCCAGATCGTGGCGGAAGAACTCGACGTGCCGTTCAAGGCCGTCAAGGTCATCATGGGCGACACCGCAACCAGCGTGAACCAGGGCGGCGCGTCCGGCTCAACCGGCGTGCATGCTCGGCGGCAAGCAGATGCGCGCGGCGTCGGCCGAAGCGCGCCGCGTGCTGGTCGAGATGGCGGCGCAGAAACTCGGCGCTGCCGGCCGACGATCTCATCGTCACCGACGGCGTCGTCCACGCCAAAAGCGATCCGGCGCAAGAAGGTCTCCTACGCCGATTTGATCGGCGGGCGCTACTTCAACGTCCAGCTCGACTGGAACAAGAAGATCGGCAACGCGCTCTATGCGCCCGGCAAGGCCAAGCCGAAATCGCCGAAGGACCACAAGATCGTCGGCCAGCGCATTCCGCGCGAAGACATCGCGCCGAAGGTCTACGCACAGGAGGACTTCTGCACCGATGTGAAAGTGCCCGGCATGGTGCATGCGCGCATGATCCGGCCGGCGATCGCCGGCAGCAGTGCCGGTCAAGGTCGACGAAAGCTCGATCAAGGACATTCCCGGCGCCAAGGTGGTCTGGGACAAGGGCTTCCTCGGCGTGGTCGCGGACAAGGAATGGGACGCGATCAAGGCCGCCGAAAAGCTCAAGATCGAATGGTCGAAGGTTGCGCCGCCGTTTCCGGATCAGGCCGCGCTCTACGATCACATCCGCAAGGCTGCGGTGCGCAAGCGTGAAATCGTCAAGCCGGTCGGCAATACCGAGGACGCTTTCAAGAATGCCGCGCGCGTGATCGAGGCCGAATACGAATGGCCGTTCCAGTCGCATGCCTGCATGGGACCGGCCTGCGCGGTTGTCGACATCAAGGACGGCCAGGTGACCTGTTGGACCGGCTCGCAGAAGCCGCATTACGTGCGCGACGGCCTCGCCGCCACGCTTGGCGTGCCCGCCGAAACGGTGCACGCGATCTGGGTCGTCGGCCCCGGTTCCTATGGCCGCAGTGACGCCGACGATTGCGCCATGGATGCCGCGGTGCTGGCGAAGGCGGTCGGCAAGCCGGTGCGTCTGCAATACATGCGCGACCAGGCCACCGGCTGGGATCCGAAAGGTCCGGCCTCGATCCATCACGCCCGCGCCGCGATCGACGCCAACGGCAAGGTCATCGCCTATGAGTTCATCAGCAAGGGCTTCTCGCGGCATGACGTGCTGACCAACGGCAGCAAGCCGCCGGATACGCTCGCCGGACAATTCCGCGGCATCCCGCTGAAGGTGCATGACGATTTCGGCGTGCCGGCGGAATCCTATGCCTTCGACAACAAACGAATGGGCTGGGAAACGATCGCGCCGCTGCTCGATCGCGCCTCGCCGCTTGCGCAGTTCGCATCTGCGCGATCCGGTCGGGCCGCAGATCCAGTTCGCCAGCGAATTGTTCATGGACGAGGTCGCGGCCGCGCTCCAAGTCGATCCGGTCGAGTTCCGGCTGCGCCACGTCAAGGATCGCCGCGCGATGTCGCGGTGATCAAGGCGGCGGCGGAACGCGCCGGCTGGAGTCAGCCGGCCGTCGCCGCGCAGCGATCAGAAAGGCAACACGGTCTCGGGGCGCGGCATCGCCTATTCGCAACGCAACGGCACCGTGGTCGCCATCGTCGCGGAGGTCGAGGTCGATCGCTACCACCGGCAAGATCTGGGCGCGCAAGTTCACCGTCGCGCACGACTGCGGCCAGATCATCAACCCGATGGGCCTGGAACATACAATCGAAGGCAACATCGTCCAGGGCACCAGCCGGACGTTGTGGGAAGAGGTCAAATTCGACCAGAACAATGTCACCAGCGTCGACTGGCTGACCTATCCGATCCTGGACATCACCGAGACGCCGGAGAAGATCGACATTGTCCTGATCAACCGGCCGGAACTGCCGCCGACCGGCGCGGGCGAACCGTCGATGCGCCCGCTGTCGGCGGCGATCGCCAATGCCATCTTCGATGCGACCGGTGTCCGCATGCGGCGCGTGCCGTTCTCGCCGGATCGGGTGAAGGCGGCGTTGTCGTAGTTCTGCCTATTTTGCCCCGGGTTGCGAATGCACGGCCGGCGCATCACATGATGCGCCGGCCGCGGCTTTATCGACATCGCACCTGGCAGGAATTAAAGTCGCCTCGTCCCCTCACCCGGCCCAGGAGACCCCATACGGATGGCCTCGATTGCCCGCACACTCGATGAGGCGGTTTCCAGCATCCCGGACGGCGCCATGCTGGCGGTGCCGCGGGAGGTGTCGGGTGTGCCAATGGCGGCGACCCGTGCGCTGATCCGGCGCGGCGTCAAGAACCTGCATCTGGTGGCGCTGCCGACCTCGAGCCTGCAGGCCGATATGCTGATCGGCGCCGATTGCGTGGCGACACTTGGAAACCTCCGCGGTCAGCCTGGGCGAATTCGGCCCGGCGCCGCGTTTCACCGCCGCCATCAAAGCCGGCTCGATCCGCATGTTGGATGCCACCTGCCCTGCGCTCTATGCCGCTCTGCAGGCGACGGAAAAAGGCGTGCCGTTCATGCCACTGCGCGGCCTGATCGGGTCGGACGTGCTGGCCAACCGGCCGGACTGGACGGTGGTCGACAATCCGTTCGGCAAAAACGATCCAATCGTGCTGTTGCCGGCACTGAAGCCCGATGTTGCTTTGTTCCACGCGCCGATGGCCGACCGTGACGGCAATGTCTGGATCGGGCGGCAGCGCGACCTGGCCGCACTGGCGCACGCGGCGCAGACGACCATCGTCACGGTCGAACGCATCGAAGACAACAATCTGCTCGCAGATCCGACTGCTGGCAGCCGGGACGCTGCCGGGATTTTATGTTGAAACAGTCGCGATCGCCGAACGCGGCGCCTGGCCGCTGCCGCTGCCCGACCATTATCCGACCGATGGCGCGCATCTTGCCGAGTATGCCGAACTGGCCGCGACGGCGGATGGCTTTGCCCGTTACCTGGAACTTTATGCCCATGACCGCCGCGCCGCCTGAACAAACCACGCAAGACTGGCGCGATGAAGAACTGCTCGCCGACGTCATCTCGCGCCTGATCGGCGACGTTCGCCACGTCGCGGTCGGCAACGCTTCGCCGATCCCGGCGACCGCGTCGCTTTTGGCGCGCGAACGCGGCCGCCTGCAAGGCCGCAACCGGCCTTACGTTTCGTTATTGCAAAGCCGAAAGCACAACTTCTTCACCGACGGCGGGCGCGAATTGTTCGATTGCGCCGGCCAGGGCCGCATCGATGTTTTCTTTTTGTCGGGCGGACAGATCGACGGCGAAGGCAACATCAACCTGGTCACGATCGGCGACTATCACCATCCGACCGCGCGCTTCCCCGGCTCATTCGGCTCGGCCTATCTTTACTATATCGTGCCGCGCGTGATCCTGTTTCGCACCGAGCATTCGCGCCGCACCTTGGTCGAGAAGGTCGATTTCATCAGCGCACCGGGCACGAGCCCTCCCAACGTGTTCCGCGAAGGCGGACCGATCGCGCTCATCACCAACCGCTGTCTGTTCGCATTCGACCGTGATCGCAAGCGCTTCCGGCTTGAAAGCGTCCATCCCGGCCACACGGTCGAAGAAATCCGCGACAACACCGCCTTTGCGTTCGATATGCCGGAGCGTGTGCCGGAAACGGCACCGCCGTCGGCGGAGACCTTGCGTCTGCTGCGCGACGCGGTCGCGCCGGAACTGGCGGAGGTCTATCCGCAATTCGCCGCGGCCGTGTTTGGCGCGCGGGCGACGAAAACCGGCGAAGGGTGATCAAGCCGCGGCGCGAATCCGCTTGCCGTCGGGCGCGAACAAATAGATGCCGCCCGGATTGAAATCAATCGCGATCGGCGAGCCGCTCCTGACCTCCGCCATGCCGAGGCCCTCGCTGACGGCGACGAAGGCGCGTTCGGTGCCGTCGTCGAAATAGAGCAGCGTGTCCTTGCCGAGTGGCTCGACAAGCCTGACCGGCAGGTCGATGCTGCCCCCGGCGCCGAGGCGAACGCCGACATTCTCCGGCCGGATCCCGAACGTGGTCTTGCCGGCGGGCGTCGCCTTGTACTTTTCCGGCAACGCGATGTCGAAGCGTGGGGAGCGAAAACGCACTGCGCCGTTTTCATGGATCACGTCGCCTTCGATCAGATTCATCGACGGTGAGCCGAAGAAATCGGCGACGAAGTAGGTCGCGGGATCGGAATAGATCTCCATCGGCGAGCCGACCTGTTCAAGTTCGCCGAGACGCATCACCGCGATGCGGTCGGCAAGCGTCATCGCCTCCTCCTGATCGTGGGTGACGAAGATGAACGTGCGGCGCAGTTCCTCGTGCAGCCGGTCGCATTCCGCGCGCATTTCCCGGCGCAGTTTGGCGTCCAAACTCGACAGCGGCTCGTCCAACAGAAAGGTCGACGGGTTGGTGATCAACGTCCGCGCCAGCGCAACACGCTGTGACTCGCCGCCCGAACACTGGTTCGGCATCTTGTTGAGGAGGCCGGTGATGCGAACCATCTCGGCCACTTCCCGCACCCGCTTGACGCGCTCGGCCTTCGGTATGTTCTTCATGCGCAGACCGAATTCGATGTTCTGCGCCACTGTCTTGTGTGGGAAAAGTGCGTGGCTCTGAAACACCATGCCGAGACCACGGTCGCGCGGCTCAAGATCGTTGACCAATTGGCCGTCGATCCGGATCTCGCCGGAGGTCGGATCCTCAAAGCCGGCAATCATGCGCAAGGTTGTGGTCTTGCCGCAGCCGGACGGTCCAACAAACACGACGAACTCACCGTCATCAATCACGAAGTTGAGGTTCTTCACGGCGACCACGGCGCCGAAGGCCTTGTGCAGGTTGCTGAGCTCAATCCGTGCCACAACTATCTCCGTACCATGCCGAAACTGAAGCCGCGCGCCAGATGCTTGCGGATGAACAGGCCGACGATCATCAGCGGAATCGTGATGCCGACGGCGAGCGCGGCCTGGCGGCCGTAGACGCGGCCTTCCGACGTGCCCTGATATTTCGACAGTTCGACCGGCAAGGTGACAACGTCGGTCTTGGTCAGGATCAGCGCGATGAGGTACTCGCTCCAGGTCAGGATCAAAATAAACAAAAAGGTCGCAACCAGGCCGGAGCGAATCAGCGGCAAGACGATCTCGAAAATGGTGCGCCAGCGCGAGGCGCCGAGGATTTCGGCGGCCTGTTCCACTTCGCGCGGCACTTCATCAATGAAGCTCTTGGTCATCCACACCGCATAGGGCAGCGTGGTCAGGAAGTAGATGATGATCAAGCCCGGCATGGTATCGAGCAAGCCGATGGCCGAATAGTAGAGCGACAAGGGCGCAATGATCACGATCGGCGGGATCATCCGCAGCATCAGCAATTGAAACATGCGCGCTTCGGACAGCACCTTGTAGCGCGACACGCCGTAGGCGATCATCGACCCATAGAGCACCGATAAGAACGTCGCGCTCACCGAGACGATGAGCGAATTGCCGAAGGCGATCAGCGGACGTTGCAGCGACTGGATATATTGCGTCTCGGCATATTCCTGCACGCCAAACCAGACGTTCATGTAATTGCGAAAGGTCGGCGGATCGGGAAAATAAACCGGCGGCCAGGAAAACCACTGGGTCGATGGTTTGAACGAGGTCGCGACCATCCAGTAGATCGGAAAGAACACGATCAGCGCCCAGACAGTCAGGATCACATAGCGCACGACTGCGCTAATCTGGCGCCGCCTCGACTTGGTCATCGCCGCCATCGCAACGCCTCCGCTTGCAAGAACACCGGCTTCACGTCGCGTCCCCCGGCTTTTCGTACATGGCGTCAAGCGCCTTCTTTTCCCGCTGCAACAGCGCGATGGCCACCAGCACGATCACCATCATCAAAACCATGACGGCGTAGGACAGCGCCGCACCCTTGGAGATCTGGAAATACTGCCAAGTGGTCAGATGAATATATACCGGGATGGTTTCGGTCGCGGTGCCGGGGCCGCCCTGAAAAAGCGCCCAGGTTTTAGGAAATTCGGCCATGGCCTCAAGAAAGCGCAACACCAGCGCGAGAAATATCACTGGCCGCAACAGCGGAAGCTGCACTTCCCAGAAAATCCGCCAGCGCGACGCGCCAAGAATTTCGGCGGCCTCGATCGGTTCCTTCGGGATCGCCGAGAGGCCGGCCAACATGATG
This sequence comes from uncultured Alphaproteobacteria bacterium, assembly GCA_963806815.1. GTDB lineage: Bacteria > Pseudomonadota > Alphaproteobacteria > Rhizobiales > Xanthobacteraceae > CAWDZJ01. The sequence continues at coordinate 59,266 of CAWDZJ010000033.1, read as the reverse complement.
ATGAAGGTGAACGGGGTCCAGTTCCAGACCTCCAGAATTCCGACCGCAGTCAGCGCGAAGTCCGGATTGGACAGCCAAGCCACTTTGAAATCCGTCCCCGTGAGCCTGCTGATGATGTCGTTAACAGGTCCGCTCTGGTACAGCAGCATTTCCGCCGTGTAGGCGACGACGATCGGCACGGTCAGCATCGGCAGGATGAAGATGATGTAATAGAAGGCCTGGCCGCGGAACGGCTTGTGCATCAGATAGGCCAGTCCAAAGCCGACAACAAAGCATCCGAGCGTCGAGGCGGTAGCAAAGCAAAGCGAGCGCACAATCGCCCAGCCAAAGCGCGCGTCGGTGAATACCTCCTGGAACATGTCGAGACCGACAAAATCGGCCTCCCACCAGGACCCGAGATAGACCGTCCATTGATGGAACGAAAAATAGAGTTGAAGCAGAAGAACCGGCATCAGGACGAGCACGAACAAAGTGATCAGCGGCGACAGCAAGACCCATCGAAAGCGCCGCACGGCGCGGGATCGCGATTGCTCCCGGCTTGCGGGAATTGCTGTGGCTTCGGCGGCACCCGCCAATACGGCCGTCATGTCGCGCCCCTCGCTTCGTCCCCGATAGATGCCTCGACGGACCGCAGATTTTGCGATCCGTCCAGGTCGTGCTTTTCGGTGTCTTGTTTAAGACGATCCGTTGGAGGTCAGCTCGGCTTGTCGACCTTCGGCATGACGGACTTGTAGCTCGCAAGCTCATCCTTGAGTTTGCGCTTGCCGGTGCGGCGAACGATCTTCGCCCACTCTTCTTCGGTCTTCTTCAGCACGTCCTTGGCCGGCAGCTGACCGACATAGGCCTCCGACAAGTTCTTCGCCAAGGTGTCCTGGAACTCCAGATATCCCGTCAGATAGATCGGCGGGCTCGCCACCTGCAGGTTCTGCTCGACGCCCTTCAGTCCACCGGGCGTATAGGCTGCCTGCACCGACGGCGCGGTCATGTGCGACTTGGCCCATGCATCGTGGAATGTGTTGACGTTATCCGAGACGATCTGGGTCGAGTTCTTGCCGGTGCCCCACCACAGTGCGAGATAGGCGGCTTGCGCCTTCCGCGGGCTGTATTTGTTTACCAGCACGGCGCCAAGCGGCGAGGAGATCGACCGATAGATCCGCTTGCCGGAGAAGTCCGATCCGGGAACGAGACCATAGGCCCATTTTCCGGCAGTCTTCGATTTCTTCGGATTTTCATTCAGCTTGATGATGCCGTCCCAATACTGGCAGGAGAATGCCTTGCCGCCGGCGATGCGCGGAATCATCTGCGGCGTTCCCCAACCGGGCGATTCCGGATGGGCGGCCTTCTTCTCTTCCAGATAGCGCTCGACCGCGTAATTTCCGGCCGGCGTGTTCAAGGTCGGGTTCATGTCGCCGTCGAACGGGAAGCCGCCGGCGCTGTAGAACATCATGTACCACCAGGTCACGCCGTTCGCGCGGTTGCGCAGGTTGGCCGAGCCCCAGATGCCCTTGTCTGGATTGTGGAAGAATTGCTGCAGCCGCAGATCGTCTTCCCAGGTCTCCGGCCATGCGATCTTCTTGCCGAACTTGTCTTCGTAGCGCTTCTGATTATCCGGATCTTCCATCAGATCCTTGCGCATGTACTGGACATGTACGTTACCGTCGGTGGGCACGCCGTATGTCTTGCCCTTGTAGGTCATGAAGCTGGCAAAATCACCGACAGCATCGAAGCTGAAGTTCGCCTTCTTGATATAGTCATCCAACGGTTCAAGCAGGCCCGCCGAAGCCAGCGACGGAATCATATTGGAATCGATATGAAAGAAGTCGAATTGCGGCGAGCGCGACAGGGCCTCGGCCATCGCACGCTGCGGCGCATCAAAGATGGAAATATCCTGAATTGAACCGACACCGATGCCGGTCTGCTTACGGAACTCCTCCATCGCGGGCGTCATCGGAACGTAGTAGTTCGACCAGATCATGCCACGGACATCGGTCTTGCCGAGCGGCTTCGCCGCCGCAACAATTCTTTCCTCCGGAGTCGCCGCCAGCGCCTGCGAAAGACTGAACGGCATGAAATTGGCAACTGTAAGCCCAAGACCCGCCTGCAAGACGTTGCGTCTTGAAAAGTTCGACTTGCTCATGGATATCCTCCCTGATCGTCCTATGAATGTCGCCCTGGTCTTTTCTCATTTCGATTGTTTTGATGCGATATAATTCCCTCCCAGCGGCGGTGACTTGCCGCCAACGGACGAGACCGCAGTTCTTTTTTTGCCTGTGCCGGAAGATTTTTACAGACGACAGCGGATGAGTGACAGCTCTTCATCAATGCCGCGAGCATTCTGAAACCCATCCAAACTTGGCACGTCGTCCCTAGTGATTTGTCCGCTTATTCACGCGCGAACTTAGTATCTATGGTAGGAGTGTCGCCTGAGATACGCAACTCGGTTTCGGTGCGACATGCAGGCCCGGGTCGTTTGCGCCGCGGTTGCTGCAACGCAATGGTCGGCGCTGCCGGACAGCATGTGGAGCACCGCAAGCAAAATTGTCGCACCGATACAGTGACATAGCCGGAGATCCGGCGTTCCAGAACATCACTTTTCAAATCGCGAACAAACCTGCGCAAAGACCATTTCGGCATAATCAGCGCAGCAAAATCCGTTGTTGCCAAAAGGCGGGGGCCCGATCCATGTTGCGCCGGCCCGCTGGAAGGCGGCGACCAAGAAATTGAATTGAGGGGGAAAGAAGCAGTGCAACAATTGGAAGCAGCCGTCATTGGGACCGGTTGGTGTCGGGGGGATTCGGGCAGAAACGCTGTCACGGTCTGCGCTCGTCGATAAGCTGCACGTCTGCGAAATCCGGCCGGATCGCCTCGCCGAGATCAAGGCGCTGACCAATCCGGCGACGGCGACACTCGATTACCAGGACATCGTCAACAACCCGAAAATCTCCGTGGTCTATGTCTGCACGACCCCGGAACAAACCCATTTTCCGATCGCACGCGACTGCCTCAAGGCCGGCAAGCATGTCCTCCTGGAAAAGCCGATCGCGATGGAATTGTGGGAAGCGGATGAGCTGATCACGCTTGCGCGGCGCGCCGGATTGAAATTTACCATCGGCTATTCGCAACGTTTCAATACCAAGTTTGCTTATGCAAAAAAGAAAATAACCGACGGCACGCTCGGCAAGGTCGTCTCCGTCATGGTCAGCCGGCATTTATCGCGCAGCCTCGGCAAGAAAATCGCCAGCCGGGTTAAGCTTTCGCCGGTGGTGATGGAGTCGACCCACGACCTGGACTTCGTTTTCTGGTTGCTGGAGCCGGCCAAACCGGTCCGGGTCTACTCGCAGGGCTCCTACGGCTACATGAAGCCGGTCAACGGTTCCTACGATTGCATGTGGTCAACCGTGACCATGGACAACGGTATGCTGGTGGTAATCGGCGGAGGCTGGAACCTGCCGCCGAGCTACCCGAATTATTGCGCCACCTGGGTGGAGATCACCGGGACCGATGGTGCGCTCATCCTCGACGACACCCACCGCGACAATTGGCTCAATACGGTAGTCAGAGGGAACGCGCTATCCGATGTCGACCATGCCCGGCGAACAGGTCGATCACGTGTTCGCCGGTCAAATGGGACCGGAGACCATCCATTTTCTGGAATCCTGCATTCTCGATCGCGCGCCGATGGTGGCGCCGGAACATGCCCGCATGGTGATGGAAACCTACCTGGCCGCCGATCTTGCAGCCGAGCGCAATGAACCGATCGATCTGCCGCTGACCAATGAAACGCTGTCGGCAGTTGCGGAGATGGTGGGAGCAAAGCGGTGAAGAAGAGCGCAAGGGGAATCGGGCTCGCCATCATCGGGGCCGGTCGTGTCGGGCTGTTCCGCGGCGAGGTCGCCGCGCGTCATCCGGCGGTGGAATGGATCGGCATCGCGGAGCGCAATCCGAACCGCGGCAATGACGTCGCTCACCGGATCGGCGCCGATTTCGTCACCACCGACTATCGCGAGTTGCTGCGCCGGCCGGAAGTGACGGCAACGATCATCGCCACCGACGAGCATCTGCATGTCGCACCGGTCATGGCGACGATCGAGCGCGGCACGCCGATGCTGATCGAGAAGCCGCTCGCGACCGATCTCGGTGAATCCGCGCGCGTGCTCAAGGCGATCGAAGACGCCAAGCTCGATGCGGTCGTCGGTTACACCCAGCGTTTCCGGCGCAAATGGCTCGCGGCCAAGGAAAAGGTGCGAACCAACGCTCTCGGCGATGTGACTTTGGTGACCTCACGCGCGTTCATGAACCGGCTGGTGGCCATCGACAATTACAAGCGCACCGATGATCCGGCGACGATCTCGCCGATGGTGATTTCCGGCACGCACGCCCTCGACATCGTGATGTGGTACATGGAGGCCAAGACGCCGGTCGAATGCTACGCCCGCTCCGTCGACAAGGTGCTCGGACCGCTCTATCAGGGCATCGATGCTACCGCTGGCATGATCATGTTCTCCGACGGCAGCGTCTATCATCTGAATATTTCGTGGGCGTTGCCGGTGACCTGGCCGGGTGCGGTCTACAGTCTGGAAGTCGGCATCAACGGCACGCACGGCGTGCTGACCATCGACGATACTCATCGCGACATGGTGCTCGCGGTCTCCGCGCCGCAGGAGGAAGGCTACGCGCCGGACAAGAGCCGGCTGGTCGACTTCCTCGGTTCCTATCCGCCGGGCGATATGGCGCTCGGCGAATTGCGCGGTCCGATGGCGGACGAAACGGTCTCGTGGCTCAACCGGGTCTCGCTCGGCCTGCCGACTCAGGCGGCGACCGCCCGGGAAGCGCACCGCAATCTGATGTTGACCAAGGCCCTCGATCTGTCGGCCAAACGCAAGCAAGCGGTCGCCTTGCCGCTCGAACCAGGAGGCGACCTGGCGGCTGCGTAGTCGCACTCATTTTGTACAAGATTCTACATTTATAAAATCGAAAATCGGAGGAAAGTGATGAGAAGAACTCTGTTGGCCTTGTTTGCCGTCCTGGCAGCAAGCGCCACGGCAACGGCGCAGGGAAGTGTTGCCGACTTCTACAAAGGCAAGACCATTCGCATGGTGGTCGGGATCGGTGTCGGTTCCGGTTACGATATCAATGCACGGCTCCTGGCCCGCCATCTCAGCAAGCACATCCCCGGCAATCCCACGATTATCGTGCAAAATCAGCCGGGAGCCGGCGGCGTCACGGCGACGAATACGCTCTATGCCAATGGCCCGTTTGATGGAACCGTGATCGGTGCCTGTTTCGGCGGGACGCCGACGATTCCGCTGCTGCAGGGCACGCCGGTCAAGTTCGATGCGACCAAGATTCTTTGGATTGGCAACACCAATCGCGAAACGCATGTCGCCTATGTCTGGAAGACGTCGCCGGTACAGAGCCTCGATGGCGCAAAGACCAAAGAGCTGATACTCGGCGCGCAGGCGCCCGGCTCGTCGCAATATGATTTTCCGCTGGTGGCCGATGCCCTGTTTGGATTCAAGTTCAAGGTTATTCCCGGCTATGGCAGCACCGGCAAGATCATGCTGGCAATGGAAAAAGGCGAAGTGAACGGCCTGATCTCGGCCTGGACGACGCTGCGGGCGCTCAAGGGCGCATGGCTGAAAGACAAGACGATCAAGGTGATCGCGCAGTGGGGATTCACCAGCAATCCGGAACTGCCCGGCGTGCCGAATGTCTTCGACTTTGCCAAGAGCGACGCCGATCGCGCCGCGATGCGGCTGGTGATGGCGCGGCTCGATATCGGCCGGCCGTTCTTTGTCCCGCCAGGCGTCCCGAAGGATCGGGTTGAGGCGTTGCGGCGCGCTTTCGATGCCACCATGAAAGATCCCGCCTATCTTGCCGAGACCAAGAAGGCGAAGATCGACGTCAATCCGCTGACAGGCGAGCAACTGACCGAACTGATCGATCAGGTCTACAAGACGCCGGAAAGCGTCCAGAAGCGGGTGCAGGCCATCCTAGTCAAGAAATAGCAGCCTGCGCTTTTCGCTGCTGATCAAATAAGAGCCGTATCCGTTCTGTAAGGAATGGATACGGCTGTTCTATTTGCCGCGCTCACCGAGCGGCTGCACGCCGAGTTCAATGGCGAGCTGATCGAGTTGCGTTATCAATTCGGCCGGCACCGGCACGCCGTCCCGCAACCGCGCCGCGCGGCGCCGGCGGCGCTCTTCCCCGGGCAGGCGAATGGCATCGAAGCCGGGCAATACGGGTGACGCCCGCAGGTCGCACAAGTGCCGGTCGACCTCGGCCTTGAAGCGATCCAGCGGCAGAAAGCGCGTGACATCGAGCGCGATGATGAAATGGCCGGTGTCGCAGGCACTCGTATCGTCGTAGTTGAAATCGATCACGTCGCGGCCGAAAGCAGCTCCGTTGAGGGTGCCGGCGAGCAGGCCCAGTATCAGCGCCAAGCCGCTGCCCTTGTAGCCGCCGATCGGCAACAGCAGGCCTTCCATGCTGCGGTTGGGATCGGTGATCGGAGCGCCGTTCTTGGTACCGACCATCCAGCCTTCCGGCATGGTGCGGCCCTGCAGCCGATAGTTCTTCACGGTGCCGTAGGACACAACAGTGGTGGCGATGTCGAGAACGACGGGGGCTTCCTCACCGGCTGGAATCGCGACCGCCAGCGGGTTGGTCCCAAGCAATGTCTCGGCGCCGCCCCAGACGGCCATGTGGTTGGCGCTCGCCACCACCGAGTAGATGCCGATCATGTTGTGGGCGAGCGGCAGCGCGGCATAGACCCCGGCCGCGCCAGCATGATTTGAGCGATGCGCGCCGACCCAGCCGATGCCGCTGTCACGCGCGAGCTCGACCGCGGTCTCCGCGGCCCGCGCCATCACCAGATGACCCATGCCATTGTCACCATCGACCATGGCGGTCGCCGCCGCGGATTTTTTGACCGTGATGTTGGGCCGCGGATTGATGCCGCCGCCACGCAGCCGCCGGACATATTGCGGCAGACGAAAGACACCGTGGGCGTCCGCCCCTGTCAGGTCGGCTTCCGTCATCAGTTCGGCGGTGTTGGCCGCATCAGCTGTTGAAAGCCCCATCGTCACCAGCGAATCCCGGATGAAACTATCGATGCAAGCGGGAGCGACGAGCCTAGCGGTACTCCTTGCCGGATTGTCGATTGTCGCATCGCTTGTTCGCGTTTGGTTCATGTCTTTCTCCGCCAGGACGAGATAAAAGCAGCAATCCAGTTGAAACACATCTGCTGCGCATGGTCGCACGTCCGCCATCGGCAGGTCATCGGCTGAAACACCTGACCCCGCCAGGCGCTTTGGGTTATAATGAGCCTCCTCATTGTCCTGCAATCAATCTCCGGAAGCCGCTTATGAGTTCGACCGATGCTGACAGCCACGGCCACCACCATGGTCGCGTGGAAGATGATCAATTGCTGCGTGGCGCCGGCCGCTTCGTTGCCGATGACATTCGTGACGGCCAGCTCTTTGGTGTTTTCCTGCGTTCGCCGCATGCATCCGCACGCATTCGGTCGATCGACACTGAGGCCGCGCGGGCGATGCCCGGAATTGTTGCTGTCCTCACCGCTGCCGACATGACAGCGGCCGGACTCGGCAGCGTGTCGCGCCATCCGCCGATGACCGGACGCGGCGGCGCCAAGCTGTCGCTCCCGTTTCGACCGGCTCTCGCCGGCGAACGCGTCATGCATATCGGTGAAGCGGTCGCCCTGGTGGTCGGCAAAACCTATCACCAGGCCCAGGAAGCCTCCGACTCAATCGTCGTCGACTATGGGGAACTACCGGCCGTCGTCGATGTACGCGATGCGATCAAACAAGGCGCGCCGCAATTGTGGCCGGAGGTGCCGGGCAATGTTGCGCTCGATTGGCCCGGCCCCGCAACTGATCCCGATGCCAACGGCAAAGAGGTCGACGACATTATCAGGTCGGCGGCGCGGGTCGCGAAAGTTTCATTATATAATCAGCGCCTGGTTGTCGCGAGCATGGAGCCGCGCGGCGCTACCGGCAGCTATGATCCCGCGACCGATCGTTACACATTGCGGGCCTGTTCGCAGAGCGCGGGCACGCTGCGCGACAACACCGCGGGCGTGATGGGGATCGAGCCGGACAGGCTGCGCGTCATCACCGAGGATGTTGGCGGCGCCTTTGGCATGAAGACGCCAGTCTATCCGGAATACCCTGCTCTGCTGGTGGCCGCGCGGGTGACCGGACGGCCGGTGCATTGGATGGCGACGCGGTCGGAGGCGTTTGTCTGCGATACGCAGGGGCGCGACGTCTGGGCCGAAGCCGAACTGGCGCTCGATGAACGCGGAAAGTTCCTGGCGCTGCGGGTGCGAACGTTGTGCAACATGGGCGCCTTCGTTGCCTCGGCCGGCGCGTTTGCCGCCACCAACAATTTTACCCGTTGCTTTCCCGGCATGTACCGCATCCCGAAGATCGATTCTGCAGGTGCGCTGCATTTTCACCAACACGATTCCCATCGGGCCCTATCGCGGCGCCGGCCGGCCGGAAGCCAATTATGTGCTCGAGCGGCTGGTCGATGAAGCCGCGCGCGTGACCGCTATCGACCCGGTCAAGATCCGCCAGCGCAATTTCATTCCGGCTTCGGCAATGCCCTACAAGACGCCGGTCGGCACCACTTACGACAGCGGCGATTTCAAGCCGATGCTCGACAAGGCGATGACGCTTGGCGACGTCGCGGGCTTCAAACAACGCCGGCGCGATTCCGCGCGCCGCGGCAAGCAGCGCGGGCTCGGCCTCTCGTGTTTCCTGGAGCATTCCGGCGGTGTTCCGATGGAAGGTGCTGCCGTTGCGTTCCCGGGTAACGGCACGATGACACTGGCCTTCAACGTGCAGTCGACCGGCCAGGGCCACGCAACGGTGTTTCCGCGTGTGGCGGCGAAACGTCTTGGCATTCCGGCGGATAAGATCATTCACGCCCATGGCGACAGCGATCTCGGCATCGCAGGCGCGGCGTCGGTTGCCTCGCGCTCGGCGATGACCGCGGGCAGCGCGATCCTGCATACGATCGATGTGATGGTGGCCAAAGGCACGACCGTCGCGGCGATGATGCTGGAAGCCGGCGAAGCGGATATCGTCTTCAACGATGGCCAGTTCAGCGTTGTCGGCACCGACAAGCGGGTTTCGCTGTTCGATGTCGCCGAACGCGCGGCCCAGCTTGCGAAAAGCGGCGAAATCGAAGAGAGCCTCGACACCAACGCCAACAACAGCGTCCCGCAGACGTTTCCGAATGGCTGCCACATCGCCGAGGTCGAAGTCGATCCGACGACCGGCAAGGTCGATCTGGTCTCCTACGCGGCCGTCGACGATTGCGGCAACGTGCTCGATCCGACCATCGTGCACGGCCAGTTGCACGGCAGTCTCGCGCAGGGTATCGGCCAGGCGCTGATGGAAGCCGCGGTCTACGATCCGCACAACGGCCAGCTCGTCAGCGGCTCGTTCATGGACTACGCCATGCCGCACGCCGACGATATGCCCGACATCAAGGACGATGTGCATCCGGTGCCGGCGACCACCAATCCGCTGGGCGTCAAGGGCGTCGGCGAGGCCGGCACGACGGCCGCCATCGCCGCGATCATGAACGCGATCGCCGACGCCATTCCGGGGGATGCCGGCGCGCACCTCGACATGCCGGCAACGCCGGAAAAAGTTTGGCTGGCCTGCCAAGCCTCGGCGTAGAACACGGACAACCGATATGACAACGCCATCGCAACGCAGGTTGCGATGGCGCTTTGTTAGTTCGCTACCGGCGACACAAAGGCCGCCAGACAACTGGCAGACCGATTCAGCCCTGCGAGATGAACTTGGTGTGCATGTAGGCATCCAGGCCTTCCATGCCGCCCTCGCTGCCGTAGCCGGATTCCTTGATGCCGCCAAACGGCGTTTCCGGCGTCGAGATCGCCACGCTGTTGACGCCGACCATGCCGGACTGCAGCGCGTCGCCGATCGCATGCGCGGTGCGCGCCGATGAGGTGAAGGCGTAGGACGCCGAGCCGTACTCCAGTGAATTTGCGCGCTCCACCACTTCGTCGAAGGTCTTGAAGGCGATCACCGGCGCGACCGGACCGAACGGTTCGTCGGTCATCAGTTTGCTGTGATCAGGAATGTCGGTGACGACCGTCGGCTCATAGAAAAAGCCCTGATTGCCGTGGCGCTTGCCGCCGGTGACGATCTTGCCGCCACGGCTCTTGGCATCGTTGACGATGCTCTCCATGGCGTCGAGCCGGCGTGAATTGGCGAGCGGCCCCATGGTGGTGCCTTTCTCAAGGCCATCACCGAGCTTGATCGAATTGGCGTATTCGGTGAACCGGGCGAGGAACTTTTTGTAGACCGGCTCCTGAACGTAGAAGCGTGTCGGCGAGATGCAGACCTGACCGGCGTTGCGATACTTGAAGGCGGCGATCGTGTCGGCCGATTTTTCCGGATCGGCATCGTCAAACACTACGACGGCGGAATGACCGCCGAGTTCCATGGTCGCGCGCTTCATACTTTTGGCGGCCAATCCGGCTAGGTGCTTGCCGACCGGGATCGAGCCGGTGAACGAAATCTTGCGGACGATGTCGGACGCGATGAGCTGTTCGGACACGTTCGACGGAACGCCGAACACCAGATTGAGTACGCCGGCCGGCAGTCCGGCGTCGGCGAAACAACGCACCATCTCAATGCAGCTCCCGGGCGTTTCTTCCGATGCCTTCAGTATCAGCGAGCAACCGGCCGCGAGCGCGCCGCCGATCTTGCGGGCCGGCGTCAGGGTCGGGAAATTCCACGGGGTGAAAGCCGCGACCACGCCGACCGGCTCCTTCAGAACCAGTTGACGGACAGTGTTCGCGCGCCCCGGCACGATGCGGCCATAGGCGCGGCGACCCTCCTCGGCATACCAGTCGAGAATATCGGCAGTAACCAGCACCTCGCCGCGCGACTCGGGATAGGTCTTGCCCTGCTCCTGCGTGAGAATGCGTGAGATGCTGTCATGACGCTCGCGCATCAGTTCGGCGGCTTTGCGAAGAACTCTTGGATCGGTCGTAGGCGGACGTTGCCGACCAGAGTTTGAAGCCCTTCTCCGCGGCCTCCAACGCGTGATCGAGATCGCTTTTGGACGCGTGCGGAAGCACGCCCAGTGACTTTTCGGTGGCCGGATTGATGACGTCCTCCCCCTTGCGGCCGTCACCGTTCAACCATTTGCCGTCGATATAGAGTTCGAGTTGCGTATACATGGCATCCTCTAGATGGGGAGTTCAGGGGGCAGGGCTTAGCACGTCCGGCCCAGGGCGGCCAACCGCCCCAGGCACCTGCCTGCCATGAGGTGCCGCCGTCAGCCCAGATAGGCGCCGCCGTTCACATGTATCGTTTGGCCTGTGATGTAGCGGGCGCCGGGACCGCAGAGGAAACGGATCGTCGCGGCCACGTCCTCAGGCGCTCCGCGTTCCCCGCTGATCGTGCGGTGGACCGCATGATGCTGTGGCTCGGTAAACCCCTTCGGACGCGCGGTACCGATCAAGCCAGGCGATATATAATTCACGGTAATCCTGTCGGCAGACAGGTCGTGTGCCAGCGCACGGCTCAAACCCACGAGCCCGGACTTCGCGGCTACAACATGGGCGCGGTCCTTGGAGCCGGTATGCGCGCTGAGGCCGCCGACATTGATGATGGTGGCGAGAGAACTCTTTTTCAGATGTGCGAGGCAGGCCTTAATGCAAATGAAGGCGCCGTCAAGCGTCACCGCCGTGACCTCGCGCCATTCCGCCAGGCTCATCTCCTCGATCGACTTCTCGCGGCGGAGCGCGGCATTGTTGATCAGGATATCGATGCCGCCGAAGCGCTTTGCGGCTTCCGCGGCCATCGCTTCGACCGCCGCCGGATCCGCAATGTCGGCCATGAACGCAACGGCTTTGCCGCCCGCCTGCTCGATCTCCTTGACAACGGCATCAACCTGCTCACGGTGCGAACGCGCATTGACCACGATCGCCGCGCCGGCATCGGCAAGGTCAAGCGCAATGGCACGGCCAATATTGCGGCCGGCTCCGGTCACGATCGCGACCCTGCCTTCAAGTTCTTTGTTGTTCGCAGTCATGTCCATCCTCACGCGCGCAGCGAAGTCAAATCGACCGGGCCATCAAATATAGCGTTGAGTTTATGCAGGGCCTCGTCGATGCGACTGTCGGTCCAGCCACCATGACGGGCATTGAGCTTGAACTTGTCCTCAATGTCGGCCCGCGTCAGCGGCTCATGCGCGCCGCCGCGCATATGAGGCTGGCGCTCCTCGATCACTTGCCCATCCATCAGGGTCGCGCGGACATGCCCGGTGTAGTTGTTGGGATAGGGATTGTCCGGATCGATCACGTAGCGAATCTTGGCCGCCAATGCGCGCACGCGGGAATCGCGAACGGCCTGATCTGAGAAAGCCTCGAGCCCCACCGAACCGTTCACGAAGCCAGCCGCGATGCAAAAAGGCGTGGAGAATTTTGCGGCATAGCCATTGGGCGGCGATTGTTTGTTCGCCAGCGGTTCCCACAGGCGATGAACCGTGCCTTCGGCAACCTCACAGACCAGTTCCCTCACCTGTTCAGCCGCGATGCCGCGCGCGGCCAGGCGCCGCGCGCAGTCGATATAGGGATGCGTCATGGTCCCGCAGGGATAGGGCTTGAACGCCAGCGTTTCGGTGACCCAACGCGAACCAAAATCGCCAACCAGCGCGTCGTAGTCGCCGTCGCTGGTGTGGGCAAAGCCGTTGAACAGGCCGTGCACGCCCTCGAACACCGTGCGCGGTCCGGAAAAGCGTGCCTTGCCGAGCAGCGCCGCGCGCAGGCCGGACTGCGCCGCCCAGCCCGGATGCAGCCGCTTGGTCCAGGTGCCTTCGGCGAGATATTCGATGATGCCGCCTGTCATGCTGCCGGCGATGCCGAGCGCGTCGACGATCTCGCGCGGCTTGAGCCGCAACGCGGCGCCGACGCCGGCCGCGGCCGCCATCGTCCCGAACACGGCGGTCGGATGAAAGCCGGCGCGATGAACGGCCTTCGGCACGACCAGGCTCAGCCGGCAGATGGTCTCGACACCGACGGCAATACCCAGCAGGGCTGCCGGACCGTCCACATGATGCCGCTCGCAGGCGGCGAGCACCGCGGGAACAATGACCGCTCCGGCATGGACCGGACCACCCTCGAACGTATCGTCAAAGTCCTCGCCGTGGGCGGCCGTGCCATTGACGAAGGCCGCTCCGGCCGCGTTGAGGCCGCGCGCATGCCCAATTGCTGTGCAAGATCCATCATCGTCCCAGCCGGCCAGCGCGGCTTGGACGTAGTCCTGCCGGCGAGCTGTGACGCACAGCCCGGCGACGTCAATCACGAGTTCAATGCATTTGCTGCGCACCGCGGCCGGCAGGTGGGCGGCGTCGAGCGCGTGGATACGGTTAGCGAGTTGCTGCGCGACCGATACGTCCGGCGATGATTGCTCCAATGTGCACGCCCTTAATTGTTTCGCAGGCGGAAGCCGGGCCCGGTGCCCGCCAGCCGGTTGACGACAACGATGACGGCGAACGTCAGCACCAGCATGGAGAGGCCGAGCACCGCGATGGCGCCGAGATCGCCGCTTTCCTTCAGATCGAAGATCAATACCGAAACAACCTTTGTTTCCGAGGTGAACAGGATGATCGCGGCCGATAATTCGCGGATCACAGAGACAAAGATGAAACACCACGTCGCGATCACACTGGTCCGCAACAGCGGCGCCGTGATGTGGCGCAATGCCTGCAGCCGCGTCGCACCCAGGATTCGGCTGGCGTCTTCGAGCTCCGGATTGAGGGAACGGTAGGCGGATTGCATCTGCTGATAGGCGGCCGGGAGTTCGATGGTGATATAAGCGATGAGCAGGATCCAAAGTGTGCCGTAAAGCACGAAAGGTGGCCTTGTATAGCTGAGGAACAATCCGACGCCGAGCACGATGCCGGGAATGGCGACCGGCGCTGTAGCGAGAAAGGCCAAGGCGCGATGGCCGGGCACGGCCTTGCGCGCGGTAAGGTAGCCGATGACGAGCGCGAGTACAGTGCCGAGCGTCGCCGCAAGCGACCCGAGGATGAAGGTGTTCTTCAGAGCAAGCTTGGTGGCCGACAGCTCGAAAAACGCGAAATGGAAGTTCTGCCAGGTCGCGTTCCAGGGTGTCACCAAGGTGGTCGCGATCGGCGAGAACGCGGCGTTGAAGAGCGCGAAGTACGGCAGGAATACCGGCAGAAGAAGTATGAGGAACACAAAGCTCAGCGCCGGTACAACGAACCACCCCAGCTTGATCAGCCGAGGTTCGCCCGACTTCCCGCCGACGACGGTGTAACCTCGACGTCCCAAAATGAAATGTTGCGCGCGCAGCAGACCGACCGTCAGGACCAAGAGCGGCAGCGAGGCGGCGGCGGCCAGTTCCGGCTTCGGCGGATACTGGAACAGGCTCCATATCTTGGTGGTCATGGTGTGGAAGCCGGCCGGCAGCGCCAGGATCGCCGGGGAGCCGAACAGCGTCATCGCCTGCAGGAAGGCAACCAGCGCCCCGGCGAGCAGCGCGGGCAGCGCCAGCGGAATGGTGATGCGGCGCGCGGTGATCCAGGCGCGACCGCCAAGGATGGACGAGGCGTCCTCCAGGTCACCGGGAATGCGGTCAAGCGCGTTGGCGACCAGCACAAACACATAAGGAAACGTATAGCAGGAGATCACGAAGATCAGGCCGCCAAGCGAATAGATGTTGAACAGATAGACGTCCATCTCCGCGCCGGTGAGCGCGCGGTAGGCTTTGTTGAGCAGGCCGCTGTTGGGCGCCGCCAGGATTTCCCAGGCGATGGCGCCGAGAAACGGCGGGGTCACGAATGACGCCGTCACCAGCGCACGGATCGTGCGCCGCAACGGCAGGTCGGTGCGCGCGACGAACCAGCCCATGGGGGCCGCGACCGCGCAGCAGATCACGCTGGAACAGACAGCGATGATCAAGGTCGTGATCAACGGTTCGACGAAAACCGGGTCCGCGATCAACTGGCGGAAATTCGCCAAGGTGAAGGTACCCGCGCTATCGACCAGGCTGAAATAGGCGAGCCAGGACAACGGCAGGACAATCAGAATGCAAAGCACGAGCGCGAACGCAATCAGGATCGGCCGTGAAAGGTCGATCCTGATCTTGCGTCGGTCGGCGATCTCAGCCGGCAATGCGACAGTCACGGCGCACCGTCTCCTGCCATCCCGACAATGCTCACGCGTAAAATCATTTCGCGTCTTTAGACGCGGAAGATTTTGGTATAGCGCGCCTTGATCGCCGCGGCCTGTTGTTCGACACCTTCCGGATCGTCCTTCATTTTCTTGATCTGCGCGAACGGCATGCGGCCGGGCTTCTCCTTGGTCAGCGGATGGACCGAGCGCAGCCCTCCGATGTCGATGATGAGTTGTTGCGCTTCGGGCGTGAAGCAATAGCTCTGGAACAGCCGTGCCGCGCTCGGATTCGGCGCGGCCTTGAAGATCGCGTTCGGTCCGATGATCAGCGGTGTGCCCTCGGTCGGGTAGACGATCTCGACCGGTCCCGGATTCTTACGCTCCTTCAGCCGGAACATGTTGTATTCGTTGCCGTCCGCCATGACGGCACGCTCGCCGAGCGCCAGCTTCTTTGGTGGATCGGACGAGGACTGCACCTGCATGATGTTCTGCTTGGCGAGCTTCTCGAAGTAATCCCAGCCGATGTCGCGCGCGATCTGGAAGGTCGCGGTCATGATCGTGCCGCTATAGCCGGGATGCGCCTTGACGATCTTGCTTTTCCATTTTGGGTCGAGCAGATCGGCAAAACTCTTGGGTGCGTCCTCCTTCTTCACCAAATTCGTATTGTAGCCGATGACGCACAGCCAGGCGCGGAAGGTCGCGAACTGACCGTCCTTGTCCTTGTGATCGTCCGGATAATGCTTGGCGACGTCCTCCGGAACGTAAGGCTGAAGGATGCCCTTCTTCTTCCAGACGATGAAGTGGGCTGCGTCGGAAGAGTTGACTACGTCGACCGCATGGATGTTGGCGGAATATTCCTGCCCGATGCGCTGGAACACGCGTTCGGCCCCGGTACGTTCAACGCGAACGTTGATGCCGGGATATTTGGCTTCGAAGGCCTTGCCGATCCGCTCGGCGACCGGCAGGTCGACCGAGGTGTACCAGACCACCTTGCCTTCCTTCTTGGCCGCTTCGACCAGCGCCGGGGTCACCGGGCTGGCGGGCGGCGCTGCAGCACCGGCCGGTGACGCGAACACCGTGCCAACCGCCAACGCTGTTGAACCTTTCAGTACGTCACGCCTGGAAAATCGAGCCGTCGTCATCGCGGCATCCTCCCATGAGAGACATTCTCAGTTTCTATTTTCTTAGAACCGCGGCTTTCCGCCGCTTGAGCCCGTGATCCGCTTTATTAGGATCAACATGGCCGGCATACATTTTTTTGTTCTTTTGTTTGACGCGTGATCCTTTCCGAAAAACGGTTCCCACTTTTCGGGATCACGCGCTAGTGCCCCGTTTGCGAAGCTTGTGATACATCGCGGCAACCTTTGACACGAACTTCGGAAACAAAGGGCACTAGCAAGTTCATGATTCTAGTGCCGCTTTTCGATTTGAAGTTCCTGAATGCGTTTGCATCAAGTGGTGCAAGAACTTCAAATCGCCGGCACTAAGTCACTAACACCCGGCAAAGATCGGGTGGCAGATAAAGCCAAACCCCGGAGCCCGGGGAGATATTCTCCGTTGCCGGCGTCACGACGCGCAATCGTGTCCCGTCAACGGTTTCAACCAGATAGTCCCGCCCACTGCCAAGAAAGACCTGCCGGACGACAGTCGCCGGCACGGCATTCTCCGCCTCTTCCGGTTGTGTCCGCAATAGGGAGATATCGTGCTGGCGAATGGAAATGGCGGTATCCGCACCCGTTTTGATCCAGGAACCGGCGCAGCGCAGCGCGGTCCCGGCAAAGGAAATATGCGTATTGTCGAGCGCCTTGCCCTTGATGACGTTGCTTGAACCGATGAACCGGGCGACAAATTCAGAGCGCGGCCGGTCGTAGATTTCCTCCGGGGAACCGGCTTGCTCGATCTTGCCGCCGTTCATGACGGCAATGATGTCGGCCGTCGTCATCGCCTCCGACTGGTCGTGCGTGACATAGACGGTGGTATATCGATATTCGTCATGCAGACGCCGAACCTCGAAACGCATCTCCTCGCGCAGATTGGCATCGAGATTGGAGAGCGGTTCGTCCAGCAGCAACGTTTCCGGTTCCACGATCAGCGCGCGCGCGAGCGCAACCCGCTGCTGCTGGCCGCCGGAGAGTTCGGCCGGATAGCGATCCGCCAGCGCCGCAAGATGCGTGGTCGCCAGGATCGAATCCAGTTTGCGCTTGATGGTATCGCGATCGACCTTCCGCAGCTCCAGACCGTAGGCAACGTTCTGGGCGACCGTCATATGCGGCCACAGCGCATAGCTCTGAAAGATCATCGACATGTTGCGCCGCTCCGGCGGCACGGTCCGTGCCGGCGACGACAGCGTCTTGCCGCCAACCAGGACCTCGCCGGCGGTAGGCTCAACAAAGCCGGCGATCAGCCGCAAGGTCGTGGTCTTGCCGCAGCCGGACGGTCCCAGCAGGCAGACCAGCCGGCCATGCTCGATCATCAGCGAGACATGATCGACGACGGCATGCGAACCGTAGTGCTTGGTCAGTCCCTGCAATTCAACAGACGCCACGCAATTTCCCCTGATCGAGCGGCCCGCTCCCCTGCCGGCCTGTCATGTTATCTTTGTCGTTATATGTTTCCGTCGTCTTATTACGGGATCAAATTTCCGGCGCGATTTTCAGATTTCTCCGCAGTATGGTCGCGTGCGCTCAGGCTCCTGAAAAAACCGGCTTGCGCTTCTCCATGAAGGCCCGCCGGCCTTCGATATAATCCTGACTGGCGAAGCACTGCTCAACCAGTTCGGCGCAACGTGCGACGTCGCGCTTGCTTTCCTCGCGCATGATGTCGTTGGCGATGAATTTCACCGCCTTGACGGTCAGCGGCGCGTTCCCCGCGATCATCTCCGCACAGGATTTTACTGCGGCCTCCAGTTCCGCCTCGGGCATCACACGGTTGACCAGACCCATGGCGCGCGCTTCCTCGGCGTCGTACTGGCGGGCGGTGAAGAAAATCTCCTTGGCGAAGGCGGGGCCGATGACATCAACAAGGCGCTTGAGGCCGGCGGCGCTGTAGCCCAGACCAAGCTTGGCCGCCGGCACCGCAAAACGCGAACTGTCGGAGGCAAAACGCAGATCGCAACAGACCGCGAGGCCGAGCCCGCCGCCGATGCAGTAACCACGGATCATGGCGATGGTCGGCTTGGGGAAATTGTAGACCCCGGAATAGGCGGCTTCCGCCTTGAGACCGTAATTGCGGGTTGCCTCCAGCGACGCGCGCTCGCTCTCGAATTTCGAGATGTCGGCGCCCGAAACGAAGGCCTTGCCGCCGGCACCGGTCAGCACCACGACGCGCACGGAATCATCGGCGGCGAAATCGTCGAGGATCGTCTTTGTCGCCTCCCACATTTCCAGCGACACGGCGTTGTGCCGTTCCGGATTGTTGAAGATCAGGTAACCGACGCCGCCATCCTTGCGTGCGAGCATCTTGTCCGTCGTCGTCATGTCATGCGTCTCCGCCGGCCGGAACTTGGCCGGTCAAATGGCCTTACTTTCGCGCAACGCCGCGATGTCCTCGGCGCTGTAGCCGAACTCCTGCAGCACATCATCGTTGTGCTCGCCAAGCTTGGGTGGGGGTGACGCGATCGTGCTCGGCGTCCGCGAAAGCGTGAACGGCTGACCGACGACAGTGGTGGTGCGGCCGTCATGTTCCTGCACCGAACTCGCGATGCCGAGATGCTCGACCTGCGGGTCGGCAAAGACTTCGTCGATATCGTAAATCGGCCCGCACGGCACGCCGGCGGCATTGAGCCGTTCGACCCATTCCGCACTGCTGCGCTGCGCCATCAGGATATCGATCTCGGCGTTGAGGGCATCGCGATTCTTCGAGCGCGCGGCGGCGTTCTTGTATTCATCCCGTTCCAGCAGGGAATTAGCTCCGGCGGCGATGCAGAACCGTTCCCAGATTTTCTGGCCGGTGGTCGCGATATTGACGTAACCGTCGCTGGTCTTGAACACGCCGGTCGGGATGCTGGTCGGATGGTTGTTGCCGGCCTGGCGCGGAACCTCCTTTTTCAGGAGCCAACGCGCGGCCTGGAAATCGAGCATGAAAATCTGCGCCTGCAGCAGCGAAGTCTGGACCCACTGGCCTTCGCCGGACTGCTCGCGTTCCAGCAGCGCGACCATGATGCCGATCGAGCAGAACAGCCCGGCGGTGAGGTCTGCGATCGGAATGCCGACGCGGACTGGGCCCTGGCCCGGCAGGCCGGTAATCGACATCAGGCCACCCATGCCCTGGGCGATCTGATCGAAGCCGGGCCGGTCGCGATAGGGGCCGTCCTGACCGAAGCCGGATATGCTGGCATAGACGAGGCGCGGGTTGATCTTGCGCAGGCTCTCGTAGTCGATCCCGAGCCGTTCCTTGACGTCGGGGCGAAAGTTCTCGACCAGCACATCGGCCTGCTCGACCATGCGCCGCAGCACGGCGAGCCCTTCCGGCGCCTTCAGATTCAGCGTGATGGCGCGCTTGTTGCGGTGCAGGTTCTTGAAATCCGGGCCTTCACGGGGACCGCCAGGTGGTTCGCCAGTTTCCAGGCCGGGAGGAGTCTCGATCTTGATGACATTGGCGCCCCAATCGGCCAGTTCGCGGACCGCTGTGGGGCCGGACCTGACCCGGGTCAAATCCAGGACGGTGAAACGCTCAAGGGCACGTGACCCCCTCGGAAACGGCATGTTGAAAAACCCTGACAAGATACCTTTGGCGTTGGCCGGCGGGCGCCGGGGGCTGACATTCCCCGATCTGCCCTGGGTTGTCTACTGAGACTGTCGGGCTCCAGGCGCGGCCGGCCCGGCCGCAAAATGTTCACGAAGCCGTGCGCTAAGGTGTCTCGGGCCGTCTTTTCGAAGTTCGTGATACATCGCAATAACTTTTGACACGAACGTCGGAAATAACGGCGCTTTGGCCGGTCCATAAGGCATGCGCCGGAATTCGACTTGAGGTTTCTGGAAAAGCCCACCGCGGCGGTTGCGGGAACTTCAAATCCGCGACACCGAGCGGAGCGCGGTATCTGAATGTGCTAGGCTTGCAGCCCCGGCTTTGGACCGAACCGCCGGAGCAGCAGGCAAATCCAACATACGAGAAAGCGCCATGAACGAAGAAGCCCTGAACACCAGCGTCCGCAAGTTCCTCAAGATGGTCGGCGTTACCTCGCAGCGCGAGATCGAGACCGCCGTGCGCGCGGCCGCCGCGGATGGCCGGCTGAAAGACGGCGAAAACCTGCCGGCCAAGATCGTCCTCACCGTCGGAGGCATCGACCTTGAGGTCGAGATCACCGGCAAGATCGAATTCGCGTAATCCAGCCGCAGGGCCCAATCTTCAACAGCCACGGAACCCCCATGTCCCCTCGCCTCTTCCTGAAGCGATTGAGCCGCATTGTCCTGATCCTGGTGATGGCCGGCGCCGCGATCAACGCGGTGGCGCAGGAACGGGAACGGCCGGGACGCCGCAATGCGGCTCCGCCGGCGGCGGCGAGCGGCAGCGTGCTGCGGCTGTTGCCACCGGATTCGGTGCGCGAGCATACGATCACCATCGGCGGTCGCGCCATCGCCTACACCTCGACCGCCGGAACGCTGTCGCTGTTCAACCAGTCGGGCGAGCGCAGCGCCGCAGTGTTCTACACCGCCTACGTCGCCAAGGATGCCGGCGGCGCGCAGCGCCCGCTAACCTTCGTATTCAACGGCGGGCCGGGGGCGTCGTCCGCCTATCTGCATCTCGGCCTGGTGGGACCGAAGATCGTGACCTTCGGCCCCAACGGCAATGACGGTGCGGCCGCCAAGCTCGTCGACAATCCCGACAGTTGGATCACCTTCACCGATCTGGTGCTGATCGATCCGATCGGCACCGGCTGGAGCCGCACGGCAAAGGCGGATGACGCCAAATCATTCTGGGGCGTGCAGGCCGACGCGGAGAGCCTGGCCAAGGTCATCGCGCTCTATGTCAACAAGAACAATCGCAACGACGCACCGAAATATCTGCTCGGCGAGAGCTATGGCGGGTTTCGTGCCGCCAAGGTCGCCCGCACCCTGCAAAGCGAACAGGGCATCATCGCGTCGGGCATCATCATGGTCTCGCCGATGATCGAGGGCGCGTTCCAGTATGGCGGCAACCGCTTCGCGCTCGGCGCGGCGCTCCATCTGCCGTCGCTGGTCGCCGCCGAACTCGAGCGTAAAAAGGCCTTCACGCCGCAGGCGCTGGCGGAAGCTGAGCGATTTGCCATGACGGACTATCTGACGACACTCGCCGGCCCGCCGCCACGTGGGGACGCGGCGCGCAGGTTCTATGCCCGTGTCGCTCGGATGACGGGACTGCCGGAGGACGTCGTCGCCAAGGCGCGCGGCTTCGTTCGCAATGCCTATGTCAAGAATCTGCGCGCGAACGATGGCAAGATCGTCAGCAGCTATGACGCGACCTTCGCCAGCGACGATCCGTTCCCGGGTCCGGAGTCAGCCCGCACGCCGGACCCGATGCTGGACGGCATGCTGCGCGCCTATGGCGGGGCGTTTGTCACCTATGCGCGCGACCAGCTCGGTTACACCACCGAAATGACCTATCACCTGCTGAACTCCGATGTGTCGGGCGCCTGGAATTGGGGCGGCCGCGGACGGTTCTCACAGCCGAGCGCGACCAACGATCTGAGCATCCTGCTGGCGCTGCATCCCACGTTCCGGCTGATGGTGACGCATGGCTACACTGATCTGGTCACGCCCTACGGCGTCAGCCGCTATGTCCTTGACCATCTGCCGCCGTTGAGCGGGCCGCCGCGCGCCGAACTCAAGCTCTATCGCGGCGGCCACATGTTCTATGTCGACGCCGCATCGCGGCACGCCTTCACCGCCGACGCAGCGGCATTCTATCGCGGTCCGATCGGACGCCCGCAATTGTGACGGTTTGCGCCAGCCGACGACGCCAAGGCTGGCCGCATCGTTGTTTTCGCAGGGCGCGCATTGCCGGTCCGGGCACGGTTCTCCTGTCGTGACCGATTGCGTATGATGGCGCCGAGCAGAGGCCGATGGCGATAGCCGGGGGGCGAATGACGGCGGAAACGCAAACACACAGCGCGGACATTTCAAACCTGGCGACAGACCAGTTTATCCCGGTGCGCAAATCCGACATTCTGGCGGCGCTGGCCGCACATGGCGGGCTCGGCGACACCTCGGACCGCGATGCGTTCGCGCAAGTCTGCCGCACCTTGGCATCAATCTACCACTACGAATATTTCGATCTTTTGGAGAAGCTGCACAGCGACTATTTCTATTTCAGTCCCGACCTTGACCCGAACCGCAAGTTCGACGCGCGGGTACTCGAACGGTCCTACGACGATTTTATGGACACATTCGTCGCGATCTTGAAGGGCGCAAATTTCGTCGAGATCTCGCACGATGAGATCGAGCGTTCGCACCGCGAACATGCGGTCGTCCGCATCAAGATCCAGGCGCCGATCGAGGACTTCCGCGAGGTGCGCATCTTCCGGCGCGGGCACCACCACGAAACCTTCGAAATCAAACGCTGGTATGGCCTGCGCCGGCGAAACATCGACGTCGAGGTCTACGACGACGTCATCATGCTGGTGGCCCTGAAATCCGCGGACGCCTTCGTCACCAAGCGCGGCCGCAAGCGGATGGCGCAGCGCAAGCTCCGGCCCGGCTGCGTGTTGATCAAATATTTCAAGCATATCGCTGGTGCCGATCTCAATGCGCTGTTTCCGAATGTGCGCGTGGTGATGAGCAAGTTTGACATGCTGGTGATGGGACTGCCGGCACTGCTCGGCGGCATTCCGATTCTCATCAAGCTGGCCTCAACCGTCACCGTCCTGTTCCTGGTCGCCGGGTTTTATCTCGGCATCTCGGGCGCGGTGCGGGAAAACGAACTCAATGGCGCCTTGGCGGCGCTTAGCGGCCTGGTCGCGCTCGGCGGATTTATGGTGCGCCAATGGATGAAATACCAGCGCCAGACTCTGCTTTACCAGATGGAACTGACCGACAATGTCTATTTCCGCAACGTCAACAACAATGCGGGAATATTCGATTCCCTGATCGGCGCCGCGGAGCAGCAGGAATGCAAGGAGGCGTTTCTCGCCTACTACTTTATTCTGTCCTCACCGGAACCACCGACACAACAAGAGCTTGATGCTGGAATCGAAGACTGGCTGAAGCAGACCTTTGATGTCAGCATCGATTTTGAAGTTGACGACGCACTCGCCAAGCTCGACCGCCTCGGCATTCTGCACCGGGACGGCGACCGGCTTTCTGTTCCACCGCTTGCGGAGATGCAGTCGCAACTACGCACGGTCTGGAACGGATATCATCAGGCGCATGATGGCGCCGGCAAGACATTCGAGTCGGCGTCAACGCTGAAGCCTAGGCCGACACACGCGTCGGCTTAGGCGTGTATATGTGAAACACGATTGATTGCCAATCACAGTCACCAAGTGGCTTACCCCAAGCGGGTAAAGCTGAGACTCGGAAGCGGCGCTTGGGGCCATGAGCTGACGACGCCGGCGGCTCATTGTTGCCGCCGGCCTTACCTCACTCGAATTTGGCCGGCACCGAAAACGATTTGGTAGCGTCCACCACAAACAAGACGATCTGGTCCAGATCGGTCGTGCCGCTGCTGAAGACTTCCATCGGCAAGCCGGGACCATGTCCATTCATGGACTTTCCGGCGTCGGCATGGCCCACGCCGTGCGGGGTTTTTTGGCCGAGCTGGCCAGACAACACAAAAAAGGCTTCAGACCCCGGATGTGAATGCACCTTCGTTTTGGCACCGGGCGGTCCGCCGGCATGGTTGATGCGCAACAGGTACTCGGATGCGGTGATCGGAGGTATCGGCCCGATCTCGGCGATCCTGATTCCGCCGTGCGTCGGGGCGCCCTTGGCGCCCAGGGTGAACAGCCAGACCTTGCCCGAAATTTCGGCCGCGAGTGACGTCTCAACTGCAGCGGCCTGAGCCTGCACAAGCGTGGAGAAATTCTCCAGCTGCCAATACAGCGGTCCCGCCGGTAGCTGCTTGAGCCTCTTCTCTGCCACCGGCTTAATGACAAATTTGCCTTGTGCCCCGGCTGGCTGCGACGACAGCAACAATCCCATCGCACAGAGTGATATTGCCAACGCGGCCGCACGTCGGGTCACGGATATCCGTAATTTCATCGTTATTCTCCTTCGGTTGATTGATCTGGTACGAAAAGCGAGGAAACGTTCGCGCACGGCGGCCGAGGAGATCCGTCGCTGGCCGCAAATCGAGCCGTCCTACCGCGACTTATTCGCAGCACACTCTTTTCCACACCGTGTGGCTGTAGGGGGCTCCGGTCGGCGATGGCTCCACCGCCGATGTCAACTGCATCGTATTGCCGCCAATTTTCAGTTCAGCCGTTCGCAAGGTCTTGTCGCAATTGCTGAACAGGCAATACGCGACCCGGAGCGTGAGCCTGCGGCCGACTTCATCCACAAGGTAGCTGCCAAAATAGGATGTAGCTGCGAGATGTCCGCCGACGCGCGTGTTGATGACTGTCGGTCGGGTATTGCCAGAATAGACACCCCCGTCCCGGCCCAGGATCTGCAAGGAGTAATTGCCTTGCCGGTCAGCCATGAATTGGCCCTGTGGGGCTGTTCCGAACAAATCGATAGTCAGGCCTCCAACATTCTCCTCGTAGATAGAAATGAGTTGCCACGTTCCGGCGATCTGCTCTTTGTTTGATGTGAGCCGCTGGGCCCTTGCCGTCTGCGCAGCACTCCCGCCCATACCTGAATACCACAGCGCGGCGATGGTCGCGGCCAACAAACCGGCCCCGAGTGCATTTGTCGTCCGTGTCATTGTTCCCTCCGGTTGCCCGTGGCGTCTGGCTAAAAACCGCTGGCTATCGGACATGCCGTAGCCATCGCAGCGCAGACAAAACCGAATTGCGCTGCCGCGGTAACGATAAAGGGCGAAGGAAACGCCGAAAAATCTCCGAAATTTCAGCCGACAGGGCGAATGCGCGCGCTATAATGTGGCTTGCAGGCTGGCACTGTGATGGCGCCCGAAGTGGGGGTGGCCACCCGCGTGGGATGTTTTAGAATAGGCGCAGGACCGGCGGACGAGGGTGAAACCTTCCATGCACGATCTCTCCCGTCGAAATGTCGTTCGCGGCCTCGTTCTGCTGGCTGCGAGCACCACGCTTACAGCGACGCGCCCTGCTGTTGCCGCAGAGAGCGTTCCGTTGGCGATCAAGGGATACGATCCAGTCGCCTACTTCACGGTCGGTCGGCCAGTCGAAGGGCTGCCAACATTTGAATATGAATGGGACGAGCTCCGCTACCGCTTTTCGCGTGAGGAGAATCTCAAACTGTTCAAGGCCGATCCTGTGCGCTACGCGCCGCAATTCGCAAACTTCTGCGCAATGGCGCTGACAAACGGTGAACTCATTGAGGCCGATCCGAAGAACTGGCTCATCAGCGATGGCAAGCTTTATGTCTTCGGAAAATCGATTGGACCGGCCCTATTCCAGAAGAATATTGATCAAAATGTTGTCAAAGCGAATCAAAATCGATCGCTGACTCTCAAACGCTAGCGCTGTCCGCCTTGCGAGCGGAGGGCTCCGTCTGGCGGGTAGAGGCCAGCCTTGCGAAAACCGTCGCGCAGATGCTCAAGATCGGCGGGATTGAGAAACTTGGTGCCAAAGACCTGTGGGTCGAAGGTCGGGTCGACGCGGCGGATCATTGCCACCGTCCGAGCGGCGTCCGCGCGGCGATTTTGCTGCGCATAGGCGGCAGCCAGTAGGACGCGGCTAAAGTTTGCGCCTTCCGTCTTTTGAAGATTGAGTTCGGTCTGCTCGATCGACGCGTCATATCGCCGTTTCAAATAATACGCCAGGCTAAGCGCAAAGCGATCGATCGCGTTGAGCTCGGGATCGATATGCTGCGCCCGCTCCAATGCCGCGATGGCGGCATCCGTCTGTCCCAGCCATAATAAGATATTGCCGCGACCGGCAAGGCCCTGCGCATCATTCGGATTGATCTCAGCCGCACGCTGCAACTCCACTTCCGCCTGCTTGAATTGCTGACGGAAAATATCAATGCGACCGAGTATGATGTGGGCACGCACTTCGAGATCATTGAGACTGACTGCCTTGCTGGCAAATTGCTCGGCACGCATCAGGTAAGCGGTCGGCGATTGAGCCCAACCCATCGACATAGCGATGTGATACGTTTCACCGAGCGCGGCATAGGCGGCAGCGTAGTTCGGATCGAGCTGAATAGCGCGGTGCAGGAGGGCGCGCGCCGCGACGTTGTTTGTCCGAGTCGGGCGCTGCAATGCCGGCCTGGCCCGCAGTACATACTCATAAGCTTCAAGGTTTTCGGTCGGTTTCGCGAGTACGCGGAGTTGCTCGATTTGCGTGACGCGAATCGCAAGCGCACCGACAATTTGAGTGGTAACCTTGTCTTGCAGAGCAAACACATCCGCAAGGGCCTCATCGAAGCGGGCCGACCAAAGCACCTGCCCATGCATCGTGTCGGCGAGTTGCGCCGTGAGCCGCACACGGTCGCCGATTTGGCGGACGCTGCCTTCGACCAGATAGCGGACTCCGAGATTGTGGCCGATCTCATTGGGCGTTGCGGGTTTGCCCTTGTAAGGCAGTACGGCGTTCCACGACATAACGGTCAGCGCTGAAAATCGGCCTAAAGCGTTGATGACATCCTGCGTCAACCCGTCCGCGAAGTATTCCCGGCCCGGCTCGTCACTCTGGTCCACGAACGGAAGAACTGCGATCGCTGGATTCGCCCCGATGACGGGGCCATGCCCCGCCATGCTGGCGCCGCTACCCAATACGTTGAGAAATTTCCAATCGGCCCCGACACCGCTCCACAGAGCCGCCGCGGTCAGCATCGCTACAAGCCCAAACAAGGCGAGCGAAACTTCAAGCCACCTTGTTAGCGCCACCATCAACAAATTTTGCGTTGCATGCGCACGCACAGCAGTCATCGGCTGTTCGGCGTCATCGTGAAACTGAGGCAAGGTTTTTCGGGAGTCTTCTGGCGAAAGTTCATCGGCCTCCGCGATTGTAACGCAAGACTCGAACCGATAACCGCGGCGCGGAATCGTCCTGATCAGACGCGGCCCGTCGTCTCCAAGCGCCCTCCGCAATTCGCCGATGCTCTGCACCAGCGCATCATCCGTGACGGCGACAGTCGGCCAGACCGCGGCAAAGAGTTCTTCCTTCGAAACCAAGCGGCCGCAATTTTCGATGAGGTAATTCAGGACGGCGAAGGTCTTTGGCCGAAGCGCAATTTCGTTCCCGCCAAGAACAAGACAACCGCGATCCAAATCCAGTACATAGCGATCAAAGCGTAGTCGCTTTGCCCCGGACTGCGGCTGAAAACATGTTTCGCGAATTGTCATCACCTAGCAAAGCCCGGAAAGTCGGTTAAGCGTCAGCGATTTTGTCATTACTTAGGCAACCTATCTGCCAATAGGTTACGCCAATATTCACTGGCCGTCGTGGAAAATTCGTCGCAAGTCCGTTTTGGATCGAAACCGGAAACTATCGGACTGAGCAATATTCTTCGGCTTGCCCCTATTTGCCGTCGTGCGATGGATTCTTGTCACCCGCTTTGCCAGCGCCTACCGACCTGTGATTCAAGCCTTAATACGAGGACCTTTAACGACGACTTGAATTCGGCAACCAAGGATGTGCTTTCATCAAGTCAATGCTGCTCGACAATCCACGCGGCATCCTTGGCTGTCAATATTCTTCGCGATCATTCCATATCAAGCTGATAACCGTCCGCGCTGAAGGCGAAGAGCTGCTGGATGCGCTTGAGGCGCGCGGTCGGCGGATTGGTCACGCCCCAGCGGTCGGTGCGATTGGGCGGCCATTTCCAATAAGCGGGGCCGTGAAACTCGTAGCTGTCGTCGACCTGATCCATCTCGGAGGTGTATTCGATCGGCATTTCCTCCGGCCCGGCAAAGTAGCTGAAAACGTTCTTGCCGGGACCGTGCCGGCCGACGCCCCATTCGATCGGGTAGCCGTTGTCGCGCATGCGGCCGACGCCGCGCATTACGGAATCAAGGTCTGGCATCTCAAAGGCGACATGATTGAGTGTCGCCCCGCCGCCCTTGTGCAGAACGACGGAATGGTGATCCGTGTTGCAATTGAGAAAGATCAGCATGCCGGTTTCATCGATCCGGCGAAAACCCAGCACCTCGACAAAGTACCGGCAAGTCAATTCGGGATCGCCGGTGTTCAGATTGATGTGCGAAATCTTGCGCACACGGTCCGGCTCATCGGCATTGGCTCCGCCATGATCCGCGACATCACAGACCACCGCGAGATTGCGGCCTTCCGGATCCTTGAAGCCGAAACCGTAACCACCCCCCGGCCATGTCAGATCGCGCGGCGCGTCGACCGGTCCGACCGCGGCCGTCACCACGGCCAAGTGCAGTGCGTCGACGGTCCCGCGGTCCGGCGCGTCGAACACGGCACGGATCAGGCCGGGTATCTGGCGCTCGTGCACACCCAGAATTTGATGGTGCTTGCCGGTGCCGCGGAAGTAACGGGCTTTGTCCGTCGCCATGACCGGCTGCAGGGCCCAGATATTCTGATAAAATCGCGCGACGACCGAGATGTTCGCGGCCGCAATATCGACACTCCGGATGGCTTGCACGCGCGCATGCGGCATTCTTGTTCTCTCTTTTCTTCGGACTCGAACGGTCGCTCTTTGCTTAAATCGAAGTTGTTATTTTCGTCCCAGCCACGGCGTGAGATCGCGCACCGCGCCGGCAATGCGCGCCTGCAACCGCTCGGAGGACACCTGTCCGTCGGTGAAGTCGCGCTCGGCCGCGTAGATGCCATTGGCAATCGTGGGCGCATTGAAGAAGGCAAACAGCGGCCGCAGTTGATGATCGATCATCAAAGCATGTCCGTCGCCGCCGCCGGTCGCGGTCAGCACCACCGGCTTGCCTGCAAGCTTCTCCGGTTCAAGAAGATCGATCAGGTGCTTGAACAGGCCGGTATAGGTCGCCTTGTAGGTCGGCGTTCCGACCACGAGAACATCGGTGCCCTCGATGGCCTCGACGACCGCGGCGACCTTGCCGGTGCAGGAGCGCCGGTCAAGCGTGTTGCCGAGGTCCGGCAGCACATCGACCACGTCAAACACCTGGCGTTCGACGGTGAACTGTTCCGCGATGCGGTCAATCACCGTCTCGACCAGCGTCCGGGTCTTTGACGGGCGCCGCACGTTTCCGGCGAATCCGACGATCTTCATGGCCAAGTCCTACTTGAGACTGCTCGAAAATTCCTAGTCCCGGCGGGCGGGATGACGGCTGCCGGCGGCGTTCGCGATCCGGGCAGGCCGACGGCGCAACGCCGGCCGGGCGCGAATGGACATTGGTATCAAACTGTGGGATTCGAGTTCAACCAAAACCGCCCGTGACCCAGGTCGGCCCGCCATGGACGCCATCGACATCCATACCCACATCGTTCCAGGTGACGTTCCGGCCTATGCCGGCCGCCACGCCGAAGCGCGATGGCCGCAGATGCAGGCGTGCCCCGACTGCCGGCATAAGAACGTCATGATCGCCGGCAAGAACTTCCGCACCGTCAGCGACGAATGCTGGGAGCCCGAACGGCGGATCGAGGCAATGGCGAAGTCCGGCATCACCCGGCAGGTCCTGTCGCCGATGCCGGAATTGCTGTCCTACTGGTTCGCGCCCGACGACGCGCTGGCTTTCGGGCGCCATGTCAACAACACCATCGCGGAAATGATTTCGCAGGCGCCGAATGCGTTTTCCGGGCTCGGCATGGTGCCGCTGCAGGACCCCGAACTTGCGGCCCGCGAGTTGGAGCGGCTGATGCGCGACGGCGTGCTGTGCGGCGTCGAGATCGGCAGCAACGTCAACGGCGTTCCGATCGGCGACCCGCGCTTTGCGCCGTTCTTTGCCGCAGCGGAAGAACTCGGCGCGGCGGTGTTCGTGCATGCGCTGCATTCGGTCGGTGCCGACCGCATCGTGGGTCCGTCACGGCTGATGAACTTCATCGCGTTTCCCTGCGAGACCTCGTTCGCGATCGCCTCGATGATGACCGGCGGCATCCTGGAACGGCATCCGCGCCTGCGGCTCGCCTTCAGTCACGGCGGCGGGGCGTTCGCGCTGGTGCTGCCGCGCTTCCAGTTCTGCTGGGGTGTGGTGCCGTCGCTGAAGGAGAGCATGCCGATTTCGCCATCGGAGCTGGCCAGGCGGCTTTATTACGACACACTGGTCTATGACGCTGCCACGCTCGGCTTTCTCGCCGAATGTTTCGGCAAACGGCAATTGTGCCTCGGCACCGATTTTCCGTTCGAGATTCAGGAACCGGCGCCGCTTTCGGCACTCGATCAACTGGCGCTGGATAACGAGGACCGGCAGCTGTTGCAGTATGAGAATGCCATGCGTTTTCTCGGCGGCAAGGCCTAGTGAAATGCATGACCTAAACCGTCGCCTGTTGTGAGATATATCAGGCAATCCAACACACTACCAAAACAACATAGAGGGTGAAATGGCCGGGATGAGCGAGCGCGTAAAGTACCCGATTTCGACCGCCGAACTGGAACGCCGGTGGAAGGCCGTGCGCGCGGCGATGGCCGAGCGCAAGATCGATGTTCTGGTGATGCAGAACAACAACGATCACATGGGCGGCTACGTCAAATATTTCACGGACATTTCGGCGGTGAACGGTTATCCCAACACCGTGATCTTTCCGCGTGAAGACCGGATGACGATGATCCGCCAGGGACCGATCGACGGCATCCAGGATCTTCCCGAGGGCGGCGACGGGGTCCATCGCGGTATCAAGCGCCTGATGACTACGCCGAGCTATGCCTCGGCCTACTTTACCGCGCCCTACGATCCGGCGCTGGCCGCGACCGCTGTGAAGCCCTACGCCAAAGGCACGATCGGCCTCCTCAGCACCTATCAGATGTCCGCTGCGCTTTCAGATTATCTCAGGCGGGAATTCCCAAACGCGACGTTCGTCGATGCGAGCGACATGGTCGACCAGATCAAATGCGTGAAAAGCCCCGAGGAGATGGAACTCGTAAAACGCGCTGCGTTGATGCAGGACGGCGCGATGAAATTTGCTTTCGATCTGGTGAAGCCCGGCATGCGCGACAGCGATGTCGCCGCCGCCGCGCAATATTACAGCCAGCAGAATGGCAGCGAAAACGGCATCTATCTGTGCTGCTCCTATCCGCCGGGCAAGTCCTCAAAATTCGGGCCGCGTCATTTCCAGCATCGCGTCATCCAGAAGGGTGATTGCGTCGCGCTTCTGGTGGAGGACAGCGGTCCCGGCGGCATGTACACCGAACTTGGCCGGACCTGCATTCTCGGCAAGGCGCCGCAGGCAATGAAGGACGAACTGGTTTTCACCCAGGAAGCCCGCAAGTTCACGCTCGACATGCTCAAGCCCGGCACGCCGTCGAAGGACGTCTGGGAAGCGTTCAATGACTTCATGCGCAAGAACGGACGGCCTGAGGAAAACCGCCTCTATTGTCATGGCCAGGGCTACGATCTGGTCGAGCGGCCGCTGGTCCGCAGTGACGAGCCGATGGTGATTCAAAAAGACATGAACATCGTCGTTCACCCGACCTATGAGAAGGACGGCTACCTGTCCTGGCTGTGCGACAACTATCTGATCGGCGGCAACGGGCCGGGCGACCGGCTGCACCAGTTCCCGGAAATCGTCGTCGAAATCGACTGACGATCTGCAACCGCAACGATACCGAAAGGGCCGCGCCGTGCGCGGCCCTTTTGCTTGGACCGGATGTCGACCATCCCTTGCGGCGACCGGGTGCACTGCACTACCATCCCGACTAGGCCGGTGTTACTAATCATGGTCACAATCTGCGGCCGTGCATCCCTGGCCATACCGGCCCAGACCGCAACGCTCACCGCGGGAGCCCTGTACATTGTCGAAAAACGGAATTGGCGCGCGGCTGCTGCGCAAGGAAGACGAGCGGTTCCTGCACGGCAAGGGCCTGTATATCGGCGATCTGCGCTTTCCGCGGATGCGTGACGTCGCCTTCGTGCGCAGTCCGGTGGCGCACGCCCGGGTCACCGGC
This sequence comes from uncultured Alphaproteobacteria bacterium, assembly GCA_963806815.1. Classification (GTDB taxonomy): domain Bacteria; phylum Pseudomonadota; class Alphaproteobacteria; order Rhizobiales; family Xanthobacteraceae; genus CAWDZJ01. The sequence goes on along the minus strand of CAWDZJ010000033.1, from coordinate 26,959 downwards.
ATTCGGATTCCCGAGCATCTGCGGTCCGCGGTCTTCACCGCCCAGGACCTGACCGGCGTCTTGCCAATCCGGGCGGTTTCGCCGCTTCCGGGTTTCCAGGCCTCCGAGCAACCGGTGCTGGTGACGGACAAGATACGCCAGGTCGGCGAATTGATTGCCATGTGCGTCGCCGACACCCGCGCCGAGGCCGAGGACATCGCGGCCCAGGTCGTGGTCGAATACGACGAGTTGCCGGCGGTCGTCGACATGCTCGACGCGCAGAAGCCGGGCACGGTGCTGGTGCACGACACGGTCAAGCGCAACATCTATGTCGAGGTTCCCTACGACGGCGACATCGAGGCGGTGGCGAAGTCCGCGCCGCACAAGGTGACACGCACCTTGCGCACCGCGCGCCAGGTGATGTCGCCGATTGAATGCCGCGGATTCATCGCGCAATGGGACACACGGCTGAGCCAGCTCATCCTGCACGGCGCGACGCAGTTTCCGCATGTCGTGCGCACCGGCCTGTCGCAGGTGCTGCAAATTCCGGAAATTCAGATCCGGGTGATCTCGCCCGACGTCGGCGGCGGATTCGGCTACAAGGCCATTCTTGCCGGCGAGGAAGTCTGCCTGTCGTGGCTTGCCATGCGCTGCGGCCATCCGGTGCGCTGGATCGAGGACCGCCGCGAGCAACTCACCGCCAACGCCAATTGCCGCGAGCACCATTATCAGATCACGGCCTATACCGACGACCGCGGCAAGATTCTCGCTTTCGACGCCGAGGCCGCGGTCGATACCGGCGCCTATTCGGCCTACCCGTTCACCGCGGCAATCGAGGCCTCGCAAGTGAGCGCCATCCTACCGGGGCCTTATGATATTCCGGTCTATCGCTGCAACACCATTGCGGTCGCCACCAACAAGGCGCCGCAACTGCCCTATCGCGGCGTGGCGCGTCCGGGCTGCTGCTACGCCATGGAACTGATGGTCGACGCCATTGCGCGCGAAGTCGGCCGGGAGCCGTGGGACGTGCGCGCGGCCAATCTGGTGCGGCCCGAGCAGATGCCGTACGACAACGTCACCGACAAGCATTTCGACAGCGGCGACTATCCCGAACTGATGTGGATGGCGCTCAAGGCGATCGATGCCGAAGGCGTGCGCGCGCGGCAAAAGCAAGGCGAGCCCGACGGCCGTCTGATCGGCCTCGGCTTGGCCGTGTTCTCCGAACAGACCGCGCATGGCGCTACCGCCGACGGCAAGCGCCGCGCGCTCTACGAGCAGGTGTTCGCGCGGATCACGCCGGACGGCGGCGTCGATGTACGCGCGGGAATTCAGAGCATCGGCCAGGGCCTGGAGACGACGCTCGCGCAGGTCGCCGCCGATTGTCTGGGGGTCGATCCCGCCGACGTTCAGGTCCGGCTTGGCGATACCGAAATGTCGCCCTATTCCAGCGGCGCCTGGGGCTCGCGCGGCATGGTGTGGGCGGGTGGCGCCACCGCGCGCGCCGCCAAGGAGTTGGCGCTACGGCTCAAGAGTATTGGTGCCGCACTGCTGCAGACAGACGCCGATTCCGTCGAACTGCGCGACGGCAGTGTCCACGGCCCGAGCGGCAGCATCTCGCTGCGCGACATCGCCAAGGCGTTCTACCTCGCGCCTGCCGACCTGCCCGGCGACACCGATCCGCATGGTCTGGAAGTGACCCAAGGCTACGCACCGGACCGCTTGACCGGCATACATACCGGCTCAGCACATGCCGTTGTCGTCGCCGTCGATCCGGAGACCGGCGGAGTCGAGCTACTCAACTATGTTGTTTCGGAAGATGCCGGCGTCCTGGTCAATCCGATGGTTGTCGACGGCCAGATTCAGGGCGGCACCGCGCAGGGCATCGGCTCGGCGCTGTTCGAGGAAATGCCGTTCGACAAACAGGGTCAACCGCTGGCGTCTACCCTGGCGGATTATTTGTTGCCCGGCTTTCCGGAAGTGCCGAACGTCAAGGTGCTGCACATGGAAACGCCCTCCCCCTATACCGAGTTCGGCCAGAAGGGTGTCGGCGAAGGCGGCGCCATCGGACCGGCTGCGGCGGTCGCCAATGCCATCAACGACGCCTTGCGATCGCTCAAGGTCGAGATTTGCGAGATACCGATCACGCCACGGCGCATTCTTGACGGCATCGCCAAGGCGAGCGCTTAAAAGCAATACCATACGGGACTGAAGTTTTGGACGAACCCATCAAATTGGAGACCGACGTGCTCGTGGTCGGCGCGGGTGGCGCCGGTATGTTCGCTGCGATTGCGGCAGCGCGCAACGATGCCCGCGTGATCCTGATCGACAAGAACGTAGTCGGCCGTGGCGGCGCGACGATCATGGCGCAGATGACTTGCGCTTCCGCGCTGGGCGAGGCCGAACCGGACAGTCCCGAAGAACACTTTAAGGATACGCTCGCGGCGGGCCGCGGCCTGTGCAACGAGACGCTCTCTGCTTTGCTGTGCGAAGGCAGTCCAAAACGCATTCGCGAGCTGGAAAGCTGGAACGTAAACTGGGCACGCCAGGACAACGGCAAGATCAACCAGGTCACCGCGCCCGGTCACAGTCGCAAGCGCTGTGTCTATGTCGATTTCCTCAGCACGGGAGCAGCGATCTCGGCAGCGTTGCGCAACCGGACCAGCCGCAATGGCGCGATCCGCCGGATCAGCAATGTCAGTATCACCGATATCGTTACGCGTGACGGCGAGGCCGTCGGCGCGGTCGGCTTCGATGTCGTCACATCGGCGCCGGTTACGATCAGGGCGTCGGCGGTCATCCTCTGCCTCGGCGGCCTGACCAAGATGTTCCAGCGCACCACGGCCCCGAACAATCTTGCCGGCGAAGGTATCGGCATGGCGCTGCGGGCTGGCGCCCGGCTGATCGACATCGAATTCGTGCAGTTCTATCCCAACGGCCATCTCGCGCCGCGCATGGTTGGGCTCGATCCGACGACTTGGGAGCCGACACGGGTGAAGCTGGGCGGCCGGTTGCTCAACGGGCTGGGCGAGGAATTCCTGAACAAATACGGCGAGGCCGGCGGCGAGGGCTACAACACGACGCGCGATACCTTGACCTATGCAATCACCAAGGAGGTCGAGGAGGGACGCGGCTCACCGCACGGCGGCGTCTATCTGTCGTTCCAGCACATCAGTGCCGAAGCGCTGCAAAAGGCACTCGGACCGGTTCTCGAGATCTTCGCGCGCAACAACATCGACCTGACCAAGCGGCCGGTCGAAGTGTTTCCGATCGCGCATTATCAGATGGGCGGCATCGAGGTAAATGCCGATATGGCAACCGCGGTGCCAGGCCTTTATGCCGCGGGAGAATTGGCAGGCGGCGCCAACGGCGCCAATCGTCTGTCGGGCAACGCCATTCCCGAGGCGATTGTATTCGGCGAACGCGCCGGCGAAGCCGCGGCGAAGGCCGCCAAGCGGCATGCAGCGCCGGTCTGGGACGACACGACGGCAGTCGATTGCATGGAACAAATTTGCGCCGTGACGGCCGGCGGTCGCCGCCGCGACGGCCTGCCCCCGGTTCGACTGATGAGCGAATTGAAAAGCCTGATGTGGCGGCAGGTCGGCGCGTTCCGCAATGCCGGCGATCTGGCGTCCGCGCTCGATCGCATCCGCGCCATGCGCCTCCATGACCTCGAGGACGTGTCGGTTTCCACGCAAGGCATCCACAACCCCGGCATGACGGAATGGTTCGAGTTGCGTAACGGCCTTTTCGCGGCGGAAGCGGTCGCACTCGGCGCGCTCCAGCGGCGCGAGAGCCGCGGCGCCCATCAGCGGGTCGATTTCCCGGAAACCAGCGAGGCCTATCAGATCAATCAGCGGATCACGCTTGCCGGCGATACGCTGGTTTCAAGTTTCGGAGACGGTCGATGATGGCGGCAAAACGAGAGACGATCGCCGTTGCGACCAGCGTCGCGCGACTTAAGGTCTGGCGCGGCGTCAGCGCCGAGACGGGGCACTATCAGGAATTCGACGTTGCGTTCGAGGACGGCGAGTTGGTGCTGGACGGGCTGGTGCGCATCCGTTTGACCGACGACCCCGATCTCGCCTTCCGCTTCAGCTGTTTCAATGCCAACGTCTGCAAGGAATGCACGATGCTGATCGACGGCGAAGTGGATTATGCCTGCATCGCCAAGCTTTCGCCGCGGACAATCCAGCTTGATCCGTTGCCCAACCGTCCGATCCTGCGCGACCTTGTCACCGATTCGCTGTCGTCGAAGGAAAAGCTCTGAACGACCGCTCCTCACCAACCGGCTGAAACGATCATGAAACCTGTTGCCTTCGACTATGAACGCCCCGGCACGCTGGACATGGCGGCAAAACTGCTGGCCGAAGACGGCGTTTTTTCCAAAGTCATGGCCGGAAGCCAGTCGCTCGGACCGATGCTCAATCTGCGGCTGGCGCAGCCGGAACTGCTGGTGGACATCACCGCGATCACCGAACTCACATCTGTCAAGGACCTCGGCAACGCGATCGAGATCGGCGCTTGCGTGACGCATGCGGATATCGAGGACGGCCGGGTGCCGGATGTCTCCAATGGCCTGCTGCCGCATGTCGCCGCCGGGATCGCCTACCGGGCGGTGCGCAATCGCGGCACGATTGGCGGCAGTCTGGCGCATGCCGATCCGGCCGCCGACTGGATTTCCGTGCTGCCGCTGATGGGTGCCGAGATCATCGCCTGGTCACGAAAGGGCGACCGCACCATCGCGGCCACTGATCTGATGGTATCGTCCTTCACCACCCAGTTGCAGCCGGACGAGTTGATCCGTGCCATCCGCATCCCGAAGCTATCGACGGCGGCGCGCTGGGGTTTCTGCAAGCTCAATCAGAAGGCCGGCGAATTTGCCCACGCGCTGGGCGGCGTGCTGTACGATCCGGAGCGCAAGGTGTTCCGCGCCGTGATCGGCGCGATCGAGACCACGCCAATCGTGATGGCCGATGCCGCAAGCTTGTTCGGCGGCGGCTACGGTCCCGATCTCGCCGAACGGCTAGACGCTGCCAAGGTCTCGGCCTTGCTCGACGGCAAGAACGTCGCCGATCCCTACAATCGAAAGCTGGCACGCGTTGCACTGGAGCGGGCGGCCAGGCAGGCCGCCCTTCCGGTGGCGTAAGCGGCCGCGGAGTGGCTAGCCGGCAACTTGCTATTGGCATTGTTGCCATGCATCCTGCGCGCTATTGTTTGGTGCCGGTGGCAGCGTAACGGGTGGCTGTCCAATCTCCGGTCAATTTCGTGCAAGGTAGCATCGGCATGCAGATCTCCACGACCGAGGAAACCGCTTCGACCGCCAAAGTCACGCTGATTGGGCGGCTCGATATTGCGGGCGCTGATGTCGTTGCAACACCGCTCGCAACGCTGTCGGGCAGCAAGACCGGCATGGTGATCGACATGGCCGGCGTGTCGTTTATTTCATCAATCGGAATTCGCCAACTCGTGGCGGCAGCAAAGGCGCTGTCGCGGCGTGGTGGCCGGCTGGTGCTGCTCAGCCCGAATGACATCGTCACCGAAGTGCTGCAGACAACCGGCATCACCGACCTGTTGCCGATCGTTCGCAGCGACAGCGAGGCGGCCGCCGCAATCGCGTCCGGTACCTAGTCGTTATGAGGATCGCCGCCCGCACCGGCCGGGAGTGAGAATGCCGGCGAATCAAGCAGCCGTCTTGGTCGTTGATGACATTGCGGAGAACCGCGACCTTCTGGTTCGCCGGCTCAAGCGCCTTGGCATCAACGACATCGAACAAGCCACCAACGGCGTAGAGGCCCTGGCGGCGATCGCGCGCCGTCCCTTCGATCTCGTTCTGCTTGATATCATGATGCCGGAACTCGACGGCTTTGGCGTCCTGACGAGCCTGAGGGACAATGGCGGCATTGGCGATCTGCCGGTGATTGTGATCTCGGCCCTCAACGAGATCGAGCCGGTCGTGCGCTGCATCGAGCTCGGAGCCGAAGACTTTATCTTCAAGCCCTTCAACCCGACCCTGCTGCGCGCCCGGGTCATGGCGACGCTTGAGAAAAAGGCGCTGCGGGATCAGACCCGCGAGGAACTCCACCGCAAGCAAGCGGAACTCAATGAGGCACGCACCCTGCAATTGGCGCTGGTGCCTCCCAGTCTGCGGCATTCGGTCAACGGCCATGCGATTGCCATCGATGTGGTCCTGGAACCGGCCAAGGAAGTCGGCGGCGACCTGGTCGACTATTTCCCCGTCGCGGACGACCTCCTGGTGCTGGTGCTCGGAGACGTTTCGGACAAGGGCGCCGGCGCGGCGCTGATGATGGCGCGCACCCATGCGCTGGTGCGCAGTCTTGCTGCGCGGCCCGACGCGCGCGCGCTGTTCACCGCCCCGGAACGGGCAACCGAACTGGTGAACCAGTCGCTGTCCCGACAAAATGACAATTGCATGTTTGTCACCTTCTGCCTGGCGACGCTCGACACCGGAACCTACGCGTTGAATTTGGTTCGCGCCGGCCACGTGCCGCCGCTGATCCGCCGCGCCGACGGCCGGATCGAGCGGCTGCGGGCGGCTGGCGGACTGCCGTTGGGGCTGGACGAGGATGTCGTGTTCAAATCCGAGGCGACGTCGCTGGAATCTGGCGACCGGCTCCTGATCGTCACCGACGGATTCACAGAGGCCGCTGATCGCGACGGCACACTGTTCGGCGATGACCGCCTTGAGCAATTCCTGGCAGAGCTCGAGCCGTCCGATCCGGAACCGCTTAACCGCCTCATGCGCCTGGTGCGCGATTTCGAAGATGGTCAGCAAGCCACGGACGATATGGCCGCCATCATGTTGTCTCTTTCACGCGCAGGTGAGGCATGAACGCGTTCGAGGCCGAGGTTGCCATTGAGCCGCAATCGATCTCGCATCTCGGCGAAGATGTGCACGAATTCCTGCTGGCCGCAGGCGTTGATGCTCGCGCCTCGCACCATGTCGCGCTGATCCTCGATGAGATTTTGACAAACGTCATCATGCACGGCGGCGCAGCCGAAGAAACCGCCGCAATCCGGATCGACGTCGACGCGGAAAACGTCCGGGGCGAGATTCGCGATCCCGGGCTTCCTTTCGATCCGCGCAGGGGGATCGACGCGCAGCCGCGCGGCGCGATCTTCGAACGCGAAGTCGGCGGCCTCGGGCTTCACCTCGTCAGGAAGGTGACGTCGGAACTTGACTATTCGCGCGACGGCGACCGCAATTGTACGCGGTTCGCGGTCCCGCGGACACGCAATCACAGCGGTTGACCAACCGCAGACAGCCTGCCGGTCGATGCCGCAATGTCATTCAGACAAGGTTACACCGTGCGAACGCGACCTTTCTTGCCGGTTCACATATTCTGGTGTTGATTAACAATTGATCGATCGATTGCGTCGCGGATTAGCGGGTATTTAATGCCCACGTGGCAAGATCCGACCGTGAAATCTGGACAGATCCGGGATCGGTCGAATACCAAAAAGACGACGATTATTTAGGTAAAAAGATGCCAAAGATTCTGCTGGTCGAAGATAATGAAATGAATCGCGACATGCTGTCGCGCCGTCTGACGCGGAACGGTTTTGAAATCGTTATGGCCGTGAACGGCCAACAGGGCGTGGAGATGGCGGCTGCGGAACTTCCCGATCTCATCCTGATGGATTTGAGCTTGCCGATCATGGATGGGTGGGAGGCGACCAAGCAGGTCAAGGCCAATCCGATGACGTCATCGATACCCATCATCGCCTTGACCGCCCATGCGCTGGTCCAGGACCGGGAGAAGGCGTTGCAGGCCGGCTGTGACGATTTCGATACCAAACCGATTGAGCTGCCGCGCCTTCTGGAGAAGATCAAGGAATTGCTGGCCGCGAAATCCTGATAATCAATGGCGATCGACCGATGGGGGGCCGGCGTCGCGCCATTTGATCCGGCAAATTTCAGATTTAAGTTTTATTTCAGGTGCATGTTTTGTCGTTCGTTCTGCGGAATTTCCGCGCCTTCCGCTGCCTTGTTCTTCATATCGAAATTCAATGCAGGTCCGATTTGATCATTATTGAAAATTCTTGCGCGATTATATCAGTTCGATATATTCATAATACATAAATACATAATAGAGATTGGCCTTGTGAAGATCGAACCGCGCTACCTCCTCCAGCTTGCGGCCGTGCTTGAATGCGGAACGTTCAGCGAGGCGGCCGTCAAACTGGGGACCACGCAGCCCGCGCTCAGCCGCACGATCGCCATTCTGGAACGGCGCATCGGCGCGCCGTTGTTCGAGCGTCGCCGCCGACCCTTGGTTGCAACCGAAGTCGGACGCGAGCTTGCCGGCTATGGCCGCATGATCATGTCCGCGGCCGAACAGGCCGCCCATCGCATGGAAAATGTCGCCGCCGGCGATTTTGGACGGATCCGGTTGGGAGCTCCACCATTTCTCTGTAACCAGTTGCTGAGCCGCATGATCGCGCGGTTTCTGCAAGACCGGCCAGGCGTGCGGATCACGCTCGCTCCGGACTACGTTCCGGCGGCGTTGGCAAAGATCATGGAGGACCGCCTCGACCTGGTCATTTGTGCGGTCGCACTTGTCGATCGATCGCTGGATTTGGCGCTCGAGCATCTCATCGACGACAACAACGTCATCGTTTGCCGGCCCGGTCACCCGCTGTTGGGACGCACGACCCTGTCACCCGAGGACATGGAGACAGCGACCTGGATCGGTCATTCGCCCGACAGCGTGTTGCATACCGACACACTTGACGCCCTGACATCGTTTGGAGTCAATCGCGTCACCTTCCCGTTTCAGAGTGAATCCGCCGGTGCTGTCGTGACCATGCTGCAATCGACGAACTTCCTCAGCCTGCTGCCGCTCAGTTCTGTTCGCGATGACGTTGCAGCCGGGAGGCTGGCAATTCTGCGCTTCCCGATCTCAATTCCGCGGCGTGCGGTCGGAATCGTACACCATTCCAAGCTCGTCCTTACGCCGGCCATGCAATCGCTGAAGGCTCATCTGCGAACCGAATTCGCGGCCCTGAATGCAGCCCAGGCGTCAGCCGCCTGAGCCAAGCCGAGACCGGGATCACACGCGATCAATATGGCGGCGGAGATCTCATGCACTGTGCAGGCGCACGCCGACTTCCATTCGGCCAATCGGCGCACATTCCATCACCATCACATCGCCAGCCTTGACCGGGCCGACGCCTTGCGGTGCGCCGGTGTAGATCACATCACCTGGCAGCAAGGTATAAAAGCTTGATGCGAAAGCGATCAGCTTGTGGACACTATAGATAAGATCTGACGTGTCGCCGGTCTGCCGAAGCTGACCGTTGACCTGCAACGTGTAGACGACGTTCTCCGGATCGGGAATTTCATCGGCCGTCACCAACCACGGTCCCAGCACCGCATAGGTGTCGATCGATTTCCGAAAACTGCGATCCTCGGTGCCTCGCAAGGTCATGTCGAGACCGAGGGTATAGCCCGCGACATAATCGAGCGCCTTGTCCTCGGGAACGTCGCTGCCCTCGCGACCGATGACCACGCAGAACTCGCCCTCATGATCATTGCGACGCTCGGGAAACCGCAATGCGACGCCATTTGAAGGCCCGACCAGCGCCGAATTGGCCTTGAGGAACAGGCCGGCCTTGCCGATATCGCCAATCATATTGGTATTCGGCAAGGTCTTGTCGGCGCGCATTTCCTCGACGTGGGCGTGATAATTCACTGGCGCGCAGACCAGCTTTGACGGATTGGCGACCGGGCTCAGAAGTTTGACCTCGGACAGCGGTTTTGCCGGGCGCGATGCGGCATCGGTGAGCGCGGACTTGATCTCCGGCAGATGCGCATAGACTGGATCGCCACGGGATTCTCCCGGATGACTACCGGCGCGTTGCTGCACCACGTCCGTCACGTCATGGACCATGGAGCCGATCACGACCCCGTAGCGGCCATCGTCAAACCTGCACAATCGCATTTTCAAATTCCTCGGTCGGGTTCTTGGGACGCAGGGCGAAAGGCACTCGATAGCGCAGGCCGCCGCAGAAGTGAACGCCGGATTATGCCTCAGCGTGGGCGCTCCGGGCGGAACGGCTCGCGGCGACGGCCTTGGGCCAGAGCGCTGTAAGATCATGGATCGTGATCACTTCGCCGAAGAAGCGATCGATATTGCGCAGGGTCGCAATATGATCTTCGGGCACATAGGCGGCAGTGCCGTCCTCCGCCACGACGACATAGTAGTCGCGCACGAAAGCCGCGCGCGCGGTGGTCTCAACGCAAACATTGGTGACGACGCCGGTCAGGATCACGGTGCGAATCCCGTTCGTCCGCAGAATGAGATCGAGATCGGTGTTGTGAAAGGCATCGTAGCGATGCTTGGTGACCACCAGGTCGCCGGCTTGCGGGCGGACATCGCCGAAATAGTCGCCCTCCCACGAGCCCTCTACACAGACCGGGATGCGGGTATAGCCGCCCTTGCGCTTGCGGGCCGCCTGCTCCAGCCAAACATCGGAGAGATAGAAATTGCGCTCGGTGGAGTAGACGCAGCGAACGAACACGACCAGGACGCCCGCCGCGCGGGCCGCGGCGATAAACGGCGGCAGGCGCTCGCCGAGTTGTTGCGCCGCGGAAATGTCACGGCCGTCCTTCGACACCAGACCGCCGGCGGCGCAAAAGTCATTCTGCATGTCGATCACCAGCAGAGCGGTGTGCGCGGGAACGACCTTTTCTGCCAGCGAACCCAGCGGCTGAAGGTGCGCCAGCCGCGCGGCGACTTCGAGATCGGCTTTCGGGTCCATGGACGACGCGCTCCCTGCTGATCACACTTTTGCATAATGGTTCGGCGGTCTGGTCTCGCACGGGACCTTTTCCCATAGGGGTCGATACTGTACAAACCGCCCAACATTATATACAAAGAAACCCGCTCCCCGGAAGGTGGTCCCGCTCCCTGCCGCACGCCTGATTCCAAAAACACCATTCGCTGTCGAGGAGGAGAGGAATCGATGCTGACAACCCAGAAACTTGAACCGGCAACATCCGAAGTCCGAGACGGGATGCGGATTGACTGGGACGTGCCGATTCCGATGGACGATGGCATCGTGCTGCGGGCCGACGTATTCCGGCCAGACGACGACAAACAATACCCGGTCATTCTCTCCTATGGCGCATTCGGTAAGGGCCTCGCGTTTCAAGACGGCAACAAGAGTGCCTGGGAGCGCATGATTGCGGCGTTTCCCGAGGTGGCGGAAGGCTCGACCAACAAATACCAAGTCTGGGAACTGGTCGATCCGGAGAAGTGGGTGCCGGACGGCTATGTCTGCCTGCGGGTCGATTCGCGTGGCGCAGGGCGTTCGCCCGGCTTCCTCGATCCGTGGTCGCCGCGGGAAGCCCGCGACATCTACGAATGCATCGAATGGGCCGCCAAGCAGCCATGGTGCAGCGGCAAGGTCGGAATGAACGGCATTTCCTACTTCGCCATGAACCAATGGTATGCCGCGACATTGCAACCGCCTCACCTCGCCGCGATCTGCGTCTGGGAAGGCGCCGCCGACTATTATCGCGACATGTGCCGGCACGGCGGCATCTATTGTCAGTTCCTGGACAACCTGTTTCCGCGCGCCTTTCATCGCGTACAATACGGCCTCGGCGAACGCGGCCTGCGCAGCCGCGTGACCGGCGAGTTGGTGTCCGGACCCGAGACATTGCCGGAAGAGGAATTGAAGAAAAACCGGCGTGATATCGAAAAATTCATTCTTGAGCGGCCGTTCGATGGCCCAGATTATCACGCGCGCAATCCGGACTACAGCAAGGTCACGGTGCCGATGCTCAGCGCCGCGAACTGGGGCGGCCAGGGACTGCATCCGCGCGGCAACTTCGAAGGCTATCTGGAAGCGGCAGTCGCAACAGAAATGGCTGGAAGTGCACGGCGATGCGCATTGGAGTCACTTCTACACCAATTACGGCATGGCATTACAGAAGCGATTTTTCGGTCACTTCCTCAAGGGCGAGGATACCGGCTGGGACCAGCAGCCGCAGGTGCTGCTGCAGGTCCGCCACCCCGGCGAAAATTTCGTCGAGCGGCCCGAGAACGAGTGGCCGCTCGCGCGCACGCAATGGACGAAGTTCTATCTCAATCCAAAAGATTTGAGCTTCGGCATCGATGAACCGGAGGCCGGAACGGCGTTGCCTTACGAGGCGCTCGGCAAGGGTCTCACCTTCCTCACGCCGCCCCTGAATGAGGCGGTGGAAATCACCGGGCCGATTGCCGCCAAGCTGTTCCTGTCATCGTCGACCAGTGACGCGGACGTTTTCATGATCCTGCGTGTGTTCGACCCGGCCGGCAAGGAAGTGACCTTCATCGGCTCGAACGATCCGCGCACGCCAGTCGCCAACGGCTGGCTGCGGGCGTCGCATCGCAAACTCGATCCGGACCGGTCGCTGCCGTACCGGCCGTTCCATACTCACGACGAGGCCTGGCCGCTCACGCCGGATGAAACCGTCGAACTCGATGTCGAAATCTGGCCGACCTGCATCGTCGTGCCGCCAGGCTACCGGTTTGGTGTATCGATCCGCGGCAAGGACTATGAATCCGAGGAGCCACCGCTCGACCTGCCCGGCGTACGCTATTCGCTGACCGGGGTCGGGCCGTTTTTGCACGAGCATCCGGCCGATCGGCCACGTGATATCTTTGGCGGAACCTGCACGCTGCACTTCGAACGCGGCAAGCAGCCCTATGTGCTGCTGCCGGTCATTCCGGCCAAGTAGCGTCCGGCTCAAATCGCGTTCGATTTGCCGATAAAACAAACATGAAAACGCCGGGAAAGGACGCGTTCCCGGCGCTTGATCTGCATCGTCCGACTCGCAACGTCTAAATTACGAGACGGACGGAAAAGACTATTTCTTGTCCTTGGCTTCGAGTTCGGCGACCCGCTTTTTGGCCTCTTCCAGGAAACTGAGATCGATATAGGGCTTCACGTCAATCTTCCGTTTGATAACGCCAAGATCGTACATCGTGTCGAGGTTGCGCTGCAGCGCGACGAGATCGGGGGTCGCGTTGGCCTCACGATAAAAGTCCTTCTTGGTAAAGGCCCAGCCCTTGAACGAGGCCTCCTTGCGCTTGGCAAATGCCGCGGTGATCTTGACCGCCTCATCGTGGTTCTTCGGGTCGAGGAACCAGTGCAGCGCGATCAGATAGTCTTCCAGGAAGTCGACGACCACCTTGGGATTCTTTTTGAGGAACTCGGTCCGCGCGACATTGAGCAGGGACTGTACGTCGCCCATCGCCTCTTCCGGCTTGAACAGCCGCCGCACACCGCCCTTCTTTTCCATGATGTAGAGGAACGGCGGGGTACCAATGATCAGATCGACCTTCTTCTGCCGAAGTGCCGCTTCCATCGCCGGGATGCGAACTTCGACAACCGTGAAGTCCTTCTTGTCGCTCAAACCGGCTTTCTTCAGGTTGGCTAGCATCGCATAGTGGAACCCGCTGCCCTTGGCGCTGGTCGACAGGATCTTGCCCTTGAGATCCTTCACCGACTTGATCGGGCTGTCGTCGAGCACCATGAATACGGGCCCCTGATGGCCTTCGCTGCCCCAACGGCCCAATTCGTTGATCACTTTGATGTCGATGCCGCCGTTCAGGATCGCAATACCGAGCGAACTGAAGGCGATATAGCTGATATCAAGTTCGCCGGCCGCCATCGCCTGCAGCGCGATCGAGGTCGCCCGGAAGTAGATCGGCTCGACCACATAGCTCTTGCCGTAGTGTTTCAGAATGTCTTTTTTCTGAAACAGCAAGGGCGAAATGACGCCCGGGAGCACGCCATAACCGAGTCGGATCTTCACCGGCTCCGCCTGCGTCTGGATGGACGCCGCGAAAAGTGCCGCAAACAGGACCGGCGATATTAATAGCCATCGTCGTAACATGGTTTCCTCCGTTGTTGTTAGACCACTTCCCCTTGCCGCTGAACCTCCTCATGCCACACCAGTATTCGCCTGCGGAGCAGTTGCAGCCCCTTCATGGCGAGGAAGCCCAGAAATCCGATCATCAGCAAATTCGCGAAGACACCGGCCGGATCGGCCAATCGCGTTCCCTCCATCATGGCGCCACCGAGCCCGCCGCCGCCGGTCAACATTTCGGACACGATCACCACGATAAATGCGATCGGCAGCGCGACCTGCAGCGCCGTAAACACCTGCGGCAGCGATGCCGGCAGTATCACCTGCCACAGCAGCGCGCTCTGCCGGGTGCCGAGATTCTCCGCCGACCACAGCAGATACTTGTCGACACTCTGGGTACCGGCCCAGGTGCCGGCCACGATCGGAAAGACGCAGGAGAACACGCTCATCACGATCTTGGGTTCGTCGAACACGCCAAACCACAGCACGAAGATCGGCAGCAGACTGATTTTCGGCGCGGGAAAGCCGATCGAGATGATGGGATCAAAAAACCATTGAATGGCCTTGACGCGCGACATCAAGATTCCCAGCACGACGCCGATGATTGCGGCCAGCACGTAGGAAATCACCAATAGACTGACCGTGCTTGCGGCCGACCGCAGAATCTCGCCGGAAGCGATTTCATGATACAGGCGTACCACGACCTGCGAAAACGACGGCAACAGAAACGTTGAAACCATCTCGTAGCGAACGGCAAGCTCCCACACCGCGATCACAAGGATCGGCAAGGCCAACATCGACGCGGCATTGGAAAGGCGCTGTGTGAATGTCATGCCGCCTCCCGCCAGCGCAGGAGATACGCCGCCAGCCGGAGGTAAAGGCGGTCGGCCGCGAAGCCGAACAGGATCACGGTGAAAATGACGGCGAACATTCCGGCATACTCGCCGGCTTCGCCCAGGAACGAGATCAGAAAACCCATGCCGGTGCGCGCGCCAAGCATTTCCGCACTTACGAGCAGCACGAAACTCAAGGCCAGCGCGACCCGGATGCCCGCCAATATTTCCGGCATCGCCGAGCGAATGACGACATGCCAGACGGTCAGCGGTGTCGACGCGCCAAGGCTTCGCGCCGACCAGACCAAGGTGCGTTCCGTACCGTTGGCGCCGTTGTACGACCCCAGGATGATCGGCAGCAGACAACCCATGAAGATCACCGCGATCTGCGCCGAATTGCCAAGCCCGAACCAGATGATGATGACCGGGATCAGCGCCGATTTGGGCAATGGGTAGAAGAAGGTTATGAACGGCTGAAGGAACCGCTGGGTGGTCTTCGACACCGCCATCAGGATCCCAATCGTCACGCCGACCGAAATGCTGAGAAAGAGGCCAGCGCTTTCGCGATAAAGCGACGTCGCGGCATGTGTGGCGAGATCGCCATCAGTCAGCAGCCGCCACCAATAGCTTGCAACTGCACTGAGCGAGGGCAGCGTCTCCGCCGATACAAGACCCGAGCGCGAGGCGAGCTCCCACCCCAGCAGCAGGATCACGATCGGAACGTATCGGATCACCGTCGTCATTTCTTGACCATGCCCGGCGTGTTGAGCGCTTCTTCACGGACAAGTTGCCAAATCTGATCGCACTGCTCGACGAACGTTACCTGGCGCGTCACGTCCGGCGAACGCGGCCGCGGCAGGTCGATCTTGATCGATGCCTTGATGCGGCCCGGCCGCGCGGTCATGACCACGACGCGGTCCGCCAGCAGAACGGCTTCGCCGACGTCGTGGGTAACGAACAGCACAGTCTTGCGGCTCCGGCTCCAGATCGCGAGCAGTTCCTCCTGCAGGAAGGCACGGGTCTGGGCGTCGAGCGCGCCGAAAGGCTCGTCCATCAACAGAATGTCCGGATCGGTGACAAGGGTGCGGGCGATCGCCACCCTCTGCTTCATGCCGCCCGACAATTGCGACGGATAGACGTCCTCAAATCCGGTCAGATTGACGAGGTCGATGATGTTCTGCGCCAATTCCCGCCGCTTGGCGGCCTCGATGTTCTGGCGTTCAAGCCCGTAAAGCACGTTCTGGCGAACGGTCTTCCAGGGAAACAACGCGAAATGCTGGAACACAATCCCGCGTTCGGGGCTCGGTGTCGAGACCGGCTTGTTGTCGACCAGGATCTGGCCTTCCAACAACGGCAAAAACCCACCGACCAGATACAGCAAGGTGCTCTTGCCACAGCCACTCGGGCCAACCAGCGCAACGAATTCGTCTTTCATGATTTCGAGTGAAACGTCATTCAGTGCCCGAACCGGCCGGCCTTTCGGTGGCGTATAGGAATATCCGACGTTCTGAAAAACGATATTCGGAACCGCCAAGGCGTCATCCCCGCAGAATTCGATGCAACAGCACCATCATTGCAAACTGCACCCGCCGGTTCATGATACCCGACGCGCGGTCCGCTGAAGCGAATATTCCGTCACCGACGATCATGCGCCGCCGCTCTGCGGCTCAAACTATACATACAAAGTTTGCCAAGAGGGTCAAGTCGGCGGCAGTTCGGGAGTACCTTGGCTCTCGGTCACGCTTACGGGGCGCTCGAAACGCCGCGCGCGAATACATGTTCAGTAGCAACCGGTGCGGCGCGTTTACAACAGCATGACGGTGCAAAATCACATCGTCATGCATGACATGGCTCCGGACGACGTAGATTTTCGGTGCAAATCGTGTCGACCTTACCAGCCGCCAGCTAGCGCTTCTTTTTCCCTTGCGCACGCACAGGCAAATCGCGCGGCAAAGTCACCTCGAAAATAAAGCGGTCCGCCCGGCAGATCGTCAAGCCGAGCAGGATCGGTTTGCCCTCGCGCGAAATCGCGGTGTAGTCGACCCGGATCAGCGGTGTCCCCGCGGGGACCGCCAACAACTGCGACTGGCTTTCGCTGGTTGTCACCGCACTGAACTCGCATTTGAGTGAGGCGACATCGACGTCGTGCTCATGGAGGACACGAAACAGGAACTCGCGACCGAGATCACCGCCAAGCGCGTGCGCAATTTTCAGCGCCATATGGGTGACGTGATACGCCACCGGTTCGGCGTCGGCATAGGTCATTTTCTCGTGGCGGAATAGCTTCGTGCCGGGCGCAACATTGAGCCGTGCCGCCAGTTCCTCATCGGCTTCGATCTGCGTGTGGCCAAGTTCGACAAGGCGCGGTGTAAACCCGGCGCGGGCAATCTCATCGCCGATCGAGCGCTGTGGATCGCCGGCCAGCACACGGTGGATCTTCGGCTTCTCCTTGACGAACACACCAAGGCCTTGATGGCCCCTGATCAAGCCCTCATAGGACAATTCGCGCAGCGCCCGGCGTACCGTGATGGCGCTGACTTCGAACTCGGTCATCAAATCGCCGAGGCTGGGCAACTTCGCGCCTGGCGCATAAGTGCCGCGGGCAATACGCGCCCGAAGTTCGGAGGCGACGTCGCTGTAGAGAAACGAGCGGCGCGGTGTCCGCTGCGCGTTCTTTGGCGTTGCTGCTACAGATCGCATCCCGATTGCTCGCTGTCGACTTGTACCGCGCACCTTGGTTTCTATACAAAGTACGCCGGCCACCCATATTGGCAATCCTCTTGGTGGCACAACAGGCGGGGCTCTGTCGATCATCGTATCGGCCGGCCGGGCCGCCGCCGGGGAGATTTCGATGGCCATCGACGTCCACGCTCACTACGTTCCGCCGTCAATTCTCACGGCGCTGGAGAACCAGGCGGCCGACTTCAAGCTTTCCCTGGTCAAACATCCGCCGGCCTGCCAGTGCGCCATTCACTTCGATTACGGCCTTAAGGTCAGGCCGTTCTTTCCCAGATTGATCGAGGCTCCCGAACGCCGGCTCGAGGCGATGGCGCAGCAGGGCGTCGACCGCCAGGTGCTGTCGATGTGGGCGGATATTTTCGGCTACGGCCTGCCGGCCGAGGTCTGCCGGAGCTGGCACCGCCTTCTCAACGAGCATCTGGCCGCGCTTTGCCAGCAGCATGACCGGCGCTTCGCGATGCTGGCCTCGGTGCCCCTGCCCGACGGCGAGGCCGCCGCAGCCGAACTCAGCTTCGCCGTCCAGCAGCTTGGCGCCGTCGGCGCGGTGGTGGCGGCCAATGTCGAGGGCGTCAATCTCGGCGAATGCGATCTCGATGCGTTATGGCAAACCGTCACCGAACTCGATGTCCCGGTATTCATCCATCCGGTGATGGCCGCGCCAAGTCCGCGGGTCGCAAAATTCGCGCTGTCCCAGATTGCGCAATACACCTTCGATACCACGCTGTGCGTCGGCTCACTGATATTCGCCGGCGTGCTTGACCGCTTTCCCGATCTGCGGCTGCTGCTGTCGCATGGCGGCGGCACCTTTCCGTACCTGACGGGCCGGTTCGATGTCATGCATGAGCGGATGGACCGCAAGGCCCAGGCCGACGTTGCCCAACAGCCGCCCTCGGCCTATCTGCGGCGGTTCTTCTACGACACCATCGTGCACGACCCTGCGATCCTGCGTTGGCTTGCCGAACGGGTTTCAATCGATCGCATTGTGCTGGGCAGCGACTATTCGTTTCCGCCGGCGGATGAGGACCCGGTCGCGACCGTGCGTCAGGCCGGCTTCAGTGCGCGGTATTTCGCGGCCATCGTCGAGACCAATCCACGCATCCTGTTTCCGCGGCTTTCGGGCTGATGGTCAGCTGGTTTCCATATGCTTCTTGAAAAAGTTGATGGTCAGCGCCAAGGCGCGATCGGCTTCCGGCTTGCTGTAAGTCCTGCCGCCGTGGCGGGCGAAGGCGTGATCGGCGCCGGGATATTTATGGATCGTCACCAGCGGATTGGGAGAAAGCCGGCGCTCCAGCAGATCGTTGACCTCGGCCTGCACCCAACGGTCCTTCATCGCCATGTGCAGGACGAACGGCCGGTGCAGGTTCTTCACCTCGCGGATATTGTGTTCGATATAGGTGCCGTAATAGGCGACCGCACAATCGATGTCGGTACGGCAGCACATCAGATAACAGAGCTTGCCGCCGAGGCAGTAGCCGACCGCGCCGACCTTGCCGTTGCATTCCGGCAGACCTTCGAGATAGTGCCAGGTGTCTTCCATGTCGCGCACGGCAAGGTCGTAGTCGAAGTCATAGTAGAGATCGAAGGCCTTCTTGACGTCCTCCGGATTGTGATCCGACAGTTCGACGCCGGGCTCCTGACGCCAAAAAAGATCGGGCACGAGACAGATGAAGCCGGCTTCGGCAAATTCATGCGCATGTTCACGCATGGTGTCGTTGACGCCCCAGATTTCCATGATGGCGATGATCGCCCCGACTGGTTTGCGATCTGGGATCGCAAGATAGGCCCCCATCTCGCCGTCGCGAAGCTTCACCGTGATGTTCTGCGTCTTCATGGTCTCAATTCCCGAATTGTCCTGAGCGAATTGTCTTGCGGGTTGGCGCGCGGATCACAACTTGAGCAGCGCGCGCGCATTACCGGCATAGATGCGATCCCGTTCCGCCGGCGTGATCTCCAGCGCCTCGACCGCGCGGATGGTGCCATCGATCAGCCAGCGGCCCTGGTCGAAATCGAACGGCGCGTCGGTCGCGAACAGGCATGAGGCGGTGCCGAAAAAGGCGTGGCCGCAGCGGGTCGGCGCCTCCTCGCCGTTCAAGGCCGTGTCGGCATAAAGCATCTTGTAATATTCGACCGGAAGGCGCTTGAGCCCACATTCCTCGGCCACCGGATTGCGGCCTTCGGCGCCAAAGAAGATCTGGCGGAAACCAAGATTAATCTTGCCGGCGAAATAGGGGATCATGCCACCCATATGATGCGAGATGATCTTCAAGTTCGGCAATTCGTCAAAAATGCCGGAATAGATCAGCCGCGTCATGCACGCCGTCGTCTCGTAGGGCCAACCGAAGCTGAACCAGATTTCGTTTTCCGAAGCCTGTTCGGCGGCGTAGTCGGAAAATTGCGGGCCGCGCATCGGATGGATCCAGACCGGCAGGTCATGCGCAACCATACTCTGAAAAATCGGTCGATATTCCGGGGCACTCAGCGACTTGCCGGCAACATTGGTAAAGAGCTGGACACCCCTGGCACCGAGTTCCGTGATCGCACGATCGATTTCGGCCAGCGAGGCGTCGATGTTGTTCAGCGGCAACGCGGCGACGAAGGTCGGAAAGCGGTCCGGGTATCTCCGGCAGACTTCGGCGAGCGCGTCGTTTGCCATGCGGGCGAGCGCCGGGGTCTGATCCGGTGGCGCGATCAGTTCGATCGGCGGATTGGCGAGCGATATCACCTGCTGCATGCCGTCATAGGGATCGAGCAGACGCAGGCGGGCATCGAGATCGATCAGCGTCTTGAGTTTCGGGAACGACGACAACACCATGTGTCCGGGGATGAGTTCACCCAGGCGGTCGAAATAGCTCTTCGGCATGAAGTGGTTGAAGACATCGATCATCATGCGGCCCTGCCGTTGCATCCCTTATTGCATCTGAGACGTATCGCTCGTCCGAGCCGTCCGGTTCGGCGGAAGTCGCCCGCCGCCGGTTCCGGCCTGCCCGGTCAAGCCGGCGCAACAAAGCAGATTTTGGCTGGGCATGCGAGGCTTGTCATACAAAGTTTCTTATGGGATCGTTGGGCCAGATCGACATCATCGGCTGGCGGCAAGACCGGCCCCGAGAGGAGGTAAACGATGCGCAAATTCAAATCATTGCTCGCCGTGTCGCTGTGCGCGGCCGCTCTTTTTGGCGCCAGCGCGGCAGCGCGCGCGGAAACCTTCAACGTCACCTTCATCGCGGGCCATGGCACCCACCTGCCCTGGCTCAAGCTGGTGAAGGAATTCTACATCCCGGAAGTCAACAAGCGCCTGAAGGCGATGGGCGGCAAATACCAGTTCAACTGGACCGAAGCCTATGGCGGCACCGTCGCAAAGGTCGGCGGCGTGCTGGAAGCGCTGGAGGAAGGCGTCGCCGAGATGGGCTACGTCTACACCATCTTCGAGCCGGCCAAGCTGCCGTTGCAGGCCGTGACCTTCATGGCGCCGTTCGGCTCGGACGATGCCCGGCAGATCGCCAAGATCATGCTGGAACTGAACAACGACATGACGGAAATGAAGGCGCAGTGGACCAGCCATAACCAGGTGCTGCTCGGCGTCACCGCCACCGACACCGACTACATCCTCACCAAATTTCCGGTGAAGTCGGTCGACGATCTCAAGGGCAAGAAGTTGGGGGCCTCCGGATCGCTGTCGCTATGGGCAGCCGGCATCGGCGCGGTTCCGGTGCAGGGCGACTTCGCCACGCACTACAACAACGTGAAGACCGGCGTCTATGACGGGCTGATCGCCTTCACCACCGGCTTCTATCCCAACAAGCTGCATCAGGTCGCGCCCTATGCCACCCGCATCGATCTCGGCTCGATGATGATCGGCGCACTGAGCGCCAATAAAAAGTTCTTCGACAAGCTGCCCCCCGAGGTGCAGAAGGTGTTGCGGGAAGTCGGCGCGGAATATTCGATCAAGGTCGCAGCAACCGTGACCAACGTCGCCAAGATCTTCGAAAAGAAGATGGAAGCGGAGGGCGCGAAATTCTCCCGCCTGCCGGCGTCCGAGCGCAAGCGCTGGGCGACGACCATGCCGAACATCGCCAAGAACTGGGTCGACAACAACGAAGCCCGCAACATTCCGGCTCGCAAGGTGCTGGAGGCCTATATGCAAAAGCTGCGTGACAACAAGGTCGACCTCGCGCGAGACTGGGACAAGCAATAGGCGCATGCGCGCCGGCGGGAAATCCCGCCGGACTTGCTTCGATCGGGGTGGAACGGCTCCGGCGAATATCCGGAGGGCACATCGGCATGGATGATTCGAAAACCTCATCCGCCGATGACGCGCAACCGCCAGTCGGTCAACAGCCCGGAGCCACGGAAGCCACGCAGCCGTTCAGCCTGCGGTCGTTGCTGTCGTTTGGGGCGTTGCTTTCCGGACTGAATTCGATCGCGACAATCTGGATCATCGTTCTGATGATCGTCATCAACATCGACGTATTCGGCCGCACCGCGTTTTCCGCGCCGCTTCCCGGCGTTCCCGAACTGGTCAAGCTGTCGATCGTCGGCATCATCTTTCTGCAGCTCGGCCACACGCTGCGGGTTGGCCGGATCACACGCGCCGACACATTGATGCGGCCGGTGCGGCGGCATTGGCCGCGGGTGGCGCTGATGGTGCGCGGCCTCTACAGCGTGGCCGGGGTCTTTCTGTTCGGCGTCCTGTTCGAGGCCAGCTTTCCGTTGTTCGTGAAATCGTGGGTCGGCGGCGAATATGCCGGCATCGAGGGTTATGTCAGCTACCCGGTCTGGCCGGTGCGGCTGATCATTCTGATCGGCAGCGCCTGCGCGGCGCTGCAATACGCCGTCTTCGTCTGGCAGGATTTCAACGTCGTGTTCGGGCGCCGGCCGCTCGATTCAAGCGGCGACTTCACCGATGACGGCGACTTCAGCGTGGAGAATCCACGTTGAGCAACGTACAAATCGGCCTTGCATCGATCGGCCTGATCCTGGTCCTGATCTATACCGGGATGCATATCGCGCTGGCGTTCTGTCTGGTCTCGCTGCTCGGGGTCTGGGCGGTCCGCGGCAGCTTCGAGCAGGCTTCCAAGCTGCTGGCACTCGCCGCATCCGATGCGGTGGCGGGCTATGATTTTGGCGTCATTCCACTGTTCGTGTTGATGGGTCTCCTGGTCAGCGTGGCCGAACTCGGACGCGACGCCTTCATCGCCGCCAACGCGGTGTTGGGTCGGATAAAGGGCGGGCTCGGCATCGCCACGGTCGGCGCCAATGCGGTGTTCGCCGCCGTCACCGGCGTCTCGATCGCCTCGGCCGCGGTGTTCACCCGCATCGCCGTGCCCGAAATGATCCGCCTCGGCTACCAGCCGCGCTTTTCGGTCGGCGTGGTGGCGGGAAGTTCCGTGCTCGGCATGCTGATCCCGCCGAGCCTGCTGCTGATCATTTTCGGCCTGTTGGCGGAGCAGTCGATCGGCGACCTGTTCATCGCCGGCATCGTGCCTGGCATTCTGCTGGCGACAACCTTCGCGGTCATGATCCTCCTGGTTGCGACCCTGATGCCGTCCTATGTCTATGCCCCGGGAGCGGCCGCCCGGGACGACACCCCACTCAGCCTTTCGATGGCCTTTGTCCGGCTGCTGCCGTTGGTCGCGCTCGGAGGGCTCGTGATCGGCGGCATCTATGCCGGCTGGTTCACGCCGACCGAATCGGGCGCGGTCGGCGCGCTGGCGGCGTTCGTCGTGGCGTTTGCGCGGCGCAAGCTCAACTGGTCCGGCTTCTGGCGTGTGCTGATCGAGACCGGCCAGATCACGGTCTCCATCATGCTGCTGATCATCGCGGCCAACATCTACAGCCGGCTGATCGCGCTCTCGGGACTGCCGAGTTTCCTTAGCGATCTCGTCAGCGACGCCAATCTGCAATTCTACTCGCTGCTGATTATCTACGCTCTCGTTATTGTCCTGATGGGCACCTTGATCGATGGCGTCTCGATCATGCTCATCATGGTGCCGATGTTCCTGCCGATCCTGGCACCGTACAATGTCAATCTGGTCTGGTTCGGTATCGTGACCGTGCTGGCGGTCGAGATCGGACTGTTGACACCACCGCTTGGGTTGTCAGCCTTTGTCATCAAGAGCACGCTGGACGATCAGAGGATCAGTCTGAACGACATCTTCATCGGCGCCGCACCTTATGCGTTGGTGATGTTTCTGGTTCTGCTGCTGATCATCTTCGTGCCGCAGATCGCACTGGTGCTGTTGTAATCGCTTTTAAATCAATCGAGGGAGCAGGCGCCCAATGGACATCGAGGCCAACGGCATCCGTATTCACTATCAGATCGACGGCAACGAAAAAACGCCCTGGCTGACTTTCGTCACCGGCATCGCCAACGATCTGACGATGTGGGATGGCCAGGTTCCGGCGTTGGCACAGGACTTCCATATCCTGCGCTACGATCTGCGCGGTCACGGCGGAAGCGAGGCGACGGAAGGCGACTATTCGTTCGATCTCCTGACTAACGATTTGCTCAGTCTGTGGGATGCTCTTGGGATCAAACAAAGCCATCTGGCCGGGCTCGGCCTCGGCGGCTGCATGATCCAGGGGCTCGCCAGCAACCATCCCGAACGTGTGCTCAGCCTGGTGCCGTGTTGCTGCCGCGCCGATATGGCGCCGAACTTTGCCGCGATGTGGCCGGGCTTCATAGCGGTCGTGAAGCGCCACGGCATGGAGGGCATGGTCGAACCGACGCTCGGGCGCTGGTTCACCGCGGATTTCCGCGAGGCAAATCCCGATCTGATCGAAGGTGCCCGCAACATGATCCGCGGCACCAATCCGATCGGCTATTACGGCTGCATCGCCGCCTTCCTGACACTGAAATTCGGCGACCGCATCGGCAACATCAAGGCGCCGACACTTTATATCAGCGGAGCGGACGATCATCTCGGCGGGCCGCCGGAGATCATGCAGGGACTGGCCGACAAGGTTCCGGGTGCGCGCCACGTCTCGGTGCCGAACGCGGCGCATATCTGCAATCTGCAAAACCCGGATGGTTTCAATCGCGTCCTGACAGACTTCTTCAAGGAGGTCCGCGGCTAGTCGTCATTGGCTTGGCGCGGCTTATCAGGCATTCTCTGACTGGCGCGCAAGCGCGCCGAAGGTAGAACAACAAACAACAATCTCGCCCGGGACGAACGCCAATGGCCGATACGATCAGCGAACGCAAGACACATACCGAAATGCGCGGCGTATCCGAGACGCGCGATGGCATGATCGTCGATTGGGACGTTCCGATCACGATGGATGACAGCCTGGTGCTGCGCGCCGACATCTTTCGTCCAATCAAGGCCGGCCGCTATCCCGTCATTCTGTCCTACGGTCCCTATGCCAAATGGCTGGCATTTCAGGACGGCTACCCGACCGCCTGGGAGATCATGGTGCGCGAGCATCCTGACGTTGCCGCCAATTCGACCAACCATTATCAGAGTTGGGAGGTCGCCGATCCCGAGAAGTGGGTGCCGGACGATTACGTTGTCGTGCGGGTGGACTCGCGCGGCGCTGGCCGATCGCCCGGATTTATCGATCCGTTCTCGCCGCGCGAGAGCCGCGACATCTATCATTGCATCGAGTGGGCCGCCGAACAGCCGTGGTCGACCGGCAAGGTCGGCATGGCCGGCATCTCCTATTACGCCATCAATCAATGGCAGGTGGCGGAACTACAGCCGCCGCACCTTGCCGCGATCTGCATCTGGGAAGGCGCCGCTGACTGGTATCGGGACAAGAACCACCACGGTGGAATTCTGTGTTCGTTCCAGGTGAACTGGTACGACATGCAGGTAAAGACCGTGCAGCATGGGCTCGGCGAACGCGGCCCGGTGAGCCGCATCAACGGCGATCTGGTGTGCGGACCGGAAACGCTATCTGACGCGGAGCTTGCGAAGTACCGCTGCAATTTCGGTCAGGAGATCGCCGCGCACGACCTGTTTGACGACTATCACCGCGCGCGTTCGCCGGACTGGAGCAAGATCGAAGTGCCGCTGCTGTCGGCAGGCAATTGGGGCGGCAACTCGCTGCACCTGCGCGGCAACATCGAAGGCTTCGTGCGGGCGGCTTCAAAACAAAAGTGGCTCGAAATGCACGGTGACCGGCACTGGACCCTGTTCTATACGGACTATGGCATCGCACTGCAGAAGCGCTTCTTCGGCCATTTCCTGAAAGGCGAGGATACCGGCTGGGACAAACAACCGGCGTTGCAACTGCAAATCCGTCATCCCGGCGAAAAATTCGTGATGCGGCACGAGAATGAATGGCCGCTGGCGCGCACGCAGTGGACCAAATTTCACCTCGATCCGGTTGGACATGCGCTTGCCCGCGAGCCGGTCGGCCAATCGCAGACGATCGCATTCGACGCACTGGGCGACGGGCTGACCTTCATGACGCCGCCGCTCGAACAGGCGACCGAGATCACGGGTCCGTCCGCGGCCAAGCTCTTCATTTCGTCATCGACGACCGACGCCGATCTCTTCCTGGTGCTACGGGTGTTCGCGCCCGATGGCCAGGAGGTGGTGTTTCACGGCGCGCTTGATCCGCACACGCCGGTCGCCCAAGGCTGGCTGCGCGCATCGCATCGCAAGCTCGACCCAAGCTTGAGCACCTTCTACCGGCCCTATCATAGCCATGATGAAATTCAGCCGTTGCAGCCGGACCAGATGGTCCAGCTGGACATTGAAATATGGCCGACCTGTATTGTCGTACCGGCCGGCTATCGGATCGGCCTGACAATCCGCGGCAAGGACTATGTATATCCTGGCGGCAGCGGCGGGCGGCTCTCCAACATGAAGAACGAGTTCACCGGATGCGGCCCGTTCCTGCATGATGACCCGAAGGATCGGCCCCGGACATCTTTGGCGGCAGGACGACAATCCAATGCGGCGGCACCGACGGCAGCTATGTGCTGCTGCCGGTTGTTCCGGCGAAGGACTGACGCTTCGGCGCATTCCGGGTCATACTCTCGCAATAAGCCCGTCTACGGGCGGAGTTCCGTTCCCGGGGCGATTGATCCAACGGTCAGGTTCGGCTTTTATCGCGCTTCCGTGACCCGGCTTGGGTTGTTCGCTCCATCAATCCCAATCGGGCCGCAATGGGTGGTACCCGAAACCGCAACGCGTTTCATCGAAATGAGGACCTGATGCAAAAGCTCACGATCGTACTCCTGGCGCTGGCGGGCCTTCCGGCAATGGCGCAGGCCCAGGACGTCGCCAATGGCCAGAAGGCCTTCGCGCAATGTCGCGCCTGTCATCAGGTCGGCGAAAAGGCCCGCAATGCCGTCGGCCCGGTTTTGAATGGCGTTATCGGTCGCAAGGCTGGAACCTACCCGGGCTACAATTATTCGGATGCGAACAAGAACTCCGGCATCGTCTGGGACGATGCAACGTTCCTCGAATACATCAAGAATCCCCGAGCGAAAATTCCGGGTCAGCTCCGCCTCGAACACGGGACCTGTGTAGTATTCCAACCCGCGCACGACCGTGGGATCGATCTTGATACGGTC
>CAWDZJ010000032.1:0-26461 GCA_963806815.1 uncultured Alphaproteobacteria bacterium | reverse complement strand
TCCAGACCTTGAAAAAAAACCGCCCGCCGGCGGCTCCCGAGCGGCCGCCATCGGCTGCTAAAACCCGATTAGCCCGAATCGTTGCGGACGAGCGGGTCCACTGCGCGCTGCGCGGTATCAATGTCTTGGTCACGCAGCACACAGCGTATTGAATGCGCGTTTCCGTTAACGGTTCGACCCAGGAGTAGCATTGGCCCCGGCGGTCTGGCCCTTCGACATCGAACAAGTCAACGTCCGCACGCAGCGGTCCCCGTGGTGACAGTACGTCGATCGGCATGACCTCGACGAGATTGATGGCTTCTAGGTCGAAGGTCTGGTCGATCGTTAGCCGCATTTCCCCGAGACGAAACGAAGGCGTTTGTGGATGATCGGAGTTTTGTCTCGTCATGCAGCTGGTGCGGGCATGCGGAAGCCGTCTTTCGGCGCCGCTCTTTTATAGGCTGGTCGACTGGTGACGGCCTCGACCCAAGTTTTAACCGCCGGTAGATTATCCCACAAGTCGGCCATGCCAAGCCGCTCGATCCGGTCGATCACCGGAGCAGCGGCGATATCGGCGAGCGAATAGGTATCGCCTGCAAGCCATGGACCGTTGCTTCAGCAGTTCCTTGTTCATTCGGCCGAGCGTGCCGGCCAGCATCTTGCGCGATTGTTCTACGGCCTTCGGATCGAACGGCTCGAGAAACATCTTCTTCAGAGGTGGCACCTGGATAGCTGGCGCGGATGGGTTGCGAGCAAGTCGATCGAAATCCTCCGGTGAATATCTGGCAAATACCTTTTCATCATCAAATTGAGTGAAGCCGGACGGATCGCCGTAAACAGTTCGTCCTCCTCGACCTTGACCCAGTAACGCATGCGGGCGCGTTCAAGCGCATCGGCCGGTTTGAGGACGGGCTCGGGAAATCGGTCGTCGAGGAATTCGTTGATGATCGAGGATTTCGGGATCCGTTCGCCGTCGTAGACCTGAGCGTCGGAACGACCGCCTTCTTGTTTACCGCAAGATATTCGGGACTTGAGATTTTCGAATGCCATGAAATCGACGTAGTGGCCGTCCCAGGCAGTCACTTCTCTTCCAAGCAGATCCGCACCTTGAACGAACAGAATGAATCCCAGAAATGATAGAGTTCGATATTGGCCATCATGACACCGCTTGCGAAGTCGATGTTGCGCTATTATTATACACTGCGTATTAAATACAATTTCCCCTCCGCTTGCAACCAGTAGGACACTGTCAGATGACCGAAACCAACCCCATTCTTCTCGATGTCAAAGACGGTGTGGCGATCATCACCCTCAACCGGCCAGAAGCCAAGAATTCGTTGGACGTTGCAGGCACTCGCGGCGCTGTTCGAAGCGTTTGGCACCTGCGAAGACCGAAAAGACGTTGGCGCTATCGTCATCACCGGTACCGGCGACTCATTCTGCGCGGGCGTCAATCTGAAGGGCTACAGACCTCGACAACATGCGAAGAACTTCGGGCCGGTTTCCGCGAGGTCGCGATGTGGTGGCACCAGATGCTTCACCGGATCGATCCGCATTCCGAAACCGGTTTTGGCTGCGGTGAACGGCATCGCAGTCGGCGGCGGGCTCGGCATCACGTTGGCGAGCGATATCGCAGTCTGTAACGAGAATGCCAGTTTTTTTGCGTCGTGGATGTCGAATGGCATCGCCAATGACGGCGGCTCGAGTTATTCGCTGACCAAGATCGTCGGCTTTCCGCCGCGCGATGGAGCTGATGCTGACCAACCGGACGCTCTGACGGCGGCCGAAGCCGTCGAATGGCAGATCTGCAACCGCATGTACAAGAACGAGGAATTCGGAGCGAATGTCGCGAAGATTGCCAAACAGCTTGCCGACGGCCCGACCCACCTGCAGGCCTACGTGAAAGAAACCTTCCACGAAGGCTGGCGCCGCTCGCTTGAGGAATGCACCGAGTACGAGTGCATGAACATTCTGAAGTCGCTCGACAATCCTTATGCCACCGAGCGATCGAACCATTCAAGAGCGGCAAGCGCAACAATCCGCTGATGATCGATCTGATGCGATCGTTGCCCCTGCACCCTCAGGTGCCGGTCAGCAGCACAAGCTTGCCTTTAACCTTACGGGCAAGGATCGTGTCGATTGCCTTGTGTATGTCGCTCAAGGGATAGGTCGCCATGATTTCAGGCTTGATTTGCCCTTTCGTGTACATGGCAAAGAGATCGGCGATCGCCCCATCCATCACTTTCGGCTCCATCTTGAAGTGGATGTCGAGCGGGGCACCGACAATCGAGATGTTTTTCAAAAGAATGTAGTGACCCTTCACCTCCGGAATCCGTCCTGATGCAAAACCGACAATCATCATGCGACCCGCATAGCCAACCGTCCGCAGCGCTGCGTCGAAGACATCGCCCCCGACTGGATCAATCACCGCATCGACACCGCGGTTGTTGGTAAGCGAAACACCTGCTTGCGCAGGCTTTCCCGGAGATCGGGCATCGCGAGATCGATGATTCCGTCCGCGCCACTGGCCAGAGCGCTCTCGCCCTTCTCTTTCGAAGTGACCCCGGCAATAACCCGCGCGCCTCTTGCCTTCGCGATCTGTACAGCCGCCAGACCGACCCCGCCGGATGCGCCAGTAATCAACACCGTTTCGCCGGCGTTGACTTTTCCGCGGATGACAACCGCGACATAGGCCGTGTTATAGATCGTCACCATCCCGGCCGCTGTCGCGAAATCCATTATGTCCGGGATGCGGAAACAACGCGTCTCCGGCGCTGCCAGTTTTTCCGCAAAGGCGCCGATCGGGACCTGAACGTTCACCCGGTCGCCCTTCTTCACACGCGTGACGCCGGGGCCGACTTTGAGCGAACGACACCGGCGGCGTCCCGTCCCGGGTACGAACGGCCGGTCGGGACGGGTCTGGTACTTGCCCTGCAGCATCAGTGTATCGGGAAAGTTCAGTCCGATCGCTTTTACGTCGACGAGGGCTTCACGATCACCGACCTTGTCGGATCCGGCACTTCCTCGATCTTATGCGAGTTCGGCGGACCAAATTCATGGACGACAAGTGCACGCATCGATGCTTTCTCCTATCGTTGCTGACACTTTCGGTGTCCGCATTTCCTTGGCCGCCTCAAGAGCGGCGTTGACGATTTCGGCATAGCCCGTGCAGCGGCACAGATTGCCACTCAGCGCAGTTCGGATATCGGCCTCGGTCGGATCGGAATTTTTTTCCAGATATTCCGCGAGGCTCATCAGGAAGCCTGGCGTGCAATAGCCGCATTGCAAAGCAAAGTTGCGGTGAAAGGCTGCCTGTAACACCGACAACGCTCCGTCATTTGCTGAGCGAGTCCCTCGACTGTGTCGAGTGTCTGGCCATCGGCCTGAACGGCGAGCATCAGGCAGGCGCGCACCGCGAGTCCGTTCACCCGGATGGTGCAGGCGCCACAGATGCCATGTTCACAGCCGACACGCGTACCGGTGGCCCCAATCTCATGACGAATAAAATCCGTGA
The DNA here is from genome assembly GCA_963806815.1 of uncultured Alphaproteobacteria bacterium. Taxonomy (GTDB): domain Bacteria; phylum Pseudomonadota; class Alphaproteobacteria; order Rhizobiales; family Xanthobacteraceae; genus CAWDZJ01. The sequence continues at coordinate 22,968 of CAWDZJ010000032.1, read as the reverse complement.
GCAGCATCCGCGGCTCGGCCAGACCCTCAACCTGCTGGCCGTTGAGGACGAAGCGAACCCTGTGACGTTCCGGTTGTTTCAGGACCTGCATTGCCGCGCCTCCTCAATGAGCTTGATTCCCAGACGACGCACCATTTCACGCCGATAGCGCGCGGTGGCATGGATGTCGTCGCTGCCGCCAAGATGCCATGGCGAAATCGTTGAGCGCATCGGCGAGATTGTCGTCATCAATGCTCATCCACTCGCAACTTCAGGGCGCTCAGCAACGCCGCCCACGCCCAGGCTGATGTTCTTGCCTCGCCACGGCGGCCAGAGCGACGATGGCGAAGTCACCGTGCCGGCGCGATACTCCCGTGAACGCATATCCCCACCCGAGCGCGCCTTTCGGAAAGCGGGCCGCGACCATCATTTCATCCGGCTGTTTGGCAGTCGCGAGCAAGCCAAGCTGGAAGTCGCGCGCCTTGACTGTACCGCTGCGCGGCGCGAGCGCAGCACGACTTCGCCATCGAGTATTGCAAGACATAAAGGCAATTCCGAACTTGGATCTGCATGACAGAGCGAACCGCAAATCGTGCCGCGATTGCGCGTCTGGAAATGGCCGATGTTCGGGAAGGCGAGGGCAAGCAAAGGGAGCTTTTCAGCCAACAGCGGCGATGCCTGGGCGGCAGCCTGGGTCAACGTCGCTCCGAACTCGATCGCGCCGCCGGTTTCCTTGATGTAATTAAGTTCACTGGCGGCCGCGATGTCGACAAGGAGTGCTGGCCGCACCAGCCGCATGTTCAGCATCGGCATCAGCGACTGGCCGCCGGCGATGATCCAAGCTTTGTCGCCATGCTCGGCGAGCAGCGTTTTGGCTTCTTCGGCGGTGTCGCACCTAGCAAAATCGAACTTAGCCGGTTTCATATCCGATCAATCCCTGCGCGAAGCGGAGGAAAAAGCGGTTGTTTTCATACCGTAGAGGGTACCTGTAACGACAGAACGAGGCACCCGGCAAAAGGGTCAAATAGCAGGTCTGTCCCGCGCCGAAAGGCTTGAGGATAAGGGTTAAACTGCAAACTTGACGACCTCCGCTGACTGCGGCAGATATTATTATACTCTTTGTATAAAAGTGGCAATTCGGGGTCGCAACGTGGACTGGCTGATCGGGGTCGATGTCGGGGGCACTTTCACCGACTTTTTCGCCTACGACGCGCGTGCCAAGCTCGTGCATCTGTTCAAGACGTCATCGACCCCGCACAACCCTGCGGCGGCCATCGTCGATGGCCTCCATGAAATGTGCGCGGTGCATGGCATCACGCTGCCCGACATTTCGCGTCTTTGCCACGGCACGACGGTCGCGACCAACGCGCTGATCCAGCGCAAGGGCGCCAAGGTGGCGGTAATTACCACCGAGGGCTTCCGCGACCTGCTCGAGATCGGCCGTCAGACGCGGCCGCATCTCTATTCCTTTTCGCTCGATCATCCGGCGCCGCTCGCGCCTCGCCAGCACCGCTTCGAAGTGCGCGAACGCATCACTGACGGCCCCCGCACCATTACGCCGCTCGACGAAGCTTCGCTCGAGCGAGCGGTCGTGGCGGTCGAGCAGTCCGGCGCCGAGGCCTGTGCAGTCTGTCTGTTGTTCTCTTTCCTCGACGGCAGTCACGAACGCCGCATCGGCGAGGCGCTGGGAAACGGCGCGAACGGCATGAAGGTTTCGCTGTCATCGCAGGTGCAACCGGAATTTCGCGAGTATGAACGCTTCTCGACCACGGTGCTCAATGCCTATCTGCAACCGGTGATGGACCGTTATCTGTCTTTTCTCGAGAATAAGATCAAAGCCGATAGCGGCGAGATCAAGATCGGAATCTATCAAAGCAGCGGCGGACTAATGTCGGTTGACACCGCGCGGCGCTTTCCGGTGCGCACCGCCATGTCGGGACCCGCCGCGGGCGCGGTGGGCGGCATCTATACCGCGCGCCGCTCCAAACAGGCGAACGTCATCACGCTCGACATGGGAGGCACTAGCGCCGATGTCGCATTGATCCGCAATTTCGAGGCTGGCGTCAGTTTCGACCGCGACATTGCCGGCTTTCCAATTCGTCTGCCGATGGTCGATATCCACACTGTCGGCGCCGGCGGCGGGTCGATCGCCTGGTTTGACCGTGACGGACTCTTGAAGGTCGGCCCGCTCAGCGCCGGCGCCGACCCCGGACCCGCCTGCTACGGCAAGGGCGGGACACACGCGACGGTGACCGATGCCAATTTGACGCTCGGCCGCCTGTCACCGAAGGGCCTGGTCGGCGGCCGCATGCCGCTTGATCCGGCAGCCGCACGCACGGTGCTGCAACCGATTGCCAAACAGCTCGGGTTTTCGATCGAACGTACGGCGCTGGGCATCATAGAGATCGTCGTCGCCAATATGGTGCGGGCAATCCGCACGGTGTCGGTTGAGCGCGGTCACGATCCACGCGGCTATTGCCTGCTGCCGTTCGGTGGCGCGGGGCCGCTGCACGCCAGCGAAATTTCGCGCGCGCTCGGCATCACCCGTTTTCTGGTCCCCGAGGCGCCGGGCATTTTGTGCGCACAGGGCCTCATTGCTTCTGATATCAAGGAGGACGTGGTGCGCTCCGCCCGCGTGCGGCTCGAGAAGGAAAACCTGCCGGTTTTTCATAAAATCATTGCCGACATCGCGCGGCACGCCGAAACCTGGTTCAAGAAGGAGGGCGCCGATCGCCGGAGCCGCCGACTGAAGATTGCGCTCGACATGCGCTATGTCGGGCAGAATTTCGAGCTTCCTGTGCTGGTGGGCGAAGCGGCCGGCGGCAAAGCCTCCGCGCTTCCATCAATCGAGACCTTGCGGCAGCGCTTTTTCAAAGTGCATGACCAGTACTACGGCTTCCACAACGAGAGCGATCCGGTCGAGGTCGTCAATGTGCGCGGCACAGCCAGCGCGCTCCTCGCTTCGCTGGTCGAACAGAAGCCAACGCGGCGGGCACCCGCTACGCCGAAGTCGATCGAGACGCGCGACGTTTGGTTTTCGTCAACCAAGCCGCATCACACCAAGGTTTACGACCGCGCCGCCTTGCGGCCGGGCCAGAAGATCAGCGGTCCGGCGATCGTCGAGCAGTTCGAACTCGACGACCGTGCTCTATCCCGCCGACCGTCTCACGGTCGATACCGCTAGGAACCTGCTGGTCGAGGTTGGATCATGAAGAAAGCCAGGGCCAAAAACAAAACCGACGTCGACCCGATCACGCTTGAAATCATTTCGAACGGGCTGCGTTCGGTCGCCGACGAGACCTTCATTGCACTGATGAAGAGCGCCTATTCGACCAACATCAAGGAGCGGCGCGACCATTCGACGATCTTCTGCGATTGCGACGGCCGCCTGATTGTTCAGGCCGAAGCATCACTACCCATTCACATCGCGTCGATGACTGGGCTGATGCACCATCTGCTGACCCGGTTCGACGGCAATATCCATGAGGGTGACCTGTTTGTCGCCAACGACCCCCATGTCGCCGGCGGCACGCATCTGCCGGACATCAACATGGCGGTGCCGGTGTTCTATCGCGGCGCGCTGGTCGGCTTCATGTGCAACATCGCGCATCACGCCGACGTCGGCGGCATGGCGCCCGGCAGCATGGCCGGCGGCATGTCTGAAATCTACCAGGAAGGCCTGCGCCTGCCGGTCATCAAGCTGTTCGAGCGCGGCAAGCTGCGCAAGGATCTGCTCGACCTGATCCTGCTCAATGTCCGCGTGCCGCATGAGCGGCGCGGCGACTATTTCGCGCAGATCGCGGCCTGCCGGCTAGGCGAACGGCGCATTCACGAGATTTTCTCGACTTACAAGGCCAAGACGATGGCCGCGGCATTCGACGAGATCATTACGCGCACCAAGCGGCGCATGCGTGCCGCAATTGCGACGATCCCGTCCGGCGTCTACACATTCAGCGACGTCATGGACGACGACGGCATTGCCACGCGCGATATCCCGATCAAGGTCCGGATCACGGTCGAAGGCGGCAACATCACCTTCGATTTTGCCGGAACGTCGCCGCAGGTGCCCGGCAATATCAACGTCACTTTGAACGCGACGCAGGCGGCGGTCTGCTACACGCTCAAATCGCTGCTCGATCCGGACGTGCCGAACAACGAGGGCATGCTCGGCCTGCCCAAGATCATTGCCGAGCCGGGCTCGCTGCTCAACGCGACGTTTCCGGCGCCGGTTGCGGGCCGCGCCAATACCTGCCAGCGCATCATCGATGTCATCATTGGCGCTCTGGCGAGCGCGCTGCCTGAACAGGCGGTGGCCGCCGCCAATGGCGCCAACACGACCGCGGTCTTTTCCGGCATCGATCCGCGCAACAACCTGCGCTACGTCTACTTGGAGACACTCGGCGGCGGTTTCGGCGGCCGCGCCCACAAGGACGGCACCGACGGCGTCCAGGTTCACATAACAAACACCTCGAATTTGCCGGTCGAGGCGATCGAAATGGAATATCCGTTGTTGGTCGAAGCCTATGGGCTTATCGAGGACTCCGGTGGCGCCGGCCGCTTCCGCGGTGGAGCAGGGCTGCGCCGAACGATCCGCCCGGTCGGCCACACCTGCACGTTCAACGGCGTTTTGGAGCGCGCGACGCATCGGCCGTGGGGCTTGTTTGGCGGCGAAGCAGGTGGCGCGGGACAGTTCACCCTGCACGAGGATGGCCACAAGGAGCGCGTCTTGCCGAACAAACCGCTCGGCGTTCATGTCGCGCCGGACCAGTCGGTAACGGTGGAGTCGCCCGGCGCGGGCGGCTACGGTCCGCCGGCCGAGCGCAGTCGCGAAGCCGTGGAGCTTGACCGGGACAGCGGAAAATTTAGCGACGCTTTTATCAACGCACATTATTGTCGCGCTCGCGCTACTGAATAGGCGTCCTCTTGAAATTCTCAGTTCCCTGCCCGCAGTCACTGTTGGAGATTACCGCGTCGGACGGCGCGGTCATTCGATTGCGCCGTCACGGCAACCCGAACGGCGTTCGGCTAATACTGTCGCATGGCAATGGCTTTGCTATCGACGCCTATTATCCCTTCTGGCAGCGCTTTCTCGCCGACTATGACGTCCTTGTGTTCGATCAGCGCAATCACGGCCTCAACCCGCGCTCGAAAGGCAACCATACGCTTGAGCAGATGGCGATCGATCTATCCGTCATTCTGTCGCGGGTTGACGAAGCCTTCGGCCGCAAGGCGATTGTCGGCGCCTTTCACTCGCTGTCGACGCTGGCGAGCCTGATCCACGGCATCACCTATTCCTATCCCTGGCAGGCGCTGGTGCTGTTCGATCCGCCGCTTGCGCCGCCGCCCGGCCATCGCCTGTTTGAGATGGCGACCAAATACCAGAAAATCATGGCAAAATGGGCCTTGAACCGGCCGCGCCATTTCGTGGCGAGGGAAGAACTCGCCGACTATTTCCGCCAGACCCGCCGCATGCGCAATTGCGTGCCGGGGGCGGTCGAACTCATGGCCAAATCGATTACGCGGCGCGCGCCCGAGGGCGGCTTCGAATTATCCTGCCCGCCGGAATATGAATTCGTCGATCTATCTGGCGAATACCCATTCGCAAGCCTGGACGGCAACGTCTCAACTCGCCGACCGCATCTTCATCATCAGCAGCGATCCCGACGCGGTGGATGCCAATCCACCGGGCCATGCCTGCCGCGCGGTCGCTGAGGATTTCGGCGTGCCGGTCGTGCCGATCGCCGGCACCGGACACATGTTGCAGCTGGAAAAGCCTGCCGAGGTGGAAGCCGTCATGCGCCGACACTTGCGCGTGCGCGGCGTGTGATTTCAGGAGGTGGCCGAGCCGAGCTTGATGTCGGCGGCGAGATTGTTCTGGAGATAACGATTGATACGTTCTCGGAACACCTCCGTGTGCTCGCGGGCGAGCTGGTCGGCCTTGTCCAAGTCCTTGCGCTCGATCGCGTCGATCATCGCGTCATGGGCCTCGACGACGTCCATATAGTAGATCTTGTAATCCTCGTCGTGGCGCGGTGCGTAAACGAATGCGGTACGGGCCAGGCGCAGACTTACCGCGAGGAGCGACCTGTAGAGACTTTCGAAGTAACGGTTGCCGCAGGCGGCGCCGATCAGGGTGTGGAAATCCTTGTTGATCTCACCCATGCTCTCGCCGTCGCCGCGTTGCGTCGCTTCGAGGAAGCGCCGGTTGCAGTCGCGCAGAGCCTTGATGTCGTCCGCGGTGCGGCGCGAGCAGGCCCATCGCAGCGTCGCGCGCTGACACAATTCAAGCGCCTCGAACAACTGCGGCACGTCGCTGATGTCGATATGAGTGACGCGCGCGCCACGGTTCGGCAGCAACACGATCAACTCCTCCGAGGCGAGGCGGATCAGCGCCTCGCGCACCGGCGTGCGCGACACGGCGAAGCGATCCTCAAGGCTCGATTCGTCGAGATCGGCGCCCGGGGGTAGCCGCAACGCAATGATGTCCTCGCGGACCTGCGAATAGACCCGCTGCATGCCGGTGCCCTTGGGCCGGCCGATCCGCAATTGTGGCGTGTCGGCGTCCGCGGGAAGCGTGGCCACGGCCGGTGCGGGCCGCCCAGTACGGCGCTTTTTTCTGGCTCAACTCATGCGCCTATCCATACCACGGCGTTCGGCTCTGGACCGCGGCTAGAGCCTTGGCTTTCCATTTATATACTTTGTGTATAATATTGGACGGAACCCGATTTTGCCATGCCCTTTGCCCTTCTCGCCCAAGGCCTGCGCCGCCATTCTCGCCCGCCCGCCATTTTGCCGGCGCGGCCGGAACTCAAGCGCGCCTATGACGTCGTTATCATCGGCGGCGGCGGCCACGGCCTCGCGACGGCTTATTACCTCGCGACGCGCCACGGCATCCGCAACATCGCAGTGATCGAGAAAGGCTATCTCGCCGGCGGCAATACCGCGCGCAACACCGCAATCGTGCGATCCAATTATCTGACCCCGGAAGGCGTCGCTTTCTATACGGAATCGGTTCGGCTGTTTCAGGGCCTGAGCAACGAGGTCAAATTCAATATCATGTATTCGGAGCGCGGCCATCTCACGCTGGCGCATACCGATGCCGCCATCCGCACCTCACGCTGGCGCGCCGAGGTGAACAAGCATCTCGGCGTCGATTCTGAGCTGGTCTTTCCGGATGAGATTAAGAAGCTGTGTCCGCAGCTCAACATGTCGGGGGATGTGCGTTTTCCTATTCTCGGCGCGCTTTATCATCCGCCCGGCGCAATCGTGCGCCACGATGCGATGGCCTGGGGCTATGCCAAGGAGGCCGCGAAACTCGGTGTCGAAATCCATGTCGATACCGAGGTCACCGGCATTTTCACTGAGGGCTCGCGAGCGGTGGGCGTCGAGACGACGCGCGGCAAGGTTTTTGCCGGACGCATTTTGCAAGCAGTGGCGGGTTCAAGCAGCCGTTTGTCGGCGCTGGCGGGCTTCTCGCTGCCGATCCGCACTTACCCTCTGCAAGCCTGCGTGTCGCATCCTTACAAGCCGTTCCTCAATCCGATCATCGTCTCGGGCAGCCTGCACGTTTACATCTCGCAAAGTTCGCGCGGCGAGCTGGTGATGGGCGGTTCGGTCGATCCCTATCCGCTGTATTCGTCGCGCTCGACGCTCGACTTCAAGGAAGGGTTGATGGGCCCAATGCTCGAGCTGTTCCCGTTTCTTGCGCAAGCCAAGATCATGCGGCAGTGGGCGGGCATCGCCGACATCACGCCTGATTTCAGTCCGATCATGGGGACGACGCCGCTCGACAATTATTTCATCGACGCCGGCTGGGGCACCTGGGGCTTCAAGGCGACACCGGTCTGCGGAACGCAGATGGCGGAAACGATTGCGACCGGCAAGCCGCCAGATCTGATCGCGCCGTTTGCGCTCGAAAGGTTCGCGCAGTTCTCGCAGATCGGCGAGCGCGGCGCGGCCTCGGTCGGGCACTAGGGGCAGCCGATGAAGATCGTGCAGTGTCCGCTTAATGGCCCGCGCAACATCGCGGAGTTCGCTTGCCTCGGCGAGGTAAAGTCGGTGCCGGCAGCCGACGGCGCCTCGGAAGATTGGGCCGCGTTCGCCTTCATGGAGGAGAACAAGGCCGGGTTGGTGTGCGAATGGTGGATCCACATCCCGACCAATTTCGTCTTCATCGCCGAGCGCGACACTTTGGCCGATACCGTGGTCGCCACCTACGGGCTCGATGACCAGCGGCTGCGAGGAGGGACCAAGTGACCCGTACGGTGCCCTGCCGGTTGCCTGCGTCCGGCCAGTCCCTGGTCGATCACGGCCGCGTCCTACGCTTTTCGTTCCAGGGCCGCCGCTACGATGCGCTCGCCGGCGATACCGTCGCCAGTGCGCTCGTAGCCAATGGCGTCGATATCGTCTCGCGTTCGTTTAAGTATCATCGGCCGCGCGGCATCATGAGCATGACGGGTTGCGACGCCAACACTCTGGTGACGGTCAACGGCGCGCCGAATATTCCCGCCGAATATCACGTCCTAGCGGACGGCGACAAGATTGGAGCGCAGAACTACAGCGGTTCGCTCGGTTTCGACACCATGGCCTGGACCGGGTTCGCGAGCCGCTTCCTTCCGGTCGGCTTCTACTATCGCGCCTTCTTCCGGCCGAAAGGCGCATGGCGGCTCTGGGAACCGATGATCCGGCGCATGGCCGGCCTTGGCCGCATTGATACAAATGCGGCGCATGGCGCCTACGACAAGATGCATCTATTCGCCGATGTTGCGGTGATTGGCGGCGGGCCGGCGGGACTGGCGGCAGCCGCCGAGGCCGCCGGCAAAGGTCAGCGGGTTGTGCTGGTCGACCGCAATGCGCCACTCGGCGGCGCGCTGAATTACGCGCGCCTTACGTCCGATCGCGCGGAGGTGCTGCGGCGACGCGACGAACTGGTGGCTCGAATCGGTGCCGCCAATGTCACGGTTCTAGCCGGCGCGCAATGCGAGGGCATATTCGGGGACAACTGGTTGTCGATCGTCAAAGGCCATCGTCTTTATAAGTTGCGCGCCGGCAAGGTGGTCGTCGCGACCGGCGCCGACGAGCAGATCGCCACCTTCACAAATAATGACTGCCCGGGAATCATGCTGGCGTCCGCGGCGCAGAAGCTGATGCGCCTTTACGATGTTCGGCCGGGGCGGCGCGCCGTGGTGCTCGCCGCCAATGACTTCGGCTACGGGGTAGCGCTCGATCTTGCCGAATGCGGCGTTGAAGTTGCCGCGATTGTCGACACCCGTGAGACGAGCGTGGGGCCACTCGCGAATGCGGCCGCGGAATTGAGTCTCCGCATCATTCACCACTCCACGATTGTCAAAGCCCGAGGCCGCAGGCGATTGCGCGGCGTCAAGATTGCAGCAATTGCGCGCAGCGGTTCGGCCACCGGCAGCGACGAACAGATTGAGTGCGATCTGCTGTGCATCGCCGCCGGCTTTTCGCCCGATCTGGCTCTGGCCGGGCAGGCCGGCGCCCGGCTCGTTTATGACGAGGCGAGCGCGATGCAGCGCGTTCAGGATTTGCCCGACGGCATAAGCGTTGCCGGCGCCGCTAACCAGCAATTCGCGCTGGAGGCCGCGATAGCCGACGGCAGGCGTGCCGCGCGCGGCGAAATCTCGCCGCCCGATGAGACCGCGTTGGCGTTGACTGACGCGTTTCCTTACTTCTCCGATGGGTCCGGCAAGGCCTTCGTCGATTTCGACGAAGATCTCACCGCCGCCGATATCACCGACAGCGTCGCCTCGGGCTTTAGCGATATTCAGTTGCTCAAGCGCTACACCACCGCGACAATGGGTCCGTCGCAGGGCCGCCACTCGGCCATTCCGGTCATCCGGCTGGCGGCGCGCGCGCGCGGCGAAAGCCCTTCCGCCATCGGCACAACCACGGCACGGCCGCCTTATTCCGGGGAGAGCTTCGGCGTGCTCGCCGGCCGCGACAGCGAACCGGTGCGCCACACCGCCATGCATCATCGCCATATCGAAGCCGGCGCGCAGATGATTCCCACCGCACTGTGGCTCCGGCCTGGCTATTACGCACAACCGGCCTATGCCGAGGCGGCAATCGCGGCCGAAGCCGAAGCGGTGCGCACCAAAGCTGGTTTGATCGATGTTTCGACCCTCGGCAAGATCGAAATCCGCGGTCCAGATGCCGCGGAATTCCTCAATCGGCTTTATTTCACCGGCCATCTCAAGCAGCCGAAGGATCGCGCCCGCTACGCCTTGATGACCGATCTCACCGGCACCATTATCGACGACGGCGTGGTTTGTCGGCTTGATGACCAGCACTTCTTCGTCACCGCCACATCTTCGGGCGTCGAAGCCGTGATCCGCACTATGTATCTGTGGAATGCGCGCTGGCGCATCGACGTCGATATCTCAAATGTCACGTCAGCTTACGCCGCGGTCAATCTTGCCGGGCCGCGCAGCCGCCAGATTTTGGGCGCGCTGTGCCGTGACGTCGATCTTTCAACGCAAGCCTTTCCTTACATGGCGGTGCGCTGCGGCCATGTTGCGGATGTGCCGGCGCGCATCATGCGCGTCGGTTTCGTCGGCGAACTGGGATTCGAGATCCATGTGCCGTCGGGTTGTGGCGAATATGTCTGGGATCAACTGATCGAGGCGGGAGCATCTCATGGGTTGCGGCCGTTCGGCGTCGAGGCGCAGCGTCTCCTTCGGCTCGAAAAGGGCCACATCATCATCGCGCAGGACACCGATGGACTGACCAACCTGCTTGAGATCGGAATGGCGGCGGAAAAGCCGGCGAAGCCATTCTTCATTGGCGGCGCCGCGCTCGAGGCGCACCGCCGGCGCGGCATTTCCCGCAAGCTTGTCGGTTTTACTCTCGATGCAGCAGCGCCATTGCCGAAAGAATGTCACCTGGTCATCGACGGTGACGACATCGCCGGACGGGTAACTTCATGCGCGCGCTCGGCCGCGGTCGGCAGGATCATCGGTCTCGCCTATGTCCGGCCACGGCAGGCTGAAGCCGGTCGCAAATTCTCGATCCGTATCGATGGCGGGAAAATGGTCGAAGCGACCGTCGCGGCACTGCCTTTCTACGATCCGGGCAATGAACGGCAAAAGACATGAGCCAGCAGGCAGACATCCGCCGCAGTCCAGTCGCCCGGCGACTATCGGCCAGCGCGCCGCATGCCGCGGTGCGGCTGATTGATCGTTCGCTCCTGCCGCGCTGGGGCATGAAAGGACGAAACGCCAGGAGCTTCGCGTCGGCCGCCGGCGCGGTCGTTCCAGAAACGAACAACAGCGCAGCGCGACAAGCCGACGGCGCGCTGATCGCACGGCTTGCACCCGGCGAACTTCTCATTCTGGCTGATCTGGCCTCCAAAGGATCGGACCTGGCCGCGGCCATCCGAAAATTGCCACCGGGCGGCAACGACGGTTGCTACCCTGTGCCACGGAACGACAGCCATTTCTGGTTCGTTCTAGCGGGTCCGCAAGCACCGGCGGTGATGGTCAAGCTCTGCGCGATCGATTTCAGCCCCGGGGTGTTCAAGGAAGGCGCGGTCGCACAGACCATGATGATGCATACCTCCGTCATTGTCGTCCGCAGCGACGAGGCTGGGGCACTGTCCTTCGCCATCCTCGCCGATAGCGCCAGCGCCGAATTTTTGTGGGACACGATCATCGACGCGATGGCAGAATTCCAGACAGGGTGAAAGCCATGACCGAACAGACCCCGGATACCTTCATCGGAAAGCCGGTTCTCCGGCTCGAGGACCCCGCTTTGCTACTCGGCCGGGCGCGGTTCCTCGACGATCTGCCGGTCAAGCCGGGCACGCTTCACGCCGCGATCCTGCGCTCGCCGCATCCGCATGCCGAAATCGTTTCTATCGACACCAGCAAGGCCGAGCGGCTTGCCGGCGTCGCCGCGGTCGTCACGCGCGACCAGGTGCTGACACGAACCGATCCATTCATTATCGGGCTCACCACGCCGCTCGAATATCGTTGCCTGGCGACCGACCGCGTCCGCTTTGTCGGCGATCCGGTCGCCGTGGTTGTCGCCAGCGACCGCTACATTGCTGAAGATGCTCTCGACCTGATCGAGGTCGTCTATCAGCCTCTTCCCGCTGTGGTCGATCCGGTCGAGGCAGCCCAGGTCGACGCACCGGTTCTGCATCCCAAGGTCGGCTCCAACATCGTGGTGTCGCGCGACTTCGTTCATGGCGATGTCGAAGCCATCCTCTCCAAAGCGCCGCATCGCACCGCGCTGACGGTTCACTATCCGCGCAATTCGATTCCGCCGATCGAGGGCTTTGCGCTGATCGCCGAATATCTGTCCGAGGAGGACGGCTACGATACGATTTCGAATTTCCAGGGGCCGTTTTCGCTGCAGCCGGTGATGGCGCGGGCGCTGCGGGTGCCGAGCAACAAGCTGCGGGTACGCACGGCGCCAAATTCCGGTGGTGCGTTCGGCGTTAAGCTGGCGATGTATGTGCCGCTGGTGCTGATGTGTCTCGCTTCGCGCATCGCCGGTCGGCCCGTCAAATGGATCGAGGACCGGCTCGAACATCTCGCGTCGGCCAATTCATCTGCCAACCGCACATCGATCGTGGAGGCCGGCTTCGACGATCACGGCCGCGTCCTAGCCGTGCGCTACCACCATTGGGACGACCATGGCGCTTATTTGCGCGCCCCGATGCCGGCGCCGACCGTCCGTGCCCATGCCTTTTGCACCGGGCCTTACGCGATTCCCGCGGTCGAAGAGATCATCGACGTCGTCATGACCAACAAGACGCCAACCGGTGCAGTGCGCGGCTTTGGCGCCCCGCAAATTCACTTCGACCTCGAACGCATTATGCATCAGATTGCGGTCGAGCTCGGCAAGGATCCGCTCGACGTGATCCGCCGCAATCTCATACCGGCTGACGCTTTCCCGTATAGCGCGCCCGGCGGCGGGCTCTACGATTCCGGCAATTATCCGCGCGCTGTCGAGGACGCCGTGGCGCGCGGCGGCCTCGCCGAGCTTAAGGCGCGGCGCGATGCCGCCCGGGCGGAAGGCCGGCTCTACGGCATCGGCTATGCCGCTGTCATGGAGCCCGGCCAATCCAATATGGGCTACATCGCCACGATCAAGACACCGGAGGAGCGCCGCGCGCTTGGCCCGAAGAACGGCGCGGTCGCAATCGCGACGGTCGCAGTCGATCCGCTTGGCGCCGTGACCGTAACGGGTGACTCCGTGCCGCAGGGGCAGGGCCATCGCACCGTTCTGGCCCAGGTTGTCGCCCAGCGTCTCGGGCTCAGGCCGGAGCACATCGCGGTCAACCTCGATCTCGATACGCAGAAGGACGGCTGGTCCATCGCCTCAGGCAACTATGCCTGCCGGTTTGGGCCGATCTGCACCACGGTCGCCGACATGGCCGCGACCAAGGTGCGCGACAAACTCGCCAGCATCGCCGCAACACGGCTCAATGTTCCCGCCGACCAAATCGAGTTCGGCCGCGGCCGCATTTTTGCGCGCGGCAATCCGGGAAATAACATGAGTTTCCACCGCGTCGCCGGCGAGGCGCATTGGTCGCCGGGCACATTGCCGGCCGAAATGGAGCCGGGCCTGCGCGAGACCGTGCAATGGAGCCCACCACAGTTGACGGCGACCACCGACGACAACCAGATCAATTCGATGGCGGTTTACGGCTTCGGCTTTGACTATTGCGGCGTGGAGATCGATCGCGATACCGGCGAAATCCGCATCGACAAATATGTCTCGATTCACGATTGCGGCCCGCTGCTCAACCCGGGCATTGCCAAATCCCAGATCGGCGGCTCATTCGCCTACGGGATCAATACCGCGCTATACGAGGAATTCGTTTACGGGCCGGACGGCAGTTTCAAATCCGGGACCTTCGCCGACTACATCGTGGCATCCGCAAAAGAGATGCCGCCTTTGATCAGCCTGCATCCCGATCAATCGACGGCGTCGCCCTGGACCGCCTTTGGCGCGAAAAGCATCTCCGAAGGCAATACCACGAGCACTCCTGTCTGCGTCGCCAATGCCGTGGCCGATGCGCTCGGCCGCAGCGACATCCGTCTGCCTTTGATGCCGTCGCGCGTCGCGGCGATGATCCAAGGCGAAGAACGCCGCTCGCCGAAAAAGCTGTCGGGCGGGCAGGGCGACCTGCGCGGGTCGGATTCCGTTGTCATACCGATGCAACGCGAAGAAGTGTTTCGCGCGCTGCTCGATCCGGCACTGCTACAAAAGCTGCTGCCCGGCTGCGACGAAGTGACGATGCCGAGCGCCAATCACTATCGCACCAGCGTTCTTCTCGGCGCCGGTCCGGTGCGCGGACGGTTCGCCGCGGAGGTCCGCTTGTCCAACCTGGTCGAGCCAAGTGCCGTGCAGTTGAGCGGCCACGTCAACGGTGCGCTTGGTACAGCGCGTGGAACGGGGCACGTGTCGCTTGTGGAGGTGCCCGGCGGCACCCGCATTGACTACGACTATGCCATCGATATTTCCGGGCATGTCGCGGCCGTTGGCGGGCGTATGCTCGACGCCGCGGCGCGTGTCGTCATCCGCTCGTTTTTTGCCGGACTTGTCCCGGGCGCGGCGAACGGTACTCGGCCCAAATGGTGGCAAAAACTGTTGCAGCGCTAGGGGCTTGGCGTGTCCGTTGGTCGATCAGCGCTGCGGGTGTCTCCGACATAGGCGCCGATAACCGCAGGAACGCGTTTGATCTCGTCCGGCGTTCCGCTCGCGATCAATTGCCCGAGATTGAGCACGTGCACCCGGTCGGCGAGGTCGCTGACCATCTGTAGATCGTGTTCGATCCACAAGATCGAGACCTTCCAGCTAAAGCGCAGCCGCAAGATGAAGCGTGCAAGATCTTCTTTCTCGTCGCGCGTGAGCCCGCTGCCGGGCTCGTCGAGCAGCAGCAGCTTGGGATTGGCCGCCATGGCGCGGGCAAAGCCGACGATTTTCTGCTGGCCGTAAGGCAAATCGCGCGCCTGCATATTCCGCAGCGGCCACAATTCGAAGAAATCGATCACCTTCTCGACCGCCTCGCGCTCCTCGATTTCGCGGCGCCGCGCCGGGCCAATGAAGATCGCCGCGCCAAGCAACGAGCCATTGAAGTGGCTGTCGCGCGCCACCATGAGGTTTTCCAGGACGGTCAGCGATGAGAATAGCTCAAGGTTCTGGAAGCTGCGCGCGATGCCGAGCTGGGCGATCTCGGCGGGCGAACGGCCTAGCAGATCATGGCCGTCGAATGCGATGCCCCCGCATTGCGGCCGGTAAATGCCGCTCACCGAATTGAGCAACGCGGTTTTGCCGGCGCCGTTCGGCCCGATCAGCGCTGTAACCTCGCCTTCGGCGGCGTCGAGCGAGACGTCTTGCAACACATGCAACCCGCCGAAGCTAAGGGAAACATTGCGGATGTCGAGCGCGGCTGGCATGTCAGTGCCACCGCCTGATGCGGCGATATTGCTTGACGTCGCGATAACCGCGTTCGTCCTCGCCCTTCTTGCCGAGATAGAATTCCTGCACATCGCCATGCGCCAGCAGCCGCTCGCGGGTTCCGGCAAATACGACGCGCCCGTGCTCGAGAATGTAGCCGTGATGGGCGACGGACAGCACGCCGGCGACGTCCTGATCTACGATGAGGATCGTCAGTCCGTATTCGCGATTTAGCCGGGCCATTAGATCGAGAATTTGTTGGCGGATCAGCGGAGCTAGACCAAGCGAAAATTCGTCAATGATGAGAAGGCGAGGGCCGGACAACAGGCAGGCACCGATCGCCAGCATTTGGCGTTCGCCGCCGGACAGATAGATCGCATCCTGCGCGGACCGCCGGGCCATCTGCGGAAAAAGTTCGAAAATCTGGTCGACCGTGGAAAAGCGGCGGCAGCGGCCGTCCTCACTGCCGTCGTCGCGGGTTGTGCGCGCGACCTCAAGGTTCTCGCGCACAGTCAGGGTGTCGAAAACCTTCTCGCGTTCCGGCACCACGGTGATGCCGCGCCGCGCGGTCTCGTAGGGCGGAAGGCCTTCGATTGCGGCGCCGCAAAACGAAATCCGGCCGCCGGTGATGCGCACACTTTCGGTCGGTAGAAATCCGGAAATAGCCCGGATCGTGGTGGTCTTGCCCGCGCCATTCAGACCGACCAACCCGACAATCTGGCCTTCTTCGACGGCGAAAGACACGCCCTGGATGGCGCGAATGGCGCGCCCATAGACCACCTCAAGTCCTTCGACCTCCAGCATGATCGCCATCATCCCCTCCCGCCGGCGGTGCGGTAGCGGAACGGCCAGTCGGCCGCCGCCGTGCGCGTGCGGCGCCATATTTCGGCAAGGCCGCGCGGCTCGAACAACAGGAATGCGACGATCAATGCTCCGAACGTAATCTCATGAATCCCGGCCAGTATATTGGCGGGGATGCGCAACGCGAAAAGCAGGAAAAGGTGATCCAGCACATAGGGCAGCATCGTGATAAAGACCGCGCCAAGCACTGAGCCGAGTACGCTGCCGAGGCCGCCGATGATGATCATCGCCAGATAACTGATGGCAAGGCTGAAATTGTAGCTTTCGAACGACGCCGTGCCGACGTAATAGGCTGATAAGGCGCCGGCAAATCCGATGACCGCCGAAGTAAGCGTAAACGCCGAGATCCTGGTGCGAGCGATCGAGACGCCGAGTGCTTCGGCCGCGATGTCATGTTCTCCGACCGAGACCCAGCGCCGCCCGACGAAGCTGCGCAAAAGATTGAGCGCCCCTATCACCGTGAGCCCGGCTACTGCCAGCAAAACGTAATACCAACGTTGGACGCTGGCGATTTCAAAGCCCGCGATGGTCGGCGTCGGCAGGATCACGCCAGAAGCCGAACTCCAGAAATACCGCTTGCGTGAACGAGAAAAACGACACGACTGCAAAGTGCAGCACGAGCGTCGTCACGGCCACGTAAAGCGCGCGCAACCGCATTGAAAGAAGCGCGATCACGAAGCCGAACAGGCCCGCTGCGACTGCAGCGGCCAGTAATCCGGGCACCATGGGCACGCCAAACTTGGTTTGCAGCATTCCGGCGCTGAACGCACCGATGCCCATGAATGCAGCCTGACCGAGAGAGATCAGCCGCGCATTGCCGCTGAGCAGATTGAGTGCGACCGCGCCGACGACGGCCAAAAGACAGGTATTTGCGAGGTGAAGCCAATAGACCGACATCACGGCCGGTGCTGCGAGTAGTACAGCCGTCCAGACAATTACTGTCGCCCACTGTGCCCGGCCGCGCCGCAATGCCATTGTGCGGCCAAAGCTGGTCGGCAGCGAAGACGGTGTGCGCAAAGTGATCATGCCGGTTTTTTAAACTCGTTTGAGGTCTTCCACCGTTCCGAACAGGCCCCAAGGTCGCACTATCAGAATGACGAACAGGATCGTGACCGGCGCGATCAGGACATAGCGAGGATCGATATAAAGGGCCGTGAAATTCTCGCTAAACGAAACGATCAAGCTGGCGATTATCGCCCCCTTGAGGCTATCCATCCCGCCAATCAAACAGGCGATCAGCGCGCTAACGCCGATTACCGACGAGGGCAGCGAGACGAACGAGCGCTCGCCATGCAGGAAACCGGCAAGCCCGATAGCCAGGAACCCGATCATCCAGGCGAAGGCGCCGATGCGATTGACGTTGAGGCCACGCTGCGCGCTCAGCGTCACGCGCTCCGATACCGCCCGCATTTGCAGACCAAGATCGGTCAGACGATAGACGCCAAGGATGAGCGCGATCGATATCCACGCGCCTGCCGCCGCGAACACATCGGCGGTCGAGAAACGGGCTGTTGCAATCGTCACGGTTGGCGGCAAACCGGTCGGCACCGCGGCCAAGCCGCCGCCGAATGCAATGATGATGATGCCGTTGAGCAGCGGTGCGAGGCCGACGGTGAGCATCAATCCGACATACGGCGGTTCGCTCAAAATGCGCTTGATGGCGAACCGAAAGATGACGAGTCCGAGGGCGCCTGCGCCCGCAATTGCGATTAGGAAAGCGCCCCAGAACGGCAAGCCGGCCGCGATGGCTGTTGCAGCGACATAACCGACGAAGATCGCCAGCTCGCCGCTGGCGATGTTGAGGATGCGGTTGGTGCGATAGACCAGAACGATGCCGAGCGCGAGCAGAGCATAAATTCCCCAGCTGGCCACGACCGTGAGCGTAAAACTTAGCACGTCGTCTCCCAGTCGATGGCCGTCTGGAGCACCGGATTACTTGCCGGCCGGCGGCGCAGGCATTGCAGCTTGCACCCAATCCGAAGCCGCCAGGAATTTTTTGGTCGCGGGCTGGTACTGATACACTCGCCACCAACTCGGACCGTAGTGATTGGTCGGTGAAAATTCGAGCGGCCCGCCCATTAGGTCGCCCATGTCGACCTTGATGTGCTCGAGCACCTTATTGAGCTTCTCGCCCGAGCAAGGATAGCCACATTTGTGCAGCGAATCTTCCATCACGATACCAAGCGCCCAACCCATCACATTGGTCGTCGTAACCGGTGTTGTTTTGCCATATTTCTTGGCGGCGGCGCGCAGCGCATTGAGGTGCTTGCCGTCCATGTCGGGCGACTCGAAGCGGCTCAAAATCTGGATCTTGTCGAGACCCGACACACCCTGCAGCGCATTGATTAATTCGAACTCGTTAAGCCCGTTTGAGCCCATCAGGACAGGGCCGGTATAGCCATCTGCCCGCAGCGCCTTGGTCAAGCCGGCGTTATGCCCGGACGGGATGTGGGCCACGACGATGCTCGGTTTCATCGCCATCATGCGCTGTGCGATCGCGCCAAACTCGGTGAGCGTCGGCGGAAATAACACGGTCTGCGGCGTCAGGCCGCCTTTCTCCGCCGTCATCCCCATGAATTTGCAGACGGCGACGCCGCCTGGCGCTTCGATGCTGTTGCAGATTACGGTGCCTTTGCCGTTGATCATCTTGGCGGCCAGCGCGCCGGACACTGCGCCCATGGTGCCGAACTCATGGCCCGCCGAATAGGCATAGGGCAGTGGCGTCGGCGGCAGCACTTCGCGGATGCCGCTGAACATGGCGACGGCCGGGATCTTGTTGCGCGCCGCGGCCTGATAGACAGCAAGGTGGGTGCGGGTTTGGCTCATGCCCCAGATGCTGTTGACGCCGATCGACGTCGCCAGTTCGAGCACTTCGGAGGCCGCACGGGTCGCGTCGAGCTTGTCGTCGCGCACCGTAAGTTCGACCGGCACGCCGCCAATGCCGCCGCGATCGTTCAGCGCCTTTACATAGAGCTGGAAGCCCTCGACGACCGGCGCGAACGTGTCCTGCATTGGACCGGAAAGATCGGCGATGTAGCCGATCTTGTAGACTTTTTGTCCTGTGCGCTCGCCGTGTCAAACGCCCCCGCGCCGAGCATCGCAATCGCAGCAGCAATCATTCCGTATTTGAACATTGCACCCTCCATCCTGTTGCAAATGGCTCGAGATTCCCGCCGCCTAACCCGCTTCCCGTTCATCGTTTTCTGCGTACATCGCTTCGACCAGGTCACCGAACATCTTGTAGGCGTGTGACCGCTTCACTTTTCGCGTTGGCGTCGTATCGCCGTCCTCGGGGACAAGCTCTTTAGGCAAAATTCGGAATTGTTTGACCTGCTCGACGCGGGCGAGCCGTTGGTTGAGCTCGGCGATCTCGCCTGCGATCAGTGCGATGACGCGCTCGTTCTGCGACAGGCTGAGATAGCCGGTGTAGGGAATTTGCAATTGCCGCGCCCATTGCGCGACGTTTTCGAAGTCGATTTCGATCAAGGCGCTGATGTACTTGCGCTGGTCGCCGAACACGATCACTTCACTCATATAGGGGCTGCAGCGCAGCGCATTCTCGACGGCGGCCGGCGCGATGTTCTTGCCGCCGCTGGTAATGAGAATGTCTTTCTTGCGGTCGACGATTTGAAAGGCGCCGCCGTCATAGATTGTGGCGATGTCGCCGGTGCGCACGAATCCGTCGGCGTCGAATAGTGCCCTGCTTGCGGCCTCGTCGTTCCAGTAGCCCGCTATGTCGCCGCAGCTGCATAGGCACAATTCGCCATCGGGCGACAGTTTGACCGCGCAGGATTGCATTGGATGGATCGGTGCTTCGGGGGCCGGCCATTTGCCTTTCTGTGCGCCGATGCTGCCGGTTTCGGTCATACCGAACATGTCGCGCAGCGGAATTCCCCATGCCGCTAGCGTCTCGTGCACGACGGGCGGAAGCGGTGCGCCGCCGGTGCAGGCGCCGACGAGATAGGTCAGTCCCAGCTTGTGGAGCGCAGGCCATAGCACCGTCGCCCAAAGCGGCCAATACAGCAACTCGATATGCCACGGCGCTTTGCCAGTCTTCCAAACATGTTGGACACGCTTGCGGCCGAGATCGGTTGCAAAGGCGAACATTTTACGCGCGAATATACCGGCCCCTTCGACGGAAACCTGAATGTGCGCGACAATCTTTTCCCAGGTGCGCGGCACGCCCATGGCGTAAGTTGGCCGGACCTCATTCATCAAAGAGATCAGACTTTGATTGGGCTCGCCAAGATGAGGGACCGTGCCTGACAGAAGCGGTATATAGATCGTCGCCGCGCGGCCCATACCGTGAGCCAACGGCAATTGCGAGACGATCCGGTGTGAACGCTCGCGCAATTCCGGAAGGACTTCAAGAAAGCCGAATCCAAAGCCGACGATATCGGCGGCCTGGCTGCGATAAGCCGCTTTGGGGAAACCGGTGGTGCCGGAGGTGAAGATGATCGCGCCGTTGCTGTCGGCACGCACCGCCCGTTCAAATCGTTCAATCGCAGCTTGACCGTCGATGTCTGCGGCGCCATCTGCGACAACCTTGCTGAACAGTTCGATCTCGCGGGTCGTCGTAGAGAAACAGCGCGCGTTCGTCGCAGACGATGATGGAATCGACCAGTGGCGCATTTTCTTTTTCTTCGGCGGCAAGCAGCCGGTCGAGATGTTCTTGATCCTCGGCCCAGAAGACGCGGGCGCCGCATAGCCGCAGCATGTAGGCGAGTTCATCGGGGGAGCTGGTCGGATAGATTCCGCATGGCACGGCGCCGATGAATGTTGCAGCCAGATCGGCAAGAAGATATTCGATACAAACGTCGCCCATCAGCGCAATCGGTTCGCCGGAGTCCAATCCGCGCTGCCTTAGCCCGGCCGCAACCTTGCGTACTTCGTCTCGATATTCGCGCCAGGTGAAGGACCGAAAGACACCGTCGCGTTTGAAGCGGATTGCGACGGTGCGGCCTTCGGCATCGGCCTTATCATTGAATAATTCCGGAATTGAACGAGCCTGCACCGCTGCGAGGCGGTCTTGTAATTGAGCTGCCGAAATACCAGCGAGGTTCATGCAGGGCCGCCCCAAAACATGGATTAAAATACACTATGTATATATATCAGCAAGGACTAAAAATGGTGAATTTGCGCCCATTTTCATGTTGCAGGTCCAACGCCAGAGAAGGCCTTTCCCAGCGGCGAAAACCCCCCGTTTTGCGTCGCAAAAAGCGGGTGTTTGTATCGAAAACCTCATCCGGCATAATTTGGGATTTGAGCGCGAACAATCCCTGTTCCAGTGCCAAAATTCCCTGTTCTTTTTCCTGTTAGCAGGGAATTTGGGAGTGAGGACGGGTTCGAGATCGACTGCATCCGCCAGTTCGTCGGACTCGAACTTTGAACGCGCCGAGCTAGCTAGTCGGCTTGACCTGCCACTGAACTTTCATCCAGCGGCGGCTAGAGCCTCAGCCGATGTGCAGTGAGGCCGAACATTGGATCACTGGCC
Organism: uncultured Alphaproteobacteria bacterium; assembly: GCA_963806815.1. GTDB lineage: Bacteria > Pseudomonadota > Alphaproteobacteria > Rhizobiales > Xanthobacteraceae > CAWDZJ01. The sequence goes on along the minus strand of CAWDZJ010000032.1, from coordinate 1,199 downwards.
GGTAGAGTTTTCCGGCTTTGTCACGGTGGCGGGCTGGCTGCGCCATCGTGATTTAGCAGCATGATCGGCGGCTTATTGCCGATCGCGCCATGTGGTCGCTCTTCGTTGTAGTACCTACGCCAATCCTCCAATTTTTCCTGGGCGTCTGCAAGGCTCATGAACCAATGGGCATTCAGACATTCTGCTCGGAAGCGGCTGTTGAACGCCTCGATGAATGCGTTGTCGGTGGGCTTGCCAGGTCGAGAGAAGTCGAGCGTGACACCACGCTGGTAAGCTCACAGATCTAAATTGCGTGACACAAACTCGGTCCCTTGATTGACGCGGATCGTTGCCCGGAATTCCACTTGCCGGCCTATCCTTTCCAGCACCTCAACAACATCGGCGCCGCAGAAGGTGAACCGTGGCTCTAACGCCGGCGAGAACCGCGAGTACGTATCGACAATCGTCAGCACACGTAGCTTGCGACCGGTGGCCAGTTGGTCGTGCACAAAGTCCATGGCCCAGGTCTCGTTCGATCGCGTCGCAGGTCGGCGGTCGTCCCGCAGTTTGGCCTTCACCCGGCGCTTGGGCGTTTTGTTGCGCAATTGCAGGCCTAATTCTCGGTAGATGCGGCGGGTCTTGTTCTGACCACGGCGCCAGCCTTCCCGCCGTAGCAGAACGTGCACCCGCCGATAGCCATAGCGTACGCGTGTCTGACAAATCTCTTTGATGCGTAGTTCGAGAGCAGCCTGTCCGGGGCGACGAGACTTGTAATGGTAGCTGGACGTATCGACCAGGAACACACGGCAGGCTCGCCGGATCGACACATTCCAGTCGCCGCGCATCTCATCAACGAGCTTGCGCTTCCGGACAGGCTTCAAAGCTTTCGGCGGAGCGCGTCCTGCAGCATCTCCTTGTCGAGGCTCAGATCAGCCACCACCTTACGCAGCTTGCTGTTCTCATCCTCGAGCTGCTTTAGCCGACGCATCTCGCTCGGCAGCAGGCCATCATACTTCTTCTTCCAATTGAAATAGGTCGCCTGGCTGATGCCCGCTCTACGACAGATATCGGCAACCGGCATGCCGTCGGCGCCTTGCTTGAGAATGAACGCTTTCTGGGCGTCCGAAAACTTCGAAGCCTTCATCGTTCTCCGCTCCTCCCAGCCTGGGAATTGCCGCGGAAGACTTTACCCAAAAACGATCCAATTTTGCGGCCTCAGA
>CAWDZJ010000031.1:0-132710 GCA_963806815.1 uncultured Alphaproteobacteria bacterium | reverse complement strand
TTTTCCCCTGCCAAGCCTCTTCGTTCAGCTGCGTGTTACACGATCACGGCGTCGTCGTAGCGATCGACGTCCAGCGTCGCCTCGTGGTGGCAATTCCAGCAGTAGACAGCCAGCCGCCTGACGCCGTTGGCGCGCATGTTCCCCAAGTCCATCGGGATGATTGGATAGCGGTTGCGCTTGATCATCGGATGCGCTGCCATTGGCGAATGCGTTGCCGGAATTCTAAGAAAGACGATTAAATCGAATAGTAACCTTTAAATCGAATAGTAACCTTGGCACACGGTTGGGCCAACATCCCGTGCGCCGAGGGGCCCAGGTTATATTTGTAACCTCCAGTTGGCCTGGGCCCCACAAACCTCACAGGCGCCCGCTAGTTCGCTGGCGTCTCAGTTGCGGCAGCCTGTTGATTGCCGGTTTTCCGGCGCAATCGCGCCGCGAATTTGTCGCGACTCATCGAGATTCTAACATCGTCGGGACACATGACAGGCTAACCTGACCCGCAGCCGTTTCGGCGGGGGCCTTAGCGAGCCTGACCCTCTGCTAAGGCCCCTAAGCCGACTGATGCATCACGGATGGCGCATCGGATGACGGCTCCGATAGTAATTTAATATAAATAATCGCAGAGCCGACGATAGGTTTGAATGATCGCGCCCCAGTCAATCTTGCTGACCAAATTTTCAACCGTTAGATTTTTCTCGATGGCAATTTCCTTCAGAGCCGTCCAAAACTGATCTTCCAGGCTCACGCTGGTTTTATGACCTGAAACCATCAATGATCGTTTGATGACCGGCGACTTGGATCGCAGTTCGTGCCGTCGATGGCCGTCATTGGAAGTCTGGATCTCGGCTGACGAGTTTGTCATTTTGGCGCCCTCATGGCCCAATCTTGACCCAAACCACCAATTGAAGCCAGCCTGAATACGTGTAAGATTTCTGGACGCTGCGGCGGGCCGCTACCAACGTCCGGCCGCGACTTGCCACAACGCACAATCGCGGGGTGCGTCATTACCAAATCCATCAACAGCAAAAAACGTAGAGGGATTCCGCCTGGCCGGTGTGTTCATACACAACCCGGAGGACTTTCCATATCTACGACCACACCGATTCAAACCTGCGTATTGTTGCCACCGGTGAAAAGACGGACGGATGATCAATGGACAGGCCAGACTCTAAAACCAACTCAAAAGTGATTGCAGTGGCTGCATTGGCGATATCCGTTTTATCGTCCGGATTTTCCTTCTTCCAATGGTGGTACTCCGGAAGCGAAGAACGCATTGCAGCAGCAGTAGAAGTGTCGCGGAATTATTTCATCAACAGAGACAAGGCCGCTCAAGAAATGATTGTCGCTGCTGCCGCAGAAGGCCGTTCAATAGACTTGAATGGCCTGGGGGCTTCAATGTCTCGGCGAATAATCAATTTTGCGGCGTTTCTTGACTATATCGCTTTTCTAACGAATAAAAATCGCTTGAACGCGTCCTTTCTTACGGTTTCCGTAAAATGCGACATTCAAGCCGCTGCATACTCACTTAAAGGCCCTGATATATACTTTAAGGAATTGAAATATTTCTCGGAAAACAACATTTGTTCGGAACTGAAAATAGGAAATAGACAAAGCTAAAGGTCGCTCTAATTGCCAGCCTTGGCAGAATTGCGTCAAAGAACGCCGGACCAGCTTCGGCCGTACAAAGTCTTTCGCAGTGCGCCGGGAGACCGGCAGAGAGTAGTTGGTGCAAGTCCGACACGATGAAGGAGTAGCGATCCACATCGGCCCCGAGCCGTGCGCCGCTTGCCCGCGAGGGCAACGGCGAAGCGTCGGTAGGGGAACGCATAGGCCAGCCAATGAGCCTGGAAGATTCTTGATCCGGGTGCCGACGCTGTTGCGAAGGTGGAAGGCAAAACGTCGTGGCGCGTTTTCGCGAGCGCTCTGACGGCCCGGCGTGGTCGAAGCCCCTGGCATGTACGGACGCTCTCTGAGCGGGAACCGGGAGATCCTGTGAGCGGGCGTTGAATACTCCCCAATAGTGGGCTTCGAAAATTCCCCAGTTTTGTCGTGGCGTCAGCCGGCTCAGCGAGCGCGGCACCAAGCCAGTCGTTCCGCGCATCGCTCAAGGCCATCAGCGGCGCCGACATCGTCACCGTGCCCTACAAGGGTGGCGCGCAGGCGATGACCGACATGCTGGGCGGCCGCATCCAGATGATCTTCGGCACCTTGTCGACACTGCTGCCGCTGATCCAGCAGGGCAAGATCCGCGCGCTGGCCGTGACCAGCGACACGCGTAATATCCAAACTGCCCGACGGATAACGTACAGAATCTTTCGCACTTTCGGGATTGACGGCTTCTTCTAGAATGGAGGAGCAACCGATGAGCGACGAGAAGCCGATGGGCCAGGTTATCCAGATCGATGAAGCCCGGATTCGAGACCATCTTGGAGAGATGGTTCGCGGAACCGTTGAGGAGACGCTAAACGCCATGCTGGATGCTGAGGCGGACCAGCTTTGCGGTGCAGGACGTTACGAACGCAGCGAAGCTCGGCAGGATACCCGGGCCGGCAGTTACGAACGGACGCTGCACACCAAAGCCGGCGACGTCAGCCTCAAGATACCGAAGTTGCGGCGGCAGACCTTTGAGACGGCGATCATCGAGCGATATCGTCGGCGAGAGAGCTCGGTCGAAGAAGCGCTGATCGAGATGTACTTGGCGGGGATTTCGGTCCGGCGGGTGGAAGATATCACGGAGGCGCTGTGGGGCACGCGGGTGAGCCCGAGCACGGTGTCGAACCTGAACAAGAAGATCTACGCCAAGATCGAGGCCTGGCGGAACCGGCGCATCGAGGGCGAACATCCCTATCTTTATCTCGACGGCATCGTGATGAAGCGCAGTTGGGCTGGCGAGGTCCGCAATGTCTCGCTTCTGGTGGCCAGCGCCGTCAATTCTGAGGGGTTTCGAGAGATTCTGGGCATCTGCGAGGGAGCCAAGGAGGACAAATCCGGTTGGTCGGCGTTTCTAAGGCACTTGGTCGATCGCGGCTTGAAGGGCGTGCAGCTCATCATCTCCGACGCCTGCCGCGGGCTCGTCGAGAGCATCGCGGATTATCTCCCCGAGGCTCGCTGGCAGCGCTGCATGGTGCATTTTTACCGAAATGTCTTCAGCCATGTGCCGGCAACAAAGGTCCGTGACGTAAGTCACATGCTCAAAGCCATTCATGCGCAGGAGAGTTGAGCGGCCGCCGACCACAAGGCCAAAGCAATCATCGAGGACCTCCGTGCCGGTAAGATGAGCAAGGCAGCCGACCTGGTCGAGCAGGCTGTCCATGAGACGCTGACCTACTACGCCTTTCCCGACATTCACTGGCAGAAGATTCGAACCAACAACCCACTCGAGCGGATCATGCGAGAGATCCGGCGCCGGACACGTGTGGTGGGCGCATTTCCAGATGGCCAATCTTGTCTCAATCTTGCTGCGGCCAGACTGCGCTATATCGCCGGAACGGCATGGTCAGCGAAACGCTACATGAATATGCAGCCGCTCTATGCGCAGCAGTTTTCTGAAACCGGAGCCGTCGCCTGATAAAATGTGCGAAAGATTCTGGACACTACCGCCCGACGTGCCGACCATGGCGGAAAGCGGCTTTCCGCAATTAGCGCTGACGTTCTGGGCCGGCCTGTTCGCACCGGCAGGCACGCCGGTCGCGATCGTCGACAGGCTCCATGCCGCCTTCAATGACGTGATGAAAGAGCCTGATACGGTGACCGCGATGGCGCGGCTCGGCTTCGAGCCGCAGGTCGAGACGCGGGCGCAGTTCAGCGCGTTCGTCACCGACCAGGCGACGGTATGGCCGCCGATCCTGAAGATGTCGGGCGTCAAGCCGCGCTGAGCTTTCGCTTCACCGTTTGCGGCGGCGGGCGAACGTGTACAGGTCGGCGTCGGGATCGCTGCCGCCGGCCAGCGTGGTGCGGATGATCTCGGCGGCGATTCGGCTGTAGGTGATGCCGTTGCCGCCATAGCCGAGCACGGCCCAACAATTGGGCTGTCTTGGAATTTCGCCGATCGACGGCAGGCCGGTGTCGGTGGCGCCGAAGGTGCCCGCCCAGGCGTAGTCCGGCGTCACGTCGAGTTGTGGAAACAGTTTTGTCAGTTTGCTGCCGATGCGTGCGACCTTGGCCGGCAACAGCGCATCGCGCGCGTCCTCATCGACAAAGTCCTCGTCCTCGCCGCCGCAAATGACACGGCCGTCCTCGGTCGTGCGCATGTAGAGATACGGGTCGGAGGCTTCCCAGATGAAACATTGCTCCGGCCACAATGCGCGCGGCTGCGGCTTGGTCACCATCGCGAATGTCGAGATCAACTGGTGTCCCGTCATCGGCACAAATTCGGGAAATTCGTAGCCGGTCGCGAAGATCAGCGTGCGGCAGCGCACGGTAACGCCGTCGGCGGTCTTTGCCGTCACGCCGCGCGGATGGGACGCGACGTCGACGATTTCGACGGGCGCATACAGGCGCGTTCCAGCGTCGAGCGCGTCGGCCAGAAAGGCGCCGGTCAACCGGCGCGGATCGAGCGCGAGATTGCCGAAGCCGAGCAGCCCGGCGTTCCGAGAAATGCCGAACCGCGCCTTCAGCGCGCCGCGCGACAGATAAGCCGTTTCAATACCGGCGGCGCGGCGTGCCTCGCCTTCGGGCGCAATCGCCACCGCATCGAGCCGGTCGCCTGCCAGATAAAGACTTTCGCGCCGGTCGATCTGAATATCGACATCAAGTTCGGCGGCGCGGGCGGCAAGGCCGGCACGGCCTGATGCGACCGCCGCCAGGCGCGGATCGCATCGGGTTTGCCGATCTTGCGGGCGAGCGCGGTCAGGGGCTCGTCGATTTCATATTGCACAAGCGCGGTGCTGGCCGCGGTCGAACCCTTGGCCGGGCCGCGGCGGTCGATCACCACCACCTCCGGCCGTCGGACGCAAGCATCTCCGCGATCATCGCGCCGGAAATCCCGGCACCTACGACGCCGACTCGGCCCGGATGTCGCGCTTGAGCGCGCCGCAATCGACCGCCGGCATGCGGTGATCGAGCCACACCGGCCGTCCGGTCCGCAGTCGCGCTTGCGGGTGGCCCCGCGATGTCGCTGTTTTGCTTTTTGCACTGACTTGTCCAGAAATCGAAATTGACAATGAATTTGTCGCCCGGCGACGGCCTTCGATTGCGCCGGTTGAGCGGGCCGCGCGCCAAACGAACCTTCGCCAACCAACACCGACGAAAAGAATTTGTTCCGCCGTTGCCGTGTCATGCGCGGCGTTGCCCGGCGCATGATCATGCGCCCGGCAGTCTTGTCGCGCCGCAACCGCGATCGGCCGCATTGACGCCTTGATCCAAAGATGTGCACTATTGCATGTCAACGGTGTGTTGCGGCGCATCGGGGCTCGGAACGGCTACGACGAAGGCTGGTCCCCGCGGTTGCAAACAGCGCGCCCTGGTTGAAGCGCGTCATTGCGGCCGCGCGCGGATTGCGATCCTGTACGCGCTCCGAATGTTGGTCGTCGACCTATTCAAATCGCGGAGCCGGCTTGAAGCCGAGAATTTATTTCTTCGGCGCCAGCTTAACATCGCCTTAAGGAGGGCCCCGGCTTGTCTCCGACTGCGCCGCAGTGACCGGGCGGTATTCAATTTGATGACCATGCTTTGGCCGAGCCTTGTTGTGTGTGCTCGAAAACCTCATCGGCATTGATTAGGGGAGGGAATCAGTTAAGCGTGGCCGATCATGGTTGATGGTCTGCTTAATTTGGTCGGTCTTGGCTGCGCCGTTCAAGTCGAGGAGCCGGCTTGAGACCGAGAATGCGCTGCTCCGGCACCAGGTATGGTGTTGCGGCGTCAGGTTCGCGGCCGTGTCCACCTAACCAACTTCGATCGATTGTTCCTGGTCCAGCTTTATTGCTGGTGTCCGTCAATCCTGCAGGTGCTCACAATTGTCCAACCGGAGACCATAGTTCGGTGGCATCGGCCGGCTTTCGCGGCTACTGGAGCTGGAAATCCCGGGGCCGGCGATGGCGACCGCCGATCAATGCGGAGCTTCGCGCTCTGGTCCGGCGGATGGGCCGGGAAAACAGGCTTGGGGTGCGCCACGGATTCCGGGCGAACTGCTCAAGCTGGGCTTTAGCGTGGCTCAGTCGACAGTTCGGCGTAGCTCGTTTCGGATAGGCCCCACCAAGAGCTGGGCCTATTGTTTTGCGGTTGTCCCTGTCCTTTCCGAAAATCCCATCCGTCATGGATTTGTGTTCTTTGGCAGAATCATCGCATCATGAAATCGTGATGCTTATGGGCGTGCACGTCGTCGCAATTCTTGTCGCCAACTTATTCAAGTCGCGCGGGCGCCTTGAGGCCGAGAATGCGCTGCTCCGTCGCCAGCTAATTATCGCCTTGCGGCGGGCGCCGGCACGGCAGCGACTGACCAGCACCGATCGCGCGATATTGGTATGGATGGTTCGGCTTTGGCCGAACCTCCTTAAAGCGGTTCAAGTGGTGAAACCCAATACGGTCTTGCGCTGGCACCGATCCGGCTTCAAAGCCTTTTGGCGCTGGAAATCGAGGAAATGGGCAGGGCGGCCGAAGGTCGATCATATCTGGATACGGTCGACTGTGCGACTGCAAAACCGAGCATTAACATGGTCCGAGGGCGAAAGCCGCCATCACAGAGCTGGAAGACGTTTCTGCGCAACAACGCCGATGCGATCGCAGCGATCGATATGTGCGTCGTTCCGACGGTGGCCTTTGATCGATTGTTCGCCGTCTTGGTCGTTGGCCATGGTCGACGGCAGTTGTTGTGATTTGAGGTGTCCGACGGCGGAGTGGCTGGCCCGGCAAATTACCGAGGCCTTCCTCTGGGCCTCGGCGCCAGGCTACCTGGTGCGCGACAATGACCGGGCCTACGGGCAAGTCTTCACCGCCCGCGTCAGGGCAATGGGGAGCGCGCGCGCTGTAATATGCCATGCGCAATCGTCTGGCTGCGCTGGGCTGGTCCGCTCCGGGCTCCGTCCAACGCGCCGGCTTCGACCGAGCGAAGCGCGAGACCGCGCGCGCCGCGGCGGCGCCTACTATAGGCCCTGTTTGGTTATAGGCGCATCGCCAGACGAATTTGGCTTTAACGGAAAGGTACTCGGAGGCTCAGGAACACGAGCCGCATTATTTAAATTCGTTCCGGCTGCGGGATCAAGCTGCTGGACCGGTCGGGAGGCCGTGGGAACAACATCCTTAGGAGCTCACAGTAACGATGGGCAGTAGTCACTGTGAATGAGTTCCCCACCCAGACCTTTGATCCGCTATGTGCAAATTGAGATGACGCTGGCTAGGGCGCCTCCGTCCGCAGCAAGGTCGGAACTATGGAGGAGGTACCTGCTGTTATTGCGCACGTGGCTGTGCAGTGCGCAAAATAACAATGCAATTAGAACTTTGCAGAGCTGCCGAGTCGGAAAACAGACAGACATCGAGCTATGCCGGCGATTATGTATACTGAAGACGATCTTGCCCCAATGAAGAGAGGCCATATGCAGGGCTAGTATCGCGATTGGTACAGGAGCGATCTATGCCGAGTTTTCGTGTGCGCTTTTTCAAAGACGCCCCTCAGTTCGAATGGTTACCCATTCAAATGCCTGCAATACTCGATTGAGATTGATACCGGCTCCACTGGGGAGGCAATCGCTTTAGCATGGAAAGCTTGTGATGAATTGACTAGCGGGTTTTCGCGGCACCGTGCTGACGAAGTGGACGTGGAGACGCTTGATGGCTGCGAATTGAGCCGTGGCACCAGACCGAAGGAACGCGCCACGTAATATTGTATCTTTTCCCTGGTCAGTATTGTAAACTAGCTCAATGTCGATGTAGTCATCATTGTTATCAAGGGCTATAATACTATCTTTGACGTAGCGATAATTGAATTTGCAGCAAGAAAGACGGCAGTGCAGTAATAAACACCTAAAATTACGCGCTGATGTCTAACAATAGATCTTTTGGGTAGAATTGGGACTTCATCCTGGACGCACATGTGGAAGACGGGCGTCGCGACAATCATCTGCTCGCCGGGATGTCGCCTGAGGATTTTGTGCGCCTTGGTCGGGATTTGAAAGAGATTACGCTTGAACAAGGCACGGTGGTCTATGAGTCCGGTGATCTTATTGAAAATATCTATTTTCCGCTGTCAGGAGTGATTTCGCTTCTCGTTGTCACCTTGGATGGCGCGGCTGTGGAAGCTGCCATGATCGGTCGGGAGGGTGCGGTTGGCCTCAGCAGCGGCCTTGGCAAGCGGAACTCGTTTACGCGTGCGACAACGCAAATCGGAGGTAAATTTCTGAAAATCCGCGCTTCTCAACTTCAGGCGATTGCGGTCGCAAGTACGACGCTCCGCGATCTTATTGTGGGGTACACTGAAGTGCAGTTGGCCGAAGCTCAGCAGATCATTGCCTGCAACGCGATTCACGACGCGTCGGCGCGGCTTTGTCGTTGGTTGTTGCAGAGCGCCGATCGAACAAATAAAGAATTTGTACCTTTAACACAGGAGCTTTTGGCGCAGATGCTGGGTCTGCGACGAACCACAGTCACAATGTTGGCGCAGTCGATCCAAGAAAGAGGCGTAATCGAGTATCGTAGAGGCCGCATCACGATTCTGGATCGCAAGGGCCTCGAAGCTTGTGCCTGCGAGTGCTACCATGTCATTTGTTTTGATCGCCTTCCGGCGGCGATCGGAACGAACCTGTGATCTGATAGGCAAGATTATGCCTGGAAACATCCCAACGGACAGATTTGAAGCGCCAGGAAATATTGATGTCATTGTACTATTTCCACCTGCATGATCGTCAACGAATTGACGATCCCGATGGGACCGAACTCCCGGATTTGGGCGCTGCGCGCGAACATGCCGCCGCAGTAGCCCAAGAACTCACTAGGAACAGTTTTGAGCTTCTGGGCCGAGCCTGGTCGGAATGGACGATGTCGATTTATGACCATCAAGACGAGCATCTATTTTCGTTCCGCCTACCAGGCGGGCAAGAATAGCGCCTCAGGATGCCGTAGTCGGATTTTAAGTAACAATAATTTCAGGCATCTCAAGGCCTACCGTCTCGACTGATAACCTTTTACTCACACTGCGCATTTGGTGCTGCCAGGGCATAGGACATCGATTTCAAAGCTGACTAATCCTGCTTATTCTGATCCTGTGTCGCTTTCCGGACCGACATTGTCAGTTCGGCTTCGTAGTATTTTTCCAGGTTCCGTCCGGCAAATCGAAGGTCGCTGGACCGTTTAATTGCGAGGAGGCTATTGCCATGGCTGACATCCTACGTTTCTTTAAAAGCCCGGGCACAGTGAGTGGAACGAGCTATGACGCCGAAGTTGTCGCAATGATGGGGCGCGCATTCGAACTCGTCCGAAACAATATCGCATTGCGCGGGTACGCAGCTGTTTCGGATGAAGCGATAGCGAAGCAGATCATTGAACTGACAACGGAAGGGCAGCGCGATGCAATGGAGATAACTGGGAAGGTGATCGCATGTTTCGATGCCATAAAAAGTGACAGGAGAATAGCTGAAGATACCTCAAGCCCGAAGCAGCGATCCGGTCACCGATATTCGGTTGGCCGCGTAGTTCGAATGCGGCAGGATTGCTTTGCTCATCGCGTCGCCGCCGATGCTCTCGAAGCCGAGATTATAACTTTGGTCCCGAGAAGGGATGGCTAATTCCAGTATCGCATAAAAAAAGCAAAAATGAGGCGTATGAGCGCGTTGTCGTAGAGGAAGAAATCGAGTCGCTTTTGAAGCCACCATGTCAATCCGATTGCCAATAGATACCGAGAAAAACGTGGCTCTGCTCGAGATACGCTCGATATAGGGCGCGAGGAGCATGCGGCCCTGCCCCTCCGAGTGTCGAGCTGATGAATACTCTGAGCCGTTGGTCGGGTGTGCGAATGAGGCCCGGGTTCATTGACATTCATTTTGACCCTCGCCGTGGAGTGCGCCCCTGAGGGTGAACATCAGGCCGCTGTTTTGCCAGTCTGCCGGATGTGTTGATCCTCGAACTGTTGCGGGCTCAGATTGCCGAGCGCCGAATGGAGCCTGCGCTTGTTTTAGACCTCCTCGATGAAGTGGGGAAGATGTTCGGCGACGTCCTTGAAGGTTTCGAAGGCCATCGGATAGACCGCCTCGACCTTCAGCGTCTTCATGAAGCTCCAGGCTTTGGCATTGTCGTACGGATTGCCTCTACTGTCCGTCGTCAAAATTCTTGTAACATTTGAGCGCGCTTTGTAACGGAGGCTCTGGCTCATCCTTGGTTTCCTTTTAGGCAGCAGATCTGATGTGCTGCTCGGCGGGACTCCGCGGCCCAGACTTTTGTCTTGTCTTATGAGGAACCAGCTCCCATGCTATCCAGGACCTCTCAGCGGGCGCGTCGGGAACCAAAGACCACAACAGCTCTTATTTCTAAGGCCATCGATGCGGGCGCGCAGCAACTTGCAGTGGCGGCAAGCGAAGGAGAGCAACAATGGATGCACCAAGGAAGGGACAGGTTCCCAGCGACGAGGCTGACAAGCATCAGCTGGAAATGGCACGTGACGAAGGCGATGCCTATCAGCGTTCTCTCGACTATATGGTGGAGCAGGTTGCTCACACTGGGGCGAAAAGGACTGTCGACGGCTATATCGTCGGAATTGCTCAAGAAAAGGCGGAGGGCATGTATCGCCTGAACCGCGACGGTGAGCTCATCTGGGAGGAGCCGGACGAGGAGAACTGCCACATCGAGGTATCAGTCTGCGACGCCGTCGATCACCGATTTATTCCGGCACTCAATGTGGAAGCAACGCTGATTTCCCGAGCAGGCGAAAGAATTGGTCCTTTCGAGGTTGCGTTTCTTTGGCATCCGGGCCTCTTCCACTACGGCGCTAACATCAAGGTGCCCAGCTCCGGTGAGTACGACGTGAAGGTGAAAATTTCGCCTCCCACGTTTGCCCGACACGACAAGAAGAACGGTAACGTTTCGCCAAGCCGGTGGAAGTGGCTTTCTCCGGGATCGATATAGAAACCGGCCAAGATTAGTAGCAGAGCGAGACTGGACTGGAGCGTCGGATTGGAAGGCGCCAACTTGAGGCCGTCGGGAGCGGGTTCTGCTGTCTGCACTTGTGGGCGGGTGTGAAATGGCGACGAGAGTCAGCGAAAAACCGATAGCCGTCTACGGCGCGATCGACTCGAACTTATTGCGGTAGCGAAGTTTGTTTGTGACCGCCCTTTTCACTGGCAGCTCTTCGAAGCTTTCCGAGGCCATTCACTCCGTTGTTGACGCCGGTAACGAAGTCCTGCTGCTTTTCGGCGTCTCTCACAGTCGCAAAGCTCCCGACGATCGCCATCCGTTCGGCAATGGTCAGGAGCTCTTGTGAACAGGCTTCCAAAGTTGATCCCGTGATAGCCATAAAGGCTCGCTAATTGGAATCAGGACCCCACGCCGATTTACAAGTGAGCTGCGACAGATGACCGCAATTCCCGTAAAAATTCAGTTCCCGCTGCAACCTAAATAGGTGATCGCCGTTTTGTCCATGCGCAAAAGCAGCGTTACTTGGAGGTATAAAAGCCATGGCAGAGTATCGGGTACTTCCACCGAGAGGCAGTGGTGATTACGGTCCTGGTGAACCCCACACCAACTTTAGCTCGGCACACCAATCCCGCGTAGGGTACTGGTGGACCGTCGCCTTTGGAGCGGTGCTTGCAATACTCGGACTTTTGATCGGTGCGGGTGGCGCCTGGCTCCTGGCCCTTGGCGGCTCATGGTATTACCTCGTCGCAGGAACCGGTCTCATTGTTGCGGGCGTCCTGATGATCCGCCGCGACATGAATAGTGTTTGGGTCTACGCGGCGACCTGGCTGTTCACCCTTGTGTGGGCCTATTGGGAAGCCGGTACCAACGTCTGGGCGCTGGTGCCGCGCCTGGTCGCGCCGTCAATTCTGTTGATCTTCGTTCTTTTCACGATACCCGCGCTGAGTGAATCGCTGACCTATCGCGCCTTGCGGCGGAACTACGGAGCGCTAGCATTCGCGTTGCTGGTTGGCACTGGCACGGTCGCGTCGTCGTTTGGATCGATCACAATGGCGCAGGCGCAGATGGCACAGCCGCAACAGCCGTCGTCGGTGCAACCGAAATCTTCCGCCGGAAACACCGAAAACACCGATACGGCGCAAGCCGACAAGCCCGACGTTGCCGATCACACGACAATTGCCGCGACGGGTGTGACAGTCGCCGCCACGCCGCTACCGCAGCTGGCTGTTGGCAAAGACTGGCCGGTCTATGGCGGCTCGACCACGCGACGCGCTATTCGCCGCTCGACCAGATCACGCCGCGACAACGTCGGCGAGCTCGAAGAAGGTCTGGACCTTTCGCACCGGCGATCTGCCGAGCGAGGAGGCAGAAGGCAAGTACTCGCCCGAGAACACGCCGATCAAGGTCGGCGACACCTTTATCTCTGCTCGGCGAAGAACATCATCATTGTCCCTCGACGCCGGCGACCGGCAAGGAATCTGGCGCTACGATCCGAAAGTGCCCGACGATGCCATCCCCTATGGCGCCACCTGCCGCGGCGTCGCCTATCTACGCAAAGCCGGACGCCAAGCCTGACGACATCTGTGCGCGACGCGCATCATCGAAGGCACGCTCGACGCGCGCCTGATTGCCGTCGATGCGAAACCGGCCAGCTGTGCCCCGATTTCGGCACGCAAGGGCATGGTCGATCTGAACGACGGGCATCGGCGAGACAGTGCCGGGCTGGTACGCCGTACGTCGCCGCCGACGATCGTGCGCGGCATCGTCGTCATCGGCGCCCAGGTGCAAGGACGGCCAGGCCGAGGATGCGCCGTCCGGCGTCATCCGCGGCTACGACGCCGTCACCGGCGAGCTCGCCTGGGCCTGGGACATGGGCAAGCCGGACCTGACCGGCGACCGCCGCCGAAGGGCGAGACCTATACCCGCGGCACGCCGAACATGTGGACCATCGCCGCCGGCGACGAAGAGCTCGGCTACGTCTACGTGCCGCTCGGCAACTCCGCCGTCGACTACTACGGCGGCAACCGCAAGGCTGCGAGAACGAGTTCAGCTCCTCCCTGGTCGCGATCGACGTGACCACCGGCAAGCCGGCCTGGCATTTCCAGACCGTGCACTACGACGTCTGGGACTACGATCTCGGCTCGCAGCCGACGCTGGTCGACTTTCCGACCGACGGCGGGACGGTTCCCGCCGTCGTGCTGCCGAGCAAGCAGGGCGAGATCTATGTGCTCGATCGCCGAGACCGGCAAACCGCTGTTCCCGGTCGAGGAGCGCCCGGTGCCGAGCGGCGGCGTCGAGCCGGACGACCTGTCGCCAGACGCAGCCCTACTCCGCCTATGCGCTCGCTCGACCAACCGCCGCTGACCGAGAAGCGACATGTGGGGCATGTGCCCGCTCGACCAGCTCTGGTGCCGCATTCAGTTCCGCCGCGCGGCCTATGACGGCGAGTACACGCCGCCGACGCCGACCGGCCGCTACATCGAGTATCCCGGCTACAACGGCGGCTCGGACTGGGGCAGCGTCGCGATCGACGCCGAACGCGGCATTCTGGTCGCCAATTACAACGACATGCCGAACTACAACCGGCTGATCCCGCGCGAGGAGGCCGAGAAGACGCGGCCTCAAGCCGATCACCGATGCCAACGGCAGGGCGCAGAGCACGAGGGCGATGCCGCAGGCCGGCTCGCCCTATGCGATCGACGTCAACGCCGGCTGGCGGTGCCTTGACCGGCCTGATGTGCAAGCAGCCGCCCTACGGCGGCATCCGCGCCATCGATCTGGCAACCGGCAAGACGCTTGTGGGATCAGCCGCTCGGCAGCGCGGTCAACAACGGCCCGTTCGGCATTCCGTCGATGCTGCCGATCACGATCGGCACGCCGAACAACGGCGGCCCGGTCGTCACCGCCGGCGGGCTGATCTTCATCGCCGCGGCGACCGACAACTTATTCCGGGCGATCGACATCGAGACCGGCGAAGCTGCTGTGGGAGGACACGCTGCCCGCCGGCGGGCAGGCGACGCCGATGACCTTCGAGGCCGACGGCCGGCAGTACGTCGTGATTGCGCCCGGCGGCCACCATTTCATGGAAACGCCGGTCGGCGATGCAGTCATCGCCTACGCCCTTCCGACGCGCCGATAAATCTTCCCATCTTTAGCGCTTCCCACTCTCACAGTAAACCGCGAAGGCAATTAGCAGATCATGGGTCAACGTCCGCGCGACGCACATACCAATGGCGGCAATCGTCTCAGCGTGATTTCAAGAAAATATTCTCCAGGTTTACGATGGCGGCTTCGCAAGCTGCACCAAGTATTTCGAGACGTTGACTGGGCTACCTCAAAACCAAACAGAAACTCGCCGTCAATCTCCTTTCTGAAAATCAAATCCGGACGTATTCGTGATGTAATCCACCGATAACTTGAACGGCGACAATGTTACCAACCTGCTGCACGGCTCGCCGTAACGCCGCATCCTTTTGGCAAAGTCAGATGAAAGTGCAAGTATTGTCTTCCACGGAGCACAACCAGCTGAGGCTACGCAAGCCCTCAAATTGTCCTGCGAGAAAAGCCGTGTTGCGACCAATTGTCTTATTAGAACTATCGTTGTTGGGCTCAGTGGCTTCGGAACTAATCTTCTGGGAGTGGCGTTTAACTTCCTAGCGGTGGATGTATCCGAAAGGGGTAGATGCCTCCTAGGCGAGCCAGGATGCTGATGGCCTCGTGGCTCGTCCCAGGGCGGATAGCCAAGTGTCTATTTCCAGAATTTCTGCGAAAATCGGTCAGGTAGAACACCGATAATGCGTTGCTTTAATGGATACCGATTTTTTTGCATGTCGTGACTCTTCGATTCGGTAACGATTTCGAAAGGCCGACGCTGAACTCGACCCACCGACCGCAAGCGGGACCGCAGTTCTGATTACAATGGAAAGACAATGCCTGACTTCACCTGCGATGTTGCCATCCTCGGAGCAGGAACCGCGGGTTGGCGGCATACGCGTTACGCTCGAAAGGCAGGAGCGCAGACTCTTCTGATCGACCCGCGTTTCGCGGGTACAACGTGCGCATCTGTCGGCTGCATGCCGTCGAAGCTGTTGATTGCCGCAGCAGAAGTCGCGCACCGCGCGCGTACCGCGGAGCAGTTCGGTTTACGGTGTGACGTTACGGTCAACAGTTTAGCCGTTATGAACGAACTACGTAAATTACGTGACCGTTCGTTTCTGCGACGAAAGATGCGTTCGACGAGATCTACCGGGAATTTGCCAGACCTCGCATGCGCGATTTCGCAATGTAAACTCGCTGGAGCTATCCGATGGGCGGATCGTGATAACGGCTGCCACGGTGATCGCAACAGGTGCGTCACCACGTATTCCAGCGCCATTCGCAAAGCTTGGTGATCTGATTATCACGAATGAAAACATCTTCGAACTGGTTCGTCTGCCTGCATCGATCGCCGTAATCGGCGCCGGCCCCCTTGGACTTGAACTGGCTCAGGCGCTCTGCCGACTGGGCGTCTCAACCACCGTATACGACCAAGGAACCACGATTGCCGGAATTTCGGAACCGTCTATCCCAGCCGACCTGCACACCATCCTTGGCCAAGAATTTCCCATCGTCCTGAACGCCGAGGTTTGTGCTGAACGTGCCGGCGGTCAGGTCCTCGTCAGTCAATGCGTGAGCGGCGAAAAGCAATTGTTCGATCGCCTCCTCGTCGCGGCCGGCCGTTCTCCGAATGTGGCCGACCTCGCTCTCGACTGCGCCATGGTAACAACCGACAAAAGGGGAATCCCTAACTTCGATCCGCGAACCCTGCAGTGCGGGGAGGCGCCGATCTTCATCGCTGGCGATGTCAATCAGGACCGCCCGGTCCTACATGAAGCCTCCGCGGAAGGGACCATCGCCGGATAACGCAGCGCACTATCCCAATATCAAACGGACACCTCGCAAGGTATCGATCAACATCGTCTTTACCGATCCCAAAATGCCGCCATCGTCGGCACCATACCGGCTCTCGACGATACGCCATTTATCTGCGGAACAGCGTCCTATTGGGATCAAGGGCGCGCATCGGTCATGCGACAAAACGCAGGATGTAGCCATCTTTATGGTGACGGAAAGTGGCCAGCTTGTCGGCGCAACTCTGGTCGGACCGGATATCGAGCATGTTGCACACAGTCTTGCCTGGATGATCCAGGAATTAAGCGACCGCAACCGATATCCTCAACATGCCATTCTATCATCCTACGATCGAAGAAGGACTGCAGGATGCACTGCGCCAGATTTGCGCCGCTATCGGCGAACAACCCCCCTATTACCGAGATGACGGATATCTTCCAGGACGTTGAGTGTTTGCGAAAGCTAGGTCTTCACCAAAACGCATCCTTCCGCTGCTCATTCAGTTTATATCATCTGCTGGATCGCCTCCAATACTGATCTGGCGGGGTGGAAACAACCGGGGATATTCGTGTTTTTCATTAATGGAAATCGCTCCGCGCATGAATTCTTAAAGAAACGTCTGAAGAACGAAAGACCGTGAACACGGCCGTATTTGAAATTTCCGGAAAAGCCGGGGCGTGGCGTGTGGTTCACGATGGGGAAGTCAGCATGCCCTACGCATCGAAAGAAGCGGCGTTCAAGGTCGCGATCGTAAGCGCTACCAACTCAATCGAACTTAATATGAAGTGTTCCTGAAGGTGCAGGGATCGGCCGCTAATCCGCGTTGGGAGATTGACTTCGCCGGTCGATCGGTCGGGCGTTCCGATGACGAGAAAGCAGAAACTCCACACTGCACCACTGTAGCATTAGGTACGTGCCGCGTGGAACTTAGAGCCGCTCAGATCAGGAATACTTTTAATCAGAAACCTTCTCCGGTTTGCCCTTTCGCTTTGTCCCAGCAAATTCCTCAAGCTGCTCTTCGTTCATGGAGTTGCACATGCTCCGCGAGGCACCCTCCAGCTCGTCCTTCTTGATTTCGCCGTGTTTAGCGGCCAGCGCGACGCCGGCTGCTCTCTGTTGCGCTTTGGATTTTGCAGGCATCCAACCTCCTTGTTTTGTGAGACTGAAAACTCGCGTCTCCAAGGCAGAAACGCCACTGTCCCTCGTCTGTTCCGTCGGAACCGACAGTTCAAAAGGACGCGCCCCTGCGGAAGCCGGGGTTACCGAGTTAGCCGGATTAACATTGAATGAATTTATACTGAATCCGGCTTTTCGGCGGAACAGATGTCGCACCGAGACGTTTTTTCAAAACGTCGGATAACAACATACTGACACAGGAGGAATGAATGAGCCTTTTTTCAAAGGATATCAATAGTCTAGATGATCTGTTCATCCATACGCTGCGGGACATCTACTACGCCGAGCAGCTGATCGTGAAATCCCTGCCCAAGATGGTCGATAAGGCCACGAACACAAAATTGAAGATGGCCTTCGAGAAGCATCTGGGCGAAACCCGGAATTATGTGGCGCGAACTCCAAAAGGTCTTCAAGATGCATGGCGTGGAGGCCTCCGCCTGGAATTGCCCGGCGATCGACGGCATCATCAAGGAAGCCAACGAAGTCGCCGGCGAGGTTGACGATAAACAGGTTCTTGACGCCGCGCTGATCGCCGCAGCGCAGGCGGTCGAACATTACGAAATGACTCTCGCCCTACGGCACTCTGATTGCCTGGGGCGAAAGAACTCGGTCGCACCACTGTGCGAGCGTGCTCGAAGAAACACTGAAAGAAGAAAAAACCACCGATCAGAAACTGACGGATCTCGCCGAAAGTAAGGTCAACTTGCAGGCGGCGGAATAAAACAGTTCCGGCCTGCCCTTTCCCGGGCGGGCCGGCCCTTTTAAATATTTGCTTACTCAGATTTTCGAAGACGATTTTCTGTGGAAGGACTATTAGAAGTTTTCGAAGACGATTTCTGTGGAAGGACTATTAGAAGGATCGGCATTCACAGGGCGAATCCCTGTTCTTCCTTTGTTCGTATATGTCGACGTTGGGATCGCATTCGGGCTTAAGCTGGAACTTAATATTCGGCCGTAGTTTGGTGGCGAGTTTATCAATGTGGAGCGTACCCCATGGCCCCGCGTGCGTACTGGAAGGGCTATCTCAAGCTATCTCTCGTCTCTTGTCCGATCGCGCTGTATTCAGCTGCATCTAGCTCTGAACGCGTTTCCTTTAATCGCATCAGCATAAAAACCGGCAACCGTATCAAACTGCAGAACGTGGATGCCGAGACCGGCGAGGTGCTGGAACGCGACGATATAGGACGCGGATACCAAGTGGGGAAAAATCAATATCCTGCAGGTCGAAGATGACGAGCTTGAGAAGATTTAGATCGAAAGTACCCATACAATCGATATTGAAAGCTTCGTTCCACGAACACGAAATCGACGATCGTTACCTCGACAGTCCCTACTACATTGCGCCAACCGATAAGGTTGGCCAAGAGGCCTTCGCTGTTATAAGAGACGCCATTCGCGAGAAAGGCATGGTAGCAATGGGCCGAGTGGTCCTGTCGCGTCGTGAGCGCGTGGTTATGCTTGAGGCGTTCGATAAAGGCCTCTTGGCGGTGACCTTGCGCTACGCCTATGAAGTGAGGTCTCAGAACGAGTATTTCGAGGACATCCAGGATATCAAGCTACCGGCCGAAATGCGGCAATTGGCGATGCACATCATTGAACTTCGAAAACTGATCACTTCGATTCCAAGAAATTCGAGGATCATTATGAGGCTGCGTTGGTCGAACTACTGCAGAAAAAGCAAGCGGGTCGAGCCATCGAGCCAATCAAGGATATTAAGCCGTCCGAAAGTCGTGTCATCAACCTCATGGATGCTTTGAAAGCCAGCATCGAAGGCGAGGCCAAGAAGCCCGCTGCAGCCAGCACACCTAAACGACGGACTGCCAAAAAGAAGGCTTCCCGATAGGCGATGACGGCTGGCGCGAATGGCCCCTCGTTGAAAGGCGATATCGTCTTCACGGGCCGGCTTGTGTCCATGAAACGTGCTGACGGCATTCGAGGCAGCGCGCAAGCATGGCGCCACGCCCCGTCGCAGGGGTGACGAAAAGCACGAGCTTCCTGGTTGTCGGGCAACTCGGGTGGCCCCTGCTCAGCGACGGGCAGACCGTCCAACAGCTCTAAGCCGAGCGCAAGCTATACGGCGTAACCATCGTCAGCGAACGGCGGTTTCTTGAGTGGATCGGGCGCGCGGATTCCGATGAGGATACTCGGTCGTTCTCAACCGATCAGATCGCTTCTCTCGCTTCACTGCCGATTGAAGTCGTTGAGCTCTTGGGCGCATTTGGCGTGCTGGATCCTCGGGATGGCCGGTTCGGGTTTCGTGATCTTGCGTCCTCTCGTCAAGTTGCGGAATTGTTGTCAGCCGGTGTGAAGTTATCTGCCATCACGACGAGTTTGGCGGAAATTCAGAAGTGGCTGCCGGACGCCGGTCTCGTCTAAGGTCCGTCTATATCCCGCCTCCGAGACTCCTGTGCTTGTTGACCATTTTCAGGGTCGGACCGACCACAATGGACAATTTGTTTTGCCTATCGTCGTCTCAGAACGAAGACGATCCGGATGTTCTTTTTGAGCAAGCACAGGCGGCCGAGGAAGCGCAGGACCTAGCCATTGCCGAGCGCCTGTTATCGCCGTGTCATGGCGATCGATAAAGATGATCCTACTGCCGCTTTCAATCTCGGCAATCTCTTGCGGTCAGTTGGGCGAAAGACTGATGCTGAAACGGCCTTTCGCTCCGCAACCAAAGCGGACCCAACATTTCTGGTTGCCTGGTACAATTTAGCCGATCTTCTCGATGAAAAAGGTGAGACAGAGAAAGCCATCACAACGCTCCGGCGGCTGCTCAGAGTCGAGCCCATGCACGGTGATTCTCTCTTCAATATCGCGTTGATGCTACAACGCCAGGGCGCCTTAAGGAAGCCACCGAATATTGGGCCAGATACCTGCAGTTTGACCAAACTTCGGATTGGGCGGCAAGAGCAAGGAAAGCCCTGAAACTCTGCGAAATGCAGATCGCGCGATCGGGATTAGTCGCATGGCGCCGAGCGCGGAAAGCCTCCAAAAGTCAACTCGCAAGGACACGCTTGGCGAATACAAGGTCAGGCGGGACTTTCCCGGACCACCGAGCCAAAGCCCAAACGCGGCCGAAATTCCGGGCACCAGTTTGTTGTGCAGAAGCACGATGCGCGACGGCTGCATTACGACCTTCGGCTGGAACTGGACGGCGTGCTCAAAAGCTGGGCCGTTGCAAAGGGTCCCAGCATGGTTCTCGGGACGAAGCGTCTGGCAATTGAGACGGAGGACCATCCAACGAAATACCTGGAGTTCGAGGGGAATATTCCGAAAGGCGAGTATCGGCGGAGGAACGATGATCGTATGGGATCGGGGTACCTGGAGCCCAGAGGGTGATCCCAACTTCGGCCTTGAGAAAGGTCACCTCGCCTTTTCTCTCAACGGCAGCCGCCTTAAAGGCCGCTGGCATCTTGTTCGAACGAAACCGCGGCCAGGCACGAAACGCCCGAATGGCTCCTTATGAAGGCAGACGATGAGTATGCGCGTCAACCCGTGAGAGCCAGATATCACGGATGAAGAAATCACATCCTCACTGAGCGGACAGACACTGAAGAAGTTGCGGCAAAGGACTCCCTTCGAACGGATCACGCGGACAGAAAGGCGATTGAGAAAGCGCGTCCAATCCATTGCCGGCCCCGCGAAACCTTCGTGGCGCCAAGAAGGGACTATTGCCGATATTCCTTGAACCCAGCCTCGCTAGAGTCCTGTGAGCGGCCCCCGTCCGGCCCTAACTGGCTGCACGAGATCAAGCACGACGGCTATCGCATTCAGGCGCGCATCGATGGCCGAGAAATCAAGCTACTGACACGCAATGGGCTCGATTGGACAAAGCGGTTCCAAAGCATCTCAACAGCCCTGGCGGGCTTACGGCTGAGTTCAGGTTGGATTGACGGTGAAGTCGTCGTCGAGGACGCAGCTGGGATATCCAGCTTCAAGGATCTTCAATCCGACCTCAAAATTCAGCGGCAGGATCGTTTCCGGTATTTGCGTTCGATCTCCTCTACTGTGAAGGGTTCGATCTGAGGAAGTTCCGCTGATCGAACGCAAATCCCTTTTATCGAAAGCTTGTCGAGCACACTGCCGGAGACCTCGCCAATTCGCTATAGCGAGCATCTCACCGGGCACGACGGACCGATGGTTTTGGAGCACACTTGCCGTCTTGGATTGGAAGGCATCGTTTCGAAGCGATCGGACGCGCCGTATCGAAAGGGCCGTAGCGACTATTGGCGTAAGGCAAAGTGCGTGCTCCGGCAAGAGTTTGTTGTTGTCGGCTATGTGCCCTCGACGACATCACAAAGGTCTGTCGGATCACTTGCCCTTGGATATTATGCCAAGGGTAAGCTCATCTATGCAGGCCGCGTCGGCACGGGCTATTCCGCTACGGAAGCCAAGTCACTACGTAACGTCCTGGAATCAATTAAAGTCGGTAAGCCACCAATTGACGGGAAACTTCCCCAAGGTGCTGAGAAAGGCGTCTATTGGACAAAGCCGGATTTGGTTTGCGAGGTTGAATACCGCGGATGGACCGAGGCCGCTCTGATCCGCCAGGGATCGTATAAGGGGTTGCGCGAAGACAAGTTACCTCAAGAAGTGGTTTTGGAAGGCGATAGCTCAAGAGCTTCGAATGGCAACAAACCTAATACGACCTATGTGCTAACACATCCCGATCGCGTTGCTTTTCGAAGATGTCGGGCTCACCAAGCAAGGGCTAGCAGATTACTACACCGAGATCGCCAACTGGATTTTGCCGCATATTGTCAGGCGCCCCTTGAGCCTCCTCCGTTGCCCTTCCGGCGTCGCAGAGAAGTGCTTTTTCGCCAAGCATCCTTGGCAGGGCATGAGCGATGACATCCAAAGTATCAAAACCGGCAAAGATAAGCCCATGCTTGCGATCAAAGACATCGCCGGGCTGCTGGCTCTGGTACAAGCGGGAACAGTCGAAATTCATCCCTGGGGATCAACGATTGAGAAACTGGATAAACCCGACCGACTGATCTTTGACCTGGACCCGGACGAAGCTGTTTCCTGGAGAGCCGTTATCGACGCTGCTAAGGATGGTCCGATATCGCCTTATTAGTTTTGGGTTAGAAAGTTTCGTCCGCACCTCAGGCGGCAAAGGTCTGCACGTCGTTCTACCGATCCAGCCGACTGTCGATTGGAAGCAAGCGACCAAGTTTACCGAGAATATTGCAGTTTCGATGGCGAAAGATCAGCCTGACCTTTACGTCGCGACCATGGCCAAAGCAGCGCGGCGCGGTCGCATCTTTATTGACTATTTTCGGAATGCCCGAGGCTCAACGGCAATTGCGTCATATTCCACTAGGGCCCGGCCTAACGCAACAGTCGCAACGCCAATCGCTTGGGGCGAATTGAATGAAAGCATCGGCCCCGACCACTTCAGCGTGGACAATTTGCGACAACGCTTGGAACATTTGCGCAGAGATCCCTGGAAAGGCTTCTTTGCGCGAAAGCCGCAGATTCCACGTTAAATTTGCAGCCTACACACGATGGACCCAACCTGATGGATGACGATTGCACCCTCACACTTGCAGAGGCAGCCGAAAGATTTGGGTTCACCGTTGCCACGCTGCGAGCAGAACACCGTCGCGGCCGCCTGGACATATACCGGATTGGAAAACGCTACTACACGCGCCGAAGCGATATCGCGGCCACGGTGCAAGCGTGCCGATTGGAGCCGCCAGCTGTGGCCTCAAGGAGCGCTGTAGGCCCCTCGGATACGCGGTTGTTCGGCGCGGGGTCCCGACGCCGATCGGCACGCTAAGCGATTGAATTCCCTGTGCTTGGTGGGGTCAACTTTGGGAAACCTATTCACAATTTTCGGATTGCTCACGGTCCGCGGTCGCGACGCCGGCGGCGAACTGATTAGCGAGATGTTGGCCCGCGAACGCCGATGTCCACAGTATCGTTGGCCGCGTCGTGGCGATCGATGCGCCGACCGCTAAATCGACCGGCGATATTGGACACACCCACCTGATTGCAGCATAAGTCATTGAAATAATTGGCGATCAATAGGGGGCCCGAACCCCTGTTTTCGCCGTGAGAGGGCGGATACAAACAGTAACCATGGTCCAGAAATGACTGGCATTGTTCTGCAAACCGAGCAGTACTGTTTGCAGGTCTGGAGCTGAGTGCTCCGGGATCCTGCCCCGCCGGCTTCATGGCCGATGCGGGGCTTCGGTGGTGGCAGCTCATGCTGCCGAACACCGAAGGAGATCCCATGGCAAATCACCAAAAAGCACTACTGAGCGCCAGCCAAAATCCAACGCTACGAGCCCGGAACCAGACGACCTCCGGGCAAACCCAAGAGCGGCGATCAACGCACGGGCTCAAAGCAGGCCCGGGTCCTGGCAATGCTTGCGACACCCGCGGGGCGACCGTGGCCGCGATGATGCAGGCGACCGGCTGGCAGCAGCACTCCGTGCGCGGCTTCCTGGCCGGCGTCGTACGCAAGAAGCTGCAACGCGAACTGACCTCGAAGGTCGTGGATGGTGTGCGCATCTACCGAACAGCCGCGCCCGAACTCGCCTAAAGGCCATGCGCCGCACCACCAATCCTCGGGACTCAACACAGAAGTCCCTCGACGTCGAGATCGCGCGCCTGCGCGGTCTTGA
Source organism: uncultured Alphaproteobacteria bacterium (assembly GCA_963806815.1). Lineage (GTDB taxonomy): Bacteria > Pseudomonadota > Alphaproteobacteria > Rhizobiales > Xanthobacteraceae > CAWDZJ01. The sequence continues at coordinate 108,951 of CAWDZJ010000031.1, read as the reverse complement.
CATCGATGCCCTGCGCGCCCGCTGGCGCATTGTCTTCCGGCGCAGTGCGCCCCCTCACCTGCCACGGCACTTGCTGTTCGCCATGCTGGCCTACCGGATCCAGGCCGAGGTTCTGGGTGATCTCGATGCCGAAACCATTCGCCTCTTGAACAAAGTCGGATCGGCTCGGTCGGAGGTTGGACACCGTTCCGCTGACCGAGGCGTACGATCAGCGGCGGCGCGACCTCATGCCCGGCACCGTTTTGACGCGGGAATGGAATGGCAGCATCCATCGGGTGATGGTGGTCGACGATGGCTTCGCCTGGGAGGGCTGCACCTACGACAGCCTGTCCAAGATCGCCTCACGCGATAACCGGGACCAAGTGGAACGGCCCGCGCTTCTTCGGCTTGCGCGACAAGAAAGCGGCCGAGGGCAAGCGATGACTACGGCGCAGAAATCCGTCCGGTGTGCGATCTATACCCGGGTTTCGACGGACGCGGGCCTCGACCAGGAATTCAACTCGCTCGATGCCCAGTACGATGCAGCCTCAGCCTATATCCGCAGCCAGGCACATGCCCGCTGGATCGCTGGTCAAGACCCGCTATGACGACGGTGGCTATTCTGGTGGCTCGACCGACCGGCCGGCCCTGCAGCGGCTGTTGGATGACGTCCGGGCCCGCAAGGTGGCGATCATCGTCGTCTACAAGGTCGACCGGCTGACGCGGTCACTCGCGGATTTTGCCAAACTGGTGGAACTGTTCGACGCTCATCGGCGTGTCATTTGTCTCGGTGACCCAACAGTTCAACACCACGACATCGATGGGCCGGCTGACCCTCAACATGCTTTTGTCGTTTGCCCAATTCGAGCGCGAAGTCACCTCCGAGCGCATCCGGGACAAGATCGCCGCCTCCAAACGCAAGGGGCTTTGGGTCGGCGGCATGGTGCCGCTCGGCTACGAGCTGAAAGACGGAAAGCTCCTGATCGTCGAGGAAGAGGCCGAGCTGGTTCGAACCATATTCCGGCGGTATCTGGAACTGGGCAGCGTCAATCGGCTGGTGGTCGACCTGCGCGAGCGCAATCTTCGGAGCAAAGTCCGCAAGCTGTCGAACGGTGACCTGCGGGGTGGCGCACCCTTCGGCCAAGGCTCATTCTTCTACCTGTTGCGGAACCGTTTCTACATCGGGGAGGTGCGCTTCAAGGGCGAGATCTGTCCGGGTCCGCAGCCCCCGCTCATGGATCGCGCGCTGTTCGAGGCGGTGCAGTCCAAGCTGACGGAGCAGCGGCCGCACCTCACGGTGACGCGCACCCCATCCGCTGCTCTCCTCTCGGGCCTGCTGTTTGATGATGCCGGCCATCCAATGGCCCCATCCCATGCCACCAAGGACGGAGTTCGCTACCGCTACTATGTCTCCCGGCCGATGCTACGTGGGCCGGCAAAGCTGCCATGCGGCTCCGTCGCGCGCGTTCCCGCGCCGGACATCGAAGCCGCGGTGATCAAGGGGCTCAAGGCTCATCTCGGGGACTCCCTCAAGTCGCCAGGAAACCAGCACGAGACCGAACGCAATGTCCTTGCAGCCAACATCATCCGCATCGAGGTGCGCCCGAATCAGTTGGCCGTTCGTCTCAGGTTGTCAGAGCTCGAGAAGCCGCCGAAGATTACGACACCCATAACGAAGCTACTGAGCCGGACGCCGATCAAGGCAACTCCCTGCTGCTGATCCCTTGGCGCAAACCACCGTCGAAGCGATTCCGCGAGATCCTGTTGCCGCCCTCTGTCCCTCGGCATGAGGTTCGTCCCATCAAGGCCGAACGACGAACTGCCCTGATCAAATCCATCGCCCGCGGCCGGGATTGGTTGGACCAGCTTGTCTCAGGGGCAGTGCCCGGGATCGAGCAGATTGCCTCTCACCACAAGTGCAGTGTCCGTCACGTCAAGATGACGATCTCGCTGACCTTTCTCGCACCGGCACTAGTCAAGGCTGCCGTGGAAGGTCGCCTCCCCCGCGGCGTAGGCGTTGCTGCTCTGCGGGATGCGCCCGCCGAATGGTCGCTTCAGTTCGAACAACTCGGCCTCCCCCAGGTATTTTAGTAAGCCTCAGCGACGACACAATCGACTTGGTTCCGCCTGCCAGGAACGGGAATTTTCCGGGCAGAGACTTGCGGGCCAAAACGGCCTCACGGCGGCGCCAGGAACAGAGACCCGCCAAGCCGACCGCATAATGCCCGCCAATGGCGGGCAAATGTCGCGAGTCTCCAAAAAGGGCCGGATAGGCAGACTGGATGGTGGGCGCGGCTGGGATCGAACCAGCGACCCCTACGATGTCAACGTAGTGCTCTCCCGCTGAGCTACGCGCCCGGACCGTCTGCGGCGCTCCCTATATAGGCTCCCTTCCGGGGAGGCAAGCACAGGAGCGCCCGGCACCTATGCCGCAAGCATCCGCTGAACCTCGCTCACCAGTTCGCGCAGATGGATCGGCTTCGACAGCACCTTGGCGTTCTTCGGCGCGTTCGAATCGGCATTGAGCGCGACAGCCGCGAAACCGGTGATGAACATGATCTTGATATCGGGATCGAGTTCGGACGCCCGCCGCGCCAATTCGATGCCGTCCATTTCCGGCATGACGATATCCGTCAGCAGCAGTTCGAACGGCTCTTCGCGTAACCGCTGATAGGCCGACAGCCCGTTGTCATAGGAAATGACATTGAAACCGGCGTTCTGCAGCGCCTTCACCAGGAAACGGCGCATATCGGTATCGTCTTCGGCAAGCAGAATTTTCGTCATCACTCGGCTCATTATGGCCGACCCCCAGAGCGGTTGCCCGGCGGCCATCCCCATCATCCATAAGCCGCACGCCTGGTAAATATCGGGTGAACCATGCTGTTTTCTTGGCACCTGCCTGCGGACGATGGACAATACATCGTTTGGCGGGTTAGGTGAGGAAAAACGCCGCCGGGGTCTCGATTGAAAAATTCGCCGGATTGTGCGGCATGGCTCGATGAGAAGATTGGAATCAAAGCGGCACGAGCGAACTCGTGATATAAGTAGTTATAAGGATTGAGAGTATCGCGAACGGATTGCCGCAATTCCTGCAGTTCCTTCAAAATCGGCCACGATTGAAGTGCTCATCATGAACTCGGATCGAACTGTTCGGCATTGAAGCAATTGGCCATGTCCGCACCGCACGAAGAGCTTGATCCTCCGTTCGATATCCTGGAGCCGGCCGAATGGCGCGGCCCCATCCTCTTCAATTCTCCACACAGCGGATCGGTCTATCCGCGCGAGTTTTTGCGGGCGACCCGGCTCGACTTCCAGGCCCTCCGGCGCTCCGAGGATTCCTTCGTCGATGAACTGTTCGCGGGTGTCGTTAAGCACGGCCATCCGCTGATGCGGGCCCACTTTCCGCGATGTTATGTCGACGTCAACCGCGAGCCGTACGAACTTGACCCCCGCATGTTCGACGGCCGCCTGCCATCCTTTGCCAACACCCGCTCCATGCGTGTTGCCGGTGGGCTCGGGACCGTCGCCCGGGTGGTTGGCGATGCCCAGGAAATCTACGGTCAGCGTATCCCGGTTGATGATGCGATCCGGCGGATCGAGACCCTCTACAAACCCTACCATCGCGCGCTCCGCCGGCTGTTCACCCGGGTCCAGCGCGATTTCGGCGCCGCGGTCCTGATCGACTGCCATTCGATGCCGTCAACGACCGGAGCCAGGGATGACCGCCCGCGTCCCGATGTCGTCATCGGCGACCGGTACGGCACGAGCTGCGTGCCAGTGATCGGCGAAGCCATCGAATCGACGCTGCGGGAGCTGGGATATTCGATCAGCCGTAACAAGCCCTATGCCGGCGGGTTCATTACCGAACATTACGGCAATCCGGCCGCTGGACTGCATGCCGTCCAGCTCGAACTCAACCGCGGACTTTACATGGACGAGCGCCGCTACGAGCGTTCCGGCGCTTTCGCCGCGCTTGCGGCCAATCTCGAACTGTTGGCTGACCGTTTGGCCGCGATCCCGCTCGAAGAGCTTCGGCCCTATAGGGCGGCGGCTGAGTAGCCCATCATCCTCGGCCTGAGGCTCATAGTGTCAATCTGCGTCGGTCGTTAATTTTTATCCGTGCCGGCGGAGCCTGTCCGTTAGGCGAGGCCGGACAGCGAAAGTGGTGCGGGGGGCTGCCGGGCAGAAAAAAGGGCCGCTCGCGAAGCAAGCGGCCCAAGTCTAGGGAGGAAACGCCCAAGGAGGGCGGCAGTAACGCGATCTCTCACGCTACCGCACTGCAACAATATGCCATCGCGCCGCACAAAATGCAAGCGGACTTCAACTTTATTTCCATGCGCCTGTCGTAGGGCTACCCTTCCCGAAATGGTCAGCTTCGCCGGTGGCGAAACGCGACCAGACCCTATTTTAGCAAGCGAAATCAGTTACTTAATTTAACGCTTAAGATTTATTGATCGATTGCGCCATTGTTGCTTTTGGGTCACGGGTGCGAAGATATCCCGAACTGGCCAAAAGGATAAGGGCAGCCTGCAGCCCGAAAACGACACGATAGGCCACCAGCGGGTAGGCCCCTTCGGGACTTTCCGCGAACTGGTTGATGATCAGTCCGCTAAGCATTTGAGCGAAAAACACACCGCCCATGGTCCCCATGTTGAACAAGGTAATGCCCCGCCCCACGAGATGCTGCGGGAACAGCGACTTTCCATGGGCGATCAGTACCGGGACATAGCCGGATGCCAGCCCCAATGCGCCAAACCAAACCGCCAGCCAGACCGGCGCCAACGTTCCGATCACCGCTATAAAACCCAGGACTGCCGCTGTCAGGAGCGCACCCAGCAGCACCTGCGTCTTGTATCCCTTGAATAGGCGTTCAGATGGTCCCCACGTCAGCGATCCGACGATCTGCGCAAGTGCGAGGATCAGCAGAAAATCGCCACGATCGACCAACCGATAACCATAAACATCGGAAAGGTAGGGTCCACCCCAGAGCCCGGCCACGAGCCCAAAACTGGAATAGCTAACCATCTGCATCGCGAACAGATAACCCACCGATGGCGTCCGAATGACCGCGGCAACCCCGGCTATTGCCTCCCGCAGGCTTTCACGGCGCACGCCCGATGGGTTGGCACCGACCGGTTCGCGGACCACGACAGCAACCAGGATCCCGATTACGACGGTGACGAACCCGACGAGCAGGAAGCATCCGCGCCATCCGATCGCTGCCGTGCCGTAGGCCAGCGGCGCGGTCGCGATCAATGCGCCGACGCTCCCAAGCCCAATCTGCAGGCCAGTCAAGGTCGCGAAGCGGTTCGGCGGGAACCGTTTGGCATAGATAGCCAGCGGAGCGACGAATGCCGTCGACGCGCCGAGGCCAAGCAAGGCGCGCGCGGCGATCAACTGGATACCGCTGGCAGCCATGGCAAAGGCCACCGCGCCGAGAACGATGATCGCAACACCGGCCAGCAGGCACCACCGCGGACCGAAGCGGTCAAGCGCAATTCCGACGGGAATTTGTGCAGCCGCAAACACCAGGAAAAACGCGCTCGACAACAGCCCCAGATCGGCCGCCGATAATTCCAGTTCTACCGCGAGGTTGGGCGCGATGACCGCGACTGAATTGCGCAGGAATTGGCTGATCAAGTATAGGGCGATGAGCGTGCCGACCAGGCTGACGGCTGCGGCGACCGTCGAAGTCGGCCTATGGTCAATTGTCGTCATTGCAATCGATCTCCCGCCGGGCCCCGGACAATGATCTCTAGGAATTGTAGCTTTTCCGAAAGGACCTTGCGCGAACGCGAATGTCAGATCGCCAGTCGGATTGGAAACAAACCGGTCACCATTGCGGGCGGTCGATCCAGGTCGCATGCCGCCGACCGGTTCGCAAGCTTTGACGCGCTATACTGGCCGCGCGGATTCGCGATCAATTCGCGCTCGGCAACGGCAAGGAACGAACGGAATGACGGCAATCGATTTCTCGGTCTTCGTGGACAGCCTCGCGGACGCGGCCGGCGAGGCGATCCTGCCGTTCTTCCGCACGTCGTTGACGATCGAAAACAAGCCGGGCAAACGCGGCTTTGACCCTGTAACCGCCGCTGACCGCGCTGCCGAGCTTGCCATGCGCGAGCTCATTCATCGCAACTTCCCCGACCACGGCATCATTGGCGAGGAGTTCAGCGCGGAGCGGCCGGACGCCGAATATGTCTGGGTGCTCGATCCGATCGATGGGACGAAGTCGTTTATCAGCGGCATGCCGGCCTGGGGAACGTTGATTGCTCTCGCACGCTTCGGCGAGCCGGTCTTCGGCATGATGAATCAGCCGTTCACGCGCGAGCGCTTCAGCGGGGATGGCGGAGCTGCGCACTATCGCGGCCCAGACGACGAACGTGACCTGCGTGTCCGCCCCTGTGCGGCGATCGGCGATGCCATGCTGTACACGACAAGCCCGCGACTCATGAGCGACGAAGACCGCAGTCATTTTTCGCGCGTCGAAGACGCCGTTCGGCTGTCACGTTATGGCGGCGATTGTTATGCCTATTGCATGCTCGCCGGCGGTCACATCGATCTCGTCATTGAAACCGAACTGAAATCCCACGACGTTCTCCCCCTCATCCCGATCATTGCCGGCGCCGGCGGCATAGTGACGACGTGGGAAGGTGGCCCCGCCCATGCCGGCGGTCGCATCGTCGCCGCCGGTGACAAACGCGTGCACGAGGCGGCTCTCGAGGTTCTTCAGGGCGAAAATTCATGAGATCCAAATCTAAAAGAGCGGCGATCCAGGAACAAAGGCATCGAAGGCGGCCCAGAATTGGGCTCGGAGCCGATCCTGTTCCATCAATATTTCGTGCCGCGAACCCGGGATAATGAGATGCGATCCAGATCTCAGATCGATGGCAAACTCTTCAATGGCGGTCGTAGAGACAACATCGTCATGCCCGGCAGCCATGATCAGGATCGGTTGTCGAATATTCGATGGATAGGCGGGATCGGCGAAATCAGCAGTGACGCGCAATGTCGAATCAAGCCACGCGACTGTCGGCGCGCCGATCTGAAGCGCCGGTTCGGCCTCCAACACCGCGATGTTGCGGGCGAAGCGGACCGGGTCCGAGGTGACCTGATTGCTGGCAAAGGGCCGCATCACCGGGACGCGCGAGGTACCGGTTGGCGGATAAGCCGCTCCCAGTCCCAGGAGCCGCAGGACGCGTACCATTGATTTTTCAAAGGAAGACAACTGCGTCGGCGCCAGTTCGATCATGGGAGCGGCCAGCACGATTCGATCGAACCAGCGATGCCCTTCCTGAGCCGCGCGGATGAGAACAGCGCCGCCCATGGAATGACCGATTGCGAAATAGGGTGGCGGGCAATCCGGCAGAACCACCTCGCGCATAAAGACTTCCAGGTCGGCGCCGTACTCCGAGTAGCTCCGGATATACCCTTTGTGTGGATCGCGCAGCTTGCGATCTGACAAGCCTTGGCCGCGCCAATCGAGCGTCGCCACCGCGAATCCGCGTGCCTGCAGATCGCAAACGGTCTCAAAGTATTTTTCGATGAACTCGGCCCGACCCTGAAAAAGGCACACCGTTCCCTTGCGACTCGGCGGTGGAGACCAGCGGGCATAGCGTAGCGAGACCCCGTCGGGGGTCTTCAAGCTCCCGCTCACCGCATTTTCGGGGACCGGGTTAGCGGGAATTGACACCAATGTCATGAGAAGCCGCAGCCGCGAACACTATCGTTGCGTTATAGCAAGTCGCGGCGCCGGCTCAATGCCGCGACGCTGCATTCGCCGAAACATCGTCATCGGACGACCCTCTTGCGAGGCTTATGGACCTCCCCATATAGCAAAGTGTGCAGGCCCCGAGGGCTGCATTATCACCGGTCCGGCCGTCTGGCGGGCCACCCGCATGTTGCTTCGGAAGGAGAATATGCCATGCGAAGTTTTGATCTGACTCCCCTCTATCGTTCCACTGTCGGTTTCGATCGGCTCTTCTCGATGCTCGATCGCGCACCCGGTTTCGATGCCGCCTCACCGGGCTATCCGCCGTACAATATCGAGCGGACCGGGGAAAACGACTATCGTGTTACCGTCGCCGTTGCCGGCTTCAGCGAGGAGGATCTCTCCATTGAGCTGAAGGAAAATGCGCTAACGATTCGCGGCGAAAAGCAGCAGTCCGAGCAGGAGAAAAAGGGCGAGGTGCTCTATCAGGGCATTGCCGCCCGCGCATTCGAGCGCGTTTTCCAACTCGCCGACTTCGTCCAGGTCAAGGGCGCAAACCTCGAAAATGGGCTCCTGCACGTCGATCTCGTACGCGAGATTCCGGAGACTAAAAAGCCCCGGACGATTCCGATCGCCGGTTCTCACAAAGCAATTGAAAGCGAGAACAAGGCGGCGGCCTGATCTGTCGACGTAAAGTTCCAAACATTCCAGCGCCCCGGTTATCCGGGGCGCTTTCATGTTTGGCTAACGGCCTATATCATTGGTCTTTGGCGCCCGACTCTGTCGCGGGACTGCCTGATCCGGCGCTTGCCGCCGCAGATGGCTCCTCGGCGCTACCGTCTGATTTCTCGGCAGCCTTTCCGGTATCCGACCCTGTTTCGCTTGATAAGCTTATGGTGTTGCCAGACGCAGCCGCTTCGACGGCCCCTTCGGCAGAAACCATTCCGCGTTCATTTGAAGGCAAGGTCTTTGCGTCGGGTGTGACTGCCGGATTTTTGGTTATTGCTTTTGCGACCTCTTCGACCACAGGCGAGGTCGCTGGCTTGGCGGCATCCGAACCGGGCGCTTTGACGGCATCGAGCGTTTTGTCGCCGACACCAATTGCTCGATCGGTTTGCGGCTTTACCGGCAGCGAGACTGGCTCAGGCGCAATTGCCTCAGGCACCGCACCACTTGGACCCGAGGGCCGCGGTCGCGGCACGGGTGCGGCGAATGCGACGCGGCTGCGTGGCAGCGGCCCACGCGAGGCGTTGCCCGATATGACGGCCGATCGGGAGCCGGATTGTATCTGCGATTATAAGACCCACTATACCGGTTACCGGCCGGAGTTCGCCGCCACGCGACCGCGGGTCTCACCGCCAGGACTTCGCCATAGCGCGCGTCAACGATAACGCGAACACGCAACCCGGCCTGATCAGTTGCCCACATCACGTAGGTCGTGAGACGCCGAATCGGCGGCGCCAGCGGCTCCAGGCCAATAGACCGGACGATCGTTGCCACATCGTAGGCCGGCACCAGCGGCCCGCCATAGGGCCACACATTGCCTCGCCCATATGGTGGAGCGTCATAGGATCCGGTTTGAGCATTGGCACTTGCCGCCGCCCCGACTGCGATCAGGCCAACCAGAACGAAAATACGCTTGTTCACAATTCCGCTCCCCACGCTCGCAGCACGGCAGGACGTGCCGCCAGCTTGACGGTGCGTAACGATTGCGGCGGCGCTACGGCAACGGCGTGGCATCACGTGGTCGCGACTGTTCGACCGGCAATTTCCGGCTGCAGACGTGAAATGATCGTCACTCCCCGCATTACTGCGTGACGATTTTTTCCGCGCTGCCATCGGACGAATGTGGATCGTCGATCATCGTACCAGCGTCAGGCTGCGGCAATTCTCCGAAAGCAACTGCGTGAGGCTTGTCGAATTTCCGGGTCGAGCGTGTGTAGAAATAGCGGATCACTTGGTCGGTTGAGATCGCTCCCGCGCCGCAGGTCATCAGCACAAGGAGGATCACGGCCCAATAGACGTGCGTCGTCCATAGCGCGCCGGGAAGGACGTAGTACTGGATCATGATGGTGATCACCAGCAACGTCAGGGACGAGAACCGTGTTGCGAAACCGAGCACAAGAAAGATCGGTAGAAAGAACTCGCAATAACTGACAAATGTCGCGGCAAAGTTCGGGGCAAACGGCAGCGCGCCATAGCTGGTGAAGGTTTGGATCGTTTCCGCCCGCACCCCGTGAGGAAGCACGACCGGCAAGCTGAAATCCGCAACCTGCAAGAGAACGCTCGGACCTTCGATCTTGCTCTGCCCGTCAAGAAAAAATACTCGCGCCATCACCAGCCGCAACGCCAGCGCAACGAGTGAATAGGGCACGATCGTACAAAGCTCGACAAACCGATCGATGATCAGGGCAATGGTGGAAAAAAAGCCGCGGCGCGGTCGCACGTGGGGAGCCGTCATCTCATTCCATAGCCTTTGTGGACCTCACGACACGGGCTCCCCGACTGCAACAAAGCTCCGTGTTGCATTGCAGCATCGCAGGCTCGTCCGGCAGGGTCAATCCACTTGCCGCCCTTGCCTTCGCCGCGATGACAAAGTCTGCCGAAAGCCCAGCGTTCCCACCCGTGCGATCAGCCATCGCCAGCGCCGGTCACCGTTGCGCAAGCCAGCAATTCCGTGATCCTCTAGCGCAACTGCCTCGGCCCCGTTGCGCCGTCGTTACCTGGTCCGTCGTGGGCCCTGATTAGGCCGAGACGGTCGCGGACAACCGGAACGCCTTGGCCGGCGCTTGCCGGGAGATGACGGCTTGTGCAGTTTAGAATTTTTTGGCATGGTTCCGTTAGGACAGCAATGCTGTCCCAGTTGCGGATCATGGTCGCGACGCGGAAGATCGGGAAGCGATCCGTGGCGTGGAAACCGCCAATGCCGGACGGCATTGCGGGGCCCAACATGAGCAGCCAAACGGGGCCGTTGCCCGGCGCCGGCGAAGGCTGCCCCTCAAGAGAATGATTGGCCTTTCGGCCGCGGCAGCGGTTCAGCGCTGCGGAAGAGGTAGAGTGCGCCAAACGCGTAACAACGAGGACGCGCCGGCGAGCGACGCGAGGATAGGGATGAGCGCAACACTGTCTGGCGGAGCGAGCGTTAGTCGCAATGCTTTGGAGGGCCGGCGCGCCACCAAAGGCGCGGCCAAACTGCGCGTGCCTGCCGGCGCCGATCCCGGCGTTCCGGAGGCCCATGGCCTCTATGATCCTTCGCTCGCCAAGGATTCCTGTGGCGTTGGCTTTATTGCCGATATCAAGGGCCGCAAGTCGCATCAGATCGTCGAAGACGCACTCGCGATCGTTCAGAATCTCGAACATCGCGGCGCAGTCGGTGCCGATCCGCGCGCCGGTGACGGCGCCGGCATTCTGGTGCAGATCCCGCACACGTTCCTGACACGTAAGGTCGCGGAACTTGGCTTCACCCTGCCTGAACTCGGCCAGTATGCGGTCGGCGCCCTTTTCATGCCGCGCGATCCGCAATGGCGGCAGGAGATTATCGACATCTATGCAACGGAGATCGCGCGCGAGGGCATGACGTTGCTCGGCTGGCGCGATGTTCCGACCGACAATTCGACGCTCGGCGAAACCGTCAAGCCGACCGAGCCCTATCATATGCAAGTGTTCATCGGCCGCGGTCCGAAGACCCAGACCGAGGACGCGTTTGAGCGCCGGCTCTATATCCTTCGCAAGACTGTCTCCGGCATTCTCTACAGCAAGCGCGAGCGGCGGCTGTCCGACTACTACCCGGTTTCGCTGTCTTGCCGGACCATCGTCTACAAGGGCATGTTCCTGGCCGATCAGCTCGGCGTCTATTACCCCGATCTGCGCGAAGCCGACTTCGTGAGCGCGCTGGCGTTGATTCATCAGCGGTTCTCGACCAACACGTTTCCCGCCTGGTCGCTTGCGCACCCCTACCGCATGATCGCCCACAACGGCGAAATCAACACGCTGCGCGGCAACAACAATTGGATGGCGGCACGCCAGGCTTCGGTTGCCTCGGACCTGTTCGGTGAAGACATCGAGCGGCTTTGGCCGATCTCCTATGAGGGCCAGTCCGATACGGCGTGTTTCGACAACGCACTCGAATTCCTGGTGCAGGGCGGTTATTCGCCGGCTCACGCCATGATGATGATGATTCCCGAGGCCTGGGCGGGGAACCCGCTCATGGACGAGGAGCGGCGTGCGTTTTACGAGTACAACGCCGCGCTGATGGAGCCGTGGGACGGCCCGGCCGCAATCGCCTTTACCAATGGCCACCAGATCGGCGCCACGCTCGACCGCAACGGCCTGCGGCCAGCACGCTATTTCGTAACCCGTGACGATCGCATCATCATGGCGTCGGAAATGGGCGTCTTGCCGGTCCCGGAAAAAGATATCGTCCAGAAGTGGCGCTTGCAGCCCGGCAAGATGCTGCTGGTGGACCTCGACGAGGGCCGCCTCATTCCCGACGAGGAGCTCAAGGCCACCTTGGCCCGCAGCCACCCCTATCAGGAATGGCTCGACCGCACCCAGATGGTGCTCGAAGATCTCGGCGACGTGCCGGCTCAGGCGCAATTGTCGAACCTGTCGTTGCTCGATCGCCAGCAGGCCTTCGGTTACACGCAGGAAGATCTCAAAATGTTGATGACGCCGATGGCGTCAACCGGCGAAGAAGGGATCGGTTCGATGGGCAACGACACGCCTATTTCGGCGCTGTCGGACCGCTCCAAGCCGCTATTCACCTATTTCAAGCAAAACTTCGCCCAGGTCACCAATCCGCCGATCGATCCGATCCGCGAGGAACTCGTCATGAGCCTCGTCTCGATCATCGGGCCGCGGCCGAATCTGTTCGATCTTGAGGGGCTGTCCCGCACCAAGCGGCTCGAAGTGCGTCAGCCGATCCTGACAAACGCGGACCTGGAAAAAATCCGCTCGATTTCGGAAGTCGTCGACTCGCATTTCCAGTCTCTAACTCTCGACATGACGTTCCCGGCCGAGAATGGCCCCAGCGGCATGAGAGATGCGCTGACGACGCTGTGCCTACAGGCCGAGGCGGCGGTACGCGACGGCACCAACATCATCATCCTGTCCGATCGTAGCGTGGGCGCCGATCGCATTGCGATCCCGTCGCTGCTCGCCTGCGCGGCCGTCCACCACCACCTGATCCGCAACGGGCTGCGGACATCGGTCGGTCTCGTTATGGAAACGGGCGAACCCCGCGAGGTTCATCATTTCTGTTGCCTGGCCGGCTACGGTGCGGAGGCGATCAATCCCTATCTCGCCTTCGAGACCCTGGTCGAAATAGCGGAAGATCTGCCGAAGAAGCTGAGCGAAGAGGAACTGGTCAAGCGCTACATTAAGTCGATCAACAAGGGCATACTGAAGGTCATGTCCAAGATGGGCATCTCGACCTATCAATCCTATTGCGGAGCCCAGATCTTCGATGCGGTCGGCCTGAGTTCCGAATTTGTCGCGGAGTTCTTCACTGGCACCGCAACCCGGATTGAAGGTGTCACACTCTCCGAAGTCGCCGAAGAGACTGTTCGCCGGCATCGTGATGCCTTTGGCGACGCGCCGGTCTACCGCAACGCTCTCGATGTCGGCGGCGAATATCAGTTCCGTGTCCGGGGCGAAGACCATGTCTGGACCGCGGCAACCATTGCCGAATTGCAGCATGCCGTCCGCGGCAATTCCTATGATCGCTATCGCACCTTTGCGGCACTGGTCAACGAACAGTCGGAACGGCTCCTGACCATCCGCGGCCTGTTCCGCCTCAAGCCGGCCGAGGAACATGGCCGCAAACCGGTACCGGTCGAGGCGGTTGAACCGGCCAAGGACATCGTGCGGCGCTTCTCGACCGGCGCCATGTCGTACGGTTCGATTTCGCGCGAAGCCCACACCACGCTTGCGATTGCCATGAACCGCATCGGCGGCAGGTCGAATACCGGCGAAGGCGGCGAAGAGCCGGACCGCTTCAAGCCGATGCCGAATGGCGATTCCATGCGTTCGGCGATCAAGCAGGTCGCCTCCGGCCGGTTCGGCGTCACGACGGAATATCTCGTCAATTCCGACATGATGCAGATCAAGATGGCGCAGGGAGCCAAGCCTGGCGAAGGCGGTCAATTGCCTGGCCACAAGGTCGATCAGACCATCGCAAAGGTTCGGCACTCAACGCCTGGCGTCGGCCTGATTTCACCGCCACCGCACCACGACATCTATTCGATCGAGGATCTTGCCCAACTCATTTTCGACCTGAAGAACGTCAATCCGGCGGGAGACGTGTCGGTCAAGCTCGTCTCCGAAGTTGGGGTCGGGACTGTTGCCGCCGGCGTCTCAAAGGCACGTGCCGATCACGTCACGATTTCAGGCTTCGAAGGCGGCACCGGAGCTTCGCCGCTGACCTCGATCAAGCATGCCGGCTCGCCCTGGGAAATCGGCCTGGCCGAAACGCACCAGACCCTCGTCGGCAATCGGCTGCGCGGGCGCATTTCAGTGCAGGTTGACGGCGGCATCCGCACCGGACGCGACGTGGTGGTTGGCGCCCTGCTCGGTGCCGATGAATTCGGTTTTGCCACCGCGCCGTTGATCGCTGCCGGCTGCATCATGATGCGCAAGTGTCATCTCAACACCTGTCCGGTTGGAATTGCCACCCAGGACCCGGTGCTGCGCAAGCGCTTCCACGGTCAACCGGAACACGTCATCAACTATTTCTTCTTTGTGGCCGAGGAAGTTCGCGAATTAATGGCCGAGATGGGCTTTACCAAGTTCGACGAAATGATCGGGCAATTGCAGGTGCTCGATCAACGCCAGGTGATCGAACATTGGAAGGCGCAGGGTCTCGATTTTTCCAATCTGTTCCTGAAGCCGGAAGTGCCGGAAGGCGTTCACATCTTCAACTGCGAGGCCCAGGACCATAAGATCCACGACATCCTGGACCGCAAGCTGATCCAGGAAGCGCGCGCAGCGATCGACCGCGGCGCGCCGGTTCGCATCGTCACCGCGATCCAGAACACCGACCGGACCGCGGGCGCCATGCTATCCGGCGAAATCGCCAAGATTTACGGCCATACTGGGCTTCCTGATGACACCATTAACGTGAAACTCACAGGAACAGCCGGTCAGAGTTTCGGAGCTTGGCTTGCTCGCGGCGTTACTTTTGAACTCGAAGGCGACGCCAACGATTATGTCGGCAAGGGGCTGTCCGGCGGTCGCATTGTCGTGCGGCCGCACCGGGAGTCGGGCATCGTTCCCGAAGAATCCATCATCGTCGGCAATACCGTGCTCTATGGTGCGATCGCTGGCGAATGCTATTTCCGCGGTGTCGCTGGTGAGCGTTTTGCGGTGCGCAATTCCGGCGCGATCGCCGTGGTCGAAGGTGCGGGCGATCATTGCTGTGAATATATGACCGGCGGCGTCGTGGTCGTGCTCGGCCGCACCGGTCGCAACTTCGCGGCCGGCATGTCAGGCGGCATTGCTTACGTGCTTGATGAAGTCGGCGACTTTGCTTCCCTTTGCAATCTCGCCATGGTCGAACTGGAACCGCTCCCCGAGGAAGAAGAAATCAACGCCAAATTCTTCCATCAGGCCGGCGATCTCGATGGTCACGGCCGCGTCGACGTCATGGCGGACATGACGCGTTTCGACGCTCAGCGGCTGCACTATCTGATCAGCCGGCATGAGCGCCTTGCCGGGTCGCGACGGGCCGCGCACATTCTTGAAAACTGGAGCGAATATCTGCCGAAGTTCCGCAAAGTGATGCCGGTCGAATACCGCCGCGCGCTCGCTGAAATGAAAGCACTGGAAATGGAGAAGCCGCGCATGGTGGCCGCGGGTGAATAGCGTTCATGGGCAAGATCACGGGTTTTCTGGAAATCGACCGCGACGACCGCGACTACCAGCCGGTTGCTGAGCGCATACTTCATTGGCGGGAGTTCGTCCTGCCTCAGGGCGCCGACGAGACGCGTCAGCAAGCCGCGCGCTGCATGGATTGCGGCGTGCCTTATTGCCACACCGGCTGCCCGGTCAACAATCAGATCCCTGACTGGAACGATCTGGTCTACGCGGATGACTGGCGGGAGGCGACCCGCAATCTGCACTCGACCAACAATTTCCCCGAGGTCACCGGCCGGGTCTGTCCGGCGCCTTGCGAGGCTGCCTGCACGCTGAACATCGAAGACATTCCGGTCACGATCAAGTCGATAGAATGTGCGATTGCCGACCGCGCTATCGCCTCCGGCTGGATTGAGCCCGAACCGCCGACGGAGAAGACCGGCAAGCGGGTGGCGATCGTCGGCTCCGGCCCGGCAGGACTGGCCTGCGCGCAGCAACTCGCACGCGCGGGCCATGATGTCCATGTCTTCGAAAAACACGCCAAGGCCGGCGGGCTTTTGCGCTATGGCATCCCCGACTTCAAAATGGAAAAGAACGTCATCGATATGCGCGTCGCGCAGATGGAAGCCGAAGGCGTAACGTTCCACTATAATGCCCATGTCGGCGCGAACATTTCAGCCGATGCGCTATTGGCCGACCATGATGCGGTTGTGCTGGCCGGCGGTTCCGAGAAGGCGCGCGACCTGCCGATTCCGGGCCGCGAGCTGGACGGCATCCATTACGCCATGGACTTCCTGCCGCAGCAGAACCGGCGCGTCGGCAATGAGCCGCTTGGCGATGTGACACCGATTCTGGCCAAGGACAAACATGTTGTCGTCATCGGCGGCGGCGATACCGGCTCCGACTGTATCGGCACGTCGATCCGTCAGGGCGCGTTGTCGGTCACCAATTTCGAGATCATGCCGGAACCACCAGCGCACGAGGACAAGATGCTGACCTGGCCCAATTGGCCGCTCAAACTGCGTACCTCCTCCAGTCATGTGGAAGGCGCGGAACGCCACTTCGCGGTCTTGACCCAGGAATTCATCGGCGAAGGCGGCCGCGTCACCAAACTGCGCTGTACCAAGGTGGACGACAAGTTCAAGCCGGTTCCAGGCAGCGAGTTCGACCTCAAGGCCGATCTCGTTCTGCTCGCCATGGGCTTCGTTCATCCCGTCCGTGAGGGCATGATCGACGGCCTCACGCTTGAATTGGACGCCCGCGGCAACGTCAAGGCCGACACGTTGGCCTACCGCAGTTCCAACCCGAAGGTATTCGCATGCGGTGACATGCGGCGCGGACAATCGCTGGTGGTCTGGGCGATTCGCGAAGGCCGCCAAGCGGCACATGCCGTCGACAAGTTCCTGATGGGAGCGACCGTCCTGCCGCGTTGACGCAAATTCCGGAAACGTTACAGGAGTTTGTCGACGATCTTGGGGCCAATCGGCATCGGCGGTGAATACCGCGATCTCACCGGACCGCACCGCGCTCCAACGCCCGTCGCCTATCGGCCCGATCCAATCGGCGCGGGCGGACGCAAAATCGAATCGTTCCAGTTCGGCGATGGACTGCGGCGCGGTGGCGACGACTGCTGGCGGCGCTGAACCGTGCGCCGACTGGCATCGCCCTGATCGCCGCCGGACTGGCCGCGCGCCTCGGCCGCGACCGGCTTTGGCGTGGTAGCCGGCGTCAGTGATGCCGCGGCCCCAGGCTTTGCTGCAGGTTCCGCGAAGCTTTGCGGGACCTGGATGATTCGCGCTCCGGGCGCTGGGGACTGACCGTTTGATGACGGCGTTGTTGCCGGGTTGGCGCGCGGCGCACGGATAATTCGAACGCCGTTTTTCACCTCAGGTTCGGCTGCGTTGGACGGTGCCGCCGCCGCTCCCGGAGCCGGCGCCTTCGCGCTATCCGGCAAAGCCGATGGCCGCGGATTGGAATTTGGATTGTTCAGCGCGACAGGGCTGCCGTTCCTTTCGTTGCCGCCCGCGGGCGTGGCAGCAACCGCCGGCCGCTGCCGTTCCGGAAGCGCATAGTGATCGGCCCGACCGCTCGGCGCGGCAATCGCTTCGCCGTTGACAAGGACGCGTACCGCCACCGGATCCGATTTTATCGTGCGAGCGCTCGCACCGCCGAGCAACTCGGTTGCCACCCCTGTTGCGGCCGTCAACGGCACCACCGGACCGGCCAGTGGCCGCGGTGCCGGCCCGCCCGGCCGGACTTGCGGCACCAAATCCTCATCCTGCGACGGCAGCGCCACCGGGATTGCCCGGTTGGTCATCGACCGGCGAATCTCGCGTTCGACATAATGGGCGATCTTGCGGGCGCCAGCTTTGGTGAAATGCACCCCGTCCGATGTTCGCAGGCGCCGAGTCTGACCCGCAAAGTCCGGACCATAGCTGGTAAACCGGCCATTCTCATCGACAAAACCGTCCCATAGGTCGACATAAACGATGCCGGCCTTTTCCGCGCTGCCGCGAAATAGATCGTTGAGGTAGCGCATATCGGAGGTCGATCTCGTGCCGCGCACAGACGGCAGCCCAACCCAGAACACCGGAACGCCGCTTGCCTTCAGTGCCGCGATCGTTTCGTCAATGCGCTTGATATAAACCGCGGCCCACTTTTCGCTGCGGTATTGGAACGGGCCAGTTTCCACGACACGGCCTTGCAATTCGGCAGTGGTCGAACCATCCGCCCCGGACTTTTTCTCCTTCAGCGCCTCTGGGGTCAGCGATTGCGGTGCCGCACCCTCGCCGTTTTTCTTTTGGTTCTGTCCGGTTCCGGTTTGATTTGCCCCCCGCACGACCACACGGTCGCGGATCGAACGACGATCCTGCAAGCCTAACATCATCACGATGTATTGCGGCTTTTCTTCCGCAATAATGGTCT
The DNA here is from genome assembly GCA_963806815.1 of uncultured Alphaproteobacteria bacterium. GTDB lineage: Bacteria > Pseudomonadota > Alphaproteobacteria > Rhizobiales > Xanthobacteraceae > CAWDZJ01. Next base: position 90,485 of record CAWDZJ010000031.1, on the reverse strand, counting down.
TGGCAACACTGGCCCAATTGGCGTCCCCGCGTGACTCGTAGCGGATCAGACCGGAGCCACTCTTGTTCTTGCGCACTACGCCGATCTCAGAGGCATCTGAGAACGCATCCTCCAGTCCATAGGCCAGCCAGTCAGCCATAGAGTCGCCCAGGACGAGAATCTTGGTGGTCGGCGCAACGTCACTCGCCTTCGCCTTCGGCGCATGCGAATAGTCGACCGCCTCGCGGTTATCGCGCTGGCGCCGTTGCGAGCGGTTGTCTCTCGGATTCGGATTGAAGAACGGCGCGAACGGATTGAAGCCGCGGTTATTGTTTTGTTGCCGCCGTCCGCCGAAAAACGGAAAAGGGTCGTCGCGAAACTGAGCCTGCGTCGACGTTACCGAGACGACGGAAACAGCAGCGACCAACGCCACTTCCGCCAACAACAGCAGCGCCACTCCGAATATCCGCCGCAAGTTCCAACCTCCATGCCGCGAAGCACCGCTCAATTCGCCGTGCCGCATCGCCTCGCCGCAACCTCATCGAGGCCCGATCCGAAGACTGAGGACAAAAGCCATTCTGACCATGAGGTCTTATCACTACGATAAAAATGTCAACCTGACGACCAAGCGCGCCGGCCAGCCTGAGCAGCGAATCGTGCCCCCATCAATACTACCAATAATTTCAGTAACTTATGGCAAAAAGCTCCCCGCCTAACGTGTGCGCAGCTGCTCGAGAATTGTTGCGGAGGCGAATCCATCTGGGACATGGCCCGAGGCAGCCTGATAGCTGCGCAGCGCCGCACGGGTTCGGGACCCGAGCCGACCGTCCGGCTCACCCGGGTTATAGCCGCGCTGTGCCAGCAATTGCTGCAATTCGTAACGCTCCGCCCGGGTCAGGACCCGTTCATGCCGCGGCCAAGCCAGAACCAGCGGTTCCCCGCCGCGCAACCGGTCTGCGAGATGGCCAATGGCGAGCGCATAGGCCTCGGCCGGATTGTATTTCATGATGACCCGGAAATTGTTCAGCATCAGGAAGCCCGGCCCCTGCGCTCCGGCCGGCACCAGGAGATAGGCGCGATCGCCAGGCCGCGGAAACGCCTTGCCATCAGGGCGCCGGATACCGAGTTGCGCCCACTGCGCCAGCGTCATCTGGCGCGAACGATCGGCAAGCATGTAGTCAAAGCCGCGCGGCACGCCGACTTCGTAGCCCCATGTTTGACCGGCAACCCAGCCATCCTTGGCCAGATTGTTGGCGGTCGAGGCGATAACGTCCGCGACCGAAGTGACCACGTCGCGGCGCCCGTCGCCGTCGAAATCGATCGCATAGCGCTTGAACGACGTCGGCATGAATTGCGTCGGCCCGAACGCACCGGCCCAGGAACCCTTCAATTGATCCGCGCGCACATCGCCGCGGTGCACGATTTCCAGCGCGGCCAGGAATTCATCACGGAAATAACGTTGCCGGCGCCCAATGCAGGCCAGGGTCGCAGTCGACTGAATGACCGAACGGTCGCCGACGGCTGTACCGAAATTCGAACTCGATGCCCCAAATCGCTGCAACGACATGGCGATCGACGCCAAATTTTTGCTCCACCGCATCAAAAACCGCACGATATTGCGCCAGCATCTCGCGGCCCTTGGCGATGCGGGTATCCGTCACCAACAAGTCGAGATAATCCCAGAAAGACTTGGTGAACTCCGGCTGGGAATCGAGCAGATCCATGATCCGCAGATCCGGCGACAGTCCGGCCGTCATTGCCGTATAGCTTGCCCGCGTGATCCCGCGCCGCGCAGCCAGCGGCCAAATATCCTCAATGCAATTCCGGAAGCTTGCCGCCGCCGCACGGATCGCATCCGCCGTCATCGTCGGATGACCGGAGGCACCAGACAGGCCGCTCCATTCCTTCGCGCCTTGAACTGGGGCCGAGGCGGCGACCGAGCCGGTCAGGACCCCCAGAATATCAAGCGGGGCGCCACCTGCCGCACCGGCTTGCGGCCAAGCCGGGGACACTGCAGCCGCGCCGATCAGAGCTGCCGCGCCCAGCTGGCGCAACGGCTTCAAACTCATGCTTTTCCCCACCCTCAGATCCATCGATCTATATTGCCGCCACGGTGTTCTATGGGGACCCTATTTGGTTTCTGGGCGGTTAACAGCAACCCGAAATCAATTTCTTGTGCCATAGCGCCCTATCCGGCCTGTTTGCCGCCGGGCCAGGACAAACCGGCCCGGACGGTCGGAAATCCCGCAACCAAAAACGGCATGGACGGTCGCCGACCATCATGGTTTATCGTGAATTGGGCGAAAAATGAGCAGATCGGCCCTGTTCATCGCTCCAGGTAAATTCCGCCCCAACCTCATGGATCTTCCCGAATGCAGCGCATCCGCAAAGCCATATTTCCTGTCGCCGGGCTTGGTACCCGTTTCCTGCCCGCAACCAAAGCGATGCCGAAGGAAATGCTGACGGTCGTGGATCGGCCACTCATTCAGCATGTGGTCGACGAGGCGCGCGAGGCCGGGATCGAGCATCTTATTTTCGTGACCGGCCGCAACAAGGGCATCATCGAGGACCATTTCGATCAGCAATTCGAACTGGAGGCGACGCTTCAGAATCGGGGCAAGACGGCCGAGCTTGCCCAACTCGCCACTGCGCTGCCGCCGGCGGGCGCCACCAGTTTCACGCGCCAACAGGCGCCGCATGGCCTCGGACACGCCGTATGGTGCGCGCGCGAAATGATCGGTAACGAACCGTTTGCCCTGTTGTTGCCAGACGTGCTGGTTCAGCACGAACGCGGCTGCCTTGCACAGATGATCGACGCGTTCCGCGATCTTGAGCCCGGCGCAAACATCATTGCAGTCGAAGAAGTGCCGTTCGAACGAGTCCACATGTATGGCGTCGTCGGCGCCGGCGAGACCAAGGGCAAGACGTTTGCAATCACCGATATGGTCGAGAAGCCGCTGCGCGAAAAAGCGCCATCGAACCTCAGCATTACCGGCCGCTATATCCTGCAGCCAGAGATTTTTGAGATTCTGGAGCGTCAGGAGCGTGGCGCAGGTGACGAAATTCAGCTCACCGACGCCATGATCGAATTGTCGCAACGGCAGCCATTTTATGGCCTGAAATTCGACGGCCGCAGTTTTGATTGCGGCTCGAAGGTCGGCTTTCTCACGGCCAACATCGCATACGCACTTCAGCGCAAGGAGCTTGCCGCGGAAGTTCGCGCGGAGTTGAATCAGCTCCTCGCGGGAAACTAATCAATGCCGGCGAGGTAATGCCAGAGCGTCCGGGCAATGCCCCGGTTGCTGTCGCTGCTTTTGCACCGGCTTATCGCTGCAGACGGATACCGAACATCACGGTATTGGCGAAATAATTGTTGCCAGGTTCGGTCGAGTGCAGCCATTCACGGCGCAACTCGCCCTTGAACTGCACAGTTCGCGTCATTTTGTAGACCAGCGTGGCTGTGGTTGCGAACGTTGTATCGACCCGTGGCGACCCGACATAGTCGACAGTCCCGTAGCTGAATTTCAACCCGCCGATCAGATAGCGGCGAAAGGCATGGTCGAATTCAAGCCCCACCGTGCGTGTGAACTGGCCGGACACTCCAACGAGCGTTGATTCATTGACCACGGATGTCGCCGTCAGCTTGACATTGGTCAGTGCCGAGGCCTTCCAAAGCAACGAAAATCATAGATCAGCCCGCTGATCTGCGGCAGCGACGGGTCGCGATAGGATCGCTGCAGATAGCCGATGTCGACTTGGCCAATGAGCTTGCGAGTCAACTCAAAAGTGGTCCCGACCTTGACATAGCGCCCGTCGGAATCGCGCTGGGTGCCGCCATTGTCTTCGGTCAGTTCGTGAATCCGGGTATCCGCACCGATCTCGACAAATGGTTTGACCCCCGGGGTGAGTTCATAACTCCCGCGCAGACTACCGCCATACTGATTGTAGTTGCGATCGGCGTTGCTTGCCGTCGTGCCATTGGTGAGCTTGGAATTCGCATATGTGGTTGAGTCAATTGAGCCATTGAGCGCGACTTCGAATCGGTTGAAGCGTTGAGCGATGCCCACGGTACCGCCAACCGTCGTGTAAAACGGCAAGCGCGCGATATCGGCCTGCAGATCGGGGCTGCCTGGGTTGTCGGTCGACAGCAGGAACCGGCCTTCGAGGTTGATATGTGTGCGTTCGCTGGCGTCGATTCGACTGTTGACCTTGGCGTTCATATACGGGCGCTCATAGACGCTCGCGGAATGCGATCCATATGCGGTGTAACTGCTCGCGATATTGGCCGTGAGCTCATGCCGCAGCCAATCGGACCTGATGTTGAGTTCGGGTGCGACAACCAGCACGGTCGAGCCCTTGCCATCCGTGCTGCGTGACGGATTGCTGTCGTAGCCGGCCGTCACCTCGATCGCTGGTCGCAGCACAAAGGCGCCGACCCGCATGCCGATAGGATCGAAAGCGGTGAGGTCTTCATCCGCGCGACGCCGGCGCAGTGCCGCAATCCGGCTTGCATTGTCTTCCGGGGTATCGCCGGCAGCCGGGATCCGGCGGCGCTCGCTGCCGCGCGGCGCGCGCGTGAATGTTCCGGTCAGGTCTTCGCGCCGGCTGATCGCTGCGGCCGAAGACGCCGGCTGCGGCCCCTTTGCGGACTTGTTCGTCTTCGTGTCTGTCTTGGTCGTCGTACCCGCAGGGGCAATTGCTGTTGCTGTTGCTGTTGCTGTCGTGGCCGCCGCGCCAGTACCGATTGTCGATTTTAGCCTCGGAACATTGGTGGAATTAAACCCGGTCGTTCCGGCACTGGCGCCCGGCGGATTGCCGAAGGTCGGCAAATTCCCAATCCGCGATGGCGCAACCTCGGACTTGGTGGATTTCGGCTTCTGGAACTGTTGCAGGCGCGATGATGCACCATCGGGCGACGGCCGCAGCAGCGAGGGACCCAGGACGGGGGACGGCCCGTCCGTCGCATCAGGCACCTGCGCACGCGCCAGCCCTGTGGCGACGGCAAAGATCACCACGCTGGCTCCGATCGCGATCAGAACCGCAGGGCATGAGTGGCGCAGACACGGCACGTTGCAGCCTCTTTCGTCCCGCCAATCGCTCATAGTGGCGCGTTCGGCACCGCACGGAAGCGAATTACCAAGTAAATTCAATGCATTGATCAGCCGCGCGGCTTCCGCCCCACGGAGTTCCGTTAACGAACTTAAAATCTTTATGGTTAACGACTGGTTGACCCCGCAGCGGCAATGGTCGCCCGCCCGCCGTTTCCGTGCTATCGGAGGCCGCCGGGCCGCCCGGCTATTGTCACCGCCGGAAGCCCATGCCCCAGTCATCCGCATTCAGTGTTGCCCCCTCGGAGAGCGAGCAGCCCCAGGGCTTGATCAATTCGGCCCTGCGGACGCTGGAGGCCGAAGCGGGCGGCATCGCCGCCCTGGCAGCCGCGATCCATGATGGCCTCGGGCCGAGCTTCATCGCCACCATTCAGCGGATCCGCGCTGCCCCCGGCCGCGTGGTTGTCACTGGCATGGGCAAGTCTGGGCATGTCGGTCGCAAGATCGCCGCCACCCTTGCCTCAACCGGAACGCCCGCCTTCTTCGTTCATCCGGGCGAGGCCAGTCACGGCGACCTCGGCATGATCACCAAGGACGACGTCATCATGGCGATGTCCTGGTCGGGCGAGACCGCCGAACTGAAAAACCTGACCGACTATTCGCGCCGCTTTCGGATCGGACTGATCGCGGTCACGGCCAACAGCGACAGCACGCTGGCCAAGGCCGCGGATATCGTTCTTGCTCTTCCGAACGCACGCGAGGCCTGTCCGCACAATCTCGCTCCCACCACCTCGTCGCTGATGCAACTCGCGCTCGGCGATGCGCTTGCCGTTGCGCTGCTGGAAAGCCGCGGTTTCACCGCGCGCGACTTTGGCATGCTGCATCCCGCCGGCCGGTTGGGCGCACTGCTGAAATTCGTGCGTGACGTGATGCGGACCGACGATGACCTGCCGCTCGCGCCGCTTGGCGCCAAGATGTCGGACGCCGTGGTCGAAATGTCGGCAAAAGGCTTCGGCTGTGTTGGCATCGTTGATGATGCGGGTCGCCTTGTCGGCATCATCACCGACGGCGATCTACGGCGTCACATGCGGCCGGACCTGTTGGAGTTTCCGGTCGATCAGGTCATGACGCGGGCACCCAAGACCATCCGCCCGGATCAACTCGCCAGCGAAGCATTGGAATTTATCAATTCGGTAAAAGTCACCGCCTTGATCGTGGTCGACGGCGACAAGCCGGTCGGCATCGTGCGGGTCCACGATCTCCTGCGGATCGGCGTGGCCTGATCAACGATCGCGACGCGCGGCCGATCACATAAAAGCTAGGCTGCCGGCTCGACCGACAAATTCGCGCCGTCGACATGCGCGATCCTGACCCTGCTGCCGGCCGGGCAATCAGACCCGCTCACCCGCCACACCGTGTCGTCGATCTTGACCGTCCCAAATCCGTCCACAATCGGCTTTTCAAGCGTGAACACGCGCCCGACATAGCCTTGTGCCCGCTGGTTGAGAAACGGCCGATCGACCGGCTTTTCCACGCGTCGGGCAAAATGCCGCCATGCGGGTATCGCGGCCACCGACAACACCGCAAAGGTAATGACCTGCGCTTGCCAGGACCATTCCATCGCAAGTGAGATCGCCCCGACCAGAATCGCCGCGATCCCGAGCCAGAGCATGAACGCACCTGGCGCCATTAATTCGAGCACGAACAGGATCACCGCCAGGATGAACCAGTTCCAAATTCCCAGCGAAACCATGGTTGCAAGCATCTGCAGTCTCCCGATCAGGCCGGCGGACGGGCGCCGCCCGAAGCGGGCCCGGTCGGCCGCCGCGGTGTTGACGGGTTGTCGCCTCGGTCGCCGCCAAATGTTTCCTTGACGATTTCACCGATGCCTGCGAGCGAGCCCAGCACGCTCGTCGCCTCGATCGGCAGGATCAGCATTTTCTGGTTCGGTGACGATGCGAGCTGACCGAACGCGGCCAGATACTTTTCTGCTATGAAATAATTGAGCGCGGCAATGTCGCCACGCGCCACCGCCTGGCTTACGACTTCAGTCGCCATGGCCTCGGCCTGGGCCAACCGTTCGCGCGCCTCGGCGTCGCGAAACGCAGCCTCGCGGCGGCCTTCGGCCTCCAGGATCTGGGACTGCTTCTCGCCCTCCGCCTTCAAGATCGCCGACTGGCGGTGTCCTTCCGCCTGCAGGATTTCGGCACGCTTGACCCGCTCCGCCTTCATCTGACGGCCCATGGCCTCGACCAGATCCGCCGGCGGCACGATATCCTTGATCTCGATGCGATTGACCTTGACGCCCCATGGCGACACTGCGGCATCGACCACCCGCAACAGCCGTTCATTGATCTCATCACGATGAGACAGAACCTGGTCGAGATCCATCGAGCCCATGACCGAACGAATATTGGTCATGGTGAGCGTAATGATGGCTTGATCGAGGGTGGAAACCTCATAGCTCGCCTTGGCGGCATCAAACACCTGAAAGAACGCAACTCCGTCAACGCTGACTGTGGCATTGTCCTTGCTGATGACCTCCTGCTGCGGAATATCGATCACCTGCTCCATCACATTCATCTTTCGGCCGATGCGGTCGAAATACGGCACGATCAGATTGAGACCCGGTGTCAGGGTCCGCGTATAGCGGCCGAACCTCTCAACCGTCCAATTGTATCCCTGGCTAACCGTCTTCACGCCGGCAAACAGCGTGAGCACCACCAGCGCCAAAAATACCAATGCGAAGATATCCAAACCGAACATGGGAGCCCCCTTTTGGCACCGGATCCCACACGACCCATCGCCCAATTCGACAACCGATCGCGCCAGGCCGGCGGGTGCCGGCAGAGACCCATTCTAGTCTTAGTCGCGCACGGTTTCCGATTGGTTCAAACGAGGCAACACAGGCCAAGACGCATCAAATCCAACCGGACAACTCTCGCCGCACAAGCCCCTCAATGACCCGCATGCCACCTTCACTGTCATTGAGGCATGGAATAGCTGCGAAATTCTCCCCCCCATGGTGACGGAATATTTCGGCATTCTCCACCCCGATTTCCTCCAGTGTCTCCAGGCAGTCAGCGGCAAAGCCGGGGGTGACCACCGCAAGGTTTTTCACGCCACGCTCCGCCAAACCCTTCACCGTCATATCGGTATAGGGCTTGAGCCACTCGGCGCGCCCGAACCGAGACTGAAAGGTCATGACGAGCTTTGTCTCGTCGAATCCCAACCGTTCGCGTAAAAGCCTAGCGGTCTTCGAGCAATGGCAGAAATAGGGGTCTCCCTTGTCGAAATACTCCTGCGGAATGCCATGGAAGGAAGCGAGGATGACCTCAGGCGTAAAGCCAAGCTTGCCGAGCGCATCGCGAATTGAAGTCGCGAGCGCATCGATATAGGCCGGCTCGTCGTGATAGGGTGGTACAACCCGCAGCGTCGGTTGCCAGCGCATAGTCATCAGCACACGGAAGACCTCGTCGCATACGGTCGCCGTCGTCGCCGCGGCATATTGCGGATAGAGCGGAACAAGCAGAACGCGTTCGCATCCCGCCTTTGACATCGCATAAAGGCGCGATGCAATTGACGGGTTTCCGTAACGCATCGCCCAATCAACCGTCACGCGCCGATCAACAGCCGCCATCACAATTGCCAATTTTTCGGCTTGTGCGCGCGTGACGGTCTTTAGCGGCAACTCGTTCTTCTCGCGGTTCCAGATCTTGTCATAGTCACGCCCCTTGGCCTTCGGACGTGTGCGCAGAATGATACCGTTGAGAATGAGCTTCCAGATCAGTCCATTTTCTTCAATGACTCGCTTGTCGTTGAGGAATTCTGTCAGATAGCGTCGCACGGATGCCGCGTCGGTGGCGTCCGGTGTGCCGAGATTGACCAGCAACACGCCGATCCGGCCGGCGGCGACCTCCGGGTGGCTGGCGGGCCGAAGGCTTGTCGAGTCCCCGTCCATTGGTGGATAATCCGAAACGTTCATCATTCAACCGCCTACTCCTCAACCGAGCGTGTGGCATCCGATGCAATAGCCGACCCCGCGTCGCCATGCTATGGCACGTCGCCCGATCGGAGTGAATGCCCATGCCCGTCGTCTCCCGCCGTGCGGTCAATCTCGGTCTTGCCGCCAGCTTTATTCCAGGCGGCGCTCGCGCCGCCACGACAAAAATCACATTCGTTTTCTTCAATGACATATATCTGATGGCGGCCAACGAGATGTCGGACGGCAAGCGCCGTGGCGGCTTCTCGCGGCTTTCAACCGTCGTCAAGGCCGAGCGCGCGAAGGGTGGTCACGTCATCGTCGCCCATGCCGGCGACACCTTGTCGCCGTCGCTGATGTCCAGCATCGACCAGGGTGCGCACATCATGACGCTCACCAATATGATTGGTCCGGATATCTTCACGCCCGGCAATCATGAATTTGATTTTGGCAAGGAGATTTTTTTCAAGCGCATGGCGGAGGCCAAGTTCCCGCTGTTCGCGGCAAATCTGCGTGACGCCGACGGCCGTCGCCTCCCCGGTTTCAAGGACCGCGAGATCATTACCATCGATGGTGTGCGGGTCGGGCTGACCGCGGTGGCGTTCGACGGCACGCCACTGGTTTCAAGTCCCGGAAATTTGAAGTTCGCCGCGACGGTTGAAACCGCCAAGGAGCAGGCCGAACTGCTTCGCAAAGAGGGGGCGGACTTCGTTGTCGCAGTGATTCATGCCGCCCGTACGCAGGACTACAAGCTCTACTACACCCGAACGGTCGACCTGATCCTGACCGGGCATGACCACGATCTCTTCCTTGAATTCGACGGCAGCAACGCGATGGTCGAATTCGAATTTCGACGCCCACTACGTCACGATCGTCGATGTTTCGATTGAGGTCAGCGAGAAAGACGGCAACCGCGCGATTCGGTGGTGGCCGCAATTTCGGATCATTGATACCGCCAACATCGCACCGGATCCGGAAGTCGCGGCAGTCGTCGCCAAGTTTCAACAGCAGATGGACAAGGATCTCGATATTCCGATTGCCAAGACTGCTGTACCGCTCGACAGCCGCATTGTTGCGGTCCGCACCCGCGAGACCGTCATCGGCGACCTGATCGCCGACGCCATGCGCCAAAAATCGAATTCCGATGTCGCCGTTATGAACGGCGGTGGCATCCGCTCAGACAAGAGTCTACCCAGCCGGCACAACCATCACGCGCGGCTTCGTATTGAACGAACTGCCGTTCCGAAACACCGTGGTCGTCCTGGAAATGACCGGGGCGGAACTCAAGGCGGGGTTGGAAGCCGGTCTTACAAGGCTGCCGAACCCAGGCGGTGGCTTCCCGCAGGTCTCTGGCATCAAGTTCACCATTGACGCCAATCGAAAGCCGGGTGACCGAATTACCTCGTTGGAGGTCGACGGCAAGCCGGCCGACCTGACTCGGAAATATACCGTCGCGACCAATGAATTTCTCGCCCGCGGCGGTAATGGCTATCAGACCTTTCGCAACGCAAAAGTCCTTTTGCCTCCGGTTGACGGCTATCTCCTCTCCAATGAGGTCATCACGTATTTCAAGAAGCTCGGCACGATCGACGCCAAGCTGCAGGGGCGAATTGTGATCAAGGGCAGTTGATCGCGCTCGCTTCAATCAACATCCGATCGCCATCGGATCATGTTGAGCCGCGGTCATCCGCAATGACCTTGCCATCATTCGGCAAGGTACCTGGCGCAACCAATGCGACGGCGCCGTTGAGTTTGGTGATGGACTGCAGTGTAGAAGCGACTGCCGTATCAAGATTGTCTGTGCCGACCACGCATTCAGCCATCAGTGTCATGACATCGCGCTCTTCGTCACGGGTCACGACCAGGCGAAGGCGCCCAAGTTCCGGATGGCGCCGGGCGATGGCGGCGATCTGTTCGGGATGAACAAACATGCCCTTAATCTTGGTGCTCTGGTCGGCGCGCCCCAGCCAGCCTCGGATTCGCATGTTGGTCCGACCGCACGGCGACGGACCGGGCATGATCGCGGTGAGATCGCCGGTCGCGAGCCGGATCATCGGATAGTCGGAATTGAGCGAGGTCACGACGATTTCGCCGACCTCCTCGTGCGCCACCGGTATCGCCGGTGCCAGGGCGCACGATTTCCACCAGCACATTCTCGTTCACCATCATGCCCGCGCCCTGCCGGCGTTTCATAGGCAACCACGCCGACGTCGGCGATGGCGTAACATTGCAGGACACCAACACCGCGCGCCCGTAACTCCTCGCGCAGCGAATTCGGCAGCGCGGCGCCCGACACCAGCGCACGCCTCAGCGACGACACATCCACTCCAGCCGTGCCGGCGGCATCGAGGAGGATTTTCAGAAAGTCCGGCGTGCCGACATATCCGTCCGGCCGGTAGCGTGCGATCGCCGCAAGCTGCTGTTCGATATCGCCCGGACCTGCGGGAATCACCGCGCAGCCGAGCGCATGAAGGCCTGACTCCAAAATGTAGGCCCCAGGGGTCAGGTGATAGGAAAACGTATTGTGTGCCACGTGGCCGGCCCGGAAACCCGCGGCGAACAAGGCACGTGCCGCACCCCACCAATCGGCATCGTCACCTTCCGGTTCAAAAATCGGCCCCGGCGACATCAACAGCCGACGGGCTTTGCCGGGCACGACGACGTTGAAGCCCCCAAAAGGCGGCAATTCGGCCTGCCGCGACGCCAAGTCCGCTTTTCGCAATACAGGTAAAGTGGCCAGCGCGTTCCGGTCGACTATGGATCCTGGCTCGATCCCGGCAAGCTGCCGGGACCAGCCTGGTGCGGTCAAGGCATACGCCAATGTTTCACGCAACCGCGCGAACTGTTCATCTTCGCGAACATGCGGATCACGGGTTTCCAGCGTATCGTAAGTGAATTATCACCTCCCGATCGCCGTCGGCGCTCGCGGGTCCACGGAGTTCACAATCGAACTCATGAGGCCGGTCGCGCCTCCTGTTGCAACTGCGCCGCGACACTCTTGAGAAAATCTTGCGCGATGCCCCAGGCATATTCGGGCGACGAGGCGAGATGGCAGACGTCTAGCGGCCGGCACCACGTCTCATAAAACGAGATGTTCTTGCCATAGACGTTGTTGAGCAGAATATGCGGAATACCGGCCAGCGCGCAGAGAATATGGGCGTGCAGGCGGTCGGTGATGACCACCGTCCCGGCGGACAGCAGCCTCATAGCCCGATCGACCCAGAACTTCGACTGCCGCTCAAAACTGAATTTTTGATAAGCATCAACCCCGGCCTGGTTCGCAAATTGGCATCGGTACCAATCCGTGACGACCAACTTTTTTCCCGACACGTCTGACATCGCAACAGTTTCAATGCCGTCAGCGAACTGGCCCATATTCACGCTCAAGAGTCGCATGTTGGGCAAGTTGACAACCTTGGCGATATTGCCGCCATGGACACCTTCACTGTCCGTTCGGCTTAGCCACAAAACCTCGAAATCAGGTTTGCCGTTGCGACTCTGTGGGCCAAGCGTGAATGCCATGTCCGGCGCCATAAGGATCTTGCAGTGCGAGCCGAAAAACTTTTCAAGGATATGAAAAGACAGGGCGTCACGGGCAGCGATTGTCACCTTACCGTGTCGGGAAAAGCATTCCACCGAGCTCAACAACTTAGGATCGGAATAGAACATCACCGTCTGCGGAAAGATGACGACTTCATTGTCGGGAAAGTCACGCAGCACCTGATGCCGAAATTCATGATAAATGTAAGCATCGCCAAAATTTCCACCGCCGTGCATGAAAATCACGCCGTCACCGACGGCACGCGTCATTGCCGCGCGATCATAGGTTTGCATCGAACATTCGTAAGCTGGCTCGACACCAAGATTTTGGAAGAACACTTTTTCCCCAAGCCAGATCGCATGATCGCCGGCATTACTGGCGTCCGGAAAATCGATCAACACAAACGGCCGGTCCTTTGGCACCAGCGGCGAGAATGTATCCAGAATTTTTTGCCGTAACTTTTGAACCAAGCCTTGCGAATATTCACTCACGCCAACCACCTTTTCCGTCGTCGATAATGCTTACCCTCGCGAAAAGACTTGCGCCGTCCGTCGGCGATCCCGAGGTAGAATTCCTTGACGTCGTCGTTCTCGCATAATGCGCCCGCTTCGCCATCGAGAACGACGCGTCCATTTTCCAGCACATATCCGTAACTTGCATACTTCAGTGCCATGCGAGTGTTTTGTTCGGCAAGCAGAAAAGAAACGCCTTCCCGTGCATTCAGGTCTTGGACGATCTCGAATATCTCGGCGACGAGTTGCGGCGCCAGTCCCATGGAGGGTTCATCAAGCAGTATCAACTTTGGGCGAGACATCAAGGCCCGGCCGATCGCACACATCTGCTGCTCACCGCCGGACGTGAATCCCGCAAGCGCCGAGCGCCGCTCGGCGAGCCTGGGAAAATAGGAATAGATCAGATCGAGGTCCTTGCGGATCGCGCTACGCCCATCGCGGCGCGTGTAGGCCCCGGTCAGCAGATTGTCTTCAATGGTGAGATGGCCAAAGCAATGACGCCCCTCCATGACTTGAATACAACCGCATCGGACCAGATCATGCGCACTGAGTTTATGCACCTCGATACCGTCGAGCACGATCGACCCGCTGGTGACCGCGCCGCGTTCCGCCGCCAACAGATTGGAAATCGCCTTCAGAGTCGTTGATTTACCCGCACCATTGGCGCCAAGCAAGGCAATGATCCTGCCCTTTGGCACTGACAATGAAACGCCTTTCAGGACCAGGATGACGTGATCGTATACGACCTCGATGTTGTTGACAGAAAGGATGATAGGGGGCGGCGCCTCCGCCGCCTCCTCTCTCGTTTCGCTTCGCGGTTCAATGTTTGACAAATTCACACTCACGATTTGCAATCACGTGGCGTGATCTTTTGCTCCTTGGCGTAATTCTCCGCATCCTGCTTGATCAGGGCATTCACGACGTCGCGATCGGGCTCGTAATAACCTTTGGAGACGATCTTCCATTCCTTGCCGTCCCATTGCTGGATCGCAACCTGGCCGGGACCTTCGTGGTTGGTGCAGGAAATCTTGACTGGAACCGTGAAGTTCTCGAAGCCGAGTTCTTTCAGTCGCTTGGCATCGACATTGAGACTTTCGAAGCCGTCGCGCACATCGGCACCGGTCACCGCCAGCGTGTTGCGCGCGATCATGGCATTGCGGATCGCCTCGGCCGTCCACATCGCGCCGACCACGCCGCGATTGTACAGCACTTCCCCAACCCGCGATTTGAACGCCGGATCGGTCGCCTTGTTGCCGTCGTACACGTATTTAAGGATATCTTGGATGCCCTTGAAACCCTTGCCGGAGGCATGGAATGTCCCCGATAGATAGCCTTTGGCACCGGCGCCGGCCGGCTTCACGTCATTCTCCGAGCCGGACCACCACACGCCGATGAAATGATCCATTGGGTAGCGGATTGCCGCCGCCTCCTTGATCGCGACCTGGTTCATCACGCCCCAGCCCCACATCAACACCCAGTCGGGCCGGTCGCGACGGATTTGTAGCCACGCCGACTTCTGTTCCTGACCGGGATGGTCAATCGCAATCGCCTTGAATGTGAACCCGTGCTTCTTGGCCAGCGCCTCCAGTGTCCGGATCGGCTCCTTGCCATAGGCCGAGTTGTGATAGACGAGCGTAATCGTCTTGCCCTTGAGCTTGTCCATTCCGCCTTCGCGGTCGGCAATGTATTTCACCAGCGCCGAGGCCTGGCTCCAATAGGTCGCCGGAAAGTTGAATACCCATGGAAAAACGCGGCCGTCCGCAGCTGAAGTCCGGCCGTAGCCCATCGAGAAAACCGGGATCTTGTCGACGGACGCCTTGGGGATGAGCTGATAGGTGATGCCGGTCGACAGCGGCTGATAGACCACCGCACCGGAGCCGACGCCTTTGGTCTTTTCATAGCACTCGACACCCTTCTGGGTATTGTATTCAGTCTCGCAGGCGACGATTTTCACCTTCGCGCATTGGCCGGGCTTGATGCAGATGCCGCCATCGCGCTCATTCAGCATCGTAAAATAATCTGTCCAGCCATTGGCGAACGGAATGCCGCTCGGCGCATAGGGACCGGTGCGGTAGTCCATGGACGGGATGACAATTTCCGCGGCAAAAACGGAGCCTGCCATCAACGTGACGGTCACCGCCAGCGCGGCGGCCTTCGCAATATGGGAACAAAGCATTCTTTTCCTCCCTCCATTCTGGAGCGGACACTCTGTCGGTGCGTGCCCCAGCGGAACCCTGACGTTATCATTGCCCGCATCAATACGGGAACGGCCAAAGGCGCAGTTTCTCCTTGGTAATTTGCCACAGGCGGGCAAGGCCATGCGGCTCGAGAATCAGAAAAAAGATGATCAAGAGGCCCATCACGACATATTCGAGATGCTTGGCGAACACCGCCGCCATGCCGAGATGATCGACCATCACGTTTTTAAGCAGGATCGGCATCAGGACCAGAAATCCGGCGCCTAGAAAGCCGCCCATGATGGTGCCGAGCCCGCCAATGATGATCATGAACAGGATCAGGAAAGAATTCTGAATGCCGAAAGCCTCGCCCGCCTCCACCGCACCAAGCCACACCGAAAACATCAGCGCACCGGCAACGCCGATATAGAATGAACTTACGCCAAAGGCAGAAAGCTTGGCGGCCAAGGGCCTGATCCCAATCAGTTCAGCAGCGATGTCCATGTCGCGGATTGCCATCCAGGACCGTCCGAGGCTGCCGCGCGTCAGGTTCTTCGCACCCAGCGCCAGCACCGAAACGACAAACAGAGTGAACAGATATTGCGCCGCCGGACTTGCGCGCGGACCTGTTATCAAAATGCCGAAGAATTCCCGCGGCGGAATCGTGATCTGGCCGGTCGCGCTGTAATTGCGCAACCAGGCCCAGCGGTAGAACAGCCAAACCAAAAAAAACTGGGCTGCCAGCGTTGCGACCGCCAGATAGAAACCTTTGATCCGCAGGCTTGGCAGTCCGAACAGCATGCCGACCGCCGCGGTGATCAGGCCAGACAACAGTAACACAATCAATAGATTAAGCTCCGGGAATGCCGTCGTCAGCTTGAATGCGGCATAGGCGCCAACGCCCAGAAACGCTCCACTCCCAAGCGACAGCTGACCGCAATACCCCGTCAGAATGTTGAGTCCGATTGCAGCCAATGAGAAAATTAACAACGGCAGCAGCACCGCGCTGGCATAGTAATCGTTGATGACAAAAGGCACGATCAGAAACGCGATCGCGAGCAGGCCAAACATGGCCCAGCGATCCTGAGCAATCGGAAAGATAGCGGCATCAGCGGCATAGGACGTCTTGAATTGTCCGACTTCGCGGTAAAGCATCGCGTCCTCTAAATCCGCTCGATAATTTTCTCGCCGAACAAACCTTGCGGCCGGATCAGTAGAAAAACCAGCGCCAGCATGTAGGCGAACCAGTTCTCAATCGCGCCGCCAACAAACGGCCCGAGATAGACTTCGGACAGCTTCTCGCCAACACCGATGATCAACCCCCCGACAATGGCACCGGGAATGGATTCAAAGCCGCCGAGGATAAGCACAGGCAGCGCCTTCAGCGCAATCAGAGACAGTGAAAACTGGATGCCTGAACTCGAGCCCCACATCACGCCAGCAACCAGGGCAACGATTCCAGCCGCGGCCCAGACTACCGCCCAGATCGTGTGCAGCGAAATTCCAACTGACAAGGCGGCTTGATGATCATCCGCCACCGCTCGAAACGCCCGGCCGATCCGCGTCTTCTGGAAAAACAACGTCAAACCCATGACCATGACGGCAGCAACCAGGGCCGCGACCACCTCGAGTTTTTCGACATAGAGCCCGAACCGGTCGAGCATCCAATCGCTGGCACCGCTCGGCAGGCCAAGATTGAGTATCTTGACATCGGAGCCCCAAAGAATATCGCCTAATCCCTCCAACACATAGGCTAGGCCCAGTGTCGACATAAACAGAATGATCGGCTCCTGGTTGATGAGATGGCGCAGGATCAGGCGCTCGATTGCCACCGCCAGCACGATCATCACGACCACGGTCACCGCGATTGCAAGCCATGGCGGCATTGCGAATGCCGCATTGACCTGATGCGTAAACGGGATCGTGCCACTGAGCAGGCCTGCAAGTGTCAAACCCGCGAAGAGTGCCATCACACCCTGGGCGAAATTGAAAACGCCGGAAGCCTTGAAGATCAGGACGAAGCCAAGCGCGACCAGGGAGTACATCACCCCGGTCAACAGCCCACTAATCACGATCTCAAGAAAAAATGTCAAATCCGCTTACCCCCGATGCGCGCCCTGGTACCGCGCGGCCACCTCAATGAGCCAACCCAAGATAGGCATCGATCACATTCTGATTGTGTTGCATGTCGTCCGGCGTGCCGTCGGCGATCTTGACGCCGTGATCCAGCACCACGACACGATCGGACAAATCCATCACCACGCCCATGTCATGCTCGATCAACGCAACGGTGGTGCCGTATTCGCTGTTGACGTCGAGAATGAAGCGCGACATGTCTTCCTTCTCTTCCAGGTTCATGCCGGCCATCGGCTCGTCCAGCAGCAGCAGGTCAGGCTCCATTGCCAACGCCCGGCCGAGTTCCACCCGCTTCTGTAATCCGAAGGGCAGCTTAGCGACCGGAACTTTGCGCACGGCCTGGATCTGTAGAAAATCGATTATTTCCTCGACATGGCGCCGGTGCTCGGTTTCTTCGCGCAGTGCCGGGCCGATGCGAATCAACTGCCAGAATAGCCCGCGGCGCATCTTGAGCGTTCGTCCGGCCAAGATATTGTCGAGCGCTGTCATCCCCTTGAACAAAGCCAGGTTCTGAAAGGTCCGCGCGATGCCGCCCCGCGCAGCCTCGTAGGGCCTCATGTTCGCCCGCGTCTCACCGCGAAAGGTAATGCGGCCCTCCTGCGGCACATAAAAGCCGTTGATGACGTTGAGCATCGATGTCTTGCCGGCGCCGTTCGGTCCGATAATCGCGCGGATCTCGCCTTTACGGATATCGAAAGACACATCGGAAAGCGCTTTCACGCCGCCAAACGACAGCGACACATTATCAACCGCGAGTAGTACCTCGCCCGCCGCTATTTCGTAACCGGTGGGCGCTCTCATGCCGCCTGCTCCAACACCTTTGAAGATGTTGAAGGCGGACCAAGATCACGGATCTTGACGCGAGCGGCAATCGTCCCTTTGTGACCGTCTTCGAAGGTAACCTCTGTCGAAATATCGGCTTCGGCGGAGCCATCGTAGAGCGCGGCTACCAGTGGCGCGTAGCGCTCGGCGATGAAGGCGCGACGAACTTTCTGGGTGCGGGTCAGCTCACCATCGTCGGCGTCGAGTTCCTTGTGCAGAACCAGGAACCGCCGGATCTGCGCACCGGACATGGCCGTTTCCACCGCCAGCGATTGATTGACCTCCACGACATGGTTCGCCAGCAAATCGTAGACTAGCGGGTGCCCGGCGAGTTCCTGATAGGAGCCGTAGGCAATGCTGTTGCGCTCCGCCCAGCTTGCGACCGCAACGAGGTCGATATTGAGCATGACGCAAACGAAATCACGGCCGTCACCATAGGCAACCGCCTCTTTGATATTGGGATGGAACTTCAACTTGTTCTCGATATATTTCGGCGCGAACAAAGTTCCGTCTTTCAGTTTTCCGACATCCTTGGCGCGGTCGATGATTTTGAGGTGACCATTGCGCTGGTCGATAAAGCCAGCGTCGCCGGTCCGCACCCAACCGTCTGGAGTCTTGGTTTCCGCCGTGCGTTCCGGATCCTTGTAATAGCCGGCGAACACGCCTGGCGACCGGTACTGGACTTCGCCGTTGTCGTCGATACGAATCTCGACATCGATATTCGGCTTTCCTACCGTATCAGCATGGATTTCACCGTCCGGCTGGGCGGTGATGTAGACCGACGCTTCGGTCTGGCCGTATAGCTGCTTCAGATTGATGCCGAGCGCGCGATAGAAGCGAAAGATTTCCGGCCCGATCGCCTCTCCGGCGGTGTAGGCGACCCGGATGCGTGAAAGGCCAAACCGGTTTTTCAACGGCCCATAGACCAGTATCTCGCCGAGCCCGTAAAGCAGGCGCGCATGGAACGGAACCGCCTCTTTGTTGAGGATCGCCTCCCCCCATCGCCGCGCAATGTCGATAAATGCGGAGAACATCCGGCGTTTGATCACGCCGGCATCCTCCATCCGCACCATGGTCAGGGTCAACAGGTTTTCGTAGACCCGCGGTGGTGCAAACGCATAGGTCGGGCCGATTTCCCTCCGGTCCTCGGCGACAGTCTGCGGCGATTCCGGACAATTGACGCAGAACCCGGCGACATAGGACTGCGCGTAAGAAAAAATATGATCGCCGACCCAGGCGAGCGGGAGATAGGCGATGATCTCCTCGTGTTCATCGAGATGATCGAAGATATTGCCATTACGCGCCGAGATGATGACGTTGTTGAAGGTCAGCATCACGCCCTTGGGGCGTCCAGTTGTTCCCGATGTGTAAAGAATGACGGCAATATCCTCGCCTGTCCCTGCTGCAACCGATTGTTCCCAGGCCCGCAACCGCTCGGGGTCGTTTGTCAGTTGAGCGTGGCCGAGCGCTTCAACATCGTCGATCGATTTGAGCTTGCTGTGATCGTATTCGCGCAAGCCGCGCGGCTCGTCGTAGACAACAAGCCGAAGGCGCGGCAACCGTTGGGCGATCGATAAAATCTTGTCGACCTGCTCCTGGTCCTCGACCACCGCGACCGCGGCCTCTGCGTGGTCGAGCACGTAGGCCATCTCGTCGGCCACAGAATCGGAGTAGAGCGGGATCGGCACCGCGCCGAGCGCCTGTGCCGCGCACATTGCGGCGTAGAGCCGCGGCCGGTTCGTTCCAACAATGGCGAGCTTGTCACCACGCTTGAGCCCCAGTTCCGCCAGCCCAACGGAGACCATGCGCACTTGGTCAAGGACCTGGCTCCAGGTCAGAACCTGCCAGATGCCCAGTTCCTTGTGCCGGAATGCTGGCCGTGCCGCCAAGCGTGCCGCATTGCCGATCAGGAGCTTCGGGAATGTGTCCACGTCAGCGCCGGCCTCGACCGCCACAAGCTCCTCCCAATCGCCACACGTCAAACGCGCGGCCTGCCAATGCCCCTCGTCGCAGCCGTTCCGAACAACCACCTGTCCTCGGCAGACTGTTATCTTTGCATATGAAAATGACCTCATTCCGAGGTCAAGTCAGCACTTCGTGTGCCTCGGTTGGAGGTCCAATTGCGAAAATCTATTCGGCAGCCTTGAGCATCGCGGCCGATCCGGCGCGAAACTGCTCCAAGAGCGCGGCCTCATCAGCTTTGGCGACCGAAATCGACCGCATCTTAATGTGCCCAAATCCCCGAATTTTTTCAGGGACCGCTGCAAGGCCGACAGCCAAATAATGATTGGCGGGATTGAGCTTCGTCAGGACCTCGTCCAGCATTGCCTCGTAATCGGCAATGAGATTGCGCTCGGTACGACGCTCTTGGGAGTAACCAAACGGATCAAAGCGAGTCCCACGCAAATGCTTTAATTTTGCCAGCCAGCCGAAGGCCGTCATCATCCAGGGACCAAACGTTATCTTGCGCGGAATTCCCGTGATCGGATCGCGCCGCGCTAGAATGGGTGGCGCCAGATGAAATTCGAGTGAAAGCTTTTCGCCGTCAAACGCATTGGCGACTTGTTTGCGGAAGGCGCCGTCGGAATAGAGGCGAGCAACTTCGTACTCGTCCTTATAGGCCATGAGCTTGAACAGATTGCGAGCGACCGCCTCGGCCAAACCGCCCTTGCCTGGCGCAAGCGTTGCTTCCGCCCCTTTGATCTTCGCGATCAGCGACCGGTAACGATCCGCATAGGCGGCATTCTGATAGGCCGTCAGGAATTCGATACGGCGATCGACCATTTCATCCAATGACTGTGACAGGCGGAGCGCTTCGCTGCCGCTATTCGAAACACCTGATGTCAGCGCCGCTACCGTTCCCGGGTCGACGGCCGCGCGGCGGCCGAGCCGAAACGCTGCGATGTTCATCGCGACGGCTTCGCCGTTCATGTCGATAGCTTTTTCGATCGCTTCCGCCGACAGCGGCAGCGCGCCGATCTGATAGGCGTAACCGACCATGACCATATTGGAGCCCATGGATTGGCCGGTCGCGGCCATCGCGAGCTTGCTGGCATTGATGAAATGACTGAGCTCGCGTCCGGCCGCGCTCATGATGGCCCGCCGCAGGCGTTCGCTTGGCAGCGCAAAGTCGGGATTGCGGGTGAACTCACCCGGCAACGTCTCCGCCAAGTTGACGACCATGGCGGTCATGCCGGGCTTGACGGCAGCCAACACCTTCTTGTTGCCGGCAACGACAATGTCGCCACCCAGCACGAGATCGGCGCCGCCAGCCGCAACCCGAATAGCATGGATATCCTCGGGCCTTGACGACAGACGGATATGGCTATGGACCGCGCCGCCCTTCTGCGCCAGTCCCGCCATGTCGATAATGCCAACCACCTTGTTATCGAGATGCGCGGCCATCCCGAGAATCGCGCCAACCGTGACAACGCCGGTGCCACCAATCCCGGTCACGATGATGCTGTAGGTCTTATCAAGGTCCGGCAACACCGGGTCGGGCAACGATGGTGCGTCAGGTGTCGCGACGACGGGCATGCCCTTCTTCGGTTTTGCACCGTGAATCGTCACGAATGACGGACAAAAGCCTTTAACACACGAGAAATCCTTGTTGCAGCTTGACTGGTCGATCGTGCGCTTGCGACCCCATTCGGTCTCAAGCGGCTGCACTGACACGCAATTGGACTGAACGCCACAATCGCCGCAACCTTCACACACGAGTTCATTGATGATGACCCGTCTGTCGGGATCGGGAAACAATCCGCGCTTGCGCCGACGGCGTTTTTCAGCGGCGCAAGTCTGGTCGTAGATCAGGATACTTGTGCCCGCGACGCTCGCAAGTTCAGTCTGAACCTGCTGCAAATCATCGCGATGATGAATGGTCAATCCCGCCGGCCAGTTCTCATCCTTCGCGTACTTGTCGGGCTCGTCAGTCACGACGACCACACGTCTGGCGCCCTCGGCCGCGACCTGACGGGCGATCATTGGCACCGTCAGCCCGCCGTCATTGCCCTGCCCGCCGGTCATGGCCACGGCGTCATTAAACAGCACCTTGAAAGTGATGTTGATGCCGGAGGCTATTGCCGCCCGGATCGCCATATAACCGGAATGATTGTAGGTCCCGTCGCCGATATTCTGGAAAACATGCGATCGTTTTGAGAACGGCGCCTCGCCGACCCAATTGGCGCCCTCGCCACCCATCTGGGTGTAACCGAGGGTCGACCGGTCCATCCATTGAACCATGTAGTGGCAGCCGATGCCGGCATAGGCGCGCATCCCTTCCGGCACCACGGTTGAACTGTTGTGCGGGCAGCCTGAGCAAAAATACGGCACCCGCTGTGCAACATCGACGGTATCAGCCAGCACCTTTTGCAGATGCTTGAGCCGCGCCACTTGCGTCGCCACGGCATCATTCGGCGCAACTTTCAGAAGCCGTTCGCCGATGCAGATCGCGATGTCATTCGGATCAAGCGCCCCCTTGGCCGGAAATAACCAATTGCCTTGTTCATCGCGCTTGCCAATACAAACCGGCTGATTGGCCGAGCCATATAGCTCTTCGCGCACCTGCAACTCGATCAGCGACCTCTTTTCCTCCACGACGATGATAAGATCGAGGCCCCTGGCGAAATCGAGCAGATCCTGGCGGACCAGCGGCCAAACGCAACCAACCTTGTAAAGACGTAAGCCGAGGTCGTTGCATTTGACCTCGTCAAGACCAAGCTCGTCGAGCGCCTGACGGACATCCAGATAGGATTTTCCGGCGGTGATCACACCGATCTTCGGCGCGCGGCCCCCGGACATGATTGTCTGGTTGAGCTTGTTGGCACGCAGGAAGGACAGCATCGCATCGCGTTTGAACTCGTGCAGCCGGGCTTCCTGATTCAGCACCGTATCGTGCAGGCGAATGTTCAGGCCGCCTTCCGGCAACACAAATTCGGCTGGCGTGATGATCTTCAGCCGATCCAGACTGCCATCAATGACCGCAGTCGACTCGACATTGTCCTTGACGCACTTCAGCGCCGACCAAGTACCGGTAAAGCGCGACATCGCCCAACCGTAGAGACCGTAATCGATGATCTCCTGAACGCCCGCGGGGTTCAGGACCGGCATCATGACATCGACAAAATGAAATTCGGACTGATGCGCCGTGGTCGACGACTCAGCAGTATGATCGTCGCCCATCAGGGCCAGCACACCGCCGTGCGGTGAGGTGCCGGCAAAATTGGCATGGCGAAGCGCATCCCCGGCTCGATCGACGCCGGGACCCTTGCCATACCAGATGCCGAAGACGCCATCGAACTTGCCCTCGCCCCGCAATTCGGCCTGTTGCGAGCCCCAAAGCGCGGTTGCTGCCAGTTCCTCATTGATGCCTGGCTGGAAGCTGACATCGGCGGGACCAAGGTATCGCTGTGCGCGGAGGAATTGCTGGTCGAGCCCGCCAAGCGGCGACCCGCGGTAGCCGCTGACAAATCCTGCGGTATTGAGCCCGGCCTGCCGGTCACGCGCCTTCTGCATCAGGCAAAGGCGAATAATCGCCTGATAACCGGTCACGAAGATCCGGCTTTGCGCAAGGTCATACTTGTCGTCGAGGCTGACGGGTCTCAGCGTCATTGCCCGGTTCTCCACGACGCTTTTTGCCCCTCCAGCCCGTCCACGGCAAGCAGCCATGTGGATGGCACGTACCATTGCCTGTCAACCGACAGGTCAGCAATGCTTACATTTCGGCCGCCGGTGGTCAATTTCGAACTGCCCTGCGGCTCAGCAATGCTCGGCTGCAAAAATTGGGATTGTGGGGGTGGCACAATACCACATTCGCGATACACCCACCGTCGCGCCAGCTTCCCGATTTCCAACAGCATCGCTTGAATTCATAATAAACTGAATTGGGCCGAAGAACAGCGAGTCGCAATGACTGAACACAAGGAAAGGCGGCACATACTGGGGATGTGGCGGTGACCTCGGAAAATGACGAAAATAAGAGCCGTGGGGGGCATATTAGGAGCGGTTGGCGGCTCGCGATCCATGATCTCTATTACGGTGAAAGCCGCACCGCCAGCTTGTTCCGCATTGGCCTGCTTATTTTCGATCTCCTCACGATCGGCTATTTCGTCGTGTCGTCGACGATGGTTCCGTCGCCGCGCATCGATGTCATCGACTTCATCCTAGGCGTGCTTTTGACTGTTGAATTGGCGGCACGCTGGTCAATCGCCAACAACCCATGGCGTTTCGCGGTCCGGTTTGGAACCGTCGTCGATCTGATCGTTATTTTTTCGCTGATTTCCCAGCTATTGATCGACAACCTCGCGTTCCTCCGCGTCGTCCGGATGTTGCGGCTGATGCGCTCCTATCATGTTCTGGCGGAATTTCGGCGCTATTCCCCCTGGTTCAAGCGCCACGAAGATGTGATCCAGTCAGCCGTCAATCTGATTGTTTTCATTTTCGTCATTACCGCGCTGGTCTACGTGGTCGAAGGCCACACCAACCCGAAAATCCGTAATTATGTCGATGCGCTCTATTTCACCGTCACGACCCTGACGACGACCGGGTTTGGCGACATCACCATGGAAGGATCGACGGGGCGCCTGCTTTCCGTCGCGATCATGGTGTTTGGCGTCGCATTGTTCCTGCGCCTGATACAGACGATTTTCCGGCCGCCGAAGATCCACAACCGCTGTTCCGGCTGTGGCCTGGATCTGCACGAATCCGACGCCGTTCACTGTAAGCGTTGCGGCGAAGTCCTGCGTTACCGGGCGCCGGACATAGACGCCTGAACACCGGATCACACCTGATCCTCTACGCCCCAGGCCCAGAAATCCTGCCCCTCGGTCTGCAGGAACCGCGCCAGCACCATCTGATGGACCTCGGACGCGCCATCAACCAGGCGGGCGGATCGTGCGTAGCGATAGATCCACTCGAGCACGGTATCCTTCGAGTATCCGCGCGCACCGTTGAGCTGAATTGCAATATCGGCCGCCTGATGCAGCGTATCGGCAACATGCACCTTCGCCATCGACACCGCCTTGCGCGCCCGGTCGCCACGGTCGAGCAGCCAAGCCGCGTGCATCACCAAGAGACGGCCGATCTGGATCTGGTGCGCGACTTCGCCAAGCTTGATTTGCACGCTCTCGCGGTCGCCGAGTTTCACGCCGAAACCCTCGCGGTCGCTGACATAGGCTTGCGCGATCTCGACGCACCGCTTGGCAAGGCCGAGCCAGCGCATGCAATGGGTGAGCCGCGCCGGACCAAGCCGGATCTGTGTGGCCTTCAGACCATCGCCCACTTCCATAAGGACATTTTCGGGCGCGATTTCCAGTCCATTGAACTCAAGCTCGCAATGGCCCCCGTGTTCTTCCGGCCCCATGATTGGGATGCGGCGCACGATCCGCCAGCCCGGCTGGTCACGATCAAACAGAAACGCCGTCAGACCACGCCGCGGATCGTCGGACGTCCGCGCAATCAGGATGAAATGCTGCGCCACGCCGGCACCGGTGATGAACCATTTCCGGCCGCTGATCACAAAGCGATCACCGTGCCGCTCCGCCCGCGTCCGGATCATCGCCGGATCGGAACCGCCACCCGGGGCCGGCTCGGTCATCGCAAACGACGAACGTACCTGTCCGGCAACGATCGGGCGCAGCCATCTTTCCTTTTGCGCAGGCGTGGCAACCCGCGCAAGCAGGTTCATGTTTCCGTCATCGGGCGCGGCGCAATTAAAAGCCACCGGGCCGAAGATCGAGCGATTGGCCTCTTCATACATCGCCGCCCAACCGACGATTGGCAGGCCCAAGCCGCCAAATTCCTTTGGTGACTGCGGCGCCCACAATCCGGCCTCACGCACTTTTTCCTGCAACGGCCCGAGCAGTTCGAGCCGGATGTTCTCGTGCTGATCGAATGCTTCAGGAAAAGCTTCAAGCGGCAGAATATGCGCATTGACAAAGCTGCGGGTCCGCAAACGGATCGCTTCAATTTCCGGCGGCAGAGTGAAATCCATGTCAGAAGCCTCATACAACCAATCGGTCGGGCTGCAACACACGCATCTGAGCCGCTCGACAAGTGGGCCGCAGCTTACCCCGAATGCCGTGCGGCCTGCAGCACCGCCCAGACCCGATCCGGCGTCGCCGGCATGTCCATGTGCTCCACGCCCTGACCTGAAAGCGCGTCGATGACCGCATTGATGGCCGCAGCGGGGCTGGGCGTGATGCCGCCTTCGCCACCGCCTTTGACGCGCAGCGGATTTCCCTTGGTCGGATGTTCGGTCAATTCGATCTCGAACGGCGGGAATATGTCCGCCCGCGGCATGGCATAGTCGACAAAGCTACCCGTCAAAACCTGCGCCGTGTCAGGTGCAAACACCACCTGCTCGAGCAGCGCTTGCCCGACTCCCTGAACGATGCCGCCGTGAGTCTGGCCGTGCACGATCAGTGGATTGATCGGCTGACCGGCATCGTCGATCGAACAATAGCGGACAAAGCGGATCGCCCCAGTCTGAGGATCGACCTCAAGCTCACAAACCGCGGAACCGGTCGGATAGGCCGGCATGCGGCCAGTGAATTTCGCTTCCGCCGTCAGCGGCTCTCTCAACGCAACAGGGAGCGTCGCGTTATCGGCAATGTTTTGGGCGATTTCGAACAGGCTCAATCGGCGATTGCTCTGAACGGATTGAAATAAGCCGTCTTCAAACATCACGTCGCTTGATTCCGCTTGCAGCAGCCACGCGGCAACTTTGCGGGCCTTCGCAATGACGGTGGCGCTCGCCTCCACCATTAAGGCACCCGCGATCCGCATGGTGCGGTCGGAATGGGTTCCGCCGCCGGATGCCACCCTTGCGGTATCGCCGGTCACCAACCTGATTGTCGTCGGCTCGACTCCAAACTGATCAGCCATGACTTGCGCGAACGTCGTTTCGTGGCCCTGGCCGTTGCTCTGGGTCCCGGTAATTAGTTCCACAAAACCTTCCGCACTGACCGTGAGGGCAACGCGTTCATGCGGCGCGCCGACCGGCGTCTCGACATAGTTTGCAAGACCGATTCCGAGCAATCGACCTTGCTTTGCTGCCCGGGCGCGCCGTGCTGGAAAACCATTCCAATCGGCCGCCGTGAGGACACGGTCCATGTTGCCGAGAAAGTCGCCGCTGTCATATGTCAATCCTGTTGCCGTGCGGTACGGCAAAGCCTCCTGCCGGATCAAATTGCGTCGCCGGACCTCTGCGCGATCGAGTTTCAGCCGGCCTGCCGCCATGTCGAGAAGGCGCTCGATCACAACCGTCGCCTCCGGCCGGCCGGCCCCACGATACGGGGCGGTCGGAACGGTATTGGTCATGACAGCACGGACACGTGCGGACAACAGTGGGATGTCGTAGACCGTTGGAGCAACGTGATAGCCATTGTTGAGCGGCACGTATGTAATCGTCTGAGCACCGACGTTGTTCAGAAACTCAAGGGCAAAAGCCCGGATGCGGCCATCGCGTCCGAACCCGAGCCGGCCGGTCGTGACGACATCGCGTCCCTGGAAATCCGTTAGGAAAGCTTCGGAACGGTCGCCAGTCCATTTGACCGGCCGCCCGATGCGCTTCGCAGCCCAGGCCACGATGATTTGTTCCGGCTGCAGATTGGTCCGCGCGCCAAATGCGCCGCCGACATCGGGACAGATCACGCGGACTCGCGCCGGGTCTGCTTTGAGACAGGCGGCAAGAGCCTGACGAACACGGTGGACACCTTGGTTCCCTGAAATCAGCGTGTAGTCGCCGGTCGCGGGATCGTAGCTCGCAATAGCCGCGCGCGGCTCCATTTGCGCAATCGCGATTCGCTGATTGCGGAATACCTGCTCGACCACGAGATCGGACAACGCCATCGCTTGCGTGACAGCGTCGCGATCGCCGAATTCAACATCAAGTGCGATGTTATCTGGCGCCGATCGCCAGACCGACGGTGCATCGGGCGCAGCCGCCTGCACGACATCAGACACCGATGGCAACACGTCATAGGTCACTTGGACCAACTCCGCCGCATCACGCGCGGCGACGTGCGTATCCGCGACGACGACCGCTACCGCCTCGCCGACATAGCGGACGTATTCCATCGCCAGCGGAAAATGCGGTTCATCAAGAATTGGCCGTTCCGGCGCCCCGACAAAAGCAGGCTTGGTATGATCATGGTACTCCGCAGGAATCGGGACTTGTCGAATGCCGGCCAAACCGTCGGCCTGATAATCAGCACCCGTTAAGACCATCCGCACACCCGGATGACCGCATGCGGCCTCGGCATCGATTTTACCAATGCGGGCATGGGCATGCGGCGAACGGACGAACACCGCGAATGCTTGGCTATCCAACGTGATATCGTCGGTAAAGCGTCCCGCGCCGCGAACCAAACGCAAGTCTTCAAATCGCGGCATCGGCCGGCCAATGTACCGCCCTGGACCGTCCGCCCTGCCGTCAGTTGCGCCGGACATGCAAATTTCCTTCCCGGTCGCGACCACAATGCATTGGATTGTCACTCATCATTGAATAAGAGAAAAGCCGAACAACCGTCATTGACGGCGCGGCGCATGGCGGCCGCCGGCCGGCCCGATGGCCTCGGCAATGAATAGTCAAAGATGAATCAAACGGCATATGTCATTTTGAAAGCGGTTGACCGAATCCGCCGCATGATCAAGGCGCGTTATCGATGGCAAGAAACCAGGAGCAGGCCCTCGCTCACGACCGCGGTGGCGGGCCACTTCATGAATCCTGATCATGAAGGCTTCAACGTCCCAGCAGAGGAGATGCCGCATGTTTGCCACCGGCGGCATCTCCTTCTGGGATCGCGTTACTTCTTCGGCTGAAAAGCCGTCTTTGCCCGTTCAACAACCTGCGCCGGAACAGATGAGTAGCTGGCAACCAGTTCCGCAACTTCGTCACCGGATGAAGCGTCGATGTTGATTTGCGTCTTGTCCGCCTCCGCCAGGAACTTCGGATCTTTCATGGTCGTCATGAAACCATCGCGCAGGGCCTTGATGCGGGCCGGCGGACTCCCGGCGGCGACACGAATGGCCGGCCGAGAACCTGAGCGCCGAAGATAAGGTTGAAGACCTTCTTGTCTTCGGGAGTCTTGGCATATTCATTGATGTTCGGAATGTCGCCGAGTTCCTTGGTTTTCTTGCCACTGAGCTGAAGGATGGGCTTGATTTCTCCCGACTTGTAGTCATCACGCCAGAAAGACTTCACGGTCGACAGCGGCAATCCGCAAATGCCCTGCACCTCGCCCTGCTCCATGGCGACCTTGACGCTGGCGGAGCCCTTGTAGCCCATCACGACTTTCATTTTCGCGTCGGTCAGGTTCTTGACCGAGTTGGAAAACTTGGCGAGCGGCCCGGTCGCACCGGTTGCACCGAAAACCGCCTCCTTCACAAAAAGATCCTTGAACGAATTGATCCCCGATTTTTTGGTGACGAGACAGAGGCCGATGCTCTCTTCCATGTTGCCGATCCAGATCAGCTTTGACGGGTCGAGCTTCGCCTTTTTGTTTCCAAACAAAGGTTCAAACGGCACGGTGTGCACAAAGGTCGCGATGACGGTGCCGTCTTTCGGGGCAATATTGTACAACCAGTTGGCTGCGACCAATCCGCTCGCGCCATTCATGTTCTGCACGACGACATTTGGATTGCCCGGAATGTGCCGTCCCATATGCCGCGCCAAGACGCGAGCGTAGATATCAAAGCCGGTTCCGGGCTGATGCCCCACGACGATGGATATTGTCTTGTCCTTGTAAAAATCCGCGATGTCATCGGCCCTGGCGGGCGACGCCAGTACGCCGGCGGCAAGCAGCGCACCGCCCGCGATCGCAATACATGCTCTTTTCGTGATCATTGTGACTCCTCCCGTAGGCAACATCCACTTGGTACTCAATCGAGACGGTGCTGTTATATCACCTCCGCCCGTGAATTCACCCACCGCCGGGGCACCCGCGCCCTATTGTCCTACCGGCAGGTAATATCGGCCCTCGTCATCCCGTTCCAGGCCGCGGGACTGGCGGATGTCGTCGAGCATCCGTACAACCTCACGGCCGTCCCGGCTGCCGATCGCACTCATCAAGTCTTCGAAGAATTTCGGGCCATCTTGCAAGGCCGCAGCAACCGACGGATAGCGGCGGCCCGTATAGCGCGGCGCCTCGGGCACACGCATCTCGATCTTATCGGCGGTTCCGAACGGCCAGGTCAGATCAAATCCCGCCTTGGCGCCGACCCGGCTGCCGGCCAACGATGGGTCAAGCGGTAAAGTCCGCATACCGGACATGACGATCAGATCGCGGTCAGGCTGAAAACGGGTCGCCAATGCCCAATCCATCTGCGCGTCCGAATAGATGTCGATGTCGGGATCAACGACAAATACGTTCTTGATATTGACCAGCGCGGCATGGCACGCCGCAATGGCGTTGCGCGCTTCGCCTGGAACCCGCTGGCGCAGCGAAACACGAATATTGAACATTCCGCCGCTTGACGGCGTGGCGAACACGGCGAGCGGCTCGCGTACGGCGGCCTCGAGTGAACGCCACAACATCAGTTCGGTCCGCACCGCATTGAGTTGGGCGGTATCGGTTTTACCCAACGATCGGCCACCAATTGTCGAGGTCTGAAACAGCGCATCGCGGCGTTTCGTGATCGCCGTCAGATGAAAGACCGGATTGCGCTTTACCGCACCATAATAGCCAAGAAATTCTCCATACGGCCCTTCGGATTCGACGTGGCCGCGCGGATCGAGATAACCCTCGAGAACGTATTCCGCATCGGCGGGAACCCGGATGTCGTTGCTGATGCATTTGACGACCGGCAACGGCGCGCCGCGCAGCGCCGCGACCAGCGTCAGTTCGTCCCCCGGCAACCGCATGGTCGCCGCAACGTGATCGACCGGGTGCGATCCGACGACAAAGCTCACCGGCAGGGCCTGGCCGGAGGCGGCGCTCGCCTCGTAGAGGGCGCGCAAATCACTCGGCGAAACGAGATCGACTCCCGCCTCGCGGCGGCCGCGCAACATCATCCGGCGGATTCCGACATTGGTGCCACCGGTCTTCGGATCGATGACGTAGTCAACGGACGATGAAATATAGGGAGCACCATCCGCCCCATGCTGGAGATGCACCGGCAGCGTGGTCAGGTCGGCCTCGTCCCCCGTCAGTACGATCTCCTGGACCGGCGCGGCATGACGCGGAACCTCAACGATGTCCTGAGGCTGGCCCAGGCGGCGCTGAATTTCGGCAATGAGTTTCTCCGCCGGTACGCCGAAGGCCTGTGCAATTCGGTCACGTCCCGCCGTCGCGTTGCCGACCAATTCCTGACCTTCCGGGCCGGCGGCCTTAAACCAAACAGCGCGCGGATTGCCATCAAGAACCGCGCCAATATCGGCGAGATCAATCGCCTCACGGCGAATTTCCAGGTCATCCGAACCGGCAAGCTGCTCCAGAAATCGGCGCAGCCGAAAACGGTCGAAATCGGTGCCCGTCTCTGGCGCCACCGGGACCGCCGTTTCGACCCTGCCCATGCTGGAACTCCTTTTGCAACCGAAGCGTGATGCAGGCGAAGCGGCCCGAACACGGATCCGCCGAACAATCGCGGCCTGCTCATTTCAAAAATCACAGACACACGGCACAATCAATCGACGAATTCCAACGCGCCCTTTGTTCCCACTCAATGGGCAGCGATGCGGCTCTTGCCCACCCGCCCGGATCGCCCAAATATCGAAGGAACAGTTTGGCTTTTCGGGGACCGATGAACCGGCGCGGCGCAACTCAACGCACGTTCTGCAGCAACAACAGCAGACCACCAAAGATCGCAATATTGTTAAGAAGTGCTATGCGCATTCCGCCGCGACGCTGTGGATCTGGCGCATCCCAAAACCGCAACAGGAGTGCCGACGCCAGGACGGTAAAAAGGATAAGTCCAAGGACTCCGATTTCGGCATGCCAACCAGACAGCACCAAAAGCGAACTGGCAATGCTCAGCGCACTGCCGATCCAGAACAACACCGCCGGAAATGGCGCTCCGTAATAGGCCAATCGATCAATGTGATCCTTGATCCGGGCGCCGGTGAGATTGGTGGTCGATGCGCAGAGAAAGAATGCGCCAATCAGGATTCGGCCAACGCTGTCGAGCCACGAGGCGTCAGGGTACATTCTGATTTCTCCTTGCAAACCTTGCGGCGAAGTCCGGTGTCGCTCATCCACGCAACGCGACCGACTGCCCGCCGTCAACGACGATTGTGGCTCCCGTTATAAATCGGCCTGCATCGGAGGCAAGCAGCAACAATGCGCCATCGAGATCACCGTTTGCACCAAACCGGCCGACCGGAATCTGCCGCATCAGGGCCTTGCCGCGCTCGCTTTCCAGATAGGCCTGATTCAATTCGGTAACAAACCAGCCGGGTGCGATGGCGTTGACGCGAATACCCTTGAAGGCTAGCTCGAAAGCCAGGGCCTTGGTTATTTGTATGACGCCGGCCTTGGCCGTGGCATAAGCGGCGACACCCTTGTCGACACCAAGGCCGAGCACGGAAGAAATATTGATGATCGCACCGCCATTACCCGCGGCCAGCATGCGACGGGCAGCCTCTTGCGCCCAGTAGAACACCGCATCGAGATTGGTGCCAAGAACACGGCGCCATTCCTCTTCGCTGATTTCAACAGCACGCGTCGCGTGGACTATTCCGGCGTTGTTGACGAGGATTGTCACGGTTCCGAGCGCAGCTTCTACATGCTCGAAAGCGCGAAGCATGGCCGCGCGATCACGCACGTCCGCCTCGACCGTGAAGGCGCGTCCGCCGTTCCGTTCGATTTGCTGTTTCACCTCCGCCAAGCGCTCGGCCCGGCGTGCGACCAGCGCGATCGAGGCGCCATTGGCAGCCAGGGCCCTGGAAAAATGCGCACCAAGGCCGCTGGATGCCCCGGTCACCAGTGCCACCCGGCCGGAGAGATCGAATAGGTTCTCCGCCCTCATGCGGCTGCCCTTCGTCGTCAGCATTCCAATCAGCTGCCATAAAGCATGCGTGGCAGCGCGGTCGCAAGAGTGGGCATGAACCACAAACCGACCAAGGCGACGAGTTGGATCGCAACGTACGGCAGGATGCCGATGTAGATATGCCGCGTGGTGATTTCCGGCGGCGCCACACCGCGCAAATAGAAGAGCGTCGGACCAAGCGGTGGATGCATGTAGGAGGTTTGCAGGTTCATCGCCATCAACACGCCGAGCCAGACCGGGTCGACGCCCTTCATCATCAGCAGGGCAGGTGCAACGATCGGCACCACCACAAAGACGATTTCGAAGGCGTCCATCACGAAGCCGAGCAGAAACATAGCGATCATCACGACGATGATCGCGCCGGCCGCCCCACCCGGCAGGTTGCCGAGACCGCGCTCCACCATGGTGTCGCCGCCAAGCCCGCGAAACACCAAGCTGAACAGGGTCGCACCGATCAGGATCAGATAGATCATGCAGGTGATTTGTGTGGTAGCGACCACCACCGGCCGAAGGATATCGGCGCGCCACACGTTGAGAACGGCCACGATCGCCCCGAGCCCAATGACGGCAATCAATATCAACGCAACGACAACGTCCATCTGATGGAGCAGGCCGGACGACGGTCGCCCGAGGCGCGGGTCCGTGACCGCGCGCAGACCGAGAACTGCGATGATCGCAAGACCCGCCAGCGCGACCGGCCAGGCACGGCGCTCACCGCGCTTGTAGGCCGCCAACAGCATTGCGCCAACCGCGCCGACCCCGGCCGCTTCCGTCGGCGTCGCAAGTCCTCCGAGAATGGAACCGAGCACGGCCAGGATCAGCAGCACCGGCGCCAGCAGGATTTCGGCAAGACGACGCATCGCAACCGGACTGCTTCGGTCGGAACGCGACGGCATTGGCGGACAGCTTTGCGGCCACACCATTGCAATGACGATCTGATAAAGAACGTAAAGGATAACGAGCGACAACCCAGGCAGGAGCGCTCCGGCGAACAGATCGCCGACCGAGACCGACTTCGGCGCAAAGATTCCAGCCGACAATTGCGCAGTCTGATAGGCATTGTTGAGCTGATCACCCAACACCACCAGCACCGTGGACGGCGGAATGATCTGCGCAAGCGTGGCGGCCGCCGCGACCGATCCGGCCGCAAGCCGCGGATCGTATCCGGTACGCAGCATGACCGGCAACATGATGAGGCCCATGGTGACCGTCGTCGCCCCGACAATTCCGGTCGAAGCCGCGAGCAGCGCACCGACCAGAATGATCGCAACACCAAGCCCGCCGCTACGCGAACCGAACAATTGCGAGATCGTCGAAAGCAGATCGTCCGCGATCCGCGAGCGTTCCAGCATCACCCCCATGAAAATAAACAGCGGAATGGCGACGCAGCACGTCATTTGTCATCACGCCGAAAATACGCTGTGGCAGCGCCCCGAGCAGGCCGAAATCCATCGCGCCGCATGCATGACCGAGCCCGGCAAACGCAAGCGCAATACCGCCCAAGGTCAGCGCCACCGGATAGCCGGCAAACAGCACGGCACAAACCGTCACGACCAACAAAACGGCAAGGATCTCGGGAAGCGCCATGGTGCCGCTCAGGTCCGCGGCTTTGCGGCCGCCCCGGCGGCCAACACGAGCCAGGCGCGAATCGCCTGCGACAGTCCTTGCAAGCCGAAGCATCAGTGCAAATAACAGAATCAGTGATTTCAGAAGATAGACGAATGGCAAGCCGCTGGTCTCACGCGAGCTTTCGAAGATCGCCCAGGATCGCACCACATAGGGCGAGCCGCATAGACGAACACGACGATAACGAATGGCAGCAGCAGGAGGATGGCACCGGCAAGATCGACCAACGCCCGGGTGCGCGGCTTCGCCTCGGCATAGACAACATCCACCCGGACATGGCCGCCTTCCCGCAAGGTCCACGCAGCCGCCAGCAGGAACAGCGCCGCATTGCCGTAGACGATGGATTCCTGCAGCCAGATCGACCCGATGCCGAGCACATAGCGCATCAGCACGATCGCGAACTGCACCAGTACGATGAACAGTGCGCACCAGGATACGGCACCTCCGATGACCGCGTTCAGGCGGTCGATCTGATCGGCAATTCCAGCCAGATTCGAGGGGGTTGTCATCGCAAGAGCCTGTCGCCGCTTTCGTCACATGCGCACGATGAGGTGAGTGGAGCCCTGCAAATCACAGGATGGCGCATCATCGGCCTTCGAGGCGGCGATCTCAATGCCTGTAGGCAAGGGTCCCGGCGGTGGGATTTGCAGACCTGATCCGCTATCCTTGAAGCCATGGCAAACCACGATCATCGCTACGGCGACAGCCACCAGCACGACCATCATGGTTCGGAACTGTCCGAGATGCAGTTGCGGGTACGGGCGCTGGAAACCGTCCTCACCGAAAAAGGTTACATCGATCCCGCCGCGCTCGACCTGCTGATCGAGGCCTACGAGACCAGGATAGGCCCACACAATGGCGCGCGCGTTGTAGCGCGGGCATGGGTCGATCCCGCGTTCAAGCGCCGCCTGCTGGCGAACGGCACCGAGGCGGTCCGCGCGCTCGGCATGCCGACGCCGATCAGCGACCATCTCATCACCGTCGAGAACACGCCAGGCCGGCACAACATGATCGTCTGCACCCTGTGTTCCTGCTATCCGTGGGAGGTGCTCGGCCTGCCGCCGGTCTGGTATAAGTCGGCGCCCTACCGCGCGCGGGCGGTCGCGGACCCGCGCGGCGTGCTCGCCGATTTCGGCGTGACGCTGCCGGCGGATACTGAAATCCGCGTCTGGGATTCAACCGCCGAGACCCGCTATCTGGTGCTGCCGATGCGACCTTCGGGCACGGATGATTGGAGCGAGCAACGGCTCGCCGCGCTTGTGACCCGCGATTCCATGATCGGCACCGGCCTCGCCACACGCCCGGAGGAGGTTGCGCCATGAACGGCGTTCACGACATGGGCGGCATGCACGGCTTCGGCAGCGTCGAGCCTGAAGCCGCCGAACCGGTCTTTCATGCCGAATGGGAGCGGCGCGCCTTTGCCATATCGCGCGCCATGGGCGCCGCGGGCCTCTGGAACATCGACGACACGCGCTTTTCACGTGAAAGCATTGCGCCCGATATCTATCTCGCCAGTTCCTACTACAAGAAGTGGCTGCTGGGCCTGGAAGCGCTGCTATTGCAGCACAAGCTGGTCGGCGCCGACGAACTCACTCAAGGCCATTCGCTGCGCCCCGGCGCGACGTTGCCACACAAATTGCTGGCCGCCGATGTCCAGCGCGCGCTGTGGCGGCAATCCTACGAACGGCCCGCGCCCACGGCCGTACAGTTCAAAATCGGCGCGCGCGTGCGCACGAAGAACATCAATCCCCGCACGCACACACGGCTGCCGCGTTACACGCGCGGGCATGTCGGTGTCGTCGAGCGTGTGCATGGCTGCCACGTCTTCCCCGATGCCGCCTCAACCGGCGCCGGCGAGCAGCCGCAATGGCTTTACACCGTCATGTTCGATGGCCGCGAGTTGTGGGGTGCGGATGCCGATCCGACGCTCAAGGTATCGATCGAGGCTTTCGAGCCCTATTTGGAGCCGGCCTAACATGGCCGCCATCGATCCGATCGCTGCGAAACAAGCGACCGAACAGGTCGCGAGCATTCCGCACGACAATAAAGGCCCGGTCTTCCGCGAGCCATGGGAGGCGCAGGCTTTTGCTATCGCACTCGCGCTGCAACAGCAGGGTCTCTTTTCTTGGAGCGAATGGGCAGCAACGCTCGGCGATGAAATCCGCAAGGCACAAGCCGCGGGCGATCCCGACACCGGCGCGACCTACTACCATCATTGGCTCAACGCCATCGAACGCATGGTCGCTGAAAAAGGCCTAACTGATGGTGACGCCCTCATGCGCTATCGCAAAGCCTGGGGCCGCGCCGCCGAGCGCACGCCGCACGGATCGCCGATCGAGCTTCGTGGCGGCGACTTCGAGCGCTAAAAGCCCACCATTCGCTCGCTCGACATATAGCCGGCAAGCAGCGCCAAGCCGAACAACAAGACCAGCGCGGATGCCGCGACTTCAAGACCCCGCAGCGCCAGCGAGCCGTATCCGTTGCTGGTGGTCGCAAGACGCCGGGCGACGGTTTTGGCACCGACCGCAAGCGTCGCGATCGCGGCGACGGTGATCGCGGTTCCAAGCCCCATGATGAACGTCGCCACCACGCCGGCCCAGAACAATCCCTGAGCCAGCGCGAATACCAGGACGAGGATCGCGCCGGAACAGGGCCTCATTCCGACGCCGACGATCGCCGCAAGGCCACGCCGCAATCCGCCCGGGCCGGCGAGTTCCTGCGGTTCAGGACCGTGCGAATGGCCGCAATGGGCATCATGTACATGGCCCGGACCATTGTCCTGGGCATGGTCGTGATGGTGATGATCGTCGCCGTGATGATGGTGCTGATGGCCGGCCGCCGCCATCGCGCCGATTGCTACCGGCTGCGCGTGAACCACCCGCCAAGCCGCAATAAAGCCGCGACCCTTGACCCAGAGCAGCCGCGCGCCAAGCAGCGCGATCAACCCGTAGCTCGCGATTTCGATATATCGAACGGTGTCGCCCATCGTCTTGGCGGTCACGCCGATCAGCGCTGCAGCAATCCCGACAATCAGCACGGCCGTCAGCGCCTGCACGATAGCGGACGCGAACGACAAGATAATGCCGCGCCGCCAGGTTTCCTCGTTGGCAACCAGATAAGAGGAAATCACCGCCTTGCCGTGGCCCGGTCCGGCTGCATGGAAGATGCCGTAGAGGAACGACAACCCGAACAGGCCCCAGACGGCGTTGCCGTCCACCTTCGCAGCGCGAATCAAGCCGGACAGTGCGCGATAGAATTCCGCCTGTTTCGCCAGGATCCAGCCGACGATCCCATGCGATTCAGGCGGCGGTGACGAGGGCGCCCGTGGACGGCCAACCCCGAAGGGATTGGCCTGCGCCAGCACGCTGTCAAACCCACCAATCAACAAAGAATAGAGGACGGCAACAGCAAGAACCGCCAGCGCAAAAATTATATAGCGCCGCATGCCGGCATTCACGGGCACTTCACCGCAATCTTGTTGGAAAATTGCGAGCCATAATTGCTGGCATCAAGCTGATTGAAATACGCCTCATTGAGCTTCTTGCTTTGCGTAAGGTTCGCTTCCGTCGGCTTCCAAACACTGACCTTGCAGCCGGCCGGCGCTCCGGCAAGCGCGATCGGATCCTTCTCGGCCATACTGAAATCGACGAAATAGGTCGGATCGTAGATTTCGATGTTGAAATCCTTGGCTTTCACCGGTTTTTTAAGCAGCAGGGTGAAATTCAAGGTCAGGGTCGCGTCCTTGTAGTCGAGCCAGTACTTGCCCTTTTGCGGCTCGTCGAAGGCAACCTTCTTGCCGCCGACCTTCGCATACGTAAAGAAGTCGAATTCCTTCAGCGAGGTGATGTTGACCTCCGCCAAAGGCGCCAATTCCTCGCGGGTGAACTCGCCTTTTTTCTTTGATTCCAGCCCCTGCAACGCAAACGTCGAAAACATGTCATCAAAGGTCCAGGCATGGCGCACACCGGTGACGCTGCCGTCCGGCGCATAGACGATCTCGCTCTTGACCGTGACCCAGACATGCGGATGGGCAAACGCAGCCGTCGCGCTAAAGCCAGCCATGGCAAGCAGTATGGCCGCGAGCCGGATGATGAATTGCATCGTCATTGTTGCCAATCCCCGCGCCGATGACGGCGCAACCCGGAGGGGGCAAACCATAGCACGGAGTGGGGCGGAATGGAGGCGGATCACCGCGATCAATCCGCGTTTCGAACAGGCGTTTTAGACGCCATCCGCGCCGCCGTCCGCACGCGGATCATGCGCGCCCTCGCAGGTCCCATCGGGATGCAGAATTACCGCGCCGGCATGGCCCATCGTATCGGAATAGCGCTCAGGGAGGACGTCGACATCGTGGCCGGCCGACATCAGCCGGTCGATCAGGCCGATCGTCGAATCGCGATTCCATCCGCAGATTGGTATGCGACGATCCCCAGGTGCGCCCGAGCAGCCAACGCGGCCGGTCGATGGCGACATCCAGCGGCTGGCGGAATGTCACATGGCGCGTGAACAGAGCCGCCTGTGACTGCGGCTGGCCGTCACCGCCCATCGTGCCGTAGGCCATGACCCGACCATCCTTGAGAACGGCGAGCGCCGGGTTGAGGGTGTGGAACGGCAGGCGTCCGGGCGACGAGATAGTTCAATGCGCGTCGGTCGAGTGAGAAACTCGCGCCGCGATTCTGCATCAGCACACCGGTTGCCGGCAGGACGCAGCCGGAACCATATTCCCAATAGAGCGACTGGATGTAGGAGACGACAAGGCCGCTGTGATCGGCTGCTCCCATCCAGATCGTATCGCCTTTGCCGTCACGAGGTGGCCAGGGCGCGGCGCGCCGGCGATCGATCTTGTCGGCCTCGGCGGCTAGAAACGCCGAGGACAGGTACCGATCGAGCGGCTCGGTCACCTGCGCCGGATCGGTGATGACGCGGTCGCGCACCCGGAAGGCGCGCTTGGTCGCTTCCACCAGACCATGGATATGATCGAAGCTTTCCGCCTCCGTCACGCGCAGCCGCGCAAATAGCGCAAGGATGATCAGAGACGCCAGCCCTTGTGTGGGCGGCGGCGAATTATGGAGTGTGCCCGCTTCGATCGCGACCGACAGTGGCTCGGCCACCACCGCGTGATAACGCTCGAGATCGGCGCGCATCACCGGACTGCCGATGCGTTCAAGATCAGCCGCGATCTCACGACCGACATCGCCACGATAGAAGTCTTCAAGCCCCGCCTGTGCGAGATGATCAAGCGTTGCCGCGAGCGCCGGCTGGCGATGCTTGCTGCCGACCTCGGGCGGCTTGCCGTCCACCAGGAACGCAGCCGCGAAACCAGGAACGTCTTTCAATTCCGCGTACTTCTCCTGGGCCAGCCGGGCCTTGCTGCGAGGCACCGCATAGCCCTCGCGGGCAGCGCGGATCGCAGGAGCCAGCAAATCGCCCAGCGGTAGCCGGCCGCCGTGAACCCGAGCAGCGTCCTGCGCCAGCATCCAGCCCCCGATCGCGCCCGGTACGATGAGCGCGGCCATTGGCCCGCGCGAGGGAATTTCGTCGTAGCCGGCCTCGCGGTAGAGCGCCGGCGTCGCCTTGGCGCCGGCCGGCCCCGCTGCCATCAGCGCCCGCACCCGGCCGTTGGGCTCGCGCACCAACCAGAAGCCGTCACCGCCGATATGGTTCATGTGCGGATAGACAGCCGCGATCATCGCCGCCATGGCGATCATCGCTTCGAGCGCATTACCGCCCTCGGCGAGCACGGCACGGCCGGCCTCGACCGCGGCCCAGTGCGGGGCGGCGACAACACCCTGGCGATGTCCGGCGCTATGAAGGTCCATGAGCAATAGAAGGCGGAAGTTGAATGCCTACTTACATGGTTGCTGCTGCCTCGACCAAGCCCCGTTTTCTCAAAAGGGCATCCGGCGTCGGCAACCGGCCCCGGAAGGCCTCATAAGCCGTCTGCGGATCGCGCTTGCCGCCGGCGGAATAGATGTCGTCGTGCAGCCGCTTGGCGATCGCCGGATCGAAAATATCGCCGGCTTCCTGGAAGGCCGCAAAGGCGTCGGCATCGAGCACCTCCGACCACATATAGCTGTAATAAGCCGAGGCATAGCCGCCGCCGGAGAAGATATGCGCGAAATGCGGCGGCCGATGCCGCATGACGATTTCATCCGGCATGCCGATGCGGGCGAGCGATTCGCGCTCGAATGCTTCGACATCGAAGTTCTCCGGCACGTCTTTGGAATGGAAATCAAGATCGACCAGCGCCGAGGCGACATATTCAACAGTTGCGAAGCCCTGGTTGAAGGTGCGCGCCGCCAAAACGCGCTGCAATAGCTCCTCCGGCATCGCCTCGCCGGTACGGTAATGCAGAGCGAATTGCCGCAACACCGCCGGCTGCTCGAGCCAGTGCTCATAGAGTTGCGACGGCAATTCCACGAAGTCGGTCTGCACATGGGTGCCGGCAATCATCGGATAGGTCACATCCGACAACAGACCATGCAGGCCATGTCCGAATTCGTGGAACAGCGTGCGGGCATCATCAAAGCTCAGAAGGGTCGGCGCGCCACCCCCGGCCTTGGCGAAGTTCATCACGTTGACAACCAACGGCCGGATGTCGCCGGCAAGCTTTTCCTGATCGCGCAGCGTGGTCATCCAGGCTCCGCTGCGCTTGGAGGAGCGGGCAAAATAGTCGCCGAAGAACAGGCCAACCTGACGCCCGTCCACTCCGAACACGTCCCAGACCCGCACGTCGGGATGCCAAACCGGCACGTCTTGACGCCGCTCGAAGGTCAGGCCGAACAGCCTGCTGGCGGTGTGAAAGGCTGCGGCGATGATGTTATCGAGTTGCAGATAGGGTTTGACTTCTGCCTCGTCGAAATCACAGCGCACTTTGCGCAACTTCTCCGCATAAAAACGCCAATCCCAGGGCGCGAGACTGAAATTGCCGCCTTCGGCCTGCACCAATTCCTGCAAGGCATCGCGGTCGGCCAATGCACGAGCGCGCGCGGCCGGCCACACCCGGTCCAGCAGTCCACGCACCGCTTCGGGCGTCTTTGCCATTGCGTCGTCGAGCCGGTAGTGCGCGAAAGTCGGGAAGCCAAGAAGATGGGCGCGCTCGGCCCGCAGGCGCACGGTCTCGGCGATGATCGTCTTGTTGTCGGTATTGCCGCCGCGATCGCCACGCGCGACCCAGGCCTTGAACGCCTTTTCGCGCAGATCGCGTCGCTCCGAAAACTGCAGGAACGGCTCGACGCTG
Source organism: uncultured Alphaproteobacteria bacterium (assembly GCA_963806815.1). Lineage (GTDB taxonomy): Bacteria > Pseudomonadota > Alphaproteobacteria > Rhizobiales > Xanthobacteraceae > CAWDZJ01. Next base: position 48,437 of record CAWDZJ010000031.1, on the reverse strand, counting down.
GAGCGCGACAGCGTAATAACGTATTTGCCGGCTAGGCCGCGTTCATCTGCGGCCTCGCGCGCTGACTTGCGCAGAAAATCGGGCAGACCGGCAAGTTCCGCTTCGCTTTCGAGCACCAGCGTATAGTCCTGTTCATCCGCTAGCACGTTCTGACTGAAACTGGTGCCTAGGCTCGCCAGCCGCTCGCTGATGGCCGCGAATCGGGCCTTGGCGGCATCATCAAGCGCTCCGCCCGAGCGGATAAAGTTCACGTAATAGCGCTCCAGCACCCGCGTCTGTTCCGGATCAAGGCCGAGGCGGTCTCGATTCTGCCAGAGCGTGTCGATGCGGCCGAACAAAGCCGCGTTCATCAGGATCTTGTTCCAGTGCCGGGCACGCTTCGGCGCGATATCACGCTCAAGCGCCAACAACGCATTATTGGTATGCGCTCCTGCAAGCAAAGAGAACACACGCCCGACGCGGGCCAATGGCCGACCGCTGTCCTCCAATGCGGCAATGGTGTTGTCAAAGTCCGGTGGCGCCGGATTGTTCGCAATCGCCCCAACCTCGGCTTCGTGCGCGGAAAAGCCGCGGTCGAAAGCCGGCCCGAAGTGCTCCGGCTCGATCTTGGCGAAGGGCGGCACACCGAAAGGCCCTGACCATTCAGCGAGCAATGGATTTTCCACGTCGGTTGCGGCTGTTGTCGCGTCGTTCATAATTTGGCAACTTTTTGCGAGATGGGTTGCAGAGTCGTTAGCGCTCAAACGGCATCCTGACGTCCGATGGAACGGAAGGGAGAAGCGTCTGCTCCAATATGGCAAGACCTATCCCGGATTGTCAGGGGCACGGGGTGCGCGATCTGGCGCGGGCTCCCGTATGCAACCGGCCCTTCCGGCGGGAAAACCAGCCCTTGATCCGGCGCGGCATTTCAGAGAGATTGCCGCGCAAATTGGAAGCAGACCATGACCGATCCCGCGCGTAACCGTACCGGCCGTCGAATCGCCTGGCCGAATGTTCTCACTGTTATCAGTGCCGCCATCCTGATTGCCGCCGAAGTCTTCGGTGCGGCCTTCGCCGCCGGTTGGGCGCTCGCCAGCCTGTTCGACCTCGGCGAAATTGGCGCCTATATCCTGCAAACGGCGTTCTTCATTGCTGGCATCGCAGTGATTGTTTCTTTCGTTCGTGCTGCAAAGCGCGTGGAACCTTTCACCGCCGGCTGATCGGAACGCCGCCAGCTTGAACGATTTTTGTTCAACTTTGCCGCATAAAAATTGTTGCAGCGTCTGAAAGCCCTTGCATTGCAGGGCAAACCAGCCTATTTGCACTCTGCCCTTTTTCGCACGTGCCTGTGGCCGTGTGTCGATCGGTGGGCATCCGGACAAGAGGCCGGACAGCCGCCAGAGAATGTGAACTAACATTCTCGAACCCACGATCGGCAGCCGGAGGCGAAACCGGCGCACCCCGTTCTCAGCGGGGGACGCGGCTTAAAGCAACGACGGAACGGGCTTTTTTGGTCTCGCTGACCCTCCAAAGGTTGGCACCGAAGAGGCTTGTCCATCCTTGCCGGCCGTGCGGATCGGGATTCCCGCTCCAAACCAAGGCAGCATCGTCGGGTGAAGAACCCACCGCGCCGGACATTCCGTGTCTCCACCACACGGCAAGGCGCAAGGTTCATCTCCCGCTGACGCCGGGCGCACACGCTTGGGTAAAGCGTATGACGCCTGATCTTCAACCAGGACGGTTCGCCGTCCGTTGGACCTTTGGTGGGGAGAGCGCCATGACTGAGCGCATCCGTGATTTTCTGCGCAACCGCCGTGACGACGGACCGTGCCTGGTCGTCGACCTCGACGTCGTGCGTGACAACTATCAGACCTTCGCCAAGGCGATGCCGGACAGCCGAGTGTTCTATGCCGTGAAGGCGAACCCTGCGCCGGAGGTTCTGGCTTTGCTGGCCGGGCTCGGCTCCTGTTTCGACACCGCATCGGTCGCCGAGATCGAGATGGTGCTCGCAGCCGGTGCGGCCGCGGAGCGCATTTCCTTTGGCAATACGATCAAGAAGGAACGCGACATCGCGCGCGCCTATGCGCTCGGCGTGCGGCTGTTCGCCGTCGATTGCCAGGCCGAGGTCGAAAAGATTGCCCGCGCCGCGCCCGGTGCCAAGGTGTTCTGCCGCATCCTGTTCGATTGCGCCGGCGCCGAATGGCCGCTGTCACGCAAGTTCGGCTGCGATCCGGCCATGGCGCCTGATGTGCTGGAGCATGCTCACCGCCTCGGCCTTGAGGCCTATGGCATTTCCTTCCACGTCGGCTCGCAGCAACGCCGCACCCAGGCCTGGGACAAGGCGCTGGCCACCGCGGCTGCGGTGTTCCGCACCTGCGCGGAACGCGGGATCAATCTGTCGATGGTCAACATGGGCGGCGGCTTTCCGACCAAGTACCTCAAGGAAGTGCCGGCGGTGGAATCCTATGGCCGCTCGATCTTCCGCGCGCTGCGTCGGCATTTCGGCAACCGCATCCCGGAGACCATCATCGAGCCGGGCCGCGGCATGGTCGGCAATGCCGGCGTGATTGAGGCTGAAGTCGTGCTCGTCTCCAAGAAGAGCGAGAACGACACTGCGCGCTGGGTCTACCTCGACATCGGCAAGTTCGGCGGCCTCGCCGAGACCATGGACGAGTTCGATCCGCTATCCGATCCGTACGCCGCGTGACGGCGACGTGCTCGGCGCATGCGTGCTCGCCGGCCCGACCTGCGACTCGGCCGACGTGATGTACGAGAAGAACCCGTACATGCTCCCGGTCAGTCTGGAGATCGGCGACAAGGTGCTGATCGAAGGAACCGGTGCCTATACGGCGACCTACTCGTCGGTCGCATTCAACGGCTTTCCGCCGTTGACGACCTATCACATCTAGGCCGCTGTAAAGCCTACGAAGCCATCCGGGAGCCGGCGCGCCGGCTCCCCTTCCCTAGCACCTGAACGACTTACGCCCCCGTTGGGGCGGGGAAAGACATGGCCATGATCCGCCAGGAAACGATCAACGATATCGCCGCACGCGAGGCCCTGCTCGACGCCGCCTTCGGCGCGGACCGCGCGCGCAAGACCTCCGAGCGCCTGCGCGAAGGCCGCCTGCCGGCCGACGGGCTCTCGCTGGTGGCAGAGGAGCGCGGCAATTTGGTCGGGACCGTGCGGCAATGGCACATTTCGGCCGGCTCCGGTCGGCCGGCGCTATTGCTTGGGCCGCTCGCTGTCGATCCGCCGCGGCGCAATCGCGGCATCGGAAAGCGCCTGATGCGCCATGCCATCAAGGCCGCGCAACGCTTCGGCCATGATGTTATGTTGCTGGTCGGCGACGAGCCCTACTATAGCCGTTTCGGCTTTTCGACCGCCAAGACGGGTGCGCTGTTCCTTCCCGGCCCGTTTGATCCGCGTCGGCTGTTGGCGCTCGAATTGAAACCGGGAGCGCTCGATGGTGCCGCAGGCATGATCGCGCCGACCGGCCACATGCTACTCGCCTCGGACCTTTTCATTCAGGCCCGTGCCGGCAGCCTGGACGATCTTGACTTGCCCCACGCGGCTTGAAATCCAGCGCCGTATTGGCCATGGCATGGCGCGCGTTTAGCGTGCGCCATGCGATCCCTTTTTCGCCCGAGAGATCCACCCGCTTTTCGGAGTAGCAATCGATGACCAATTCGAAGTCCACTTGGCCCGTGCACGGCCGGATCGATGGGCCCATCGTCATGATCGGCTTCGGCTCGATCGGCAAGGGAACGCTGCCGTTGATCGAGCGTCACTTCGCCTATGACAAGAATCGCTTCGTGGTCATCGATCCCGAGGACAAGGATCGCAAACTGCTGGACGAGCGCGGTATTCGCTTCATCCACCAGGAAGTGACCAAGGACAATTACCGGCACCTCCTGACTCCGTTGTTGACGGACGGCGGGGGCCAAGGCTTTTGCGTCAACCTCTCGGTCGACACCTCCTCGGTCGCAATCATGGAATTGTGTAACGAGATCGGTGCGCTCTACATCGACACAGTCAACGAGCCATGGGCTGGGTTCTATTTCGACTCCAGCATCGAGGCTGGCGCGCGCACCAACTACGCCTTGCGCGAACTGACCATGACTGCCAAGCGCGCGCGCAGGCCCGACTCCAATACCGCGGTCTCCTGCTGCGGCGCCAATCCCGGCATGGTGTCATGGTTCGTCAAGCAGGCACTCATTAATATCGCCAGCGATATCGCGCTGAAGTTCGATGAGCCGAAGAACCGCGCCGAATGGGCCGCGCTGATGCAGCGCGTCGGCATCAAGGGAATCCACATCGCCGAACGCGACACCCAGCGCGCCAAAAATCCGAAGCCGATGGACGTATTCGTCAACACCTGGTCGGTGGAAGGCTTTCTCTCCGAGGGCATGCAGCCGGCAGAACTCGGGTGGGGCACCCATGAACGCTGGATGCCGGACAATGCCCGGAGGCAAAAGGATGCTGATGCGGCAGCAATCTATCTGTTGCAGCCCGGCGCCAACACCCGCGTGCGGTCCTGGACGCCGACGGCGCGCGGCCAATATGGCTTTCTCGTCACCCACAACGAGTCGATCTCGATCGCCGACTACTACACCGTGCGTGATGGCAACAAGCCGGTATATCGCCCGACCTGCCACTACGCTTATCACCCGTGCAACGACGCTGTATTGTCGCTGCATGAATTGTTTGGTCGTGCTGGCGAGACCCAGCCCGAGAACTATATTCTCGACGAGCATGACATTGTCGATGGTATCGATGAGCTTGGCGTGCTGCTCTATGGTCACGGCAAAAACGCCTATTGGTACGGCTCCCAACTCTCCATCGATGAGACACGGATGATCGCGCCTTACCAGAATGCGACCGGCCTTCAGGTCACCTCCGCCGTGCTCGCCGGCATGGTATGGGCGCTGGAGAATCCGAAAGCCGGCATCGTAGAAGCCGACGAGATGGATTTCCACCGCTGCCTCGAAGTTCAGATGCCGTATCTCGGACCGGTCATCGGCGCCTACACCGACTGGACACCGCTCACCGACCGGCCGGGATTTTTCCCGGAAAATCTCGACGAGAGCGATCCCTGGCAGTTCCGCAACGTGCTGGTGGCGTGACTCTCGCCAGCTGGCGCTAAACTTTGATGCCGGCCTCGATCTCGCGCAGGGCCGGCATCACGTCGCGCGAAAACAGCGCGACCGATCGCAGCGCTTCGTCGAGCGTCAGATCGCCGAAGCACATATGCCCGACCAGATAGTTGGGTCCGATCACGCGAATCTGCGGCGCCAGATAGTCGATCACGGTCTCGGGCCGTCCGGCGATGCCGAGCCCGCGATCCATCAGCACATCGAAATTTTCCGGCCGCTCCCCCATCGCCGAGGAGGAGCCATGCATGCGGTAGAGATAGTTGAAGCTGGTCAGCCATTTCGCGTAGGCGCGTCGCGCAATCGCGCGCGCTTCCTCGTCGCTGTCCGCGACGATCATATGACGCACCATGCCAACCTTCGGAAGCGCTGTTTCGCTTCCATAGAGATCGCGCCACACTGTGCGGAAGCGTTCGAGCGTCGGCTGTGTCAGGCGCGGTGCATCATTGTTGATGACATTGAGACCGCGGCGGGCCGCGCGTTCGGCGCTATCGGGTGAATGCGCGCCATACCAGATCGGCGGATGCGGCTGCTGCAATGGCTTGAGTTCCATCGGGACGTCGGAAAAACGATCGCGCCGGCCTTCAAAGGTCAGGCGATCGGCGCGAAACGCCTGCAAGATCAGATCGAGCCGCTCGCCATACAGCTGTTGGCGCTCCTCGACACTGGCATTCTCGCCATAATAGACCGCCTCGATTGGCACCGAGCCGCGGCCGAAGCCGATATCGAGCCGCCCGCCGCTCAAATGGTCGAGCATGCAGATCTCCTCCATCACCCGTAGCGGATGATGCAGCGGCAGCGCATAGACCATGGTTCCGAGGCGCAGCCGGCTGGTGCGTTGCGCGGCGGCGGCGAGAAACACGCTCGGCGACGGAGCCATGCCGAGCGGGGTGAAATGGTGTTCGGCCAAGTGATAGCAATAAAAGCCGGCGCGATCATAGGCCTCGATCAGCCGCAGGCGCGATTCGTAGAAAGCAGCAAGCGGCAGAGGGTTGCGATCAAGATGATCAAAAATGCCGAATTCCATTCGCTGACCCATTGTCATTTTGGCCCTGGGTAAACAGAGCCATTCAGCCTTGCAATGCCGGCTGTTCTCAAAGCGCCAGAATTCCGGCCGCCCCGCCTTCGGTGCCAAGCGCCAGCATCGTGCCGTGTGCATTCCAACCCATGGCCGTGACCGGATCGTCGTCCGGCTGGCGCACCAGTATTTCCGCGCCATCGGAGATGCGGACCAGCAACACCGTGCCGTCACCGTAGCCGAGCGCGATGATCTCCTGTTTCGGATGGCAGGCAAGGACGTAACGCGAGTTTCGAGCGGCGCCAGCATTCGCGGCTGTTTCCCATCGGGCCGTCCTTCGATTGGAACGGCCACATCACCACCGGGTCCGATCCGCCGGTCGCGAGCCATTTGCCGTCGGCGCTCCAGTCGAACGAGCGCACGCGTTCGGGATAGCCGGCCATGCGCATGTTCTTGCGGTCGGCGATGCGCCAACCGTGCAGGGTCGGCTCCTGCATGGTCGTGACCAGAAACTGCCCATCCGGACTGAAGGTGACCCCGAGATGCGAGCCCTTCCATTCGAATAATTCCGGCGCGGCGTCGGCCGCATTCGGAAACCACAACGTCACACCGTTGTAGTGCGCGATCGCCAGACGAAAGCCCTTGGGCGCGAAAGCGAGACCGCCGACGGTGGACGGCACCTCCCGCATGCGCGTCTCGCCTTTGGCGGTCCGGACAAAGGCCTGCTTGCCGGCCGACCAGGCGACGGACCCATCCGGCGCCAGCGCCACCTGATCGATCCAGCGCTGTTTGTCATCCGTTGCGATCACGGTGGACGTGCCGTCGGCCTGGGTCGCCACCACTTGGCCGTCGTCGCCGCCGGTGACGACGCGTTTTCCGTCGGACGTCGACGACAGAATCCCGCCGTCATGAACGGCGACCCGCTGCTCGCGGCCGTCGGCTCCGACCAGGAGCAGCGCCTCCTCACCGAGAACGAACGCAACGACATCGACCAGGCCACGGGCGCCGACGACCGGGGAGCCGGCGGCAACCGCCGTCACCCGATCCGTGACGGAAACGGTCTGGCCGGGAGCGTCGGTCATGGACAGTTTGCCGCTCCCACGGCGGTTATCAGATGCGCAAGACGTTGCTCCTTGTCGAGCAGGATGTGGCATCCGTTCTGCACGACGCGAACCGTGCCGGGGTCCGGCGGATCGTCAGCCGCCCATGACGGTGCGCAGAACGTCAATTCGATCTCGCCGCCCGGCTCCAGGTGGACATGCCGTGACCAGGCCTGCCCGTATTGCGCATCGTGCCAATTTTTGATGGCCACGCGATCCCGGTACCACGGAATGTCCATCAGCCAGCTAGGGCTCTCCCGATAGATTTCCGGATCGCGCACCAGGAGCACGAGATCGACATCGGACTCCGCTCGCGGTGTGCCATGCGCCCACGACCCGACCAAGGCCACGCCGATAACATCCGGACGCTCCTTCGCCCACCGCACGACCGAATTGGCCAGCGTTTGCCAGGACTGTGTCGGCAGCACTTCGGTCACGCCACGCAGCTCTCGAAGCCTTCGCGGATGTCCTTCTCCGGCAGATCGCGGCCGATGAAGACGATCCGGCTGATGCGCGGCTCGTCCGGTTTCCAGTCGCGCTGATGATCGCCGTCCAGGATCATGTGCACGCCCTGGAACACGAAGCGCTGCGGATCGTCCTTGAAAGACAGGATGCCTTTGCTACGCAGGATACTCGGCCCCTCGCGCTGCACCAGGTCCTGAATCCATGGGAAGAACCGGTCGGGATTCAGCGGCTTGTCGGTCGAGAGCGACAACGATTGCATATCCTCGTCGTGATAGTGATTCAGACCACCATGGTTGTGGCCATGGTCTTGCGCATGGCCATGATCATGATCGTGATGGTGCTCATGATCGTGGTGGTGGTCGTGGTCGTCGTCTCGGGAGAGAAAGTCCGGCTCGATTTCCAGAATTCGATCGAGGTCGAAAGCATTGCGGCCGAGCACCTCAGGGAGCGCGATTGCGCAGCGCTCGGTGCGGTGCACTTTGGCATAGGGATTGATGCCGCGGATGCGGCCTTCCACCTCTTCGAGCGCCGCGCGATCCACCAGGTCAGTCTTGTTGATCAGGATGACGTCGGCGAAGGCGATCTGGTTCTTGGCTTCCGGCGCGTCCTTGAGCCGGTCCTGCAGCCACTTGGCGTCCGCTACCGTGACCACCGCATCGAGACGCGCTCGACGGCCAATGTTCTCGTCCATGAAGAAGGTCTGCGCGACCGGCGCGGGGTCGGCAAGCCCCGTGGTCTCCACAATGATGGCGTCGAACTTGCCCTTCCGCCGCATCAGCCCATCGATGATACGGACCAGGTCGCCGCGCACCGTGCAGCAGATGCAACCGTTGTTCATCTCGAAGATTTCCTCATCGGCGTTGACGACGAGGTCATTGTCGATGCCGATTTCGCCGAATTCATTGACGATCACGGCGTATTTCTGACCATGCGGTTCGGACAGGATACGGTTGAGGAGGGTGGTCTTGCCGGCACCGAGATAGCCGGTCAGGACCGTGACGGGAATTTTTTCGGACATGCGGATACTCCGTTGCGGGCGTATATATACACCCGCAGCGGATCGCAAAATCCCTCCCGGCGCCTTGGCCGTCTCCAACGGCCCCGCGGATCACACTCTAGCTGATCAGCGCCGCGCTGATCTCCCGGACATTGTTTCGCATCATGTCGATATAGGTTGATGCTGGTCCGGATTGCTTTGACAGCGCATCGGAATAGAGCGTCCCGCCAATTTTCGCCCCGGTCTCCTCGGAAATGCGCTTGACCAGCCGGGGATCGGAGATGTTCTCCAGAAAGACGGCTGGGATTTTCTGCTTCCGAATCTGGGAAATGATCTTGGCGACGTCGCGCGCACTTGCCTCCGTTTCGGTCGAAACACCCTGCGGCGCGATGAAATCGATACCGTAGGCCGAGCCGAAATAGCCGAAGGCGTCATGGGTGGTGATGATCTTGCGGCGGTCGGCGGGGATCTTGGCGATCGCCTCTTTGACCTCTTTTTCCAGACCATCGATCCTGGCGAGGTAGGCCAGGGCGTTGGCCTCATAGGCCGCCTTGCCAGCGGGATCGGCCTTGATCAGCGCGTTACGAATATTGTCGACATAGATCTTGGCATTGGCGAGGGATTGCCAAGCATGCGGGTCGATATCGCCATGATCATGGTCATGCCCAGACTTGGCGGTCCCGCCTTTGCGGTCATGGTTGCGATCGTCGTCCCGCCGCAGCGGCGTCACGCCTTTGCTGACGACGACGACATTGGCCTTGCTGCGCGAAGCCTTCACCAGCCGGTCGAGCCATCCTTCGAAACCGAGGCCGTTGACAAAGACAAGCCTGGCGGCCGCGACCTTCTTGGCATCCGCCGGTGACGGCGAGAAGACATGGGCATCGCCGTCCGGCCCCACGAGAGTCGTGACGTCGACCCGATCACCGCCAACGTTTTTCACAAGATCGGCCAGGATCGAAAAGCTGGCGACGACTTTGAGCTTGTTGGCGGCAAACACCGGTGTCGTCAACAGCAGCCGCTGCCAGTACGGTGGCACCAAACATGAGGGGACGTCGGCTGATCATCATCACTATCACCAGATCATTTGTTTTCGGATTTGCATCAGGCTTCGAGGTGTTTTCCAGGAAACAATTGGCGCACCAGGCCGCCAACCTGACCAAACAATAGCGACAGCACGTACAACACTCCGGCAACCAGGATGATCGCCGGACCGGACGGCACCTCGCTGTAATACGAGACCAGAAGTCCGGCGTATCCGGAAGCTATGCCGCTGACGGCAGCGATCACGATCATCATGGTCACATCGCGAGCCCAGAAACGTCCGATTGCCGCCGGCAACATCATGATGCCCACCGCCAGCAACGTACCGAGCGCATGAAAGCCGCTAACCAGGTTGAGCACCACCAGCGCCAGAAAAGCGAGATGAGCCGGTGCACCGGCGCTGCTCACCGAGCGCAGAAAATTTGGATCGACGCATTCCAGCACCAGCGGACGATAAATCATCGCCAGCAGCACTAACAGTGATCGTCGCATTGACGGCGATCAGCAACAACGTCTGGTCATCCAACGCAAGCACCGAGCCGAACAGAACATGCAGAAGATCGATATTGTTGCCCTTGATGGATACGATGGTGACGCCGAGCGCAAGCGACAGCAGATAGAAAGTCGCCAGCGCGGCATCTTCCTTCAACACCGTAGTCGGGCGACCAGTCCGGTCAGAAAGGCAACGACGATGCCCGCGATCAGTCCGCCAGCGGTCATCGCAAACAGATTGAGGCCCGACAGCAGAAATCCGATCGCGGCTCCCGGCAGAATGGCGTGCGCCATGGCATCGCCGACCAGGCTCATCCGCCGCAACATCAGGAACACCCCGATCGGCCCGGCGCCCAAGGCGAGCGCGATCGTGCCGACCAGTGCCCGGCGCATGAACTCGAACTCGACAAACGGACCGATGAGCGTGTCGTACATCATGTCAGGCTGCCTCGGCCACGCAGGCGCCGGCCTGCTCATCAAAGGCCTCGCACATCCGGCGCGCCATCAGCAGGTTCTCCGCAGTCAAAACCTGCGGTGTCGGGCCCCATGCCACCGCCTCGCGCGCGAGCAGCAACGTTTCCGGAAAATTCGATTTGACGAATTCGATATCGTGCAGCGCCGTCAACACGGTTCGCCGCTCGCCGTGCCAGCGCCTCACCAAATCGAACAGGTCGACCGAGGTTTTGGCATCGACCGCGTTGAACGGTTCATCAAGGACGATCATGCGCGCATCCTGCAACAGCAGGCGCGCAAACAACATGCGCTGCATCTGCCCGCCGGAGAGCGTGCCAATAGCGCGGCCTTCAAAGCCTGTCAGACCGACCGCCGCAAGCGCCTGTTCGATCTGATCGCGGGCCTTGCGGCCGATGCCGCCGAACAGACCGGTGCGGCGCCATAACCCCATCGCCACCATGTCGTAGACATTGATCGGGAACGAGCGGTCGATTTCGGCCGCCTGTGGCAGATAGGCGATCTCCTGCGCCTTGAGCCCGCCGCGCTCGATGCGTCCGGCGAGCGGCTTGATCATGCCAACGATGCCCTTGAACAGCGTCGACTTTCCGGCGCCATTGGGACCGACTACCGCGACCAGCGCGCCGCTCTCGACCGCTCCATCGAGATGATGGACGGCGGGATGGCGATCGTAGCCCAAAGTCAAATCTCGGAACGCGAGCGCTTCACTCATCGAAATTCGACCTCAGTTCAACGCCCAATACACAGCGCCCCAAAGCGCAGCGATCACGATCACAACGGCGGAGAGCCGTTCGGCAGCAGACATCCGCAAGATCGACGGTGCGATTGTCGCCGGCGGATGAAGTTCACCAGAACCGTGATGGTGCGCATGGGCACGGGCTGGTTGATGCAACTCGGGGTGGATCTGCGTCGGCACGCCAAAACTTTCCTACTTGTCGGGGTGGATGTGAATTTATGTTATAATATAACATATCGTGCCGGAGCATGAAAAGGAGATTTTTGACCTCTCCGTTGTAACTATTTAGGAGTTACTGAATTGGTGCCCATTGGCTGCTGACCAACAGTGTAATCGGCGTATTTCGATGTGCAGAGGTTTCGTTTCCTACGGCCGCATCGCCAAACCTTGACGCCACAGCGAACCAGCCCCTTCGGAAAATTTCGGGATTGCACGCGTATCGCTTATTGCGTGGCTGAGCATTTGCCAACCGCTGCCGGTCGGGCCATGGTCACGTCTGACCGCTCATAGCGATCTCCCAACCGGTACTAGAGCAACAATCATGACAGATAAGCGGCCCCGTATTGTCTCAGTCGGCGAGGCCCTGATCGCGCTGACCCGTGGCGGCGACGGTCGCTTCGCGTTGGCTTCCGGAGGAGACACTTTCAACACCGCGATCTATCTCGCCCGGGCCGGGCTTGACGTTGCCTTCGCCACGGCGCTTGGCCAAGACCCCTATTCCGACGCCATCGTGGCGCTCGCCGCGACCGAAGGGGTGACGACCGATTTGATGCTGCAGCTTCCCGGCCGGCTACCAGGCCTGTCGCTTGTGGAGACCGACCCCGCCGGCGCCCGCCGCGCCACCAACTGGCACGACACCGCGCCGGCACGCGAACTGTTCGAACTGCCGCAATGGGCGCTGGTCGCCGAGAGCCTGATTCCGGCCAAGTTGATCTATTTCTCCGGCATCACGCTGTCGCTCTATTCCAACACCGGCCTGGGGCGTTTCCTGGCAATGCTAGAGATGGCGCGAAAAAACGGCTGCAAAGTCGCCTTCGACGGCAATTTCCGTCCGCGCGGCTGGAAGGGCGAGCTATCGCGCGCCCGGACTGTTTTTATGGAGGCGCTCAAGCGCACCGACATTGCTCTGCCGGCTTACGATGACGAAGCGGTACTGTGGGGCGACCCGAGCCCGGAAGCGACGGTCGAGCGTCTGCAAGCCTTCGGCGTCGCAGAGATCGTCGTCAAGAACGGCCCGAACAGCGCTTTGCTGGCCACCGGCGGCAAGCGGGAATTCATACCGGTCCCCAACGTCGTCAAGCCAGTCGATCCCACCGCAGCCGGCGACGGATTCAATGCTGCCTACCTTGCATCGCGTCTTTCCGGCGAAGCGCCAGAGCCTTCGGCTTCAGCCGCGCACCGGCTGGCGGCGCAAGTAATCCGCCATCCCGGCGCAATCATGCCGCGCGCGGCGGCAGCCGTGCACTGATCCAAAATCGAGATCACGGTACCGGTCGCCCGATCAGCATGGCCGTCATCGCGGCAATGAACGGTAGCGGCACCGACACAGCCGCCCGCAGCCACACCACCCGCCCTGGCATGTACGGCAACTCGAAATTCAGAATGCGCGGCAACGCATAGAGTGCCCAGGCAATCGAATAGGCCACCACTTGCGGCGCCCCCGCACCACCTTTCAACATGGTCGCACCAATTGCAAAGCCGATTACCGGGCCGCCGGGCGTGAGCGCGCCGGCAACCGCCGCGATCGTCACCCCAAGCATGCCCGTTTCCGGACCGATCAAGTCGGCAATTCCGTCCTTCGGCAGCGCCTCAGCCAAATAGCCGGAACCGACGATGCCGATAATGATACGCGGGAGGATGCCAAAAAAATCGCTCAGGCCTGCGCGCGCACCATCGAAGAACAGCGGCTTGCTGCGAATGGCGGCCATGGTGCCAAGAATGATCACCGCCGCCCACAGCACGCCATTGATGATGAGACCTAAGGCCACTTGTCCACCCCAAGCCGCGTGCGGATGATCTTGGCCACGCTACGCGCCAACAGGCCGGCAATGATCGGCAGCGGGATCGATACGACGATCCGCCAGATCACGAAATCGGCTCCGAAGAACGGCACCTCCCAGACAAGGGCGCGATTGTACCCAAGCAGCGTCCAACTCGTGATGAAGGCAACCGCCGTCCCGACGTCGGCGCCCAGGGTGAGAAAAGCGGTCGCCACCGGATAGATCGTGAACGGACCGCCCGGCAAGACGATCGCCGTCACGGTCGCAAGCAGAAGGCCGAGAAATCCCAATTCGGCGCCGACGAGCCGGGCCACGTGTTCCCGCGGCAGCATCAGCGCCATGAACGAGCCGATCAGGCAGCCGCCCAAGACCTTGGGCATGGTCTCCCAGAGCAGATGAAAATTGCTCAAAAAGACGCTGAACACCTTGTCCATGCCGTCGCGCATATAGACGATAGCGACAGCGACGAGCGAGATGACGGTGATGATCGCAGTCGACAGATCAAGCGACGTGCGCCGGGGGCGATTGGACATGGAGCGCGGCAAATAAGCTCTTTCGAGGTGGGGCAGACGCCCCTTTTGAACTCATGCGCCGCACCATTCAAGAGGATACCCCGCATGGGTGGAATGCGGGGCGTTCCGCAAGCAGGAGTGTACCGCGCCAGCCACGAACCCGAAGGGCAGCCTGTCGAAGCAAGGTGCGCCCAGACGGCAAGCGGCCGCGCGTCCGAAGCCTATTCCGCCGGTACGGCAATATCGGCCGGCCGCACCGTCTGCGCCGTCTGCGCCGCGGTCGGAACCGGCATGCGGCCCGCGACATAGAGGAATACCGCGACGATGGCATAAGAGAGCGCGATGCCCGGAGTAACCGCAAAGCCGACCGATTCGCCGTGCATGAAGCCGAAGAATGTCAGCACCGCGCCAGCCGCCGCAAAGCCCGCCGCTTCGGTAAATTTCTTGTCGATGATAAAGGCCCCGAGCGCGCCAAAAATCAGCCCGCTCAGGATCGCGCCCCCGCCCAGCACCTCCAGGCCGTGATAGAGCACGCCGACCTGGCCGAGCTTATCGAGGCCGACGGCGGCAGCGTTCGTGCCGGCAGCGCTCAAGGCGCCGTCGATCAATGTCTTGCCCCAGGCCGCCAGATGCGGCACCAGCGCAAGAACGATCGCCGGCGCATGCGCTTCGGCGTCTCCTGGAAGGCCTGCGCACCGATCAGCATGCCGATGTAGAGCAGGATGGGCGAGATCGCGACCACCGGCACCAGCGACAGCATCACCGAAATGATGCCGAACCAGGCCAGCACGATCACCATGAGCCCGGTCGCCGCCGAGTAGCCGATGCGCCCGCCCATCGCTTTCCATCCGGGATGGCCGATGTAGACCGCGAGGATGAAGGGATTGCCCATCAGGCAGCCGATCAGGCTGACGATGCCGTCGGCGGTCAGCACGCGCGTGGTGGGGAAGCTGTCGCCGGCGGCCGCCGCGCTCTCCACGTTGTCCATCGCCTCGACCAGGTCGTAGATGCCGAAGGGGATCGCGGTGACCAGGATGATGCCGAGGAACTCGAAGCCGGAGAACACGTGCTCGACGGCCGGGATCGGCACCGAAAACCCGAAGCTGCGCGAACGAGCCGGCAAGCTTGTCGAGGCTCATGCCGCCGATAGTTCGAGGCCGAACAGCGTCGAGCCCCAGGCGATCAGCGTGCCGACCGCGATCGCGACCAGGCCCGCGGGGATGCCCTTGGAGTAGCGCACAGCCCCGAACCAGCTCGACCAGGATGATGGCGAAGCAGATCAATGCCGATCACCGGCGTCATGAACATCTCGAGCGCCGGCCGCATCGAGATGAACGCGATCGACACGCCGGCCAGCGTACCGAGCAGCGCGGCGCGCGGCGTGATCTTTCGGATATAGGGGGCGATGAACCCGCCGATCATCAGCACGAAGCTCTGGATGAACACCCAGGCCAGCCCCGCCTCCCAGCCCTTGACCGGATCGCCCGTCTTCAGGCGATCGGCAGCATGATCACGAACGTCACGACGAACATGTGCGGGACGCTGACACCGGAGGGCAGCGCACAGACGTCGCTGCGGCCGGTCCGCTTGGCAAGCCGGTAGGCCAGCCACGCGTAGTACATCGTGCTCAGGAACAGCATCAGCCCGAGCGCAGGAAGGATGCGGCCGAACACGAGCTAGTCGCGGCATCTTCAGCACGAAGCGCAGCAGGCCCGTCAGCACCAGCATGTTGACCAGAATATTGGTGCCGAATCCGAAGAAGGCGTTCCAGTCGCCCGGGGTCCATAGAACCGGCCGCGTCATGGCTGTTGCCGCTCGTTGCAGCCGCACCTGTCGATGCCGTCGTTGGTGTCATCGCCCGCCCTCCTTCGCGTCCGCGCTCAACAGCGAGCGTCAGATGCGCCGAACGCGGCAAGCACGCGCCGCGGAATCGGACACCCAACCGAAGATGCCGCCCTGCGCCTTGATCATCCTCAGACCCATGTCGTGAAATTCCGGGAAATACGAGGCGCAGCAATCCGCCAGCACGATGCAGCGGTAGCCGCGATCGTTCGCCTCCCGCACCGTCGTGTTGCACGCACACTTCGGTGGTGACGCCGCAGACCAGCAGATTGTCGATGCGGTTGTTTTTCAGAATCGAGATCGAGGTCGGTCTGATAGAAGGCGCCTTTGCCGGGCTTGTCGATCACCGGTTCGCCGTCGACCGGATAAAGTTCGGGAATGATGTCGTGCCCGTCTTCGCCGCGAATCAGAATGCGGCCCATCGGGCCGGGTGCGCCGATCCGCGTGGTTGGCTCGCCGCGCTCGATCTTGGCCCGGGGCGCATCGGTGAGATCGGGCCGATGGCCTTCGCGTGTGTGGATGACCAGGAATTCATTCGCTCGCGCGGCGTCGAGCACCGCCCGGCATGGTGCGACCGCGGCCGCCAAGCAGCGAAACGTCGTTGCCGAGCGTTTCGCCAAAGCCACCCGGCTCCAGAAAATCGCGCTGCATGTCGATGATGAGCAGCGCCGTTCGCGCCGGCTCGACCGGCAATGGCGCAGGCTCTGCGTGGATCGTCGCGAACGCCATGGCTTCCCCATCCGATTGCGCGCCATCAACGATTGAAGGAACCACAGCAAGATTGGGGCCAAATGCTTTGGGTCGAAAATTTGATCTGCCTCGGGCCAACGAGGGCTGTGTCCAATTCCACGCCCGCTAGGGGGCCGAACCAGGACACAAAGCCTGCCTACGATTCGAGCAGAAGCGCCTGTCCAATAATCAATTCTAGGCTGATTGACCCTCGCAAACGCCCCAACTAGCGTTTGCCGTGGGACCGGCGAGTCGCGGCATGGCGCGGCGGAAGCGCCAGCCGGAGGGAGAGCGATGCAGAATTACCTATGGATTGCATTCGGCAGCGCGCTCGGCGGCATGATGCGCCATTGGTTCACTGAAATTGGCGCCCGGTGGCTGGGAACAGCGTTTCCCTGGGGCACGCTCACCGTCAACGTGCTCGGCTCGTTTCTGATCGGACTGGTTTTTGCGTTGGTCGGCCCCGCCGGTCGGTTCGACATGTCGACCGGCGCCAAGTTGTTCGTAATGGTCGGATTTTGCGGCGGGTACACGACCTTCTCATCCTTCAGCCTGCAGACTCTAACGCTGGCACAGGAAGGAGAATGGCTGCGTGCCGGCCTCTATGTTGTCGGCTCTGTGGTGCTCTGCCTATTCGCGGTCTGGATCGGACATACCTTGGGCAGCACCGGCGGCGTCACGGAATAAGGACATCCGCGACCGCGGAACGCCTACGGCTCCATTGGCTCCATGCCGAGGCGATCGAGTAATTCCATGTCGTGATGCCGCCCAGGGTTCGGCGTGGTGAGCAGCTTCGGCCCATAGAAAATCGAATTGGCACCGGCGAGGAAACACAGCGCCTGCATCTCGTCGCTCATATCCTCACGGCCGGCGGACAGCCGCACCATTGACCTCGGCATGGTGATGCGCGCCACGGCGATCGTGCGCACGAACTCGATCGGATCGAAGGCGGCCTCGCCCGCCAACGGCGTACCTTCGACCTGCACCAGCATGTTGATCGGCACCGATTCCGGATGCGCCGGCAGATTGGCGAGTTCGACAATCATGCCGACGCGATCCTCGCGACGCTCTCCCATGCCGACAATGCCGCCGCAGCACACATGAATGCCGGCAGTGCGGACGTGCCCGAGTGTTTCGAGCCGATCCTGGTAGGTCCGTGTGGTGATGATGCTGCCGTAGAATTCCGGCGAGGTATCGAGATTGTGGTTGTAATAGTCGAGCCCGGCCTGTTTGAGGCGGCCCGCCTGCGCACCGGTCAACATGCCAAGCGTCATGCAGGTCTCCAGGCCGAGCGCCTTGACGCCTTCGACCATCGCACAGACGGCATCAAGATCGCGGTCCTTCGGCGACCGCCAAGCCGCGCCCATGCAGAAGCGGCTCGCACCGGCATCTTTTGCCGCCTTGGCCTCGGCCATGACGGTTTCGATGTCCATCAGCTTGTCGGCCTTGAGCCCGGTATCGAAGTGCGCGCTTTGCGGGCAATAGGCGCAATCCTCCGGACAACCGCCGGTCTTGATTGAGAGCAGGGTCGAAATCTGCACCGCGCGCGGATCGAAATACCGGCGATGAAGGCTCTGGGCCTCAAACACGAGATCCGGAAAAGACTGATCGAACAGGGCCTGGACCTGCTGCCGTGTCCAATCGTGGCGCAGGCCGTCGTCGCCGAATCGGATGAGATCGAACGGCGGTTGCGGGTTCGGGAGTAAGAAGGCGGCTTTCCATGCCATGCACCTTGGTGCGAGCGACGCCCAATTTCAAGTCAGGCCATCACGGCTGCACCGCAAAGACCAAGAGTATGATGGTTCGGAAACCCGCTTCATTCGGGCCGCCAGCCCGTTTAGCGGATTTCCAAACCAAACCACATTAGAATCATTGGGTTACGAGTGTCCCAAATCCGAAGTCTACTCGCGAGCAGGCCGCAGAATGAAACGGCCTCCAGTTTCGATGCACTTGGGTCAAGCTACATCTAATGATTGCACGGCTGCCCTTGAATGGTGGAAACTGACCGGTATGGACGACCAGCCCGGGAGCGGCGGTGACACTATTCATCGCCCAATCGTCGTGGTCCAAGGCCGTCCGCATCAGGGAGGAATCGTCATGATTACCACGGTATCCGCTCGCCGCGGCTTGCTGTTGGCATGTGCCGTCGGCGCCATTGCATTGATCGGCCAACCCGCCATCGCCCAAAACAACGCCGCTGGCCCCGCCGCGGCACCGGTTGCGCCTAAGAATATCCCGCCCGCGAAAGGTCCTCTGGAAGGCCGCCCGGAAAAACCCGGCGCGCAGGCGCTCGCGCCGGTCGCGCCGCCGCCATTGACGACCCCGGCCGACAAACTGCCGCTTGCCAAGATCAAGGTACCGGACGGCTTCAAGGTCGAGGTCTATGCCAGCGGCATCAAAAATGCTCGCACGCTTCGCCAAGGCGACAAGGGCACGGTCTTTGTCGGCAATTGGCAAGGAAACAAGGTATGGGCCATCACCGAAAAGAACGGCAAGCGTGAGGCCAGGGTGCTCTACGAAAAGCTAGATTGGCCGAATGGCCTCGCCTTCCACGACGGCACGCTCTACATCGCCGAGCACAAAAAGATCTCGAAGGCCGAAAAAATCGAGGACAACCTCGGCAAGCCGCCGAAGCTCGTCACCATCTACGACAAGTTGGGCGATCCACGACCGCACGGCTGGCGCTTCCTCGCCGTCGGGCCGGACAACAAGCTCTATGTGTCGAACAGCTCGCCCTGCAACATCTGCGAACCGCCGCCCGGCTTTGGCGAAATTCGCAAGCTAAATCTCGACGGCAGCGGCGCCGAGGTGGTTGCCCGCGGCGTGCGCAATACTGTCGGATTCGATTTCAATCCGAAGACCAAAGAACTCTATTTCACCGACAACAACCGCGACTGGTTTTCGGAAGACCTGCCGAACGGCGAGTTGAACCGGATCACCCAGCCCGGCAAGCAGCACTTCGGCTTCCCCTATTGCCACCAGGGCAACATCGCCGATCCGGAACATGGCTGGGGCTATAAGTGCAGCGACTTCACGCCGCCGATCGCATTGATGGGCCCGCATGCCGCCCCGCTCGGAATGCGCTTCTATACCGGCAAGATGTTTCCGGAGAAATATCAGAACACGATCTTCGTCGCACGCCATGGACCTTGGAACCGCACCGTAAAGTTTGGCGCCGATATCGTGGCGATCCATCTCGATGACAACGGAAATTTCAAGTCGATGGAACCGTTCATGACCGGCCTCATCGAAAATAACAAATATATCGGCCGCCCGGTCGACGTCACGGTGATGAAGGATGGCTCGCTGCTCGTCTCCGACGACTGGAACGGCGCGGTCTATCGCATCAGCTACGGCAAATAAAATCGACGACCACGTGGCGAGGGCGGCAGCGCCCTCGCCTTTTTCCAATGAGCCGAGCACCCCCATGCGACGCAGACCTTCCTTGCGCCTGGCCATGGCGTCCTTACTACTCGTTTGCGCGACGGCGGCCTCTGCACAAACGACAATTTTTGAAGAGCGCAAGCCCGCCTGCCTGCAATGCCACGGCGAAAATGGCGTCTCACCGACCCCCGAGGTTCCATCGCTGGGAGGGCTTCCGGAATTCTACGCGTTGCTGCAACTCGTCGCATTCCGCGAAGGCAATCGTACCGTCGAGATCATGAACGAGATGACCAAGGACATGACCGACGATGATTTGCGCGCGGCGGCGGCCTTCGTTGCCCAGCAGCCCAGACCGCCGGCACCGGAAGAAGCTGACGACCCGGCGCGGATGGCGCGCGGACGCGAGCTCGCCAAGCAGAACCGCTGCGGTTTCTGCCACGGCGCCGAGTTCCTCGGCGGCGAGCAGATGCCGCCGTTGCGCAACCAGCGCGAGGACTATTTGCTCGTTTCATTGCGCGCCTACAAGGCCGAAAAGCGCATCGGCGACCGCGCGGCGATGGCGGAAGTGCTTTACCCGCTCAAGGACAATGACCTTGCCGACCTTGCGCACTATTTGGCGCATGTGCGGTGACAGCGACGCTCTCAAAGGCGAGTTTTCAAGCTGCCGATCTTGTGTCCACAATCCACGCATAAACGTTGCGTAATTTTTTTGTTCGGCTGCGAACCGCCGCAATCGCGCCATAGATCACGCGAAAATTAAGTCGCAGCGGAATGAGACGCGCCCCGCGCAAGCCCTCCCCGGCCGTTAGAAAAGACCGCGTTGAGGACCCAAGCCGCCGACGTACAGCCGGCCGCGAAAAGCACCGCAATCACGGTCAACGATACAACGGATCCTGAAAGGACTTCCGGTCATGTCTATACGCGCGATCCTGCTGGCCAGCGGCCTGCTGGCGGCGAGCCTCACCCCTGCATTCTCTGAAAGCGTTACCGCGACAATCACCGCATGGGACCCTTCCAGTCGCACCATTACGTTGGAAGATCAGTCACAATTCGCCGGCATTCCGAGCACAGTTGCGGTGCCCCAGACATTGAAGGCCGGCGATGTGATTACAATCAATTACGAAGCGTCGGAAAACGGCGTCGAAGCCATCAACCGGATCGAAATCACCACGGAGCTTGCCAAGCGGCAGGCGGTATCGAGCCAAAAACGCGGGTAACTCCCTTCCCGCGCAGCTGCCGGATCGGCGCATTGCGCCGACCGGCAGCTGAATTGTTGCCATTGCGAACTCGCTTGCAACTACGACAGCGCCCTCACTTGCGGTTCGGCTGGGTGGCTTGCCGCGCCTTGGCCACCAGAGCCGGCGGCGTGGCATAGAAGTCGGCAAACATCTGCGCCGTCTCTTCACCGGTGACCGGGTTGAATTCGATTGTCAGTTTTTTCGCGTCGGCGAGGAAAGCAGGATCCTTGATCGTCGCGAGCATCGCCTTGCGCAGGGCCGCGACGCGGTCCTTTGGCGTACCCGGAGGCGCTGCAAGCGGGCGCGCAAGTTCGGTCTGCCGGAAGATGACGTCAGCGATCTTCTTCTGATCATCGGTCTTCAGCATTGTGTACATGCGCGTCGCATCGGTGAAATAGGGCACCGCGCGGTCACGCCCGAACTGCACGATGATTTTAAATTCGCCTGCCTTGATGTGCTGTTCATAGGCGCTGCGCACCGAGGATTCGAACATGCCGCAGGAACCATCGACCTCGCCCCGCTGCATGGCAAGTGAGACGTCCTTGGTGCCCTTGTAGCCGTAGATGACCTTGATGTTGGCGCCGAGCACGTTCTTAAGGAATTGCGGGTGCTGGCTGGTAATCGCGGTCGGTGAGGTCGACCCGAAAGTCACCGTCTTCTTGGCATTGATCAGGTCAGGCAGAGACTTGATGCCCTGACCAGCCCCCTTCCACACAGCACAGCTCGCAATATCGCTGTGCAGCGACCCGATCCATTCGAATTTCCGCGGATCGTACAGTGCCTTCTTGTTGCCAAACAACGGCTCCAGCGCCGTCGACGAAGCGAACACGCCGAGGGTGGTACCGTCCTTCGGTGCGGTGTTGAACAGCGCATTGGCCACCAGCATGGACCCGGCTCCAGGCATGTTCTGCACGACGACAGTGGGATTGCCGGGGATATGATTGCCGAAATGCCGGGCGAACAACCGCGACGTGGTGTCATAGCCACCGCCGGCGCCATAACCGACCAGGATGGTAAGCTGCTTGCCGGCGTAAAAATCCGCGACCGGATCGGCATGCGCCGGCGAAAGGCTCGCGGTCGCAGCCAGCAGCATCGGCAGGGCGCATTGGGTGAGAATTCGGATTGGTCGATTCATGGCTGTCCTCCCTTTTTGGCAAGCGCGGAAGGTTCAGGGGCGACCACGTCTCAGCACGCCCAGGATCGGCCGGCGGCGAAATTTCGCGTTGACCGGCCATCCGCGCAGTTCACGGCCCCTAGTATAGACGCCGCGGTTCCGGAGGAATGTCCAATTCGGCCTTTTTCGCTTGCGATTTTGTCGCAGGACGCGGGAGCCGCCTCTCCTGAGGTGCACCGGGAGAGGGAGGAAGCCCTATTCCGCGGCCACCTGGTGAACGCCTGCAGCCTCGACGCGAGCCGCGCAATATTTAAATTCCGGGATTTTGCCAAACGGATCGAGTGCCGGATTGGTCAGTAGATTCGCTGCTGCCTCGACATAGGCAAACGGAATGAACACCACCCCATCCGGCACCGCATCGTCCTGCCGCGACGACAGTTCGATGCTGCCGCGCCGCGTTGAGACCTGGACCGGATCGCCGGGCTTGATGCCCAACTTGGCGATGGTGCCGCGCGAGAGGCTCGCGACCGGCCCCGGCTCGAGCGCATCGAGGGTGGTGGCACGCCGCGTCATCGCGCCGGTGTGCCAATGCTCGAGCTGGCGCCCCGTGGTCAGAATGAACGGGAATTCGGCGTCCGGAGTTTCAGCCGGCGGTGTGACCTTAGCCGCCACCAGCTTGCCAAAGCCGCCGGGCCGGGGGAATCCCTTGTCGAACACCACAGCGTGGCCTGGCTGATCCGGCGCATCGGACGGATAGGTCACGGCGCTTTCGCGCGCGACCCGTTCCCAGGAGATGTTATCGAGCGACGGCATCAGCGACGCCATCTCGGTGTAGATCTCGCCCGGATGCTGGTAGTTCCAATCGAGCCCAATGCGGCGCGCAATCTCCTGCGTGATCCACCAATCGACTTTCGCCCCGCCTGGCAACGGCAGCGCTTGCCGTCCCATCTGCACTTGGCGGTTGGTGTTGGTGACAGTGCCGTCCTTCTCCGGCCAGGCCGAGGCCGGCAACACCACGTCGGCATAGACCGCGGTCTCGGTCAAGAAAAGGTCCTGCACCACCAAGTGATCAAGGTGGGCCAGCGCCTCGCGCGCATGATTGAGATCGGGGTCCGACATCGCCGGGTTTTCGCCCAGGATATACATGCCCTTGATCTGATCGGCATGGATCGCCTTCATGATCTCAACGACAGTCAGGCCCTTCTTCGGATCAAGCTCCGTGCCCCAGGCTTTCTCGAATTTCGCGCGGATATCCGGTGCTTCAACCGATTTGTAATCGGGGAAGAACATCGGAATGAGACCCGCGTCAGACGCACCTTGCACGTTGTTCTGCCCGCGCAGCGGATGCAGGCCCGTGCCAGGCCGTCCGACCTGACCGGTCGTCAGCGCCAAAGCAATCAGGCAGCGCGCATTGTCGGTGCCGTGGGTGTGCTGCGACACGCCCATGCCCCAGAAAATGATCGCCCTCTCGGCGCGCGCATAAGTCCGCGCGACCGTGCGCAAGGTGTCGGCATCGATGCCGCAGATCGGCGCCATTTCCTCCGGTGTGAAATCCTTGATGTTTTCGGCGAACGGCCCAAACCCCTCGGTATAGGTCTGAACGTATTGCTGATCATAAAGACCTTCGGTCACGATCACGTTGAGTATCGCGTTGAGCATCGCGACGTCGGTGCCGTTTTTGAATTGTAGCATGTGAGTGGCGTGGCGTTTGAGCGCCTGCCCGCGCGGATCCATGACGATCAGTTTGGCGCCGCGCTTGGCCGCCTGCTTGAAATAGGTCGCCGCCACCGGATGGTTCTCGGTCGGATTGGCGCCGATGACGATAATGACGTCGGAATTTTTCACTTCATTGAAGGTCGCCGTGACCGCGGCCGAGCCGACACCTTCCATCAGCGCGGCGACTGAAGACGCGTGGCAAAGCCGTGTGCAATGATCGACATTGTTGGTGCCGAAGCCCGTGCGCACCAGCTTCTGGAACAGATAGGCCTCCTCGTTCGAAGCCTTTGCCGAACCAAAACCGGCCAGCGCCTGCGAGCCGTGCTCGTCGCGGATGCGCTTGAGACCGCCGGCGGCGCGGTCGAGCGCCTCTTCCCAGGTCGCGGGACGGAAGTGGGTCCACGGATTGGACGGGTCGATCACTTCGTTGGCGACCTTCGGCACGCCGTCCTTGCGGATCATCGGCTGCAGCAGCCGCTGCGGGTTGTGCACATAGTCGAAGCCGAAACGGCCTTTCACGCACAATCGGCTCTCGTTCGCCGGCCCATTGCGGCCGGTCACATAAAGCAGCTTGTCGTCTTTGATATGATAGGTGAGCTGACAGCCGACACCGCAATAGGGACACACGCTGTCCACCGTACGGTCGGCGAATTCGGTGCGAACGTTGTTCTTGTCGAGCAGGTTCGCCGGCATCAGCGCCCCTGTCGGACAGGCCTGCACACATTCGCCGCAGGCGACACAGGTTGAAGCGCCCATCGGATCGTCAAAATCGAACACGATTTTTTCCGAATATCCGCGCCCAGCCATGCCGATCACGTCATTGACCTGCACTTCGCGGCAGGCGCGAACGCACAGATTGCACTGGATGCAGGCGTCGAGATTGACCGCCATCGCCGGATGGCTGACATCGGGCGCGGGCGTGTCGCGCTTCGGAAAGCGGCTCTCCTCGATCTTCTGCCGCGCAGCGGTTTTCCAGAACTCGGACTCCGGATCGTGCGCGGTCGCGCGCTCCGGCTGATCGGCGGCAAGCAGTTCCAGCACCATGCGCCGCGCGGTCTTGGCGCGATCAGTCTGTGTCTTGACTGTCATGCCCGGCGTCGGTGTGCGAATGCAACTTGCCGCCAGCACCCGTTCGCCCTCGATCTCGACCATGCAGACCCGGCAATTGCCGTCGGCGCGATAGCCGGGCTTGGGCGAATAGCAAAGATGCGGCAGCTTGACGCCGACGCGTCGCCCGGCCCGGAAAATGGTCTCGCCCTTCCGAATGTCGACCTCTTGTCCGTCGAGAAAGAAAGTCGCGGGTTTCTGTGTCGTCTCGGTCATGGCTCGTTCCCCGCCATTTCCTCCGTCCTTCGAGACGTCCGCCCGCGCGTCGCGCGGCCAGGCTCCTCAGGATGAGGGCTGCAATTTGACCTCATGGGAGGAGCGCCCAAAGGGCGCGTCTCGAACCATGAGCCTGGCTCAACTCCAACTCCCGAGCGGTTTCGTCACGTCCTCGGGAAAATATTTTATCACCGTCAGCAGCGGATTCGGCGCCGCTTGTCCCAGACCGCAAATCGATGCATCGCGCATCAGCGCTGAGAGCTCCTCCAGCAGCGCGACGTCCCAGGGACCGCGTTGCATTAATTTCACGGCTTTCTCGGTGCCGGCCCGGCAGGGCGTGCATTGCCCGCAGCTTTCGTCCTCGAAAAAGCGCATCAGATTGAGCGCCACCGCCTTCATGTCGTCCTGGTCCGACAGGACGACGACGGCGTGCGAGCCCACGAAACAGCCGTGCGGCTCCAAGGTGCCGAAATCGAGCGGGATGTCCGCCATCGCAGCCGGCAAGACGCCGCCGGACGCCCCACCCGGCAGGTAGGCCTTGAAGGTATGGCCCGGCGCCATGCCGCCGCAATATTCCTCGATCAGTTCGCGCATGGTGATGCCGGCCGGCGCGAGTTTGACGCCCGGCTCCCTCACCCGCCCTGATACCGAGAACGAGCGAAGACCCTTGCGCTCATTCCGCCCGAACGACGTAAACCAGTCGGCGCCCTTCTCGACGATGTCGCGCACCCAGAACAAGGTTTCGACATTTTGCTCCAGGGTTGGCCGGCCGAATAGGCCGACTTGCGCGACATAAGGCGGTCGATGCCGTGGCAGGCCGCGCTTGCCCTCGATCGATTCGATCATCGCCGATTCTTCGCCGCAGATGTAGGAACCGGCGCCGCGGCGCAGATGAATCTTGGTATGCGGCGTAAGCCCCGCCTGTTCGAGCTTTGCGATCTCGTCCAGCAGCATCAGACGGATTTCCGGATACTCGTCGCGCAAGTAGATGAAGATTTCGCCAGCTTCCACCACCCAGGCCGCGATCAACATGCCTTCCAGAAAGCGATGTGGATCCTGTTCCAGATAGTGCCGGTCCTTGAACGTCCCCGGCTCGCCTTCGTCGCCATTGACCGCCATCAGCCGGGGCTCAGGCTCCGTGCGCACCAGCGTCCACTTGCGGCCGGTCGGAAAGCCGGCACCGCCGAGACCACGCAGGCCCGCGTCGCTCACCGCCTTGATCATATTCTCGCGCGTGCGTGCTCCGTCGAGGCAGGCCTTCAACAACGCGTAGCCGCCATCGGCACGATAGCGCGCAAGATCATTGGCGGTCTTCCACGCGTGGGGATGCACAACCTGCGCGACCGCCGTGTTTATCGCTTCGGTCTTCGCATGATGCGTCTGCACGTGCCCGACGGCGACAACCGGCGCCCGGTCACAGGCGCCCATGCAGGGAGCGCGAATGACGCGCACGTCGGAACCGTACTTGTCACCAAGTTCCTTGAGCAAACGCTCGCTGCCGGCCATCGCGCAAGACAGGCTGTCGCAGACCCGCACGGTCACCGCCGGTGGCGCCTTGTCACCGTCCTTCACCACGTCGAAATGGGCGTAGAAGGTCGCGACCTCGTAGACCTCCGCCAGCGCCATTTTCATCTCGTTCGCCAGCGCCACCAGATGCGCAGCCGACAGGTGCCCGTAGCGGTCCTGGATCAGATGCAAATGCTCGATCAGGAGATCGCGCCGCAGCGGGCGATTGCCGAGCAGCGCGCGGATATCCTCCAGGGCCTGCAGATCGACCTGGCGGCCCTTGGGGGTGCGTGGCGGCCGGCGCCGTCCGCTGCCGGGCTTGGGCGGCCCGCGATCCAATTCACTGGTGATGCTCATGGAGGACCATTGGCGCCTTTGCTTGTTTAGAACAATCCCCAACTCCAAATCCAACGATTGAATATTTCTATCGTTCATAATACATTGATATCACTAAACTTATTCGACGTTTCTGGCCACCTCATGATCGACAAGCTGGAATACCTGATGGCTTTGGCCCAGGAGCGGCATTTCGGCCGTGCCGCGGAAGTCTGTGGCGTGACACAGCCGACCTTGTCCGCCGGCATCAAGCAGCTCGAAGAGACCCTCGGCGTCCTGCTCGTCCACCGTGGTTCGCGATTCATCGGCCTGACACCGGAGGGCGAACGCGCCCTCGATTGGGCCCGGCGGATTATCGGCGATTCCCGCGCGATGCGCGAGGAAATCAACGCGCTCCGCCACGGCCTGGCCGGTCAGTTGCGCATCGCCGCCATCCCGACCACGCTTGCCATGGTAGCGGCGCTTACCACGCCGTTTCGGGCGCGCCATCCCAATGTGCGGTTCACGGTGACGTCAAAAACGTCGATCGAGGTTCTGACAATGCTCGAAAACCTCGAGATCGACGCCGGCATCACCTATGTCGACAACGAGCCGCTTGGCCGCGTCAATGTCGTGCCGCTTTATCGCGAGCGCTATCAGTTGCTGACCGCCGCCGATACGCCGCTCGGCGATCGCGAGACGGTCACATGGAGCGAGGTCGCACAGGTACCGCTCTGCTTGCTGACGCCGGACATGCAGAACCGCCGTATCATCGAGCGGCTACTTCGCTCGGCCGGTGGCGATCCGCAACCGACCTTGGAATCCAATTCAATGATCGTGCTGTTCGCCCATGTCCGCACCGGACGCTGGGCGAGCGTAATGCCGGCGCGGCTGGCCGCCACGCTCGGTCTTACTGACACGATCCGTGCCATCCCGATCGTAAACCCGGAGGCCGTGCATACGATCGGCCTCGTCGTACCGGTGCGCGAACCGATGACGCCACTGAACGCGGCGCTGGTCGACGAGGCGCGCCGCGTCGCCGCAACGCTCGACGATGTGTAGGCCGCGTCGCGAGCGTTCCGCGCGCCGCGCGTGTATTTAGAACAGCCCGACGATCCGGCCATCCGGTCCGACATCGATCGAATTGGCCGCCGGCACCCGCGGCAGGCCCGGCATTGTCATGATGTCACCGCACACCGCCACCACGAACTCGGCGCCTGCCGACAGCCGCACCTCGCGCACCGGAATGATGTGGTCGACCGGCGCGCCCTTGGCATCGGGATTGGTCGAGAACGAGTATTGCGTCTTGGCAATACAGACCGGCAATTTGCCGAAGCCCATCGACTCGAAATTGGCGAGTTGGTCGCGCACCGATTTGTCGACCGCGATGTCTTTCGCGCGGTAGATTTCCTTGGCGATGGTGCGGATCTTTTCCAGGAGCGGCATGTCGTCGGGATAGAGCAGCTTCAACTTGCTCTTGCCCTCGTCGATGACCTTGACCACCGCGCGGGCCACATCGGCGGCACCCTCGCCACCCATCGCCCAATGATCGGCCATGACGGCTTCAACGCCGAGCTTCTTGCAGCCTTCCTTGACCAGTGCGATTTCGGCATCGGTATCGGCCGAGAACCGGTTGATCGAAACCACCGGCACCAAGCCGAACTTCTGCACATTTTCGACATGGCGTTGCAGATTGGCCATGCCGGCTTCCAGCGCCTTGAGATCTTCCTTTTTCAGGTCGTCCTTCTTGACGCCGCCATGCATCTTGAGCGCGCGAATGGTCGCGACCAGCACCACGCAATCCGGCTTGAGCCCGCTCATGCGGCACTTGATGTCGAGAAATTTCTCGGCGCCAAGATCGGCGCCGAAGCCGGCTTCCGTCACCACATAGTCGGTGAGCTTGAGCGCAGTGGTCGTCGCCAGCACCGAATTGCAGCCATGTGCGATATTGGCGAACGGCCCGCCATGCACGAAGGCCGGCGTGCCTTCCAGGGTCTGTACCAGATTGGGCGACAACGCATCCTTCAGAAGCGCGGTCATCGGGCCCTGGCCTTTCAGATCACCAGCGCGCACCGGCTTGCGGTCGCGGGTATAGCCGACGATGATGTTGGCCAGCCGGCGCTTGAGATCGTCGAGATTGCTGGCGAGACAGAAGATCGCCATCACCTCGGAAGCGACCGTAATGTCAAAGCCATCCTCGCGCGGGAAGCCGTTGGCGACACCGCCGAGCGACGACACGATCGCGCGCAGCGAGCGGTCGTTCATGTCGACCGCGCGGCGCCAGGACACGCGCCGGCCATCGATGCCGAGCGCGTTGCCCCAATAGATGTGATTGTCGATCAACGCGCACAACAGATTGTTGGCGGTACCGATCGCGTGAAAGTCGCCGGTGAAATGGAGATTGATGTCCTCCATCGGAATGACTTGCGCATACCCACCGCCGGCCGCTCCGCCCTTGACACCGAAGCAGGGCCCAAGGCTCGGCTCGCGCAGGCACATCATCGCCTTCTTGCCGATGTGATTGAGCGCGTCGGTCAGTCCGACCGTCGTCGTGGTCTTGCCCTCACCCGCCGGCGTCGGCGTAATCGCTGAAACCAGGATCAACTTGCCGTTCGGCTTGTCCTTGAGCGATTTGATGTAGTTCATCGACACCTTGGCCTTGTAATGGCCATAGGGTTCGAGATTCTCCGGAGCGATGCCGAGCTTCTCGCGCGCCACGTCCATGATCGGACGCGGCTTGGCGGACTGGGCAATTTCAATATCGGACTTGGGATTTTGATGTTGCGAGGCGGGCATTGTGTTTATCCGTGAAAAGAAAGGATATGGAGGAGGACGACCCTTTACCTCACGCGAGGAAATTAAGTTCCGGGCAAATGAGGGTGGGGGTGATCATGGACGGCGAATTATTTGCCTGCGGGACTCAGCTTAGTCTCGTTCCGACGTCAAGTTTCGCGGCCGCGGCCCACTCGCCTGCACCCACCTTCGGCCCATCTGCCTGCACGCGGGTGACCTTGAAACGGCCGTCGGCACAGACGACCGTGACACTGTCACCATCAACAGCAACCACTTCGCCAATCTTGCCGGCAATGCCCTTCGGATCTTTCGCCGGCATCGGCGTGGCATCGAAGACTTTCACCCGGTTTCCCGCCAACATCGTCCAGGCCCCTGGCGCCGGATTGCAGCCGCGGATCAGGCGGTCGATCTGTTCCCATGGCTTGCCCCAGTCAATGCGGGCATTGTCCGGGCCGCAACGGCCTTCATAGGTCGCCTTCGATTTATCCTGTTTGATGCGCGGCGCCTTGCCGGCCTTCACCAGATCGACCGATTCCAACATCGCCTCGACGCCCAGCGGGAACAGGCGGTCGAAATAGACCGAACCGAGCGTATCGGTGGCTGATATCGGGGTCTTCTTCTGCAAAAGCACATCGCCGGTATCGAGGCCGTTATCCGGCCAGAAGATCGACAGCCCGGTCTCCGTCTCGCCCTTGATGATCGGCCAATTGATCGCGCTCGCCCCGCGATAGGCCGGCAGCAGCGACGGATGATATTGGATCGAGCCGTGGGTCGGCATGTTGAGGAAGTCTTCGGGAACAAACAAAGTGACGAACGCCATCACCTGCAGGTCGGGCTTGAGCGCCTTGAACTCTTCCCACACTTCCGGCTTGCGATAGGACGCCGGCTGGTAGACCGGCAGATTGGCGGCGAGCGCGGCTTCCTTCAGGGGATCAGCCTTGGCGCCTTCCTTTTCCGGCGCGACATAGACGGCGACGACATTCTCTCCGCGCTTCAACAAGGCTTCCAGCACGGCCTTGCCGAACGCCTGCTGGCCATGGACGACGATACGCATCGGACGATCCTCTCCCCCCTGTTCGGCGTCATCGCCGGGCTCGACCCGGCGATCCATCTGAAAATCACGATTGATCTCTTCGATGAATGCCCGGGCCAGGCCTGGGCATGACTCTTTGACAAATTACGCCGCGGCGGCTTTCGGCTTCTCGGGCGCGCTGATGGCGCCCGATACCTTGATTTCACCGAGCTCCCGGCCGGAATAGCCGAGCACCTTGGTCAGGATTTCCTCGGTGTGTTCGCCGAGCAGCGGCGAGCGCTGCACTTCGCAGATCGAGTCCGACAGTTTGACCGGATTGCCGACGGTCAAATATTTGCCGCGTCCCGGATGGTCGACTTCCACCACCGTGCCGGTCGCCCGCAGCGATGGCTCCTCGGCGATTTCTTTCATCGACAGGATCGGACCAACCGGAATGTCGTGCGCGTTGCAAAGATTCATGACCTCGAATTTGGTCTTCGTCATGGTCCATTGCTCGATGCGGTTGAAAATCTGCCGCAGCCGCGGCAACCGCGCGCGCGGTGTCGCAAAATCGGCATCGGTCTTCCAGTCCGGTTCACCGATCAGATCGCAGATCGCGCCCCAGACCGGCGCCTGAGTGATGAAATAGATGTAAGCGTCGGGATCTTTCTCCCAGCCCTTGCACTTGAGAATCCAACCCGGCTGACCGCCGCCGGAATCGTTGCCCGCGCGCGGCACCGCATCGCCGAACGGAATACCCTCGCCGTATTGGCTGTATTCCGCCAGCGGACCATGCTTGAGCCGCTGCTGGTCGCGCAGCTTGACGCGCGCAAGATTGAGCACGCCGTCCTGCATGGCAGCGAGCACCTTCTGGCCGCGGCCGGTCCGGTTGCGCTGATAGAGCGCGGCGACAATGCCGAGCGCGAGATGCAGTCCGGTGCCGCTGTCGCCGATCTGCGCGCCGGTGACCAGCGGCGGCCCGTCACGGAAGCCGGTGGTCGAAGCAGCACCGCCGGCGCATTGCGCAACGTTCTCGTAGACCTTGCAATCCTCATACGGCCCCGGTCCGAAGCCCTTGACCGAAGCCACGATCATGCGCGGGTTGAGCTTATGAATGTGCTCCCAGGTCAATCCCATGCGATCGAGCGCACCCGGCGCGAAATTCTCCACCAGAACGTCGCAATACTTCACCAGGCGCTCGAGGATTTCCTTGCCCTGTGGGATGCTTGGAGTCGATCGTGATCGAGCGCTTGTTGCCGTTGAGCATCGTAAAATAGAGTGAATCGGCATTGGGAACGTCGCGCAATTGGCCGCGCGTGATGTCGCCGACACCGGGACGCTCGACCTTGATCACGTCCGCGCCCATATAGGCGAGCAGTTGCGTGCAGGTCGGACCGGACTGCACGTGCGTAAAATCGAGGATACGCACACCATCAAGCGCCTTGCCGGCCTGTCCCCACGGCTTGCTCGACGGCCGCGGCAAACTGTTGCCGTTCTTGGCCTTCGCTGCCGGAGCCTTGCGCGCCGTCTTGACGACTGATTTCGTCTTGGCCGCGCCTTTTTTGGCCGCCGGCTTTCTCACCGCTGCCTTCTTGGCGCTTGATCTCTTCCCACTTGTTTTCTTCGTTGCCCGCGAGCGGGCAGCGGCTTTTTTCGAGCCACTTTTCTTCTTGGCTTTGCTACGCACCGCCATTGCTTCGTCCTCCACCTCAATCCCGACTGGCGGCAACAGGCGCGGCCTCAAATCCGCACTGTCGGCCGCGTGCCGCGTCACTGATACATGGTCTGATTCTCGTTGCTCGGAGCGCATTCGACGCCCGGCCGTGCTGTCGTTGCGTGTTCCATTATTTCTTGCGAACCACGCTTTGCGGATTGAGATTGCCGATACGGCCACTCTCGGTACCGGCCTTTTCGTCAATCACGGCGTTCACTAAGGTCGGCTTGCCAGAATCCGATGGCCACGTTTACCGCACGGCTCAATTCGTCGGGCGATGTCGCATGGACGCCGACGCCACCAAACGCTTCCATCATCTTGTCGTAGCGGGAGTCCTTGACGAAGACGGTTGTCGCAACGTCCGGACCGCCCGGGGATTGACGTCGGTTCCGCGATAGATGCCGCTATTATTGAAGACCACCACGCAAACCGGCAGGTTGTAACGGCAGATCGTTTCAATCTCCATGCCCGAAAAACCAAAAGCGCTATCGCCTTCGACTGCCAGCACGGGCTTGCCCGTCTCAATCGGCCGCTGCAATGGCCGCGCCCATGCCAATACCCATGACACCCCAGGTCCCGACGTCCAGTCGTTTGCGGGGCTTGTACATATCGATGATGCTGCGTGCGAAATCGAGTGTGTTGGCGCCCTCATTAACGAGGATCGTATCGGGTCGATCTTTGATGATGGTACGCAGCGCACCAAGTGCACCATGGTAATCCATCGGCACATTCTTGTTCTGCAGCCGCGGCGCCATCCGGGCGACGTTGGCTTCCACCTTGTTCGTTGATCGTCTCGATCCAGTTGGCCGGCGGCGCTGCCCAGCTTCTCACCCATGCCTTCAAGCAAGGCCTGGACGCACGAACCGATATCGCCGACCACGGGGGCCGCGATCTCGACGTTGCTGTCCATCTCCTTGGGCTCGATATCAACCTGGATGAACTTCTGCGCCCGATCGCCCCAGGTCCTGCCCTTACCGTGCGACAGGAGCCAATTGAGGCGGGCGCCGATCAACATGACGACATCGGATTCTTTTAGCACCAGCGAGCGCGCCGCAGCCAGCCGACTGCGGGTGCGTGTCAGGCAACAGCCCCTTGGCCATGCTCATCGGCAGATAGGGCATGCCGCTCTTCTCCACCAGGGCACGGATTTCGTCATCTGCCTGCGCGTAGGCGGCCCCCTTGCCGAGGATGATCAGAGGGCGCTTGGCGTCTTTGAGCACCTCGAGCGCACGTTCGATCGACTCTGGGGCGGGAAGTTGGCGCGGCGCCGCATCGATGACCTTGACGAGTGACTTTGCACCCGCCTCGGCATCCATGACCTGCGCAAAGAAGCTTCGCTGGCAGGTCAAGATAGACGCCGCCCGGGCGACCGGAAACGGCGGCGCGGATGGCGCGCGCAATGCCAATGCCGATGTCCTCGGCATGCAGGACACGGTAGGCAGCCTTACAGAGCGGTTTCGCGATGGCGAGCTGGTCCATCTCTTCATAGTCGCCCTGCTGCAAATCGACGATCTCACGCTCGGACGAGCCGCTGATCAGGATCATCGGAAAGCAGTTGGTCGTGGCGTGAGCCAGGGCGGTTAGACCGTTGAGAAAACCCGGCGCCGACACGGTAAGGCAAATCCCGGGTTTTTTCGTCAGGAAACCAGCAATTGCCGCGGCGTAGCCCGCGTTTTGTTCGTGCCGGAACGAGAGAATCCGCATACCCGCGGCCTGCATATAACGACCCAGATCCGTAATCGGGATACCGGGCACATTATAAACTGTGTTGATATCGTTGAGCTTGAGCGCGTCGATGACAAGATGAAAGCCATCCGTCAGCGCCCGCGCCTCTTCGGCCGCCATTTTATCGATACTCTGTACTTGTGCGGACATCCCCCTTTCTCCCTCAAGTTCTTTTCAGAACCGCTTTCGACGCTCGATATTTGTTCAATCGAGATAATCGGCGTACTGCGCGACGTGGTCCGCGAGACCGAGAGCGTGCTGTCGCACGAGCTCTTCGGCCCGCTCGGTCTCGCGTGCTTCGAGTGCCTCGATGATGGTCATGTGATCGCGGATCGACCGCGTTGCGCGGTCTTTCTCGCCGATCGTCCTGCGACGGATCATTCGCATGTGGGTGAACAGGTTCTCAGCCAGATTGATCAGTACGGTGTTGCCACTCATGCGGATGATGGTCTGGTGAAACTCGATGTTGACCTCGGAATATTCGTCGAGCTTGGCGTGCACCTGGCCGTTGACGAATGTCGTAAACATCCGCCGCAGCGATGCGATATCGTCCCCGCTTGCGCTTTGGGTGATCAGGCGCGCCGCCATGCTTTCGAGCGCCGCCCAGGCAGTGATCATTTCGATCACCTCGCGTTTGGTCTTGCGCACGACGTAGATACCGCGGCGCGGTACCGACGCACGAAGCCTTCGCGTTCGAGTTGCGCCATCGCCTCGCGTACCGGCGTGCGGCTGATGCCGAAGTCCTGCGCCAGACGGCGTTCATCGAGCCGAACGTCTGCGCGGCTGCGATAAATGTCCAACGACACAATGACGTTCTTCAAGGCCGTATAGGCCTTGTTCTTGAAGCTGACCGGAGCCTCGATCGGATCGACGGTAACGGATGACAACAGCGCTTCCTCTCCTGACATAACGTCGCTCGTAAGCGGGTGCTCCGGGCGATTGTGCGAACGGGAACTAGCGTTCATGTCTGGTATACAATATTCCAACTAACTTACCGGGGCGATCATCGGACGTAAAGACCCTCAGCCCGCCACGCGGCGCCTACATATACACAGTTCCGCCCTCCAGGCGGGCTCTTGCCAATCGTTTCGTTGCCTCAATAGGCCGGCTTGGCCCGCAGCCGGGTCAGTCCGTCTGAGATTATCGGCCAGAGCAGGGCAAGCAGGCCCAAGCCCATGATCGTGCTGACTAGCGCGTTCGACCAGAAGATCGTCAGGCTTCCCTGCGAGGCCAGAAGCGATTGGCGGAAGACTTCTTCCGCCCGATCGCCGAGGACAATCGCCAGGACCAGCGGCGCCAGCGGATAGTTGCATTTCTTGAACACGTAACCAACGACGCCGAAGACAATCATCATCCCCACATCGAAGGTGTTGTTGTGCACCGTATAGGCACCGATCGCGCAGAATACCAGAATGATCGGTGCGATGATGCTGAACGGTATCCGCAGAATGGCTGCCAGCAAGGGCACACAGGTCAACACGATGATCAGTCCGACGACATTGCCGAGATACATGCTGGCGATCAGGCCCCAGACGAACTCTTTTTGTTCGATGAAAAGCATGGGCCCTGGCTGTAAGCCCCAGATCAGCAGGCCGCCAAGCAGTACGGCGGCGGTCGGGGAACCGGGTACACCGAGCGCAAGCATCGGCAGAAGCGCCGAGGTCCCGGCGGCGTGCGCAGCAGTCTCAGGCGCGACTACGCCTTCGATTTCGCCGGTGCCGAATTTATGGCCGCTCTTCGACACCCGCTTGGCGATGCCATAGCTCATAAATGACGCCGGCGTCGCGCCCGCAGGCGTAATGCCCATCCAGCAGCCGATGATGCACGAGCGCAGGGACGTCATCCAATAGCGCGGCAGTTGTGCCCAGGTCTGGAACACCACTCTCGGATTGATGTGCGCCGAACGACCCTTGAAGCTCAGGCCCTCTTCCATCGTCAGCAGGATCTCGCCGATACCGAACAGACCGATCACCGCGATCAGGAAGTCAAATCCGGACAGCAGCGTTTCCGACCCGAACGTCAGGCGCAATTGTCCGGTCACTTCGTCTAGACCGACGGCCGCCAGCGCAAAACCGATCATCATGGCGGCCACCGTCTTGAACGGCGGTTCCTTGCTCATGCCGATGAAGCTGCAGAATGCCAGGAAGTAGACGCCGAATTTTTCCGCCGGCCCGAATTGCAGCGCAAAGGCCGCAACCAGTGGCGCGACCAGCGTGATCATGATCACGGCAAACAACGCGCCGACGAACGAAGAGGTAAAGGCGGCAGTCAGGGCTTCGCCGGCCTGGCCCTTCTGCGCCATCGGATGGCCGTCGAAGGTTGTCGCGACCGACCAGGGTTCGCCTGGAATGTTGAACAGGATGGACGTGATCGCGCCGCCAAACAATGCCCCCCAATAGATGCAGGACAGCATGATGATGGCCGAGGTCGGCGACATCGAAAACGTCAGCGGCAACAGGATCGCGACGCCGTTGGCGCCGCCCAGCCCCGGCAGCACACCGATGATGACACCCAGCAAAATGCCAACGACCATCAGCAGGATGTTGAACGGCTGAAGGACGATGGCAAAGCCGTGAAATAGGTTGACGATTTCTTCCATGTTCTTTTGTCCTACGGCCGGTGCATGGCGCGGCCGCACCCTCCCGGGTCAATGTTGTCAAAAGCCCAGCATGTCCTCGATCGGCCCCTTTGGCAGCGGCACGAGGAACCATTTTTCGAACACGATAAAAGTCAGAACCGGCATGCCGATCGCAATCGCCGCCACCAAGCCCCAGCCGTACTTGCCAAGCCATCGCATGAAGAAGGCGATAAGCAACGTTGAAGCCAGGTAGATGCCGATCCAGGGAATCAGGATGACGTAGATGACGGTCGGAATGACGACGGCCATGACCTGGCCAAGCTGGTGCCAGTCCGCGAACAGATTGTCGCGCGGCCCCATGAGCGCGTATACGAAATTGATGACGCTCGACCCGAGAATGAGCAGCCCGACATAGAACGGAAAGAACCCGGCCTGCGGGCCATCTGAGGCCCAACCGTAGCCGACCTGCATGCTTCCGTAGATGACGATCAGCGCGAATATGGCGGTCAGAATTGCAACCCCGGTCTCAACCGACCGGTGGGACGGGCCATTGGCCGCCCCTTCGGAACCATCACTCATTGTTGTTTTCTCCGAGAGCAGATGATCCGGCGCGCCAGCGGATGTGACCATCCGCCGGCGGCCATCGGATTCAACCCACTACTTCTTTTTGGCGAGGAAGCCTGCGCCCTTCATTAGATCTTCGTGGCGCTGCTCTTCGGTCGTCAGCCATTTGGCGAATTCCGGGCCAGACATGAAGCTCTGATTGAACGCACCGTTCTTCATGAACTGCTTCCATTCCGGCGTCTCGCGCACCTTCTTGAACAGATCGACATAGAAGGCGACCTGATCCGGGGTGACGCCAGCCGGCATGAAGATGCCGCGCAACATCAGGTAGTCGACCGGGAGCCCCTGCGACGCACAGGTCGGGATATCCGACCATGACTTGCCTTCCGCGATCTTGTCTTTGTAATCGGCCGGCTTGGTGTCGAAGATGCACAGCGGACGCACCTTGCCGCCGCGCCAATGCGAGATCGCCTCGATCGGATTGTTGACGGTCGAATCGACGTGATTGCCGACCAATTGGACCGCGACCGCGCCGCCGCCCCGCTGCGGGATATAGATGAACTTGACGTTCGCGGCCTTCTGAACAGCCACGGTGATAATCTGGTCTTCCTGCTTCGAGCCGGTACCGGCCATCTTGAAGGAACCGTTCGCCTTCGTGGCCGCCTCGATATAGTCCTTCACGTTCTTGTAGGGCTTGCTGGCGTTCACCCACAGGATGAATTCGTCAAGCGCGAGCATCGCAACCGGAGTCAATTCCTTCCAATTGAACGGAATGCCTGTCGCCAAAGGCGTCGTGAACAGATTAGACAGCGTAATGATGATCTTGTTCGGGTTGCCCTTGGAATTCTTGACGTCAAGAAAGCCTTCGCCACCGGCGCCGCCTGACTTGTTGATGACAACCATCGGCTGCTTCATCAACTTGTGCTTGCTGATAATGCCTTGGATTGTCCGCGCCATCTGATCGGCGCCGCCGCCGGTTCCGGCCGGAACGATGAATTCAACGGGACGGGTCGGTTCCCATGCGGCCTGCGCCGGAATGGTAGTCAAAGTCCCGGCCGCCAAAAGCGCGGCCATCGCGCCCAAACCGAGACGATGGGTCGGTCGTGTCATGTTTTCTCTCCCTTGTGGTTTTCGTTGTGTCTGGATACCGATCTTCAACGTCGGCTAATACTTCGAGGGACGGCACCTGAATGCACGGCGGCTTGAGACAACACATCCCAACCACCGCAGCCGCTTACCTATAATACATAATACACCTGCGTTGCCAGTCGAATTCGGCGACCGACTGACGCGGCGGTGAATTCTTCAGATCTTAATGCACCGCACAATCAACATGTACCGAAGCGACGACCTATAGCGTCACGTTTTTTTCGCACTAATTTTGGCAATTAGTCGCCGAGTTCCTGCTGACCAGCTCAGCGATTGACTTAACTGCCGTTGGCGTTGTTTCGCATCAACATCGCACGGATGGCGGGATCGGATAGCAGATCATCGAAATAGCCAATCGTGCGGGCAAGGCCCTCTTTGAGTTCAACGCTCTGGCTGCCAGCCCAAGCGTTCCTTCGCCAGGGCAATATTCGGTTGCCGCTGCCGGGGGTCGTCTTGCGGCAGTGGCCGGCTGACGATGCGCGAACGGGAATTGGTAAGGTCGATGACCGTGGTCGCAAGTTCCCGAATGGTGAATTCGTGCGGGTTGCCGATATTGATCGGTCCGGTCACGTCACTTGGCGTATCCATCAGCCGGATCAGACCATCGACGAGATCATCGACATAACAAAATGACCGCGTCTGCTGGCCGTCGCCGTAGACGGTAATGTCGCGTCCCAGCAGCGCCTGCACGATGAAGTTGGAAACGACCCGCCCATCATTGGGATGCATGCGCGGCCCATAGGTATTGAAGATGCGGGCGACCTTGATGGGAAGCTTGTGCTGGCGCCAATAGTCAAAGAACAGCGTCTCGGCGCAGCGTTTGCCTTCATCGTAGCAGGAGCGCACGCCGATCGGATTGACGTGGCCCCAGTAGTCCTCCGCCTGCGGATGCACCGACGGATCGCCGTAAACCTCCGACGTCGAGGCCTGCAGGATCTTCGCCCGCACCCGCTTGGCCAGCCCCAGCATGTTGATGGCGCCATGGACCGAGGTCTTGGTCGTCTGCACCGGATCATGCTGGTAGTGAACCGGCGAGGCCGGGCACGCCAGATTGTAAATCTGGTCGACCTCGATATAGAGCGGGAACGTGACGTCGTGACGGATCAGCTCGAAACGCTGGTTTTCGAGAAGATGCGCGATATTGCCCTTGGCGCCGGTAAAGAAGTTGTCGGCGCAGACAACGACCGCGCCTTCTTCCAACAGCCTCTCGCACAGATGCGAGCCGAGGAAGCCGGCACCGCCAGTGACGAGAATTCGCTTTTCCAGATGCAAGTTGGCTCACTCCCGAAGACCGGCAAACGCCCTTGAAATGTCCGAAAAACGGGGGAAAATTCTGGGACGCCCGCAATACCACGGTCGATCGATGAACCACACTGTTCGATAAATCAATAGATATCAGTCAGATAGACCCGCATTGCGGAAGCCCTCGGCGCGGCCGCCGGGGAATTTGCCCGCACTTTCAGTGATTTCAATTGGAGGCAAAGTCGGGCCTCCGGTTTTACGCCCCTGGCGGTTTTACGCCCCTGGCGGTTGGTCCCATCGTCTTCCGGCGATGGCAGGGACAAGGCACCATCGCACTCCGGCGGTGGCTCGCGTGACATTTATGTCAAAATAGGTCGTTGAAAGCCTTTTCAAGGCCCAAGCCGATTGCTACATACCCGTCACGGCGCGGGGCTTCCCCGCGCTTGCCATTTCCGCGGGGTGGAGCAGCCCGGTAGCTCGTCAGGCTCATAACCTGAAGGTCGCAGGTTCAAATCCTGCCCCCGCAACCAATTTCAATTGCAGAGTGCTCTCGCCACTCCTCCCGCCAAGGTTGAGAATCCAAAAGCGATCGCCTTTTAGTCGCTTTCAGGGGTACCTTGCCCATTGGGCCCAACGCCGTTTGATTTGCGTCAGCGCGGGAAATAAGCGTCGCTTCGCCCCGTTTTCGTTCCAATAAAGCGCCGCACCTTCGCCGTTGCGCCGGTCTGCGATCGTCGAATTCCGTCTGCCATTTGATCAGCGCTTGCATGGACGAGTCGGCAGGGAGCTGAAAGAAGCACCGGATCGAAGACGCGCAATCGGCTCGCGCGTCAAGAAGCGCTGAACCAAAATGCCTCCAACCCATGGACGCAATTGCGATACCCTTCTGCCGCATCTTTCCTTGCGAAGTGCCTCTGCAATGCGCCACCCCCTGATCGCTCATCCAGACTCACGATGCCGCGCCGCGACGCAGATCGACGTCGAGGTCTTACGGCCACGCACCGGTAAACTGGTTCTGCACTATGTGGTAACCGGCAGGATCGGTGATATGCGCCTGCCGTCGCAGACCGCGCCGACACGCACCGACAATTTATGGAAGCATACTTGCTTCGAGGCGTTCATCCGTGCCGCGGAGAGCGACGTCTACTTTGAAATCAACTTGGCGCCTTCGACGCAATGGGCAGCCTATCGTTTCATTGGCTACCGAAACGATCGAAATGTTGCGCGCGCAATCCCCACGCCGCGCGTTGAGGCTCAATCTGATGGTGATAATTATCGGTTGCGAGCCGTGCTCGATCTCGGTGAATTGACTGAATTGGCGGAAAAAACCGCATGGCGCCTCGGTCTCTCGGCCGTGATCGAAGAAATCGATGGCCGGCTATCGCATTGGGCCTTGGCGCATCCGCCGGGCAAGGCGGACTTTCATCATTCCGATTGCTTTGCGCTTGAACTTCCAGCAGCGTCGCAACCATGACATTTGGTATCGATCGACTTCTTGCCGAGCCGACTTTGCGTTCGCCGCTGCGGGCCAAGCGCATCGCCCTGCTCGCGCACCCAGCGTCCGTCATGCAGGATTTGACGCATACACTCGACGCGCTGGCCGCCTGTGACGACGTCAACATTTCGGCCGCCTTCGGCCCGCAGCACGGCCTGCGCGGCGACAAGCAGGACAACATGGTCGAGTTGGCCGACTTCAACGATCCGGTGCATGGCATCCCGGTCTTCAGTCTGTACGGCGAAGTCCGCCGGCCGACCGATGCGATGATGGACACATTCGATATCCTGCTCGTCGATCTGCAGGATCTCGGCTGCCGCATCTACACCTTCATCACGACGCTGCGCTACGTCCTGGAAGCGGCGGCACAACACGGCAAGGCCGTGTGGGTTCTGGATCGGCCCAATCCCGTTGGCCGGCCGGTCGAAGGCCTGCAACTGCGGGCAGGCTGGGAAAGCTTCGTCGGCGCAGGGCCGTTGCCGATGCGTCACGGACTGACACTTGGCGAGTTAGGCTCCTGGTTTATCGCGACGCTCAAGCTCGATGTCGAATATCGCGTCGTTGAAATGCAAGGCTGGCAGCCCGACGCCGCACCAGGATTCGGCTGGCCATTGGGCGAACGAGCGTGGATCAATCCGTCTCCCAACGCACCGAATCTATGGATGGCGCGCGCCTATGCCGGCACTGTGATGCTCGAAGGCACAAACTTGTCAGAAGGTCGCGGCACCACGCGTCCGCTGGAATTATTTGGCGCTCCCGGCATCGATGCCCGAAAAATCATGAACGAAATGCGTGGGCTCGCGCCACGATGGCTCGACGGTTGCCGTCTGCGGGAATGTTGGTTCGAACCCACGTTTCACAAACACGCTGGCCAGTTCTGCAGCGGCATTCAGATCCACACCGAGGATCCCGGTTACCGCCATCAGGCGTTCAAGCCTTGGCGCATCCAGGCGCTCGCCTTCAAGGCGATTCGCCTCGCGTATTCTGACTATGATCTGTGGCGCGATTTTCCGTACGAGTACGAGCATGACAAGCTCGCGATCGACGTCATCAACGGCAGTCCGTTGCTGCGGGAATGGGTCGATGATCCTACGGCGACGCCGCAGGATTTGGACGCAATGACCGTACC
Organism: uncultured Alphaproteobacteria bacterium; assembly: GCA_963806815.1. GTDB lineage: Bacteria > Pseudomonadota > Alphaproteobacteria > Rhizobiales > Xanthobacteraceae > CAWDZJ01. Next base: position 5,907 of record CAWDZJ010000031.1, on the reverse strand, counting down.
GGATGAGCAGGCTTGGCTCGATGAGCGGCGCGGCTACCTGATTTATTGAATGCCGGCCAACTTGTGTCCCGAATCCGAAGTTCGTCGTACTATTCAGTACTGCTCCATACGAACTTCGGATTCGATAGGGACACGAGCAAGCTTTTGAATTGAGTGTGGCCTTAGATTTGAAATTCGTTTGAGGGCCTACCGCAAATCATTGTACGAATTTCAAATCCAACACACTAGAGTCCAATTCAGGCAGATTGAATTGCAGTGACCATCTAATATCTTGGTTTGTCGTATGATCTTATCGGAAAAGTCTGAAACTTTTCCGGATCATACTCTAGCGCCGAAACACCAGCGTGACATTGTTGGAAGGCATCGGCACGACATTCTCCAGGACGAGCCCCTCGCTGCGCGCGACCGCCTCCACATCTGAGATATCGCGCACGCTCCAGGCCGAATCTCGCGCACGCAACGCGGCGTCGAACGCCACATTGCCCGGCGTCATAAAATCACCATCGCGCGCGAACGACCCGTAAATCAAGGCGACGCCGCCCTTCCTCAGCAAACCGCCGGCGGCATGCATAAGACGTTCCGTTACGGCCGAAGGCGAAATATGCAGTAAGTTGATGCACAGCATCGCGGCGAGCGTTTGCGGCAATTCCGGATGCTCTGACCGCCAGTTTTCGTTCGACGCATCAAGATCAATTGCCGGCATGATATTGGTCAAACCGCTGGCGGCTCGCCATGCGTCGATACTGCGCCGGTGTCGCGGATTGGGATCGCTCGGCCACCAGGTCAGGTCCGGAAGCGCCCGCGCAAAAGCCGCCACGTGCTGCCCGGTTCCGCTGCCGATCTCGAGCACATCTCCTGCGGTCCCCGCGAGTGCGGTACGCAAAACCGCGAGAATCGGCCCCTGGTTGCGATGAAACGCCGAGCCGTCCAGCCGACCGTCCGGGGTCGGCGGGCCTTCGTCGCGTTCATAATCGACGATGAACTTGTTCACGGAGCAGCCTGGTCACCATTGTTCGATCGCACTTACGTTATCAGCAGAATCCAGCCGGCCGCCAGCAGCATGCATGCAAGAAAGACCGGCGCACCGGCCCGCGAAAATTCCCAGAATGAGATGGTCACATCGTGCCGGCGGGCTGCCTCGGTCACGATGATTCCGGCGAGGCTCCCGAACACCACCAGGTTGCTGGAAAAGCCGGTGCCAAGCGCCATCGCCGCCGCCGTCAGTTCGGCGTTTTGGCCGCCGATATAGGGCATCATCAGGATGACCGCTGCGGTATTGCCGACAGTGTTGCTGATCAAGGCCATGACCCAGAGCAGGATCTGCGGATTGCCGAGATCAAAGCCACCGTGCCGCATGTCGGCGATCAATTGGGTCGGCAATCCGGTCTGGCTCAGCGCCGCGTTCACCACATAGAGACCGAACAGCAGTAGCAACAAATCGCCATCCACCTTGTTGAGGATATCCGACGAGGCAATCTTGCGATTGAGCAGCAGGACCCCGGCCGCGCCGAGCGCGATCAGGGAATGCGGCCAGGATGTAAAAATGAAGGCGACAATGACGCCAACCGTGATGAAGGCCGCCTTACCGGTCTCGACGTGATTGAACGGTATCCGGATCTCCGATTGCCTGGCGATCCTTCGTGGTGTGGGCAGGACCCAGCGATTGCGAAACAACCAGGCCACGACTCCCCAAACAATCGGAAGCGACAGCAATGCCGGAATTGCGGCAACCTTCAGAAATTCATTGAACGACAGGTGAAGTCCCGAGCCGACGATCATATTCTGCGGGCTTCCGATCATGGTCGCAGTCGACCCGGTGTTGGCGGCAAAACAGAATCCCAACAGAAACGGCAGCGGATTGAGTTCACGCGCAAGCGTGATTTCGACAAGCAGCGGCGTCATGGCAACGACCACAACATCATTGTTCAGCACGGCCGAAAGCGTCGCCGAAGCAACGATCAGGATCGCAAGAAGCTTCTGCGGCCCGACCTTCAGGCCCGCGATCCGAGCAGCGATCCACTGATAAAAGCCGGCAACGGAAAATGATGCCGAGACTACCATCAACCCGAACAGCAATGCGATTGTATCGAAGTCGACCGCGCCCCAGGCCGCCGCCGGAGTCAGGCGTTGGGTGACGATCATCGCGATGGCACCAATCAGCACCGCTCCAGTCCGATCGACCCGAAGGAACGGGAACTTACCGAAGGCAATCCCCGCATATGTCACGACGAAAATCAGCAGCGTGAGGTCCATCCTAATGGCTCCTCATGCTAACGCCTTGGCCGCAGGGCACGCTTTGTTCAGGGAATTTGCGCGGCGAACAGGGCATGGGCGTTGTCAGCCGCGGCGAAAACGCGCGATGACTTCGGCGGGGACGGGCCGGGATTGAATGCGGCCGCAACTGTCCAGACCGGCCCAGATCCGGGTCTCCTCACATTCGGCCGCGAGTTGGCCGTCTTTGCTCATCCGGTGCATGATGACAAAACTCGACCGCCCAAAGCGACCGATCCGCGATTTAATGTCGAGCGCATCACCAAATCCCAAAGGCAGGGCGAATTGCGCGTCCACGCTGACCATCGGAATTCCGAGGATCGCAAAGGTTTCCGAAAGCTCCCACCGCTTCACGCCAAGCGCGCGTTCAAACAGCAGCCAGGCACTCGTGTCAAAGAACGCGAAGTAGCGGACTGAAAGAACCAGACCGACAGGGTCGCAATCGCCCCATTCGATCGTCAGCCGCCGAACACTGGTGATAAAGTCCATTTATTGCCGCGTAACCCCCGCCCATCCCGTTGAAACAAAACGCGCTTTTGATCCGCCTGTCAACGAACCAAAAACCGGCCGAGGCCTGCTCGCGGTTGCCGATGAACACCGGACGACCGCAAGCGTCAGAAGCGCCCAAAAGGTTTTGTGACGCCGGGCGAGGAGCCGCGAGCGCTCATCGTCCATCTTTTAATGGCGATGAGATTTGCTTTTGCTTCACCGACTTCGGATATGAATGTTGATCGCAGTCGCCGACAAGCCGGATGACCGCAGGCCAATGGGAACGGCCATCTATGTTTCCGAACGGAGCAGTCGGCATGGCGGAGCAGGCTTTCGGAGCACCGGGCATCCCCCCGACCTGGGCGTCGAGCGACAAGGATCTGGTTACGACCGGCCTCGGAACGACCCGGGTATGGGTCACGATTGGGCACGGCATCGTCAACGAAATCTTCTGGCCGACCACCGGCCGCCCGCAAATGCGCGACCTCAGTTTCTATCTGGTCAGCAATGCGCGCTGGATCGATCTGAAGCGGGTCTATCGCTACCGCTTGGAGACCCCCAAACCCTACATTCCGTTGGTCACCATCGTCCACGATGGCAATGACTACCGGCTCGAACTGGAAATCCTGCCCGATCCACGCCGTGATGTCCTGCTGATCCGTTACGAACTAACCGGCAACTATCGACTCGTCACCGTCGCCGCTCCACATTTGGGTGGCAGCGGCTTTGAAAATAACGCGTGGATCGACGGGGAGGCCTATGCGCAGCATTCGTTTCACGGCCACCATTCGCTCTGCATGACTGCAGATAATCCGCTGATCCGACCGAGCGCCGGCTATGTCGGCTTTTCCGACGGCTGGCAGGACCTCGCTAAGCATGGTGACCTGACCTATCGATTTGCCCGCGCCGACGGCGGCAATGTTGCCCTGACCGCGGAACTGGAAGGACGCCACGGTGTCCTTGCGCTCGCCTTTGCCGATACGACCCGCGGCGCCCGGACGCTAGCCTATTCGGCTCTAGCGGAGGGATTTGGTCCGATCCGCCAACGTTTTATTGCCAATTGGCAGGCCTGGGGCGAGCAACTCAAATTGCCGGCGCCGACGAAAACAATGGGTGAACTGGCGCTTTTATCGGCGACGGTCCTGAAAGTTCATGAGGATCGTGGTTACCCGGGCGCCCTGGTTGCGAGCCTGAGCGTGCCCTGGGGCAGCAGCACTGACACGTTGGGCGGTTATCATCTGGTCTGGCCACGCGACACGACGCTGGCCGCGTTCGCGCTGATTGCCGCCAATCAGATCGATGATGCCGAGCGCATCCTCGCGCATCTGATCGCCGTGCAGCAGCCCGACGGCCACTGGTCGCAAAACTACTTTCCCGACGGCGAACCGTTCTGGACCGGCATTCAACTTGACGAAGCGGCCTTCCCCATTTTGCTGGCCGCAAAGCTGCGCGAAGCCGGACAGCCCGATCTGACCGGGACCGAGCAGATGGTTCATCGCGCTGTCGGCTTCATCGCCAGCATGGGACCCACCAGCCAGCAGGATCGCTGGGAAGAAAACCCAGGAACCAATCCCTTCACCTTGGCGATCGCCATCGGTGCGCTGATTGCGGCCGCACCCTGGCTCGAAGGCGAGGAGCGCAATTACGCGCTGGAACTCGCCGACGATTGGAACGAGCGTCTCGAAAGCTGGTGCTACGTGACCGGGACTCCGCTCGCCAAGGAAGCCGGCGTCTCCGGCTATTACGTCCGGATCGCGCCACCGGAGAAAGACGGCGGGATTTCGGGTCGCGTCGCCCTGCGCAATCGCAACGGCGAAACCATCATGGCCTGCGCGCTGGTCAGTCTCGACTTTTCCTACCTGGTCCGGCTCGGCCTGCGCGATCCGCAAGATCCCAGGATTGTCGACACCATCAAGGTCGTCGACCGGATCTTGAAGGTCGATACCCCGTCAGGTCCTGTCTACCATCGTTATAATGATGACGGTTACGGCGAATATCCGGACGGCCGACCGTTTGACGGCAACGGGATCGGGCGCGGCTGGCCTTTGCTGGTCGGCGAGCGCGGCCATCTCGCCATGCAGGCGGGCGAAGATCCGCTTGAATACCTCAAGACCATGCAGCGCTGCGCCAGTCCGGGCGGCCTTCTGCCGGAGCAGGTCTGGGATGCGGCGCCGATTCCCGAGCGCGGACTGATTCCGGGTCGTCCATCCGGCAGCGCGATGCCACTGCTGTGGTCGCATTCAGAATTTTTGAAACTGCTGGTCGCACGCGAGTCCAATCGCCCGGTCGAATTGTTGAAGGCGGTCGAAAATCATTTCGGCAGCAAGCGGCCATTAGCCGCCACGACTCATTGGCGAGGTGAAACACCGATCGGCTCCATGCCGCGAAGCCAAGCTCTGCTGATCGAGGATCACGAACTTTTTGTCGTCCACTTCGGTTGGGACGGTTGGAAAGACGTGAAAGAGCGTCAGGCCGAACCTTTGCCGTTCGGACTCTGGGGTGTCCGATTCACGGCGGACGACATCACCGGCCATTCGGAGCTGAATTTCACCCGACGCTGGGGCGAAACCTGGGAAGGCCGCAATCATCACGTCGCGTTTGTGGAAGAGGCTGTCGCTCACAAGCTGACGCACGAGCAGCAATAGCGGTCGCACAAATCAATAATCAGAACGGAATATCGTTTCGAGGACCAGTCACCGCGCATCAAGGGCACGCCGTCTGGCGTGGTCTCCTGAAAACACTACCACAAACGCAAAACGGCCGCTCGTGAGAGCGGCCGTTCGTTTGACATTGATCGACGCCGAAGCAACCGATCGAAGAATGATCATCGTGATGAGGATATTTTGTACGTCCTTGGCAGGCCTGGCAGCGACCTACTCTTCCAAGTCTTGAGACTTAGTACCATCGGCGCTGGGGAGTTTTACGGCCGAGTTCGGGATGGGATCGGGTACAGGCTCCCCGCCAATACCACCAGGCCGGCGAAGGACGAACATTGAAGCAAGCATTCTGGTCTTTCAGTTGACTCCATTCTTCCAAACATCGCCGGCGGACAGCCGACAACGAAGGAAAGAGAATGGGCATTGGCAATGAGAACGATCAAGCCATTCGAGCGATTAGGACCGGTAAGCTCCATGCATTGCTGCACTT
>CAWDZJ010000030.1:0-27827 GCA_963806815.1 uncultured Alphaproteobacteria bacterium | reverse complement strand
AGTCTCCCTGGATGAGCGCCCTGGGGGACAATTCACGGCTCGGCGGCAAGTCTATCTTGGTCTAACCTCTTATTTAATCCCAACCCTGCCGCACCAATCAACCGGCAATTCGGCGGCGTATGCACGCCAATGACCCAGCGCCAATTCAAAGTGAGGCGTGCAAATGGGGCACTGAAAACCCAGAGCCAGCTCATGGCCGGGCCTATCCGAAACGAGCAACGCCGAACTGTTTTTATGCCGGATTAACCCGGAACAGGGTGACGTTCTTAACTGTTGCGGCGACGTAAGCCAGCGCTTCCCGTCTAACTAGAGCCGGTGCCTCATAAGTTTATTTCATTTTAATCTTCCCGAGCCTTGAAGTTGCAGTTTTCAGTGCCTCACAATTTACCCAAAAATCAATTGAAGCGCCGGATTTCTACCACGTTCACGCTGATTTCTTCCGACCGTGGCAAGGAAACAACATCGCCATTGGGAGCGGGCGCAGGTGCATAAATCAACGCGGCCCTAAAAAGGAAACGGCCCCGCCGGTGATAGGGATGGCGAGGCCGTCGCACAGCAAAAGCGGCAATAAAGGGGGTGCCTTCTCACCGCTGCCCAAAAGTCTCGCCGAGCGGGTAGGCTGCTGTCAACCCAGCAACTGGCAATCCGCCGCAAAGCGCGGCCGCATAAGAAAGCGCCTCGGCCCGGGGGAGGCCAAGGCTTTGAACACCACAGTTGCCGATGCTTAGCGTGATATACAGAGGAAGGGAAACGCACCGGCATCCGTTAAAATGCTCACGCAGCGGTTTTCGTTCATTCGACCCTGCAGATGTTCGCGAGCCAAGAGCGAAGTCTCAATGCCGCTGCCAAATCCATCGCTCCAGTGATCGATTTATAAAAAAGGTCCCGGAGCCGAGGCTCCGAGACCGGTTATTCCTAGCAAGCGTTTCAGACGGCTGCCTTTAGAACTTATAGTTTACGCCAACACGTGCGATGACGGCTGTATTTGAAATCTTTGTATTGGTAGATCCATAGATGGAATCGAAGCAATCGTAATCATAGCAGTTCCCACCGCTACGGCTCATCGTCGTATTCCCCAAGTCGACATACAACGCTTCAGCTTTCAGCGTCCAATGTGGAGAGAACATGTGCTCAATGCCGCCACCGGCCGTCCAACCCGTCTTGGTTGATGTCTTGCTTTGAGAAGCGGAGACTGACGCGATGCCGTGGGCATTTTCATAGCCGTATGCGGATATCGAATTTTTGACGCCGCCGAACGCCACGCCGCCGGTGGCATGGATCATTGTCGGACCCCAAGCATAGCCGAGGCGGCCACAAATCGTGGACAGCCAGGTCAGTTCGCTTGAAGCCGTACCGCTGACGCCGATGTAATTGTAGGTGTCGTAGAAAGCGACCGGCTGGCCGACACCTTCGCGGAGACCCAGTTCAAGTCCGCCTCGACACCATAGACCCATGGTCCGCCCTGCCAATTATAGCCAATTTGGCCACCGAACGTCCCGCCGACCTTAGTCTTGGAATGAGAATTGTTGAAACTGCTATCGAAGCAACCGCCGTGATAATGACTGCAAACTTTGACAAAGTCGTTTGTCGTGGTCCCCGCGGTCTTGCAAACTGCGCCACCGTTGATACCAGCATAAAATCCAGCCCAAGTTAGTGGTTGCGGGACGAAGACTGGTGCAGGAGCGGCCTTGTACACGGGCATGTCCGCTGCGCTTGCGCCGGTTGCCGCAAAAGCCGCCATCGCGGCAGCCAAGATGAAACCTTTGGTTCTCATACTTCAGTTGTCCTTTTCGCTAACTGCTCGCTAAGATTTTCCAACACGTCCGTGGGGAGTGCCTTGAGGTATCTTCTGCATCGAACGAAATTAGCCCCACCCAACGCTTCGAGACGTCGTATACGAACGATTGGATCACGAACAGTTCGAAAGAAATTCTAAAAGCTGATTTCATTCGACCGCTGCAAGAAAACGACATCGCCAGCCGGAGCAGGCGCTGGTGCATTCATCAACGCGGCCGTGAAAGGAAACTGCGCCGCCGGTGCTTTGCGGGGCATAGGTAGCAAGGTACTCGCAACAGCATCCATTACAACGCTCGCCCGGCGATTTTGCTTCCCTCGAATCTCCCAATCGTTCGCGAGCCCGAAAGTGCCTCTGCGAAGGCGTCCTCGGACTTCGGCATCGGCGGTGACCTCGACGTAGAATTGTCATCGGTTGCCTTAAGCGCATCCTGAGCTTTTTCGAGTGGCGCGGTCCACGGTAGGCACTTCCGGTCAGCATTCGGCCAAGTTTTCTCACAGCGCGGCCCTAGCGCGTCGGAAGTTCGTTTGACGGCAAAGAGGTCCCATTGTCCCTTATCGGCGGAGGGAAGCACAACAATCCACCAATGCCAATCGCCATGCCGACCGCGAAAATGGTGCACAAGGTACGAAAACGCGAAACCGCGACAGCCTCTTATTCTGGCAACACAGCAAACGATGCCGCCGGGATTGCAATTGCGGCCATTGCCGTGGGGAGCGGCGACATCGATTATAAAGGGGCTCATCGTTGCCGATGCCAAGCCTTGCCCACAACGCGCCTAACTAAAGCACCTCTACGCTTAGGATTCGCCGCAAGCCAAAAGGAGCCCCGGTCCGGGGAAAACCGAGGCTCCCAAAAGTCGCTGATGAACATCGGGGGGGAGGATAATTGCACCAGCAAGAGTTTAAACGTTTGCGCCGGCGGCGTGGATCACCCTTTTCCTGCCGGGCGCCCGGTCGCCAAGCTGTCAGCTTCTCTCCAAACCCGAAATCTTAGGCTGATAGTGGGGCAGAAAGTAGGGCAAGAACCGGGGCTAAGAAATATATGCTTTTGCAATCAATAGGTTATGCAAATCATTTGGCGGAGGGAGAGGGATTCGAACCCTCGATACGGTTTCCCGTATACACGCTTTCCAAGCGTGCGCCTTCAGCCACTCGGCCACCCCTCCACTCAAGGGCTCCTTGAGCCGGCGCAATATAGTCATGGGCTGCGGGCTGACAACCCGGCATTTTGCCGGGGAAGCTGTCTTTTCGTTGGTTGCGGATGCCGCAGGCCAATAAAGCCGATCCCGACAACCCCAATTCGTCGCGGGGCCTCCGGGCTGGCGGATCGATTGCATCAATCGCGCCCTGTCGCCGTCATTGGTAAATGTATCGCCAGACAGCGATCCGCTTCGCCAAATGGCAACCGGGAATCCGCTGTCAGTGTCGGCTGACTATTCCCAAAACTGGCGATTTCCCGAACATTCTTAGCGGAATAGCCTCAAGATTCTTCCAATTCCTCGTGGGTCTGGTTGGAGCCGTATTTTGGCCTCGCGTGGTGGAGCCGAAATTCGTACGGAGCAAGCTGAATAGCTACGAACTTCGGATTCGGGACACCATGGCGACATTTTACGGAGTTCGCTTGCCACGGTCGCCTCGGGGAATCTCCCGGCCCGGCTTCGGGGATGAACGAATGTTTGCCGCCCAGCCTCGGCGTTCGGAACCAAGACCTGCCGGGACTGGGTTGCTGGTCAGATGTCCATTCTGGAGAAGCCTGAATGAGGCCTGCCCGACGAAACAAACGGCCCATTGAAAGCCAGCATATACATGCCGCAGGTCATAAATGCCGGGAAGGCCTGATTTCGTCGACGTGGAAACGTCCGGTGTCGCGCGTCGCTGGCGTCAAATTCACTCAGACCGCAATCGCTTCCTTTAACAGCCCGGCCTTCCTCAGGTACGGCTCGAGTTTGAACAGCCGAGCGGCATTCTTCCAAAGAACCTGTTCCCGTTCTGAGTTGGAGAGTTTCGCGTCCTCAATGACTTTCATGCGGATCTGGTACAGCGTGCCGGGAATGCTCAACCAGCGCCATGTTGCCGACCAGTCCGTCCCGAACAGGATGCGCTCGGGACCAAGCTTGTCGAGCGCGAACCGCAGGTGCTGCGGATTGGTGCCGACCACGTCAAGATAAACATTGACGTTGCGCATCGCGACCGTCATCGCAGCATCGAAATACCGCTGAATGCCACGCCCCATCTTGGTCAGGATGATCGTCGCGGTCGGATGGCGGCCAGCGACCTCGTCGACCCAGAGCGGGTCGCCATAGAACAGGCCGCCGGGAAATTGCGTCCAGGCAGTCGGGAACTGGATTGGAACGCCGTGTTTTTCGGCAACCTTCATGATCCCGGACAGATGTTTGGCAATTTTCTCCGGATGAATTTCATCCGTCAGTGCGCGCGCAAAAATCTCGCCGATCCCCTTCATACCGAGTTCGCTCAGAGCGCGATCCAGCTCGGCCGGTGCCTGTTCCCGAGCCGGGCCGGGGTCTTCGAGGTAGCCATAAGCTTCCTGGTCATGCCCGACTCGCGCCAGCGCCACCATGCGATGGGGATGCCGCTTGACCGCTTCGGCTACAAGATCATTGGTGACGTGACCGGGGCGGGCCTGCACGATGGCAAAGTCGACATTATTTTTATTGAGGTCGCCGATCAGCGCATCCGTGTTGTCGACGGGTTCTTCAATGGCGTGACGGTTGTAGATTTCCGGATAGCGCGTGCGAAACGCAATCGCATCCTCCATGGTTCGGATCTGCTGACTGAGATCCTGGAATGAAGGGTAGCTGTAAACGTGAATATGAGAATCGATGAGCATTATAAGGTCTCTCCAAAGGGACGTTCGCGGTCATCGTGTTGCTGGAGTTTTTACGTGACGCCGGAATCTGCCGTCCGATATCAGGGCGGTCAATGCCCTGCCGATCCCTTGATTTGGGCCGCAATGTTCATCCATGGCCGGCCGGACGCTAGTTCAGATGGCGTACCGCGCCAGCATCACCGACATCGAAGCCAGTCAGTTCGACTGCGTGATCGCGAAAGGCCGATGTTCGGATGAAATCAAATAGCGCCTGCGGGCCGGGAAGAAAATAGTCACGCTGGCGTAGCACAAGGTCGAAGCGTTCCCAGACCAGCGGGACGAAATCGAGGCCGGCCGAACGCGCGACCGATCGTGTTGCGATCCCGCAATCGGCGCGACCGGCGCGGATGGCGTGGGCAACATCCGGGCCGGTCGGGCATGGCGGGCGAAGCAGGGTGATACGTTCGGCAACCTCGCCGGTCCGTGCCATCAGCGCCAGCAGCAACAATTGCGCTCCGGCGCCATCGGGTCGTTGTGCCATCCGCGCCTGGCGTGCCGCGACCGAGGCCAGATCGGAGAGAGTCAGCGGATTGCCGGCCGCAACCAGTAACCCTTGTTCCCGGCGCGCGAACGCGATCACGACGGCGTCATGCAGGCCTGGCGCATGTGCGACAGCGTCGATATTCGCGACATCGTCGTCCCCTTCCAACCGATGCAGATGAATGGCGGCCGCCAGGACTTCGCCGCGGGCGAGCCGGCGCAGGCCGGCCTCGCTGCCTTCCGAGAGGCCCGCGAGACTGGATCGACTTTCCCGCAAGGCCCATTCCAGCAGCGGATCATGGCTTCCACCCACGATCGGCGGTGCCGCGGCATGAGCAAATTGCGTTGCCGCCATCCCCGCAGCCAGCCATCGATCGAGCGCTGCCTTGGGAAACAGCCATTTGCCCGTGACCTTGGTGCAGGGCACGACTGCGTTGGCGACCATTTCGTACAGCTTGCGTTCGGACAGCCGTAGGTAGTCCGCCGCTTCTTCCGTCGTAAGGAGGTCAGACATATGAACAGAAACGCAAATTTATGAACATGTTACAATAATTGACCATTTTGGAGGTAGATGCAACAAGCCGGCATGGTGCCGGTATGCCCGAAAACATCTCCGCTCTGCAACTGGTTCTGACTGGCGACCCGACGCTCTACGGCATCGTCTGGTTGTCGTTGGTCGTGAGCCTGACCGCCGCGCTGTTCGCCACGCTGGTCGGCGTGCCGTTTGGGGCTTTGCTGGCGCTGACGCGGTTTCCCGGCCGGCAGGCCGTCGTGGTGGTGCTCAATGCCCTGATGGGACTGCCGCCGGTCGTGGTCGGGTTGGTCATTTATCTTATGTTGTCGCGGTCGGGTCCGCTCGGCGAACTCGGACTGCTCTTCACACCTCAGGCGATGATCATTGCCCAGACCGTACTGATCGCGCCGATCGTCGCGGCGCTGACCCGGCAGACCATCGAAGATCTGTGGACCGAATATCGCGACGAACTGGCGGCGATGAATGTCGGCCCGGCCGGGCGGGTGGCGACGCTGATCTGGGACGCGCGGTTCAGCCTGGTCACCGCCTTATTGGCCGGATTCGGCCGGGCCGCGGCGGAAGTCGGGGCGGTTTTGATCGTTGGCGGCAATATCGCCGGCTACACCCGCACCATGACCACGGCGATTGCTCTGGAAACCTCCAAGGGCGACCTGCCGTTCGCGATCGGGCTCGGCATGGTGCTGATGACCATCGTCATCCTGGTGAATGCGGCGGCCTGGGGGCTACGGCGCGCCGGCGAACAGTTTGCGGGGTAGCCAGATGCGCGCGCCCGCCACCGACCTGCCGATAAAGCTCGATGACGTGTCATTGCTCGCCCGCGAGCTGACGATCCTCGATCGAGTTTCGCTGATCCTCGGCGCCGGGCAACCGACTGTACTCATCGGCCCGAACGGTTCCGGCAAAACCTCGCTTCTGAGGATTGCGATGGGCCTCACGCCGCCCTCGCGCGGGCGCCTGACCTGGAACGGGCAGGCGGACGTGCCGCCGACCCGGCGCGCCTTCCTGTTCCAGCGCCCGGCGATGCTCCGGCGCAGCGCCGCCGGCAACATCCGCTATGCGCTGGCCGCCGCCGGGGTCGCGCGCCGTGAGCGCGAAGCCCGCATCGGCGAGCTCGTCAATCTGGTCGGCCTGGCCGGACTGGAGCAGCGCGCCGCGCGGCGGCTGTCCGGCGGCGAGCAGCAGCGGCTGGCGCTGGCCCGCGCGCTCGCCAAGCAGCCTTCGGTGCTGTTTCTCGACGAGCCGACCGCGAGCCTTGACCCGGCCGCAACCAAGGCGGTCGAAGACGTCATCCGCACCGTCACCGCGCAAGGCATCAAGGTGGTGATGTCGACGCATGATCTCGGCCAGGCGCGCGCGGATCGGCGGCGAGATCGTGCTGATCCATCACGGCCGCATCATCGAAACCGCCGCGGCGGAGACATTTTTCAACAACCCGCAAACGCATGAAGCGCGCCGGTTCCTCGCCGGCGAGCTTCTGGTCTGAACCAACAAACCAGGAGAGGAGAACGCACCATGTTGAATCGTCGCCAGTTGATTGTTCGAACAACGATTGCTTGCCTATTTGCCGGCACTGTTCTTGCCGCCACGCCGGCGCATTCGCACAGGACAAATCGATCGTCGTGGCCTCAACCACCTCGACGCGCGATTCCGGCCTGTTCGATTACATCCTGCCGATGTTCGAGAAGAAGACCGGCATCAAAGTCAAAGTGGTCGCGCAGGGCACCGGCAAGGCGCTCGATACCGGCCGCCGCGGCGACGCCGACGTGCTGTTTGTTCATGCCAAGGCGCAGGAAGAAAAGTTCGTCAACGACGGGTTCGGCGTGAAGCGCTATCCGGTGATGTATAACGACTTCGTTATCATCGGGCCGAAGAGCGATCCGGCCGGCGTCAAGGGATCGAAGGATGTCACTGCGGCCCTGAAGACGATCAAGGATAAGAAGGCGCGCCGTTCATTTCGCGCGGCGACCGCTCCGGCACCCACAGCGCGGAGCTGCGGCTGTGGAAGGCCGGCGGCATCGACATCGCCAAGGACGAAGGGCCCCTGGTATCGCGCGATCGGTCAGGGCATGGGCGCCGCGCTCAACACTGCATCGGCCTCCAATGCCTATGTGTTGTCGGACCGCGCCACCTGGATCGCGTTCAAGAATCGCGGCGATCTCGAGATCGTCGTCGAGGGCGACCCGCGGCTGTTCAATCAGTACGGCATCATGCTGGTCAATCCGGCCAAGCATCAGCATGTCAAAAAGGAGCTCGGCCAGGCCTTCATCGATTGGGTCATCTCTCCGGAAGGCCAAAAGGCGATCGCCGACTACAAGCGCAACGGCCAGCAACTGTTCTTCCCGAATGCCAACGATTCCGAGGCGTAAGCGTCGGGGGTGCCTGGCTCCTGGACTGTGATCCGGTCCGGGTGGTACAGCCACCTATGATGATCGATCGTCGAACTTTTCTTGCGGCCCTTGCCACGACGCCTCTTGCATCGCCAAGTGCAAGGGCCGCGACAGTCACCGATGCTTCCGGACGGGCCATTCCGGTGCCGGACCATGTGACGCGCGTGTTTCCCGCCGGGCCTCCGGCGGCGATCATGCTCTACACGCTCGCACCTGAATTGCTGATCGGCTGGCCGCGCGCCAATCGCGCCGAGGAATGCGAATTCATGTTGCCGGAGATCTGTCACCGGCCGGAAATCGGGCGGCTCACCGGGCGCGGCAACACCGCCAACCTGGAAGTCGTCCTCAAACTCAAACCTGATCTGATCGTCGATGTCGGCAGCATCCGGCCGACCTACATCGAACTCGCCGAGCGCGTGCAGGCGCAGACCGGCATTCCCTATGCGCTGCTCGATGGCCGGTTCGATCAGACGGCGTCGAGCTATCGCAAGCTGGGTGAACTGGTCGGCCGGCGCGAGGCCGGCGAGACCTACGCCCGCATCGCGGACGAAACGATCCGGACCGTGACCGGCCGCATTGCCAAAATTCCGCGCGACAAGCGCCCACGGGTTTACTACGCACGCGGCCCGCGCGGACTGGTGACGGGGCTCGGCGGTTCGATCAATGTCGAGACGATCGAACTGCTCGCCAACAATGTCGCCGGCGGCACACGCGGCGGACTGGCGAATGTTTCGATTGAACAGGTGCTGCTGTGGAATTCCGGACGTCATCGTCACCATCGATCGTGACTTCGCCGCGACGGTGCGCAACGATCCAGCCTGGTCGTCAGTCAAGGCGGTGCGTGACGGCCGCGTGCATCTCTCGCCAAAATTGCCGTTCGGATGGGTCGACTTTCCGCCTTCGGTCAACCGGCTGATCGGACTGCGCTGGCTTGGTCGCATTCTCTATCCGGACTTGTTTCCGGAAGACATGCGCGCGCTGACCCGCGACTTTTATGCGCGCTTCTATCATGTGACCCTGACCGACGCGCAGATCGACCGCGTGCTGGCCGGGCGGGATTGAACGGTGGCGCGGCGGCAATTCTTGTCGTCATCAGCATTTTTCGATGTCATCGCCCGCGAAGGCGGGCGATCCAGTAATCCGAGAGGTTGAGAAAGCAATCCGCGTTGCCGTTGGTTCAGTACTCAACAACGCCCGACACGGAGTACTGGATGCCCCGCCTGCGCGGGGCATGACAATAAATGGATGAAAAAGCGATCCGAGGGTGGAATGCTAGTCAATCAGCGCACTCATCACGTCATCGCCCGCGAAGGCGGGCGATCCAGTAATCCGAAAGGTTGAGAAAGCAATCCGCGTTGACGTTGGTTCAGTACTCAACAACGCACGACGCGGAGTACTGGATGCCCTGCCGGAGCTTGCCCCTGCGAAGGCAGGGGCGGGGCATGGCAAGAAATAGGCGAAAGACTTACGGATGGAGCTTCGACAAAGGACACTTACGGCGACGAAATTTGAGGATAGAGATCGACCCAATCCGGATTATGCTCTTCAATCAGCCGAAGCTTCCAAGCACGCTTCCATTTCTTGAGGCGTTTTTCGCGTTGTATGGCAAATTCGATCTGATCAAATTGCTCAAAATAGACCAGTCGGTGGACCGCATACGTCTCGGTAAAGCCCTCCACCAGCCCGTGTCGATGCTCATAAATTCTGCGGACAAGGTCGTTGGTGACGCCGATGTACAAGTGTGCCACCGAGTTGACTGGCAAGAATGTACACCCAAAAGGTTCGATCCATGGCCATATATCAATTCAGAATATGCTTGGTGCAAAAGTTATTCTTCGGCGACTATGCAATAGTTTGACCATCCATCAGAAGTCTCAACCCTCATGACCCGCACCGCCGTTCCCGGCCTTCTGATCGCTCTTGGCATTCTGATTGCCGGGCTGCTGATTGCATTCACGGTCGGGCGCTATCCGGTCGGGCTTGATGAATTGTTCAACGTCGTCGCGGCCAAACTCACCGGCGGCAGTTCGGGTGTTCCCGCGGCGGTGGAGAGCGTCATCCTGCAGGTGCGCGGCCCGCGCGTGATCGCGGCGGTGCTGATTGGCGGCGCGCTTGCGGTCGCGGGAACCGCGTTTCAAGGATTGTTCCGCAATCCGCTGGTGTCACCGGACATTCTCGGCGCCTCGTCGGGCGCGGCACTTGGCGCGGTCATCGGCATCTTCTTTTCGCTCGGCATCTTCGGCATCGAACTGCTCGCTTTCGCCGGAGGTCTGGGCGCCGTCGCGGCGGTCTACGGCATCGGCTCGTCTCTGCGCTCGCGCGATCCGATTCTGGTGCTGGTCTTGACCGGCGTCGTGATCGGTTCGCTGCTCGGTGCCGGCATCGGCCTCATCAAATATTTGGCCGATCCCTATAACCAACTTCCGGCGATGACGTTCTGGCTGCTGGGCAGTCTCTCCGCAACGAACGTGTCCGATCTGTTGCCGCTGGTCGTGCCGGTCGCCACCGGCACGCTGATGCTGTTCGCGCTGCGCTGGCGGATGAACGTGATGTCGCTGCCGGAGGAGGAGGCGCGCGCGCTCGGCGTCGCGACCGGCCCGTTGCGGATCGCCATCGTGGTCGCGGCAACGCTTGTCACCTCCGCCAGTGTCGCGACCTCCGGCATCATCGGCTGGGTCGGCCTTGTGGTGCCGCATCTTGCGCGCGCGCTGGTCGGGCCGGATTTTTCGCGGCTGATGCCGACGGCGGCGATCCTCGGCGGCGGCTATCTGCTGCTGATCGACACGCTCGCGCGCACCATCTCGCCGGTCGAGATCCCGCTCGGCATTCTGACGGCCGTGATCGGCACGCCGTTCTTCATCTGGCTGCTCGCCGGCATGCAACGGACATGGGCATGACTGGGACCCGCATGAGTGCGCCGAGCATGTCGCTGGAAGGTCTTGCGCTGACCATCGGCTATCGCGACCGCGTGGTCGGCACGCGGGCTCGATGTCGCGCTCGCGACCGGCGAAGTGCTGGCGCTGCTCGGCCCGAACGGCTGGCGGCAAGACCACGCTGCTACAAGACGCTGCTTGGCTTGCTGACGCCGAAAGCGGGCGATGTGCGGCTCGGCGCGCGCTCGCTCGCCGCCATTCCGGTGCAGGAACGCGCGCGGCTGATCGCCTATGTGCCGCAGACCCACATCTCGACCTTCGCTTTCACGGTCGCGACCGTGGTGCTGATGGGCCGCACCGCGCACGGCAATCTGTTCAGCCGGCCGTCGGCGCACGACCGCGCGGTGGCCATGCAGGCGCTCGAGCGGTTCGGCATCGCGATCTCGCCGAGCGGCCCTACACCATGATTTCCGGCGGCGAGCGCCAGCTCGTGTTGTTGGCGCGGGCGCTGGCGCAGGAGCCGCACTTCATCGTGCTCGACGAGCCGACCGCGAGCCTCGACTTCGGCAACCAGGGCAAGGTGATGCGCGAGATTCGCGCGCTTGCCACCTCCGGCCACGGCGTGTTGTTCACGACCCACGATCCCAATCATGCGATGCGGGTCGCCGACCGCGCCTATCTCCTGCGCGACGGCGTGCGGATCGCCGAAGGGCCGGTCGGGACTGTGCTGACGAAACCGCAATTGGAAGCACTCTATCAGGCGCCTGTCGAAGTCCTGACCGATCCGGATCGGGTGCCAGCGCGTTTCTACCGGGGCATTAGCGCATGATCCCGAAAAGTTGCAGGTTTTTCGGACAAAATCATGCGCCAAATCAATCATTCAAGCTGAGACCCCGCCGACGAAACAAACAAGGGCTGTCAGCGTCCCTTGCGCACCGCGGCCATGGCGAGGCTGTCGAGCCGTTCGGGCGGCTTGGCCGCAGACGTCTTGGCGGATGTTCGTAACGTGGTTTTCGGCGACGCCGATGATTTGACTGCTGGTTCGGCCTTGCCGCTGGCGAGTGCGGCGAGGCGGGCACGCCGCCAGGCAGGATTGGCGGTTTTCAGTTCGTGATCGTGCGGATCGAATTTGCTCACCAGTGCTGCCACGTCGGTGTCTGACATGCCCTCGACGATAAAAATGAATGTCTTGCCTCCGACGATCTCATAAATTTTGCACAGGGTTTGCAAGGTGGCCGATTTGGCCTTGAGTTGCTTTGCCACCAGCGCGCGCGCCGTTTTTCGGGCATCGACGGCGATGTCGGGAAATTCCGCGGCGTGCTTGCCGATGCGGCGCAGCACCTTGAAGCCGTCGAGCTCATTCGCCATGGAGCACCTCCAGCGTTTCGGCCGCGAACTGTTGCAGCACCGCCACGACCTCGTCGCCCCATTTGCCGGTGAAGGCCGGATGGGTTCCGGTCTTGCCGAGCGCCGTGGCGATCGCCGCGCGTTCGGGGATTTCGGTCGTGAACACCGCAAAAGCGGGGTTCTCGCGATAGCTCTCCTGCCGCAGGATGTCCGCCATCCTGGCGTGCTCGCGAATCGGCCGGCGGCGGGTGATCAGCACATGCGGACGCGCCTTCGGCGGCTTGAGCGGACTGCGCTTGGCGATTTGTCCGTCCCACAGGCTGTTGCAGAACGCCTGCAGGCCGAACGATGACAACGGATCGGGAATTGTCGGCACGATGACCAGGTCGGCCAGCCGGATGCTAACCTCGGTCAGGGCCGAAATGCCGGGCGCGCAATCAATCAGGATATAGTCGTACGGCTTCCTGGTGCGCTTGAGCTCATCGCGCATCATGTCCCAGAGCCGGTTGATGATCTGATCGAGATCGAATTTTTGTTTGGTCAGCTTGTAGATCAGCTCGCGCTCGACCAGCCGCAGCGCCGGGCTCGACGCCAGCAGCGAGATCGACAGCGGCGCGTCGAGATGGGTAACATCGCTGGCCTCGCTGCGAATACAGTCGGCGAAGCGGATCTGGCGGCCCCTGAGCATGTAGTCTTCAACAAAGGCATCGATGGTGCGCGCCTTCTCGATCAGCTTCGCCAATGCCTGGTCGCCGGCCAGGCACATCGAAGCGTTGGCCTGGGCATCGAGATCGATCACCAGGATCTCATGACCCGCGACCGCCAGCGCCTCGGCGAGCCCGACCACCGTCGCCGTCTTGCCGACGCCGCCCTTCATGTTGGCAACGGCGATGACCTTGCCCTTCATCCTGATATCCGTCGCGCGGCGGTTGGATCTTCCATCTGTTCAGCATCGGCATGGGGTGGGCGAAGTCAACGGCTTTCCCGGGCGCCTCTTTCAATTGCGCCGCCGCGTGGGTAACGTCGCGCCCACAAGAAAACCGGCGGGGAGACGCATTGATGGGCGAGGCGGCGGCGATCAAGGTCCTGAGCGCGGGCGCGGCGGAAGGCCC
The DNA here is from genome assembly GCA_963806815.1 of uncultured Alphaproteobacteria bacterium. Classification (GTDB taxonomy): domain Bacteria; phylum Pseudomonadota; class Alphaproteobacteria; order Rhizobiales; family Xanthobacteraceae; genus CAWDZJ01. The sequence continues at coordinate 14,409 of CAWDZJ010000030.1, read as the reverse complement.
GCTGACCGAGCTCATTCCGCGCTACGCGCGCGAGAGCGGCCGCAAGGTCGATGCCGGCTTCGGCACCGTCGGCTCGCTGCGCGACCGCTTCAAGGCCGGCGAGGCGGTCGATGTGATCGTGCTGTCGGCGCCGGCGATCACGGCGCTGGACGGGGAGGGCGCGTTTCTGCCCGGCAGCGTGACCCTGCTCGGTCAGGCGACGACCGGCGTGGCCATGAAGGCCGGCGCTCAACAGCCCGACATCGCGACCCCGGAGGCGTTCAAGGCCGCGCTGTTGAACGCCCGCGCGGTCGGCGCTACCGACCCGGCCAAGGGCGGCTCATCCGGCATCTATCTGGCCGCGCTGATGGAGCGCATGGGCATCGCGGACGTGATGCGGGACAAGATGGTGCTCGGCAATGCCGGTCGCGATGTCGCGGCTTCGGTGATTTCCGGTGCGGCTGAAATGGGCATCACCTTCATCAGCGAATTTCTCCCCTTCAAGGAACTGGCGATCGTCGGGCCGCTGCCCAAGGAGATGGCATACGTCAACGGCTATACCGCCGCGATCGCGGCGCGGAGCAAGGCCGTCGCGGAATCGCAGGCGTTTCTGGGTTATCTTAAAAGCCCTGCCGCGCGCGAAGTGTTCAAGCGGGCCGGGCTGGAGTAAGTCCGCGTGCCGGCGATTGCCGGTTGCCGGATCGGGATCGCTGCTTATCTGTTGGTATGGAATTGAACATCAATAGCGAACCGGCGCGGCAACAATCGATCTGAAAAGCAGTCACGCGATGAACGACCCGAAAGACGACTACATCATCCGCCCCGACCCGCACGATCCGCGGCTGACCGAGCGCGTGACCGGCATCGACCAGACCGGCGCGCCGATCGAGACCTCGGTGACGGTCGAGCGCGCGCTGACGATCTTCCTCAATTCGCAGGAGATCGTCACCGCGATGACGATCAACGACTATCCCGGACTATCTCGCGCATCGGCTATCTGCTCAACCAGAACATGCTGCAGCCGGACGACGTCGTCACCGGCGTCGACTATGACGAGGAGCTCGCGGTCGTGGTGGTGCGCACCGAGCGCGAGACCAACTACGAAGAGAAGCTGAAGAAGAAGGTGCAGACCTCGGGCTGCGCGCAGGGCACGGTGTTCGGCGATCTGATGGAGGCACTGGAAAACATCACGCTGCCGGACGCCGAACTGCGCACGTCGTGGCTCTATGCGCTGACCAACACGATCAACACCACGCCGTCGCTTTATCTTGAGGCCGGCGCGATCCACGGCTGCGTGCTGGCGCGGCGAGGACCAGCCGCTGGTCTATATGGAAGACGTCGGCCGGCACAACGCGGTCGACAAGATCGCCGGCTGGATGTTCCAGGAAAAGGTGCCGGCGCACGACAAGATCTTCTACACCACCGGCCGGCTGACCTCGGAGATGGTGATCAAGACCGTGCGCATGGGCATCCCGATCCTGATCTCGCGCTCCGGCTTCACCGCCTGGGGCGTTGAACTGGCGCGCAAGGCCAACCTCACCCTGATCGGCCGCGCGCGCGGCAAGCGCTTTGTCGCGCTCGCCGGCGAGAGCGCATCGTGTTCGATCAGGACCTGCGTTATGTCGAGGAGGAAAGCGCCAAGCACCGGCGCAAGGCCGCGGTGCATGACGAATGAGCGCTCCGTCCGACCCTCGGCCTGGTTCTCGCCGGCGGACTCGCGCGGCGCATGGGCGGCGGCGACAAGGCGCAGCTCGCGATCGGCGGTGTCACCATCCTCGACCGCGTGCTGGCGCGGCTGAAACCGCAATGCGACGGGCGTCGTTCATCAACGCCAATGGCGATCCGGCGCGGTTTGCCTATACCGGCCTGCCGGTCGTGCCCGACAGCGTGCCGGACTTCGCCGGGCCGCTTGCCGGCATCCTCGCCGGGCTCGACTGGACGGCGGCACACGCGCCGGAGATCGCCTGGATGGTGAGCGTGCCGGGCGATTGTCCGTTCTTGCCCGATGATCTGGTCGAGCGGCTGCATGCCGCGCGCGTGGCGGAGGACATGCCGCTCGCCTGCGCGCGGTCCGGCGACTGGCGCCATCCGGTGGTCGGGCTGTGGCCGGTCGCCCTGCGCGACGACCTGCGCCGCGCCCTGGTGAGGAGGATTGCGCAAGATCGAGGTCTGGACCGCGCGCCATGGCGTTGCCATCGCCGAATGGCCGGACCGCCCGGTCGATCCGTTCTTCAACGTCAACACGCCGGAAGATGCCGCCGCGGCCGAACGCATTGCGACGGCACAAGCCGTATCGTGACCGGCCTGCACTCTTGATCTTGAAACCCGCGCGCTGTAATTCATAACTTGCGTGCTAGCATGCTATTCAGCGAAACGCGCAGGGAGTGAAGGCCATGCAAAGCACCTCTCGGTGCCTGGCAGTGCCTCATCGTGATCGCGTGTCGTGCGGCGATCGTCGTCGCCGCGATCGACCTTTGCCGTCAGCATGCGTTTCCGCCAGTGCCGTGCGGCGTTGTACTCCGTGCCGAGCAGCGTGCGGCTTTAAGCTCACCCGATCAAGGTCGACATACGGCAGGAAGCCGACCGTCGTGCCGGGCTCGATCGTGCGGGTGTCCTCGGAGAGTTCGACCAAGCCGTCGGTCTCGGTCAGTGAGGTGATCACGCCGGCACCATCCTGCGGAAACTTCACCGCTTCGAGCACCATTGGCCGCCGTTGCGCAACGTGACGCGCACGTATTCGCGCCGGCCCTCCTTCTTCTTGTAGGCAAAGCCGACCGCACCGGCAGCGCGACCAGCGGCTCGGGCAGCGCACCGGCAAGCCGCAGCAGCAGCGGCCGCACGATCCGCGCAAAGGTGACGAACACCGCGACCGGATTGCCCGGCAGTCCGGCAAACGCCGCGCCGTCGACGACGCCCATGGCGACCGGGCGGCCGGGCTTGATGCCGATCCGCCAGAACACCAGCTTGCCGATGGCCTCGATGGTGGCGCGCACGTGATCGGCCTCGCCGGTCGAGACGCCGCCGGTGGTGAGCACCAGATCGTGCGTCGTTGCCGCCTTGCGGCATCGCCTTCGCGACCACATCGGGATCGTCGGCGAGGATGCCGAGGTCGGTCACCGCGGCCCCGAGCCGCGCCAGCATGGCGAACAGCAGATAACCGGTTGGCATCGTAGAGCGCGGGCGCAGGCCGCTCGGTTCCCGGCTCGACGATTTCGTCACCGGTCGAGAACACCGCGACGCGCACCGTCGACGCACGTCAAGCATCGTCAGCCTTGTCGACGCCGCCAGCGCGATGTGCTGCGCGGCCAGCCGCCGGCCGGCCGGCAGCAGCAGTCGGCCGCGCTTCGACGTCCTCGCCCGCACTGCGGCTGTTGGCGCCGCGCTTGAGGCCGGGCGGCACGATGACGGCGCCGTCTTGCTCGCGCGTGTCCTCCTGCATGAACACGGTGTCGGCGCCCGCCGGCATCGGTGCGCCGGTGAAGATGCGGATCGCTTCGCCGGGGCCGAGCGAGCGCCCGGTCGTGTGACCGGCCATCAGCCGGTCGACGATGCGCAGCGTCGTCTCGCCGTCACCGCTCAGGTCGGCGTGGCGCACCGCGTAACCGTCGACGGCGGAGTTATCGAACGGCGGCAGGTCCATCGGGGCGACAATGTCGTGCGCCAGCACCCGGTCGCGCGCCGCATGAGCGCGACCGTCTCGGTCTCGGTGACCGGCGTGACGCGCTCGCTGGATCAGCGCCTCGGCCTTTTCGATGCGCATCAGCGGGCCGGAGAAGGCGAAACAGTCGTCCGAGAGCTGCGCCATCACGCTCTCCGTCCATCGTCGAAGACGCGAGCGGCGCCGCGTGCGACCAGCATCTCGGCTATCGCGTCGGTATTGTCGAGATCGATCACCGGCACCTTGGCCTCCGGCAGCGCCTTCCGAGGCGATGGCGACGATATGCGGATCGGCCGGATGCAGCAGCGGCTTGCCGACCGCGGCGCGGCGGACCTCCAGCTTGGGGTGGTGCTCGTGCTTGTAACCCTCGATCACCACGAGATCGACCGGGCTCATCCTTTGCAGCAGCGTGGCAGCGGCGGCTCGGCCTCATCACGCAATTCGTGCATCAGCGCCCAGCGCCTCGCCGCCCCGACCAGCACCTCGGTCGCGCCGGCAAGCCGGTGGCTGTGCAAATCCTTGCCCGGCTGGTCGAGATCGAAGTTATGATGCGCATGCTTGATGGTGGAGACGCGCAGGCCGCGGCCCGTGAGACAGGGAATGATCCGGGTCAACAACGTGGTCTTGCCCGAACCGCTCCAGCCGGCGATACCGATGATGCGCATCAATCCAAAGCCCAGGTCATGGTTGAGCCCATTTCATGCCAAGCGCGGCGATGCGTTCCCGCGTTGCCGGATCGCGCAGCGCCGCAAGAAAGGCCCGTACCGCCGGCCGATCGCGACGCGCTTCCACCAGCAGAAAATCGTAGTCCTCCGGTGCGATCGGCAGGAAGCCCAGGCCATAGAGCGTGGCGACCGGCTCGATCGCAATGCCCCAATCAGCACGGTCCTGTGCCACCGCCGCGGCGACCGCATTGTGCGAGCGCGGCTGGTTGGTGTAGCCGGGCGGCCGCACGCCGGCGAGCAGTTGGTCGATCAGGATGCGGGTCCCGGCGCCGGCATTGCGGTTGACCATCAGGCAGGATTCGTCGGCGAGCGCGGCCTTGATGGCCTCGGCTGCGCTGCGGCCTTCGAAACGCGGATCGCCGGCGCGGAATACGAAGCCCTGCATGCGCTGCCAACCCTTCACCAGAGCGACGCCGTCGCGCACCAGATGTTTGTTGTAGATGCCGGTCGCCGGATCGAGAAGATGGACCGGCGCCAGATCGCATTCGCCGCGTCCGGCCGCGACCACGCCGCCTTGCGATCCGACCGCGATCGAACGGCCGCGCAGGCCCTGTTCGGCAAGCGTGCCGAGCACGACGTCGAGCGCGACACAATGGCTGCCCATGATGACGATGTCCGGCATGCGCGCGCCTTGTCCGATCAAGGTCACGCGCGCGCGGCTGCCGGCATCGAGCGCCTTGCTCAACGCATCGATGGCGATGAAACCATCGGCCTGCGAAAAACTCGTCACCGACCCGGAGCCCTTTGCGATCGGGAATGCCACCGGGCCGGCGGCACCGTCGACCAGTGCGACCAGGACGAATTCCTGGCGGCCAAGCTCGGAGGCGATGCGCACCGGTACGTTGGCCTCGATCGTTTCGGCGGCTTCCGGGGGCAGGCCGGCGCGCGCGCGGATCAACGGCGCGATGAAGGCATGGAAGGTGAAGATCGCCGAGGTCGGAAAGCCCGGCAGGATCGCGATCGGTTTGTTGCTGGCGACCGCCAGGCAAAGCGGCTTGCCGGGCTTGAGCGCAACGCCATGGACGATGATGCCGGGTTCGCCGAGTTTGCTGATGACGCGATGGGAGAGATCGCCGGCGCCCTTCGAGGTGCCGCCGCTCAGGATCACCATGTCGCATTCGCCGAGTGCCCGCGTCACTGCGATGCGCAGCGCGGCTTCGTCATCGCGGAAGGCGCCGAACGACACCGGCTCGCCGCCGGCCTCGGCAATCGCGGCGGCAATGATCGCGCCGTTGCTGTCGTAGACGCCGGCCGGCTTGAGCGGATGACCCGGCACGACCAGTTCGTCGCCGGTCGACAGCACCGCGACCTTGGGACGCCGCACCACCGCGACGGTGGCAATGCCGCAGGCGGCCAACATGCCGATCTCACGCGAGCCGATGCGCGCGCCCCGCCGCAGCACGATTTCGCCGCGCGCGATATCGGAGCCGGCATAGGACACGAACTGTCCCGGTGCGACCGCGCGGCGCACGTCGATGGACGCGCCATCGGCGTGCTCGACCAGTTCTGTCTGTTCGACCATCACCACCGCGTCGGCGCCACGCGGCACGACCCCGCCGGTCGCGATCGTGGTTGCTGAACCGGACGACACCGGCAATGTCGGAGCGTGGCCGCAAACGATGACTTCCGGATTGAGCGTGAGCCGGCGCGGAACTGTATGGGTCGCCCCGATGGTGTCGACCGCGCGCAAGGCGAAGCCGTCGACATTGGACCGGTCGAACGGCGGCACATCGATCGGGGCATAGACGTCGTCGGCCAATACGCGGCCCAACGCCTGCGCCAATGTCACCTGCTCGCCGGCGAGCGGCGAGACATCGACATGGCGCGCAAAGCGCGCGCGCGCCTCGTCGGCCGACACCACTTCCAGAAACTGCTCCTGGCGCGCGGCGCGACGGACCGCATCGAAGCGCTCGGCCGCGCGCGGGCCTTGGCCGCCGGGCCGGGAGGTCCGAGCATCGCTCATGGCAGCAGTCTTACCACCACATCGGTGCCTTCCTGAAAACCCTCGCTCTCGGGCGGGACCAGGATCCAACCGTCGGCCTGGGCCAACGCCTGCAACGGAAGATAGGACGAGGCCAGCGGCTCGGCCATGCCGTCGCGACACCGCAGCGGCACCAGTTCGGCGAGCCCGAGGGTCGAGGCGATCTTGCGCTTGAGCCGGCTTGTCATGCAGGGCTCGTGATCGCCGCCGCCGGCCAACCGATTGAGAATGTACCGGCCAACCACCAGCCAGACCGCAAGCGCGGCATCAACGCGGCCCGGCAGCATCAGAACCGGCCGTTTGCCGACCATGCCGAAGGCCGCGGTCTCGCCCGGCGTCAGCGCCATGCCGTGGATTTCCAGCTTGCCGAGACGGGCCAGCATGTCGACGCTGGCGTCCCCTTGGCCACTGCCGGTGCCCCCAATCGCTATAACGAAGTCGGAATTTCCCTTGGTCAGCGCGGTTTCCAGATCGCTGCTGGCGCCGGCCGGGGTGTTCTCGACCCGGACCCATCCGCCATCGGCATCGGCGATTGTCGCGACCAAGGTCACGGCGGCCTGAAGCACGTCGTTGCCGCGATAGCGTCCCGGCACGACCTGAATCCGCGGTTCGCGGATTTTCACCCGTTCGACGCCGGCCGCGACCAGAGCGGCGATGTCGGTGCGGTGCAGCCGCATCCCGGCGGCGCGCAACGGAATGCTCGGCTGAGCATCGCCACCGGCGAGCAGCACCCCGTCACCGGGCGCGACGGCAGCGATGGCTTCAAACACGTCGTTGTTGATAATCACGTTTTCCAGCGCGGCGACCGCATCGGTGCCGTCGGGCAGGGTGTCGCCAACGCCCACGCGGGCCGGCGGTGTGGCGAATGCCGCCGGGGCATAGGAACTGGCATCCGCGATCGCGTCGGCGCGGACCGCCCAGCCGTCGCGCAGCGCCAAGGCGGCCTCCGGCCGCCGCTCCGCGACAACCGCGTCATCGGCCAAGGTGCGGCTGTAGGCCGCGCGGACGTCGGTTTCGCGCGCGGCGACCGGCATCACCAGCGCGTCGATGCGCGTCAGCACCTCTCGGAGCGGGGTCAGCCGCGCAATTCGTTGCGGCATCTGCGGATTTTGAGACATTGCACGTTTGTGGCGAAGCGCTCGCCCTTGGTCAAGCCGCGGCCGCGGCGATGGTTTCCGCGCCGGCGTCCGGCCCGCCGCCGGAGGTCCGGGTTGCCACGTCCGGACGAACCGCTAAAACCCCCAGGTTCCATTCCTGAAGGATGGCGGGAGACGCGACGTGGCGGAAAAGACCCTCGATCTTAAAGGCCTGAAGTGCCCGCTGCCGGCGCTCAAGACCCGCAAGGCGCTGACCGGCCTGCAGCCCGGATGACATCCTGATCGTGGAATGCACCGACCCGCTGTCGGCCATCGATATTCCGAACCTGTTGAACGAGACCCGCGACGTGCTGGTCAATTCCGCCCGCGCGGAGGCCGTGCTGACCTTTACCATCCGCAAGAGCTGATCGCGTCCGGCCCGGCCCTTACCGGTGCCGGACGATGGTGTCGATCAGCGCGGGCTTGCCGGCCTTGACCTGTGCGATGGCGCGCCGCAGCGCCGCGGCGATGTCGCCGGGCTGTTCGATCGGCCCTTCGGCGTACCAGCCCATGCCCTGCGCGATCTTGGCGAAGTCCGGCTCCGGACCCGTACATGTCCTGGCCGACATAGGCATTCTCGACCGGCGTGCCGCGATGCTGGGCGACATGTGAATCTGGTGTTCCCAGTCGTTGTAATAGGCGCGGTTGTTGTACATGACGCATCAGCATCGGGATTTCGTTCTTGGCCGCGATCCACAGCGCGCCGGCATCGAACATCAGATCGCCGTCGGGCTGGATGTCGACCACCAGCCGGCCGGTGCCGCGTGGGCCAGCGCGGCGCCGAGCGAAATGCCGATCTGCGTGCCGGTGCCGAGCGCCCGGCCGATATGGCGGTACGGCCTGTCGAAGTTCCACAGCTTGCGCACCCAGTCGCTTGAGCGAGGCGCCGGTCAGCACCCAGTCCTCGTCCTTGATCGCGTCCCAGATTTCCAGCGCCAGCCGCGGCAGGTGATCGGCGAGGCGTCCTAGTCCTTGCGCGCATCCGCCGCCCATTTCGTCGAACAACGCATCGTGGCGCTTGCCGATCGCTTGCTTGCGCGCCGCGATCCTGTTTTCCAGATCGCCGGATCCGCCGCGATCCGCTCGCGGCACAGGCGGGTGAGTTCGGGGATCGCGGTCGCGGTATCGCCGAGCACCCGCACGGCGCAATTCGGCATCCGGCTATAATCCATCGACCATTTGCTGATGTCGATGTCGCCGAAGCCGATCTCGATCATCTCGCAATCGTCGGAATAGAACGCCTTGGTCTTGCGGTTGGCGCGGTCGAGGCCATGGGTGGATTGTTTCCCAGTCGCGCACGTCGAGCGTCAGAATCAGATCGGCGTCGCCGAACACGGCCTTGTCCATGCTCATGTTGAGCGGATGGCGGTTGGGAAAGTTCAGCCGCGCATTGACGTCACAGACCGCGGCGCCGATGGTTTCGGCGAGTGCGACGATGTTGTCGAAGCCGCTGGGATCGCGGCCGACATATTCGGCGAGCAGCACCGGATGCTTCGGCCGCCACAGCCGGTCGGCGACCGTCGCCAGCGCGGTCGGATCGGGCAGCCATCGGCGACCGGCACCTTGGCGTCGGTCTTCTCGGCATCTGCGACGGCGTCGGTGAGCGGCGCCTCCTGCAGCCACGCGTCGTAGCACATGTAGATCGGGCCCTGCGGCTCGGTCGTCATGATCGAATAGGCGCGCGCGAAGATTTCCGGCACGCCCTGGATCGTGGGCCGGCTGATAGTCCCATTTGACGTAGTCGCGGACCTGCTTGCCCTGCACCATTGGCGGTGTGGATCCAGTCGATGTGCGGGCGGCGCTTGGCTTTCGTCCATCGGGCCGGTCGCGCCCATGATGAAGATCGGCACGCGGTCGATATAGGCGTAGTAGATCGCCATGGTGGCATGCAGCAGGCCGACGAGGTTGTGCACGATCACCACCATCGGCTTGCCGGACGCCTTGGCGTAGCCGTGCGCGATCTGGACCGCGATCTTCTCGTGCTGGCAGAGCAGCATCGGCGGTTGGTTGTCGCCATAGTTGACCAGCGAATCGTGCAGGCCGCGAAAGGTCGCGCCGGGATTGAGGGTGATATATGGAAAGTCGTAGCGCTTGATCAGGTCGACGATGACGTCGGACTGCCAGCCGATGGCGGTATCAGGCCGCTGTCTTTCCGCTTCCTCGTCGTCATTCTTGGACAAGGCACTCTCCCTTTATGGATTCTTTTTGATTGTCAGATCGGAACCCGCCGCGCTTGCGGCCCTGCGAGACATTGAGGAACAGTTCGTCCAGCGGAATCCGGCGCCGGATCAAGCCCTGGTCGTGCGAATAGCCGACCAGCGTTTCGAGGTTGCGCGATGTTGCGCTCGCTCATGCCGTATTCCCACGGGTCGGCGCCGAGGATGTCTTCCTGTTCCTCCCAGGCCTCGCGATACCAGGCCAGCGGCACGAGGCGCGGGTTCTGCATGCGCTTCATCGCCGCCGCCTTGGCTTGATTGAAGGCGTTGAACATGTTGATCGGCAGCCAGGGATTTCGCTCGACCAGTTCCTGCCGGATCGCCATGACGTGCATGATCGGGAAGATGCCGGTCTTGCGGAAGTAGGCGATCTCCTCCGCCTTGTAGTCCGGGAACAGCCGCGCCGACGCGCGGATCGCCGTCGATCATCGGCTGGATCAGGTCGGGATGCAGAATGGCGTCGAGCTCGCCCTCGGCCAGCATGGCCTCGACCGATTTGTCGGGCGGCAGTCGTGTAAGCTTGAGATCGGCCGGCGGGGTGAAGGCCACGTCCTCGTCGATTTCGGAAAACCATTCGATCGACTTGTGCGGCACGCCGTAATGCTCCTCCAGGATGCCGCGCAGCCACAGGATCGCGCTGACCTGATAGGACTTGACGCCGACCTTGCGGCCGATCAGATCGGCCGGCTTGGCGATGCCCTTGGCGGTATTGATGAAAGCGAAGCCGTGGCGGAACCGGCGATGCAGAAACACCGGGATGGCGTGGATCGGATGGCCCTGATCGCGGGCGATCAGATAGCTGGAACTCGACAGCTCCGCCATGTCGAATTCGCCGTTGCGCAGGAAGCGCCAGTGGCGGGTCGAGGAATCCATCGCGGTGACCATGGTCAGGGCGACGCCGTCGGGCGGACGGTGTCCTCCTTCAGCGCGCGGACGATCTCGTAGTCGCCGCAGGCCAGCGTCAGCGGAATTTTGAGGGTCATGGCGGTCCTTCTACAGCGCCAAATGGCACGGCAGGCAACGAGGTGCGAGTTACTTACAACAAAGCGGCGGGCGGACGAAAGCGGAAGCGCGGCATGACCGGCATTCGACCTTGTCCATTGCTATTGCGGCCACCACAGCGGTTCGATCGGCAGAAGGATATTCATGATATTGATGAACAGACCCCAGGTGAACAGCAGCGAAGCGGCGGATGCGGCAACCGCCACACGCCATGATGCGCCGTTCGCGCGCAGGCAGACCAGCAGGTAGGCGGCGGCACCGAATACAAAGCCGAGGCCGAACAAAAACACCGCCAGCGCCAGCGTCCATCCCAGCGCTGAGAATGACAATTGTGTCGTAGACTTTTCCTCCGCGACGGTCGCCAGCCGCAACCGCTGCGCGGTGAGAGTTCCGGCAATCTCGGCCGCGCACAGCGCGACGACGACGAAGCCGACCACCAACGGAAAAATAAAAGCGTTGCGCGGATAGGCGTAGACAAAATGGCCGATGCCAAGCAGGACCAGGACGCTGGCCAGGATCAAGGCGGGAAAGATCAGCACTGCGCGGTTCATGCCCTCCTCCACAACAGCGCCAGACGGCTTCGGTTCGGCCACAACAGGACGATCGCCACAAGTGCGATGATGGTGAGCGCGATCGGACGCATGAAGAAAAATGGGCCATAGGCATTGATCGAGACCTGATAGTAGCGCTCGATCGTGCTCCCCCAGCACGAAGCCGAGCAGCAGCGCCGGACGATTGTATCTCGAGCCGCACCATGGCCACGCCGAGCGCGCCGAAGATGAACACGAAGATCACGTCGATGCATTGTTCTCCGCCGAATAAGCGCCGATCATCATCAGCACCAGCAGGATCGGCGCCAGCACGCGGCCCGGCACCCGCGTGCATGTAGATCAGCGACCTGCGACAGCAGGAACATCAGGAAGCTGATCCGATGTTGCCGAAGGCCAGGATCATCGCCAGCGCGAAGGCGAGATCCATATGCTTGACGAGAAATTCCGGCCCCGGCTGCAGGCCGAGAATGATGAAGGCGCCGAGCATCAGCGCCATTGAGGCGCTGCCGGGAATGCCGAGCGCCAAGCGTCGGCACCAGCGCGCCGCCCTCCTTGGCGTTGCTGGAGCTTTCCGGCGCGATCACGCCCTCGATCCGGCCGGTGCCGAATGTTTCCGGATTGGGCGACGTCTGCTTGGCCGTCGGCATAGGCGACGAATGGCGCGGTCGACGCCGCCGACCCCCGGCATGATGCCGATCACCGCAGCCGATCGCGGAGGAGCGGAAGAACACGCCGAGATGCTGAAACACCGCGAGCCCGCCGCGCACCACCTGGCGCAGCGAGATCGGCTCCATGGCCTCGTCGCTTGCGTCAATGGTCTTGCCGCTGGTCATCAGCGCACAGATTTCCGGCATCGCAAACAGCCCCAGCGCAAGCGGCACCAGACGGAAACCGTCGAGCATGTAATCGATTCCGAGCCAGAAACGCGGGACGCCATCGGTCGGCGAATAGCCGAACAACGACATGAAGATGCCGAGCGCGCCGGCGATCAGGCCCTTGCGCGGGCGGCCCGTCGACCAGCACGGCGATGAAGGCGATGCCGGCCAGCGCCAGGAAGAAATTTTCCGGCGAGGCGAACGACAAGATGATCGGCTGCAGGATCGGCAGCAGAACGGCGAGCAGCACGCAGCCGAACAGCCCCGCCGAGAGCCGAGCCCATCAGAGCCGCGCCGATCGCCTCACCGGCGCGGCCCTGCTTGGTCATCGGATAGCCATCGATCACGGTCGCCGCATTGGGCACCTCGCCGGGCACGCCGAGCACGATCGCCGTCATCGAGCCGCCCTGCGAGACCGCCGCATAGGCGGCCAGCAGGAACGCGAGCCCGGCGATCGGCGACATCCCGAAGGTGAACGGGATCAGGAACGCGAACGCCGTGATCCCGCTCAAGCCCGGCAGCAGGCCGATGACCAGACCCCAGCGGCAGGCCGAGCAGCATCGCCCCGATCACGATGGGCTGCGAAAACCTGCCCCAGCCCCGAGCCAATGGCCTCGAGCATGTGCTCTCGCTCTGGTCGTATCTCGAGGTCTAGGAAGCGAACTTCTTGGTCAGCACTTCCTTGAGCCTGTCGCGATCGTTCTGCGGCATCTCGGTCAGTTCCTTGACCGCCTCTTGCAGCTTGGCCGGCTCGGTGATAGTGAACCTCGTGCTTGATCTTCTTGCCCTTGGCGATCACGGCCGGATCGGTCAGCACTTCCTTCCAGACCTTCTGCAGGTCGGCCAGCTTGTCGGCCGGGATGCCGGGGGGCCGATCACGCAACGGCCGGTGGTCTTGGCCTTGAGGCGGATGTCGATCCACCACTTCTGCTCGGGCGTCATCTTGAACATCTCGAACACGGTCGGGGTGTCCGGCTTGAAGCTCGGAGCGCTTGTGGGCGATCGTCGCGATGATCTTCATCTTGCCGCCGCGAGGCATATCTGCAGCCCGAGCTTTCCGAGATCGTCAGCGCGTCGGCTTCGCCGTTCATCACCGCGAGGCCGGCGCCCTTGCTGCCCTTGTAGCCGGTGATGATCTGGCAATTCATCTTCAGCGCTTCGCACAGTGACGGCGGCATAGTCGCCGAGATTGTCGACGCGCGGGTTGGCGACGAATTTGATCTTCTTGCCGCTCTTGACGATGTCCTGGAGGCTGTCGGGCAGCTTCGGATTGACCAGCACGAAATGCGGCTCGTGCTGAGACGCCGCCGAGGAAGCTGACCTTGTTCATGTCGTAGGCGACGCCGGTCTCGCCGACGAGCTGCCACATGATCGAGGACTTCGCCGTTGAGCACCTGCATGGTCAGCCCGTCGGCCTTGCCGCGCACCAGTCTGGTTGAGCGCGGTCATGCCGCCGCCGCCGGGCTTGTTCTCGACCACGACGGTCGCGCCGGTGTGCTTCTCGAAGAACGGCGCCAGCATGCGCGCATAGGTGTCGTAGCCGCCGCCCGGCGAATACCCGACGATGAAGTGAACCGTCTTGCCCTTGAGAAAGCCATCGGCATTCTGCGCCTGCGCGGGCAGCGATTGCGACAATATGGCCGCGCCGGCCAGCAGGCCAAGCGTCAGCGCCAAGCGCCGGCCGAAACGCGCGGTTTGGCGCGCGTGATGGGAACTGTGCGGCATAGGGTCCCTCCCTGAGCGATCAGTGTTGTGCAATTTCGCCTGAAAAACGGCTTTGGGCCCGCCGATAATTCCGATCAGAGGCCAGGATGAACTGTAGCGGTATTGCGTGGACCGGGAAAGATGCCGCGTGGGGGACGGAGCAGATATCGGCATGGATCAGCGTGCGCGGCCAGGTCGCAGTGCGTAACCGTTGCCTCTCATGCCGTTGCCCTTATCCTGACCGGGATATCCAAGTTGAGATCGCTCGCCGAAGGGGACCAACCCCCTGACCCGCCGGGGCCGATGAAGGGAGGTCAGCATGGCGATTTCCCGCCGTATATTCATATTGATGCTTGCGCTCACGTTGATTGTGCCGTGCGCCGCGATGGCGGCCGACCCGGTGACAAAGTTCTATCGCGGCAAGGCGATCTCCCTGGTGATCGGTCTGTCGCCGGGCGGCGACTATGACCATCGGGCACGGCTGATTGCCCGCTATATGGGCGAGCACATTCCCGGCAACCCCGTCATCATCCCGCGCAACATGCCCGGCAGTGGCGGTCTGGCCGCGGCCAGTTGGCTCGC
>CAWDZJ010000029.1:0-158373 GCA_963806815.1 uncultured Alphaproteobacteria bacterium | reverse complement strand
CGCTCAGCGGCCCTTAGGTCCACGGGGCTCGAGCAGTGTCTGTCCCAGGTATCCATCGGGTGCGAGGGCACCCGGCAGGATCGCGAAGGTGGCCGATCCGATTGTGGTTATCCACTCGTTTAGCGCGTCGGCGGCGGCGAGCCGTTCTTGCACCGGGACGAACTGTCGTGCAGGGTCACGCTGATAGGACGCGAAAATCAGCCCGCTGTCGGTGGTGCGGTCGTCAGCGGGTGGATCGTCGTAGTTGTAGGGCCTGCGCAGGAACTGCTCGTCGTCGGTGCGGTGCCGAGCGAGTGCGATGTGGGCATTGGGCGGTATGACCGGGATACCGTTGACGGCGGCGCTGAGATCGGGCTCGTCGGCCTCCTTTCGACCGGTAAGCGGAGCGCCCGTATCGAGGCGACGGCCGACGGTGAGTTCCTTACTCGCACGGTCGAGTTCGTCCCAGGAATCCATTTCCGCGCGGATACGCCGGATCACCAGGACCGTGCCACCGGAAAACCACGGAGCTGATGGGTGGTCATCCCAGACGTACCGGTCAAGGGCCTTTTTGTCGTGCAGGTTCGCGGTCCCGTCGACCTGCCCCATGAGGTTGCGCATGCTGCCGCCCGGCCGGTTGGCGCCGTAGGCGTTGCGGAATCCGCTCTGCCGCCAGCGTTGGCGGGTCATGGAGCGGACGTTCTTGAGCAGCACCCGGCTCGCATGCGCGACGACAACTGGATCGTCGGCGCAGATCTGCAGAAGCAGGTCTCCCCCGCACCACGCGGGATCCAGTCGGTCGGTGCTGAAGGCGGGCAGCCCGGCCACCGTTTCCGGCCGAAGGGCCGACAGCCCGGTGTGGTCGAAAACAGCCGGCCCGAGGCCGACAGTGACCGTGAGCCTTGCGGGCCGCAGGGCGAGCTCGGGTTCGGTGTCGGCCAGCGCCGGTTCGCCCTGGGTGAGTCGCGCCGCGTCGGATGTCCACAGCTTCAGGACAGCGCCCAGCGTGTCGCGAGCACTTCGGCCGGCGCGCGGTTGGAGGTCGAGCGCGATGAAGAGGGCGTGCGCTTGCGGAGGCGTGGCGACCCCGCTCTGGTGCTTGCCGTGAAATGGTTCGACGGCGGTGCCGAATCCGTCTGCGGGCGTGGCGGATTGCGCCACACTGCATTGCGTGAGGGTGGCTCCCGCGGCCACCGCGGCGGCACCTCCGGTCAGGAGGCGCCGCCGGTTGACCGTGAAACCTGGCTGCTCGGTCATGGCCCTAGTGGTGCGGTACGCCGCCGGATCCTGCGTCGCCCGGCGAGTATTCCTCGTCGGCACCGGCAAAATCGCGGATCTGTGCGGTCACCGGCAACGTCGAGCCGTCGTCAAAGACGACGGTCAGCGTTACGTCGGCGCCGGCCTGCAGCGGTTCTTTGAGGTCCATCAGCATCAGATGGTCGCCGCCGGGTATCAGCTCGCGTGTGCCGCCGGCAGGGACCGTCAAGCCGCCCTCCTTGGGGCGCATGACCATAGCGCCTGCGGCGTCAGGTACGACCTCGTGAATTTCGACCCGTCCCGCGATCGGAGATTCGGCGGATACGATGCGGGCTTCGTGGTCGCCGGTGTTGGAGAACGTGCCAAAAACGGCGGCCATCCCCGTCTCCGCCGCGCTCGCCCACTGATTCTCGATGGTGACAGTGGACGCCATCGGCTCCTGCCGATCGTCGACAGACGACGAGCAGCCGGTCACGACAAGCGCACACGCGGCCAGGACGACTCCGATCCTGGATCGGATTCTGTTGTCAGACATGTGACCTCTCTTGGGTAGCGGTCTTGGCTTCTTGCAGTGCGCCGGTCGGCACCTCATCAACTGCATCATCGGCGATGGCGTCACCAGCTGCCGGCGAAGGTTCGCTGCCGGCACCGTGCGGTCGGGCCCGGCGAGCAAGCACGGCTTCGACCGCGAACACCAACAGCAGCGAGACACCGAAGACCGGAAAGAGTATGCCGAGAGCCACGGCGCCCGCGGTAACCACAATCACCAGACGCCTAGAAGCGTTGGCAGGACTGACGACCCCCACCCGCGCCGGCAGTCCGGTGCGCCCTGTGGGACGGCGTTTCCACCACATCAACAATCCCGTCGACACGCTGATGAGCACACCCAGGCAGGCGATCGTCGCCGAGATACGAGTCACCCATCCGAGCTGGTTCCCCATGTGCATCGCGATACCGAAGCTGGTCAACCTTGAGAGCGCTCCATCCTGCGCGGCAGTGGCGTTGGTGATCGTCCGCCCAGTGAACTGGTTGAGGTAGAGCGTGCGCTGTTCGGACAACTTCTGCGGCCATGCATTGACGACCGTGTAGCTGCCATACACCGTTTCTCCGTCCTCAGTCACATCAGAGGGCGGGATGATCGCGTAGCCGGGCACCATTTTCTCGCCCTTCGCGAGCCGGTCGACATCAGCGAACGAAAGACGCTGAGGCATCGTGCCGTCGGCAGTCGACGCGTAGACCGGATCATCGGTGGCCGCCCATGGCGATGCGTCGACCGAGCCGGTCATAGTTGCCCATTGTCGCCGGCGTCGAGGGGGCGTCGATCTCGGCCGACGGAGCGACGGTGGCCGAGAATGCGCGCCAGTTCTCGCCCCAGTACCGCGACCACGTCAAGCCCGACAGCACGTAACAGATGAGGATGATCGCGATCAAGACACCCGTGAGCGCATGCAGATCACGCCACCGGATTCGGCCGCCTCTGCGCCACCGGATCTTCAGCAGTGGCTTCGTCGCCTCGATCGCCCTGGGCCACCACAGGTAGATCCCGCTGGCAAGCAGCACGAGGATCCATATTGCCGTCAGCTCCATCCAGAGATTTCCGACGCCGACCGGAATCGTGGCATCCGGATAAGCCGACGGCGCGATCAAGTGGCCGAGTGATGGCAATTGCACTTGCGGTCCGTCGTTGCCGAACATTCGATGCAGCTGATTGGCCCATCCGACGAGGCCGGACAGCTCACTGTGCTGTCCCAGATATCGCCCCGTGTACGGGTCGACGAACACCTGGATGAGGTTGGCCTCAGCGGCAGGGTATTCGAGGGCATCGGGAGCCAGAAAATCAACTCGTGTCGACTGGCTCGGACCGGCCGGTGGCGTGACCGCATCGAGGGTGTAATTCTCACCGACATTCTGCTCGGCGACGGCGATCTGATCATCGAGTGGAACGGTCTCAGGCCCTTCCGCGACGACGTACAGATCGCGATTCAGCCAATCGTTCAGCGGTTGGGTATACAGGATCACAAGTCCGGAACACGCCAGCACCACCAGTGCCGGTGCGGCGAAAAGGGCCACCCAGAAATGCAGGCGCCAGATCCGCCGCAGGACGGCCGAATCAGTGCGCCGCTGCACCGCGGTTGGTGTACTCATCGAACGCTCCGCGTTCTGCAGAGCACTTTGAGAGGTGTCTTGAACACCTAATTCACTTCCTTTGATCAGTTCAAGCATGAAAATGGAAGTCTGTTGCAGACAATGAGTGCGAGTCACCACGGCTGAATCAACAGGGTTCACAATGCAGCGGGTCCCCTCGACCGAAATTTCGACGCACGACCGCACCGAACGGCGGACCGGGCGCCGCGCCGTGGGTGTGGTGTATGTCGAGATCGACCGCTACGCGGCCAGCGCTGTGCGCATTGGAGGCGCGCGCATACCGAGGCCGGCGCAACGCAGCACCGACTGCGCCACAACGTCACTGGGCGCCGGCGGCAACATACGCGCAACCGGTCGTGAGGCAGCGATCGCGAACAACCGCAGCCAACACAGCACCGACGCGCAGACGATGTAGAGATGTTCGACGGAAGTGATTGCGACACCGAGCATCACAGCGGTCGCGACGTGCGCTGCGGCCATCGACGGCGTGACTGCGGATGCGTGGCCGTGATGATGTGCCGCCGACACCATCAACGTCAGGTGGCCGAGGGTCTGCGCGACGATGAGCGCACCGATCACGCCGAGCAACCGGCCGCGGCGGCCTTCGAGCGGGGCCGCGGCCAGCACGGCGCCGACGGTTGCGCACACCAACGTAACGACGACGAGGCGGCCGCCATGGGGTACGACTCCACCCGCAGCAGCGTGAGCGGCGACAGTCACCACCGCCGAGCACGCCCCGATCAGCGCGCTACGCACCCGGCGCGCCCGCGACTTCGGCGTACTCACGCTCCGCACCTTACCGCGGCGACTACTACATCACCTAGTAGACGTCAGTGGCCCCTCAGGCCGGGTTGAGTAGTCGACGCTCCAGCAGCGGGTTGTCTTCGAGGTGACGCAGGCCCTTCGCTGCGGCCAACGCCGCCAGGTCCGCCAACGGTTCGATGATGATGACCAGCAGATATACACCACCAAAGGTGATGATGTCTCGCACCGTCGACACGGCGAATCCCTCACCGTAGACAGCCCAGAACGCGACCCAGGACACGATGCCGGCCTGGTATGTCGTCGAAAGGGCCAGCGCCTGCCGGTACTTGATGTCGACGTAGCGGGTATCCGCTGCAATCAGCCGGCCGGCGACCAATTGCAGCGCAAAGAGTGGGACCAGCAGCGTGGTGACATTCATCCCGTATTGCGGCAGATCGAAGGGCGCAAACAAGAGGCCCTGGGCCAGGAGTCCGAGCGCAAGGCCCAGGGCGGTCGGTGCGGCCCCGAAGAGCAGGAACAGAGTCGATCCGAGGATCAGATGCACCTCGGAGACGCCGACCGGGTAGTGCGGCAAGACCTGAAAGAAGGTCAGGACCAAAGCTGTAGTGGCGATGGTCCGCAGTATGAGCGCAGAGATACCGCGTTCCTTGATCAGCTTCCACGCCAGACTCAGCGAATAGACGCCGGCGCCGGTCACCGTCACATAGCTAAGAATGATTTTGGGGCCCTCGACGAGCCCGGGTTCGATATGCATTCGATGTCCAATCACAAGAGTCGTTGTCAAACAGGAGATTCCGAGTGAGCACGGCCGTCATCGACATCATTCACGTCGTAGCGGTCGGTCAGCTCCAGGGCGTAGGCCGCCTCCAGCAGCTTGCGGTCGATAGACCGCTCCTGGCGCTCCTCCTGGGGTATGTAGACGTTCTTGACCAGCTGCTGCGTTATCGAGCTGCCGCCGGAGCCTTCGAGCACCTCGACGTCAGACAAGGGGCTGAAGTTCTCCAGGCGGCGCGGGCCAGGCCGCGGACGTTGACGCCGGGATTGGTGTAGAAGCTGCGGTCCTCCGTCGCGATGGTCGCGGCCAGGAAGGTGTCGGAGACATCACCCAGCTCTACCGGCAGGCGCGTGCCGTTCTTGTCGTCGATGAACTGATACAGCAAGTTGCCGTTGCGGTCGTAGATGCGGGCCCCCCGGTAGGGGACGTTGATCGCGGTCTGCTCCGGCGGCACCAGATCATTGACATAAGAGTCGTAAAGAGCGATCACGGCGTAGATCGCACCGCCCACGACCAGCGGGGCGATCAGCAGCAGCATGAGCGCCATGGGGATGCTGCGTCGGGCGGCTGTTGGGCCGGCGCGAGGGTAGCGCCGCCGGCGGACGACGTTGCGGCGGGCGGCCGGCAGCGGGTTGACCTGCGGCAGGTTCCGCTCCACTGGCAGCAGCCCCAGCATAATGTCGAACTGGGCGATGCAGGACTGGAACAGGTAGATCAGGGTGCGGCCGCGGCCCTTCAGCACCTCCAGGCGCATCAGCAGCAGCTCTTCCGGCGTGGGGTTCGGGGTGGGAGGCTGGGCTTGGGGCAGCAGGCGTCTCAGCCGCTGGGTGGCGCTGCGCAGGACACGCGAAAGCGCCGACCCGTTTGGCCGGCGTCGCCAGTTGTCTCCCTGCCGTTGAGTCCCTTCAGCGGCCGTCATTCTTGCTCGCTTCCTTGCGGGCAGGCGTCACGGAGGACGCGTAACCAGTATGTCCCTACGAGTTAAATCGCGGCCGAAGGGGAGATGTTACAGAAAGGGCGGTTCAGGCCCGAGGCTGGTAGCCGAGCTTCTCCAGCATGGAGCGGAACGCGGGCAGCTCCTGGGCGCCGACCATGCCGTACTGCTGGTCGAAGACGAAGGTAGGGATTGCGGTGACGCCGATGCTGCGGGTCCACTCGATGCCCTCGTCCACGCGGTCGCGGTAGCGGCCCTCGACCAGAGCTTCGCGCAGGGCGTCCTCCGGCAGGCCGGCGTCGACGCCGGCTTTGACCACGACCTCGATTTCGCCGATGTCCTCAAGGTCCTCGAAGTAGGCGCGGAACATGCGGCGGTGGAAGGTCCAGAGGTCGCCGTACTCGGAGGCGAACTCGGCCGCTTCCAGCGCCAGGTGGGAGTAGGAGGTGCGGGTACGGCCGCGGCTGAACTTGATACCCAGGGGCTCACCGCGTTGCTCGGTGCGAGTAGGCGGCTCGTCGGGGCCGGTGACGTGGCGTACGGGGCCGCCGCCCGGCGGTATGTCGGGACGCAGCAGGAAGGGCGCGAACTCGACTTCGATGTCGTATTCCTGGCGCAGGCGTTCGACCTCCACGAGGCCGATGTAGCACCAGGGTCAGACGAAGTCGGAGATGATTATGATCTGGGGCTTCTGATCCGGGTTCGGGGTTTCGCTTTCGCTCATGCGAGCAGTATACCGCTGCCTGTCAGCCACCCCGCGCATCGCTGTCGCGCTGCTGCCCCCACCCCCATTTGAGTGGCTGCCGAGGGGACACCCCTCGGGCACCCCGCGCGTGGGCTGCGCCCCCACTGGCCCCTGCTTTGCTGGGGCTAGGGGACGGTTAGCCTGGATCCAATGCCGCGCCAGACCATCGCTGCCGTTACTCCGCCCCCATTGAGGAGAGGAACGAGGGGCACCTTTCGGGCGCCCCGCGTGTGGGCTGCGCCCCCACTGGCCTCTGCTTTGCTGGGGCTAGGGGACGGTTAGTCCGGATCCAATGCCGCGCCAGACCATCGCTGCCGCTACTCCGCCATCATTGAGGAGAGGGACCGAGGGGCATCTTTTGGGCACCCCGCGCGGGGCTGCGCCCCGACCGGCCCCTGCTTTGGCTACAGCGCGGGGATGACCTCGGCGGCGCGCCACATGTACCAGGAGCCGACGGAGCGGTAGGGCGCCCAGCGGTTGCCGATCTCGCGCGCCTGAGCCGGCGTCGGCGTTTCCTCGAGGGCGTAGACCAGGCGCATGCCGTTGCGCACGCCCAGGTCGCCGACCGGCAGCACGTCGGGGCGGCCCATGTGGAACATGAGGTACATATGCGCCGACCACTCGCCCAGGCCTTTGACGGCGGTGATGCGCTGAATCACCTCTTCGTCCTCAAGACGGGTCAGCTCCTCAAAATCGAGGCGGCCTTCGGCGACGTGCAGGGCCAGGTCGCGCATGTAGCCAGACTTCTGGCGCGAGACGCCGGCGCCGCGCAGCTCTTCGTCGCTGGTGGCCAGCAGCTGCTCCGGTGTGGGCGGCGCTTCCTCCGAGCCGTAGAGGGCCAGGAAGCGGCGCTGGATGGCGCTGGCGGCGGGACCGGCCAGCTGCTGAAACAGGATCGTGCGCAGCAGCGAGGCGTAGGGGTCGGCGTAGCGGATGCGCGCCTGGTAGGGCCCGACCTGGTCGATCAGCCGCGACAGCGGCTCATCGGCGCCACGGAGGTGGTCTAGCGCCTCTTCGACGGAGAACTGGAAGCCGTTGGTCACGGGAGGCTGGTCAGGCGTGCACTGGGTCGAAGACGTATTCGACGTCGCGTACTTCCAGCTTGGCGTGGTGCGAGCGGGGCCGGTCGCCCAGGGCTACCCGTTCCGGCATGTTGTTGTAGGCCTCGGTTTGCGGTTCGATGGAGCTGAGGCTGTTGAAGCCACGCATCCAGATGAACTCGTTCTGGGGGCGGTGAGTCCAGGCGCTGAGGATGGGGATGCCGGCCTTCTCGTGCAGGGGCGCGATGTTGGCCTGGAAGAACTCAACGTACTGGTCCAACAGGCCGCGGTTCACTGTGTAGAGGCGGAACTGGGCGGCGCCGGGCATCTTGGCGCCTTCGGGCTGGGGCGAGGCGTGTACCAGCTCGCAGATTCGCACCTCGGTCTTGGCGATGTGCTGCTGCGGCTGGTCGCCGATCGCCTTGCGCTCCGGCAGGTCAAAGTAGGCGGCGGTCTTGGCCTGCTCTTCTTCCGCCGATTCGAAGCCGCGGATCCAGATGAACTCGTTCTGAGGGGCGTTGATCCAGGCGCCGAGGATCGGCATCTCGTATTTCTCGTGTACCGGCGCCAGCTTCTGGTTGAACAGCTTGATCCAGCTGTCCATCATGCCGCGGTTGATCGTGTAGAGACGCACCTGACCGATCATCTGGCTCCTCCTCCGGATGCAGGCTCGAGCCACCCGCGGCCCGCTGCCGCCCCTATCCTAACGGCAGGGAGGCGGGCGCGAATACGTCCTCCACGGTGCGCACTTCCAGCTTGGCTTCATGCTGGCCGGGAAGGTCGCCAAGGGCTTTCCGCTCCGGAGAGCTGGAATAGGCCTTGTTCTTGGCTTCCATGTCGGCTTCGTCCTCGAAGACACGGACCCAGACGAACTCGTTCTGGGGGCGGTTGACCCAGGCGCCGATGATCTTGATGCCGTACTTGGCGTGGGATTGGAGCAAGACTCTCGTTGAACAGCTTGATGAAGCTGTCCATCATGCCCTTGTTGATGGTGTAGATGCGGACCTGGGCAATCATCGCTGCTCATCCATTTCCTGGTCTCGCAGGATCGATTCCGCCTCTTCGAGGGCGGCGTGGCTGAGCACGCGGCCCATCCGGCGGTCGAAGGCCCGCTCCTTGAAGAAGGGGCGCGCGAAGGTCGTCAGGTCCTTGTGGGTGGCCCAGGCCAGGGACTGCAGCTCCAACGGGTCCAGGTAGATGGCGACGCCGCTGCTGAGGTCCTCGACGCGCAGGCGCGGGCCGTTGCCCTGGTTGTCGAGGTCGACCTCTACGGCGGCGAATTCGTTGACTATGCGCATGTTTCCTCCCGGTGGGTCTGAGTTGCGTAGAGTGTGGCGCTACGCATCCCTGGGTCTGCTTCGCTGAGGGAGCGGAGAGGGAATCGAGGGGACACCCTCGTGCATCCCGGCAGGAGACGGCTGTCTCCTGCACCTCTGCCTGGGTACGCCCCAGGCCTCCGTGCGGCGCTACTCCTCGCTTTAGCTAGATGATGTGGGTCATGGCGCCGAGGTGGCCGTCCATCTCCAGCAGCGAGACCTTCTTGAAGGCGATCTTCCATTGGCCGTCCACCTGGCGCAGGCGGTGCTGCTGGCGGGCGGCGTAGTAGACCGGCTTGATGTCGTCGACGCGCTGGGCGCCCGACTTGAAGGTGCAGAGCCAGAGGCAGCTGTGCAGCAGGACCTCGTCGTCGCGCTCGGCCGGCTCGACCTCGACGTTGCGTGACCATGCGGATCATCTTGGAGGGCGGGTCCTGGGTGTGGTTGAGGCCGCTGTCCAGGATGCGCCAGATGCGGCCGCTGAGGTTGGACAAGTCGTCGTAGATGATCGAGAGGTGCTTGCGCGGGTCGGAGTCGTCATCGTTGAGGGGCACCCAGTAGATGACGTCCTCGGTCATCCCGTCGCGCCACTCGTACAGACGGTTGTCGTCCAGCATGCGCGCCTCTTTGTAGAGGAAGTCCTCCGCTTCGGTGCGGGTCATCATCACGCGCGTGGTCATGCCAGGTTCGCTCCTCCGGCCTCGCTTGCCGCCGCTGGCGGTCAGGCCAGCCTGCGCCGTCGGCGTGCCGCTGCCGGGTCGACGTTGACGACGTGCGATTCGCCCTTCATCAGCGCCGACCAGGCGTAGTAGATGGAGCGCTGCTCGATCTCGCTGCTCGTGTGGCCGAAGCGCTCGCCGTTGGGGCCGCGTGTCTCCAGGGTCTTGCCGCGGGAGAACAGCGCCCACTGGTTCAGCGACTGCAGGTCGGAGGAGCGATAGCCCTCGAACATGCGGGCAAACATCTCGATGTCGTCGGAGCTGCCGTAGCCGGCCGGGCCGTAGAAGCCCTGGTGGCCTTTCACGGCGGCGAACTTCTATCGCGTCGCTGCGTCTCCGGCAGGACGACGTGATACTGCAAGACCTCGGTCTTGTCGATGGAGATCGGCCGGATGACGCGGATCTGGTTGTTGGCGAAGGCCGCGTTGGGGAAGAGCTGCATGCGCCAGCCGATGCCCAGCACCTGGCTGGCCCGCTCCTCGCCGAGGCGGCGCGATCAGGCGCGTCGACGTACTCCTTCGGTGCGGCGTTGCGCCAGTTCTCGTTGAAGGCGGGGCCGCCCGAGCCCATGATGCTGTGGCCGTTGCCCAGGTCGATGCCGGCGGAGTCGGACGTGCCGAAGCCGCCGCCGCGCTGGTAGGGGCGGTTGGCGTTGCCGCCGATGGTCGAGACGTGCTCGGCGACGAGGCGGCTGATCTTGTGCAGGTAGTCGGGGTGGTAGCCCTCGTTGCTGCCTTCGAGCTGCAGCTTCCAGTTGCCGACGTAGGTGTGCTTCCAGACGCCGCCGGTGACCTGACCTGGCCGGTCGGCGAGCGGTCGAACCAGTCGTCCAGGTACTGGCGCGCCAGGCCGAGGTGCTCCAGCAGGGTCGGGCCCTTCGTGCGTCAGGCGGGCGAAGATCAGGCCGCGGTAGTTGCTGACCTCGGCCTTGTCGAGGCCGCCCTGGATCGAGTCGATCTCGCCGGCGCCGAAGCCGCGGCGCAGGCTGACGCCGGCCAGCGAGCCGTCATTGCCGTAGACCCAGCCGTGGTACTCGCAGCGGAAGAAGTTGGCGTTGCCGTACTCGCGCTGGCAGACCGTCGGGCCGCGGTGGGCGCAGCGGTTGATCAGCACGTGGATTCGCCGTCCTCGTCGCGGCTGAGGATGACCGGGATGCGGCCGATGTAGGTCGTCTTGTAGTCGCCGGGTTGGGCGACTTCGCTCTCGTGGCCGACGAACACCCAGGTCGTGTAGAAGATGCGCTGTAGCTCGGCCTCGAAGATCTCTTCGTCCGTGTACAGGCTGATGTCGATGCGGCCCTTGTCCATCTCGACTAGCTCGTCGATCCGGGCCTTGTCGAGGACCATGGCTGCCTCCCTCTGGCTATGGACTGCCCTGAATGATGGGAATTGTCTCGCTCACCTATTGACGGTGTCAATCAAAATCCGCAACAAGTGTTGTGTCTTTTTCCGCCGGGCCTATGATGTGGCCGCAGAGCGATGAGGGAGGGATCGGGGTGCCAGAGGTACGAGTCATAAGCAACCTGCGCGTGAAGCCGGGCAGCGGCGGCGACTACGCAGCGGGAGTGGTCGCCGGAGTACGAGAACGTCAACGGCCAGCCGGGCTGCATCCAGTTCGAGCTGTTCCGGAGCGTGATGGAGCCGGAGAGCTTCGCGCGGCTGGAGCACTGGGAGAGCCGCGGCGCCTTCTTCTCCGCGTGGCTCAACAACGTCATGCGGCCGGTCGCCGGCCGGCGCCTATCGAGGGCGAGCCGCAGACCGAGATCTACTTCCGCCGCAAGCTCTACGTGATGCAGCCGGAGCAGCCGGCGCCGGCGGATGGGCAGCGGGTTCAGGAAGACATCGACCGGGTTCCGGGGCCGGGTGCGGGTCGTCGCCAACTTCAACGCGTTGCCGGGCATGGCGGACTCCTTTGTCAAGGCGTGGCTGGCAAGCGCCGGCAGAACGACGCGGGCTGCCTGCAGCGCGAGCTGTTCCACAGCACTCGTAACCCGGACCACCTGGCGCTGCTCGCCCTCTGGCAGGACCGTGACGCCTTCGACGCGCACGCACGGTTGGCAGGTGAGCGCACTTACCCGGAGTTCGAGTTTGCCGGGGCGCCGGAGCAGCGCAAAGTCGGCGAGAGCGGCATCGAGATCTACTTCCAGCAGCGGCTCTACGCCTGGGACGGCGATGACTGGAAGCCGCTCGAAGGCTAGGCTGACCGCGCGGTAAACTCGCGCGCGGAGGTAGACGTGGCCAAAGTAGCGATTCTCGACGATTACCAGGGCGTGGCGGCGCGCATGGCCGATTGGTCCAGCCTGCCCCACGGCACCGAGGTGCAGATCTTCTCGGACCACCTCAAGGACGAAGACGCCGTCGCCCAGCGGCTGGAGCCCTTCGACGTCATCGTGGCGATGCGGGAACGTACCCCGTTCCCGCGCTCGCTGTTGGCTCGCCTGCCGCGCCTCGACCTGCTGATCACCACCGGCGCCCGCAACGCCTCCTTCGACGTGAAGGCGGCGGCCGAGCACGGCGTCGTGGTCTGCGGCACGCGGGGCATGGGCACCGGCACGTCGGAGCTGACCTGGGGCCTGATCCTGTCGCTGGCGCGCCATATTCACGAAGAGGACCGGGCGGTGCACGAGGGACGCTGGCAGCAGACCGATCGGCCCCAGCCTGGAGGGGCACACGCTGGGCCTGGTGGGCCTGGGTAACCTGGGCTCCAAGGTCGCGGCCGTGGGCAAGGCGTTTCAGATGAATGTCATCGCCTGGAGCAGCAACCTGACCGAGGAGCGCTGCCGCGAGCTGGGCGTGCGCAAGGTGACGAAAGAAGAGCTGTTCGCCGAGGCCGACTTCGTCTCGGTGCACCTGGTGCTCAGCGACCGCAGCCGTGGCCTGGTCACCGCCGCCGACATCGCGCGCATGAAGCCGACCGCCTACCTGGTCAACACCTCGCGTGGGCCGATCGTCGACGAGGACGCGCTGATCAAGGCGCTGCAAGAGCGTCGCATCGCCGGCGCCGCCCTCGACGTGTTCAGCGACGAGCCGCTGGAGCCGGACCATCCCTTCCTCAAGCTGGACAACCTGCTGATCACGCCCCACATCGGCTACGTGACCGAGGACAACTACCGCCTCTTCTACGGCGACGCGCTGGAGGACATTCAGGCCTTTCTGGCCGGCCAGCCGATGCGGGTAATCGCGCCCTAGGGATGCATCCCTGCTCCTACGGGCTCGGCTCAAAGTGGTATATTCCACACCGCAAACGCCGCTCGGCCCGACCACCAGCTCAACGGAGGTTTCGCGATGCCGTACCAGGGCATGATTGCCGAACTCGTCAACGTCACCGGCTATAACGACGACCAGATCGAGGCCTATTTCGCCCGGCCGCTGGGCCCCGGACCGTTCCCGGGCGTCGTCGTCATCCACCACATGCCGGGCTGGGACCGCTGGACCCGCGAGGTCGTGCGCCGCTTCGCCGACGCCGGCTACGTGGCCATCGCGCCCCACCTCTTCGCCCGCAGCGGTCCAGGCGACCCGGACGACGTCGCCGCCGCGCGCCCGCGCCGAGGGCGGCGTCCCCGACGACCAGGCTGTCGGCGACGTCGAGGGCTCGATGACTACCTGCGCAGCCTGCCGTACCTCAACGGCAAGGTCGGCGTCATCGGCTTCTGCTCCGGCGGCCGCCACACCTACCTGGTCGCCGGCGCGCCTCGCCGGCGTCGACGCCGCGGTCGACTGCTGGGGCGGCGGCGTTATCGTCGACGACCCGGCGCAGCTCACCGAGAAGCGCCCGGTGGCGCCGATCGACCTGACGTCGCAGATCTGACGGCCCGCTGCTGGGCATCTTCGGCAACGACGACGCCAACCCGTCGCCCGACCATGTCAACCGGACCGAGGAGGCGCTGAAGCAGCACGGCAAGACCTACGAGTTCCACCGCTACGACGGCGCCGGCCACGGCTTCTTCGGCACCGACCGGCCCAACTACCGCCAGGAGCAGTCGATCGACGCCTGGGAGAAGGTCTTCGACTTCTACGGCCGGTATCTGATGACCGCCCGTGGCGCTGCCGCGGCCCGCTGAGATAAGGGACGCCAAGATGTGCACCTACATCACGGAAAAGGCTTCGATTTTCGGCAGCGCCAAGGGCGCCCGACGGCTGGTTCAAGGTCGACACGGCTAACGTCTACTTCGACCATCCCTATCACGCGCCGCTGGACCACTCGCTGAACATCGACTTCGTCAACGAGGCCGAGGGCGCGCCCAAGCGGGTCGCGATCGAGATCAGCGCCGAGTCGGCCCGACGGCTGGTGGACAAGATCCTGGCCGCGCTGCAGAGCGGCGTCGAGGCTCATGCCATCAACCCGGTGGACCAGGTCCTGGCGGCGGCTGAGTAGCCCGGGCCACAGGGGCGTGGGCGGGACGGAGCTGAAGCTTCATC
The DNA here is from genome assembly GCA_963806815.1 of uncultured Alphaproteobacteria bacterium. GTDB lineage: Bacteria > Pseudomonadota > Alphaproteobacteria > Rhizobiales > Xanthobacteraceae > CAWDZJ01. The sequence goes on along the minus strand of CAWDZJ010000029.1, from coordinate 144,280 downwards.
CCTACGTTGAGCACATTTGGAAGGGGCGCCATCGCGGCGCCCCTTCCGTATTTCGGAGGCGGGAACTGGCGTGACCCTGGAGATGTGGCTGGTCGCCGTGGTGCGCGTCACCGGCTCGTTGCCGGTGCTGCGCTGGCCCTTCTACGGCGGTCTGCTGGCGCTGATCATCGACCAGAGCGACCTGTTCATCATCAACCTGGTCGACCTGGGCGGCGTCAGCGACTACCAGACCTTCGACAAGTACCTGGACCAGGTCTACCTGCTGGCCTTTCTGGTCGTGGCGCTGCGCTGGCAGGGCTGGCCCCGCACCGTCGCGGTAGCGCTGTACTGCTATCGCTTCGCCGGCTTCGTCAGCTTCGAGCTGACCGAGGAGCGCGACCTGCTGCTGCTGTTCCCCAACTTCTTCGAGTCCTGGTTCCTGTTCATCGCCGGCGTGCAAGCAGTACGACTTGCAGCGCCGCTGGTCGCCGCGGGCGCTGGCGGCGACGGTAGCGGCACTGTTCGCCCTGAAGCTGTTCCAGGAGTACGCTATCCACTATCAGCGCTGGCTGGACAGCATCACGGTCGTCGACGCCATGGAGCGGTCTGGCGCTTCATCACACCCTGACGGCTGCCCGATCTCATGGACATCAAACGCCTGCTCCTGCGCTCGACGCTGGGCCCGCGCCCGCCGGTCACCAGCGGTACGCTGCGCCTGCGGGGCCTCAACGCGCCGCCTGACCATCCGCCGCGACAAGTACGGCATCGCCTACATCGAAGCGCGCAATGACGAAGACGCCTGGTTCGGCCTCGGCTTCTGCCAGGGGCAGGACCGCACCTTCCAGCTGGAGCTGCGGCAGCGGCTGGTGCGCGGCACCCTTTCGGCGCTGATCGGCCGGGAGACGCTGCCGCTCGACCGCCTCTCGCGCCGGGTAGGCCTGTTCGAGGCCTCGCAGCGGCAGTTGCCGGTGCTCGACGACGAGGTGCGGGCCCAGATTGAGGCTTTCGTGCGCGGCATCAACGCCGCTTAAGAAGCGGGTCTGCAGCGCGCGCCGCACGAGTTCACCCTGCTGCGCAGCCGTCCGACGCCCTGGCAGGCGGCGGACGTGGTCGGCGTCGGCAAGATGATGTCGTTCCTCATGGTCGGCAACTGGGACGTCGAGCTGGCGCGGCTCAAGCTGCTGCTGACCGATGGCCCCCAGGCGCTGCGCGACCTCGACCCCTCCTACGCCGAAAACCATCCCGTATCGCTGCCACCCGGCGTCGACGCCGGTCCGGCCGCTGACCGCCTCAGCGCCGACCTGGCCGCTTTCGCCGAGTTCGCGGGTCTGGGCGGCGGCTCCAACAACTGGGCAGTCAGCGGCAGCCACACTGCGCTCCGGCCGGCCGCTGCTGGCCAACGACCCCCACCTGGACCCGGCGCTGCCGCCGCACTGGTACCTGGCGCAGCTGCGCACGCCGGAATGGGGCATGGCAGGCGCGGCGCTGATCGGCTCGCCGGCGATCGCCGCAGGCCACAACGGCTTCGCGGCCTGGGGCATCACGGCGGGACTGACCGACATCGTCGACCTGTTCCTGGAGGACGTCGGGCCGGATGGGCGCTCGGTGCGCCGCGGCGACGGCTACGAGGCTTGTGAGCTGCGACGGGAGGTTATCGAGGTCAAGGGCGGCGCGCCGGTAATCGAAGACGTGCTGGTGACGCCGCGGGGGCCGCTGATCAGCCCGGCGCTGCAGCACGGCCTGCCGGCGATCTCCATGCGGGCGCTGTGGCTGGACCCGAAGCCGGCGCGGGGCTTCCTGTGTCTCAACAAAGTGCGCTCCTTCCAGGACTTCCAGCGCCAGTTCCGAGCAATGGCCGCTGCTGCCCCAGAACGTCGCCTACGCCGACACGGCGGGCTCGATTGCCTGGCAGCTGGTAGGCGAGGTGCCGCGTCGCCGCAAGGGCAACGGCACGCTGCCGCTGGCCGGCTGGGACCCGGAGACGGGCTGGCAAGACGAAGGCGTGCCCTTCGAGGCGATGCCCTTCGCGCTGGACCCCGAGACCGGCTACGTCGCCAGCGCCAACAACAAACCGTCCGTCGACAACGGCGGGCCCTTCCTGGGCGTCGACTGGCTGGACGGCTACCGCGCCGCCCGCATCTTCGAGGCGCTGGCTGAGGGCTCCGACTGGGACGTGGAGTCGGCGCAGCGGTTGCAGATGGACCTGAAGACGCTGGCCTGGCCGGAGATGCGCGATACGTTGTTGGCTCTGCAGCCCGCAGACGAAGCGGCGCGTCAGGGGATCGACCTGCTGCGGGGCTGGGACGGCGTCCTCGGCGCCGATTCGGCGGCCGGGACCGTGTTCGAGTTGTTCGTCGCCGAGATCTGGCAGCGCGTGGCAGCTTCGCGCGCGCCGAACAGCCGGCTGATCGCCCTGGGCGAGGGCTTCACGCCGATCCTGCCCCTGACGACCTTTGCGGCGGGCCGTTCCAGCCACCTGCTGCGCATCCTGCGCGAGCAGCCGCAGGGCTGGTTCGAGCAAACCTGGCCCGAGGTGATGTGCGAGGTCCTCGGCGAGGTGGTGCGCGGCCTGCGCCTGCAGCACGGCGACGACTCGCACGCCTGGGGCTGGGGACGGGTGCGCCGGTTGACCCTGCATCACCCGTTGGGACGGGTGCCGGCCCTGGCGCCGCTGTTCAACCGTGGTCCCTTCGAGTGGGGCGGCGACGGCAGCACCATCTCACAGGCCGGCACGACGCCGCTGCGTCCCGGCGGCAACCCGACGGCTATCGCGTCGCTGCGCGTGGTGATCGACGTTGGCGAATGGGAAGCTGCGCGTTTCTGCCTGCCGGGCGGTCAGTCGGGCAACCCCTTGTCGCCGCATTACGACGACCTGCTGCAGCTGTGGCTGCGCGGCGAAGGCGTACCGATTGCCTGGTCGCCGGAGGACGTGCGCGGCCTGGCGCGAGAGACGCTGAACCTGGCGCCGCTGGTGCCCCTCGGCCGGCGAGCCTGAAATCGATAGCCGTTACGCGGCGGCCTCCCGGCGAGCTACCATGGAGAAAATGTTAAATCGTGCTCCAGGAGGTCCTGAATGAAGAAGATTTTGCTCGCTCTTGCCGCTGTGACGGGAGTCGCCATGGTATTCGGCAAGCGCCGGCCCAAAGAAGAGCAGGTTGAGCGCTGGCGGCACGGCGCCGAGGATGCCTTCGTCGAGATGGAGCATCGCATCGCCGACCTGCGCGAGCAGGCGACGCGTCTCAGCGGCGAGGCGCGCCAGCGGCTTCAGGATCAGGCCCACGACCTCGAAGGTCAGCAGCGGGACCTGCGCAACCGGATGAACGACCTGCGCGGCGAAGCACAGCGGCTTGTGGACCGGGCCCGCTCTCGCAGCCGCGACCTGCCGGACCAGGACGCCGAGGCGGACGAGCCCGGCGAGTAGGAGCCTCCGGTGGCGGTAGGCCCGGTCTCATCTGCCGCCCAGTCGATTCGCGCTGCCTTCAGGACCGGCGTCTTCGTCCTGAAGGTGCTGCCGATGTTGCCCTCCAGGCCGCTCGACTACATCACGCCGGAACCCGTGGTCGAGAAGCTGGTGTACCGAACAGCGGCCGGCCAGGCCGAAGGCGACGTCTACCGTCCGGCGAGCCGCGGTCTACACCCGGGCGTCTTGGTCTGCCTCGGTGTGGTCCCGTTCGGAGTGGACCACCCGCAGGTGCCGCGACTTGGCGAAGCGCTGGCCCGCGCCGGGTTTGCGGCGCTGCTCTACTGGTCACCCCACATGCGAGACTTCCGGCTCGACCCGGAGGACATCGAGAGCATTGCCCTGGCCTACGACAGCTTGATCCAGCAGCCATACGTGGACTCGCGTCGCAGCGGCCTGCTCGGCACCTGCGTAGGCGGCTCCTTCGCGCTCATGGCGGCCGCGCATCCCTCGATTCGGGAGCGCGTAGCCTTCGTTGCCGCCTTCGCGCCTTACGGCTCCTTGCTTTCGCTTGCCCGGGATATCGCCAGCGCCACTCTGGTCAGCCGTGGCCGGCGTGTGGCCTGGCCTGTCGACCCGTTGACCAGGAAGGTCTTCGTGCACTCCGTAACGGCTCGCCTGGACCCAGACGAGGCGCAGGCCCTTCGAGATGCCTACGAAGCAGTCGCCGTGGTCCCCCGGCTGGAGGGGCTGACTGCAGACGCCGAGGCGGTCCAGGCGCTGCTTGCGTCAGGGAGTATCGAGGAGGCGGACGCGGCCATCGAGGGCTTGCCGGGGGAGATACGGGAAGGCCTGCGTGACCTTTCGCCGCTGACCTACCTGCAGGAGCTACGAGCTCCGCTGATCGCCATCTCGCAGGACCGAGACGACCTGGTCATCCCTGTCACCGAGTCGAGGAGCCTTCGCTCGGCTCTCGGCGGACGTCCCGGTGTCCACTACACCGAGTTCGCGATGTTCCAGCACGCGGACCCAACCAAACGGAAGCTATCGCCGCCGCGACTTGTCTGGCAGCTGAGCAAGTTCTACCTCTGGCTGCACGGAGTCTTCCGAGGAGCGCTCAAGTAGCCCAGGCGCCGGTGTGGCCGCCTAGAGACAGTTAGCCAGGAAGAAGGTGCGCTCGCTCTCGGACCGGTACTGGGTGCCGCGGATCTCTTCGCAGTCCGTGCGGTCGGGCAGCGGGCTGGGGGTTGGCGACGGCACCACCACGGTGGGCGCGGTGATCTCGACGATCTGCTCCTGCTGCTGCTGGTTCGTGTCTTCGGCCGATGAGGCGGAGGTGTCGTCCAGCACGGAGTAGACCACCCAGGCGTGCAAGGCCACGCCGAGGACGAAACCGATCAGCCCGATGAGTCGCAGGTCGATGAAACGAGCTGCCGAGGGGCCCTGTCTGCGACGTGGTCGCTGCCTCTGAGTAGTCATCCCTGCCACCGAGGCCTAGCTTAAAGGTTTCGGGCGGCTGATGCTGCGTTTCGGGCGAGAAATGCGGCCTGGGTCAGGCAGAAAGGGCCGGCTGGTCGCACCAGGGGCAGATGGCGCTGGGTGGCAGCGGCGTGAATCTGCGATGGCAGCTGGGGCAGGTGATCAGGAAATCGACCGGATCGACCGGCGGCGGCTCCGGCAACTTCATGCCGAACCAGCCCGGGTTGTCGTCTTCGGACGGGCCGCCCACGCCGAGGCCGAGGACGCTCTGCAACACCTCGCCGCCGTCGTTGGCGTCGACGCGGTGGACGATGCCCTTGACCGCGCCGGCTCCCGCCCGCAGCCGTAGCACGGCCACGCCAACCGCCGCCAGCAGCACCACGGCCAGGAACGATAGCACCGAGACGATCAGGGTCAGCCGGATAGCGCGGCCGGTGTCGTAGAGCTCGTAGCCCAGGCTGAACAGGAAGATGCCCAGCACGTAGAAGCCGAAGAGCAGGCTCATGCCGGTGATGGCCGCGTCCTGCGAGACGTCCTGCACCAGCCAGGCGCGATAGGCCAGCAGCGCAGCGAGGGCCATCGCCAGCGCTGCGACGGCGCCGCCGCCCAGCATGACGTAGAGCGGCCGGCCGGGCTGCGTGGGATCGTCGTGGCGCGCGAGGACGGCGCGCGTCTTCTGCAGGACCTGCAGGTCGCGAGGGGGCTGGTTTCGGCTGTATCTGGTTGCGCAGTCACGAATAGTTAGTCGGCAGATATGGCGGGCAAGTCCAGTGCGGCGGCGCGCCTCGTCCTAATAAAATGGGCGGCGATGGACAATCAGCGCCTCCTGAGCCTGGCGATTCGCTGGCCGTTGCTGGCCATCGCGGTCTGGGTTGCGGCCGAGATCGTCGGCGGCATCTACCTCCGCGGCTGGGAGAGCGCCCTGATCGTGGCCGCGATGCTGGGGCTGCTCAACATCTACGTGCGCCCGGCCCTGACGATGCTGACGCTGCCGCTGACCTTTTTCACTCTCGGCCTGTTCCTGATCGTGATCAACGCCATCTTGCTGGGCCTGACCTCCCTGGTTGCCGGCTGGTTCGGCTTCATCCATTTCGAGGTCAACAGCTTCGGCGCGGCGCTGCTGGGCGCGATCATCATCAGCCTGGTCAACATGATGATCGCCGTGTTCGTCCGGCCGGACAGCATTGCCCGCGAGCTCACCGGCCGCGGCGGCTACTGAGGGCGCAGCTCGCCCAGCAGCTCGGCGGCCACAGCGCGCTCATCCCAGGGGATGTGGCGGCCGCGCACGATCATCGTCGTTTCGGTTGATTTGCCGGCCAGCAGCACCGTATCGCCCGGCCGCGCCTGCTCGAAGGCGTAGCGGATCGCCTGGCGCGGCGGTCCGGCTGGCCGCACGAAGTCGACGTCTTCCTCGGCGCGTCCGTCTCGCATGCAGGCCGCCGGCGATGGTCTCGATGATGGCGTCCGGGTCCTCGTCGCGCGGGTCCTCGCTGGTCAGGACGCTGCGGTCGGCCAGGCGTGCCGGCGACGCGCCCCATGCCGTCGCGGCGGGCGGGATCGCGGCCTCCGGCGGCGCCGAACACGGCCCAGAGCCTGCCGCTGGTGCCGGGCCGCAGCGCCGTCAGCACGTTCTCCAGCGCCACCGGCGTCGAGGCGATGTCGACGAAGACGCTGAACGGCTGGCCGCGGTCGATGCGTTCCATGCGCGCCCGGTATGCCGGGGAAGGAGGCGAGCGCCGCCAGCGCGTCCGGCAAGGTCACGCCCTGGCTGAGTCGCGACGCCGGCCGCCGCGAGGCTGTTGTAGACGTTGAAGCGGCCGATCAGCGGCACTTCGGCGTCGTAGCTGTCGCCGTAGGCTTCGAACTCGGAAACGCAGCCCGAAGCCTACGGTCTCGATGTCCGTCGCCCGCAGGTCGTTGCCGTCGCCGAGGCCGTAGGTAATGGCCGGCAGGGCGGTCAGGTCCCGCAGGTAGGCGGACGCGGCCTCGTCAGCCGTTGAGCACGGCGGTTCTGGGGTAAGGTTTGCCCTCCGTGCGGCCGCGTCTGGACGAACAGCAGGCCCTTGGCCATGAGGTAGTTCTCCATCGTGCCGTGGAAGTCGAGGTGGTCGCGCGACAGGTTGGTGAACACGGCGACGTCGAAGTCGCAGCCGTCCAGCCGGTGCTGCGCCAGCCCCTCGGACGAGGCTTCGATAACCATGCTGCGGCGTCCCATGTCGCGGGCGGCGGCGAGGTGGGCCTGGATCACCGGCGCTTCCACTGTGGTCATGTGGCTGGCGTTGAGCTGGAAGCCGCCGCCGGTCTCGAAGCCGACGCTGGTCAGGTAGCCGGACGCCAGGCCGCAGCGGTCGAGCACGTGCGCAGATGAGGTGCGTGGTCGTGCGTCTTGCCGTCGGTGCCGGTGATGCCGACCAGGCGCAGGTCGCGCGACGGGTTGCCGTAAGCCGCCGCCGCCAGGTGACCGACGGCTGCGCGCGCATCCGGCACGACGACCAGTGGCAGGCGGCCGGCGAAGGCAGCCCAGAGCTCGCGACGGTCGGCCTGCACGACGGCGCAGGCGGCTCCGGCCGCGGCCGCGGCTTCGAGAAAGGCGTGACCGTCCGTGTTGGCGCCGGGCAGGGCGGCGAAGGCCATGCCGGGGCGTACCTGGCGCGAGTCCAGGGTCAGCCCGTTGACCTCGGGTATGTCGCCCAGGGCCTCTGCGTCCGCGACTGCCTGCCACCACTGCATAGGGTCATCTTAAGCAGTGAGGGCGCTGCCGCCGAATCTGTAGGCCAAATAGAGAACGGTCCAACTGGTCGCGTTGTAGAAGTGGCGCCTCATGTCATCTGGTCGTAACGATGTAAGATAGGCTCGTGAATCAGAACGACAATCCCTGCGATAAGACGGACAGGAAGAGGTCTCAATCGGATTTGGACTTCATGGAGAACCACTTCGCTGATGTCTTCCAGCTGACTCCAATGCATCGTCTACGTAGATCATCCATATTTGGCTGGCTGGAGTACTCCAGATGTACCACGGGTCCGCATGAGTTGCACGAGATCCGCATGCCCACGCCTGTAGCCAAGCTCTTAGCGGTCCTGCTTCGAAGGCGTCTCCGGCGACGATGAGTTGAGAGCGGGATACACAGTTGAGCTGCCGCAGGAGAGATCCTCGATGCGTATGGTATTGACGATGGTGAATGGCGGCAGGCCTGGGCTCAATGACTGACGGGAGCGGCAAAGACTAGGAGCAAAGGGCTTGCCCTGCACTGTTTGCCCCAGTGGTTCTTAGTTGGTTCGAGGAAAACGTTTACTGGGCATCGATTGGGGCCGGCGTATTCGCAGCGGCCCCAATGTCTCACACATCGCAGGATTCCCTACAACCATTCGGCGGGACAAAACGCACACAGTCGAGGTTACTGTCTTTTCTGACAATGGAGAGCCTGCGCGAATCGAGTTGCGATTTGCAGCCCGGCGCGCGCTACTCAGTTCCGGCTGACTAGGTTCATTTTCTCCTGAGACTCTGCCCACTTTTGGTCAGGCGGTGACAGGGATTCAACTGGTCGCAGCGAGTCGATTGAATGAGACGCCGCCGAATCTGCAATCGACAAAACATAAGGGTTTTTCCCGATTCAAAGGCATAGGGAAATGTCGATAACGTCATCGAGGGTCAGCCAATTTCCGCTGACCCGTTTGTATGACTACAGCCAAACTCACGGGACGGCTGCACCTCCAGGCGAGGCCGGGCGTCCTTTCCAACCTCCGCCGACCCAACTGGCGTGTCTCGCCCAGGCGCTTGCTCCTGGCCGGCGCTCTCGGCTTCTACGCCGCCTTCGCGCTATCGGCCGGCGCCGGCGTCACGGCGCTGCTGCTGTCGGCAAAGCCGGCGCCATCCGCGAGCGAGGCGGCGCTGTCCCTACAGCAGACGCCCGTGGTCTCGACCTTCCAGCCGGCGCCTTCGCAGGCAACCCTGAGCTTTGGGCTGCAGGAAGTGCAGGGCGGCAACCTCGAGTCCAGCTACTCATCCACCTCGCCGCGCATCCAGGCGCTGCGTTTCCAGCCCGAGACCGGGCCCGCGCCGGAGCCGGAGGCGCAGCCGCCGCAGGCGCCGGTTGCGGCTGAAGACGGCACCTTCGTCGGCGAGCGCGTCCGGACCTCTGAAGACGGCACGGTGATCGGTCAGCGCATCACGGCCGGCAAGGTCGACAACGTCAACGTCACTTTCTACGACTGCCTGGACCAGGGCTTCTGCGGCACCATGTACAACGGCGGCCAGGTCTACGAGGGCGCCGCCGCCTGCAGCTGGAACCTGCCCATCGGCACCCGCTTCTTCATCCACGGCGACCCCACGGGCCGGATCTTACGTCTGCGCCGACCGTGGCCTGCTGACCAACACCTGGGTCGACATCTTCTGGTACGACCCGGCCGACGGCTGGGTCTGGCAGAGCTCGGTAGGCCGCCACGCCACTATCGAGATCGTCAACTAGGCGTCTGCTTCACATCGATTTCGCGCTGTTCGCAGTAGAGGGTGGATTATTGAGGGGAGACCCCTCAAACTCCCCCCGCAGGGGCTGCGCCCCACTGACCCGCTTTGTGTAGTCAGCTGCCGAGTCGTTTTTCATGTAGAACCTGCCCAGGGGGAACCTGGCAGGCGTTTCCAAATCCCATCGGGATTTCGCTAATCTGCCCGGCGTTTGCTATGCTGGCAAGCACCATCGCGCATGGAGGGCGAAAACCAATGACCACACTTCCCAGTCCAGACCACGTACTCGATTGCCGCGGCGCGCTCTGTCCGATGCCGGTAATCCGCCTGCGTGAATTCCTGGACACGGTCGGGGCGGGCCAGGTCGTTCACCTGATCGCCAGCGACCCGGCCAGCGTGCACGACATGCCCGCTTTCGCCCGCAACACCGGCCACGAGCTGCTGGAGTCGATCAAGGGCGAAGGCGTCTTCGAGTACTACTTCCGCAAGTCGGAGGACTAGCTATGACCGCCGATGCAGCGGGCGTGCAGCTCTCGCCGGAAATCGAAGCCAAGATCAATGAGGCGGTAGCTGCTCGCTTCAACGAGATGCTGGCCTCGCAGATCGAGCAGCAGAACCAGGCCAAGCTGGCCGCGAAGCCGGAGAAGAGGAAGCGCCGTCTGGCCGTGGTCGCGTCCAAGGGCACGCTGGACATGGCCTACCCGCCGCTGATCCTGGCCTCGGCCGCCGCGGCCATGGGCTGGGAGGCCAGCATCTTCTTCACCTTCTACGGCCTGGACGTGATCAACAAGAAGCGCGGCAAGCACCTGCAGGTGCCGCCGGTCGGCAACCCGGCGATGCCGGTGCCCGTGCCCAACTTCGTCGGCGCCATCCCCGGCATGACCGCGATGGCGACCACGATGATGAAGGGCTGGATGAAAAAGGCGAATATGCCGCCCGTCGGCGACATGATCGACATTTGCCGCCGCTCCGGCGTCACCCTGATTGCCTGCTCGACCACGATCGGCGTCATGCAGGTGGACGAGGCCGACATTCTCGACGGCATCGAGTGCAGCGGCGCCGCGGCCTTCCTCGACTACGCGGCCGACGCCGACGTAACGCAGCCGCCAGCCTTGGCCTTGGCGAGAATGTCGCGCGCGGTGTCGGCGAGATCGCGTTCGGCGAGCGATTTGCCGATCGGCTTGCCGAGCGCGAACAGAAACGTATTTGCCATGCCGCCGCCGATCATCAGAACGTCGACCTTGCCGATCAGGTTGCCGAGCAGGTCGAGCTTGGTCGAAACCTTGGCGCCGCCGACAATGGCGGCGACCGGCCGGGCCGGCGCATCGAGCGCCTTGGTCAACGCCTCCAGTTCGGCCTGCATGGCGCGTCCGGCATAGGCGGGCAGCAGATGGGCGACGCCTTCGGTGGAGGCGTGGGCGCGGTGCGCGGCGGAAAAGGCATCATCGACATAGATGTCACCGAGCGACGCGAGCGCGGCCGCAAAAGCCGGATCGTTCTTTTCCTCCTGCCCATGAAAGCGGGTGTTTTCCAGACAGACGATGTCGCCGGGCCCCATCAGCTTGGTGGCGATTTCCGCGGGCTCGCCGATGCAGTCATCGGCAAACGCCACCGGCCGGTTGAGGATGGCGGCGGCGGCTTCGGCGACCGGTTTGAGCGAGTCCTTCGGATCACGCTTCCCCTTCGGTCGGCCGAAATGCGACAGCAGGATCACGCGCCCGCCCTTGTCGGTAATCTCATTGATGGTCGGCGCGGCGCGCTCGATGCGCGTTGCATCCGTGACCTTGCCATCTTCCATCGGCACGTTGAAGTCGACGCGAACCAGAACGCGTTTGGCCTTCACGTCAACGTCATCCAGAGTGCGAAACGTCATAGGACCTTCAAATCAGTTGTTTGTTTCAAACCATCGGCTGTCCGCCCTGATCGCTGCGGCCTTTCCGGTGCGGATCTGGCTTGATCGTCGAACCCTTGCGCACAAAGGCGTAGACCAAGCCGGCGATGGCGAGCACCAAGGCACCAAAGGCAATCCATTGCGACGTCATGGCAATCCACGGAACGCTGGAATGGGCCGCAAACAGGAATCAGATCAGTTTGCCCATTGCGACGGCGGTGTCGACCATGCGATTGGAGAAGCCCCATTCGTTGTCGTACCACGCCATCACGCGCACCAGCGTGCCGTCCATCACCTTGGTCTGGTCCATGTGGAAGGTCGCCGAGTGCGGGTCGTGGTTGAAATCGATCGAGACATTGTGGTGTTCGGTGTAGCCGAGGATGCCTTTGAGCTGTTGCTCGGCGGCGCGCTTCATTGCGCTGTTGATCTCGTCCTTGCTGGTTGCCTTCTTGGCGACGATCTTGAGATCGATCACCGAGACATTCGGCGTCGGCACGCGGATCGCGACGCCGTCCAGCTTGCCGTTGAGTTCCGGCAGCACCAGGCCGATCGCCTTGGCGGCACCTGTCGAGGTCGGGATCATCGACAGCGCGGCGGCGCGGGCGCGGTAGAGATCCTTGTGCATGGTGTCGAGCGTCGGCTGGTCGCCGGTATAGGCGTGGATCGTGGTCATGAACCCGGTCTCGATGCCGACACTGTCATTCAGAACCTTGGCGACCGGCGCCAGACAATTCGTGGTGCAGGAGCCGTTGGAGACGACGGTGTGGCCCTTCTCCAGCTTGTCGTGATTGACGCCATAGACCACGGTGAGATCGGCGCCATCGGCAGGAGCGGAGACCAGCACGCGCTTGGCGCCGGCCTTCAGATGGGCGGACGCCTTCTCCTTCGTGGTGAAGATGCCGGTGCATTCCAGCACGATATCGACGCCGTGCTCTTCCCACGGCAATTGCGCCGGGTCCTTGATCGCGGTGACCTTGATCGGGCCGAGACCGCAATCGATGAAATGACCGTCGACGGTCACCTCGGCTGGGAAACGGCCGTGAACGGAATCATAGCGCAGGAGATGGGCGTTGGTCTCGACCGGACCGAGATCGTTGATGGCGACGACCTCGATGTCATTGCGTTTTGCTTCCACGATAGCGCGCAACACGTTGCGTCCGATGCGGCCGAAACCATTGATGGCGACCCGAACCGTCATGGTCTTCTCCCTTTCTCTTCGATCTCCGGCGCCGGCGCGCCGCGTCTGTAATTTCACTGTCTCATATTACGTTGGCAGGCGCGGCCACAAGGCTTTTGGCGGAGGCTCAGTTCTTGCCGAGCCTGCGCAGCACCGCGGCGCTCACCGCCTCAGGCGTAATGCCAAAATGCTTGTAGAGCTCCTTATAAGGAGCGCTGGCGCCGAACGATGACATGCCGATGAATTCGCCGTCGGAACCGATGATTTCATCCCAGCCCTGGCGGATCGCCGCCTCGACCGCGACCTTGACCGGCGCCGAGCCAATAATTGCGCGCCGCTCAGATTCGGGGAGCGCGCGGAACAATTCAAATGACGGCACCGAGACGACGCGGGCGGGCACGCCGCGCTCGGCGAGCTGCTTCTGCGCTTCGACCGCGAGCGAGACTTCCGAGCCGGTGGCAAAGATCGTGGCCTCGGCGTTACCGTTTGCCGGTGCGATCTCATAGGCACCCTTGGCGCAAAGATTGTCGGCGTCGTTCTTCCGCCGCAGTTGCGGCAGGGCCTGGCGGGTCAGCGCGAACACGCTCGGGCCGTCGGTGTTTTCCAGCGCGAGCTGCCAGCACTCCAGGGTCTCGACCGTGTCGCAGGGCCGGAACACCTTCACGTTCGGGATCGCCCGCAGCGCGGCGAGATGTTCGACCGGCTGGTGGGTCGGTCCGTCCTCGCCGAGGCCGATCGAATCGTGGGTCATCACATGGATGACCCGCAGGCCCATCAGCGCCGCGAGGCGGATCGACGGCCGGCAATAATCCGAGAACACCAGGAACGTGCCGGAATAGGGGATGATGCCGCCATGCAGCGCCATGCCGTTCATGGCGGCGGCCATGGCGTGCTCGCGGATGCCGTAATGAATGAAGCGGCCGCCGTAATTTGCCGCCGACAGCGCCGCCATGCCCTTCGGCCTGGTATTGTTGGAGCCGGTGAGGTCGGCCGAACCGCCGACCATTTCCGGCACGGCGGCGGTCAGCGGACCCAGCGCGTTTTCAGACGCGTTGCGGGTGGCGATGTCCTTCGGCTCGGCGGCGAGCGCGGCCTTCATGGTGCGCACCGCGTCGTCGAGCTTCGCTTGCGGCAGGCGGCCGGAAGTGCGGCGCTCGAATTCGGCGCGCGCGTCGGGGGCGAGCGCCGCCAGACGCTTGTCCCAGTCCTGATGTGCGTCCTGCGAACGTTTGCCGGCGGTGCGCCACAGCGTTCGAATGTCGTCCGGGATTTCGAAGGCGGGCGAAGTCCAGCCGAGATTTTCGCGCGCGCCCTTAATCTCGTCGGCGCCGAGCGGCGAGCCGTGCGACTTCTCGCTGCCGGCCTTGTTCGGGGCGCCGTAGCCGATGGTGGTGCGGCAGGCGATCATGCTCGGTCTGTCGGAGGCCTGCGCCTTGGTGATGGCGGCTGCGATGGCGTCCGGGTCGTGGCCATCGACGCGGCCGGCGTTCCAGCCGGCGGATTCGAAGCGCTTCACCTGGTCGACTGAATCGGCCAGCGACAGCGGGCCGTCGATCGAGATGCCGTTGTCGTCGAACAGCACGATCAGCCGGTTGAGCTTGAGATGGCCGGCGAGCGCGATCGCCTCCTGGCTGATGCCTTCCATCAGGTCGCCGTCGGAGGCGAGCACATAGGTGCGGTGGTCGACGACGCCGTCGCCGAATTCGGCCGCCAAGTGCCGTTCGGCGATCGCCATGCCGACGGCATTGGCGAGCCCCTGGCCGAGCGGGCCGGTGGTGGTCTCGACGCCCGGCACATGGCCGTGTTCAGGATGACCGGCGGTGATCGAGCCCATTTGCCGGAAGCGCTTGATCTGGTCGATCGTCACCGCCTCGTAGCCCAGCAGATGGAGCAACGCATAGATCAGCATCGAGCCGTGACCGGCCGACAGTACGAAACGGTCACGGTCGGGCCAGGTCGGGTCGGTGGGGTCGAACGTCAGGAAGCGGGTGAACAGGACGGTGGCCACATCCGCGGCGCCCATCGGCAAGCCGGGATGGCCGGACTTGGCCTGCTCGACGGCATCCATGGCAAGCGCCCGGACGGCGTTGGCCATGCGGCCATGTTGTGACTGCGAAGAGGTCATAAGATCTGCCAGGCGGGTTTTCTCGGGTGCGTCTAGCACGTGGCCAAGCGGAGTCAAAGGATCGCGGCGCGCTAGCTGACGCGTGCCGACGGGACTGAGGAGAAAACCCGCGAGGGCGTTGACCGGAAGCGGCCACACCAGTTAAGGTTTCGTTTCTAAATCGTTGTCGAGGCTTGAGATTTTATCGCAATCCGCGCGCCTTGACACAATTCCACGGGGCGCGGCCGCGAAGGCTGGCAATGAGCGATGCAAGCGCGATCGATGCCGCCACGAGGCGCCTGATTTCGGCGCTGGATGCTCTTGAAGCTGCGGTCGACCGCCGGCGTGAAGCCGATCACGGAACCGATGCGCTGACCGCCCAGATTCAGGCGTTCGGCAGCGACCGGTCCAAGCTGGCCGCGGAACTCGATGCGGTGACCGCGCGCTCCCGCGAACTGGAAACCGTCAATCGCGAAATTGCCGGGCGAATCGATACGGCGATCACCCATATTCGATCCGCGCTCGCCGAGCCCGATGATGATTGAGCAACCATCGAGCAAACAACGCATGATGCAAGGCCGGTAGACTGCCCATGGCTCAGGTGAATGTCGTCATCAACAACCGGCAGTACCGGATGGCCTGCGAGGATGGCGAAGAAGACCATCTCGTGAGTCTCGCGGCTGACTTCGATCAGCGCATCGCGCGGCTGCGGAAGAATTTCGGCGAAATCGGCGATACACGGCTCACCGTAATGGCGGCGCTGACGCTGTCCGATGAACTCTCGGATATGGCGGCGCGGGTTGCCAAACTCGAAGCCGAACTCGCTGGCCTGCGTGACGCGCGGGCGGCCTCCGGCGAACATGTCAAGGCGACCCAGACCGCGATCATCGCGGCCTTGAATTCAGCCGCGGAGCGGATCGAGGGGCTGACCCGCCGGCTGAACCAGATCGCGGTCGAGGGCGGCACGGCGATCGGGTAACGATTTCTCGTCGCCCGGCTTTGCGCCGGGACAAACCATCACTACATTCGCCCAGCGGGGCTGTGGGGTGCGTTGAGCACTAATTCTCGGGGCCTTATCGATCTTGACGGGAGCTGTCCCTGTCCGGACCCGTGGGTCCGGGTAAATGGCGCCCACCTACTTGTGTAGGGAACCCGGGATCGCAGCTTGGACGGCCTTTGCGGCTCCGCGCTTCATTCCCGTCGCCATCCTGAATGGGCCGCCGTGCGGTCCGCGCAGGATGGCGACGCGACTTCTCCGGCGCGGCGCTTCGGTCCTCCGGGGCCTCGGCCGTCCTGCAATAGCGCCTTGTCAGCAAATTTCCGGCAAACAAACATCCGCGTGACCGATTCCGAACTATCCCAGGCCAAATCGCAATTGCGCGCCGATGCCATCGCGCGCCGCGATGCGCTGGCAGCCGATGCGCGCGCGGCGGCCGCCGAGGCGATCGCGGCGCGGCGGTTTCCGGTCGGCGTGGCGCCCGGCATGGTCGTCTCCGGCTTCTTTCCGATGAAGAGCGAGATCAATCCGATCGGGCTGATGAAGGCGCTGGCGGCGTCCGGTGTCCAGCTTGGGCTGCCGGTGATCGCCGGCCGTGGCCGGCCGCTGATCATGCGCGCCTGGTCGTTTGGCGATCCGCTGGAAAGCCGCCAATGGGGCATTCGCGAGCCGCTCGACGCGGCGCCGGAAGTCGCGCCCGATGTCGTGCTGGCGCCGCTTCTGGCCTTCGACCGCGGCGGCAACCGCATCGGCTATGGCGCCGGTTATTACGACATGACGATCGCGGCCCTGCGCGCGCGCAAGCCGGTCGTCGCGATCGGTCTGGCGTTTGCCGCGCAGGAGGTCCCGGCGGTCCCACATGCCGGAGGCGACGAACGGCTCGATCTCGTGCTAACCGAGCGCGAGATCATCGATTGCCGCGGAGCGTGACGGGATGCGGATATTGTTCATCGGGGACGTGGTTGGGCGCAGCGGGCGCGCGGTCGTGCTCGAGCGGCTGCCCGCCCTGGTGCGCAGCTGGCGGCTCGATTTCGTCGCCATCAACGGCGAGAACGCCGCTGGCGGCTTCGGCATCACCGAGGCGATCTATCGCAACCTCACCGATGCCGGTGCCGACGTCATCACGCTTGGCAATCATGCCTGGGACCAGCGCGAGGCATTGGTCTTCATCGAGCGCGCGCCGCGGCTGGTGCGCCCGATCAATTTTCCCGCCGGCACGCCGGGCGCCGGCGCGGCGCTGATCGAGGCGCGCAACGGGGCGCGCGTGCTCGTCATCAATGCGATGGGCCGCATCTTCATGGACCCACTCGACGATCCGTTCGCGGCGGTCGAGCGCGAACTCGATGCCTGCCGGCTCGGCCGCGATGTCGATGCGGTTATTGTCGACATGCATTGCGAGGCGACCAGCGAAAAGCAGGCGATGGGATATTTCTGCGACGGCCGCGCCAGCCTGGTTGTCGGCACGCATACCCATGTGCCGACGGCCGATCATCAGATTCTTGCGGGCGGCACCGCGTTCGTCTCCGATGTCGGAATGACGGGCGACTACGATTCCATCATCGGCATGATCAAGGACGAGCCGATGCATCGCTTCCTGCGCAAGATCGCCTCGGCACGGTTCGAGGCCGCCACCGGTTCGGCCACATTGTGTGCGATTGCGGTGGAGACCGACGATGCCAGCGGGCTTGCCAAAAAGGTCGCCGCGGTAAGGCTCGGTGGCCGGCTCGAACAGGCGCTGCCGGCCATTTGGGAATAGGCTCGGTCCTTGCGCCGGGGAAAGTCGTCATGACGATTGAAACCGTCGAGCCTGCCGCGCCGCTGTCGGCCGATCACCGGCCGGCGTCGCAGGTGCTGCGGGACATCGCGGTGGCAAATCCCGCTGAGATCGAGACGGTGTCGATCGGCGAGATCGTTGGCGCATTCGGAGAGCGCGGCTTCGGGCTGGCCATTTTCCTTTTTGCCCTGCCGAGCATCGTGCCGGGACCGCCGGGCATGTCGTCGATCGTCGGTTTGCCGTTTCTACTGATCGCGGTGCAGATGATGTTTGGCAAGGCGACGCCGTGGTTGCCGGATGCCATCCTGCGGCGGGAATACAAGCGCAGCGATCTGTTGCGGCTGGTCGAGCGCGCGCAGCCGGTGTTGCTGCGGGTTGAACGGGTGTGCCGGCCGCGGCTTCCCGCGACGTTCCGTGTGCTGCCGCCGCGGGTGCTCGGCACGTTCATTTCGCTGTTGGCACTGTGCGTAATGATTCCGTTGCCGCTGACGAACTCGCTGCCATCAGTCGCCGCCGTTGTTCTCGCCATCGCGATCATCGGCGCGGACGGCCTGCTGTTGGTGGCGGGGATTGCTGCCGGGTTCGGCGCGATTGCCATCACTTTCATTATTACTGGCGCGGCAATCGGTGCCGTGGTCCTGGGATTGCGCGCTCTGTTCGGAGCCTGAACCACGTCCTCCCTGCAGTGGATTTTGCCGCGGCGGCGGCCTATAAGGCCCGCCACAAATTATGGCGCGGCGAGGCCATGGGCGTCACCAGCCAACGCCCGGCCGGCATTGCGCCAAGGGACTCAAGGACCAGGAACATGGCGGGACATTCCCAATTCAAGAACATCATGCACCGCAAGGGGCGCCAGGATGCCGTGCGCTCCAAGCTGTTTTCCAAGCTGGCGCGCGAAATCACCGTCGCGGCCAAGATGGGCACGCCGGATCCGGCGATGAACCCGCGGCTGCGCGCGGCGATCCTGGCCGCCCGCGCGGAAAACATGCCAAAGGACAATATCGAACGCGCCATCAAGAAGGCGCTCGGCGGCGATGCCGAGAACTATGACGAGATCCGCTACGAGGGCTACGGGCCGGGCGGCGTCGCCGTGATCGTCGAGGTGCTGACCGACAATCGCAACCGTACGGCCTCCGACGTGCGCTCCTATTTCACCAAGAGCGGCGGCAACCTTGCGGAAACCGGCGCGGTGTCCTTCATGTTCGATCATGTCGGCGTGGTCGAATACGACGCCGAGGTCGCGAGCGCCGACGACATGCTGGAAGCGGCGATCGAGGCCGGCGCCGAGGACGTCGTCTCAAGCGAGAGCGGCCACGAAATCTATACCTCCCAGGATTCGCTGCCGCCGTCGCCAAGACGCTGGAAGCGAAATTCGGCGATCCGCGCAAGGCAGCGCTGGTCTGGAAGCCGCAGAACAACATCGCGGTCGACGACGAGCAGGGCGAGAAGCTGTTCAAGCTGATCGAGACCTTGAACGAGCATGATGACGTGCAGAACGTCTATGCCAATTTCGAGGTGTCCGACGCGCTGTTGGCACGACTGAGCGCGTAACAAACTTAACGAAACAGCACGTCGAACAGCGGCAGGCTGACGATCGCGACCGCGGCGACGACGCCGTAGGCGATCCGGCGATAGAACAGGTCGGAGGTGCCGCGAAACCAGCGCGCGCCGATCGTCAGCGACAGGATATAAACCGGCCACAGCAATATTCCATGGGCGATCACATTCGCGGTCAACAGGCCGTGAATGGCGTAATTCAGGAACAGCGCCAGGCCGACCATCGTCAAATAGACCAGCAGATTGGCGCGCACGTTGGGCGCGCTGCTCTGGCCGCCGAGCCAGTAGAGAATGACCGGTGGTCCCGACATCTGCGTCGCGCCGCCGGCGAAGCCGGACACCAGGCCGGCGCCGACCGCCGCGATGGCATTCGGCTTGGCGTGATAGCGCCAGCCGGACACCAGAATGGCGACAAAGCTCAGCACGAAAATGCACATGCCCCAGCGCAGGATCACCGGGTCGACCACGACCTGGGTCATGGTGCCTAGCGGAATCGCGATCGCGGCCGCCACGAACGCGGGCAGGATCTCCCGCCAACTCGCTTCCGGAATGGCGCGAACCGCGAACGGCATGATACAAACCAGATCGATGATGATGTAGGACACGGTGGCGATGCCCGGCCCATAGAGTGCCATCATCGGCGGCACGAAGATCAAGGCTGAGCCAAAGCCGGAAAAGCCGCGCACCACACCGGCGAGAACGGTAATCCCGACCGCCATGAAGATGCGCGGGTCGCCGAGGGCGGCCGTGAAGTCGGCAATTGTGGGAAAATCGATCAAGGACAGTACCTGAATTTGGCGTCTTGATATCAGTCTGCCCGCCATGGCGTGATACCGGAAGCCGCAATACGGCTATGCCGAAAAGTCCCGCAGGGCGCTCAAGCCGAGATGTGAGCTTTCAAATCAAGTCGAATCATAAAAGCGCTTTATCTTTTGTATTGCCGCATTTCCTGACGGCGAACCGGTTTCCACTTCGCCTGGAAATGCTCTAGGCGTCGGACACCGGGCGGTCTATCACCATCGCATCATGAGTGCGCCAATTCGCATCCTCGGCATCGATCCCGGGCTTCGCCGCACCGGCTGGGGCGTCGTTGCGATTGACGGCAACCGGCTGTCGTTCATCGCCTGCGGATCGGTCGACACCGACGGCAAGGCGGCGCTCGCCACCCGGCTGGTCACGATTCACGACGGGTTGCGGCGGGTGGTCGCGGCGCATGCGCCGGACGAGGCTGCGGTGGAATTGACCTTCGTCAACCGCGACGCAACCGCGACCCTCAAGCTCGGCCAGGCCCGCGGCGTCGCCATGCTGGTGCCGGCCGCCTGCGGTCTGACGGTCGCGGAATACGCGCCGAACCTGATCAAGAAAACCATCGTCGGCGCCGGCCATGCCGACAAGGCGCAGATCCGCATGATGATCGGCGTGCTGCTGCCGAAAGCCGATCCGCGGTCGGAAGACGCCGCCGATGCATTGGCGATCGCGGTCACGCACGCCCATCACCGGCAGAGCGCGATGCTGCGGGTGGCGGCCAGTTACTAGCGAGTATCGCTGCCGCGCCGTGACATTCAGTTCACGGCCCCGGTGACGTTGCGCAGAAAGGCGCCGACACGATCGATTTCCGGCCCCATGGCATCAAACCAGCCCATGAAATTCAGACAGCCGTGGATCATGCCCTTCCAGAGCCGGAACTCATGGCGGACGCGGGCGATTTTGAGCCGTTCGACGAGTTCTTCGGAATCGCTCCGCAGAACGTCGAACTCTGACGCTGTGACATAGAGTGGCGGAAGACCGTCGAGATCGGCATCGAGGGGAGCCGCGAGCGGATTTTCGCGGTCGGCGTCGTCCGACAAATAGTGATCCCAGTACCAGGCGACATCGGCGGTGCTCATCAGATAGGAGCCGTCGCCATAGGTCTTGTGGGACGACGTATTGAGTGACGGAGAATAGGCGCCGTAAATCAGCGCTGCGCCGCGCACCGGCATGAAACCTTCGGAGCGCAGCAGCAGGCAGGAAGCGAGCGCAAGATTGGCGCCGGCCGAATCGCCGGCAACGGCCAGCCGGTTCGGGTCGATGCCGAGCGCGGCGCCTTCCCGCGCGGCCCAACGCAGCGCGGCGGCGCAATCCTCCAGCGGCATTGGGAAGGGATGCTCCGGCGCGCAGCCGTAGTCGACGCTGAGGACCCGCAGGCCTGAGCGTTTCGCGAGCTGGCGGGCGACGCTGTCGTAGCCATCAATATCGAACAGCACCCAGCCGCCGCCATGCAGAAACACGACGGTCGGCGCCGGGGCTGGCGTACCAGGATCGTACAGCCGGACCCGAATCGGGCCGCTTGCGCCCGCGATCGTGCGCGTTTCGATGTGCGGGATCGCAGGCGCACCGAAATTGGTCATGGGCACGATCGCGTCGGCTGCCTGACGTGCTTCCGCCACGGTCATGTCATGGACCGCCTTGCCGCCCTGGTTCTGCCGGTAGATCATCGCGAGCAGGGCGGCGACCTGGGGATCAAGCGGACGCCAAGCGTCCTGAAACCGGGCAAGATAGTCCTCGCTCATGGGGCGTCCTCGTGCCTGTTTTGGTGCCTTGGAATGCCATCGATGGCCGCAGGCCAATGTAATCCAGATTTGCAGTGGGTTCGTATCCGGCGGGCCCATTGCGCGATTCGGCCCAATTGACCGGCAGGAACCGCCATCCCCTTGCCACGGCGAATCCGCTAGAACCAGTTTAATTGATACCACTGGCGATTCGCATGATCGGCAAGCTCAAGGGCGTGATCGACTCCTACGGCGAGGATTTTGTGATCCTCGACGTCAACGGCGTCGGCTATCAGGTTCACTGTTCGGTGCGCACCCTGCAGGAATTGCCGGGGTCCGGCGAGCCGGCGGTGCTGGCGATCGAGACCCATGTCCGGGAAGATCAGATCCGGCTCTATGGATTTGCCAGCGACGTCGAGCGCGAATGGTTCCGCCTGCTGCAGACCGTGCAGGGGGTCGGCGCGCGGGTGGCGCTCTCGGTGCTCAGCACCCTGAAGCCGGCCGATCTCGCCAATGCGGTCGCGTTGCGCGACAAGGCGATGGTGGCGCGAGCCCCCGGTGTCGGCCCGAAGGTCGCCGAGCGCATCGTGACGGAACTGAAAGACAAGGCGCCGGCCTATGCCGATGTCGATCCGGCGGTGGTGCGGCTCGCCGGCTCGGTCGACGACAGGCGTGCGCCGCAGCCGGTGGCGGACGCGGTCTCGGCGCTGATCAATCTCGGCTATGGTCAACCGCAGGCGGCCGCCGCCATCGCCGCCGCCGCACGCAGTGCCGGCGAGGGTGCGGAGACGGCACAACTGATCAGGCTCGGACTGAAGGAACTGGCCAAGTGAGTTTGAGCGAGCAGGTGACCTTGAGTGACACGGATCGCGCGTTGATTGAAGCGGCCACGGCGGCGATCAAGCAGCGCTACCGCCGCGACTGGCAGGAGGTCGGCGCGGCTCTGCGCACCCGCGCGGGGCGGGTCTATGCCGGCGTCAATCTCGATGCCTATCTCGGCCGCATGGCGGTCTGTGCGGAGGCGGTGGCGCTCGGACAATGCGTGACGGAATTGGGCGAGGCCGGGATCGAGACCATCGTCGCGGTGCGCCATCCGCGGCCGGAGGAGCCGGACCAGTCGGTCCGGGTGGTGTCGCCGTGCGGGGCCTGCCGGGAACTGATCTGGGATTATGATCGCAATGCGCGCGTGATCATCATGGATGGCAACGAACCCGTCGCGGTGCCGATCGGTGAATTGCTGCCGAACAAATACAGCCGGGAACGGAATTTGTGACGGAGGGCTGGTGAGCGCCAACACGCAACGGCTGGTGGATTCGGAACGCCGCGAGGATGACGCGGCGGAGACCTCGCTGCGTCCGCAAATGCTTTCCGAATTCATCGGCCAGCAGCAGGCGCGCGCCAATCTCTCCGTGTTCATCGCGGCGGCGCGCCAACGCAAGGAGGCGCTCGATCACGTGCTGTTTGTCGGCCCGCCCGGGCTTGGCAAGACGACGCTGGCGCAAATCCTGTCGCGCGAACTTGGAGTTAATTTCCGCGCCACCTCCGGTCCGGTCATCGCCAAGGCCGGCGATCTCGCAGCGCTCTTGACCAATCTGGAAGAGCGCGATGTTCTGTTCATTGATGAAATCCACCGGCTCAGTCCGGCGGTGGAGGAAATCCTCTATCCAGCGATGGAGGACTTTCAGCTCGATCTCATCATTGGCGAGGGACCGGCGGCGCGCTCGGTCAAGATCGACCTTGCCAAGTTCACCCTGGTCGGCGCGACGACACGGGCCGGATTGTTGACCAATCCGCTGCGCGACCGGTTCGGGATTCCGGTGCGGCTCAATTTCTATACCGTCGAAGAGTTGGAACAGATCGTTAATCGCGGCGCGCGCGTGTTCGGCATCGGCATGACGCCGGACGGCGCCAACGAAATCGCCCGGCGCGCGCGCGGCACGCCGCGCATTGCCGGCCGGCTTTTGCGCCGCGTGCGCGACTTCGCGCTGGTCGACGGCACGGCGGCGATCGATCGCGCCGCCGCCGACCGGGCGCTGTCGGCGCTCGAAGTCGATGCCGCCGGGCTCGACGCCATGGACCGGCGCTATCTGTCGATGATCGCGTTCAATTACGGTGGCGGGCCGGTCGGGATCGAAACCATCGCGGCGGCATTGTCCGAGCCGCGCGATGCCATCGAGGACATCATTGAGCCGTTCCTGCTGCAATGCGGCTTCATCCAGCGCACCCCGCGCGGGCGCCTGCTGACCGGGCATGCCTTTCGCCATCTCGGCCTTGCCGAACCGGCGCGCGACCCGTCGCAATTCGGATTGTTCGGACGGGATGATGATTAGCGCTGGCCTGTCGACATATCCGTGCGCGGGGCTTCGCGCGGGACTGATCTTCGCGCTGCTCGCTTTGCCGTGCGGTACGCTCGAGACCTCCGCCGCGCCGGCCGCCAACCGGCCGCCGCCAACGGCGGCGGCGATGACCGAATACCGGAAAAAGCTGGCCGAATATCAGGCGGCGCGGTGGGCATTCGAGCGCGTGGCCGGACCCTATTGGGATGCGATCTCCAACAAACGCCGCGCGCGCATCAGAAAGCGTCGCGCCCACCAACCGATCACGATCCACGACTATGTGCTGACCCAGCCGCCGCTCTATGCCGGGCCGCGCCGGCCAGTCGATCCTTCCGCTCCGCCCGAGGAGAAGCCCGAACGTCAGCCGGTGCCGGTGGTGGCTGATTTCCTGGCGGCGGCCAAGAAGTTGTTCAAGTTCGTGCCGCAGCGGCCGCGAACCGAGATCGAATACAAGCGGGCCTATGCGCGTATTGCATCGGCCGCCGGCCTGACCAGAACGCAGGCCGTCCGGGTCTACGGCTTCGAATCCGGCGGCAACGGCAAATACGACGTCCAGGCCGGCCTGGAATATTCGCGCAACGCGCGCGCGATCAGCACCGCGCTGGGCTACAACCAACTCCTGACGGCGAACAGCATCGATATCCTGTCCCGGAAAGGCACCACCTTCATCAAAATTCTGCACGCGAAGTGGGAACGCCTTAACGGGCCTGCCAAGCATACGCTGGCGACCAAGATCGCGGCGCTCAGGCACATGACGGCGGCTGCCAAACGCGTGCCGTATCGCTGGAGCGCACATGTCGCGCTCGGCAGGAAGCCGGCCGGACTCGGCATTCACGCCCTCAATCTCGATATCGATATCGGTCCGTTGCTGCAGACCCAGAAGTTGCTCGATTCCATCATCTTCGCGCGCATCAAGGGATACCCGAGACCGTTGACCGCGGCGGAACTTGAAATGATGAACCTCACCGGCGACGGCAACGGATTCGACATGGTGTCGATGCCGCATGACATGCGGACCAAGGTTCCGACCGCGAATTTTTTTCAGCGCGGCGGCTATGAGCGAAACCCGGTCGCCCGCCGCAACAACACGGTCGCCAAGCTTCTGGCGGCGACCGATGCCAAGATGGACAAGGAACAAAAGCTGCAAGGCGCGAAGGATCTCGCGGCGGCGTTTCGGCAGTAGCGGAAATCGAAGATCGGTCCGGAAGGCATAATGTGACGACGAACAATTCCCTCGACGGAGAAATCCTGGACGGCCGGCACGTGATGAAGGTGCGGGTCTATTACGAGGACACCGATTTTTCCGGCATCGTCTATCACGCCAGCTATCTGCGCTTCATGGAGCGGGGGCGGACGAATTATCTGCGGCTGATCGGTGCCGACCATCGCGCGCTGTTCGAGGAGACCGAGAAGGAGGCGCCGGGTTTCGCCTTCGTGGTGCGCTCCATGCAGATCGAATTCCGCCGGCCGGCGCGCATGGATGACGTGCTCGACATCATCACCATGCCGGCGGAGGTGCGCGGCGCCACGATTACGCTGCACCAGCGCGTCCTGCGCGGCGCGGACCTGGTGGCCGAGGCGCATGTGAAAGTCGCGTTCGTGTCCGGCGGGCGGGCGCGGCCGATCCCCAAGCCGCTGCGGATCGCGATGAAGGCCGACCAGGATGTGGCCGCAAGTCAGTAACGAATGGGATGTCTTCGGCATCGACGGGCCGCACACGCTGATGTAAGACCCTTTAACATGAGCTGGTCGAAACACGGCGGACGTGGCGGATCGCGTGGCTATCATCACGGCAATCTGAAGGATGCGCTGATCCGCGCCGCGCTTGAACTGATCGCGGAGAAGGGCCCGGCCGGCTTCACCTTCGCGGAAGCCGCGCGCTGGGCCGGAGTCAGTCCGGCGGCGCCCTATCGTCATTATCGCGACCGCGACGCGCTGCTGGTCGACGTGGCGCTGCATGGCTTTGCCAAGTTCGAGGGTGCGCTCGCGGCAGCCTGGGATGACGGCCGGCCGGAGCCGTTCGCGGCCTTCGATCGGCTCGGCAAGGCCTATCTCGCCTTCGCCCGCAACGAACCGGCGTACTATTCCGCCATGTTCGAGGCCGGCATACCGCTTGATTCCAGCCCGGAACTGCGTGCCGCCGGCGATAGCGCATTCGGCGTGTTGCGCAACGCGACCGAGGCGCTGATCGCGACCATGCCGGCCGGCCAGCGGCCGCCGGCGATGATGATGGCGCTGCACGTCTGGGCGATGTCGCACGGCATCGCATCGCTGTTCGGGCGTGGCGATTCGGCGCGGCGCTCGTTGCCGATGACACCGGAGGAACTGCTGGAGGCCGGCATGCTGGTCTACCTGCGCGGCCTTGGGTTGCCGGGTCCAGGCTGACTTTCGCTGGCTCGCCCAGGCGATGCCCTTGATTCGCCGCCGAACAGATTTAATTGATCTCTTACACCCGACCCTCCGAGCCGGTCTTGACAGCGCCGCCACTGGTGGATACCTATGTAAATGTTATTCACATTAACACGCGAGGCCCGTGATGCCGATCGTTGCCAAACTTGACGAACTGGGACGCCCCGCCTGGATCGTGCTGATGATCCTGGGGTTCATTGTCTGGTGGCCGATCGGTCTGACGGTCCTGGGCTACATGATATGGAGTGGACGCATGGGCTGCTGGAAGGGACGGAACGCCGTACGTTGGCAGGAAGGTGCCGATCGGATGCGGGAGGCGGCCCGCTGGTGGCAGACCCCGCCATCGAGCGGAAACCGCGCGTTTGACGATTACCGGATGGACACTCTGCGCCGGCTTGAAGAGGAACAGCGCGAGTTCCGCGACTTCCTGAACCGCCTGCGGGAGGCCAAGGACCGGTCCGAATTCGACCAGTTCATGGCGGACCGGCGCGGACGTGCCAATGCCGCGCCCCAGGGCGAGCCGCAGCCGCAGCCGGGCCATTAACGGTTCCCCAGCCCGGCTACCGGCGGCCTGCTGCGAAAACACCAACCGCCCGTCGGCTCTGCCGGCGGGCGGTTTCTTTTGGCGTGAGCCCGGCAGAATTCAGCTGGACGATCTGCCGGGGCCATTTGCCATCGCGGCCAGCCGCCGAGGCGCGTCACAAGCGATGAAAAAGTTACATTTAGAATTGCTCCGGAATGCGATTCCGTAACTGGACATTAACCGTCTTCAGCGCCAGTTAAACGACGGGACCAGCGGGCAGACGCCCTAGTTTGAACACGTTTCGCGGGGATTTCGTTGCCATGCCGGAAGTTGACGGCGCGGAATTTCGCGACAAATCGAGATGCCCGGCGGCGCGCCATCGCCAAGCCGCCCGGCATGGCGTGTTGCCGTTGAGTGGCGCACAGGCCTGCTTCGGCCCCTTTGCATTGGATAGCCGAAAGGACTGCTTATGAATCCCGCCGACCTGGCGCAGTCGGCCCTGCCGCTGACCTCCTCCGATTTGTCGATTTTTGGCCTGTTCTGGCAGGCCCATTGGGTCGTCAAGACCGTGATGCTCGGACTTCTGATCTGTTCGATCTGGGTTTGGGCGATCGCGATCGACAAAACCGTCCTGTTTTCGCGCACGCGGCGCGCCATGGACCGCTTTGAGCACTCCTTCTGGTCGGGAAAGTCGCTGGAGGAACTTTACCGTACCCTGTCGGCCCGGCCGACCCATTCCATGGCGGCGCTGTTCGTGGCGGCGATGCGGGAATGGAAACGCAGTTTCGAGGGCCAGCAGCGCTCGTTCGCCGGCCTGCAAATGCGGATCGACAAGGTCATGGATGTGACGATCGCGCGGGAGGTGGAGCGGCTGGAACGGCGGCTCCTGGTGCTGGCGACCGTCGGCTCGGCCGGCCCGTTCATCGGGCTGTTCGGGACGGTCTGGGGCATCATGACCAGCTTCCAGTCGATCGCCGCCTCGAAGAATACCTCGCTGGCGGTGGTCGCACCGGGCATTGCCGAGGCGCTTTTCGCAACTGCAATCGGCCTCGTTGCCGCCATCCCGGCGACTATTTTCTACAACAAGTTCATCTCCGAGGTGAATCGGCAGAACCAGCGGCTGGAAGGCTTTGCCGACGAATTTTCCGCCATTCTGTCCCGGCAGATCGACGAACGCGGTTAGGGGCGAGCCATGGCAATGAACCCGATGGGAGCAGCCTCCCGAGGAAAGCGGCGTCAGCGCAGCCGCCCGGTGATGAGCGAAATCAATGTCACGCCCTTTGTCGACGTGATGCTGGTCCTGCTGATTATTTTCATGGTGTCGGCGCCGCTTCTGACCGTCGGGGTGCCGATCGACTTGCCGCAGAGCCAGGCCAAAAGCCTGGACCAGGATCGCGAGCCGCTGACCGTGTCGGTCAATGAAAAAGGCGAGGTCTATTTGCAGAATTCACAAATCACGGTCGAGGAATTGGTCCCGAAGCTAAAGGCGATCACCGAGGCGCGCGGTGGCAATGAGGAGCGCGTCTATGTGCGTGGCGACCGCAAGGTCGATTACGGCACCGTGATGCGCGTGATGGGACGGTTGTCGGCCGCGGGGTTCCGCCGGGTGGCATTGGTGACGGAAGTCGAACAGGGGTCGTGAACGCAAACCGCTGCGATATGACATGAGCTTTGGTAACATCACATCGGCGATTGGCCACGTCGCGTTCCTGGCGTGGGCGTTGATCTCGTTTTCGGCGATGCCCCTCCAGACGCCGCATACCGATGCGCTGGCTGTCGATGTCGTATCGATCTCGGACTTCTCGCAATTGACCAAGGGCGTGGAAGACGCGCCCAAGAAGAAGGCGCCCAAGCCGCTGGTCGAAAAGGTCGGCGAGCGCAAGGTGATCGACACGTCGAAGGAAAAGGTCAGCGACAAGGCCGAGATCAAGGCCACGTCCGAGGTGACGCCGCCGCCGGAGCCGACGCCACCGCAGCCGGAAAAAAAGCCGGCCGACGCCTCACCGCCGCCCAAGGAAGCCGCGGCGAAGCCGGAGGATAAGGCGCCCGCGCCCAAGGATCCGATCGCCGAAGCGCTGAAGAAGGACGAGGCCAAGCCCAAGGAAAAGCCGAAGAAGACGGCGTCGGTCCCGACACCGCCGCGGCGGCCGCCACGGCCGAAGCCGCAACCGCATTTCAATCCCCGCAAGGTGGCCGCGCTGCTCGACAAGCGCGATCCGCGGCGACACGCCGCAGTCGGCGATACGCTGACCACGACGGCCTCGTTGGGCCTGCCCAGCGGCAACGCGGCCAAGCTGTCGCAGACTGAGCTTGATGCCCTGCGAGCTCAGATATTGAAGTGCTGGAACATCCCCGCCGGCGTTGTCGAAGCCGACAAATTGATCGTGGTCGTCCAGATTCTGCTGAAACAGGACGGTTCCCTGCAGGCCGCGCCGGCCTTGCTTAACCGCAGCGGACATCCGCTGTTTCAAATAGCCGCCGAGAGCGCCATGCGCGCGATCCGGCGCTGCCAGCCCTATCAATTGCCGGTCGAGAAGTATCAGGCGTGGCGCGACGTCGAAGTCACCTTCGATCCCCGCGACATGTACGGCGGTTGACATCGCGCCGTCATATCGGCTTGGAAGAGATCATTGAGATGAGTCCCATGACCGATTGCCGTTTCACATCTGCGCCGCTCCGGCTGACGCGCCGCCAGGCTCTCGTTTTCGGTGCCGGTGCCGGCGCATTGATCGGGCTGTCGTCCCGTACAGCGCTTGCGCAGCTGAAGATCGAGATCACCCGCGGCAACGTCCAGCCGATGCCGATCGCGTTGCCGGATTTCGTCGGCGGTGCGTCGGAGGGCGAGACGGCGCGCAATGTCGCCGAAATCATTCGGGCAGATCTGAAGCGCTCCGGTCTGTTCGCGCCAATCGATCCGGCGGCCTATATCGAAAAGATCAGCACCATCGACACGGTGCCGAAGTTTCCCGATTGGCGTGTCATCAATGCGCAGGCGCTGGTGACCGGCCGTTTGACCAAACAGAGCGACGGCCGGCTGAAGGCCGAGTTCCGGCTGTGGGATGTATTCGCGGGCCAGCAACTGATCGGCCAGCAATATTTCACGACGCCCGACAATTGGCGGCGGATCGCCCACATCATTTCCGATGCGATCTATGAGCGCCTGACCGGCGAGAAGGGCTATTTCGACAGCCGCATCGTGTTCATCGACGAGACCGGGCCGAAGGCGCGCCGGGTCAAGCGGCTTGCGATCATGGATCAGGACGGCGCCAATGTCCGGTATCTGACGCGCGGCGACGATCTGGTGCTGACGCCGCGGTTCTCACCGTCGACGCAAGAGATCACCTACATGTCGTATGCGGGTGCCGATCCGCGGGTCTATCTGCTCAATATCGAAACCGGGCAGCGCGAAATTGTCGGCAACTTCCCGGGGATGACCTTCAGCCCGCGGTTTTCGCCCGATGGCCAGCGCGTGATCATGAGCCTGCAACAGGGCGGCAATTCCAACCTGTTCGTGATGGATCTGCGGTCCAAGGCGACCACGCGGCTCACCGATTCGGCCTCGATCGATACCGCGCCGTCCTATTCTCCAGACGGCAGCCGGATCAGCTTCGAATCCGATCGCGGCGGCAGCCAGCAGATTTACGTCATGCCGGCGACCGGCGGTCCAGCCCAGCGCATCAGCTTCGGCGAGGGGTCGTATTCGACGCCGGTGTGGTCGCCGCGCGGCGACTACATCGCCTTTACTCGGCAGTATCAGGGCCGTTTTGCCATCGGCATCATGAAGCCCGACGGTTCCGGCGAGCGGCTCCTGACGGAGGGCTTCCACAACGAGGGCCCGACCTGGGCGCCGAACGGACGCGTGCTGATGTTCTTCCGCGATCCCCGGCGGCGATTCCGGGCCGTCGCTGTATACGATCGACGTGACCGGGCGCAACGAGCAGCGGGTTCCGACCCCGAGCTATGCCTCGGACCCGGCGTGGTCGCCGCTGTTGTCGTAAATCCGTCGCGCCTTCAACTTTTCCACATCTTTCGGTGCGGGTCCGAGCGCGGTGCGGTCGCGATGGTGCCGTATTCACCACGCATTAACCATTCCAAAGGGTTTAGGCGATTCCCGTCATTTTGACCGGGTTTGAAAGACCCCATCAAGGTTGACGGAACGTTCGATTAACCAACGACCTGTTAGATCGGAGCAACGTCCGGTCGGATACCGCAAATGGAGGCACCGGAATGACGGGTCTCGGAATATGTTTTCGTTCGATGCGCCTTGCTGCGGCGCTGATGGTGGCCATCGCACTGGCCGGCTGTGCCAACAAACCCAATGGCGGCCCGCAAGCCGGCATCGGCGGACCGGCAACGCCGGGCAGTCAGCAGGACTTCGTGGTCAATGTCGGCGATCGCGTGTTTTTCACGACCGATTCGTCGGAACTGACTTCGCAGGCGGTCGCCACGCTCGACAAGCAGGCGCAATGGCTGAGCACCTACAGCCAATACCGGTTCACGGTCGAAGGGCATGCCGACGAGCGCGGCACGCGGGAATATAATCTGGCGCTGGGCGCACGGCGCGCGCAGACGGTGCGGAACTATCTTGCCTCGCGCGGGGTGTCGCCGAGCCGGATGCGAACGATATCCTACGGCAAGGAGCGTCCGGTCGCGGTTTGCGATGACATTTCGTGCTGGTCGCAAAATCGGCGCGTTGTCACCGTGCTCAACGTCAGTTCGTAATATTTCTATATTAGTTTATGCTCGTGCGATCGGGCTGGTGTTCGTTTGAGCACCGGTCCCGTTCGATTGCGGCTTGCAAATTCGCGCCAAAAGCAGGATTTTTCATTGCTGACGCTGATTTGCGCCGGCGGCGCCCGCCGCTGGGCCCGAACCGCCTGACGACGATATCGGGGAGCGATGATGATCGCCCAGAAAATCTTGAGCGCGGGAACAATGGCAAGAACAATTGCGCGGAACTGGCCTGTGGGATTTGTGACGGCCGGCGCGCTCGCGCTTTCGGGGTGTGGCGAGAGCAATACCTATGTGCCGCCGCCGCCGCCAAAGGTGACGGTCGCAAACCCGGTCTCGAAGCCCTATACCCGCTACCTGACCGCGACAGGCAATGCCGCGGCCATCAACACCGCCAATCTGGTCGCGCGGGTTTCCGGATTCCTTCAGTCGGTGAATTACAAGGACGGCACCTTCGTCAAGAAAGGTACGTTGCTGTTCGTGATCGAGCCGGAGCCCTACAAGCTGCAGGTCGATCAATCGAAAGCGGCCAAGGTTGGTGCGCAGGCAACCTATAATCAGCAAGTGGCCGAGTTGAAACGGCAACAGGATCTGGCCGCCAAGGAATTCGCCTCGCAGGCCAAGCTCGACAGCCAACGTGCCTCGACCGACAATGCCCAGGCCAATCTGCAGTCCTCGACCGCGGCGTTGTCGAATGCGGAAATCAATTACAGCTATACGCATGTGCGCGCGCCGTTCGACGGAATCGTGACGGCGCGGCAGGTTTCAGTTGGCGACTATGTCGGCGGCAGCGGTCAGGCGACAGTGCTGTCGACGATCGTGCAGACCGCGCCGATCTATGTGAATTTTTCGATCAATGAGCAGCAGGCCCAGCGCATCCGCGATGGCATGATCAAGCGCGGAATCGTGCCGGAAGAGATCGAGAAGGAGAAGTTTCCGGTCGAAGCTGCGCTGCAGACCGACACCGGTTATCCGTACAAAGGCAAGATCGACTACGTCAATCCGACAGTCGACACCTCAACCGGCACGATTTTTGTGCGCGGCATTTTCCCCAATACCAAGGGCGGTCTGGTGCCTGGATATTTCATCCGGGTTCGGGTGCCGCTGGCTGAGGTCCCGGACGCGGTGATGGTTCCGGATGCGGCGCTTGGCAGCGATCAGGCCGGCCGATATGTGCTGATCGTCAACAAGGACAACGTCGTGGAGAGCCGCCGGGTGGCGATCGGGCAGACCGACGGCGACATGCGCGTGATCGACAGCGGCCTGAAGCCGGATGATCGTGTCGTCGTGGCAGGGTTGGTGCGCGCGGTTCCCGGACAGAAGGTTGATCCGCAGATGCAGGTGGCCACCACCGCGCCATCGGATTCCAAGACAAAAGACGCCGTGGGTACCAAGACAGGCGGTGCATCGGATTCCAAGGCCGCAGGAGCACCGGATTCAAAAGCCAAAAGCGTGGCATCCGATGCCAAGACCACCGAGGCGTCAGGTTCGAAGGGCAAAAGTCCATCAGGCCCCGATGGCGCGAAGTAGCGGTATCGCGCCATGATCTCAAAATTTTTCATCCTGCGACCGGTTCTCGCCAACGTCCTGGCGATCATTATGGTCGTGATCGGGGCGGTCGCGCTCTATTCGCTGCCGGTGGCGCAATATCCGAACGTCGTGCCGCCGACCGTGCAGGTGACGACAAGTTACCCCGGCGCCAGTGCGAAGACCGTCATCGATACGGTCGCGCTTCCGATCGAGCAGCAAGTCAACGGCGTGGAAGGCATGATCTACATGCAGTCCTACTCCGCCAATGATGGCAGCTACTCGCTGACGGTGACGTTCCAGATCGGGACCAATCTGGATTTCGCGCAGGTGCTGGTGCAGAACCGCGTCTCCGCGGCGCTGGCCTCGCTGCCCGATGCCGTCCAGAAGCAGGGCGTGACGGTTCGAAAGAACTCGACGTCTATTCTGCAGGTCGTCGCGTTGTCGTCACCGGATGAGCGCTACGACAGCCTGTTCCTGGCGAATTACATCAATATCAGTCTGCTCGATGAAATTTCACGTCTGCCGGGGGTCGGCAATGTGAATGTTTTCGGAGCCGGCCAGTATGCGATGCGCGTATGGCTTGACCCGGAAAAAATGAAGACGGTCAGTCTGAATACCTCGGACGTCGTCAACGCGCTGCAGCAGCAGAACACGCAGGTGACGGCGGGCCAGATCGGCGCGCCGCCGAACAAGAAACAGCCGGCCTTTCAATACACCCTGAATGTCTTCGGACGGTTGAGTACGCCCGAGGAATTCGGGGCGGTAATCGTCAAAACCGGCTCGAACGGGCAGGTAACCCGGATCCGGGATATCGGGCGCGTCGAACTCGGCGCGCAGACCTATAGCCAGGTCTTCACCCTGAACGGCAAGCCGGCCGCCGGCATGGCGATCTTCCAGACGCCGGGCGCGAACGCGCTCGACGTGGCCGGCGAAGTGACCAAGCGGATGAAGCAGCTTGGCAAGGACTTCCCGCCCGGGCTCGTCTACACCATTCCGTTCGATACCACCGTGTTCGTCAACGCCTCGGTGGAGGAAGTCTACAAGACGCTGTTCGAGGCCGGCATCCTCGTTCTGATCGTCATCATGGTCTTCCTGCAGGACTGGAAGGCGATGCTGGTGCCGGCAACGACCGTGCCGGTAACGATCATCGGTGCGTTCGCGGCGATGGCGGCGCTGGGGTTCAGCGTCAATTTCGCGACCCTGTTCGCGATCGTGCTGGCCATCGGCATCGTGGTCGACGACGCGATTATCGTGGTGGAAGCCTCCGCCCATAATATCGACAAGGGCATGGACGGGCCGAATGCTGCGATCGCTGCCATGTCGATTCTGTTTGGGCCGATTGTCGGCATCACCCTGGTGCTGATGTCCGTGTTCCTGCCGGCGGCCTTCATTCCAGGCCTGACTGGGCAGATGTATGCGCAATTCGCGCTGGTGATCTCGGCAACGGCGCTGATCAGCGCGGTCAACGCCGTGACGCTCAAACCGACGCAGTGCGCATTGTGGCTGCGCCCGACCGTGCCGGTCGAGAAACGCAATTTCGCCTTTCGCGCCTTCGAAGCCGGCTATCAGCGGGTCGAACGCGGCTATGTCGGGCTGATGCGACGCATGGTCAATCATGCCGGCGTCTTTGTGATCATCGCGCTTATCATCATCGGCGGCGCGCTGTACGGGTTCTCGCGGCTTCCGACCGGATTCATTCCGACCGAAGACCAGGGCTACATGATCGCCACGGTGCAATTGCCCGATGGCGCGTCGCTCGAACGGACACAGAAGGTTCTCGCCAAGGCATCGGCGATCATTCAAAAAGTGGGCGGCGTCGACGTCGTCTTCACCATCGCCGGAATGTCGGCGCTCGATGGCAGCTCGACCCTGGCGAATGCGGGTGTCGTCTACGTCATCTTGAAAAGTTGGTCGGAACGCGGATCCAAGGAGGGTCTGCTGCCGATGTACGTGAACCTGAACAAGGCGGTCTCGGTTATCGAGGAAGCGCAGGTACGGGTGTTGCCGCCGCCGCCAATTCAAGGCATCGGATTTGCTTCCGGCTTCACGATGATGGTCGAACTGCGTGACGGCAGTTTCGATTTTCCCAAGCTGCAAGGCGTGGTCGATACCATCGTCTCGAATGCGGAAACGCAGTCGTCCATCCAGATGGTCATCTCGTCATTCCGCTCCAGCGTTCCGCAATACACGATTGAGGTGAACCGGGTGAAGGCGGAGTCGCTCGGGCTGACGGTGAACCAGGTGTTTTCAACCCTGTCCGGTTACGTCGGATCGAGCTACGTCAACCAGTTCAACAAATTCGGCCGGACGTTTCAGGTCTTCGTGCAGGGTGAAGCGGATTTCCGCAGACAGTTGCAGGACCTGCAAAATTTGTCGATCCGCAATTCCGCCGGCAACATGGTTCCGATCGGGACGCTGATCGAGATCAAACCGGCCGAGGGGCCCTCGCTGATCAGCCTCTACAATCTCTATCCGGCAGCCACGATTATCGGAATGCCGGCGACCGGTTACTCATCGGGCCAGACGATGTCCTTGATGGAGCAGATTGCCAAGCGAACAGTCCCGCCAGGCGTGGGCTATGAATGGACGGCGATGTCCTATCAGGAGAAGCTTGTCGGCAATCAGATGTTCTACGTGTTCGGGTTCGCCCTGCTGCTGGTCTATCTGGTGCTGGCCGGCCAATATGAAAGCTGGTTCAAGCCGGCATCCGTGATCCTGGCGGTGCCGATCTCGCTGGTTGGCCCGGTCCTGGCATTGACCGTGCTTAATCTCGCCAACAATCTCTACATGCAGATCGGTGTCGTCCTGTTGATTGCGCTGTCGGCGAAAAACGCGATCCTGATCGTTGAAATGGCGCGTGAGTTGCACGAGGGCGGGAAGTCGATCATCGATGCCGCGGTCGAGGCGGCGAAAGAAAGATTCCGCCCGATCATCATGACATCGTTTGCCTTCATCCTTGGTGTCCTGCCGCTGGTGCTGGCAACCGGAGCCGGCGCCAATGCGCGAAAGTCGATCGGCATCACGGTATTTACCGGCATGCTGGCGTCGACCCTTCTGGCCGTCGTTCTGGTGCCGTCATTCTTCGTGATCGTGCAGAAGTTCGAGGACTGGTTGGCAGCGAGCGGCGCTCGCAAGAAAGCGGCGCAGACGCCGGGCGCTCCGCAGACTCCGGCTGAATAGATGGCGGATCGGCGGCGCGAATTGCGGGGCGCGAAGCGCGACGCGGCGGTCGCATCCGCCTTGATTGGTGCGATTGGGTAGTGTGGTGCCTTGTGGCATCCGGTGCCGCGCGTTCAAGTCACAATTTGGTCGCAGGCCTCGCTATGGTGATGTGGCATTCAAACCTTGATTGAGCCGATATGATTTCGCTTCCTCCCTCGTGCGACCAGCGTGGCATTCGTTCTGCCGTTCGGGCTGGCTCTGTGCCTCGGCAGCATGTCCGCCGATGCCCGGGCGCAGGATGCCAATTCGTCGGCCAACTTTCTCGATCGGGTTTTCGGTCGCCCGGCCGCACCGGCTGCGGCAACGTCGGGCAATCGCTACGCCCAGCTCTCCGCATCCGATTTGATGATGCGGCTCGATCGGATGGAAGAGCAGATTCGCCGGCTCACCGGCTCCATCGAGCAACTGCAGTTCCGCAATCAGCAGCTCGAACAGCAACTGCGACGCGCGCAGGAGGACAACGAGTTCCGCTTTCAGGAACTCGGCTCCAAGAGCGGCGCGCGAATGCGCGCCGGGAAAACGCTCGGAGCGGCCAGTGCCTGAGCGACAGGCGGCGGTATCCAGTCCGCCGGCGGCGCCCGCGCCCGCGCCCGCGCCATGCTGCCCCGGCAGCGCCGTCGGGCCGTGGCGATGCGTTCGATCCGTCCGCCAATCCGAATGCCCCGGGTGTGCCGCGCGTTCTGGGGTCGAGCCAGCCTATGGCGCCGGGCGGCCCGGCGCCAGGCGGCGACGAGCCGATCGGGGCTCCGGGCGGACGCGCCGCCGGCGCGCCGCTTGACCTGTCGACGCTTGCCGGGCGCGCGATTAACGATCCGGCGCTGGCGCCGTCCGGCAGTATTCCGCCAGGAAGCGGCCGGCTGCCGCCGCCTCCGGCGCGCAATCCCAGCGCCACCGGCGGACGGACGGCGATGGTCGCGCCGCCATCGAACAATCCGAAGGACGCCTACGACCTTGCTTATGGTTATGTGCTGCACAAGGACTATGCCCTCGCCGAGCAAGCCTTCCGCACCTTTCTGCAGCAATATCCCGGCAACAACCGGACCGCGGACGTGACCTACTGGCTGGGCGAGACGCAGTTCCAGCGCCAGCGCTACCGCGAAGCAGCGGAATTCTTCCTGACCGTGACGGAGAAATTCGATACCGCGGCGAAGGCGCCGGAATCGCTGCTGCGGCTGGGGCAGTCCTTGGCGGCGCTCGGCGAACGGGAAACCGCCTGTGCCGCGATGGCGGAAATTGCCCGCAAATATCCCCGCGCTTCATTAAACGTGAAAAAAGGCGTCACGCGAGAAATGCGGCGTGCGCGCTGCTGAGGCCGCGCCGGTCTCGCTTGCGGAGGCGGATGCGCTGTTCGCCGATCTGGCCCGGGCGCGGGCGTTGATCCTGGCGGTGTCGGGCGGTCCGGATTCAACCGCTTTGCTGGTCCTCGCGGCGCGTTGGCGTCGCGGTCTCAAGCGCGGGCCGAAACTGCTCGCGGTGACGGTCGATCATGGTCTGCGGCCGGAATCGGCCCGCGAGGCGCGCGGGGTCAAGCGGCTTGCGACGCGGCTTGGGGTCCGGCATCGCACGTTGCGCTGGAGCGGGCGCAAGCCGGCGACCGGGCTGCAGGAGGCCGCGCGCGCGGCGCGTTACCGGCTGCTGGCCGCGGCCGCCAAGGCGGTCGGTGCCAGCCATGTCCTGGTTGCCCATACCAGCGACGACCAGGCCGAGACGGTCCTGATCCGGCTGTTTCATGGCAGCGGCCCGAGCGGGCTGGCCGCGATGGCCCGGGAAACGGCGCTCAACGGGCTGATCGTGGTGCGTCCCTTGCTCGATTTGCCCAAGTCACGGCTGATGGCGACGGTGGAGGCGGTCGGAACGCCGTTTGTCGATGATCCATCCAACCGCGATCCGCGTTACCTGAGGGTACGGGTTCGCACGCTGATGCCGGCGCTTGCCGCCGAAGGTCTGACCAGCGACCGGCTGGCCCGGCTGGCCGGGCGGTTGCGGCGGGCGGATGCGGCGATCGAGGCGGCGGTCGATCAGGCCGCGGTGCAATTGGCGGTGCCGGCCGGCCGTGAGCCGGGCAGTATCGCCTTTTCGGCGGATGGCTTTTCCGCGCTGCCGGAAGAGGTCGCGCTGCGGCTGCTGGGACGGGCCATCGACCGCCTCGGCACCGAGGGGCCGGTGGAACTCGGCAAGCTTGAGACGCTATTGGAGGGGCTTTTGTCGACGCAGAAAGGCATTGATACGGCCCGGCGCCGAGTTCGGCGCACCCTCGCCGGGGCGTTGGTCACGGCGGCCGGCGGTCTGATCGTGATCGAACCGGCGCCGCCGCGCCGCCCCAAGGCGCGCAAAGGAGGGCCAAAGGAGCCACGTACGCCTTAATCTCATGCCGCAAGCGTTCGTTGACGGAATTCGGCTAGTCTCTTCAAAAGTCTGCTTCGGACCATGGTTCCCTTGGCAGATGCCACCACGACACATAGATTACACGTCACGAGGACGCGAAGCCGCTACGATTTGCAGGCATCTTTTTCGGGACGACGTTTGGCAGAGCGAATGCAACTGACCGAACCGTTGGTCCTCAGGTAGGGACGCTGGATGAACGCTAATCTCCGGAATTTCGCGCTGTGGGTCATCATTGTCCTGCTGTTGCTGGCATTGTTCACGCTGTTTCAGAATCCCGGCCAGCGGACCACTGCGCAGGACATCTCGTTCTCGCAGCTTCTCAACGAGGTCGACCAGGGACGCGTGCGCGACGTGTTGATCCAGGGGCCGGATATCCACGGCACCTTCACGGATGGCCGCAGCTTCCAGACCTACGCGCCGAACGACCCGTCGCTGATCGACAAACTCTACAAGAAAGGCGTGTCGATTACCGCGCGGCCGCAACAGAACGACGTGCCGTGGTTCGTGTCGCTGCTGGTGTCGTGGTTGCCGTTCATCGCGCTCATTGGCGTGTGGATTTTCCTGTCGCGGCAAATGCAGGGCGCCGGCGGCAAGGCGATGGGCTTCGGCAAGAGCCGCGCCAAATTGCTGACCGAGGCGCATGGCCGAGTCACCTTCGAGGATGTGGCTGGTGTCGAGGAGGCCAAGCAGGACCTACAGGAGATTGTCGAGTTCCTGCGTGACCCTGGGAAATTCCAGCGGCTCGGCGGTCGAATTCCGCGCGGCGTCCTGCTGGTCGGTCCGCCTGGCACCGGCAAGACCTTGATCGCGCGCGCAGTCGCGGGTGAAGCCAACGTGCCGTTCTTCACCATTTCCGGTTCGGACTTCGTCGAGATGTTCGTCGGTGTCGGCGCCTCGCGCGTCCGCGACATGTTCGAGCAGGCGAAGAAGAATGCGCCGTGCATCATCTTCATCGACGAAATCGACGCGGTCGGCCGCCATCGCGGCGCCGGTCTCGGCGGCGGCAACGACGAGCGCGAACAGACGCTCAATCAGTTGCTGGTCGAGATGGACGGCTTCGAAGCCAATGAAGGCATCATCCTGATCGCGGCCACCAACCGGCCCGACGTGCTCGATCCGGCGCTGCTGCGCCCCGGCCGGTTCGACCGGCAGGTGATCGTGCCGAATCCGGACGTGATGGGCCGCGAGCAGATCCTCAAGGTTCATGTGCGCAAGGTGCCGCTGGCGCCCGACGTCAATTTGCGCACCATCGCGCGTGGCACGCCGGGCTTCTCCGGCGCCGACCTGATGAACCTCGTCAACGAAGCGGCGCTGATGGCGGCCCGGCGCAACAAGCGCATGGTCACGCAGTCCGAATTCGAGGACGCCAAGGACAAGGTCATGATGGGCGCGGAGCGCAAGACGCTGGTCATGACCGAGGAAGAGAAAATGTTGACCGCCTACCACGAGGGCGGCCACGCCATCGTCGCGCTCAACGTCAAGGCGACCGATCCGGTGCACAAGGCGACCATCATTCCGCGCGGCCGCGCGCTCGGCATGGTCATGCAATTGCCGGAACGCGACAAGCTGTCGATGAGCCTCGAACAGATGACGTCACGGCTGGCGATCATGATGGGCGGACGCGTGGCGGAGGAACTGGTGTTCGGCCACGAAAAGGTCACCTCGGGCGCTGCGTCCGACATCGAGCAGGCGACCAAGCTCGCTCGCATGATGGTGACGCGCTGGGGCCTGTCGGCTGAACTCGGCACGGTCGCCTATGGCGAGAACCAGGACGAGGTGTTCCTGGGCTATCAGGTGTCGCGCCAACAGAACATTTCCGAGGACACCGCGCGCAAGATCGATGCCGAGGTCAAGCGGCTGGTGGAAGCCGGCTATACCGAGGCCACTGAGATCTTGACCGACAAGCGCAGCGATCTTGAAACGCTCGCCAAAGGCTTGCTCGAGTTCGAGTCGCTCAGCGGCGACGAAATCAAGGACCTGATCAAGGGCAAGCGGCCGGTGCGCGAATCGGTGATCGAGCCGGCAACGCCGCGGGCCTCGACCGTGCCGAGCGCGGGTCGTGGGCGGCCGCGTACGGACCCCGGTCCCATGGAGCCGCAGCCACAGGCCTGAGGTTGTTAATTTGAAAATTGCCAGCGCCCGCCAATAGGCGGGCGTTGTCTTTTCCGCTATCCAGGACCGCCAGCGGGCCCCCGAGTTGTCATTTTGAGCGCCCGTTGAGTTTGCCGGTGCGTTCGTTTGAGTGGCAACCGGCGCCTGTTTCTTAGATAGCGATATGTCCGAAAGCACTCGCGATTCCAACGCTCAACCGACTTTCACGATCGCGGGCATCCAACTCGGCGCCTGGCAGTCGCTGTCGACCTTGCCGGGGATGGTCGCCTTCGGCCTGATTGTCGGTGCGACAGCGGCCGACAAGGGCTTTCACTTCATCGACAGTTTCTTGATGAACCTGCTGGTCTTTGCCGGACTGTCGCAGCTCGTGGCGATGGAAGTCTGGCCGCGCGAGATCACCATCGCAACGCTTGCGGCGCTCGCGCTGGTTACGGCCACGGTCAATGCCCGCATGATGCTGATGAGCGCC
Source organism: uncultured Alphaproteobacteria bacterium (assembly GCA_963806815.1). GTDB lineage: Bacteria > Pseudomonadota > Alphaproteobacteria > Rhizobiales > Xanthobacteraceae > CAWDZJ01. The sequence continues at coordinate 103,213 of CAWDZJ010000029.1, read as the reverse complement.
TCGCTGCGACCCTGGCTCGGGCCGTTGCCGGCCTTGCAGACCTATCCGACCTTGCATCTGTTGACCGATCCCGGCTGGCTGATTGCGATGCGCTATCACGGCCAAGGCGGGCGTGATGCCGGCATTCTGCTCGGCACCGGACTGATGATGATGGCGACCTGGCTGGCGGCATCGTCGGCCGGCTTCCTGCTGGGTAAGGCGATCTCCGACACCCGCCAGTTCGGTCTCGACCTCGTCATGCCGGTGTTCTTCGCCACGATGCTAGTGCCGTTGTGGAAGGGGCCGCGCCGTGGTCTCGCTTGGGTGATCGCAGGCGTCGTTGCGTTGCTGTTCGAACGCTATGTTGGCGGCTTCTGGTACATCGTCGCCGGCGCGGCCGCGGGCAGTGTCGCGGGAGGGCTACTGCATGACCGCGACTGAGCCGTTGGCCTATGACACACTGGCTGCGGTCGCCGCGATGGTGGTCGCCACCTATCTGATGCGCGCCAGCGGCTTCTGGCTGATGGGCCGGGTGCCGCTGACCGCGCGCGTGCGGCAAATTCTGGAAGCGCTGCCGGGCTCGATCGTGGTCGCCGTGATCCTGCCGTTGATCGTCAAGAGTGGCGGCCCAGGCGTGCTGGCGGTCGGGGCGGGCGGTTTGGTGATGATCGTTCTGCGCAATGATTTCATTGCGGTGTTGGCCGGTGTCGCGGTGGCGGCGCTGGCGCGGGCGTTTCTGTATTAACGGCATCGCGCCGTGGGCTGACCGCGAAGGGCGCATGACAATTGTCAATGCGTCGGCGCCGTGCAGGGCCAGATTGATGTTCCGTTCAATCCGAGCCCGCTCCCGTCGATGACACAGATGTCAGAACCCATCGCGCTCCGGCGTCGTCGAGACTATGCGGGGCCGGCGCTGTTTTCGTACGGCTTCCGGCCGTTCTTTCTTGGCGCCGCGCTGTGGGCGGGCCTCGCCGTCACGCTGTGGCTTGCACAGTACGACGGTGCGCTGGCGCTTCCGAGCGCGCTTGGTCCGCTCGACTGGCATGTCCATGAGATGATCTACGGCTATGGAAGCGCGGTCATCGCCGGTTTTCTGTTGACGGCGATCCCCAACTGGACCGGAAGGCTGCCGGTCAATGGCCTGCCGCTGGCAGCGCTCGCGCTGGTGTGGCTTGCCGGACGGCTGGCGATTGCCATCTCGGCTGAAATCGGGCTTGCGACTGCAGCGGTTATCGACGTTGGGTTCCTCACCGCATTGGCGATGGTGGCGCTGCGAGAAATCGTTGCGGGCAAGAATTGGCGCAATCTGCGGGTGCTGGTGGTGATCGGTGCGTTGATCGCGGGCAATATCATCTTTTTTGTTGAAGTTGCCACTATCGGCGGTGCCAAGTACGGCATCCGCACCGGAGTCGCGGCCGTCGTTTTGCTAATCACTTTGATCGGCGGGCGCATCGTGCCGAGCTTCACGCGCAATTGGTTGGTCCGCGTCAATCCCGGGCGGCTTCCGACGCCGTTCGCGCGCTTTGATATGGTGAGCCTTGGCGTCAGTGCCCTGGCATTGTTATCCTGGGCGATTCGGCCCGAGCATGTCGTCGTCGGCTTGTTGCTGTTGTTGGCCGGCGCGGTGCAGATCGTCCGTCTCACGCGCTGGGCCGGTTATCGAACCTTTTCCGATCGGCTCGTCCTGGTTCTTCACGTCGGCTACGCCTTCGTGCCGATCGGGTTTTTGCTGATGGGGACCGCGATCCTATGGCCCAATGTTGTGCCGCCAAGTGCCGGCTGGCATGCCTGGGGTGTCGGCGCGATCGGCCTGATGACGGTTGCGGTCATGACGCGCGCGACGCTGGGCCATAACGGGCGGGTGCTGATGGCGTCGACCGCGACGCAGATGATCTACGCCGGCATCCTGATCGCGGCACTGTTTCGGATCGCCGCTTCCTTGTCACCGTCGCTAACGCTGCTGCTCATCGCTGCGGTGGCATGGGTGGCGTCATTCCTTGGCTTCGTCGTCGTCTACGGCCCGATGCTGGCGCTTCGACCACCGTCGTGGCAGGGGCGATCTTAGTCGCGGGCAGCTCAATGTTCGTCATTCACGAAATCGCGCAATCCGGCCTGTTGAAGCAGCGGATAGGTCTCGGCCTGGAAGCGGCGCATGTCCTCCTCGAAGCGTGGCCAGCACAGCAGCACACCGTCAAGGCCGGTGCGTGACAGGGCGATCAGTCCGTCGACGATCTGCTCCCTGGTGCCAATGAGATTGTAGCCGCCCCAGCTTGCGATCATGCCCTCCTGAATTGGCCGCATGCGTTCGGGCGTGAGCTCGCGGGCGTTGACGTCCAGAGCGAAGGTCTCGACCACGTTGCGCGCGGCGTCCCAGTCGCCCTTCTGATGAACGTAATAATCGTAATAGGCGCGCGCCTCCTTTTCCGTCTCACCCTCGACGAGGTTGACCAGAGACCAGACGCGAATGTCGCGGCCGTATTCCTCGCGCGCGAGCCTGCGATAGGCATCCACGTGCGCGCGGTAATCGTCGATGGTGCCGCCGCCGCGGACGATGGTGTAGACGAGGTCGCAGTGCTTGGCCGCGAAATGGCGGCCGCGCTCGGAACCGCCGGCGTTCATGATCGCCGGATAGGGCTGCTGGATCGGCTTCGGCTGCAGCGTGCCTTTTTTGATGGTGTAATACTTGCCGGTCGAATTCGAACGGCTCGTCCTCGGTCCACAGCCGCTTGACGATCGTGATCCATTCCTCCGCCATTCGTAGCGCTCGGCGTGCGCCAGCATCGGCGCACCGAACATGTCGATCTCCGGCTTGTTCCAGCCGGTGACGATGTTGAGGGTGTAGCGGCCGTTGGAGATGTGATCGATCACGGTCGACTGCTTGGCGGCGACGATCGGATGATTGATCGAGACGTGCGAGGTTGCGACCACGCCGGCTTTCCGGGTCAGCGCACCGATGCCGGCGGCCCAGGTATAGGCCTCGAAGCCCGGCCCCTGCGGATTGGTGCGGCCGCCGAAGCCCTGCCAGCGCGCGACCGGCACCAGCGCCTCGAATTCCATCTCGTCCGCCAGTTGCGCCAAGCGTCACGGTGTTGGGCCAATTGAGCGCGAGCCTGCCGTCCAGGTCCGACATGGTGCAGCCGGCCTCGAGATTGGTCTGGAAGGTGCCGAGCTTGAGCTTGCGGCTGCTGAAGGCCGGATTGGTTTGCCGTCGATCTTGCTGCATGGGGCGACCTGTGGGCGGGGCTATTAAAGGAATGCTGGCTTGGATCGCGAAAACGAGCGACCGCTGGATACCATCAAACGCCGCGACATTCGCTTGGTTTTACAGGCCAGTTGATCCCGGACGTTTCGCCCTCTTGCCATGCGGCCGAGGTCTGGGCATTGCTAATATCGGGGTGGGCGTGTTTGACGGTCGGAGGGTTTTTCCGGCAGGCCCAATTGCGGCCATGCCGGTGCGATTTAGTGGCCTTGGAGGCCGAACAATGCGCCAGTTCCTAGCACTCGCCTTATCTGGAGCGATGATCGTCACGCCGGTGCTGGCAGCGGCGGCCACGACCGGGGTGCCGACGCCGAAACCGGCGCCGGCCCGGCCCGCCGCCAAGGCACATGTCCCCCGTGCGGGGGCGACGCTGCTCAAGTCGTCGGAGCCGACCTTCGATGAGGGCACCGCGCAGCGCATCAACGCAGCCATGCTGAGCTATTCGGCGCTGGAGGTGCGTGGCGGCTGGCCGGTCCTGCCCGCGGGCGCCAAGCTCGTGCCCGGCGCACGCGGCCAGGACGTTGCCCTGCTGCGGCAGCGGCTCGCGATGACGGACGATCTCCCGCCGGAAAAAACCGCAGGCATGATGTACGATGAGGACGTGGTGGCGGCGGTGCGCCACTTCCAGGCCCGCCATGGTCTGCCGGAAAGCGGGATCGTCGACAAGAAGACACTGGCCGCGCTCAACGTTCCGGTGAGCAAGCGGCTGCGCCAGCTCGGCGCCTCGCTCGACCGGTTGTCGGGCTTCGATTTCATGTTCGCCCAGCGCTACGTCGTGGTGAACATCCCGGCCGCGGTCGCCGAAGCGGTCACTCGCGATCATGTCGACCACCGCTATGTCGTCGTGGTCGGCAAGCCGGACCGGCCGTCGCCGCTGGTCGCGACCATGATCACGACGGTCAATCTCAATCCGACCTGGACGGTGCCGCTGTCGATCCTGAAAAAGGACATCATGACGCGGATGCGGCGCGACCCGGGCTACATCACCCGGATGAAGATGCGGGTGCTCGACAGCAAAGGTGGCGAAATCAACCCGCGTTCGATCGACTGGAAGTCGATCCGATCGCCGAACTTTACCGTTCGCCAGGATTCCGGACCCGGCAATGCGCTCGGTGCGGTACGGCTCGACATGCCCAACAAGCATTCGGTCTATATGCACGACACCAACCACAAGAATTTGTTCAGCAAGGACTATCGCTTCCGGTCCTCGGGCTGCGCGCGGGTGGAGAACGTGCGCGATCTGGCGACATGGCTGCTGGAAGACAACAAGGGCTGGGACCGCAAGCGGATCGATGCCGCGATCGCCAAGGGCGGACGCACCAACATCCGGCTGACCTACAAGGTGCCGGTCGCATGGGTCTATCTCACCGGCTGGGCGACCCGCGACGGTCAGGTGCATTTCCGCGACGACATCTATGGCTGGGACAAGGGTCCGGCGGAACCGATGAAGCAGGGGCCGGTGCAGCGGGTGGCGATGTCGCCGGGGCGAAAATCGGGTTTCGTGTTGCAATCCAGCAAGTCGCGGGCGCCCAAGGTGCGGGAAGTTTCGATCCTCGACAGCCTGTGATGTCAACGGCGGCACACGCTGTCGGGTCGTCATCCAAGCCGCGAATGATTTTCAGATCGTACGCTACGGCGCGGTTGCCGCCGTTCGCGGCGGGGTCCAGAACATCGCCACAATGAAGCCGATGATTACCAGCACGGCGACGATCATCGCGACGGCCGACGGCCAGCCATAGGTCGAAAACGTGAGGCCCGGCAGGAAACCGCCGAAGCCGCCGCCGGTGTAGAAACACGTCACGTAGAGGCCGACGGCCGAGGATCGGCCCTCGGTGGCGGTGCTGGTGATGTGGCCGGTCGATACCGCCTGACACATCAGGCCGCAGCCGGCGCAAATGATCAAACCAATGATGATCGCGGTGAGCGATGGGATCAGCGTCAACAGGATGCCCCCGATCCACAACGCGATGACGCCGAGAATGAATGGCCGGCGACCCCAGCGACCAACCGCCCATCCGACCGCCGACGCGGTAACGGTGCCGACCAAATAAACCGCGAAAACGGCGCCCAGCATGGCGGGCGTGAGATTGAAGGGTGGGGCGGCAAGAACAAAGGTGATGTAGGTAAAGGTCGCGATGAAATTGAACAGCACACCGAAGCCGACGGCATAGGTGGCCACAAGCTGCGGATTGCGGACGTGCCGCAGCATTTGCCGAAACGACGTCATCAAGTTCGCCGAGCGCACGAAATGCCGCTCGCGCGGCAGCATGACCAACACCGCAACCGCGCATGCGAGCGTCATGACGGCCAGTGAAGCAAATGCTCCACGCCACCCCATCAGATCGGCCAGAATGCCGGTGACGAACCGTCCGCTGAAACCGCCAAGGCTGGCGCCGGAGGTGTAGAGGCCGGCGACGCCGGCGATCTCCTTCGGCGGCCATTCGTCGCCGATATAGGCAATGGTGACGACGAAGATCGGTGGCAGCATCAGGCCCTGAACGAAGCGCCAGAACACCATGCTGGAGACGTCCGGGGAAAACGCGATCAATGCCGTTGGAATCGACAGCATGAACATCGCGGCGGTGATGACGCGTTTTCGGCCAAGTACGTCGGCCACCGCTCCGGAAAACGGCGCGGCCAACGCCACCGCCAAGGCCCCGGCGGTCACGGTCGTGCTGATCGCGAGTTCGCTGACGTGAAACTGTTCCGCCAGCAATGGCAGCACGGCCTGTGGCGAATAGAGATTGATGAAGGATGTAAAGCCGGCAATGAGAATGGCGATGCGGCGTGCGGCAAGGTTCATGGCTTTGATGGAGGATCGTTGAGCCGCAATTGAATTTTAGCGAACGAGGCCGAGCTATGCACCGAAACGCTGTGGAACGCCATATCCGGCCTATTCATGGCTGAAAGACCGTGCGCGCATGCGGTTCACGCGAGGCTCGTTTGCACGCGCGCCAGCGTTTCCTCCGGCATGCCGGAGGCATCGACCTCGCTCCAGTCGAGCGATCCGAGATCGTATTGTTCTTGTGCGCGGGCGACGGTGGCATCGGCATCGGAGGCATCGTGTGTGCGGGCACCGACACGCGCCATGCGGGTTGCGAGATCCGCGGTCAGGAACAGGCCCCGGAACGGGACGTCTGCGGCTGTCGCAATTGCGGCGATCTGCGAACGTTCGGAGCCGCGGGCGAATACCGCGTCCACGACCGCGCAATGGCCGGCGGCGATCACCCGTCGCGCCTGGTCAGCAAGGTGGCGGTAGACTTGTCCGGAGACGTCGGCCTGATAGGCTTCGGCGGGGAGTTTGTCCTGCTCGCGCTTGCCGAACAGCGCCTTGCGCTCGACGTCCGACCGCAGCACGACCGCGCCGGGCGCCGGGAGCAGATCGGCGGCGAGCGCACGGGCGAGCACCGACTTTCCAGTGCCCGACAGGCCACCGACCGCCACCAGCCGTGGCGGCGGCGGTGCGATGAGCCGGCAGGCCAGTTCGAAATAGTGCTGCGCCCGGCGCGTGATGGCGGGCCGGTCGCCCGGTGCGGCGTTGGCGAGCCGTGCCGCCGTCACCTTGGCGCGGATCGCCGCACGCACCGACAGGAACAACGGCAGCGCGGTCAGTGCATCGAGATCGTCAGGCCGGCGGGTTTCGGCGAGGTAGCGGTTGAAAACGGTATTGGCCACGCGCCGCAGATCGCGCTCGACCAGATCCATCAGCAGAAAGGCGAGGTCATAGAGCACATCGCCGGATGCGATCAGCGGATCGAACTCGATGGCGTCGAACAGCACCGGTTCGCCGTCGATGAGGACGATGTTGCCGAGGTGGAGATCGCCGTGGCCGCGGCGGATCAGTCCGGCCCGGCCGCGGGCCACGAGCAGTGGGCGCACGCGCTCGTAGTGGCTGCGGCTGTTGGCCGTCAGCGCATCGACTTCGGCGCGTGCAAACAGATCGGGGAAGTCGTGAAACGCGGCATCGTTCTGGTCGAGATAGGCCGCGAGCGCGGCGATCCAGGGTTCGGCCGCCACCGGCTCGGCCTGGTCGTGGGCGGCGGCACAGATGTGGCCGAGCGCCTCGGCAAGCGCGTCGCTGATCGTGCCGGTTTCGGCGACATGGTCGAGGGTGCGGCCCTCGTCGAACCGGCGCATTTCCACCGCCCATTCCACCGGCGTGCCCTTGCCATCAAGGGCATGGCGGCCGTCCGGCTCGCGGGTGATCGCGACGACGCGGCGGTAGATGGCCGGCGCGAACGGCTTGTTGACCTTGAGTTCGGCCTCGCAGGCGGTCTTGCGTTTTTCCAGGGTCGAATAATCGAGGAATGGAAAGCGCACCGCGCGCTTGACCTTGTAGGCGGTGTCGCCTGCCAGGAACACCGAGGCGGCATGGGTATCGATGCGCTTGACGGGCTGTCCGCCGTGGGCCGCCGGGTCGGACAAGAGCGCAAACACGGGCTCCTGGGACGGCGCTTGAGCGGTGTCGGTCTTCGGGCTCATCCCGGGCTTCTCCGGCGTTGCGATGGTGCGATCACCAGACCACCGGCCTCGACCACGCGACGATGGCTTGCGCCAAATCAACGTTCATGGTTTGGCACTGGTTCAATGTGTTATCAATGATTTGGGCCGTAAGTTCCGGCCCGAGATTGCCTCAGGAGGTATTGCATGACCCAGTTGCCGCATGAGCTCAAGCGTATCCGGCTCAATCTTGCGCGCTCGAAGGACTACCCGCAGGGCTCGCAGCGGCACGGCTATGAATTTGTCGCGCCGCTCGACGCCGAGGGTCATATCGATGTGGACCTCTGGCGCCAGCACCGGGAGCATTGCGGGGTGCGGCGGTTCTGGGAGGGCGAGGCCGATGATATCGGCCGTCTGGTGCACAAGCCGGGCGGCGCGGAACATGCCCGCTGGGTCTTCGACTATGACGAGACCGCGGAGGACGATGACGAGGCCGGCTATCGCTTCGGCGCCCATGCCTTCCGTCCGGGGGAATACGTCTCCATCCGTGATGAGGACGGCGAGATGCATACGTTCCAGGTGATCTCGGTCGGACCGGCGACCTGAGGCGATCCGCCGCGCGGCGGTTCCAGCGTCCATCCTGTGCCATGCTGCCGGTTTGATCGGCTTTCGAACCGGGGTATGTTTTCCGCGCGACTCGTCACCGGGCCGGAAGTCCGGAATGGTCGCTATCATCGAGACCCGCGTCGCGACGAGGGTGCGTCATTTGTTGGCGGACTTTTTTCAGCGGCCGCGTGGTTTCCCTTGATTGCAACGACCACCGAGCTGGCGGTGAGACATCATGACATTGCGGATCGAAGATTATGCGCTGATCGGCGACTGCGAGACTGCCGCGCTGGTCGGGCGCGACGGCTCGATCGATTGGCTGTGTTGGCCGCGGTTTGACTCCGACGCCTGCTTCGCCGCCCTGCTGGGCACAGAGGAGAACGGCTGCTGGTCGCTCGCGCCCGAAGACAAAACCGCGCGTACGACGCGGCGCTATCGGCCCGACACCCTGATCCTGGAAACGCGGTTCGAGTCCGACGAGGGCGTGGTCACGCTGGTCGATTTCATGCCGCCGCGTAACGACGAATCCCAGTTGATCCGGATGATCGTCGGAGAAAGCGGCAAGGTCCGCATGGAAACGAGTTTCAAATTGCGGTTCGGTTACGGAGCGATCGTGCCTTGGGTGCGCCGGCTCGATGAGGGAACGCTGAGTGCCACCGCCGGCCCCGACATGGTGCTGCTGCGCACGAACGTGGAATTGCGCGGACAGAACATGGCGACCGTCGGCGAATTTACTGTGAACGAGGGCGATACGGTTTACTTTGTCATGACCTATCTGCCATCGCACTTGACCCCCGCGCCGCCGGTCGATCCGCTGGCGGAACTCTCCGGCGCGGAAACCTTCTGGACAACCTGGTCATCCAAGTGCCGTGTCACCGGTCCCTGGAAAGACGTGGTGAAGCGCTCGCTGATCACCCTGAAGGCGCTGACCTATGCGCCGACCGGCGGCATTGTCGCGGCGCCGACCACGTCGCTGCCGGAAGCGATCGGCGGCCCGCGTAACTGGGACTATCGCTATTGCTGGCTGCGCGACGCGACACTGACGCTGCTGACGCTTCATGAACACCGGCTATTACGAGGAGGCCGCGGCGTGGCGCGATTGGCTGTTGCGCGCGGTCGCCGGCAGTCCCGGACAGATGCAGATCATGTACGGCATTTCGGGCGAGCGACGGCTGACCGAATGGGAGGTGCCGTGGCTGCCGGGCTATGAGAGTTCGGCGCCGGTGCGCGTCGGCAATGGCGCGCATGGTCAGCTTCAGCTCGATGTCTTTGGCGAGATGATGGACGCGCTGCATCAGGCGCGGCAGCATCCCGACTTCCAGCCGTCGAAAACCGGCTGGGCGCTGGTGCTTGCCGTCCTGCTCATCTTGAGCGCGATCTGGGCCCAACCCGACGAGGGCATCTGGGAGGTGCGTGGTGGCGCGCGCCACTTCACCTATTCCAAGGTCATGGCCTGGGTGGCGTTCGATCGCGCGGTGCGGAGCGCCGAAGCGCTTCATCTGGAAGGTCCGGTTGAGCATTGGCGCCAGGTTCGCGACCAAATTCATGATGAAGTCTGCGCGCAAAGGATACGACAGCGAGCGCGGCACGTTCGTGCAGTCCTTATGGTGCGCGCGAACTCGACGCCAGTTTGTTGTTGATTCCGGCGGTCGGCTTTCTGCCGCCGACCGATCCGCGGGTGCAGGGAACTGTCGCCGCCATTGAGCGCGAACTGATGCGGGACGGACTGGTTCTGCGCTACGACACCACCAATGTCGATGACGGCCTGCCGGCGGGCGAGGGCGCATTCCTGGCGTGCAGCTTCTGGCTCGCCGATGCCTATCTGATGCTCGGGCGCATCGACGACGCGCAAAACCTGTTTGAACGGTTGTTGAGCTACGCGAATGATCTCGGCCTGCTGGCCGAGGAGTATGATGTGAAGCTCGGCCGCCAGGTCGGCAATTTTCCGCAGGCCTTTTCCCATCTCGCCATGGTCAACACCGCATGCAATCTCGGCAATTTTGCGCGGCCCGCCGAACAACGCGGCGGCCATCAGGCCGTCGAGATGGCGGAACAGGCCGAGCACAAGGCCGCGCTTGGAACCGCTGCGGGTTCATAGCGCACATTTGCTTTATGCCAGTTCCTGCCTTGCGTGATGGCCGGGTGGCTGCCCTGCAAGGCAGCGGGGGATAATTCTATTGACCCCGGCGCGCCGCCGTCCAAAAGATCGCCGCTATCTGCACTTTCAGCACACAGGAGAACAGCGTGATCGTCGATCTTCGCACCTATCGTTGCCGCCCCGGCACCGCGTCGGCCCAGATGCAAGTCTACGAAGAACTTGGATTTCCGACCCAGGTGAAATATTGCGGCGAACCGATCGCGTATCTTTCTGCCGAGAGTGGGGATCTCAATACCCTGGTCCATCTGTGGGCGTTCAAGGATGCCGGCGAACGGGCTGAGCGCCGCGCGGCCATGGCAAAGGAGCCGGCCTGGCAAGCTTATGTTCAGAAGAATCTCGAGACCGGCTATATCGTCGACCAGCGCACCAGCCTGATGGTGCCGGCCAAGTTTGCGCCGTTGAAGCGTTGATGCCGCGCGGCGACGTGCGACCTGATACCAAACGTAGTTTGATTTTCCGGAGACAACCATGCGCAGCAATGACGGCAGCAGAACCGGTGGCGAAATTCTCATCGATCAATTGATCGCGCATGGCGTGCGGCACGCTTTCTGCGTTCCCGGCGAAAGCTACCTGGCCGCGCTCGATGCCCTGCACGGCAGCCCGATCGGACTGACGGTCTGCCGGCAGGAGGGCAGCGCGGCCATGATGGCCGAAGCCGCCGGCAAGGTGACCGGTCGGCCGGGAATTTGTTTTGTCACGCGCGGTCCCGGCGCCACCAATGCGTCCGCCGGTGTGCATATCGCGCGGCAGGATTCCGCGCCGATGATCTTGTTCGTCGGGCAGGTCGCCCGCGAGATGCGCGAGCGCGAGGCGTTTCAGGAACTCGATTTCCGCGCGGTGTTCGGCTCGATCGCCAAATGGGTGACCGAGATCGACGATCCGGCCCGCATTCCGGAACTGGTCTCGCGCGCGTTCTACACCGCGACCAGCGGACGGCCGGGGCCGGTCGTCATTGCGCTGCCGGAAGACATGCTGACCGAACGCGCGATCGTTGCCGATGCACCCGCCTTTGAGCCGGTGGAAACGTGGCCCGGCCTCACCGAAATGAGCAAGCTGCAGAAGCTCATCTGGGCGGCGAAGCGGCCGATCATGCTCATCGGCGGCAGCCGCTGGTCGCCGGCGGCGCGGGAGGCGGTGATGCGTTTTTCCGAGCGCTTCGCGCTTCCGGTCGCGACCACCTTCCGGCGTTCGCATTTGTTTGATCCGCTGCATCCCTGTTATGCCGGCGATCTCGGTATCGGTCCCAATCCGAAATTGCTGGCGCGCATCAACGCCGCGGATGTTGTCATCCTGGTCGGTGGGCGGCTCGGCGAGATGCCGTCACAAGGCTATACGTTGTTCGACATACCGGGCACGCAACCGACGTTCGTTCATGTCCATCCAGGCGTTGAGGAACTCGGCCGCGTCTATCATCCGCATCTGGCGATTCACGCCGCGCCGACCGCCTTTGCCGCCTCGCTCGAAGGCTTGCAGCCGCCAGCCGAGATCCCCTGGCGCGACGATACCGCAACGGCGCATGCGGATTTCCTGGCCTGGACCGACAAGGCGACGCAGGTGCCGGGCGACGTCAATCTCGGCGAGATCCTGGTGTGGCTGCGCGAACATCTGCCGGTCGATGCCTATCTCACCAACGGCGCGGGAAATTTCGCCGCCTGGATCCATCGCTTCTATCGCTTCCGCCGCTTCGGCACGCAGGTCGCGCCGACCTCCGGTACGATGGGCTATGGCCTGCCGGCGGCGGTGGCAATGAAACGGCTCTATCCCGAACGGACCGTTGTGTGCGTGGCCGGCGACGGCGACTTTCTGATGCATGGCCAGGACTTCGCCACCGCCGTGCAGTACGAGCTGCCGATCATTGTGTTGATCGTCAACAACGGTCTCTACGGCACCATCCGGATGCATCAGGAACGGGAATATCCCGGCCGGGTGATCGCGACCGAACTGAAAAATCCCGACTTCGTCGCCTACGCGCACGCCTTCCATGGCTTCGGCGTACGGGTGACGAAGACGGCTGATTTTCCGGCCGCGTTCGAAGCCGCACAACGGTCCGGCAAGCCTGCGATCATTGAATTGATTGTTGATCCGCAGGCGATCACGCCGACAACAACAATCGATGCCATTCGTAAGAAGGCGCTGGGCGAGCCAATCGGCTGATCGCTTTGTCAGAGGAAGGCGATCTACCCCAACGCGAGAGGATTTGCGCGCGCCGTTGAATTGTGTTTGATGTGAATCATGGTTCATATCTTTTTTCAGGCCGCTGGTTGCTGATGGCTTATCGGCGTACGGAGAACGTTGTCCGCCGTTTGGCGGCGCGGCGCGATGCGATTGTCGTTGCCGCGAGTGCGGTTGCGGCCGACGGCGGACTTGCGGCGGTGCAGATCGTTCCCGTCGCGCAGCGCGCCGGTATCGCGGCCGGCACGGTCTATCGCTACTTCCCGTCCAAGACCGACCTTATCGGGGGCGTGGTCGAGGCTGTTTCGGAACGCGAGATCGCGGCCGTCCGCTACGCCGCCGATGCTGCGCCGGGACCGCTGTCGGCGTTGGCGGCCGCGATTGTCACGTTTGCCGCACGGGCGCTGCGGCAGCGGCGCCTTGCCTGGGCGTTGATTGCGGAGCCGGTCGACATCGACGCACACGCAGTGCGGCTGAGCTTTCGCAACGCGCTTGCGCTGGAATTCAAGGAGCGCATTGGCGCGGCGATCGCGGGCGGCCATCTGCCCGGACAAGACGTCGACGGTAGCGCAGCCGCGCTGGTCGGTGCGCTGATGGAAGGGTTGATCGGCCCGCTTGCGCCCGAGGCCGGCGACGATCCGGCCAAGGCCCGCGCCGCAGTGCAATCGCTGACATTGTTTGCGTTGCGCGGGCTTGGCGTCGTTGATGCGCGTGCCCGCGGTCTGGTGGTGCAATCGGCATTGCCGGCCACGGAAACGCAATGATGCGCGACAGTGCGGCGGCCGCGCTCAGTGAAGCCGAGCGCGACCGCGCTTTGCACTATCCCTATCAGATCCCGCCGACCCATTTCGCGATCGAGCCGGAGACTCGCAAGCTGCACCTGATGCCTGATCTGCGCGTGCTTGACTATGCGGTCGCGGAGCGGCGCAACGGCGCGACCTACTACGAAGTCAAGCTGTTGGCCGGTGGCAACGAACACCAGCTTTCGCAGGTCTGCCCAGTTGTCGCGGCCGGTTCCAACTCCTCGCACGAGCAGCTGAACCGCAAATTCCACACCCATAGCCGCAACACGATCTATTCCCTGCTCGGCCGGTTCGGCAATGTCGTGCCGGTCTATTCCGCGCATCTGGCGGGCTATGGCGCGATCCCGGCCTGCCTGTGGCCGTGCGAGGGGGCGGAGTCCCGGCTGTTTGTCACCTTCTTTGCCGCTGATGATCTGGAGCGCATGCATGCGACCGAGAGCCTGGGCGCGCATTATCAGTTCGCGCCATTGCCGGCCGCGATCCGCGGCCCGATCGAACTGGGAACGCTGGAATTTTTCTATTACGAGTCGCTGCTGGGGCCGGCGCTGAGCGAACGCGATGAGCCGATCGTGCTGTCGAGCTTCGATGTGCGGTCTTGCGATCTGCCGTGCATGAGCGAACGCGATCTGCTGCCGCTGGCGCTCGCGGCATTGTTTCCGGACCGGCCGTTCGACGATGCGCTGGCCGGCATCGTGCGGTCGCCGGACCTGCGCGCGGCGGCGATGGATCGCCTGAAGGCGATCCGTATTCCGCTGCCGCCGGATTACGTCTGAGAGCGCAAGCGCAGCCGAAGTCAGTGCGACATCAGCACCGGCACGGTCATCGAGGACAGGATGCCGCGCGTCACGCCGCCGAGGATGAACTCGCGCAGGCGCGAATGGCCGTAGCCGCCCATGACAATGAAGTCGGTGCCGCTGTCGGCGGCATAGGACAGGATCACGTCGCGGACATCGACGCTGCCGCGTGCGATGCGCTTGACGTCGACATTGACGTTGTGGCGGGCGAGGTGCTGTGCGAAATCGACGCCCGGAAGTTCATCACTCTTGCCGGCCTCGCCGGTGACGACCACCAGTTCGACCTTCTTGGCGCGTTCCAGGAACGGCATGGCATCCGCGATCGCGCGCGCGGCGGCTTTGCTGCCGTCCCAGCACGCCATGGCGTGATCGAGTTTAAGTCCTTCCTTCTGGATATAGGGCACGACGACCACGGGACGGCCGGATTCAAACAGCGCGGCTTCGATCACCAGATCGGACGGCGTGACCGTGTCCGGCTCGGCCTGGCCGACAATCGACAGGTCGAAGCGGCGCGCGATCCGGCCGAACAGGTCGGCGCCACCGGCCATGCTGGCATTGAGCAGGCGGGTCTCGCTCGACAGCCCCTCGCGGTCGGTCAGCCTATTGAACTTTTCAAGCGCCGCCTTGGCGGCCTGTTCGTTTTCCGAGCGCTGCAATTCAATGAGATCGACGGAGATGCCGCCCATCACGCTTGCCGGTATCACCGGTTCATAGGCGAATGCGACGCCTGCGATATGCGCTTCAAAGGCCTCGGCCACGGAGATCGCATATTCAGCTGCGGCGTCGCGGCCGTCACCCGGCTTGAGGTAGGCGGCGATGTCCTTGATCATGTTCCGATCTCCCGTATTGCTGTCCGCGCGGGTTCCGCCCCGGCGCAGGCGAACCTTATTTCATGAGAATTAACAGGCGTTGACCAAGGTCAAATGTCGGCCTTCCTCGTTGGGAACGCAACATTGGCTGGCTCTTGTTCCAGTCGGTTCGTATCGCTGTTGCATACCAGCATTTTGATCTGCTGCATGATCTTTCCGAAAAGTCTGCAACTTTTCGGGATCATGCGCTACGGTTTCGCCATGCTTCCGTACGCCCGGGGCGTCTTACCGTCCGGGCCGAACTGCTTGATATAGGCCCATAGCACTGCGATTTCGGTTTCGCTCTTGATGCCGTTGAACATCATCTTGGTGCCGGGGACCTTGGCCTTGGGGTTGCGCAAGTATTCGGTGAAGCTCTGCTCGGTCCAGACGATGCCGGACTTTTTGTTGGCTTCGCTGTAGGCGTAGCCGGCGTAAGTGCCGGCCTTGCGGCCGTCGAGGCCGTTGAGCACCGGACCCAGCCGATTTTCCGCGCCCAGTCCGATGGCGTGGCACGGTAAACATTTTTTGATGGCGCGCGCGCCCGCCGAGATGTCCTGGGCGGCGGCCGGCCCGGCGGCCACGGCCAGCAGCAGCAAACCCCATTGCCATGATCGTTTCATGCTGGACCCTCCCGATGCCCAGAATTGCTTCGCCCGTCGCGTCCGTGAACTCTACGCTTCACTGGCCGGTCGCTTTGATGTTTCCTGGTTCTCGATTGGCCTTGCGCGCCGCCTCATGTCAACGGGGCATTTGCGCCCCGGCGGGGCCGGCGGTGCGGCAATTCACAACCGTTGAGGCGATTTTCCTGCCATTTGGCGCTATAGGAAGGCAGCGCCGTGCGCCGCCGCCGTTCGCGCGGCCGGTGTGCGATGTTCGGCCAGGCGAGGTCACAAACGATGTCGGTCAAGATGGCGGCGGTGGATCAGGCGATCTTGACGCGGCGGGACGCCATCGTTGCCGCGCTGCGGGCGATCGTGCCGGGCGAGGGGGTGATCGCCACCGAGCGCGAGATGCGTCCTTTCGAATCCGATGGGCTGACTGCCTACCGGCAGCTGCCGCTGGTGGTGGTGCTGCCCGACACCACCGAGCAGGTCAGCCGGGTGCTACGCTATTGCCATGAGCAGACCATCAAGGTGGTGCCGCGTGGCGCCGGTACCTCGCTGTCGGGCGGCGCGCTGCCGCTGGAAGACGGCGTGCTGCTCGGGCATGTCGAAGTTCAACCGCATCCGCGAGATCGACTACGACAACCGGGTCGCGGTGGTGGAGCCCGGCGTGACCAATCTGGCCATCAGCCAGGCGGTCGAGGCCGAGGGCTTCTACTACGCGCCCGATCCGTCCTCGCAGATCGCCTGCACCATCGGCGGCAACATCGCGGAGAATTCCGGCGGCGTGCATTGCCTGAAATACGGCATGACCACCAACAACGTGCTCGGCTGCGAACTGGTGCTGATCACCGGCGAGATCATCCGGCTCGGCGGCAAGCATCTCGATGCCGCCGGCTACGATCTGCTCGGCATCGTCACCGGCTCGGAGGGCCTGCTCGGCGTGGTGACCGAGGTGACCGTGCGCATCCTGAAGCGGCCGGAAACGGCGCGCGCCGTGCTGGTCGGTTTTCCACGTTCGGAAGACGCCGGCGAGTGCGTCAGCAAGGTGATCGGCGCCGGCATCATTCCCGGCCGGCATGGAGATGATGGACCGCCCGGCGATCGCGGCCGCCGAGGCGTTCGTTCACGCCGGCTATCCGCTCGACGTCGAGGCGCTGCTGATTGTCGAACTCGACGGGTCGCCGGCCGAGGTCGACCACCTGATCGAGCGGGTCGCGGCGATCGCGGCGTCGTGCCGCGCAACCATGCAAAGGGTCTCGACCTCAGAGCAGGAGCGGTTGCTGTTCTGGGCCGGGCGCAAGGCGGCGTTCCCGGCCGTCGGGCGGCTGTCGCCGGACTATTACTGCATGGACGGCACCATTCCACGCGGCAAGCTGCCGTTCGTGCTCGAGCAGATGGCAAAGATGTCGGTCAAATACGGCCTGCGCGTCGCCAACGTGTTTCATGCCGGCGACGGCAATCTGCATCCGCTCATTCTCTATGACGCCAACAAGCCGGGCGAGTTGGAACGCGCGGAAGATTTCGGCGCCGACATTCTCAAACTCTGCGTCGCGGTCGGCGGCGTGCTGACCGGAGAGCATGGTGTCGGGGTCGAGAAGCGCGACCTGATGCCGGCGATGTTCAACGAAATCGATCTCGCGCAACAGCAACGATTGAAATGCGCCTTCGACGACAAGGGACTGCTCAATCCCGGCAAGGTGTTCCCGACGTTGCATCGCTGCGCCGAACTCGGCCGCATGCATGTCTCCGGCGGCAAGCTGCCGTTCCCGGATATTCCGCGGTTCTGACGGGTAACGAACAAGGTTTGATCATGCGATTTGGATTGTTTTGTTCCGCTCAGGCCAACAACAACGACCTTGGCCCTGAGACCGGGCAGGGTTTTCGCGATTATCTCGAATACAATGTGGAAGCCGAGGCACTCGGATTTCATTCAAGCTTTCTGGTCGAGCATCATTTCACTGGCTGGAATCAGGTGTCCGCCACCTTGATGTTGCTGACCTGCCTGGCCATGCGCACGACGACCTTGCGGCTCGGATCGGCCGTGATCGTGCTGCCGTGGCACAATCCGGTGTTGCTGGCCGAACAGGCCGCGACGCTTGATCTCGTCTCCGGCGGACGGCTCGATTTCGGCGTCGGCAAGGGTTACCGGCATAGTGAATTTACCGGCTTCTGCATTCCGCCGGAGGAGGCCGAGGCGCGGTTTGAGGAAGCGCTGGCGGTGATCACCAAGTCCTGGTTGTCGCGCGAACGTTTTTCGCATCACGGGCGGTTCTGGCAGTTCAAGGATATCGTTGTGGAGCCGCCGACCGCGCAACGTCCGCATCCGCCGTTCTGGGTTGCCGCCGCGAGCCCGGCCTCGATCCGCAAGGCGGCCGCGCGCGGCTTTAATCTCATTCTCGATCAATATGCCTCGCCCGAGGCGATCGGCGAGCGGATTGCGCTCTACAGGACCGAGCGCGAGGCGCACGGGCTCGGCTTTGATCCGATGCAGGTCGTGGTGGCGCGCCAGATTTATGTCGCCAAGGATGCGGCCGACAAACAGGCGGCGCTGGAGCGGCAGGCGGCCTTCACGCAGCGTACGGTCGATGTGTCCCGGGCGCCCAACCAGAAGAGTGGTGCGCATGTCCTGGCCTACGCAAACAAGGCCGGTGGCACCGAAGAGCACGCGCTTTATGGCATGCCTGATGAAATCTGCGACAAGCTCGAGGCGGTGAAAAAGGCAGGCGCGGACTATGTTCTGCTGACGATCTCAGGTGGAATCGATCAGTTGCGCCGCGTCGCCCGCGACGTGATGCCGGCCTTCGCCCGGGCACGTGAGCCGGTGAGTTAAAACGAGCAGCGGGACTATTCGGGCGTATGGATTTTCAAATCACCGTGGTGTCCCGATGACCGACACCTTCAAGCCGCGCGATGCCAAGGACGTCGAGGAGGCCGTGCGCTGGGCGCTCGACCATGACAAGGCGTTCGAGCTTGTCGGCACGGGAACCAAGCGCGCGATCGGGCGTCCGAGCCAGACCGAATTGACACTCGATCTGTCGGGCCTGTCCGGCGTCACGCTCTACGAGCATGACGAACTGGTGCTGTCGGCCAAGGCCGGCACGCCGCTCGCCGAGATCACGGCGCTGATCGCCGAGCGCGGCCAGGAGCTGGCGTTCGAGCCGATCAATTACGGCCGGCTGCTCGGCGGTGCCACGGGCGGCGGCACGATCGGCGGCGCGCTGGCGGCCAATCTTTCCGGCCCGCGCCGGATCAAGGCGGGCGCCGCGCGCGATCATTTCCTCGGGTTCAGCGCGGTCTCGGGCCGCGGCGAGACCTTCAAGTCAGGCGGCCGGGTGGTGAAGAACGTCACCGGCTACGACCTCTGCAAGCTTCTCGCCGGCTCCTGGGGCACGCTCGCGGCGATGACCGACGTCACGATCAAGGTGCTGCCCAAGGCGGAGACCGAGGCGACACTTCTGGTGCTCGGGCTCGACGATGCGACGGCGACCAGGGCGATGGCGGCCGCCATGGGCTCGCCCTGCGATGTCTCCGGTGCGGCGCATCATTCCGGCCGGCCTCGTGGTGCGCATCTCGGACGCGCTGCCGGTCGGACGGTCGGTGACGGCGCTGCGGCTCGAAGGCGTCGCGCCGTCGGTGGCCTATCACCGCGAGACGCTGGCCGCGCTGCTGGCGCCATTCGGATCGCTCGCGATGTTGGAGACCAACGATTCCCGTACGCTCTGGCGGGCCATCCGCGATGTCGTGGTATTCGCCGCCGACGGAGCGGCCGGCAGTCACGATGTGTGGCGGATTTCGACCGCGCCGACGCAAGGCGCCGCGCTCGCGCAGGCCATCGCGGCGAAGACCGGCGCGCAGGCGCTCTACGATTGGGCCGGCGGGCTGGTGTGGCTGGCCCTGCCGCCGTCCGACGATGCCGGGGCGGCGGTCGTCCGAGCGGCGGTCGCGGCGGCCGGCGGCCATGCCACCTTGATCCGGGCGACGGCCGCCCAGCGGGCCGCCGTCGACGTGTTCCAGCCGCAGGACGCCGGCATGGCGGCCTTGAGCAAACGGGTGAAGGACGGCTTTGATCCCAAGGGCTTGCTCAATCCGGGCCGGATGTGGGCGGGGGTTTGAAGTCCATGCAAACGTCATTCACGCTCGCGCAACTTGCCGACCCGGACATCGCGGAGGCCGATAAGATCCTGCGTGCCTGCGTGCATTGCGGCTTCTGCACCGCAACGTGCCCGACCTATGTGCTGCTCGGTGACGAAAACGATTCGCCGCGCGGGCGCATCTACCTGATCAAGGACATGCTGGAGAACGACCGGCCGGCGACCGCCGATGTGGTCAAGCATGTCGATCGCTGCCTGTCGTGCCTGGCCTGCATGACCACGTGCCCTTCGGGCGTGCATTACATGCACCTGATCGATCACGCCCGCGCCCACGTCGAGGCCACCTACCGGCGGCCGTTGCTCGACCGCATGCTGCGCGATCTGCTGGCGCGGCTGTTGCCGGACAACCGCCGGTTCCGCTGGGCGATGCGCGTGGCTGCGCTCGGCCGACCGTTCGCGCCGTTGTTTGCCGCGCTCGGCCTGAAGCCGGCTGCCGCCATGCTGCGGCTGGTGCCGACGGGTCGCATTGCAGCGGAAGATCTCGGCGGCCGTACGTTCCGGGCGGAAGGCGCGCGCAAGGGCCGGGTCGCGCTGCTGGATGGCTGCGTGTCGCCGGTCATCGCGGCCTCGATCAACGCGGCGGCAATTCGCGTCCTGACCCGCCACGGCGTCGAGGTGGTGACGGCCAATGGCGCGGGCTGCTGCGGCTCGCTCAACCATCACATGGGGCGCGAGGCGGCCGCGCTCGACGCCGCCCGCACCAATATCGATGCCTGGCTTCGGGAAGCCGACGGCGCGGGGCTCGATGCCATCGTGGTGACGGCGTCCGGCTGCGGCACCACCATCAAAGACTATGGCTACATGCTGCGCAGTGATTCGCTTTATGCTGCAAAAGCCGCGCGCGTCGCCGGACTGGCCAAGGACATCAGCGAATATTTGCTGACGATCGGCGTTGCGCACGGAGATTTTTCGCGCGATCTGACGGTTGCCTATCACGCCGCATGTTCGCTGCAGCATGGACAAAAAATCACCAAAGAACCCAAGGAATTACTCCACAACAGCGGCTTCGTCGTGAAGGACGTTCCGGAGGGACATCTGTGCTGCGGTTCGGCCGGAACCTACAACATTCTGCAGGATGACCTTGCGCGGCGATTGAGAACGCGCAAAGTGGAGAACATCGAGACGACAAAACCGGACGTGATTGCAGCCGGCAACATCGGTTGCATCACCCAGATCGCGGCGGGTACCGCGATTCCTGTGGTCCACACCGTCGAACTCATTGACTGGGCGACGGGCGGGCCGATGCCCGAAGCGCTGCGGGCGAAGCGCATGTCTGCCGGGCCCACGCATGCCGAAGTGACGATGTAAGGGACTGGTGGGGAAGACGTTGGTGCGCTGCGCTGCATCCAACGTCATCATGGACGAGCCAACCCGATCGGGAGGTCGATCATGGCGAAGAAAGTTCGGAAGGCGAAGAAGACCAAGTCGAAAGTCAAAAAAGTGAAGAAGGCCGCCCCGGCGCGCAAGAAGAAGAAAGCGGTCAAGGCCGCTTCCAAGAAGCGCACGATGGCCAAGAAGGGCGGCCGGAAGAAGGTTGCGCGCAAGGCACCGGCCAAGAAGACAAAGGCCAAAGGCGCAAAAGCCAAGAGCGCGGCAAAGACAAAATCCAAGGCCAAATCAAAAGCCAAGGTGAAGACGAGACGAAGACGAAAGCCAAAGCCAAGACCAAGGCGAAAACCAAGACCGTCGCCAAGGCCAAGAGCCCGGCACCAAAGAAGCGCGTCAAGAAGGCGGCGCCCAAAAAAGCGCCCATGGCGGCACCGATGGCCGCGCCGAAAGCCGCAACACCGGCACCCATGAAACCGGCAACGCCAGCTGCTCCGCCGCGTCCGGCGCCATCGCCGATGGCGCGTCCGGCGACGCCGCCGCCACGGCCGGCCGCGCCGCCACCGCCGCGGCCCGCTGCTCCGCCGCCGGCACCGCCGCCGGTGGCGCGTCCGGCACCCCCGCCACCTCCGGCGCCGCCGCGTCCAGCGGCAGCACCGCCTGCGCCACGCCCTGCAGCACCTCCGCCACCGCGTCCTGCCGCTCCGCCGGCGCCAAGCCCGTCGGCACCAACGCCGCCGCGACCTGCGCCGTTTACGACGCCGTCATCGTCGTCAGGCCTTGGCGGCAGCGGCTTCCGGGCGCCGGGACCGTTCCCGGTGCCGGATCGCAAGGAAGACGGCCAGGACGACTAGACCGTATCCCGTTCATTCCCGCGCAAGCGGGATCGAATGGGGTGGTCCGAAATCCGATATTGCATCGGAAATGTCGGACGCCGTTGAAAAGCAAGCCGCGTCCATTGGCTGGGAATGGGCGCGGCTTTTTTTGTCGCCCCTGGGGTGACCGCCCTGCGCTATCCGTGCGTGATGAATTCCGCGCAGCGCTCGCCGATCATCATGGTCGGCGCATTGGTGTTGCCGCCGATCAGGGTCGGCATGATCGCGGCGTCGGCCACCCGCAATCCCGTCACGCCGCGCACACGCAACTGGCTGTCGACCACGGCATTCGCATCGCTGTCGGGCCCCATCCGGCAGGTTCCGACCGGGTGGTGGCTGGTGACCACGTTGCGGGTGATGTAGTCGCGCAGGGCGTTATCGCTCTCAACGCTCGGGCCGGGCGCGCGTTCCTCGCTGGCATAGGCGGCAAAGGCGGGCGCCTGAACAAGGCGGCGGGCGAGTTTCAAGCCGTGCAGCAGCCGCGCGAGGTCATCTTGATTGTCGAGAAAATTCGGATGCAGCACCGGGCGCGCCTGCGGATCAGCCGAACGCAATTCGATGTGGCCGCGGCTGTTCGGCCGCAGCAGCGCAACAAACAAATGAAAGCCGTGCCGGCGCGGAAAGGCGAGCGACTGATCCTTCAGCGAGGCCATGAAGATGAACTGCAGGTCCGGCCGGTCGAGATCAGCGCGCGAGCGGACGAAGCCGGCCGCCTCGACAATGTTGGAACTCATAAGGCCGCGCCGGAACAGTGCGTATCGCGCCATCCCGGTCATGAGCTTCGGCAGGAAGCGCGGGGTAATCGCATAGGAATGCGCGGTCCGCTCCAGCATCGACAGGCCGGTGGTCACATGGTCCTGGAAATTGCCGCCGACGCCTGGGACGTCGCGCACGACATCGATGCCATGCGCCTTGAGATGCTCCGCCGGTCCGACTCCCGATAGCATCAGGACATGCGGGGAGTTGATGGTGCCGCCGCAGAGGATCACTTCGCGGCGCGCCGCGATGTCGATGGTCTCGCCGCCGCGCAGGACCGTGACCCCGGTGGCGCGCCGGCCGTCGAAGCGGATCCGTGCGACCAGCGTTTCCGGCAGCACCTGCAAATTCCGGCGATGAAGAACCGGATGGAGAAAGGCCCGCGCGCTGCTCCAGCGTTCGCCGTTTTTTTGTGTGACGTCGACGGTGCCGAAGCCGTCCTGGCTTGCGCCGTTGAAATCAGAATTGCGTGGCATCTGCAGTTCGCCGGCGGCGGCGACCAGGGCCTCCGACAGCGGATTGACGTGGCGCAGTTTCGAGACATGCAATTCGCCGCCGGTGCCATGATAGGCGCCGCTGCCGCCGTGGAAGTTCTCCTGACGCCGAAAGATGGGCAGGACGTCGGCGTAGCTCCAGCCGGGATTTCCGAGCGCGGCCCAGTGATCGTAATCGCTCGCATGGCCGCGCATATAGACCATGCCGTTGACCGAACTCGAGCCGCCGACCATGCGGCCGCGCGGGCAGGGGATGTCGCGGTCAAACAGATTGGCGCCGCCGGTAAAGCTGTGCCGCCAATTATATTTCGCATGCGGCAGCAACAGCGCATTGCCGCTCGGCAGGCGTGACTTGAATGCTGCGGCCGGACTGAGGTCCGACGGGCCGGCCTCGACCAGGCAGACTGTCGTTCCGGGATCGGCGGACAGGCGGTTGGCGATGACGCAGCCGGCCGCACCGGCCCCGACGATCACGAAGTCATAGGTCTGGCCGTCACGGTGCGTCATGGCGCCTGTCATCATTGGCGGCCCCCGGCGTCGTCATGGAATATCGCGGCGCTTACCACGCTGGCGCCGGGCGCGCGACAGCCGGAAGGGGGACATCAGTGGGCAACAGTCTGGACCTGCGCCAATTCGATCTCAAACGAGACCAGCGACCCGATTTGGAGCTAAAACGCGTCTCAAAACCTGTGAAAACAGCCCGAAATCATCCTATTCTAGAGAAAGAATTGTGACAATTCTGCCACAAGCCCTTCAATTCGTTTCATAAACGACTGTTTCGCCTAAAAAGGCAGCACTTGCACGCGCTTTCACCTTGCGCGCGAGTTCGGCTCAATATGTAAACTTATCGCGTGATTTGGGGCGAGTTCGCGACGGATCGTCGCAACGTTGAAGACCTCGGGGTGATGGGCAATAGACGGTCCTCCGCATCGGTGGCGTCGATTGAAAGGAAGGGGCTTAGAATGAAAAAGACGGTTCTATCGATGATTGCCGGGGCCGCATTGTTCGCAACGCCAGTGCTCGCGGCTGATATGCCGGTCATGAAGGCGCCGGTCGAGCCGCCGCCGCCGGCCGGTCCGACTCTGGACTTCGCCATCGGCGGTTCGGTGATGAGCGACTACAACTTCCGCGGTATTTCCCAGTCTGACCGTGGTCCGTCGGCTGGCGCGTATGTCGAAGCGCAATATTGGTGGCTGTATGCCGGCATCGCCGGTTATGCCGTGAAGCTGCCGACCGATCCGTCCGCCGAAATCGACTTCTACGGCGGCATCCGGCCGGTGTTCGGCAATCTGACCCTCGATATCGGCGTGACCTACTACTACTATCCGAAGGAAATCCCGGGCTCGAACACCGATTTCGTCGAGCCTTATTTCAAGGCGTCCTACAAGTTCAATGACTATGTCACAGTTGGCGGTGGCGTGTTCTACGGCATCAACTGGCTGCAGACCGGCGCCGACGGCACCTATGTCAACGGTACCATCAAGCTGACCGCCCCGAGCACCTGGTTCAAGGAGATCGGCGCTTACGCTTCGGCGGAAGTCGGCGGGTACTTCTTTGGAACGCCTGACCCGGGGTTGTTTGTGTACGACTACACGACCTGGAACATCGGTGGCGGGTTCACCTACAAGGCGCTGACGCTCGATCTGCGCTATTACGACACCAACCTGACGCAGTATCAGTGCGCAGTGATGGCGGGTGGCAGCAATTGGTGCGACGCGACATTCATCGCCAAGCTGTCGTTCGACACCACGTTGTCGGCGCTGAAATAGGTCGATATTCGCGACTTGGTTCTGGCGGGCGGCAGGCTCCGGGGGAGCTTGCCGCCCGCAGTCGTTTTGCACTGAGGCCGATCGATGCGATACAGATCGCGATCCTCAATTCTCTTCGATTTCATGACGCGCTGAAGGTTCGCTATTCGACGTGCCCCATCCCTTGTTCCACATCGGTCGCGCGCGGCTCGTCCAGGTCATGGCCGGTGCCGTCGGCGGCACGATTGCCGTTGGGATGATGGAGATTGCATCGTTCAATTTCTATTTTCCCGTCATGGCGGTGCCGTTCGCGACTTCGATCGTTCTGGTGCTCGGCATGCCGGAAGCCGAGCCGTCCCAGCCGCGGGCGCTGGTCGGCGGGCACGTCATCGCGACGCTGGTGGGCCTGTTGTTCGTCAAATTGGTCGGACCATCGCCCTGGACGGCGGCGCTGGCGGTCGGCGTTGCAATTGCCGCGATGCAACTGACGGGAACTTTTCACCCGCCGGCCGGAATTGATCCGCTGGTGGTTGTCGTGAATGGCATGTCGTGGAGTTTTCTCATCATGCCGGTTGCGGTCGGCGCCTGTCTGCTGACCGCGTTTGCCTTTATCTGGCACAATATGACCCGGCGCGGATCCTGGCCGGTCCGGTGGTGGTAGTAAAATTTACTAAAAATTATTGTGGAAAAATTTCTTGGCCCATTGTGAAAGTGGCGGCGTTTCCCAGCCACTGCCGTTGGCAGGATCGCGTTTGGGTTACTACGACAATGTGACACTTGTGGAATACCAGCAATCTGTTCAAACTGGACGGGTACCGCTGGAATACCAAGCCATTCCTGGCAGTTAGTTTTCAAGGCGGCCATATGAATGCCGCCAATCGTATAGGGAGGGTGCCTGCAATGACGATTGCCAAGAGTTCTCAATACGAGTTGCAACACCACCAGCCGGCGCAAGTTCCTCGCCGGTGCAGCTTTGGCGGGAGCCGGCGTGATTGCGATGCCACAGGTGTCGCGCGCGCAAACCGTTACGTTGAAGATGCAAAGCTCCTGGGGTCCGAAGGACATTTTCCAGGACATGGCCCGGCAATACACCGACCGCGTCGATGCGATGTCCGGGGGCCGCCTCAAGATTGATTTGTTGGCGGCGGGCGCGGTTGTGAAAGCGTTTCAGGTTCAGGATGCCGTGCATAAGGGCGTGCTCGACGGTGCGCACACCGTGACTGCCTATTGGTACGGCAAGAACAAGGCGGCTTCGCTGTTCGGCACTGGCCCGGTCTTCGGGACCAATGCATCGCAGATCCTGGCCTGGGTCCATTTCGGTGGCGGCAAGGAGCTCTATCGCGAATTGATCCAGGATATCCTAAAACTCAATCTGGTCGGCTTCTTTGCGATGCCGATGCCGACGCAGCCGCTCGGCTGGTTCAAGGATCGCATCACTAGTGAGAAGCAGCTCCAGGGCCTGAAGTACCGCACTGTCGGTCTCGCCACCGACATCATGCAGGGCATTGGCGTGCGCGTGACTCAGCTGCCGGGCGGCGAAATCGTGCCGGCTCTGGAGCGCGGCGTGATCGAGGCCTTCGAGTTCAACAATCCGACCTCGGACCGCCAGTTCGGCGCGCAGGACGTGCGCAAGGTCTACATGATGAGCTCGTTCCACCAGGCCGCCGAGTTCTTCGAAATCATCTTCAACAAGGACAAGTACGATTCCTTGTCGAAGGAGCAGAAGTCGATCCTCGATCATTCAGCCGAGGCGGCGAACACCGCCAATTACGGTCTGGCGATGAACAGCTACTCGAACTCGCTGCAGGAGCTGATCACCAAGGACGGCGTGAATGTCTACCGGACGCCGGAAGCGGTGCTGAAGGCACAGCTCGCTTCCTGGGACAAGGTGATCGAGCGACTGAACAAGGACCCCTACTTCAAGAAGGTGGTCGACAGTCAGAAGGCCTGGTCGGAGCGCGTCGGGTTCTACGACCTGAACAATCAGGCCGACTACAAGCTCGCCTACAATCACTACTTCCCGGGCAAGCTGGGATTCTGATCCCGCCTGCCGCGATGACGTATGGGACGGCATTCATCGGATGCCGTCCCGTTGCGTCACCGAGGCTCTCTCACTTATCGGGGGGCGTGAGGGGTGAACAGTTTCATTACAGTGGTTGATCAATTCACCGCGTGGGTCGGCAAGGTCTTCGCGTGGTGCATCGTGATCATGACCTTCGCGACGGCGTACGAGGTGTTCGTGCGCTATCTGCTGCGCGACCCGACGGCCTGGGCCTTCGATGTCAGCTACATGATGTACGGCACGCTGTTCATGATGGCGGGTGCGTACACGCTGTCGCGCGGCGGCCATGTGCGTGGCGATGTGCTTTACCGGCTCTGGCGGCCGAAGGTCCAGGCCATCATCGAGCTCATTCTCTACATCATCTTCTTCTTTCCCGGCATCATCGCCCTGATCTATGCCGGGACCGACTATGCGATGGAGTTGTGGAGCTACAACAACGGCAGCGGCGAAGTCAGCGTGATGAGTCCGGCCAATGTGCCGATCTCGCAATTCAAGACCATCATTCCGATCGCCGGCGCGCTGCTGTTCATGCAAGGCCTCGCCCAGGTTTGCCGCTGCATTATTTGCATTCGGACCGGCACGTGGCCGCCGCATGCCGAGGACGTCGAGGAAATGGAAACCGTGCTGTTGCACCAGCACCAGGATGAAAAGGCGATCCGCCAGGAACTTGGACTTCCGCCCGGGAGTGCGAAATGACCGATCCCCAGGTTGCCGTGGTTATGCTGGGGATCTTTATTTTTACGATCCTGCTCGGCTTTCCGATTGCGTTCACATTGATGGCGATGGGCGTCGGCTTCGGCTACTACGCCTATTACGACGCCGAACGCATGCATTCGCTGTTCGACAACCGAATATTCGATCTCCTGGTCAACCAGACCTATTCGGTGATGGCGAACGACGTGCTGACCGCGGTGCCGTTGTTCCTGTTCATGGGATACATCGTCGAGCGCGCCAACATCGTCGACCGGCTGTTCCATACCCTTTATATCGCGTCACGGCGCATGCCGGGCTCGATGGCGATCGCGGCACTGGCCACTTGCGCAATGTTCGCCACCGCGACCGGCATCATCGGCGCGGTGGTGACCTTGATGGGCCTGCTCGCTTTCCCGGCGATGTTGAAGGCGCGCTATGACACCAGCTTTGCCGCGGGCGTGATCTGTGCCGGCGGCTGTCTCGGCATCCTTATTCCGCCGAGCATCATGCTGATCGTCTATTCGGCCACTTCCACGGTCTCTGTTGTGAAGTTGTATGCAGCCGCGATCTTTCCGGGCTTCATGCTGGCGGGGCTGTACATCCTCTATGTGCTGACACGCTCAATCCTGAATCCGAATCTGGCACCGAAGCCGCGGCCGGAGGATATCCCGGATGTCACGACCGGCCAGATCGCCTTTGCGATGCTGACCTCGTTCTTTCCGTTGGCCTTTTTGATTTTCTCGGTGCTCGGCTCGATCCTGTTCGGCCTGGCGACGCCCTCGGAGGCTGCCGCCATGGGCGCCCTGGGCGGCATGGTGCTGGCGATCGCCTACCGGCTGGCATCCATCAGCCAAGGCACGGTGAAACCGGACTGGCTGCGGGTTCCCTGGGCTGACGCCGACGGCTGGTTTCTGGCGCTGGGGTTCGGCGGAGTCGTGGTCCTGATCCTGGTGGCGATCTACCTCTTTCTGCTCGCGTTTGCGGCGACCGCGTTGGGAATTCTCCCGGTCGACGAGCCGGGATTCCTGATCCGTCCCGGCGTCGGGATCGGGCTTGCCGCCATCTTCACGCTGCTTGCGCTGGCGACATCCGGCCGGGTGCCACTACTCGGCTGGCTGTGGCCGCAGAGCGACGCGATGAAGCGCGTCATGACCTTTGCCGGCCGCGGCGCCTTCTATGGGCTGATCGCCGGCATCATCTACATTCTGATGTTCTCGGTGTTCGGCCTCAATGCCACATTCCGCGATCACCAGTTGAACTGGTTCGGGTTGGACATTGGTTTCTTCGTCGGACTGGCCGCCTATTTCAGTTGGAAGGTGAACGACCAGGAAAAGCTGCGGGAATTGATCTACCTCACGGTGCGGACTTCGGCGATGGTGTGCTGGCTGTTCGTCGGCTCGTGGACCTTCTCCTCGGTGTTTTCCTATCTGGGCGGCGAAAATCTGATCAGGGATTTCGTGCTGTCGTTGAACATGTCGTCTGTCACGTTCCTGATCATGGCGCAGTTCATCATCTTCCTGCTCGGTTGGCCGTTGGAATGGTCGGAAATCATCATCATCTTCGTGCCGATCTTCCTGCCGATGTTGGCGCACTTTGATGTCGATCCGCTGTTCTTCGGCATCCTGGTTGCGCTCAACCTGCAGACCTCGTTTCTGACACCACCGATGGCCATGGCGGCATACTA
This sequence comes from uncultured Alphaproteobacteria bacterium, assembly GCA_963806815.1. GTDB lineage: Bacteria > Pseudomonadota > Alphaproteobacteria > Rhizobiales > Xanthobacteraceae > CAWDZJ01. Next base: position 73,757 of record CAWDZJ010000029.1, on the reverse strand, counting down.
TCTGAAAGGCGTGTCGCCGCCGCAGGTCCATCTGATGCACATCTTCAAGGGTGTCATGCCGTTCGTGGCGATGATCTTCCTGTCGATGGTTCTGCTTTATCTGTTCCCCGGCATCGCCCTGTGGCTGCCGGAGGCTGTCTACGGACATTAGGAAAAACTGTGAACGCGGCATATCTCGACCTCACGCAACTGACGGCGGCGGACGCGGCGCGGCGGATCGATGCCGGCGAGATCACGTCTGAGATGCTGGTCGAGGCCTGCCTCGATCGGATCGCGGCGCGCGAGGAGGCGGTGCAGGCCTGGGCGTATCTCGATCGCGAATTCGCCATGGAGCAGGCGCGCCGCGCCGACGCGGTGCGTGCCGAAGGCCGTTCGACCGGACCGCTGCACGGCGTGCCGGTCGGCATCAAGGACATCATCGACACCGAGGCGATGCCGACCGAGAGCGGCACGCCGCTGCTGGCCGGACGTCAGCCGCGCCATGACGCCGCCGTTGTGGCGGCGCTCAAGGATGCCGGCGCCGTCATTCTCGGCAAGACCGTTACCACGGAGTTTGCCTATTTCCATCCCGGCAAGACGCGGCATCCGCGCAATCCCGAACACACGCCGGGCGGCTCGTCGAGCGGCTCGGCGGCCGCCGTGGGCGACAACATGGTGCCGCTGGCGCTCGGCACCCAGACGGTGGGATCGGTGATCCGGCCGGCGGCCTTTTGCGGCGTCGTCGGCTTCAAGCCGACCCATGGCCTGATCTCGCGGTCCGGCGTGCTGGCACAATCGCCGCTGCTGGATACGATCGGAACCTTTTCGCGCTCGATCGAGGATGCCGCTCTGATGGCCGATTGCCTGACGGCATACGATGCGAGCGATCGCGAAATGTGGCCGCGCAGCCGGCCGCGGCTACGCGCGATGGCCGCCGAGCCGCCGCCGCTGGCGCCGCTGCTTGCTTTCGTGAAGGGCCCGGCCTGGGAGCACGCCGAAGCCGTCACCGGGGAAGCGTTCGCCGAACTGGCCGACGCGCTCGGCGAACAGTGCGACGAGGTGGAATTGCCGGACATCTTCGCCCAGGCGCACGGCTGGATGCGCAAGATTCACGCAGTGGATGCGGCGAAGAATTCGGGCCGCTGATCGACAAGGCGCCGGATCAGGTCAGCGACGTTCTGAAGGAACTGGTCGCGGAAGGCCGCGCGGTGCGCGCCGTCGACTACAATATCGCGTGCGAGTTTCGCGAGGTGTTGAACGCCGGCCTCGAGCGGGTGTTCGACCGATACGACGCAATCCTGACGCCGGCGAGCAGCGGGCCGGCGCCAAAGGGACTGCATGCGACCGGCAGCCCGGTGTTCTGCGCGCTTTGGACTTATCTCGGATTGCCGGCCGTTACGGTGCCTTTGCTGGAAGCAAACGGAATGCCGCTTGGCGTCCAGATTGTCGGCGCGCGTCGTGACGATGCGCGGCTGCTGCGGACAGCGCGCTGGCTGGTGGACGATCTTGCCGCTCTCGAAGCGGAATGATGGAGCATTCGAAATGGCTACAACCGCGTTGGACAAACTCTTCGTCGCGATTGCGCTGCTCGGACTGTTCGCGTTCTGCGGCATCATTATGTGGTCGGTCGCGATCCCGGATCTGACCATTACGATTTTGTTGGTGTTGGCGCTTGCATGCAATGATTTCTGGATCAGCGTATTCCGCCCGCCCGGCGGCGCGCGTCCAGCCAAGATGGAATACGGTCTGGAGGACCTGCCGACCGGTGATTTCGGCAAGCCGCTGCCCGGCTCCACCAAAGATTAAAGTATGATCCGGAAAAGTTGCAGACATTCCGGGTAAGATCATACGACAAACTCAAATATTAGATGGCCACTGCGATAAACCTGTCAGAATTGCGCCTAAGATTTTCGCGTTTGTCATGCGGCGAGACACGTATCCTCCCCGGCGTTTCCGCCGGAGAGGACATTGCAAAATAAATTTCAGCCGGCGCTCGGCGGATCGCCGAGATTTTCCTTGAAGAACGCCAACGTCCGCGCCCAGGCTTGGTCGGATGCGGCCTTGTTATAGCGCGGGGCGTTGGTGTCATTGTTGAAGGCGTGATTGGCGCCGTCGTAGATGTGGACCGCGTATTTCTTGTTGTTGGCCTTGAGCGCGGCCTCGTAGGCCGGAATGCCTCCGTTGATGCCGGCATCGAGCCCGGCATAGTGCAACAGCAGCGGCGCCTTGATCTTCGGCACCTGGGCGGCCGGAATTTGACGGCCGTAATAGGCAACACCCGCACCGAGGCCGGGGCTGGCGGCCGCCAGCCGGTTGACCATGCCGCCACCCCAGCAGAACCCGACCGCGCCGACTTTGCCGTTGGAATCGGGCAGCTTTTCCAGATAGGGCACGGCCGCGGCCAATCGCACCAATGTGTCGGCCGGATCGAGCCCGCTGATCATGGTGCGGGCCTTGTCTTCGTCGGCAGGCGTGCCGCCATCGGCGGAGAGCAGGTCGACGGCGAGCGCAATGAATCCGGCCTTCGCTAGGCGGCGGGCGACATCTTCGATATGCGGGTTGAGACCGCGGTTCTCATGAATGACAATGACGGCCGGGCGCTTGCCGCCGGCTATCGGCCGGACCAGATAGCCGGCGACCTTGCCCTTCGGCGAATTGTAGGAGACCCGCGTCGCGACCAGGTTGGGATCGTCGGCGGCGATGATTGCGGCCTGCGCGTAGTCGTTCTGCAACAGCAGAACCAGGGCGGTCGCGGCCGCCGCGGAACCGGCCAGTTCGGTCAAGCGGTCGAAAAACGCGCGCCGTGTCATGCCGCCGTGGGTGAAGCTGTCATAAAGGTTGATAATGCGCTGGTCCATGAGGGTCTCCCAGTTCGTCTGGCTATACTAACATCTTTGGGGCGGTGGAAATTCCACCATTGTGGGCTTTGATTGGGACGCGGAATTGGGATGCCGGCATGTCGCAGAAGGTGATTTCGGATTTTGTGACGCTATTCGTGGTGCTCGATCCGATCGGCACGCTGGCGATCTTTCTGGCGATCTCTCCCAGGATGGACCCGCGGGAGCGGCGCATCACCGCAATGCTGGGTGTTGTCTATTCTTTCGGCGTTTTGTTGTTCTTCATTGTGGCTGGCGAACTCCTGCTGGTGCAGATGGGCATTCCGCTGCGCGCGTTTCAGATCGCCGGCGGCATCCTGGTGTTTCTCTATGGAATCGACATGAGCCTGGGGACCGCGGCGCCGGGTGAAGGTTTTGCCAATGTCACCGCCGGCGGCATCCGCGCACTGGCGGTTTATCCGCTGGCGATCCCGGCGATCGCGGGGCCCGGCGCCATGCTGACGGTGGTGCTGCTGACCGACAACCGCGCATTCGGGCTGTGGGAACAGGCGATGACCACCGCGGTTCTGGCGGTGGTGTTGGCGATCTTCCTGGTGATTCTGCTGGCCGCCAATCCGATCATGCGAATCATTGGAATCGGTGGCGCTAACGTCCTGCGGCGGGTGATGGGGATTCTGTTGAGCGCGATTGCCGCCAATATGGTGCTCGGTGCAATCCAGGCTTGGCTCAACCTGCCGAAGCTGTAGCCCCCGCGATCTCACCGCTGGCCGCCCGTGTTGGGCGAAAGCGGCAAAACAGCGCGCGCGCCGCCTATCACTGCCAATAAGCTGAGGATAGCGACGGCCACCGGCTTGACCTCGGCGTGTCCCTGTCGCGCACTTGTCGCGATCGTGCGGTGTCATGGATCGCATCGTCTTCCGGTGCATGCGTTCCGAAGCCGTCTCCCTGCCATCTCGCCATTTCGGAGGATCCATGCCCTTCTCCGCGCGCTCTGCTCGTTTCGATCGCTTCACCCGGATCGTTCCTGTTCTCGTGTTGGTACTGCTTGCGGCCGTTCCGGCGGTAAAAGCCGCCGAAATCGGCTTTCCCTATGACCGGGAGCTATTGCTGGACGTCCATCCGATGGCAGGATCGAAGCGCGTGCCATCGCTCGAAGTCGACGGTAGCGGCAGCGCGGTGATCGATCTGTGGTGCGCCAAGGCGCGCGGCCAGTTCGTTTTCGCCGGCGACACCTTGACCATCATCATCGGTCCGCTGGAGGGCCAGTCCTGCACGCCCGAGAGCGAGAAGGAGGATGCCGATCTCGCGACGGCGCTGACGCAGGTTACGAATTGGCGCCGGCAGGGTTCGACGGTTGTCCTGGTCGGTGCAAAAGACCTGCGCTTTCAGTTGCAGACGAACTGATTGGAGAACCGGCTTCCACGTCTTCTGGAATTGATTTAGTCGGCGCCAAGCCGGTATGACCGCAGATTGAATCGTATTGCGGCCATGCGGGTGAGAAAGACGGCGACGAAGGTCGCAACGATCGACGTGAAGACGATCCACGTCGTATGTTCAAAATGATTGGCGATCCACAGACCGCCGAGCATGAACAGGCCGCCGCCGACGGCGATCTCTTCGTACAGTTCACCCTGAAAGGTGCGCGGCTGCTGGACCGTCACCATCGACAGCAGGATGCCGCCGCCCGCGCAGCTGATCGCCGCGCAAATCGGCACCCAATACCAGGTCAGGCCGGCCGCCAAGGCGACGTTGGCGCCGAATACGGTCAGCGTGGCCAGGCCGATCGTATCGACCAATGTCTTGGTCGCGGTATAGGCGCGCGACTGCATCGCCTCCGGCGGCAGGGTTCGCGTCGCAGCGGCGCCAAACAGGACGATCGCGATGACGACGTAGACGAAGGTCGGATCCGCAAAAACGTACAGCGGCCGGCGCTCGCCGCCGATCAGCAGATCCCGCAATGTGCCGCCGCCCAGGGCCGGCAGATAGGTCAAAATAAAAGCGCCCCACAGGTCGTAGCGGAGTTTCAGCGCCTGCATGAAGCCGGACAATCCGAAGGTCGCCGTGCCGGCGAGAATGAGGACATAGAACCAGGTCGAGCTAACGATTTTCCGCAGGTCATGCTGGACGGCGATCGTCAGCAGATTCCATTTCGCGCCATCGAGTTTCGCCGCGTACCAGATGCGATGTGTCCAACCGTCGTGGCCCGCCTTTTCGACTGCGTCTAGGTTTCCGGAGTCTATTCCGATGCTTTCGATGTCACGCTCATATTCATCGAGGTCGAGGAGCCCGAACCGGCTGTCGAGATCGAGGAGTTGCAGGATCGAATCGAGCATTATGCGCTGGCGCGCGGCGTCGGCCAGCGGCGCATAGAGCTTGGTGATCGCGATGGCCTCGTCGCGATTGCGACTGGCATAGCGCCAGCCTCGTGCGGAGGCGCGCAGGAAGCGTGCGAGATGGTCACGCTTGGTCGCGTCCTGCAGCGAATCGCTCCGGACATAGAGGCCGTCTTCAAGCAGGCTGTCACCCTTGGTGTCGAATGACACGATCAGCAGTTCGGAAGGCGCGACGCCGGCATCGATAATGGTGACGTATTCGTTGTAGCTCATCGCCGTTGCGCAATCGACGGTGTGGTCCAAGAAGTCGACTGCAGCGGCGCGTTGGTGAACGAGCCGGACGTCGGCGGCACTGCGGCCCTGGCGGCGAAGCCAGTTGACGACATTGTACTGGTCGCCGACCTCCCAGACGCCGATGGTCTTGCCCTTGATGTCGTTTGGATGGTTGATGCCGGCCGAGCGTCGGCAAACCAGCCGCATGGCCGAGTGCTTGAATATCTGGGCGATGTTCACGACATCGGCTCCGGTCAGACGGGCAGCGATCGCACTCGCCAGCCAACCGATCGCGATGTCGGTGCCGCCGAGACTGAGCACCGTCATGGGATCGACATAGCTGCCGCCCGGGGCGAACTCCACGTCGATGCCTTCGCGTTCGTAAAAGCCGAGCTGTTTGGCGACATAATAGCCGGCGAACTGAGCCTGGTGGGTCCAGCGCAACTGCACCTTGACCAGTGGCAATTCGAGCTGCGCGGCGGCGGGTGCCGCCGCTAGCATCGAAAATGCCGCGGCCAGTGCGCCAGCCGAAGCGGCGGCGGGCCTGAGGAAACGCGCGATCCAGGCCGGCAGCGGCGGCCAATTCCAGCCAGCGTGTTGCATCTGCTCCGTCGGCAACTGCAATAACGATCAAAAAACATAGTTCTCACGCCGTTGGCGTTGATCGGGCCGTCGCGGCGCGCTGCAACAATACCGGGAGCAATATTCGAAATCGTTAAGCGGCGGCGTTGAAGGATTTTCCAGCCGTCCGTGGCGGCAATCACGGTCTGGCTCTATCGACCGTGATCAAAAAATTAAGATTCTTGTCGCCCGCTGAAGTCGGCTGCTGCCGAGTTCGGTATTGTCTTTTCGCCGGGCGGCGGCCCGTGGACAGCGGTCAGCGGTCAGCGGCCAGCGGTCAGCGAACAAACGAAAGGGGCCGCTTGCGCGGCCCCCAATCGAAGTCGGGCTTTCCCGACTTCGAACTTTTCGAAATTTTGGCGACTGGACTTCTTAGAAGTCCATGCCACCCATGCCGCCACCCGGCATGGCCGGAGCGCCGGAATCCTTCTTCGGACGCTCGGCGATCATGGCCTCGGTGGTCACCAGAAGGCCGGCAACGGAAGCGGCATCCTGCAGGGCGCAACGCACGACCTTGGCCGGGTCGATGATGCCCTTGTCGACCATGTCGACATATTCCTCGGTCTGGGCGTCGAAACCGAAGGTCTCGGACTTGTTCTCCATGATCTTGCCGACCACGATCGAACCCTCGACACCGGAATTCTCCGCGATCTGACGCAGCGGAGCCTCAAGCGCCTTGAGCACGATGTTGATACCGGCCTGGACGTCCGAGTTGTCGTTGGTGAGCTTGCCAACCGCCTTCTTGGCGCGCAGCAGAGCGACGCCGCCGCCCGGGACAATACCTTCCTCGACCGCGGCGCGGGTGGCGTTGAGCGCGTCTTCGACGCGGTCCTTCTTCTCCTTAACCTCGATCTCGGTCGCGCCGCCGACGCGGATCACCGCAACACCGCCCGCGAGCTTCGCGAGACGCTCCTGCAGCTTCTCCTTGTCATAGTCGGAGGTGGTCTCTTCGACCTGGGCCTTGATCTGGCCGACGCGGGCCTCGATGTCCTTCTTCTTGCCAGCGCCGTCGACGATCGTGGTCTTTTCCTTGTCGATGAGCACCTTCTTGGCGCGGCCGAGCATGGCCGTGGTGACGTTCTCGAGCTTGATGCCGAGGTCTTCGGAGATCAGCTGACCGCCGGTCAGGATCGCGATGTCCTCAAGCATGGCCTTGCGGCGATCGCCGAAGCCGGGGGCCTTCACCGCCGCGACCTTGAGGCCGCCGCGCAGCTTGTTGACGACGAGCGTGGCCAGAGCCTCGCCCTCGACGTCCTCGGCGATGATGACGAGCGGCTTGCCGGACTGCACAACGGCTTCCAGCACCGGCAGCATGGCCTGCAGGCCGGACAGCTTCTTCTCGTGCAGCAGGACGTAGGCGTCCTCGAGCTCCGCGACCATCTTCTCGGCATTGGTGATGAAATACGGCGAGAGGTAGCCGCGGTCGAACTGCATGCCCTCGACGATTTCGACATCGGTGTCGAGCGACTTGGCTTCCTCGACCGTGATGACGCCCTCATTGCCGACCTTCTGCATCGCCTGGGCGATCATCTTGCCGATATTGACGTCGCCGTTGGAGGAGATGGTGCCGATCTGGGCGATCTCGCCTGAAGAACCGACCTTCTTGGCGCGCTTCTCGATGTCCTTGATCACCGCAGTGACGGCGATGTCGATGCCGCGCTTGAGGTCCATCGGGTTCATGCCGGCGGCGACCGACTTGGCGCCTTCCTTCACGATCGACTGGGCCAGCACGGTCGCGGTGGTGGTGCCGTCACCGGCGAGGTCGTTGGTGCTGCGAGGCCACTTCGCGCACCATCTGGGCGCCCATGTTCTCGAACTTGTCCTCAAGCTCGATTTCCTTGGCGACGGTGACGCCGTCCTTGGTGATGCGCGGGGCGCCGAAGCTCTTGTCGAGAACGACATTGCGGCCCTTCGGGCCGAGCGTCACCTTGACGGCATTGGCGAGAATGTCGACGCCGCGCAACATGCGGTCGCGGGCGTCGCCGGCGAATTTGACTTCCTTGGCGGACATTACGATTGGCTCCGTTTTTCTGCGTCCTCATCCTGAGGCGTGGCTGAAAGCCGCTTCTCGAAGGATGAGACTGATCAATTTCGGTGGCCTCGCCCTTCGAGACGGCGCCTTTGGCGCCTCCTCAGGACGAGGAGCGGGGACTTGGAAACGCTCAGGCGATCACGCCCATGATGTCGGACTCCTTCATGATCAGGAGTTCCTCGCCTTCGATCTTGACCTCGGTGCCGGACCACTTGCCGAACAGCACGCTTGTCGCCGGACTTGACGTCGATCGGAACCAGCTTGCCGGCCTCGTCGCGGCCGCCCGGGCCGACGGCGACGACTTCGCCTTCCTGCGGCTTCTCCTTGACGGTGTCGGGGATGATGATGCCGCCCTTGGTCTTTTCCTCAGCATCGATGCGACGCACGACAACCCGGTCGTGCAGCGGACGGAACTTCGTTTTGGCCATGTTTTCCTCGTTAACGCGCGTTGGACGCGGTATTTCAGTGTGCCGATTGCCTGGATCAGGCCTGCTAGCACTCACTGAATGGGAGTGCTAACGGCTGCCGCTGAGATATGGCTTGCCGCCATGACTGTCAAGCGAAGCGACAAAAAGGCGCAAAACGGGGCGGAACGAGGTTAATGGCGCCGATTTTCGCGTTGTCCGGCCTCGCCGCCGGGGACGATCTAATCAGCCCCAAAGTGCCCTCACGCTGTCGTAAAGCAGCTTCAGACCGGCAATGCCGAGCATCAGGTAGAGCAGGAAGTAGAGCTGCTCCTCGTCGATCCGGTCGTGCAGCTTCTTGCCGGCCCAGATGCCAAGCGGAATGGCCGGGATCAGAACGGCGGCGCTGAGCAGGGCCTTCGGCTCGCGCAGCCCGAGCCAGAGATAAAGCGCGAGCTTGATCAGGTTGGAAAAGAAGAACAGCGCCACATAGGTGCCGGCATAGATCGTCTTCGGCAGCGCGCGGGGCAGCAGGTAGAATGAAATCGGCGGGCCGCCGCCATGGGCGATGAAGGTTGTGAACCCGCTCACGGTCGAGGCGGCCAGCGCCCGCAGCGGTTCGACCGGCCGGGGCGCGGCACGTTCGGATCGATTGCGCAGGAAGTGCCGGGCGGTGAACCACAAGGTCACGATCGCAATGCCGAGGCTGACGTAGCGCGGATCGACCGAGACAAAAAACAGGACGCCGATAGCCAGCCCGACCAGAATGCCCGGCGCCATCCAGACCAGATCGGGGATCGACCAGGTGCGCATCGGATAGGCGGCGATCGCCAGCGGGTCCATCACCACCACCAGCGGCGCCATCATGATCGCGGCGGTGACCGGATCGACCACCAGCGCCAGCACCGGCACGCCGAGCACGGCCAGTCCGCCCCCGAAAGCGCCCTTGCCGAGCGCAATCATGAAGATGGCGAAATAGCCGACGAGATAGAACAGGGGATCGGTGGGCATGATGAGGCGGGTGCTGGGTGGGGCCAACACCTTAGCCGGTCACCGACTTCCGTACACCCCGCGAATGGCGCAGCGGGATGTGGTCGAAATGCATGTCACCGGTATCGCTGCGCGATCAGATGATCGAGCGAAACCGCGCCCGCGCCACGCCACATAAGCAGCAAAAAACAGGTCGCCCAGGTGCCGTGGGTCGGCCAGGCGAACGGATAGACGAAAATCTCGATCACCAGGGTCATGATCAGCAGTGAAAGCGCGGCGTAGCGGAGTTGCCAGCCCGATGACGATAAGCACCGGAAACAGATGTTCGGCCCAGGTCGCGAGATAGGCGGCGATATTCGGATCGATCACCGGCAGTTTGTACTCCTGCTGAAACAGTGTGAACGCGTCGCTATTCGGTTGCCAGATCCGCCAGCCGTCGACCTTGGTCTGGCCGGAGCGCCAGAACACGCCGGCGATCGCGAGGCGCGCGATCAGCGCGATCGGCCAATAGGGGATCGCCTCCATCGCGGCGGTCGTGCCCTGGATGAAGCGCCCAACAAACGAGCCGGAGCGGCCTTGGGCGAGCGGCATGTCGGTCGTATCGGTCATCCGGCGTCATCCTGTGCGGTTTCGGGAGGATCGAGTTCGACCACCAGGCCTGCGCCGATCAGCAACGCGAGATTGGCGGTGAGGTCGAAGCGGGAATTGTCGCTGAGAGCGATCTCGACCGCGGCGGCGAGCGGTGTGCCTTTGGCCAGCGCCTGCAGGAATGCCGCGCCTCCGGGCGGCAGCAGGCGAACCTCGACCTCAAGTCCAGGGCGAATGACGAGCGCGTCCTCGCATCGCCAATCTTCGACCGGAGCCAATCCCGCCTCGCCCGCATTCATCGCCCAGATCGTCACGATCGGATGTTGGGAGCGGATGATCTGCGCCGACGGATGCAGGGCGACGCGCGTCGATGCCAGCGCACCGGGTGTAAGCGTCTGCAAGAACTGCGGATCGATCGGCGTGGCGTCGGCGGCGTGATAGGCGCGGGTGCGGGCAGCCTCGAGCCTTGCCACGTCGGCGAGGTAGGGCAGGTCTTCAGCCGGCGGAAAACCGGTGATGAAATCGGGGAAGTCGTCGCCGTATGTCATGAGGATCGGCGAACGCGGTGGATGTTCAGTGACGAAAACGCGCGCCGTGGCGGCAAAGAATTCTTCGCCGACGATGCGCTCGACGGCGGGAAACCGCGTCTTCAAGGCGTCGGTCAGGCTGGTGACGACATTGTTGCGATAGACCGCAAAGCGCTTTTCCGGCACCGCGGTGTCGTGCGACGTGACGGCGCCTGGCACTTGCTGCGCGGGGTCGAGCAGGGCGCTGGCGAAGGCGTGTTGGATCTCGCGCAACATCGCTTCCGCTCCTTCAGGCCGCCGCCGGCGCGGTGCGCGCAAGGATTGTTTGATCGAGGATCTTCTGAGCGGCCTCCGCCTCCGCGCGCAGGGTCGGCCAGTCGGGCACGTCATTGTCCCATTCGATCAAGGTCGGCAGCGGCCCGGTGCGCGCAATGACATCGGCATAAAGCCGCCAGACCGGATCGGCGACGGGACAACCATGCGCATCGATCAACAGCGACGCGCCGGCATCGTCAGTGGTCACGTCGTGGCCGGCAAGGTGGATTTCCTTCACCCGCGCCAACGGGAATCCCGCGAGATAGGCTTCCGCGCTGGTGTCGTGATTGGCCGCCTGGACAAAGACGTTGTTGATGTCGAGCAGCAGGCCGCAGCCGGTGCGGGCGGCGATCTCCGACAAAAATTCCACTTCCGGAATCGTGCTCGCGGCAAAGCGCAAATAGGTCGAAGGGTTCTCCAGCAACATCTCGCGGCCGAGTGTCGCCTGCACCTCGTCGACGTGATCGCAGATGCGCGCCAGCGTTTCTTCGGTATAGGGCAGCGGCAGCAGGTCGTTGTAGAAGACCTCGCCGTGCGATGACCAGGCAAGATGCTCGGAAAAGCTTTGCGGCTGATAGCTTGCGCACAACGTTTTCAGGCGCTGCAGGTGATCGCGATCAAGCGCCGCGTCCGAGCCGATCGAAAGGCCGACGCCGTGGATCGACAGCGCATAGTCCGCGCAGAGCGCGCGCAATTGCGCATGCGGTGGTCCGCCGGCCCCCATGTAGTTTTCCGCGTGCACTTCAAAGAAACCGACCGGCTGCTGTGCCGCGAAGATGTCGCGGAAATGTTCCGGCTTGAAGCCGACACCGGACCGGGCGGGAAGTTGCGAGGCTGCACGCATCAGAACGCTCCGTCGCTTGGCGATGAACACTTTGGCAATGAACACAGCGTGCGGGACGCGTGCGGGGAGGAAGCCGCCACGCGCCCCGCTTGGTCGTTACGCGTTCATCAGGACTTCATCGCCTTCAGCGAGCCATGACCCTTCGGGGTCTTCATCGACACGCAGGTTCCCTTGGCGACGTATTTCCAGGCATTGCCCTGATAGTCGACCTTGGAGGTGCCGGCGCAGGTGGTGCCGGGGCCGGCGGCGCAATCGTTCTTGCCCTTGAGTGCGACGCCGAAGCACTTCTCCTTAGCGGTCGACTGGGCGCCGGCCGGCGCCGCGACCATGCTGAGCGCGGCGGCGAGCGATCCAGCGAGTGTAACGGCACCGAGAGTGGTCTTGATGGTCATGGACGATTTCCTTTTGCTGATTGCCGACGTTGATTGAAACGACGAACATATTGTATCCGGAGTGGTTCACTGCCGGGCCGCAAGCGATCCGAGATGCAATCTCGGCCACGTGGCTGGTCAAGATGCGTGCTGCCCGGGAGGCCGTCGTGCCGGCCTCAACTGCCTTTTCGCAAATGCCGGCTCATCCGTTACGGCGTTCACAAATATGTGTCTGATTGTGACGCGCGATACCGCATGCCGAGCCTGATCGGCGGGGTGCAATGCACGATGCAACGTGAGCGTCAGCAATGACGTCTGCGGGCGCGTGATGAACCTGCTCGGTCGAGCTTTGGTGGCGATCGGCCGGCACACGGCAAAGCGGTTTGCGCGGACCTGATGCGGAGCTTAAGATTCCGGATTCGCGGCTGGGCATGGTAATCCCACCGTTTTCATGCCAATTGAGGCCGCAAAGCGGTGGAATCGAACCAGCAGCCCATCAGCACCGCACGGCGCGCCTTCAATCCACGTGAAATTTTTGGTTTCACTGTAACAATTGCATGGGCCGCAACGAATTGAACTGACAGGAGCGCGCGTGAGCAAGCGCGAGGTCGAGTGGGCCGATCAGATGCGGGCGGCGATAGCCGGTGATGCCGCCGTCTATGATCGCCTGTTGCGCGAATTGGCGGCCGCATTGCGGCCGGCAGCGCGCAGCGGCTTCGCGCGCGCGGGAATGTCAGTCGCCGATGCGGAGGACGTGGTGCAGGAGACCTTGCTGGCGGTGCATCTCAAGCGGCATACCTGGGATCAGGATGTGCCGATTGGTCCGTGGATTCGCGCCATCGCGCGCAACAAGCTGATCGATTCGATGCGCCGCCGGGGCCGCAGCATCAACGTGCCGATCGATGATTTCATCGACGTGCTGCCGTCCGACGACGGCGAGCCACGCGCCAGCGCCGGCGACGTCGACCGTCATGTCGATGCGTTGCCGGAGCGTCAGCGGTTGGTTGTGCGCTCGATCGCTGTCGAAGGGGCCTCGATCGTCGATGCGGCTGGCCAACTGGGAATAAGTCAGGGCGCTGTGCGTGTCGCGTTGCATCGCGGGCTGGCAACGCTGGCTGAGAAGTTCAAGGATTCCGGCTGAACGCTGCGAGCGACCCCGAAGCGCACCAAAGCGATTGCGGCAAACGACGTTGTGAAGCCAAGAAGCAGAGCGACCGAATTACCCGGATACCGAAAGACGGAGAATAGGCGACCACCATGCGAACCGACGACCTTGTTCATGCCCTTGTTGCCGACAATGCGACCCGCGTCGCATCGCTTCGGCAGGTTTTGGCGTGGACGATTGCGGTCGCCTTTGTGGTCTCGACCCTCATCTTTATGGCGATCCTCGCGCCCCGTCCGGATGCGATCGAATCGCTCGGCAGCATCCGTTTCGACCTGAAATTCGTTGAGACGCTGTTGCTGGCCGTCACCGCCGGCACGCTGGTGCTGCGTCTGATGCGGCCGGAAATGCGGGGTGGGCACTGGCTATTGTTGCTGTTGGCCGCCCCCGTCTTGTTGGTGCTCGCGGTGCTGGTCGAACTGTTCTTGCTGCCGCCGGGCCGATGGGCTGCGGCCACGATCGGCGACAATTGGTTGGTCTGCCTGACCATGATTCCGATCCTGTCGGTGCCGCTGTTGATTGCCGCGGTCTATTCGCTGCGATACGGCGCACCGACCCGTCCGCGGCTCGCCGGCGCGGTCGCCGGTCTGCTCGCCGCTGGGCTAGCCGCGACCCTTTATGCGTCGCATTGTACCGACAATTCCCCGCTGTTCGTGGCCACCTGGTACACGCTGGCAATCGGCTTTGTTGCGGTGGTTGGCGCCCTGATCGGGCCGCGCGTCCTGCGCTGGTAGCATTGGCCGCGGCGGCGGGACCGGCCTCAATCCGCCAATTGCGACTTGCGCTCCGGGCCCGCGCCCCGCAAAGTCACTCCCTGGACGAGGCATGCCGTAGTCGGTGCCGGGGATGGGTGCTGGAACTGCGGCGTCAGACCGATTGCGTGCGTATGCGGGGAGGACGTGGCTGTGGGATATTTAACTGGGCATGAGCGGCGTTCGCCAGCCGTCGCGGCGGTGATCGCCTTGGCGATGTTTGGGCTGACGGCTTGTGCCACCCAGAGGCCGGTTGCACCGGTCACGTCCGCTCCGGTGCAGCAGGGCTTTCCGCCGTTGCCGCCGACGATTGCCGCGGAGGAAGTGGTCGGAAGCTGGGGTTTTGCCTCCTACCACAACGAGGCGGACCAGGCGCGAACCATCAAGGCCGCGGGCGGCCAGTGCCGCCAGCCCTATGTGATTGCACGCGGGGCGTCGGGCGGAGTGATGATGCATCTTGCCGACAATCCGCAGCCGCAACAGCTGGTGATCAAGGGTGGTCCCGGTGGCAAAAACTATATCGGCCCGCCGGGCTACGCCGGCGTGCCGCAGGACCGCGAATTCGTGAAATTCGATGGCCGCGTGATGGTCCTGAAATGGCTCGATCCCGAGGTCGCGGGCCGCTACGGCACGGCGGTCTACGTGCGCTGCAAGCCGAAGGCATGACGCCGGAGACGCTGTTCTCGGTCAATCCAATTTTTGGACAGTACATTTGTGCCGGTGATGCGCGGGCATGCCGGCGGTGCGCTGTCTTCGTGCTGGCGTCGACACGGTTCGTGTTAGGGTGATTGAGATTTCATCCGTTCCGGTACTTCATGCCCGCGCTGCGCGATTTCCTTGTCGGCCCCTGGCGTGCCGTGACGGTGCTGGGCACGACCCAGATCATTGCCTGGGGCGTTCTGTTTTATCCGCCTGTTTTGACCCTGCCGTTAATCGCTGCGGATCGCGGCTGGTCGCTCGCCTTCGCCATGGGCGGGCTTTCGCTGGGTCTGCTGATAGCCGGTCTGGTCTCGCCACGCGTCGGCCATCTGATCGATCGTCATGGCGGCCAGTTCGTGTCGCCCTTTGGCGCGCTGATCGCGGCTCTCGGCTTGGTGCTTCTGGTCCATGCGACACATCCGGTCGCCTATCTCGCGGTCTGGGCTTTGCTCGGGGTCGCGATCGCGGCCTCGCTATATGACTCTGCCTTTGCCACGCTCGGGCGCATTTTCGGCGCCGCCACGCGCCGGCCGATCACGGCGCTGACCTTGGCCGGCGGCTTTGCCTCCACGGTGAGCTGGCCGGTGACGCATCTGTTGCTCGATGCCGTCGGATGGCGCGGCACGTATCTGATCTATGCGGCGCTGATGGCCGTCATCGTCGCGCCGCTCAATGCCTTCGCCCTGCCGCGGCATCGGGCGGAAGACGAGCCGGTGCCGGAACGCCGGATCGAACCGCCGAAGATTGTTCTGCCGCCGCACGGCCTGCCGTTCCTGGTGGTGGCGGGCGCGTTCGCGGCCTATGCCTTCATCCCCTCGGGACTCGCCGCGCATCTGCTCGCCATCTTCGATCGCGCCGGTCTCGATGCCGGAACGGTGGTTTGGATCGGCGCGCTGTTCGGCCCGGCGCAGGTCGCAGCGCGCATCGGTGAATTGCTGTTCGCGCGCAATGTCCATCCGCTGTTCGTTGCGCGGTTTGCCGTCGCGATGCTGGTCGCGGCTTTCGCGCTTGTGTTCGCGTTCGGGATTTCGGTCGCGGTCGCGATTGCCTTCGCCATCATGTTCGGCATGGCGAACGGGCTGATGACGATCGCGCGCGGCACTGTCCCGCTTGTGCTGTTCGGCGCCAAGGGCTATGGCCGCCTGGTCGGCCGGCTGGCCGGACCCTGGCTGGCGATGCAGGCGATGGCGCCGCTGGTGCTGGCCTTTGTCGCCGAGCGCGCCAGCGATCTGATGACGCTCGGCTTCGTCGCATTGTTCGCGCTTGTTGCGCTGGTCTGCTTCGCGGTGATTCGCCGCCCGTAGGCGTGGATCGTTTTTCAGATGCGTTCATGGCGTGTGAAAAGCGCGTTTGCGCAACGAAGCATTAACCATGACGTCTCGAATTTACTTAAAATAAAGGATAACTTGATGAACAAAGTGTTTTTCGTGGCATCCGTAAAAATGCGCGCATTTGTTTTTACTAATCCGATTATTTTTTCGAGTTTACTGCGCACGTGTTGAGCCGGACCGCGTTGGCGGTCCATGTCCGACGATCCAGTGCAGAGTACGTCGATGAAAAAATTTCGATTTCTTGCTGTCTTTCCGCTCGCCCTTCCGCTGATCGCTGCCGCCGCGCCGGCGTCGGCCGATCCGCTGACGATCGTTCCGAACGCCGCCTACACCGCGCCGCAGACCGCCCCGGCCCCGGTGCGCTACGCCAGTGCGCAGAACAACCCGATGGGGGGCGGACTGCTCGAGGCGCTGTTCGGCGGTTTCAATCAACCGCAAGCGCAACGTTATCAGCAGCCGGCACCGCAGCCCGGCGAGGCCTATGGCCGCGCCACGCCCTATGGGCAGGGCGAACCGGCCAGCTACGGCCAGCCGACGCGGCCGGGCATCGATCCGCGTTTCCTGCCGCAGACCGTCGCCTATCACGGCAAGGAACGGCCGGGCACGATCATCATCAACACCAATGAGCGCATGCTTTACCTGGTGGAGCCGGGCGGAACCGCGCGGCGCTATGGCATCGGCGTCGGACGTCCTGGCTTTGCCTGGGCCGGCGTGAAACAGATTTCCGCCAAGCGCGAATGGCCGGATTGGCGTCCGCCGTCACAGATGCTGCAGCGGCGCCCCGATCTGCCGCGCCACATGAAGGGCGGTCCCGACAATCCACTCGGTGCACGCGCAATGTATCTCGGCTCCTCGCTCTATCGCATCCACGGGTCGAACGAGCCCTGGACGATCGGACAGGCCGTCTCCTCCGGCTGTATCCGGATGCGCAATCAGGATGTGATGGATCTCTATCAGCGGGTGAAGGTCGGAACGCGCGTGGTCGTGATCTGATCGTCTTGGCTGAAGTGAAATGATAAGCATCCGTCACCCTGAGGTGGCCGCTCAAGGCGGCCCTCGAAGGGCGACGGCCACCCAAGTCGGCTGTTGCCGACTTGGGCAAACATGAATGCTGATCTTGGATAAACCCGAGATCAGTGCCGTGCATCCTTCGAGGCTCGCTTTGCTCGCGCCTCAGGATGACGGTGACAGATCAGACCCGGCTCATTAGATTTCAGCAACGCTATAAATAATGAAAACAACGAAGGCCGCCCTCGCGGGCGGCCTTCGGCTTTTCGATGCAGGATTTGACGGCGATCAGGTGAAGTCGGAATCGCCGAGATCGAACCCGCCGCCGTCATCGTCGTTGTCGGCAAACTGATCCATCAGGCCGTGGTCATCGTCGCCGCTGGTCATCGTGATCGAACGGCCCGCCGCGATCTGACGAATTATCGTAGGCGGCGGTGCGGGTCTCGCCGATGTCGCTGAGACCGGCGTCGCGCGACAGATCGTCGCTCGATGAACCGGTGCCCCAGGGCGAGGCGGCGGTGTCACCTGAATTCCCCAACGCGGCCGGCGCGGCGCTGGCGGTGCCGGCCTTGCTGCCGAGCGCCGAGCGCACACCGTCAAGCAGCAACGATCCGCCGACGACGCCGGCGGCTGCCGCCGCGGCGGTGCCGAGGAACGAACCGCCGCGCGAAGGTGGTGCGGCTTGCGGTGGTGCCGCGTAGTTGCCGGAGGGCGGTTCGCCTGCTCCGGTGCGGAAGGCCGGCGGCACACCCATCGGGCTGTCACCACGGCCAACGGACGGCACCGAGCCGCCGCTGTTCCATTTACCGGCCGGCGGCGCCTGCGGCTCCTCGCGGCGGCCGAAGATCGAATCGCGCATGTTGTCCAGAAAGCCGCCCTGCTGTTGCTGCGGCTGGTTGCCTTGATTGAGTGCGGCTTCCAGTTCCTGGATATGTGCGTCGGCCTCCCTGAGGGCCTCGTCCTGGACCAGCACGGTCTGAACCAGCGCGTAAACCGCGTGCGGCGCCCGTGCGAGTCCGTTCTTGATCAGCCGGTCCGCGTCGGGATCGCGGGGATTCTGTTCCAATTCCGCCAAACGGTCGAAAAGATCAGCCACAAGCTGGCGTTCTTCCGGGGTCATTCTGTGTCCTCCTGCCGTCCTGAGCGGTGGCGGCGCCCGAAATGTGGGGATTGGAAAACGGCGGCGGAATGGCGCCAGCAACAATTTTTTACCGTCCACCACCGGCCGGAAATGTCAGTCCAGTGTCACGCCGTGCCGCGCCAGCAGACGCGGAAACGCCTTGCCGGCGAGAAAATCATATTCCCGCTCGCGCAGATCGGTCAGCGGGTCGAGACGGGTGAGTTCGGCGTCGACCCGCCCGGGATGGCACATCACCAGCCCGCCATCGGGTAGGTGATTGAGAAAGGCTGGGAACAGCGCGGCGAAATCCGCTTCCGGCACGAAATCGTAGGTGCCCGCGAAGGCCGGGTTGGTCGGCACCCCGCGCCGCGCCGCCGACTGGCGGAATTGCAGGCTCAGGACGTCGAGCAGGAAGCCCTTGCGATCGGCAAAGCGACGGTTGAGCGGCAAGGCACGGCCGCACTGGCGGATCCAGGCCTGCGGCGCCTGCGCCCGTGTCACGTCGAGCGCGGCCTGCCGCACGCCGGGAAACAGGTGCACGTGCTGGTGGCCGTCGATGAAATCGGGCGGACGCCCGAATGCCGCAACGAAAGCTTGAAGCTGGGTGGCGATTTCGTCCACCAGCGGCTGGCGGCGGAAGCCGCGGGCATAGGCCCGGCGCATTGTTTGCTCGAGCGGCAGAAAGCTGTCGCCATGGCGCGCCCGGAAACTCGCGCTCAAGGGTTTGAATGGCGCAGTCAAGGTGACATGCAGGCCGATGGCGAGGCGCCGGCTCGCGGAACCGAGAACCCGCAGCGCGGCGGATTCCGACCGGCTGAAGCTTGGTGCGCCCACCATCACCGAGGTGGCGTTGAGCCGGCCGCGCACGATCAGGTCGCGGATCGCGGCGTTGACGCCGGGCGCGATGCCATAATCGTCGGCGCACAAAATGATGCGGCGCATTGGCGGCGCAGCCGGGCCTTGCTTGCGATGCTGATCGACGCCGCCGGACACGCGCAACCTCAACAGGATGGGAACGACTATTCCGCCGCCGCCCGCGCCTGCGGATCGGTGGCGCGCTTGTTCGCGCTGGCCGATTTCACCTTGTGTTCGGCAACGAAATAGACCGGCCGCGCTTTCAGTTCGGACAGGATCTTGCCGATATATTCGCCCATCACGCCGATCATCAGCAATTGCACGCCGCCGAGCACCATGACGGAGACGATCAACGATGGATAGCCCGGGACCTGCTGCTTGTAGAAGAACGCTTCCAGCATCATCCAGGCGCCGAACAGCAGCGCGGTGACCGACAGGATGAGACCGAGCATGCTCGCCACCCGCAGCGGCGCCACCGAAAACGAGGTGACACCCTCGATCGACAGGCCGATCAGCGAACTCGGACTCCAGGTGGAAGTACCGTGCACGCGCTCGGCCGGTTCGTAGTCGACGCGGTATTGGCGAAAGCCGATCCAGGTGGTCAGCCCTTTGAAGAATCGGTTGCGTTCCGGCAATTGCCGCAGGGCGTCTGCCGCTCGCGGCGACAGCAGGCGGAAGTCGCCGGCATCCTCCGGCAGCTTCTGCCGGGCGCGCCAATTGATCAGTTTGTAAAACGATTTCACGCCGAGCCGGCGCAGGAACGGTTCGTTCTCGCGATGAGCCTTGGCGGTGTAGACGACATCGTAGCCGTCTTCGAGCCAGTGGCCGACCAGGGTCTCGATCATGGCCGGCGGGTGCTGGCCGTCGCCGTCCATGAACAGCACGGCGCCGAGCCGGGCATAGTCGAGCCCGGCGAGCAGAGCGGCTTCCTTGCCGAAATTGCGCGACAGAGAAATGACCTGAATATCGAGGGCGGTTGCTTCAAGGCCGCGGGCAACGTCCAGCGTCGCATCCTTGCTGCCGTCATCGACGTAGACGACCTCGCAGGCGAGCCCGCATTCGGCCGCCAGACGGGCCGCGATTGCGGCAATCCCGGTGTGCAACTGCTCCAGACCGCCGGCCTCGTTGTGAAGCGGGACGACAATCGACAATCCAGCCCGTTCGCGCCCGGCGGGGCGCGAAGCGGGAGCGTCGTTGGCAAGCGGATCGGTCATGGTCGTCGTCGGTTGCATCAGTGATATCTGGCGATTTGCGCCCTTTATTGCCAGTTCATCCTATCGTGCGGTGCCCTGACCTGTCCCGAAAAGGTTTTGCCGGACCGTCTCGGCGGCGGCACTTGAACGTGGTAAGCGAAGCGCGCCATGAAAATCCCGTCAATGTTCCAGGGCCCCTTCGGCCGGCTTGTTCAGGCCTGGGAAGACCGTGCCGTCGTCCTCAAGATGGCAAGCTTCGCCGCCGTCGGTGTCGTCAATACCGCGGTCGATGCCAGCGTGTTCTTTCTGGCCTATCTGTTCGTCACCTCGTCGCTGATCGCCGCCAACGCGATCGCCTGGCTGGTCGCGGTGAGCGGCTCCTATGTCCTGAACTCGCACATCACTTTCGCGGCGGAGTCGGGCCGGCAATTGCGGTTCAGGTCCTACGGTACTTTCGTCGTCTCCGGACTGGTCGGGTTGGTCGGCAATACCACGGCGCTGGTGATCGCGGCGCAGTACCTGCCGGTCTGGGGCGCCAAGGCGATCGCCATCGTGGTTGCCTTCACGATCAATTTCTCGCTCTCGCATTTCGTCGTGTTCCGCGCGCGCAAGCCGGCGCAAGACGCCGGTTGACCGGTTCCGTCGTCAACCGAGCGCGGATTCCAATTTGGCGAACAGCGGATTGTCGCGCGAGAACACATAGTCGATCGCGCCGACGGTGACGGCTTCCGCGCCATGCTCGCGCAGGAAACTCGCCAGTCCATAGACCTGATCGGGCGGGCAGTGCAGCGTCAGCATGCCGGATGAGGTCGGGCCGCCGAACGGACTGACCACGCCGAATTTTTGTTTGGCGAGTGCCAGCAGGGCGTCGTCGCAGCCGCGAAAACGTGTGCGTACTTCGCGATGGGCATTGGCGCGGGCCTGCGCGGTGATGTGATCGAGAATGATGCGGGCGATCTCGCGTTCGGCCGCGCCCCAGTTCGCGCGCCGCGCCGCGATCAGATTGGCCTGCGAACGCAGGATGACGCCGTCGTCGATGATCTTGAGCGCGTTGGCGGCGAGCGTGGTGCCGGTGGTGGTGATGTCGACGATCAGTTCCGCGGTGCCGGCGGCCGGAGCGCCCTCGGTCGCGCCCGCGCTTTCGACCACGCGATAGTCGATGATGCCGTGGTCGGAGAAGAAGCCGCGGGTCAGGCTGATATATTTGGTGGCGACCCGCATCTTGCGGTCGTGATGCAGGCGGAAGGCGGTCGCGACATCGTCAAGGTCGGCCATGGTGCGCACGTCGATCCAGGCCTGCGGCACGGCGACGACGACATTGGCCTGGCCGAAGCCCAGGCCGTCGAGCAGCACCACGCGGTCCTCGGCATCGGGGATCATCTCCCGCACCAGGTCTTCCCCGGTGATGCCGAAGTGAACCGCGCCGATGGCGAGTTGCTGAGTGATCTCGCTCGCCGACAGATAGGCGACCTCGACGCCGGGCAGGTCGACCACGGCGCCGCGATAATCGCGGGCGCCGCGCGGCTTGACCAGTTTCAGGCCCGCGCGGGCGAAAAAAGCCTCGGCGTTTTCCTGCAGCCGGCCCTTGGCGGGCACGGCGATGACCAGAGGTGCCGCGCTCATGAGCGGTCTCCACAGGCGGCAAGGCCCTCGATCCAGACCGCGAAGCCGACAGCGGGCATCGGCCTTGCGGCGCCGAGCCGGGTCAACAATTCATCGTAGCGGCCGCCGGCAACGATCGGCGCAGGCTCCTGTCCGCGCGGATCGTGCAGTTCAAACACGACGCCGGTGTAATAGTCGAGACCACGTCCGAAGGCGGTCGAGAAGCGAATGCGGGTCACATCGACGCCGCGGGCGGCGAGAAATCCGGTGCGGCTTTCCAGGAGATCCAGCGCCGGTTCCATGGCGATGCCGGCGTCCTGGGCGAGCTTGCGCAGTTCGGCGGCGGCCTCGTCGGGATGGCCGCCGATGGTCAGGAAGCGCTCGATCAGGGCGCGCAATTCGCGCGGCAAGGTCGGCGCGGCGCCGAGCGCCGACTTGTCGAGAAAGCGGCCGGCGATCTCTTCCACCGTGCGGCCGCCGACGGTCGAAATGCCGGCGATCGACAACAGGTCGGTGACCAGCGCATGCGCGGCCTTGGGGTCGGAGCCGGCCAGCGCCGCCAGCACGCCCTGATATTCCGGCCGCGGTCGCGAGCCGTTGACGGTCAGCGCATCGAGATCGTGGGCAAGGTTGGTCTTGCGGTTGAAATCCTTCACCAGCCGCCGCGCCCAGGCCGGCGCCAGGTCGAGGGCGGCGATCAAGCGCGGCGAACAGCGCCACATCGCCCATGCGGATTTCCGGGGTCGCGATGCCGTAATGACTGGTGGCTTCCAGGCCCAACGCCACCATTTCGGCGTCGGCCGCCGCGGTATCGGTGCGGCCGAAGGATTCGATGCCGGCCTGCTGGAATTCACCGGGGCCGTCGGCCCAGTGGCGAAACACCGGTCCGAGATAGCAGAAGGCGGCCGGCTTGCCGGCAGCGGGCGAGGCCAGATAATCGCATGAGACCGGAATGGTCAGATCGGGCCGCAGGCACAGTTCATGGCCTTGCGGGTCGGTGGTCAGGTACATGCGCTTGCGGATTTCCTCGCCCGACAGGTCGAGAAACGGCTCGGCCGGCTGCAGGATTGCCGGCACGGCGCGGGCATAGCCGGCGCGCTCATAGGAGGCGACCAGCGCTTCGGCCCGTAGGACGGCATCGCGCACGTTTGTGGTGGTCGAGGCATTCATGGTGGCGTTTTGCCGGAGCTCGCGCGATCGGAAGGTCTGGGAAAGACCGGTTCTGGCCGGGGCTCTAGCACGGAGAGGTTACGATTTCGACGCCAATGGCATGGCCGACAGCCGTCCCGCGGAAATCCAGTCCTTTCTGCAGGTTTCGCTATCGAGAGTTGCAGCCGGTGTCGGCGGGAATCTATCGCCAGTCGCCGAGGACGCTCTGGACCAGCGCAAGCGCGGCCACGGCCGCGGTATCGGCGCGCAGGATGCGGGGTCCGAGGGGCAGGCGCACGATGTTGTCGAGCCTGAGGAGCGCGGCGCGCTCCTCCTCGGCAAAGCCGCCCTCGGGGCCGATCAGCACTGCCAGCGGCTGCGGTCCGGCACCGGTTGTTCGGCGGTGGGCGGCCAGCGCCGCGACCGGGTCGGCCTCCTCGCAATCCTCGTCGCAGAAGATCAGCAGTCGATCGGGGTCGCGGGCCGCGATCATGCGTTCGAGCGTCAGCGGCTCGCCGATCCCGGCAAGCGACAGGATGCCGCACTGCTCGGCCGCCTCGATCACATTGGCCGCCATTCGTTCCAGATTGATGCGGGCGACCTGGGCGTGCCGTGTCATCACCGGCTGCAATCGCCCAGCGCCGAGTTCGACCGCCTTTTGCACCATGTAGTCGAGCCGGGCGTGCTTGAGCGGCGCGAACAGGTAATGCAGGTCGCAGGCCGCCGTTTGCTCGCGGGTCCGGGAGCCGACCGCGAGCCGGGCGTCCCGCTTGCCGGCCGGTTCGAGTTCCGCCCGCCACTCGCCGTCGCGGCCATTGAACACCAGGACGCCGGCGCCGGCCGGCAGCCGCAGCACGTTGCGGAGGTAATTGGCTTGCGTGGCCGCGAGCGCGACCGTCACGCCGGTGGCAAGAGGCGTATCGACGAACAGCCGGGGAGTGCGGTATTCATAGCGCGCCATGAGGGAGGTCCATCGGCGGCCGGCAAGGATGAGGCGGTCACGCTCGGCGGCGTTTGCCGCCTTCTCGCCGGAATCGCGTTGTCTCTACTATGATTCAAATCCCGTCTACCATTGATCGGCGTCGACCGAGCCTTCTGGCGGTGACCGCAAGAGGATATGCCATGAGCTTGCACCGCGTCCTATTCGTTGCTGCCGTTCTGGCGGCGGTTCCGTTTTGCGAAGCCAAGGCCCAGTTTGGTGCCGCACAAGGCCAAAAGCCGCCGTGCTTCGACGACTTCATGCCGTTGCGCGCGGCAGTCGAGAAGGCCGGCAACCTGATCAACGCAGCAGGCAAGAAAAAGGTCTCGCCGACCGAAGCCTGCCGTCTGTTCAAGAACTTCTCGGCGGCGGAAAGCAAGATGCTGAAGTTCGTCGAGAAGAACGGACAATGGTGCGGCTTCCCGGCGGAAGCGGCCAAGCAATTGAAATCGAACCACGCCAAGACCGTCGTGGCCGCCAATCGTGTCTGTACCCAGGCTAGCGCGGCGCCGGCTCCGCCGCCCGGCCCGAGCCTCAGCGATGCGATCGGGACCACCCGGCTGCCGAGCTCCGAAAACGCCAAGACCGGTCGCGGCACCTATGACACCTTGACAGGCAATCCGCTGGTGCGATGAGCGAGGCCGCGGGACGCGTCGCCGACGCGACCGGCAATTGGGTCGACGGTCGCGCGCCGGCGTTTGCGCGCCCGTTCCTGCGGCTGGCGCGGCTCGATCGCCCGATCGGTTCGTGGCTGCTGCTGATGCCGTGCTGGTGGTCGGTGGGGCTGGCGGCCATCGCGGCCGGGGCGGCGTGGCATGATCTGTGGCACTCCGTACTGTTCTTCATCGGCGCGTTCGCGATGCGCGGGGCCGGCTGCACCTGGAACGATATCGTCGATCGCGATCTCGACGGCCGGGTCGAGCGCACCCGGTCGCGGCCGATCCCCTCCGGGCAGGTCAGCGTGCGCGCGGCGCTCGGCTTTCTGATCGCGCAGTCGCTGGTCGGGCTCGCGGTGCTGTTGCAGTTCAATCTGTTCGCGATCCTGACCGGGTTCGCCTCGCTCGCCGTGGTCGTGGTCTATCCGTTTATGAAGCGGTTCACCTACTGGCCGCAGATCGGACTTGGGCTGGCATTCTCCTGGGGCGCGCTGATGGGCTGGGCGGCCGAATTCGGCCGGCTCGATTGGCAGGCGCTGGTGCTTTATGCCGGGTCGATCGCCTGGGTGATCGGCTACGACACGATCTACGCGCATCAGGACCGCGACGACGACGCGTTGATCGGCATCAAGTCGACCGCGCTGTTATTCGGCGCCAATACCAAACCGGCGCTGTCGGCGTTCTACGCGGTTGCGGTGCTGCTGCTGGGTCTTGCGGGGTTCGGTGCCGGTGGCGGGATCGTTTTTGCCATCGCGCTGGTCGCCTTCGCAATTCACCTCGGCTGGCAGGTCCTCCGGCTCGACATCGACGACCCGGCGCGCTGCCTCGTGATCTTCAAATCGAACCGCGACGCCGGTCTGATCCTGTTCGCCGGGCTGATGGTCGACGCCATGGTGCGGACCTTGGCGTGAATGCCGAAAATCCGGTGTTTAATCGCGGGCGATGATCTCGCGTTCCTCGCGGTGCACCGGCGCGACGGCGTTCGATCGGCCGGGCTTGCGGCGCAACAGGATCGACGGCCGGCGCGGCGTGATCGCGGCGCGGTGACGCCGCCGCCGGGCCGGGGCGGCGATCGTGAGGAGGCCGAGGTGCGGAAACGGCTCGCGCAGGCGGCCCTCTTCATCGGCGACCAGCAGTGGCGTACACAGCGCGCGTCCCCAGGATCGCCATGCAGCGATCAGGTCTTCCTCCCGCTCGTCGATCCACAACGGGACCGAAAGTTGCGGGTCGGGATGTTCGAGCGTGATGGTGACAGCGCCGGGACTGTCGCTGGCGGGCGGGCTCAGGCGCAGCGAAATGCCGCGAAAGACGCGAACTGGAAGGCTGAACGCCATCCGCATGCCGTTGCACCGAGCGGCGTACGACCACGCGGTCGTGATGCAGTTCAACCTGTCGAATCTGTCCGTCTGCCCCAACATCGTCTGCCTGAAATTTCACAGGCAAGGCGAAGGGGTCGAGCCGCGGCATGCGGCCCGACCCGGCAGGTGCGGTCCTGCCGTATCTCATTTGACGCCCCGTCGTTTTGACGTGATCGCCGGGTGTTCCCGGTCGTTGTCAGGCAGAATGACAGGCGGATGTGGGAATCGCCTTAAAAAGCGCGGTTAATCAAGGGTTTCGCAATAGCCATCGATTCGTATGCTTGACGATACGTTGCCGAAATAAGGCGGCGTGCGCAGACCCGCGCGGCGCTGCTCACAGGGCTGGCGGTGATGACGCAAATGTCGTCTTGTGACCCGCCATACGATCTCATAAACCAAAGCGAACCCATGTCCGTCATGACCTCACTCTTCGATCAGACCGCACTTGAACAACTCGCCGACCGGCTGGTCGCGGCCGCGCGCGCGGCCGGCGCCGATGCCGCCGACGCGGTGGCCGTGCGCGGGGTCTCGCAATCGATTTCGGTGCGCGACGGCGCGGTCGAAGAATCGGAGCGCTCCGAAGGTGACGATGTCGGTCTGCGCGTTCTGGTCGGCAAGCGCCAGGCGGTCGTCTCGACCAACGATGTCGGCGGCGGCGATGTCGCCGCGCTCGCGGAACGCGCGGTGGCGATGGCGCGTGCAGCGCCAGAAGACCGGTTCGCGGGTCTGGCCGACGCCGAACTTCTGGCGCGCGAATTTCCCGATCTCGATCTGCTCGATCCGGACCTGCCCGATGTGGCGCGGCTGGAGGACCTCGGAATGCGCGCCGAGGCCGCCGCACTCGCGGTCAAGGGCGTGACAAAGTCCGGCGGCGCTTCGGCCTGGGCCGGGATCGGCGGCATGGTGCTGGTGACCAGCCACGGTTTTCGCGGTGCCTATCTCGGTTCCCGCCATGGATTTTCGATGACGGCGATTGCCGGCGCGGGCACGGCGATGGAGCGTGACTATGACATGACGTCCGCGCTGCATGCGCAAGATCTCGATCAGCCGGAGACGATCGGCCGGACGGCGGGCGAGCGCGCCGTGCAGCGCTGCAATCCGCGCAAGGTCGCGACCGGCAAGATGCCGGTGGTCTATGACCGCCGGGTCGCGGGCGGGCTGATCGGGCACCTGGCCGGTGCCGTCAATGGCAGCGCGATCGCGCGCAAGACCAGCTTTCTGAAGGACAAGCTCGGTGCGCTGATCTTCGCGCCCGGCATCGCCATCATCGACGATCCGCTGCGGCGGCGCGGCCTGCGCTCGCGGCCGTTCGACGGCGAGGGCGTGGCGTCGCGCCCGCTGCCGATCGTCAAGGACGGCGTTTTGTCGTCGTGGCTGCTCGACTGTACGAGCGCGCGCGAACTCGGGGTTGACGACGACCGGGCATGCCCAGCGCGGCGTCTCGTCACCGCCGGCACCCGGCGCGACCAATCTCTACATGGAAGCCGGCTCGGTGACGCCGCAGGCGCTGATGGCCGATATCAAGGAAGGCCTTCTGGTCACTGATCTGATCGGCATGGGCGTCAACGCGGTCACCGGCGATTACAGTCGCGGCGCGGCGGGCTTTTGGATCGAGAACGGAATCCCCACCTATCCCGTGAGCGAGGTGACCATCGCCGGGACACCTTCTGGACATCTTCCGCAATCTGGCGCCGGCCGACGATCTGGACATTCCGCTTCGGCACCAATGCGCCGACCGTGCGGGTGGAAGGATTGACGATTGCCGGTCGTTGAACACGACCAGCGAAGCGATTGCGTGCCGCGATCTGTTGGCGATCGGCCGTGCGGGAAGCCGGCGCGCTGGCGCTGACCACCTTCCGCACGAACCGCTGAAAAGCTGGACCAAGGGCAAGGATTCGCCGGTCAGCGAAGCCGACATCGCGGTCAACGACCTGCTGCACGAACGGCTTTCCGGTGCGGGCCGGATTTCGGCTGGCTGTCGGAGGAGACCGATGACGATCCGCAGCGCCTGACAGGCGCCGGGTCTGGGTGGTCGACCCGATCGACGGCACCCGCGCCTATATCGCGGGCTGCACGACTGGACGATCGTGGCGGCGCTGGTGGAGGACGGCCGGCCGGTCGCGGCCGCGATCTATGCGCCGGTCACCGACAATTGTTCATCGCCGCGCAGGCGGCGGCGCACCATCAACGGTTGCCATCGCGGTGAGCGACGGCGCCGAACTCGATGGCGCGCGCATCTGCCGGGCCCGCAAGTTATCTGAAACGCTTACAGCCGAAGCGGCCTGCCATTGTCGCGATGCCGAAGGTGCATTCGCTGGCGTTGCGCTTGACCCGGGTCGCCAGCGGCGAGCTTGACGCCGCGTTGGCGTCCGCCAACAGCCATGATTGGGACCTTGCGGCTGCCGATCTTTTGGTGCACGAAGCCGGCGGTGCGCTGACCGCGCTCGACGGTCGGCATCTGGCCTATAATCAGCCGACGCCGCGGCACGGCATTCTGGTCGCCGCCGGGCGTTCGCGCCACGAGACGCTGATCGAACTGGTCCGCAACAAAGGCATTGCGTGATCGCCGCGCGGCGTTGCATGGATGTTGAGACGAAAGAGCCCGCAGAGAACCTGCCATGGCCAAAAAGATCCCGGCCAAGCAATTGCTTCATCTCGTCTTTGGCGGTGAACTGACGCAAACTCGACGACGTCACCTTCAAGGACCTCGACAAGCTCGATATCGTCGGCGTCTTTCCGAACTATGCCAGCGCCTATGTGGCCTGGAAGGCCAAGGCGCAGCAGACGGTCGACAACGCGCATATGCGCTATTTCATTGTGCATATGCACCGGCTGCTTGATCCGGACCAGGCCGATGACGGCAGGCGCGACTGATGCTGGTCTGGAAGCGGTTGGCGCGGTCGCGCTCGGTTCAGCGCGCCACCGGAGTCATGGCGGCGGAATATCTGCGTCTGGTCTGGATCACCAGCCGGTTCGTCACCGAACCGGCGGATGTCTACGACCGCATGATTCCCCACATGCCGGTGATCCTGACCATGTGGCATGGCCAGCATTTTCTGATGCCGTTCATCCGGCGGCCGGAGCATCGCGGC
Source organism: uncultured Alphaproteobacteria bacterium (assembly GCA_963806815.1). GTDB lineage: Bacteria > Pseudomonadota > Alphaproteobacteria > Rhizobiales > Xanthobacteraceae > CAWDZJ01. The sequence goes on along the minus strand of CAWDZJ010000029.1, from coordinate 44,687 downwards.
AAGGTGCTGATTTCCCGTCACAAGGACGGTGAAATCAACGCGATCGCGGCGGAGCGGCTTGGCATTGAGACCATTCGCGGCTCGGGCGCTCATGGCCGTGATTTCGACCGCAAAGGTGGCGCACCGGCCTTCATGGAAATGTTGAGCACGCTCAAGGACGGCCTGACGGTCGGCTATGACCGCCGACGTGCCGAAGATTTCCCGCGTCTGCGGGATGGGAATCATCAAACTGTCGCAGGTCTCCGGTCGGCCGATCGTGCCGGTCGCCATCGCCACCAGCCGCCGGATTGAATTGAAGAATTGGGATCGCTCGGCGGTCAATCTGCCGTTGAGCCGCGGGGCGGTCGTGGCCGGTCCGTTGATCCAACCGCCGGCGGACAACGACGCGGCGCTTGAGCCGGTGCGGCTGGCGGTTGAGAATGCCCTGAACGCGGCGACCAGACGGGCGTATGATCTCGCCGACCGCCGTGCCGGGGATGACTCACTTGGCTGAACAACGACCGGGCACGCTTCGGCTTTATCGCGCTTTGATGTCCGCGGCGACGCCGCTGGCGCCGGCATGGCTGTCGCGCCGCGCCAAGCAGGGCAAAGAAGATCTCAAGCGCCTGTCCGAGCGCTATGGCGAAAGCCGCGCGCGCCATCCTGGACGGCCGCTGATCTGGATCCACGCCGCCAGTGTCGGCGAATTGCTGTCGGTCATTCCGTTGATCGAGCGTTTGCGTGAACGCGAATTTCAGGTGCTGTCGACGTCCGGCACAGTGACCTCGGCCAATCTCGCCGAACAACGGCTGCCGCCCGGCGTCGTGCATCAATTCATCCCGCTCGACATGCCGCGGTTCGTGGCGCGTTTTCTTGATCGCTGGAATCCCGACCTAGGCCTGTTCGTGGAATCCGATCTGTGGCCGAACCTGATCACCGCCGGCGCCGAACGCCGCATTCCGCTGATCCTTGTCAACGGCCGGCTTTCGGCCCGCTCGGCGCAACGCTGGCGCCGGCTGCCGCGCACGATTGCGGCGTTGCTCGGGAAGTTCGATCTGTGCCTGGCGCAGTCGGCCGACGATGCCGCGCGCCTGCGCGATCTCGGCGCACCGCGCATCACCACCACCGGCAATCTGAAACTCGATGTGCCGGAGCCGCCGGTCGATGACGCGACCATGGAAGCGATGCGAACGGCGATTGTCGGGCGCGCCGTGGTGGCGGCGGCCTCGACCCATCCGGGCGAGGAAGAAGCGATGATCGAGATGCACCGGCGGCTGCGCAACACCTTCGCCGGCCTTCTGACCATCATCGTGCCACGCCACCCGCATCGCGGCCCGGAGATCGCCGATCTGGCGATGGCCGAAGGCCTGTCCTGCCGGTTGCGCTCGGCCGGCGATCTGCCGGATGCCGGCACGGACATCTACATCGCCGATACGATGGGCGAACTCGGCATGATCTATCGCCTGGTGCCGATCGTGTTCATGGGCAGATCGCTGGTCATGCAGGGCGGACAGAATCCGATCGAGGCGATCAAGCTTGGCGCCGCGGTACTGCACGGGCCGCATGTGTGCGAATTTCAGCGCGATCTATGAGGCGCTCGACAAGGCGGGCGGCACCGATGTCGTGCCCGATGTCGGCAAACTGACGGTGAGGGTCGGCGCGCTGCTGTCCGATCCGGTGGCGCGGCAGCAAAACTGCGCGGCCGCGCAGCAAGTGATCGCCGCCATGGGCGGCGCGCTCAACCGGACGCTGGCCGCGCTCGATCCTTATCTCGCCGATCTGCGGTTTGCCGACCGTGACTTCGGCGACATTCCGGATGTCGTCGACGATCTCGACTTCGGCGACGGACGGCCGGTCGCGCATCCCTATGGCAGCCAAGGCGATCATGCGTGAGCCGGCGTTCTGGTGGCGCGCGGCGGGCCTGACGGCGGCCGCGCTGGCGCCGCTGGCGGCGCTCTATGGCGGGATCGCCGGCGGGCGCATGCGGCGCGCCGGACAGCGCGCCGGCGTGCCGGTGATCTGCATCGGCAATCTGACGGTCGGCGGCGCCGGCAAGACACCGACGGCGCTGGCGGTGGCGCGGATGCTGATCTCGGCCGGCGAGCGGCCGGTTTTTCTCACCCGCGGCTATGGCGGCAGTCTGGCCGGTCCGGTGCGGGTCGATCCGGCGCGCCATCGCGCGGCGGAGGTGGGCGACGAACCTTTGCTGCTGGCAGCGATTGCGCCGACCGATCGTTGCGCGCGAGCGCGTCGGCGGCGCGGCGCTTGCGGTCAGCAACGGCGCGACCGTCATCATCATGGATGACGGTTTTCAGAACCCGTCGCTGTCGAAGGACTTCTCGCTGGTCGTGATCGATGCCGGGCGCGGCATCGGCAATGGCCGCGTGCTGCCGGCGGGGCCGTTGCGCGCGCCGCTGGCGGTGCAACTCGATCGCGCCGATGCGGTGCTGATGATCGGCGAGGGCGCGCCGCCGGCTTCACCGCTTGCTGATGAAATTTCCCGGTGCGCGCTGCCGCTTTATCACGGCCGTCTGATGCCGGATGCGGCCGGCGTGGCGGCTCTTGTTGGCAAAAAGGTGTTGGCTTTCGCCGGCATCGGCGATCCTGGAAAATTTTTCGCCAGCCTCGCGGCTCCGGCATCGCAGCGGCGGCGACGCGCGGATTTCCCGACCACCACCGCTACACAAGCGCCGAGGCGCAGGCGCTGTGCGAGCAGGCCGCGCGCGCGGGCCTGACTTTGGTGACGACCGAAAAGGATCTGGCGCGGATGACCGGCGAAGCCGGAGCGTCAGCGTTGGCGGCGCGGACCCAGGCTTTTCCAGTCAGTCTCGTTGTTGTCGAAGCGACGCCCTGCGCGGGGCTTTGTTTGAAAGCCTGGCCGCATGCGCGCACGTCAAGTGCGGCCTCATAGGTGGCTTGTCGGTTGTGAGATTACTTGTTGCCGTGACGTTGCATCACCGCGTCGGGCGAGGCATAGGCCTCCTGCAGGTCGACGCTCCAGTATTTCAGTTCCTCGAGCGGTATGGCGGCGCCGGTCACCGCGCAGCGCACGAAAGCGCCCGGCCGTACGACGCGAAAATCGCCGTCGAGATATTTGACTTCGGCTTCGTTCGCTTGCGGCGAGGACCGATCGTAGCGCTTCAGCAACCCTGTTCTCCTTCGAAACCTCCCGGCGGACTCGGCCGGCACCGGCTCCGCAAACATAATCACTCCGTCGCATTCGCGAAAGCCGCCGGGCGGCCGCGCCCGGTCGCGGCAATAGCCGAATATTTATTGTAGTTTAAGGCCTTGTCGGGCGAAATGGCGGTTCGCGCCGTCGGGCCATTTCCAGCGCAGGCGGCGGAAAGACTGGACATGCGGATGAAGCACCTTCGCCTTGCCATGATCGCGATCGTCAGTGCGATGACGCTCGCCATGCCGGCGGCGGGGGCCGAACAGCGGCTGACCATTCCCGGCGACGGCGTGAGTTTGCGCGCGGTGCTGTTCCGTCCGTCGGGCAATGGGCCGTTTCCGGCGGTCGTCGCGCTGCATGGTTGCGGCGGATTGACCAATCGTGCCGGCAAGCTTGACCCGCGTTACCAGGACTGGGGCGAATTGCTGTCCCGCGCCGGGATCGTCGTGCTGCTGCCGGACAGTTTCGGCTCGCGCGGGCTCAGTTCGCAATGCCGCGTCTCCAATCGCAAGGTGCGGGCCTCGCGCGAACGGATCCTCGACGCCGAGGCGGCCAGGCGCTGGCTGCAGGGACAGTCCTGGGTTGTCGCCACGCATGTCTCACTGCTCGGCTGGTCGAATGGCGGGATCGCCACGCTCTGGGCGGTGCGCCCACAGGCCGCCCCGCGCGACAGCCTGCCGGATTTCCGCTCGGCGGTTGCGTTTTATCCGGGCTGCCGGCGCCTCGACGATGTCGCCTGGAGCCCGCGCATTCCGACCCTGATCCTGATCGGGCGCGCCGACGACTGGACGACGGCCAAGGCCTGCCAGCAGATGGTGGCGGGCGCGCGCAAACGTGGCGCGCAGACGACACTGTTTACCTATCGCGGCGCCTATCACGGCTTCGACCGTCCGAATTCGCCGGTCAGGGTGCTCTCGGGCGTTGCCTTCAGCGCCAGCAGGAACGGCCGCGTTCATGTCGGCACCGACAAGGCCGCGCGCGCCGATGCGCAAAAGCGCGTGCCGGAATGGCTGCTGCGGTAGCGGGATCAGCAAAAAAATTGTAGACCGGGCCCGACGCCTTCCCCCTCAAAAGAAGAGGCCGCGATGACCTATTCGCCTCCGCCGTTTCGCGCCGAACATATCGGCAGCCTGCTGCGGCCGGCCGGATTGCTGGAGAAGCGGCAGCAATTCGCCCGTGGCGAGATCAGCCGCGACGCGCTGACAGTGGCGGAAGACCAAGCCATCGCGGACGCAGTCGCATTGCAGAAGCGGGTCGGATTGCGGCTGGCAACCGACGGCGAATTCCGCCGGCAGTCCTATCATACGTTTTTCTATGAACAGCTCGGGGACATCCGGCTGGAGGAGCGGGCGAGCACGGATGGGCAGGGGCGCGGCGCCCAGCCGCAATTCCGGATCGCGAGCCGTCTCAACTGGACCAAGCCGATCCATGTCGACGACTTTCTGCTGTTGCGCGGCGCGACCGATGCGCTGCCCAAGATCACGATTCCCGGACCCTGCGCGCTGCATTTTCGCGGCGGCGATGCCGCGGTTCTCGCGCAGCGCCTATCGCGATGTCGACGCAGTTCTGGGACGATACCGTCGCGGCATTCGGCGCGGAACTGAACGCGCTGCATGCCGCCGGCTGCCGCTATGTGCAGATCGACGAGACCGCGTTCGCCAAGTTCGGCGATCCGGACGTGCAGGCGATGCTGAAGGCGCGCGGCGAGGATTGGCGGCAGGCTGATCGATCTCTATATCGCAATCACCAACCGGGTGCTGCGCGCCGCGCCGGCCGACATGCGCATCGGCATGCATCTGTGCCGTGGCAACCGCGGCGGACTGTGGCATTCGGACGGCAGTTACGACGCCGTCGCCGAGCGATTGTTCAATGCGCTGGAGATTCGCGTTTTATTTCCTCGAATACGATACGCCGCGTGCCGGCAGCTTCACGCCGCTGGCTCTGGTGCCGAAGCACAAGGCGGTGGTGCTCGGTCTGGTATCGACCAAGACCATGGAACTTGAAGACATGGGCGACCTGAAACGCCGGGTCGATGAAGCGAGCAAGCTTGTCGATCTCGACCGGCTCGCGCTCAGCCCGCAATGCGGCTTTGCCAGCGTCGATGTCGGCAATCCGATCACGCCGCAGGTGCAGGAAGCCAAGCTGCGGCTGGTGGTCGATCTCGCGCGCGACATCTGGGGCGAGGCGTAAGAGCGCGCGCAATAGAGTTATGGCGCGAGAGCAATTAACGAATAGCAATTAACTCTCACCCCGCATGCGGAGAGAGGATTTCGAGCGCTTTCGATTTATATGGAATCACGAAAGCGCTCTATCTTCTTGCATTTTGTCGCATTTCCGGACGGCGAACCGGTTTCCACTTCGCCTGGAAATGCTCTATCCGGCAATCTTTTTGACGGCTTTTTGCAAGACTTCTAAACCTCCAGCCCGAACAATTTGACCGCGTTGGTCCGGCCGATTTTCAGCCGGTCGCCTGCTGAAATATCGACGGCATCGAACCAGGCAGCGCCGTCCTCGTTCTCTTCGAACGGATAGTCGATCGCGAACAGGACGCGGTCGGCGCCGACTGCCTGCAGGGCGTAAAGCAGTGCGGCCGTCGAGAAATGGCCGCTGGTCGTGATGTGAAAATTATTCTGAAAATATTCGCTTAACGGCCGTTTGGCCGGACGGTTCGGAATCAGGGCCAGCCGGTGATCGATGCGCCACAAGTCGAACGGGATGCGTTCGCCGAAATGTCCGAGCACGATCTGCAGTTTCGGATACTGGTCGAACAGACCGCTGCTCATCAGGCGCAGGGCGTGCAATCGCGGTTTCCTCGGCAAAGCCCCAGACCGAAGTCAAGAGCCAGGGATGGCCCTGGTAGCGCTGCTGCTGGTCGAGCGGAATTTCGCGCGGATGCAGGTAGAACGGAACGCCGAGCCGCTCGACCTCGGCCCAGAACGGCCGGAATTGCGGCAGGTCGTAATAGACGACGGAGTCGGGAGTGCCGATCTGAGAATAGCCGTTGACCAGCGCGCCCTTGAAGCCGAGATCGTTGATGCAGCGGGAAAGTTCACGCGCGGCTTCCAGCGGATCCTGCATCGGCAGCGCGGCGAGACCTGCAAAACGGTCCGGACGCCTGGCGATCTCTTCGGCCAGCATGTCGTTGGCCTGACGCGCGGCCGCGACCGCCTGCGCCGGATCCGGAATCGCCTGGATGCCGCCGGCATTGAGCGAGAGCACCTGCATCGCGATGCCGGCTGCGTCCATCTGCTTCAGCCGTTCGTCATGAAGGTCCGGCAGCCGCGCCTTGACCTTGCCCCAATAGCCTTGCGCCGGCCGGCTGTCAGCGACGCCTTTGGCCTCCGCGGCGGCGAAATGTTCCTCGACGGCGATCTTGTTCTGCATCGTCGCAGGTTCCCGTTATGGCGGCGTGGAAAGGGCGCGCGACTTGACGGTCGCGCGCCCCGCATTCCGGAAATCTTGAATACGAAATTCGTTCAGGCCGCAATCGTCTTGTGCTGACCCTCGAAGGCGGGGGCGACTTCGCTCATGAATCGGGACATCTCGTCCTTGACCTGGCTGTGCGACTTGAGGCCGACGTTGAAGTACAGAATGACTTCACTGAAGCCGGCGGCCTCGACCTTTTTCAAGACCTCGGTGATGTGTGCAGTCGGGCCGAGCAGCACCGAGTTCTCGGTCAGGTCTTCCGGCCGGATCTTGTGCAGGCGCTCCACCATCTCGACGAAATAGCGGTAGCTCGGCGGCGCGGTCTTGGGATCGCCGGGGAAGGAGGGGATCACGCACTGCTTGTAATATTCGATCTGGCGCGCGCGGGCGGCGTCTTCTTGCGTCTTGTTGTCAGCAAAATGGGTAAAGTAACTGCACATCAGGCGCTGCGGCTTGGTGCCGTGCTTGGCGCAGGTCTCATGATAGAGTTCGGCGACCTGTTTGAGGCCGCCATAGCTCATAGAAGCGGCGAACGGGGCGACGATCAGCCCGCATTCGAGCCGCGCGGCCAGTTCGATCGACGGCTTGGAGAAGGAGCCGATATAGGCCGGCAGCGGCTTCTGCAGCGGCTTCGGCGTGATGCGCACATCCTCAAACGAATAGTACTTGCCGTGATGGTCAATGCGGCCGTCGGCGCTCCATAATTTCCGCACCAGCTCCATGCCCTCTTCGAAGATGCCCTGGTTGTCTTCAAACGAGACATGGAACGGCAGATATTCGCGGCGGTCGTAGCCGCGGCCGGCGGCGAAATCGACCCGGCCGCCGCTCAACAGATCGAGCGTCGCCCATTGCTCGGCGACGCGAATGGGATGATGCAGCGGCAGCACGGTGACTGCAGGCGCCAGCCGAATGCGCTTGGTGCGCGCGGCGATGTAGCTCAGCACCAGATCGGGGCAGGACAAGACGCCGAGCGCATTGAAATGGTGTTCGCCGATCCAGGCCGAATGCATGCCGATTGTTTCGGCGTGCAGCGCCTCGTCTGTAATGTCGGCAATGAACTGATTGGCCGAGCGCGGGTTATCCTTGTAGTGATTGTCGCTCAGCGTGAAGTAGCCGAAGTCCATTGTGTCATCCTCCCACTTGCCGATTGCGCATTGGATCGCGCGTTGCGCGGCATTGACGATCTTGGCAACGATCTTGACCCGATCATAGATGCATTTTCAATTGATGTAAATGCAACGATCTGGCCGCAAATTTCCCTCTCTCGCGGCGCCGGTGGCGCGGCCTAGGGTTCCATCTCCCGGTCCGATGCGTCGCGCCGGTCATGCCGACCGGACGACAGCTTTGACAGAAGGATATCGCTTTTCTAGAAGCAAGGCGATTCCCGCCACTGGCGCGCGAAGGCGAACGCTTGTACACCATCGGGGCACGGATCGTTTGACGAATCAAGAACATAGCGGGTGCTGCCGGCCGGCATGGCGACGCCCGGGAAGGATTGACAGCTCGTGGCTATCGGTGGCCGTCCCCGCCTCGATCTCGCGGAATATCTGCCCTATCTGATCAACCGTGTTGGTTCGGCGCTGGTCGCGAGCTATGCCCAGTCCGCGCTCGATGATCAGCAACTGACGATCGCGATGTGGCGAGTGCTGGCGGTGCTGTCCAACGGCGGGAGCCAGCGCCAGGTCGACCTCGCGGACCTGACCAGCATCGATGCCTCGACCTTGTCGCGACTGGTGACGCGGCTGATGCGCCGGGGGCTGGTCAAGCGCTCGCGCTCGGCTTCCAACAGCCGGGAGGTGGCGGTCGCGCTGACACCGAAGGGGCGGGTGGTGGTCGATCGGTTGATCCCGCTTGCGCTGGCGGAGGAAAGGCTGGCGGTCGCCGGCGTGGGGGCGAAGGACATCGCGACCCTCAAGCAGACGCTGCGCCAGATTTATCGCAACATCACCCGCGCGGAGAGCGAGCGCCCAGCTTCGGAACGTGAAACCGGTAACGTCGCTGGCAAAACGAAGCGTGGCGCCGGGCGGCCATCGTGATCGCGAGCCGGATTGCTCCGGCTCGCATTGGACTTTTTGATGCTCGTCGTCGTTTAGAGCGCTTTCAATATTCGATGAATCATAAAAGCGCTCCATCTCCTTATTTTATCGCATTTCCGGACGGCGAACCGGTTTCCACTTCGCCTGGAAATGCTCTATGCCGCCGCCAGCGCCTGTTCGAGGTCGGCGATGATGTCGTCGGGATGCTCGATGCCGATTGAGAGCCGCACATAGCCGGCAGTGACGCCGGTCTGTTCGAGCTTTTCGCCGGCCAGCTGCGAATGCGTCGTCGAAGCTGGATGAATCGCCAGCGAGCGCGCGTCGCCGATATTGGCGACGTGATAGAACATCTTCAGCGCGTCGATGAAGCGGCGGCCGGCCTCGTTGCCGCCCTTGAGCTCGAAGCCGAGCAGGGCGCCGTAGCCGCCTTTCAGATAGGCGTCGGCGCGGCGCTTGGCCTCACCTGTCATCAGGCCCGGGAAGATGACCTTGGTCACTTTCGGATGCTTGGCGAGATATTTCGCCGCGATCTCGGCATTGGCGCAATGCTGGCGCATGCGTAGCGCCAAAGTTTCCAACCCCTGGATAAACATGAAGGCGTTGAACGGCGACATCGCCGCGCCGATGTCGCGCAGCAATGTCACGCGCGCCTTGATGATGTAGGCGATCGGCCCCAGCGGCTTGACCGCCTGGGTCCAGACCGCGCCGTGATAGCTTGGGTCCGGCTGGTTGAGCATCGGAAAGCGGTCGGCATGTTTTTCCCAGTCAAAATTGCCGCCATCGACAATGATGCCGCCGATCGAGGTGCCATGACCGCCGATATATTTGGTGGTCGAATGCATGGTGATCGCGGCGCCGTGTTTGATTGGCTGACACAGCACGGGCGCGGCGGTGTTGTCCATGATCAGCGGCACGCCAAGCTCGCGTCCGATGGCGGCGACCTCCGCGATCGGGAACACCGTCAGTTTCGGGTTCGGCAAGGTCTCGCCGTAATAGCAGCGGGTCCTGGCGTCGGTGGCGCGGCGGAAATTTTCCGGATCGGCGGGATCGACGAAGCGGCATTCGATCCCCATGGTGCTCATGGTGTTCTCGAAAAGATTCCAGGTGCCGCCATAGATGTCGGTCGAAGAAACGAAGTTGTCGCCGGCATGACAGATGTTCTGTACCGCGAACAGCGAGGCGGCCTGTCCCGAAGCGACGCCCAGCGCCGCGACGCCGCCTTCGAGTGCGGCGATGCGCTCTTCCAGCACCGCGACGGTCGGATTCCCGATGCGGGTGTAGATGTTGCCGAGCTCCTTGAGCGCGAACAGATTCGCCGCGTGCTCGGTCGAATTGAATTGATAGGACGTCGTTTGATAAATCGGGACGGCGACTGCGGTCGTCGCCGGGTCGGAACGATACCCTGTGTGCAGGACGATGGTCTCCGGATGCTGACTTGCCATAATTTTTCCTCCCTGGCGTTGCGCACAGATGATTTTTGCTGCGATCGCAGAGCGCGTTAGAAAAGTAGCCTAGTTTTGTCGACAAAGGGAAGTGTTGGCGCCTGACAGCGTGAACGCCCCTCAACAACCGGCGCCTTGCACTCCTAAAACAGGCTACCCTGGCTGCCTCCGCCGCGCTTGCGCGGTGCGCGCTGCGCGGATGGAGCGGCTGCCGGCTCGCCGGCGCCGGATGTCGCCGTCGCGCCGACATGGCCGTCGGCGAATTCGATGTCGAGCGTCTGGCCGGCATGGATCGCGGAGGCCGCGTGCAGCGCCCTGCCGGCCTCGTCGCGCACCAGCGCAAAGCCGCGCGCCAACACGCCGCGATGGGACAGCGCGGCGAGCAACTGCCCGGCACGGTCGAGACGGCGGTCTTGGCGCTCGATCAGGGAGCGGATGGCGCGGGCCCCGCGTTCGCCGAAGGCCGCGATCCGCTCTTGTTCGCGCGCGTTGCGGATGCGGCGCGCCTCGGCGTAATTGCGCAAGGCGACGGTGAGGCGGTCGGCCGCCGCGCTCCAGCGCTCGCGCCGGCGCTGCGTCAGATTGGCCGCCGCCAGCCTAGCGCGTCCGCTGAAGGCGGTGACGCGTTCCTGCTCGCGCGAAAGCCGGGTGCGCAGCATCTGCGGCGTCAGCCGTGCGGTCGCGCGTGTCAGCTTTTCGCGGTGGACCTGAGCGTTGGCGGTGAGCGCGCGCGGCAGCCGCTCGCCGGCATGGTCGAGCCGCTGGCGCGGAATGGCGAGAATTTCCTCGGCGTTCGGCAGCGCTCGCATCGCGGCGCGCAGTTCGGTGCGGCGTGCCTCTTGGCCGCGCTGCCAGGAACCGAAATTGCGCCGCGCGAGTGAATCGATCTGCGCCAGGAGTTCGGCGCGCACCGGCACCGCGATCTCGGCCGCCGCGGTCGGCGTCGGCGCGCGCTTGTCGGAGGCGAAGTCGATCAGGGTGACGTCGGTTTCGTGGCCGACGGCGGAGATCAGCGGGATCAGGCTGTCGGCGGCCGCCCGCACCACGATCTCCTCGTTGAACGACCAGAGGTCCTCCAGCGAGCCGCCGCCGCGCGCGACGATCAGCAGGTCCGGCCGCGGCAGCGGTCCGGTCTCCGGCAAGGTGTTGAAACCGCGAATGGCGGCGGCGACTTCCTCGGCCGAACCTTCGCCCTGCACCCGCACAGGCCAGACGATGACGCGGCGGGGAAAGCGGTCGGCGAGGCGATGGAGAATGTCGCGGATCACCGCGCCGGTCGGCGAGGTGACGACGCCGATCACCTCCGGCAGATAGGGCAGCAGCTGCTTGCGCGCCTCATCGAACAGGCCCTCGGCGGCGAGCTTCTTCTTGCGCTCTTCCAGCAGCGCCATCAGCGCGCCGAGCCCGGCGGGCTCCAGGCTTTCGATGACGATCTGATATTTCGACTGGCCCGGGAAGGTCGTGAGCCGGCCGGATGCGATCACTTCCAGCCCTTCCTCGGGCTTGATCCGCATGCGGCCGAAGATGCCCTTCCAGATCACCGCCTCGATCTTGGCGCTCTGGTCCTTGAGGGCGAAATAGCAATGGCCGGAGGAATGCGGGCCGCGATAGCCGGAAATCTCGCCGCGCACCCGGACATAGCCGTAGGCGTCCTCGACCGTCTTCTTCAGCGAGGCGGAGAGTTCCGAAACGGTCCATTCCGGAATATTGGCGGCGGGGGCGGGACTCATGCGCCGAGACTATACGGTGATTTAGGGGAGACGCTCAAACGGTCCTGAATTTATAAATTGCAACAAATTGCACTGCTGTCCGCGACCCACCGGTCTCCTCTCCGTTCGTTCCCGCGAAAGCGGGAACCTAGACAGTGACGCCTTGGCTGGGTCCCCGCATTCGCGGGGACGAACGGATGGAAAGGGAGCGCTCCTCGAAAGAGCCGGCGTCCGAAATAGCGAACACGCGAATCCAGCGCGCTCACCCACCGCTCATCGCCGTGAAGATGTAAACCTTGCCGCCGTGCGACAGCGGCGAGTTGAGCTTCGCGCGCGCGCCGTCGACGAAGACGTTGATGTGGCGGCGGATGGCCGGCGTGGAATCGCGCACCCGGTCGCGCATGCCGGGCCAGCGTTCGTCGAGGGCGTCGAGCAGGTCGGCGACGGTCGCGGCTCTGACTTCCAGGCGCCGCTCGGAGCCGGGGAACAGATCCATCAGCACCGCCGGCAGGATCACCGTCACCGTCGGCAGGTTGTGTGCGCGCGCGTTGCTGGTCTTTGCGTGGTCCCGCATGACGTTCAATTTATGTGTCCACCACCATGGTCTCAACCGAGGAGATCAGCGGCAGGTTTTCAGCGATGCAGGTCCAGCGGTCGCCCTCGTCGGTGCTGGCATAGAGCGCGCCGGAACTGGTGCCGAAATAGATGCCCGCGGGTTCGAGCGGGTCGGCCGCCATTGCCTGGCGCAGCACGGTGAGGAAGGCGTTGTGCTGCGGCAGGCCGTTGCGCAGCGCCTGCCAAGTGTCGCCGCGATCGCGGGAGCGCCAGACCGCGGTCTTGCCGTCCGGGACATAGCGGCCGGCGATGTCGCCGTTGAGCGGCAACAGATAGAGCGTTGCCGGATCGCGCGGATGCGCGACCGCCGGAAAGCCGAACGTGGAGGGCAGGCCGGCCTCGATGCTCTGCCAGCTTTGGCCAGCATCCTCGCTGCGATACATGCCGCAATGGTTCTGCTGATAAAGCCGCTCCGGCATCCCGGGCGCCATGGTCAGACCATGCACGCATTGGCCGTATTCCGGATAGCGCTGGTCCTCCGGCAGATAGTCGCAGCGGACGCCCTGGTTGCGCGGCGTCCAGGTCGCCCCGCCGTCGCCGGTGTGAAACACCCCGGCGGTCGAGATCGCGACATAGATTTGTTGATCGTCGGCCGGATGCGGCACGATCGAATGCAGGATCAGCCCGCCGCCGCCCGGCTGCCATTTCGGCCGCGAGGGATGATCGCGCAGCCCGTTGAGGTGCCGCCAAGTCTCGCCGCCGTCATCGCTGCGGAACAGGCCGGCCGGCTCAACGCCGGCATAGAGTTGGCCGTTGCGCGGGGCGAGGCTCCACGCCGACTTGATCGGCTGTTCGCCTTCGGCATAGGCGAGGCCGTTGCTGGAATGCGTCCAGGTCTTGCCGAGGTCGGTCGATTTCCACACCGCCGGGCCGAACCATTCGTTGCCGCCGGCGCCGTAGATCGTGCCGGTCGCGGCATCGCCGACGACATGATTGATCGGCCAGTTCTGGCAGAAGGGGCCACGCAGATCCCATGATTTCCGCGCGGCATCGCCTTCGAGGATGAATGCGCCCTTTTTTGTTCCGAGCAGCAACAGGATACGCTTTGCCATTTTCGACTTCCGAAAGATTATACGGTTTGAGCGATGCCGTGGTTCACGCGGCGACCAGGACCTCAAAGCCGCCATAGGCCATGCGCCGGCAATCGAACGGCATGTTGGACGTGTCCATGCCGGTGATGCGCGGGTCCTTCATGGCCTTGGCATTGACTTCGTCACGATGCGCGCGGGATTTAAAAACGATCCACGCAAGCACCACGGTCTCGTCGTCCTTCGCATCCATCTGCTTGAAAAACGGAATGCCGACCGGTGCGTTGAAGTCCTCGCAGACGCATTCGCGATATTCGAGCGCGCCGTGGTCACGCCAGATCTGGCCGGTCTGCTCGGCCATGCGGCGGTAATCCTCCATCCGATCGCTTGGAACCGGCAAAACATAGCCGTCGACATATGGCATTTCGGGGGCCTCGATCGTGACGTATTTGATGAGATTGGATAAAACGAATTCGCAAATGCGGCGGCTACTGCGGTGTTGCGGCCTCCGAAACCCGCTTCAGATTCTGCAGTCCCTTGTCGAAATAGCCGCCGATCATCTTGTCCTGGTTCATGACCAGGCAGAACGCCTTGGCGATGAAATTGTTCTCGCCGAACATCGCCCAGGTGACTTTCGTGCCGGGATTGGTGCCGCTGCCGTCCGGCTCGAACGTGAACTCGGCGGTGCTGGTGCCGGCCATCGGCTTGAGGAAATCAAGCTTGATCCTGATCAGATCGTTGGGCTTGCTCTCGGTCACGGTCATGGTGCCCTCGCCGACCTGATTGTTACCGGCCCAGGAAAACTTCGCGCCTTCGCCGGATTCGGGGCCGGTGAAGGTCGCCTTGGCGTTGGGATCGAGCTTGGCCCAGGGCGACCAATCCTCCCATTTGTGAAAGTCGTTGACCTGCGCGAACACCGTGGCCGGCGGCGCGGCGATGGTCGCCGAGCGCGTGATCCGGAAGGTGGAGGGCTGCATGGCGACCACCACGGCAAGCACCGCGACGATGACGACGAGACCGATCAGGATTTTCAGGAACACGGGGGATATTCCTTCTCTGAAGGGAAAGATGATGATTGCGACGAGGCGTTCAGTCCCTTGCCAGGTATTCTTCGAGCTGATCGAAGGTGCCGGTCCAGCCTTGTTGCATGGATTGGTGGCCTGCATCAAAAGTGCGCCGCTCTTCGTCGGTCGGGTTGAGCGGCTCCCAGCGGACGGTGACGTGTGTTCCGCCATCCGTCTCGGTGAAGGTGACGACGGTGTGCATTTCAAGCGGCCAGGTTGGCGCCATCGGATGCCGGGTCACGCCGCCGTGTTCGTCGGAAAACGAATTGATCCAGACCAGCCGCTCAGGTGCGTCGATCTCGCGATAAGAGGCTTTGCCCCACATTTCGCGGCCATCCGGCGTCACCAGGCAGTAGTGATAAGTTCCGCCTGGCCGGAAATCCATTTTCGCGGCTTTCGCCGTGATGCCTTTGGGCGAGAACCATTGCCTCATGCGTTCCGGTTCCGACCAGGCCCGCCAGACCTTGTCGCGCGGCGCATTAAACGTGCGCGAGATCATGAATTCGCCGGTTGTTGTCATTTCACCACTTCATCCCTTGTTGCCATTTGCAGATTGCTGGAGCGGCGTGTCGCGCGGGCCTCACGCCGGCACGACCACCATCCAGCCGACGCCGAACCGGTCCTTCACCATGCCGAAGATCTTGGCGAAAAACGTCTTGCCGAGCGGCATGTTCACCTTGCCGCCGTCGGCAAGCGCAGAAAACTTCCGCTCCGCATCGGCTTCGTCCGCGGCCTCGACCGACAGCGAGAAGCCCTCGAAATTGGGGCTGCCTTTGTTTTCGCAGCCGTCGGACGCCATGACCGCGGTGCCACCGATCTGAAAGCAGGCATGCATGATGTTGTTCTCACTGCCGGGCGCAACGACGCCGGGCGGCGGCGGTTCCGGACTTTCCTTGAAGCGCATGATCATCTGCACCTCGGCGCCGAGCGCCTTCTTGTAGAAGTCGAGCGCTTCCTCGCAGCGTCCGTCGAAGAACAGGTACGGCGTCACGGGCATCTTTATATCCTTTCACGGTGTTTGCATGGCGACATTGAGAATTTGATCGGTGCGCGAAGGTGTGTCGGCGTAGGTTCCGTTCGAGCGGCCGGCGTCATGTGCAAAGGTGTGAATGTGAGACGCTCAATGCCTCCACAAACGCGCCCCGCTAGGCGTCTTCCTCGGCGTAGGCGCGCTCCAGCGCGGCAATGTCGAATTTTTTCATTTGCAGAAACGCCTTCATCACCCGTTGGGACTTTTGCGGATCCGGACCGGACATCAAGGCCGGAAGACAGGCCGGGATGATCTGCCACGACACGCCGAACTTGTCCTTCAGCCAGCCGCATTGGCCTTCCGAACCGTTCCTGGTGAATTTGTCCCAGAAATAATCGATTTCATCCTGGGTGTCGCAATGGACCTGGAATGAAACCGCTTCATTGAATGTGAATTGCGGCCCGCCATTGAGGGCGACGAATTTCAGTCCGTCGATCTCGAACGCCACGGCCAGTACGGTCCCGGCGTTCCTGCCGTGAATCTGCTGTCCTTCGTCGCCATATCGGCTGATCGATCCAATCCGGGAATCCTTGAAAATCGCCGTATAGAAATTCGCCGCTTCCTCAGCCTCGGTTCGAACCACAGACACGGCGTTATCTTGGCGATGCCGATCGGCATAGCGTACTCCATCAAAAACTTGACATATACGTTGATATCAACATATATGGACATATGTCAAATCACGACACCTTCCCGTATGCGGCGACGCTTCACGTGCGCGACCATTGCCTGTGTCTGCATGTGCAGCGGGCGGCACGGACGCTCGCGCGGCTGTTCGATGAGGCACTGCGGCCGCTTGATCTGACCAACGGCCAATTTTCGCTGATGATGTCGCTGAACCGTCCGGCGCCGCCGTCGATCGGATCGGTGGCGTCATTGCTGGCGATGGACCGCACGACCTTGACCGCCGCGCTCAAGCCGCTGGAGCGGCGCGGGCTCGTGAAGGTGAGGCCGGACAAGGACGACAGACGCAGCCGCGTGATGACCCTGACGCCCAAGGGCCGTGCGCTGCTCGCCCGCGCGGTTCCGATCTGGACCACGACACACGACAAGATCGACCGCATGGTTGGCGAAGCCAATCTCGACCGCCTGCGCGCGGACCTGCGCGCGCTAGGGTGAAACCGTCGCAGGGGCGGCGGTTCGATCAAGCCGAGAGGTATGGTATGGACGGACGTTTTCCATTCGCGTGGAAAGGTTCCTGGCATGCCGCTTCACCGCCGCCGCTTTGTCCAGCTCGCAACGTCCGTTCTCGCAACGCCCGCGCTGTTGCGCGCAGCGCTGGCGCAATCCTATCCGGCGCGGCCGGTGCGCCTGGTCGTTGGCTATGCCGCCGGTGGGGCGACCGACATCACCGCGCGGCTGATCGGCAACTGGCTGTCGCAAAAGCTGGGGCAGCAGTTCGTCATCGAGAACCGGCCGGGCGCGGCGACCAACATCGCGACCGAATTCGTCGCGCGGTCGGCTCCCGACGGCTATACGCTATTGATCGCGACGGCGGGCAATGCGATCAACGCGACGCTCTATCAGAACCTGAAATTCAATTTCATCGACGACATGGCGCCGGTCGCCGGGCTGATCCGGATGCAGAACGTGCTGGAGGTGAATCCCAATGTGCCGGTGCGATCGGTGGCTGAATTCATTGCCTACGCCAAGGCCAATCCCGACAAGCTCACTGTCGGCTCGCCGGGGATCGGCAGTCCTGGCTACGTCGCGAGTGAACTTTTCAAGATGATGACCGGCGTCAGGATGCTGCACGTGCCCTATCGCGGCATCGCGCCGGCCTTGTCCGACCTGCTGGCCGGCCGCATCCAGGTGCTGTTCGACAATATGGCGACCGCACTGCCGTATATCAAAAGCGGTAAGGTGCGCGCGCTTGGCGTGACGGCCGCGACGCACTCCAAATTGCTGCCGGATCTTCCGACGATTGCGGAAACTGTTCCGGGCTACGAGGCGAGTTCGTGGTTCGGCGTGACCGCGCCGAAGGGCGCACCGCAAGAGACTGTCGCAATTCTCAACAAAGCCATTAACGAGGGATTGTCCGATCCGAAGATCGTGCAACGTTTTATCGAACTTGGCGGCTCGGCGATGCCGGGTACGCCGGCCGAGTTCGGCAAGTTCCTGGTCGAGGAGACCGAGAGGTGGGGCAAGGTCGTCCGCTTCGCCGGTGCGAAGGTGAATTAGAGCACTTTCAGGCGAAGTGGAAACCGGTTCGCCATCCGGAAATGTGACAAAACAAAGAGATAGAGTGCTTTCATGATTCTGATTAAATTGAAAGCGCTCCAAGCAAAACCCTGGACCTGAACGTGATTGTCGACAAGGCCTGATTGTTCTCAGAGTGCCCTGCGAAAAGTCAGGTTAATCCGCATCCGGCCGAGGACGGGGTGATCGCCGTCCTTGAGCGGCGCGATGCCGTGATAGGCCAGCCGCGCCGGGCCGCCCCAGACCACGACATCGCCGTGCGCGAGCGGAATGCGGCGCGCACGGTCGCTGCGCCTGAGGCCGCCGAACTGAAAGACCGCCGGCAGTCCGAGTGAAACCGACACGATCGGCGAATCGAAATTTTGTTCGTTCTTGTCTTGATGCAGCGATAGCCGCGCCCCTGGCTCATAACGATTGATCAGGCAGGCATCGGAAATGAATTCCGCAAAGCCGGCTTGCGCGGCGGCCCTGGTTGCGAGTTTTGAAAATTCCGCCGGCATGGCCGGCCACGGCCGGCCGGTTTCGGGGTCGCGCGGATCGTAACGATAGCCGCTGCGATCGGTGACCCAGCCGGCGGCTCCGCAATTGGACATGGCGACCGACATGACATGGCCGCCGGGCGTGGTCATGTGGCGGAACGGCGCGGCCGCCAGCACGCCGTGCAATGCTGCGATCAACGGCTTTTCGACTGCAGACGCAAAGCCGCGCAACAGCATCGCACCGGGCGCGAGCGGCTGGTCTTTCAGGTCGTCGGAGAAAAGGTCGGCGGACATGGCCATGTTGTCAAGTTCTCAGGTGTCATTGCCGGGCCTGACCCGGCAATCCATCGGATATATGAAGTTTTTTGATGGATGCGCGGGGCAAGCCCGCGCATGACAAACAATTTGCTTTTGCGACACTATTGTTCCCGCTGGATCGGTTTACTTCGCGTCGTGGAAAATGATTCCGGTGGTGTAGCGCAGGCCGGAGCGCAGGCGGCTGACGCCATGGCGCATGGTGACGCGATGGTCGCCGCGCTTTCCCGCGACCGGCCGGTGATGCACGGCAAACACCACGGCCTCACCCTGGACGAACGGCACCACTTCGGCGCGTGACTGCATGCGCGGGCGCTGCTCGGTCAGCACCAGTTCGCCGCCGGTGAAATCCTCGCCCGGCCGCGACAGCAGGATCACCGCCTGCAGCGGGAAGACGTGTTCGCCGTAGAGGTCCTGGTGCAGGCAATTGAAGTCGTCTGTCCGATAACGCAGAATCAACGGCGTCGGCCGGGTCTGCCCGGCGGCATGGCAGCGCGTGATGAATTCGCCATGCGCCTGCGGATAACGCACGTCGATGCCCATGCGCTCGTTCCAGCGATTGGCGACCGGCGCCAATGGCGCGTAGAGCGCCGGCCGCAACGCCGCGATCAGCGCCGGCAGCGGATAGGCGAAATACTGATATTCGCCGCGGCCGTAGCCATGCTGTTCCATGATGACCTTCTTGCGGAAGGCGGCTTCGTCAGCGAAGAGCCGGATCAGGCCGTCACATTCCTCAGCGCTCAGCACGCGGCCGAGCGGCGCCCAGCCGCCGGCATCAAGATCGGCGGCAACGCGGGTCCAGTCGATCGCCGCGATCCGGCCGGTAACGTCTTCGGCCGACGACGCGTGACCTCCCGCGCGCATCGCGATATGGGTCGTGGCATTCATGGCGAGGCCTCCTTGTCGAGCAGGGCGCGTTTGCGTTCGATGCCCCAGCGATAGCCGGAGAGCGCGCCGTCGTTGCGCACCACGCGATGGCACGGGATCGCGACCGCGATCGGATTGGCGGCGCAGGCGCCGGCCACCGCGCGCACCGCCTTGGGGGCGCCGATGGTATTGGCGATGTCGGTGTAGCTCGCCGTCTTGCCGGCGGGGATCGTGCGCAACGCCCGCCAAACCCGCTGCTGAAATGCGGTGCCGCGCACATCGAGCGGCAGGTCGAGGCCGAGTGTCGGCTGTTCCACGAAACCGACCACCTTGGCGACTGCTTTCTCGAAGCCGGCATCGCCGCCGATCAATTGCGCGCGCGGGAAGCGGTCCTGAAGATCGCGCAACAGCCCGTCCGGGTCGTCACCGAGCAGAATGGCGCAGACGCCCTTGTCACTCATGGCGACCAGGATGGCGCCGAGCGAAGATTGTCCGACGGCAAAGCGGATCTGCTCGTTGCTGCCGCCCGCCCGAAAAGTGCTCGGTGTCATTCCCAGCATGGCGTCGGCCTCCGCGTAAAAGCGCCCGCCGGAATTGTAGCCGGCATCGTAGATCGCCTCGGTGACGGTCTTGCTCTGGCGCAGCGCACGCCGGACACGGCCGGTGCGGTGTGCGGCGGCATAGTCGCGCGGGGTGAGGCCGGTCACCGACTTGAACAGGCGATGGAAGTGATGAAGGCTCAGCCCCACCGCCTTGGCGAGCTGCGCCAGGCTCGGCATCTCCTCGGATGCCGCGATCATCCGGCAGGCCTTGGCGATCCTGTCCGCCTGCTGCTGTTCAAGCGGGGCCTGGTCCGGCTTGCAGCGCTTGCAGGGCCGAAAGCCCGCGCGCTCGGCCGCGGTGCGGCTGTCATGAAAGCGCACGTTCTTCGGATTCGGCAGCCGGGCGGCGCAGGACGGCCGGCAATACACCCCGGTCGTCTTCACTGAATAAAAAAATGTGCCGTCGGCGGCGCGGTCGCGCACGACGATCGCGGCCCAGCGCGGGTCGTGTTCGGTCGCGGTGGCCGCCTGTGCCGTGGCCGGTATCGGGTTGCGGAGCGGCGCGTTCATGGTGCTTGCCTTTCGATGTCCCATCATTTGAGGACCTCTTAGCCCCTAAGGCGCCGCCGCCGCACTCCGGCGCTTGCTGTCAAATCGGGCCGTGGCCGCTATTCATCCAGTTCCGGATAGTGGCGGAAAACGCCGTTCTGGTTGTAGGCGATGCGGCGCGGCGAGGCGAGATAGGCCGCGATCCGCGGCCGCGCCGCGACCCGCGCATGCAGGGCGAGGCTGAGCGGAATGTCCTTGGCGCGCCGCGCCATCGCTTGCGGAAAGGCGTAGCGCAATCCTTCGATCAGCTGGAACAGCGAGAGGTCGGCATAGCTCAGCGCCTTGCCGACCAGATGTTCCTTGCCGTCCGGATTGCGCGCCAGCACACGCTCGAAATAGCCGAGATATTTCGGCAGCCGCAGTTCATGAAACTTAGCGGAATAGTGCTTCGCTTCCTTGCGCTGCTCCTCGTAATAAAGACTGCCGGAAATCGGATGATGGGTGTCGTGAATCTCCTTCACGAAGTCGACCATGGTGAGCTGCAACTGGTTGGTCCATAGCCGGCCGGCTTCGTCCTGCGGTGCCAAGCCATGGTGCTGGCCGAGATACATCAGGATATTGGCACTCTGGCCGATGATCAGGTCGCCGGCCCGCAGGAACGGCGGCGCATAGGGCGGGTGCGGGATGTCGTCGCCGTTGAGCAGCGACAACACACCGGTGCGGCCGCCGCCATCGTCCTCGCCGCCGCGGGCGACATCGACATAGTCGACGCCGGCTTCCTCCAGCGCCAGGCGGACAAATTCGCCGCGGCCCTGGATGGTCGGCCAGTAATAGAATTCATAACGCATGGCTGTTGCTCCGGCGACAGGACGGCCGCAGCGTTGCGGCGACCCATGGCCATGTTACACCAAGCCAGCCGCGCTTGGGTGCCGGCCGCACGATCCGAGGAAATCGGGCCCAAAACACATCGGAACTGGGAAATCGAAGGGGGAAACGTATGGGCGACGAGCTGCTCCTGGTCGGCAGTATTCCGTTGGAAAGCGTCGAGGACGTGTTCGAGACCTTCGGCGCGCCGCTGGGGCCTTATTTGGCGTCGATGCCGGATGGCGAGGTCGGTCCGCGTCGGCACTGGATCAGCCGGGTGCACTATCAGGTACTCGCCAACCACGCCGAACTTGAGGTGGTCCGCCATCCCCGCCCCGACGACGGCGTCGAACGGCTGTTTCCGCATGACGCCTCCGATGGCTGGCAGTTCAAGGTCAAGGATGGTGTCGAGCGCGTGCGCTTCGGCGATCCGGGCTGGCGGCTCGGCTATGCGCGCGATGCCATCAATTCCTACTTCGTATTCCGCGCCCTGAAGGAGAAGGGCCATCTCGCCGAGCATCTGCGCTTCCAGGTGTCGATGCCGAGCGTCAACAGCGTGCTGCCACCACGCATCTTCCCGGTCGCGGGCGACCTCGACAAGATCAGACCCGGTTATCAGGAGGCGCTGCGCGAGGAACTCGCGACCATCGTCGCCCATATCCCAAACCACGCACTGGCGATCCAATGGGACTGCGCCTCCGAGGTTCAGGATGCTTATGGCGCGATGGGAATGCCGCTGGAGACCGCGATCGCGCGCAATCTCGGCCAAGTGCGGGCGCTGTCGCCGCAGATCCCGGAGGAGGTCGCGCTCGGTTATCATTTCTGCTTCGGCACGCTTGGTGGCTGGCCGCGCTTCCAGCCCGACGATCTCAGCCAAACGGTCGAACTCGCCAATGCCTTCGTTGCGGAGTTGGGCCGGAGGGTCGACTGGATCCATCTGCCGGTGCTCGACCGCAGCGATGACGCTTTCTTCGCGCCGCTCGCCAATCTCCGCCCGCAGGGCGCGCGGGTCTATCTCGGCATGATCCATCATATGGCGGGGTTTGCCGAACGGCTCGCGGTCGCGCGCAAATATTGGCCTGACTTCGGCGTCGCCGCTTATTGCGGCTTCGGACGGATGCCGAGTTCGGTGATGCATCAGGTGGTGAAGGAGCATCTTGCGGCATTGAAAGGCGTCAGTTGAGCGGTGAGGTGATGCGTTGACCGCCCATTGACGGACCGGACGATTGGGCGTCCAATATAGACAGACATGTCTGTCTATAATTTCGCTCCTTGTCGCGAAGCAAAAAAACGTCAGCAGACCTGTCTGGTTTCAAATCAAACCAAGGGAGGGAATGACGATGTCGATACCAACGGAACCGGTCGGATCGTTGCCGCGGCCTTCGAAGCTGCAGGCCGCCTATGCCGCTTACGATGCCGGCAAGATCAAGAAGGCGGACCTGGAACGGGAGCAGGACGCCGCCTGCCGTGATTCCATCACCCGCATGGAGGCGACCGGCTCGCCGATCGTGTCCGACGGCGAACAGCGGATGTCGAGCTTCGCGACCTATCCGATCACCGACACGCTTGCCGGCACCGGCCTCGCCGATCACCTCGCCGGGGACGGCCAGTATTTCGCGATTTTCACCGACGGCCATCACCGGCAATTGCCGCGGCTGACCGGTGGGCCGTTCCACTACAAGACCTTTGCGTCCGAATTCACCGAAAAGGCGGTGAAGATGGCGCACAAGCCACTGAAGCAGGCGGTGATCGCGCCGTCGATGCTGGCGCTGCTCTATCCGCTCGACGGCGAAGTCGAAGGCTATTCACGCGAGCAGTTTCTCAGCGATCTTTGCGATGAATGCGAGAAGGACATCCGCAAAGCGTTCGCGGCGGGCGCGGCGCGGGTCTCGATCGATTTCACCGAGGGGCGGCTTGCCTGCCGCAACGATCCGAAAAACCCGTGGACCGGCCGCAACATGCTCGGGCATTTCATCGAACTCAACAACCGCGTGCTCGACCGCTTCACGCCGGAGGAGCGCAAGAATATCGGCATCCATACCTGTCCGGGCGGCGACTGCGACGCGACCCATAGCGCGGACGTTGATTACGCCGAATTGCTACCCAGCATGTTCAAGATGAATGCCGGCTATTTCCTGATCCAACTCGCCAGCGAGAAGGACAAAGAACACGTCTATAAGCTGATTGGTAAGCACATTCGCGCGGACGCCAACGGCGTGAAGCAGGTTGCCTTCATCGGCGTCATCAATCCGCAAGACCCGCGGGTCGAGACACCGCAGGAAGTGTGCGACGACCTGGTCGCGGCGTCGAAATACATTCCCAAGGATCAGCTCGGTTCGACTGACGATTGCGGTTTTTCGCCGTTCTCGATCGACGTCAAGCCGAAGCACGGTTCGCCTGATGTCGCGCGCGACATTGCGTTCGAAAAGATCAAGGCGCGAATTGAGGGAACCAAAATGGCGGCGGAGAAGCTGAAGATCTGAGTTGGGTGGACGGCCGCTCGTGCCCCTCTCCCCTTATGGGAGAGGGGTGTCGCCTAGCCCGTTACCGCTTCGCCCAGCCGTCAATGACCAGCGTGGCGGCGGCTTTGGCCTCCCGCGCGGCGTTGCGATTGCCTTCGCCGGCGGCGATGATCGACCCCTTCATCAACATGTGCCAGACGTGCGCGAACTGCTTGACGTTCTTCAGGCCGGCCTCATCGGCGAGTTCCTGGACGATTGCCCTGATCTTGGCGAGGTGGCGGGCAGCCGAGCGGCGCACCGGACTTTCGGGCTCGGTTTCCAACAGCACGTTGATGAACGAACAGCCCTCGAATTCCTTGCCGCGGAACCAGGCGTCGAAGACATCGAAAACGGCGAGCAGGCGCTTGCGCGGGTCCTTGGTGCGCTGCTTGATCTCCGTTTCAAGCCAGCGCCGGGTCCAGAGTTCCTCGCGCCGTTCGAGAAACGCGAGGGCAAGATCATCCTTGGACTTGAAATATTTGTAGAGACTGGCCTTGGCGCAGTCGGATTCCGCCAGCAAGGTATCGATCCCGACCTGTTTGACGCCGCGAGTCGAAAACAACGTGTAGGCGGTATCGAGCAGGCGCTCGCGCGGGCCGCTGCGATCGGCTGCTGCCTCGGCGACGCGGGCGCGGGCAGCGGGTGTCCGGGCATGGTGGCGTCCCGCCGAAGCCGACTTGGCCGTCGGTTTGGCGGCTGGCTTCGCGCCTGCCGCGCGTGTTGATTGTCGTACCACCATCGCTGTCTCGAAATGATCCGTCTCGCGGCCTTTGGCTGGAGGTGGCCGGGGCACTCTGCGCTTTCATTAGCATTCGACGTCGAAACAGGGCAAATCGGCAAAAAATGGCTCGACGGGGCGCGATCGATCCGGCCAGCGTCGATGCAGGCGAACAGATGAGCCGTCAGGCGGAGGGTAAATCAGACGTTCAACCCGCGACGGCAGTCAACCGCCTCGCCATGACGATCGGCAACTCGCCACTATTGTCATGCTTTTGGGTCGATATTCGCGCTGCCCGGCAATTTTTCGAATGCCTTTTGGCTGCCGTATGAACCTTCCGCGGCGCTGGGCCCGGCAATACAGATTGTGGGCAGAACCGCGTCGGGGCGAGGCGAAGCAGGTCAGCCGGCGCCACCCATGGGCTTGTGAGGTGCCGTTACGCCGCCAATTCGTCGGCGGCCCAGTTCTGGAATGCGTCCGCGGCGCAAATCTGTTCGATGTAGCTCCCCGCTCCCGTCAGGCGATTAAGCATCATTTGGCCATAAAGGCTCGGATGCGCCGCTTCGCGCGCCCTGATAATCGCGACGGCATCGCTGAAGGTGGCAATCTGTCTGCCATCGATCGAAAGGGGAGGAGAAAATGCGTATTCAAGCTCGGGTTTGGGGTCGCGATTTATGACACTACTCCCTGAACATTGTAACGCGAAGCCTGGCGCGATCGCATCGGCGCAATATCGATGCACCCGTCGCGGTCATCGCAGCCGTCTTTGCCGCATTATCACGGTCGCGGCTGGCGTCGGCGCGCTCGGAACGCTGCAATATCGATAATGCAACGCGTACGCCGAAGAATGGTTTCTGAAGACCATTCCTTATTTGTGACCGAATTTGGAAAATGCAAGGGAACATAATTGCGGCCGGATCGACCAAGCATCGGAGCGTTCAGAAAAACTCCATAAAACAAACAAGTTAATGAATGCTCGCTGAAGAACGGTCAAAACACGTGCAAAAATAATTTTTGGCCCGATGACATTTTTTTGACGGATCTGTGCACGGAATACTCCATCATACGGAAAGCTTGGGTGGCCATGCCAAGCCCGATGATCGCGGGGCTGTGCCAGGCCAATCGCTTCGGTCATTCGCAAATGAAAAGCGTCCCTCCACCAGAGGGACGCTTCAACCCGGTCTGCGACGCCAAGACTTTTTCAGCCGCGCCCCGACGGGCCTCTCGCAGGACGGAACGCCAACAGGTCAGGGCTGTTAGAGCGCTTTCGATTTCTAAAGAATCACGAAAGCACTCTATCTTGTTGATTTGTCGCATTTCCGGACAGCGAACCGGTTTCCACTTTGCCTGGAAATGCTCTAGCCGGCGGTCGGGCTCTTCACGCAGGAATGCGTGGTCTTGCCCTTTATGGCCTTCTTGCACTGAGCCATGGTGCTGTACAGGCAGTTGATGGCGCCGCTGGAATCCTTCAGGCAAAAAGCCTTTGGACCTTTCTGGGCGAATGCCGCTTGCGGAAGCGGAACCATGGCGCCGGTGGCGAGTGCGAGGGCAACGATGAGTGTGCGCATGAGACTTCTCCCATTCGTATGTGGTCTCGGAGTCTCAATGCGCCGCGAAGTCCATCGTTCCCGGAACTTTGCTGTGGAACGTCTTGCCGACATGGCGCGATCGCCGCCGCTATTCGACGCGCGCTGGCGCGCATGCGTCGCGCCATAGGTGTTTCGCGGCGCATGATGCGCCGCGGATGATTTGCGGACGATGACCAGATCGGAGGGTGGATGGTCGCGGCTTGGAAGGTCAGTAGCCCTTCCGCCGCTCCTTCTTGGCAGCCTTGCGCGCGGCATAGCGGGCATCGCGCGCGGCCTTCTGCTCGGCTTCGAGCGTGGCCTGACGTTCGGCGGCCTCGGCCGCTTCGAGCGCTGCCAGTTCAGCAGCCTCGCGTTCTGCTGCCGCGGCCTGTTCGGCGGCGATTGCGGCTTGCCGGGCGCGTTGGCGCTCCTCTTCCTGGCGCAACGCCTCGCGTCGCGCTTCGCGTTCGGTTCGCGCCGCCACGATGGCCTCGCGCTCGCGCCGCTTTTCGATCAATGCCGGATTGTTCGGGTCGATCGACTTCTTGAATCTTTCCAGCATCTGCTTCTTGGCGTCGGATGCGTTGCTCAGCCGGTCGGACAGGCTTGGATTATAGTGACTGCTCATGGATACGTGCTGTTGCTCCTGGTGAGCCCCGGTCGCGCGTCAGGCTCTGGTGTGATCAGGGTATGGCCGGTCGCGCCGGAACGGCGAGCCGACAAGATACTTGGCGATCATTGCGAAAATGCGATTTGTCTCGGCAGCCGTGGCCCGATTGGCGCGGCCATATTGGCCGCGCCGGCCAAGACGGCGGGCAGTACGCCCGATCGTTCAGTTTTGAACTTTAAGGTTTTCCGCCGAGCTCTTGCCGCGGTTTGATACTTCCTCGTATTCGACGATCTGGCCCTCATTGAGGGTGGAAAGACCGGCCTTCTCAACAGCGGAAATATGGACGAACACGTCCTTGCCGCCGCCGCCTTGCGGTTGAATGAAACCATAACCTTTGGTCGGGTTGAACCACTTCACAGTACCCTTAGCCATCTAACGATCTCCGGGAGAAAACATGGCCGGCCGCGCTCGGCGGGGTGTGGCCAGTCGATCGGAACATCCGCCGACCCCGAATACATAGCGGCAAGGCCGGCAAATGGATAGATGCAAGTGGTGCGCGCAGCCCACAACTTTGCCTCGCCGTGATGCCTCATATCCGGTTCAGGAAACCGTTCATCGCGTTGCGGAGCGTATCTCATTGCAGCGCGCTGACATCGTTCTCGTACTGCGATGGTGGCGGCTTCCGTCCGATATCGCCGGTGGTTAGCGCTGAAATATCTCACGAATTTCGTCTGAAGGCTGGATTCAGCCGACGATCATGCAGGCCGGTTGATTACATGGAAGGTGTCCGATTCTCGGTGGACGCGGACTTTTTGGAGCGCCCCGTTTGCATTTGAGAGCCTGCGTCAGCGCGCCGCGACCCGAAAATTAATTTCGTAAATCTTGAGGGATTGTCTGGCTAGACCGCTGCTGCGGTACCCCGGCGAGGGCTCTCGCTGCTTCCGGCACCATGGGTGAAAGCGAAGTTGGCGCCTTTCCGGCATCGGATTCGATGGTGCCCTCGCGGGTTCGGACGAGCTGTCTGCGATCACTTTGGACGATGGCGCCGGCTTGGCGAGATCGGCGTTTCCGGCTTGGTGAAACCTGCGGTCAGGGTCTGACGGACCTGATTGGCAACATGGTATTCCCTGATCAGAGGTTTGCCGGCCCGTTGGCGCGCGGATCACGCGTCCGGTGGCATCGGTCCGTTGCGTTCTCAACAAGATGCGGCCGATGCCGACATGCGAATACGGAAGGTCACCGGCCGGTTGTCAGCGCCGTGGGTTAGGCTTGCGGTCGGGCTGAAAGCGCGCACATAATTGCGCCACGTCGGGGTTGGTCCGGAAAATCCGGGCGCAATCAAAAAACGACGACAGGGAGAAAACACACATGCGCATCATCGCATCCATTGTGATGGGTTTGACGGTGGCCGGCTGGGCCGCCACGGCGCAGGCGCAGAACTATCCAACCCGACCGATCCGCGTCATCGTTTCGATCGCCGCCGGCAGCGTCACGGATGTCATCATGCGCGCGTCCGCGGCCGATCTCGGTCCCCGGCTCGGACAGAATCTGGTGATCGAAAATCGCGGCGGCGCCAACGGCATCCCGGCCGCGGATGCCTGTGCCAAGGCCGCGCCCGACGGCTACACGCTCTGTCTGCTGAATCACGGACAGCTCTCCATCAATCCGGTAGAGTTCGCCAAGCTGCCCTATAACGCCGACAGCGATCTGGCGCCGATCGCGCACCTGTATTTCCTGATTGAGGGCGTCTTCGTGCCGGCGTCTCTCGGCGTCAACTCGGTTGCCGACCTCAAGGCGATGGCGAAGGCGAAGTCGGGCGAGCTCAATTACGGGACGCTTGGCGCCGGCTCGTTCCCCGACCTGTTCCTGCAATGGCTCAACCATGAATGGGGCACCAAGATCGTCGGCATTCCCTACCGCGGCGGCGGACCGATCGCGCAGGCGACCGCGGCCGGGCAATTGCAACTGGCGAAGATGGGGGTCGGAAATTTCATCGGTCCGATGCAGGCCGGCAAGGTGAAGGCGATCGCGGTGGCCGCGCCCAAGAGCGTTGCGCTGCTGCCCGGCGTGCCGACCTTGGCCGAGGCCGGAATCCCGTTCCCGAGCTTCGGCTGGTGGGGCCTGTTTGCGCCAAAGGGGACGCCGAAGGCCATTATCGACAAGCTCGCGACCGCCTTCGTGGCGCAGATCAAGGATCCGAAGTTCGTCGCATTCCTGGAATCGAAATTCGTGGTGCCGAGCGGCATGGGAACGGCCGAGTTCGCCGTCTTCCTCAAGGCCGACCGCGAGCGCGCCAAGGGGCTGCTCTCGCTCTCCAGTCACGGCAAGAAGGAATACAAGCCGCCGCAGAAGAAGTAGCCGGGGTCAGTTGCCGTTGTCAGCGGGCGGCGTTTCGCCCGCTGCCGCGCCCGGATTTGCCTGCGCGCACACGGGCAATTCCGGGAGCACGCCCTGCGATCGGATTCCGTGCGTGTGAGTCCCAGTGATCATCAGGGGTGCTGCCTGGCGCCTACCGGTGCGATCGATTGAAGGGTGTTATCGCTAAAAGTCTCGCCGCAACGTCAAGCCGTACTCACGACGCTGAAAAACTATAAAAATTATGGGAGAAGACGCAATGCTCAAACAGAAATCTTCCAATTTGTTAGGTCGATCTGCGACGCTTGCGGCTTTGGCCGTCGGCATGGCCGTGCTGGTTGTTTCGCCGTCGGCGGCTGAATCCGTCGCTGATTTCTACAAGGGCAAGCAGATCACGGTGATCGTCGGCTATGGCACCGGCGGTGGCTACGATGTCTATGCCCGGCTGGTGGCACGCAATATCGGCCGGTTCATTCCCGGCAATCCCACCGCCATCGTCCAGAACATGCCCGGCGCCGGCAGCTTGCGTGCCGCCAACTATCTTTACAATGTCGCCCCGAAGGACGGCACTGTGATCGCGATGTTTTCGCCCGCCATGCCGGTGCGCGCGATCCTCGGCGGCAATCCCAGCGTCAAGTTCGATGCGCAAAAGCTGACTTGGCTTGGATCGTCGTCGAGTTTTGCCAACGACGCCTATCTGCTGGTGGCGCGGGCCGACGGTCCCAACAAGACGATCGAGGATGCGCGCCGGCCCGGCGGCCCGCCGATCGTGCTCGGCGGTTCCGCGCCCGGTTCCAATAGCAACGACATCCCGGTCGTCCTGCGCGATACCATCGGGCTCAACTACAAAATGGTGTCCGGATATCGCGGCAGCGCCGGTCTGTTCCTGGCGACCGAGCGCGGCGAGGTTCAAGGCCGCATGGTCAATCTCACCGGGATCAAGGCGGTCAAGCCGGACTGGCTCAAGCCCGGCAGCGGCTACACGATTCTCGTGCAGTTCGGCCGCAAGACCCGCGCCGATGACCTCAAGGACGTGCCGACCGCGCGTGAACTGGCGCTCAATCCGGAGGCGCTTGCGCTGATCAAGCTGGTCGAGCTGCCGTTCGAATTTTCCCGGCCGTTCGCGGCGCCTCCCGGCATTCCGGCCGATCGCGCCAAGGCGCTGCAGACCGCGTTCCGCGATCTTCACAAGGATCCGCAGTTTCTGGCGGAGGCCGCGAAGGCTGATCTCGACATCAGTCCGATCGGTCCGGAGGAAATCGCGGAGGCTCTCGCCAGCATCGAGAAGGCCGACCCGAAGCATCTCGACTATCTGCGCAACCTCTACGCGGCGGCGAAGAAGCGCTGACGTTGGACGTGATCAATCCTGATCGATCCCGCGGTCCTTGCAACTGATATTCCTCGGCTGCAAGGGCCGTTTGCGGGTGACGGGATACGGGCGTGATCAGGCAACCGGTTCCTTGGGTTGCCGCTCGGACTGCTCAGCGATCGTGTTGACCAGCCGGCCGAGATTTTCCACCTCGCAGACGACGACCTGGCCGTCGCGCAGGCCCTTCTTTTCTCCCGGCGGCAGCGGCAGTTCCTCCGGCGAGCCGGTGATGATCAGGTCGCCCGGATGCAGCGGCATGACGTGGGAGAGATACTCGACCATTTCTCCGACCCGCCACAGCATCTTGTTGGTCCGGGTGTCCTGGCGCAGCACGCCGTCGACCGTGACCTTCACCGCCAGATCGTGCGGATCGACCGTGAGTATCGCGCGGCACGATGACCCGGCTCATCGGCGTATAGCCGGGAAAGTTCTTCATGCGGATGCTGTCGTTGGTGCGACGGCCCTCGCGCCACTTGCTCCACCAGGAAAAGTGCGTGGTGTAGTCGTTGGCGATGGCGTAGCCGGCGACGTATTCCTCCGCGCGTTCGGCCGGCACGCGATATGCGGGCTTGCCGATGATGGCGGTGACTTCAAGCTCGAAGTCGAACTGAAAAACGCCATGCTCGCGGTAGACAGTGTCGCCATAACCGGCGAGCGAGGAGCGCGACGCCATGAACATGTCCGGAAACACGCGCTCGTGCTTTGGCGGATCGACCTTGCCGGTGATCCGGCTGGGGCGGTCAAAATTGTGATAGGTCTGAAAGATGTTCCACGGCTCGGGAACCGGCGCGGTGAATTTCACCGCGTCGATCGGACGCCAGCCGTCATCCGGCGACGGCGTGAGATCGAGGCCGCGCAGCCAGCCGTGCCAGCGGTCCCAGTCCGGCATGAAATCGCGCATCGACGGGAGCGGCGGCGCCCGGCGTGGAATGCCGGGCGACGATATTCGCCAGGCTCGAGACCTGATCGTTGACCACGACCGCCGTCGCCGGCTTGCCGTTCGTCCATGATCGTTCCGATGCCGAAAATGACCTCGACCACGCGATCCCCCCCCTTTTCCGCCTCGTTCTTATCCCGCCCTCGGCTGTTCCGCGAACCTTGGGCGGCGGACGCCGACAACGGCACATCTCGATTGCCGTGCAATGGATGTCAAGATTACACAAACGTCAATGATTGTTGGGGGTTGCGCGTCCGTGCGCCGAGCCGGGCAGCCCGCCTTCTGCCCCCCGGCCCGGCAATCAGCTGGCACCGCAACAGGGTCCGCGAAGTCGGTGGCCAGATTGTTGGGGGAAAATAACAGCCAGGATGCGGAATTATTCTATTCCCGATATGCTTGTGATTGAAACCGTACGCGTCGAGCGGCAGCGCGGCCCGGAAGGGAAGTCGGGATCGACAGGTGGCGGCCATGGCGTCGCGATCGAAGAATACGCTGGCGGACATTGTTTTGTCGGGGGCGACGGCATTTCCCGACAGGACGGCTATCAACACGCCGAACGGCGCGTTAACTCATCTACAATTCAAGACCGTCGCCATGTCCTTCGCGCTCCGGCTGAAGGAGTGTGGCGTCGACCGGTCGTCCTGCATTGCGCTGGATCTGCATCATCCGATCCCGGTGACCGCGGCTGCCGTGGCGGCGGCGCTACTGGGATGCTCCTGGGTGCCGGCCTCGCGCACCGCCCTGGACAGCAGCAAGGCGCTCGGTATCAGTCATCTGCTCCATGACGGCCATGGCATTGACGAGCACATTCGCACGCTGGACGCTGTTCGCCATCTGAAACGGATCAAAGTCGATCCGTCCTGGATGTCGCCGCCCAAGACAAATCGTGCGACGCGCCGCGTCCTGTTCAATGGCTACGCCTCACCCCACAACACCTGGATGATCGCCCAGTCGTCGGGCACGACGGGCGCGCCGAAATTCATGAGCATCAGCGGAGCAACGGCGATCCAGCGTCTGGAATATCCGTTTGCGGAAAAGGAGGGCGTGCTGTCCGCCTGCTGCCTGATCTATCCGATGTCCTATCTCGCTATCTTCACGGCGCTGAGGGTCTTGTCCCGGCACGGAACCTTCGTGAGCGGTCCGTTGGAGTTTCTTGCCGTCAGCGCCGTCGATGCCGTTATCGGCGCTCCCAATCAACTGCTGAATTTTTGCGCGACCGAAGGGATCGCGCGGCGGAAAATTCCCTGGGGCTTTACGACCGGCGGCGCGATCAACCGCACATTTCTGACAAAAATTTTCGACCGGTTTGAGAATGTCAGAAACGTCTACGGTTCGACCGAAGTCGGCCTTGTCAGTTCCAAGATTGTCGGCCCTTCCTCGATCGACGACGGTTCCATCGGCGTACCGGTCAATTCCTGTCGCGTCGAGATCTTCGACGAGAGCGGCGCGCCGCTACCGGCCGGCAGCGAGGGCGAGATGGCAATTCAGGCGCCGGGAATGGCGAAAAAATATATCGGCGCGCCGGAAGAATCCGAACGCGTTTTCAGGGACGGCTGGTTTCATCCCGGCGACCGCGGCGCTAAAAGCAGCGCGGGCGAGGTGTTCATCCGCGGCCGGGTCGACGATGTGCTGAATGTTGGCGGCCACAAGGTCAATGCCGGCCTGGTAGACCAGGTCGTTCAGGGCATCGACGGGATCAAGGATGGCCTATGCTTCGCCGAGGTCGCAGGTGACGGACGGACGCGGCTGGCGGCTATTGTCGCGGTCGCCGCTGGCCGCGACGTTGACGACGTGATCGAAGCCATCAGGGCGAACGTGGCC
Source organism: uncultured Alphaproteobacteria bacterium (assembly GCA_963806815.1). Classification (GTDB taxonomy): domain Bacteria; phylum Pseudomonadota; class Alphaproteobacteria; order Rhizobiales; family Xanthobacteraceae; genus CAWDZJ01. The sequence continues at coordinate 11,492 of CAWDZJ010000029.1, read as the reverse complement.
GCCAAGGCCGGGCAATCGAGCGTGCCATTGGTGGTCTATGTCTCGGACAAGGTGCCGCGCAACGAAAACGGCAAGGCGTTGCGCCGCATGGCGTCCGCCGCGGTGGTCGATCTCGCGCCGATCGTGATTGAACGGCGGTAGGCCGCGTGACAATCCGCAGGATGCGACGCCGTTCCGTCGGGGCTACGCTTGCCTCGCCGACACAAGGACCCGCCAAGGTTCTCCCAGCGTCGCGCCACGGCCGACGACGACCCTATCGTCTCGGCCGCTTCCATTGATGGCCCATCGCGGTCCGTTGTCGATGGCCATCGATATCGTATATTGAGACCGAAGGCAGTTCATCGTGGATGTGTGACCAATGGCAAACTCGCAGTTCGATATCGCAATCGTGGGCGGCGGAATCGGCGGGCTTTTCGCCGCCAACGCGCTGATCGCGCATGGCCTGCGGGTGCAGGTCTATGAGCAGGCGCCTGAACTCGGCGAGGTCGGGGCGGGCTTCTACCTGACGCCGAACAGCGTGCGCCAACTGGACCGCGTGGGCCTCGGTGCCGCGATCGAGAAGTTTGGCGCGCGCATCGGTCCCTCCTCACGGTATTACCGCCACGACGGCACGCCGATCGCACCGGTTCAGGTGACGGACGCCACCGGATGGGCGGCAAATTTCGGCATGCACCGCGCGGACATGGTCGACCTCCTGGCCGCCGCACTGCCCGCCGGTGTGGTCAACACCGGCCATAAGGCGACCGGCTTCGCGCAGGACGCCGACAAGGCCCGCGTGACCTTCGCCAACGGCAACGTCGCGGAGGCCGATATCGTCGTCGGCGCCGACGGCATCCATTCCGAGATGCGGCCGAACGTCTATCCGCCGTCGACGCCGGTGTTCCACGGCACCATTTCGTATCGCGGCCTGGTCTCGCGTGACCGCCTGCCGGACTGGCCGATGGACCGCTGGGAAATGTGGGCCGGTCCCGGCAAGCATTTCCTGATCTTCCCGGTGCGCCATGGCGAGATGGTGAATTATGTCGGCTTTGTTCCGGCCGACGAGAAGACCAAGGAATCTGTGGACCCTGGGGGAGACCCTGCGGCTCTGCGCGCCGAATTCGCCGGCTGGGATCCGCGTATCGGCCAGGTGCTGGCCGCGGTCGATCACACCTTCTGCTGGGCGCTGTATGACCGCGAGCCGCTGCCGACCTGGAGCAAGGGCCGGATCACCTTGCTCGGCGACGCGGCGCATCCGATGCTGCCGCATCTCGGCCAGGGCGCCAACCAGGCGATCGAGGACGGCATGGCGCTGGCGACGATCCTGCAGCAGACCGATCGGGCGGACGTGCCGGCGGCGCTCGTCGCCTATGAGCGTTTGCGCCGCGAGCGCGTTGCCGAGGTGCAGCTCGGCGCGCGCCGCAATGGGCTGCGGGTCGATTCGCTCGACACCTATGCCGATCTCAGCAAGCGTGACGCGGAACTGGCCGCCCACGCGCAATTCCGCGCGCAGCTCTACGCCTACGATGTGGTGCCGGATGCGCGGGCCGCGGCGGACGCGAGGGTGGGGTAGCTCGTTTCAAGTCCGATCATTTGCATTCGTCTCCGCACGCGAAAGCGCGTTAGAACGGACTTGTGCAGAGGAAGGCATATACGAGCGCCCAAAAGGGAACCAGCAGGACGAACGCCCAAATCCAGGAGCGCCACACAGCCACGGCAACCGCCAACGATGCCGCTTGAGCGACAAACGCTGCGGTTACGACGCCGACGCCGATCGCTGCAGCAAAGGCCCTGCATGATGGTGCCAAGTGCTCGCCCAATTCAAATTGCAGCGCATCCGCAAACAGCCAAATATTGAGCGCGACTGCGAGCGCCGCGACCAGGAGGCGCGTTGAAAAAATCAGAACGTTGCGTGCCCGCGCTGATTGCCGTGTCGTTGGCGTGCGTTCGTCCGTCATGCCGGCTCGTTCCAAACAGGCGGGAATTGATCGAATTTGATCGATACGTTGTTCAGATTCCAGAAACAGCACCGATATTCTTGTCATAAATTAATTGCATACTGGGAGCTGTTGACAGAATTCTATGGCGGACTAACGTGTCTGCCTTCATTGAAGCGACAGCATTGAAGCGACCGTTCCTGCTGTCGTGGCCGTGAGCGCGTTGCAACTTGTCGCGCTCTCAAGTTGTCGCCACTTTGCCTGACGAGGCCGGTGAGACAATCGGACTTGATCCGTGAGCAAGTTGGAACCATGGGCAAATTGGCCGGCATTGTTGGCTTGCTATTGTCGGTGTTGGCGCTGGCAGGCGCCTTTGAAAACTTCTCGAATGTCGGGTTTGTTTGGAAGCTGGCCGTCACCGGCTTGGCCGGAATGGTCGTTCTGTTCCTGCTGGCTCATTGGTTCGGGAGCCGCCTCAAATCGGCCCCGCGGGCGGGCTTCATCCGGTCCAAGCCGGGTGGCCGTTCCGGCTTGTTTATCGCCAGCGCGATCGTCCTTGCAATTGTCTGCGGAGTATTTGTCGCATTGGCGATCGCCGAGATGAACTGGTTTACCTTGCGTGTCGATCAATCCGAAACCGCACAGGAATCGATCACGACAGTCATCGCGCCGTCGACGAGAATAGCGCGGGTCGAAATACCGTTGCCGGCAAACAGCGACAGCACATGCAGTTGGAAGGACATCACCCCCGCGAGCCTTCCGGCGCTGAGCGCCACGATGGTCGACTTTGATTCCGCGACTCCAAATCTCGATGTCGCAGAATTCGTATATCCGCAACGCATTGAAATTCGCTGCAATCCGCCGCGGACATTGCGGCAGTTCGTGCTGACGCCGCAGACTGTGGCGATCTACGAAGAAGCTCGGTTGAGCCTCTGGCGCTTTTGGGCTGTAATTATTGGAGGTGTTACATGGCTGCTCGCGTGTGGCGGACTTTGGTACTGGTCGCGATAGGCTTGGGGCTGACAATTGTCGGGCAGGTGCCCGGACAATCGCAGGGCGGCGGGCGGCATCATCCAGGCAGGGTGATGGATATCGACAATCAAGCGCCTCTCGGCGCCTCGGTAAAGGCGTGGCCGCAATCGAATCGAACCGGCAACGAGGGCAATTGCCCAGCCTATGGCAATGCGCCGATCGATCAGATGACGTCCAAAGATGGCGACGGCCGGTTCCAATTGACCGTCGATTCAAAGTACCGGACCTATACCGTTACCTATTGCCGCAATGGCTATGTCCCGCGCGTTGATCGGATGCCGAACCGGGCGGACGGGTCTTCGGTCATTCCGACACCGGCGCGAATTCAACGCGTGGCGTCGCCACAGGAGCAGGCGCAATTCGATGAACTTGTCGTTCGCAGGGTCGTCACCGTCATGAACGATCTTGCCTATCTTCGCTCGGTCAATGCGGATCGCTTCAATGCGGCGATGAGGGGATTGGCATCGGATTTTTCCAGTAGCGCCGACGGACGGCGCGCGGAAGTCATCGGCACATTGTCGCGATTGACCGAAGCTTGGAACGCTCAATAGCGAGCCTAAGGGCTGATACCAACTGTCACTAAAATCGACGCACAGAACGTCATTGCCGGGCTTGACCCACGGCTGCCCGGCTTATTTCTTGTCATCCCCCGTCCCCGCCGTCGCAGGGACAGGCTCTGGCGGGGAATTCAGTCATCACAGGTCCTTCGATCACGAATGCCGTGCGTCATCTTGATTCCACGGAGTACTGGATCGTCCGCCTTGGCGGACGATGACAGCGATAGCAGCAGGCAGCCCAGACTGAGCTCTCGGGGCCGATTTCAAGCAAGTAGCCGGGATTGAGCGCGCGCGAAATCCGGGGCGGACCTCGCAACAAAAGAAATCGGATGTCACGTTGCGCCGCCCGGGCCGGGCAAGGTGTGCGTTTTGATTGGGGTATGACGGGACTCCATTAGATGTACCATATAGCAAAAGTCGTTATGTTGATTTCGTTGTCTCTGATTGTCCAGAGCGGACTCATGCTGGTCAGCGCTTTGGCCTACAATGGCTGTTCAAAATATGTCAGGTTGGAGAGCATCGTTTTTCTGAACACGTTTGTGTGGCAGCTGTGGTCAATCGGGCTTGGCGCGACGTTATTTTTGCTTGTCTTCTTCCTGTCGAACTTCTTTCTTGATGTCAGGGCACTGGCTCGAAGAGCGTCGGTCATGACGTTTGTGAGCTTAGCCTTCTACAAGGCGTTCTCAATCGCGCTTGATGTTCAGATGGCGAGTGAGTGCGGAGAAGCGAGAGACTATTTCTATCCTTATCGTCTGCAGTGGATCCCAAGCAATTTGCTGTTCTTCGGGACTGTTTTTGGTTGGCTGATCACCGTCATTCTGGCCGCACACGCAATGCGAACAGGCGACGAGCTCCCAAATCGCCAGTGGCGGAGCCAGTAGCCCGGATCGAGTGTTAGTGAAATCCGGGGCGAACCTTGCGGCTGTAAAAAACCCCGGATGTCACTCCGTTCCATCCGAGCTACAGTTTGTGGATGCGAAGTTCGAGGACAATATGATCGTGACAAGTAAGGTGATACTTCAATGACCAAACCAACCATCCTCACAGACCGTTTCGACCGCGCTTTGCTGTACGCAACGCATGTCCATGGCGGACAGGTTCGCAAGGGCACGACGACGCCCTATGTCGCGCATCTGATGGCGGTGTCGGCAACCGTTCTGGAATATGGCGGTGACGAGGACCTCGCCATCGCGGGCCTGCTGCACGACAGCGTCGAGGACCAGGGCGGCGCGGGGCGGCTGGAGGACGTGCGCAACCGGTTCGGAGAGCGCGTCGCGCACGTGGTCGCGGCGTGTTCCGACAGCATCGCCAACACCTCGGCCGGCGAGCGGAAGCCCGACTGGAAAACGCGCAAGCGCGCCTACATCGAGCATCTGCGAACGGCGGACGGCGACATTCTGCGCGTCTCGCTCGCGGACAAGGTGCACAACGCGCGCGCGATCCTGCGCGATCTGAGAAAGCCGGAGATCGGAAAAGAGATCTGGTCGCGCTTCAGCCAGCCGCGTGAGAAGACATTGTGGTACTACCGCAGCCTTGCCGAAATCATTCTGTGCCGTACTGCCCGGGCAGTTGTCTGAAGAGTTGCGCGAAATCGTCGAGGTGCTGGAGGCCGCATAACGCTCTCGACCCTGCGCGGCGATGCGATCCGGCCCCGCCTTGCACCCCGCCGCTCCCATGCTACACAGCCGGGCGTGACCATCCTCGACGCCGACTCGTGGCGGCACCTTCGCGAAGCGGGAGCGCATGAACATCCTTCTCATCGGCTCGGGCGGGCGCGAGCATGCGCTGGCCTGGAAGATCGCGGCGAGCCCGCTGGTCGAACGCATCTTCTGCGCGCCGGGCAATGCCGGCATCGCGCGGGAGGCGACCTGCGTGGTGCTCGACGTCGCCGACCACGCCGCATTGATCGCGTTCTGCCATCTGCAGAAGATCGGCCTGGTCGTCATCGGGCCGGAAGCGCCGCTGGTCGCGGGCCTGGTCGATGATCTGACCGCCGCCGGCATCAAGGCGTTCGGCCCGACGGCCGCCGCCGCGCGGCTCGAAGGCTCCAAGGGTTTCACCAAGGATCTGTGCCGCGCCCACAACATCCCGACCGCCGCCTACGAGCGCTTCTCCGCCGCCGGCCCGGCCAAGGACTTCGCCCGCGCGCATGGCGGTCCGCTGGTGGTCAAGGCCGACGGGCTCGCCGCCGGCAAGGGCGTGATCCTCTGTGACACCGTCACCGAGGTTCTCGCGGCCATCGACCACATCATGAGCGGTGCTCTGGGCGAGGTGGGCTCTGATCTGGTGATCGAGGAGTTTCTTCGCGGCGAGGAAGCATCGTTCTTCGCCATTTCCGACGGGGTCAACGCGCTGCCGCTGGCCACCGCCCAGGACCACAAGCGGGCGTTCGACGGCGACCGCGGTCCCAATACCGGCGGCATGGGCGCCTATTCGCCGGCGCCGGTGATGAGCGAGGCGCTGTGCGCCCGGACCATGGACGAGATCATCATGCCGACGATTCGTGCCATGAATTCAATGGGTTGTCCATTCAAGGGGGTGCTCTATGCCGGCCTGATGATCACCGATTCGGGGCCGAAACTGATCGAGTACAATGTGCGTTTCGGTGATCCGGAGTGTCAGGCGCTGATGCTGCGGCTGAAATCCGACCTGGTGCCCGCCATGCTGGCTGCAAGTGACGGTGTTCTCAAGGATTTTGACCTGCGCTGGTCGGATGACGCCAGCCTCTGCGTGGTCATGGCGGCGAACGGCTATCCGGGCGATTACGAAAAGGGCAGTGTGATCGAAGGCCTTGATAAGGCTGCGGAAATCGATGGCGTGGAAGTGTTTCATGCCGGCACTAGGGTCGTGGACGGCAAGCTCACCGCCAATGGCGGCCGGGTGCTCGGGGTCACTGCGCTTGGTCAGTCCGTCACCGACGCACAGGCGCGCGCCTACGCCGCCGTGGACCGCATCCACTGGCCGGGCGGATTCTGCCGCCGCGACATCGGCTGGCAGGCGATTGCGCGCGAAAAATCAAAGGCTTGAGACAGGTCATGAGCGACGAAAACGATCTCGCGGACCTCTATCCGGGCTATGAATCGCACTGGGTCGCGACCTCCGCCGGCCGCATCTTCGCGCGCACCGGCGGTGACGGCCCGCCCTTGCTGCTGCTGCACGGCTATCCGCAAACCAACGTCATCTGGCATTGGGTCGCGCCGGAATTAGCCAAGTATTTCAAGCTGATAATTGCCGACCTGCCGGGCTATGGCTGGTCCGATGCGCCCCGGTCCGAGCCCGATCATTCGCCCTACACCAAGCGCGCCATGGCCAAGGCCATGATTGAATTGATGGAACAGCTCGGCCACGCGCTTTTTCGCCTGGCCGGCCACGACCGCGGCGGCAGGGTCGCCTATCGGCTCGCGCTCGACCATCCCGGCCGGCTCGAAAAGCTTGCCGTACTCGATATCGTGCCGACCGGCACCATGTGGCACAGCATGGATGCGCAGATGGCCATGAAGGTCTGGCACTGGCCGTTCCTGGCGCAGGAGCATCCGCTGCCGGAAATGTTCATCGGCAAGGCGCCGGTGGAATATATCGAATGGAAAATGGCGAGCCTCGCCAAGTCGCGCGACCTCTCAGCGTTCGATCCGCGCGCCATGGCGCATTATCGCGCGTTCATTTCGGTGCCCGAACGCATCCACGCCACCTGCGAGGATTATCGCGCCGGCTGGGGTGCCGACCGCGCCGCCGATGATGCCGATCAGGCGGCCGGCAACAAAATCTCGTGCCCGATGCTGGCGTTATGGGGCAGTGCTGGTATCCCCAGCGAATCGACCGGGCCGCTGGCGATCTGGAAGACCTGGGCTAACGACGTGCGCGGTGTCACTATCGATTGCGGCCACTATCCATGCGAGGAAGCGCCGGATGAAACCGCTGCCGCGCTGATCGACTTCTTTAAATGAAATTGCCATGGGCCCGATCGATCGGCAGGCGACATTCAGCGGCACCAAGGACGTGCCGGCGGAACTGGCGTTCGATGTGCGCCGGCTTGCGGATTATCTGACGGCGCATCTGCCTGAATTTTCAGGCCCTTTGAGCGTTAGCCAGTTCAGGGGCGGGCAATCCAATCCGACCTATCTGTTGGAAACGCCGGCATGCCGCTATGCGCTGCGGCGCAAGCCGCCCGGTCCCCTGCTGCCGTCGGCGCACGCAATCGATCGGGAATATCGTGTCACCACCGCGCTGCATGCTCACGGCTTTCCGGTTGCCGAGCCGTTGTTGTTCTGTAACGAGGATCGTGTGATCGGTGTAAACGCAGAGGTTTTTGCGCGTCCTGCATCGGCCGAAAATGGTCGACACGGCAGTGCATCTCGAGCAGCACGTACTGCCCGCCGTGCCCATTCGTCACTGGATCTGCTCCTTGCCCTGGGGGCTACGGTCGCTGCTGGGCTACGACAAGAAGCTCTGCGCACAGGTCGTGAGCGCCTTCGTCGGCGAGCTGAGCCGCTCACTCAAACATCGAGCCAAGCAGGCGCTCGTCCTCGACAGCGTACGGCAGGCCTTCACCGGGGCCGTGGCGAGCATCTCTCGAACTGATAGCGCCTTGCGACTGAACGTCCACTTCCACGTTCTCGCATTGGACGGCGTCTACGTCCGCGAGGACGAGGGCGGACCTTTGGTCTTCTATCCTCTGCCCACGCCCACCTCGTGCTCGAGCCGGATGACCTGATGGTTCGGCTCGTTGCCGCGGTGCCTCCGCCTCGCGCCCACTTGCTGAAATATTTCGGCGTGCTCAGCTCGCACTCGTCGCTGCGCCGAGAGGTCGTCCCGAAACCCCCGCCCGATCCAACCCAGCGACGCCCTCCTCTCGCCGCAGGCGATCAGCTCGAGCTGCCGGTTATGCGGCGACCACAGCGACGCTCCCCCCAAGCGCCGCCGATGGGCCTGGCTGATCCGCGCACGTATTCCGCGCAGACGTCGACAGCTGTGCCCGATGCGGCGGCCCAATGCGATGGCTCGAGGCGGCTCAGACTCCCGAGGACGCTGAGCGGCTCCTGGCCAAGCTCGGGCTCGGCCCGCAGCCGCCTCCTGCACCCCGATCGCCACCGCCCGGCCAGCTCGCCTTGCCGCTCGGGTGAGGTTCGTCACCGTTGGCCGGCGTCGCGTTTGCCGACGCGACGCACCACTGCGCTCCGATCCAGCGATCCTGCCATCTGCCGTCCCCTGGCGCCCGCTCCATTGTCTCGCAGTGCCGACTGCAGGTTCGTACCGGCTCGTACCGCGCCCGCCCAACGCCGCGTCCACTCTGCGCCCGGCCGATTTGCAGCATCGTTCTTCCTATGCGTGCCCGCGGTGAGGCGCAATTTCTTCCTGATCACCTTCTTGCAGGTCGCTGTACTTAGCCCTCGCCGAACTTCATTTTCCCGGCAGCGAGCGTCCGACAATCTGGTGGCAGGCTCCGCCGCGCGCGTGGTTCCTTTGCGTTGGGGATCTCCTTCGCGATCGCGTCTGGCGAACGTATCTCGAGAATCATTCGGACCCCTGAACCCCCGCATGGTCTGACCGACACGGCACTCAACTTGGTCGAAGGCGTGCTGCCGAACGGGGTGCCGGTGCGGCAGTGGGTGTGCTCCTTGCCGTGGCGGCTGCGCGTGCTGTGCGGCTACGACAGCGCCCGGTGCGCGGACGTGATGAAGACGTTCGAGAAAGAGGTGAGCCGCTCGCTCCGCCGAGCCCTGGATCCGGGCCAAGATCTCCCACCTCACGTCCCGAATTAGACCGAATTCGCAGGTGGAAATCCCTATCCCGCCGAGCCCTGGATCCGGGCCAAGATTCTCCCACCTCACGTCCCGAATTAGACCGAATTCGCAGGTGGAAATCCCTATCCGCCCGCCGGACGGCTTCCATGTGCCGGTGGCGGCCACGCCCGATTGTCGCGACGCGGCAGGACGGCGTGGCTATGCTCCCGCCATGGGCTTTGCGGGGCAGACGACGAGAACGGCGCTCCTCGTGTTGTGGGCCTGCAGCGCGTGCTCCGACGATCACGTCGCGCGGGCTTCCGGCGCGCTCGGCGGAGGGGACGCGAGCGCCTCGGGCGGCAGCGCGGCGGTCGCGCGACCGGTGGAGCGTCGGCAACCGGTGCAGGTGGCAACCGTGGTGGCGGAGGCGCCTCCAGCGGAGGCACGGTGGGGACGGCGACCGATGGCGGAAGCGGAGGCGCTTCGGCGGGAGGCGGAAGCGGTGGTGCTTCGGCCGGAGGCAACGCGGGGACGTTTCTGGACGGAGGAGCGAGCGGCGGCGCCGGCGCGGGAGGTGCCGTCCCGTTCGGCGAAGGCGGCCCCGATGCCGGCGAGGCGCCGGCGGAAGGTGGAATGGACGCCTCCTCTCCGGGCGACGCCGCGCTGGCGCCCGCCTGCGGGACCGGGCTCTTCACCCATCCGCTCTCCCACGAGTCGCCCTACACGGAGCCCGCCCCGGGCAGCGTGTGGTTCGGCGGTGACGACCGCACGCCCACCGTGCAGTACCCCCAGCTCAAGCCGCGCAACACCGGGACGGGCGTCGAGCTCGTCTTTCCGCACGACACGCTGATCGAGACGCTCGGTCTCTCACGCCATCGCTCCGTTCGAGCGCGCGAGCGACGGCTCGCCCGCGTCGCCCACCATCCGCACCCACGTCCGCGAACTCGACGGGACGATCGTCTCCGAGGGGCCCCCCTTCACCGTGCCGTCCTCGTTCGCCGGGGGGTACTTCGACATTCCGGTACACGCGTTCATGCCAGCCGGGGTCGCGCGGGTCATCACCCTGTACGTCGAGCAGGGCCAGTCGAACGGGGCGTCCACCGGCATCGCCATGCAGAACCTGAGCCCCCTCCAGTCCGAGGGGGTCTTCTATCGCGCCACCCTGTACGGGTCTTCCGACGGAGCGCCCTGTCACCATGACGACTTCGCGTCGGAGTGGGCCGGGCTCTGGCTCCGGTCGTACTCCGGGTCGTTCCCGGCGCTCCGCTTCCGCGTCTCCGGCTGCCAGGAGATCTGCGCGGGGGTCGACTGCGACGACGGGGACGCCTGCACCGACGACGTGTGCAGAAATCCACCGGGGCGTGCCTCCATCCACCCACGAGCTGCGACGACGACATCGACTGCACCGTCGACACCTGCGCTCCATCCACGGGTTGCGTCCACACGCCAGAGGCTGCCCGTTGCCCCGATCAGCCCCACTGCAACCAGGCGAAGGCGTGCAGCCCCGTCACGGGGTGCGGCGTCGACTGCACCGACGGGAGCATCTGCACCCGCGATAGCTGCAACGAGGCGACCGACCAGTGCGACCACAGCCCGGCCAGCCTGCGGAATCAGCCTGACGGACGACCTGTCGTACGTGGCGATTGCCCTGCGCTGCGGCGAGTCGATGGGCGACCCGTCGGCGGGGTGCGTCCTGTCGTCGAGCGGCGAGCTCCAGCTCCTGTCGGACTCCTCCGGGGACGGCGATCCGGTGACTTCGGGCTGCAGCGACGGCAACAACATGTCGTGCTGCTTCGAGTGAAGCCCGCTGCGCGGTGACGCGCCGGCCCCCGGCGGGCACGGAGCAGAGCCTCCTTGCACAGGTACCCGAGGTGTCACCGGGGCCACGCCCCTCTCGGTAAACTCAGTAGCGCGGTACGGTGGGTCGGGTTGCCAGGCTCGAGCAGAATGGCGGCGGCCCGGGGATCGCGCCGCGGGCTCCAGCGGTCGAACGCGACCGCCTGTTCGACGCCGATGACCACCCCGCTCCGTCTCCACCTGAAGTCCGACGGGACCACGTACTTCGGTCGCCACGTCGACGTCGCGCGACTGGACTATCTCCACGACAAATTCCTGCTCATCGACGCGATGTACGCGGGAAGCCGCCGCCGCCTGGTCTTTGCGGGCTCGCACAACTTCACGCGGTCGGGACTCCAGTACAATGACGAGGTCTGGCTGCGCCTGGATGAGTGATCCGATGACCACCGGCGCTCTCACGTCACCCGGGC